>NZ_JBVHTI010000001.1:471365-1226226 GCF_055565975.1 Streptomyces sp. NPDC028289 | reverse complement strand
AACCCCCCCCCCGCACCCCGCCCCCCGGCCGGCGCCGGGGCGGCGGTGTACTTACTGTGGGAACACCCCCCCCCCCCCCCCCCGCGCGGGCCCCCCGGGGGGGGCGCCCCCGCCGCTTCGGTGTTGGCGGATGCCGGCGGCGGCTACTTGGCGACGCGCACCTCGCCGCGCACATCGGCCGCGATCTTCGCCGACTCGTCCAGGGTGTACGTCTTCACACCCGCCGTCGGCTCCACGATGCCGATGGTGCTGTAGTCCGCCCAGATGCACATGTACGCCGTCTGGTCCTTGCCGGTGAGCTGGCTCTTGCCCGTCGCCTGCTGGCACTTCATCACCGCGCCGTCCAGACCGGCGGGCGAGACGGACTGCGCGTCGCCGACCAGCTTCACGTCGTCGTCGGAGGAGCTGTTCGCCTTCATCTGGGCGAAGGTGGTGTCCAGCGCCGCCTGCGGGTCCCTCACCGAGCCGTAGACGCCGAAGAAGGTGAAGTTCTCGGCGGTCTGCGCCTTGGCCACGCTGGTCGGGTCGGTGGTGTCCAGGGAGTTCAGGTCGATGGTCGAGTAGAGGGAGCCGACCGAGGTCGCGTCGGTGACACCGGCCTTGGCGAGGTCCTTCGCGTCGCTCGAACTCGCCTTCTCCTCCGAGGGGTCGCCGTACCGCTTGTACTTGCCGGACAGCAGCGAGGCCGGCGCGGTCAGCTTGTGCGGCCCGTCGTCCTTCAGCGCGCCGGACCCGCTCCCGCCGAGCACGAAGTACGCTCCGACGCCGATCGCCGCCACCACGGCCACCGCCCCGATGACCAGCCCCGTCTTCTTCTTCCCGCCGCCCGGCGCCGGCGGCTGCGGAACACCGTAGGGAGGCTGGCCGTACGGGGGCTGCTGGCCGTACGGGTTCGGCTGTGGGGGAACGCCCTGCTGCGGGTAGCCGTAGCCCGGCTGGGGCGGCTGCTGCCCGTAGGGTCCCGGCTGCGGCGGGGCCGACGGCGGAGCCTGCTGCGGGTAGCCGTAGCCGGGCTGGGGCGCCTGCGGCGGCTGGCCGTACGGACCCGGCTGCTGCCCGTAGGGTCCCGGCTGCTGCGGCGGCGGCGCCCCGTACGGGCCCGGCTGGTTGTAGCTCATCTCTGGGTTCCCCTCCAGATGCTTATGTGTTCCTGACATCCTGGCTCAGTCACAGGGAAGCCATGGCACGGGGGTGCCCACCGTTACAGAACAAACGGGTTTCGGGACACTGTCGGGACACCCCTAAACTGGGCCCCGTGACCGAGAATGCTCAGCAGCAGCCCACAGCGCCCAGCACCGAACTGCCGACCCAGTACGCGCCGGCCGACGTAGAGGGGCCGCTGTACGAGCGCTGGGTAGAGCGCGGTTACTTCGCGGCCGACGCCAAGAGCGACAAGCCCGCGTACACCATCGTCATCCCCCCGCCGAACGTCACCGGTTCGCTGCACCTGGGCCACGCCTTCCAGCACACGCTGATGGACGCGCTGACCCGCCGCAAGCGCATGCAGGGCTTCGAGTCGCTGTGGCTGCCCGGCATGGACCACGCCGGCATCGCCACCCAGAACAAGGTCGAGCAGCAGCTCGCCGAGGAGGGCAAGTCCCGCCACGACCTGGGCCGCGAGGAGTTCGTCGACCGCGTCTGGCAGTGGAAGGAAGAGTACGGCGGCAAGATCCTCGGCCAGATGCGCCGCCTCGGCGACGGCGTCGACTGGGACCGCGAGCGCTTCACCATGGACGAGGGCCTGTCCAAGGCCGTACAGACCATCTTCAAGAAGCTCTACGACGACGAGCTGATCTACCGCGCCGAGCGCATCATCAACTGGTGCCCGCGCTGTCTGACGGCCATCTCGGACATCGAGGTGGAGTATCAGGAGGACGCGGGCGAACTCGTCTCCATCCGCTACGGCGAGGGCGAGGACAGCCTCGTCGTCGCGACCACGCGCGCGGAGACGATGCTCGGCGACACCGCCGTCGCGGTCCACCCCGACGACGAGCGCTACAGGCACCTCGTCGGCAAGCAGATCAAGCTCCCGCTGACCGACCGTACGATCCCGGTCGTCGCCGACACCCACGTCGACCCCGAGTTCGGCACGGGTGCGGTCAAGGTGACCCCGGCCCACGACCCGAACGACTTCGAGATCGGCCGCCGCCACGACCTGCCGGCCCTGACGATCATGGACGAGCACGGTGTCATCACCGTCCACGGCCCCTTCCTCGGCCTGGACCGCTACGAGGCCCGCTCGGCCGTCGTCGGCGCCCTCAAGGAGCAGGGCCGTATCGTCGCCGAGAAGCGCCCGTACATGCACTCGGTCGGCCACTGCTCGCGGTGCAAGACCACGGTCGAGCCGCGCCTGTCCATGCAGTGGTGGGTCAAGGTCGGGCCCCTCGCCAAGGCCGCCGGTGACGCGGTCCGTGACGGTCGCGTCAGGATCCACCCCGAGGACATGTCGAAGCGCTACTTCGACTGGGTCGACAACATGCACGACTGGTGCATCTCGCGCCAGCTGTGGTGGGGTCACCGCATCCCCATCTGGTACGGCCCGGACGGCGAGGTCGTCTGCGTCGGCCCCGACGAGGAACCGCCGACGGGCGAGGGCTGGACCCAGGACGCGGACGTCCTCGACACCTGGTTCTCGTCCGGCCTGTGGCCCTTCTCCACGCTCGGCTGGCCCGAACAGACCGAGGACCTGCGGAAGTTCTACCCGACCGACGTCCTGCTCACCGGCCACGACATCATCTTCTTCTGGGTCGCCCGGATGATGATGTTCGGCCTGTACGCCATGGACGGGGTCGCCCCCTTCCACACCATCGCCCTGACCGGCCTGGTCCGCGACGAGTTCGGCAAGAAGATGTCGAAGTCGAACCCCAACGCCGTCGACCCGCTGGTCTGGATGGACGCCTACGGCTCCGACGCCGTCCGTTTCACCCTCGCCAACGGCGCCAACCCGGGCGCGGACGTGCCGATCGGCGAGGACTGGGTCAAGGCCTCCCGGAACTTCACCAACAAGATCTGGAACGCCACGCGCTTCGCGCTGATGAACGGCGCCACGACCGAGGGCCCGCTGCCGGACGCCTCCCGAATGTCCGCGACCGACCGCTGGATCCTCTCCCGGCTCAACACCACCGTCGCTCAGGTCGACGCGTCCTACGACGACTACCAGTTCGCCAAGCTCGCCGACGCGCTCTACCACTTCGCGTGGGACGAGGTCTTCGACTGGTACGTCGAACTGTCGAAGACGACGTTCTTCGCGGGCGGCGAGCAGGCCGAGGTCTCCGGCCGGGTCCTCGGCGAGGTCCTGGACGTGATGCTGCGTCTGCTGCACCCGGTGATCCCGTTCGTCACGGACGCCCTGTGGACCACGCTCACCGGCGGCGAGTCCCTCGTCGTCGCGGACTGGCCGAAGGACTCGGGCTTCCGTGACGAGGCCGCGGAGAAGGAGATCGAGCTGGTCCAGCGCGTCGTCACCGAGGTCCGCCGGTTCCGCAAGGACCAGGGCCTCAAGGACGGCCAGAAGGTCCCGGCCCGCCTGACCCTCGACGGCACCGCGCTGGCCCCGCACGAGGCGGCCATCCGCCAGCTGCTGCGCCTCCAGCCCGAGGGCGACGCCTTCGCGGCGACGGCCACCCTCCCGGTGGCCGGTGCCACGGTCGCCCTCGACCTCTCCGGCACGATCGACGTGGCGGCGGAGCGCAAGCGCCTCGCCAAGGACCTCGCCGCCGCCGAGAAGGAGAAGGCCCAGGCGACGGGCAAGCTGGGCAACGAGGCGTTCCTGGCGAAGGCCCCGGACAACGTGGTGGAGAAGATCCGCGGCCGGCTGGCCAAGGCCGACGAGGACATCGCCCGTATCCAGGCCCAGCTGGACCGCCTCCCGGAGGCGTAGCCGAGGCGTCCCGACAGGCGTCACCGCAGGCGCCCGGCAGCCCTTTCCACGGGGCCGCCGGGCGCCTGCGCGCGTTTCCCGGGTCGCACAGCGCACACCGGCCACCGCCCTACAATCCAAAAGTAGGAACATGACCCTAATGTTCCGTTTTGGTGCCACGTGGCGGAGGGAACGCCCACATGCAGCACAGGGGCCGAACGAGGACGACCCCGCACCGGGGACTGGTCCCCCTGACGGCCGGCGCGGGCGGCCTGCTCGCCGTGCTCATGGGCCTCGTCTTCCTGATGCTGGTGCTCGCGATCCAGGACGCCCAGCACTCCCTGCTCTCCGCGAGGAGCGGCCGGCCGGCCCTGGACCAGATCGGGGTGGTCCAGGGGACCGTCCTCGACATGGAGGGCGGTCAGCGCAGCTACGTCATCACCCGGCAGGACGAGTTCCTCAAGCCCTGGCAGGCCGCCCGGACCGCGTTCCCCGCACAGGCCCGGCGACTCGTGGACGTCAGCACGTCCCCCGCTCAGCGGCAGCTCGCCGAGCAGATCCAGCGGTCCGGCCAGTCCTTCGTCGACGACTACTCGGTCCCCCTCGTGGCCGAGGCCCGGCGCGGCGACCCCGACGCGAGCAGCACGGCGCGGACGCTGGAGGGCAGGCAGCGGCTCGACGCGCTCCGGACCCAGTTCTCCCGCTACATCCACGACGAGCGCCTCGCGATCAGCAAGCGCGAGACCGCACTCGAGGCCCGGATGCGGATGCTGACGATCGCCGCGTCCGTCGGCGTCGGCGCGGCGGTCCTCCTGATCGTCGCCTACGGCGCCTACGTGTCCCGGGTGATCGTCTGGCCGGTGCGCAGGATGGCCCGCTTCGCGACCCGGCTCGCCGCCGGGGACATGAGCGCCCGGGTGCCGCCCACCGGGCGCCGGGAGATCGGGCAGCTGGAGACGGCGTTCAACACCATGGCGGGCTCGCTGGAGAAGAGCCACCGGCGTCTGCGGCTGCTCTACGACGCCGGTACCGCCCTCGGCAACACCCTGGACGTGGGGCGGACCGCCGACGAGCTGGTGCGGGTGGCCGTCCCCCGCTTCGCCGACTTCGTCACCGTCGACCTGGAGGAGTCCGTGCTGCACGGCGGGGATCCCACGGCCGCCGAGACCGTCCTGCGGCGCGTCGCCCGGGGCGGCGTCCGCGACGACTCCCCGCTGGACCCCACCGGCGCCCTGATCGCCGTGGACCCGCCGCCCGCCGCCACCCGCCGCACCGTCACCGGCGCGGCCCTCGTCGCCGATCTCCGAGTCACCCGCAGAGCGCCGTTTCCCGACGCGCGGCGCACCGAGCAGCTCCTCGACTACGGCATGCGCTCGCTGATCACCGTGCCGCTGTCGGCACAGGGCGTCCTGATGGGGGTGATCGTCTTCTGGCGCACCCGGGACTCCCCGCCGTTCGAGAAGGACGACCTGTCCGACGCGGAGGAGCTCGCGGCGAAGTCCGCGACCGCCATCGACAACGCGCGCCGCTACACCCGGGAGCGCGAGACCGCGCTGGCGCTCCAGCGCAGCCTGCTCCCGCACGTCATGCCCGACTGCCCGAGCGTCGACTTCGCCTACCGCTACCTGCCCACCGGTACCCGGGCCGGGGTCGGCGGCGACTGGCTCGACGTGATCCCGCTGTCGGGCACCCGGATGGCCCTGGTCATCGGGGACGTCGTCGGTCACGGCATCGAGGCCTCCGCCACCATGGGCCGGCTGCGCACGGCGGTGCGCACCCTCGCGGACGTCGACCTGCCCCCCGACGAACTCCTCACCCACCTCGACGACCTCGTCCTGCACCTCGACGACGGCGCCGGAGAACAGGCCGGCGAGGTGGGCTCGACCTGCCTGTACGCCGTGTACGACCCGATCTCGCAGCACTGCTCCCTGGCCAGCGCGGGCCATCCGCTGCCCTTCGTGATCACCCCCCAGGGCGCGGTGGAGCCGGCCCCCGGCGAGGCCGGCCCGCCGCTCGGGCTCGGCGGGCTGCCGTTCGAGACCACCGACCTGGACCTCGCCGAGGGCTCCGTCCTCGCCCTGTTCAGCAACGGCCTGGTGCACTCCCGCCACCTCGACCTCGGCCACGGCCTCGACCGGCTGCGCCGCGCGCTCGTCACGTCCGCAGGGAAGGGGGAGCCGCTGGAGGCGGCCTGCGACCGGGTGGTGGCCGCGCTGCGCACCGGCGAACCCGCCGACGACGTCACCCTGCTGCTCGCCCGCACCCGCGCCCTGCCCGGTGATCAGGTGGCCGCCTGGGAGATCCTCGCGGACCCCGAGCACGTCGCCAGGGCCCGGACCCTGACCACCGACCAGCTCGCCGCCTGGAAGCTGGACGAGCTGTCGTTCACCACCGAACTGGTGGTCAGCGAACTCGTCACGAACGCCGTCCGCTACGGCGGCCCCCCGATCCAGCTGCGGCTCATCCGCGACACCAGGACGCTGATCTGCGAGGTCTCCGACGGCAGCAGCACCGCCCCGCACCTGCGGCGGGCCCGGGTCTTCGACGAGGGCGGCCGTGGCCTGCTGCTGGTGGCCCAGCTCACCCGGCGGTGGGGCACCAGGCAGACCGCCGCCGGCAAGACGATCTGGTGCGAGCAGGCGCTTCCGGCGCCCGACGCGTCCACGCGTCCGCAGGGCTCCGTAGACTGGTCCCGTGAGTGATCTGCCCCCGCGCGACCCCCATGAGAGCTTCGACGGCGACTTCGAGGACGCCTTCGAGGACGGCTTCGACGAGATCGTCGCGGCCGAGACGGACCGCGACCCCGATCTCGCGGTGATCGAGGCCGGCAGCCGGACCCTGCGCACCCAGGGCGGCCCGCAGCCGGGCGACGTCCCGGGCCGCCCCGAGGACCCCGAGGTCGACCGGGCCCTGCGCGAGGTGGAGGCGGAGCTCGCCACCCGCTGGGGCGAGACCAAGCTGGAGCCGTCGGTCACCAGGATCGCCGCCCTCATGGACGTGCTGGGCGAGCCGCAGCGGTCGTACCCCTCGATCCACATCACCGGCACCAACGGCAAGACCTCCACCGCCCGCATGGTCGAGGCCCTGCTCGGCGCCTTCGAACTCCGTACCGGCCGCTACACCAGCCCGCACGTGCAGTCGATCACCGAGCGCATCAGCCTCGACGGCGCCCCGATCTCCGCCGAGCGGTTCATCGAGACGTACAACGACATCAAGCCCTACGTCGAGATGGTCGACGCGCAGCAGGAGTACCGGCTCTCCTTCTTCGAGGTGCTCACCGGCATGGCGTACGCGGCCTTCGCGGACGCCCCCGTCGACGTCGCCGTCGTCGAGGTCGGCATGGGCGGCTCCTGGGACGCGACGAACGTCATCGACGGGGACGTCGCCGTCGTCACCCCGATCGGCCTCGACCACACCGACCGGCTGGGCGAAACCACCGCCGAGATCGCCGGCGAGAAGGCCGGCATCATCAAGCAGGACGCCACCGTGATCCTGGCCCAGCAGCCGGTCGACGCGGCGCAGGTGCTCCTCAAGAAGGCCGTCGAGGTGGACGCCACCGTCGCCCGCGAGGGCCTCGAGTTCGGCGTCGTCGCCCGCCAGGTCGCCGTCGGCGGCCAGCTGCTCACCCTGCGCGGCCTCGGTGGCGAGTACGACGAGGTCTACCTGCCCCTGCACGGCCCCTACCAGGCCCACAACGCGGCCGTCGCGCTCGCCGCGGTGGAGGCGTTCTTCGGGGTCGGCTCCCAGCGCCCCGAGCCCCTCGACATCGACACGGTCCGCAAGGCCTTCGCGGCCGTCTCGTCCCCGGGCCGGCTGGAGGTCGTACGACGCTCTCCCACCGTCGTCCTCGACGCCGCCCACAACCCGGCCGGCGCCCTCGCCACCGCCGAGGCCGTCGGTGAGGCCTTCGACTTCAGCCGGCTGATCGGCGTGGTCGGGGCCAGCGGCGACAAGAACGTCCGGGGCCTCCTGGAGGCCTTCGAGCCGATCTTCGCCGAGGTCGTCGTCACCCAGAACTCCAGCCACCGCGCGATGGACGCGGACGAGCTGGCCGCGGTAGCCGTCGAGGTGTTCGGCGAGGACCGCGTCCAGGTCGAGCCGCGGCTGCCCGACGCCCTGGAGGCCGCGATCACGCTGGCCGAGGAGGAGGGCGAGTTCGCGGGCGGCGGTGTGCTGGTCACCGGCTCCGTCATCACCGTGGGCGAGGCCCGACTGCTCCTCGGGAGGGCCTGACCATGCGCACGCTCTGTTCCTCGACCCTGATCGGCGAGTTCTTCGTCATCGGCTTCGCCGCCCTCGTCGCCATGAAGGACCCCGACCTGTCCACCTCCACGGTGTGGCTCGTCAGCGGCATCGCCATGTTCCTCTGCCTGGCCCTGTGCGGTGTCATCACCCGCCCGGCCGGCATCGCCCTCGGCTGGGCCCTGCAGATCGCCCTGATCGCCTCCGGGATCTTCGTCCCGACCATGTACTTCATGGGCGCGATCTTCGCGGGCCTGTGGTGGGCCTCGGTGCACTACGGAAGAAAGATCGACGAGGCGAAGGCCCGCTTCGCAGCGCAGAACACCCAGGGCAGCCCGTCGGGGGTGTGAGGCCGACGACCGGTCCGCACGCCCGTCCGGCGTCTGAGGGCGACGACCGGCCCGCGCCCCCCTCCAGCCCGTCCGGCGTTTGAGGACGAGGCCGTTCAGGCCGAAGCGGGGGGCCGGGGGCGGCAGCCCCCGAAGACCGCGGACCCATCGACCCGCACACTGTGTAACGGACGCTCAGACCAGCCCTGTAGCCTCTCCTCACCGCACCCGGCCAGTACCGAAGGAGCCCTCCCGTGAGCCAGCGCACCCTCGTCCTGCTCAAGCCCGACGCCGTCCGTCGGGGCCTGACCGGCGAGATCATCAGCCGTATCGAGCGCAAGGCCGGCTGGCAGATCACCGCGCTGGAGCTGCGCACCCTGGACCGCGCCACGCTGGAGCAGCACTACGCCGAGCACGTCGGCAAGCCGTTCTACGAGCCGCTGGTGGAGTTCATGTCCTCCGGCCCGTCCGTCGCCCTGATCGTCGAGGGCGAGCGGGTCATCGAGGGCATCCGCGCCCTGGCCGGCCCCACCGACCCGATCGCCGCCGCGCCCGGCTCCATCCGCGGTGACTTCGGCGTGATCGTCCGCGAGAACCTGATCCACGCGTCCGACTCGGAGGAGTCCGCCGAACGCGAGGTCAAGATCTTCTTCCCCGGCCGCGCGTAGCCGTCCGGGGCCCGTAAAGGACCCGTACGGAGTTTTCGTGGAAGTTTTTGACGAGGCGTCAGTCCTTTGAGCTGCACGACCTGGGACGGCCGAACGATTTCGGCCGTCCCTCGGCATATGCGTGCCGATCGGGGGAACGAGTGGCCCCGTCGGACCGTCTCCACAAGCGAGGCGGCCGTACACGTGCTGACAATGGCGAAGACCCTCGCGCAGTGTTCGTGCAGGCGCGTCTACCATGGAAGCCTTCACGTCACAGCACCCACTTCGCCGACCTGAAATGCCCTCAAAAGCTCCCGGGAAGGCCAGACGAATCCTGATGGGGAACTCAATGTCGTTCATCGGCCGTGACATGGCTGTCGACCTCGGGACCGCCAACACGCTGGTGTACGTCAGGGGTCGCGGGATCGTACTCAACGAGCCGTCCGTTGTCGCGATCAATACGAACACCGGTGGAATTCTTGCGGTCGGCGCGGAGGCGAAGAAGATGATCGGGCGCACGCCCGGCAACATCGTCGCCGTGCGCCCGCTGAAGGACGGCGTGATCGCCGACTTCGAGATCACCGAGCGGATGCTCCGCTACTTCATCCTCAAGATCCACAAGCGGCGGTACCTCGCGCGGCCGCGTGTGGTCGTGTGCGTGCCCTCCGGCATCACCGGTGTCGAGCGCCGCGCGGTCATCGAGGCGTCGTCACAGGCCGGTGCCCGCCAGGTGCACATCATCGAGGAGCCCATGGCCGCCGCCATCGGCTCCGGCCTGCCGGTCCACGAGGCCACCGGCAACATGGTGGTGGACATCGGCGGCGGCACCACCGAGGTCGCGGTCATCTCGCTCGGCGGCATCGTCACCGCCCAGTCCATCCGCGTCGCGGGCGACGAGCTGGACAACGCGATCATCCAGCACATCAAGAAGGAGTACTCGCTCCTCCTCGGTGAGCGGACGGCCGAACAGATCAAGATCACGATCGGTTCGGCGTACGACCTCGACTCCGACGAGCACACCGAGATCCGCGGCCGGGACCTGGTCTCCGGCCTGCCCAAGACCGTGGTCATCTCGGCCGCCGAGGTCCGCAAGGCGATCGAGGAGCCGGTCAACGCGATCGTCGACGCCGTCAAGACCACGCTCGACAAGTGCCCGCCGGAGCTGTCCGGCGACATCATGGACAGGGGAATCGTTCTGACCGGCGGCGGAGCCCTGCTGCGCGGTCTGGACGAGCGGCTGCGCCGGGAGACCGGCATGCCGATCCACATCGCCGAGGACCCGCTGGACAGCGTGGCGCTCGGCTCCGGCAAATGCGTCGAGGAGTTCGAGGCGCTCCAGCAGGTCCTGGACGCCCAGCCGCGCAGATGACGTAACTCTTCGATTCCGCCGTACGAGATGACCCCCTCTCGTGCGGCGGATCGTTGATATGGAGGCATAGGCTCACACAGGGCGAGTTCCCCCCACACACGCACACAAGCCTCCGCCCCCCCCGCAGACCTTCGCACCCCCCACATGCTTCACGAACTCCCGAAATCAAGCTCCGCAAGTTCCTATTGAGGAAGGCACGGCCGCCGCACGTGAGGGACACGAAAGAGAGCCGGCTGCTCCTGGTGCTGCTGATCGCCATCGCGTTCGCGCTGATCACGGTGGACATCCGAGGTGGCAGGAACTCCCCGGTCGACGGCGCCCGGCAGGCCGCGGCCGCGGTCTTCGGCCCGATCGAGAACGGCATGTCGACGGTGGTGGACCCGGTCGGAAACGCCGTCTCCGCCGTCCGTGGCTCCGGCGAACGGCACGACCGGCTGGCCCGGTTGGAGAAGCAGAACGCGACCCTCAAGGCGAAGCTCGGCAGCGACGACCGCAACCGCAGCCGCCTCACCCAGCTCGAGAAGATGCTCAACGTCGCCGCCGAGGGCCAGTACGGCATCAAGGGCGCCCAGGTCATCGCCATAGGGTCGGCGCAGGGCTTCTCCTGGACCGTCACCATCGACGTCGGCTACAACGACGGCATCAAGCGCGACATGACCGTCCTCAACGGCAACGGCCTGGTCGGCCGCGTGACCACGGTCGGCCCGGACGCCTCCACCGTGCTGCTCGCCAACGACCCCGACTTCACCGTCGGCACCCGCATGGAGGGCAGCGACGAACTCGGCTTCGCCTCCGGACAGGGCGACCGCCCGCTGCGCGTCGAACTCCTCGACAGCAAGGCCGAGGTGAAGAAGGGCGACCGGCTCGTCACCTTCGGCTCCCAGGGCGACAAGCCGTTCGTGCCCGGCGTCCCGGTCGGCACGGTCACCCGCGTCGACCCCTCCAACGGCGGCCTGACCCGCACCCTGTACGTCACGCCGTTCGTGTCCTTCACCAAGCTCGACATCGTCGGCGTGGTCGTCGAGGCACCGAAGAAGGACCCGCGCGACACGGTGCTCCCGGCCAAGCCCAGGCCGACCCCCACCCCGACGGTGACCGTCACGGTCACCCCGTCCGCGGACGCGAGCGCCAACGCGTCCGACACCACCGGCGAGCAGCAGTAGGAGCTGAATCCCCCATGCGTGTCAACCGGATCCTGCTCTCCTCCGCCCTGGTCGTCGTCGCCCTGGTGATCCAGGTGAGCGTCCTCGCCCGCCTCCACCTGCCCGGCGCCGTCCCCGACCTCATGCTGCTCACCGTCCTCGGCCTCGCCATGGTGTACGGCCATGTGGGCGGCGCCCTCGTCGGCTTCGGCGCCGGACTCCTCGCCGACCTCGCCCCGCCCGCCGACCACGCGGCCGGCCGCTACGCCCTGGTGCTCTGCGTCGTGGGCTACTTCGCCGGCCTCATCAAGCCGGAGAACGGCCGCCTGAAGTCCGCGACCGGCCCGATGCTCGTCGTGGTCGCCGCCGCCGTCGGCTCCACCCTGCTGTACGCCGGCGTCGGCGCCCTCGTCGGCGACACCGCCGCCCGGCACGTCGGCATGACCAGCCTGCTGATCACGGCCGCCCTGTACGACCTGCTGCTCGCCCCGTTCGTGGTCCCCGGCGTCATGGCTCTGGCCCGCCGCGCCGACAACGACCCGCTCACCGAGGCCAACTCCGGCGGCAAGGCGGGCGACATCTCCTCGGGCTGGATCTCCTCCGGTACCGGCATGCGCATCGGCGGCCAGCGCGGCGGCCTCGGTGGCCTCAGGGCCAAGGCCCGCACCCGCACGGTCCGCGTCGGCCGCATCAAGGGGGTCAAGCGCCTGTGAACGCGGGTGAGTTCACCCGAACGGGTGCGCGGGGGCGGAACGCGGCCTCACAGGTAGATCGTTCATCATTCGTACGCGCACGCGCATTTGTGCCGGGAGAGGGGGAGACAGCCCAGTGACCAACATTCCCGAGACCGGTCGGACCCCACGCGTCCAGATCCGCCTCGTCGTCATCCAGATCCTCGTCCTCTCCCTGCTCGGCACCCTCGGCGGCCGCCTGTGGTACCTGCAGATCCGCGAGGGCTCCGAGTACCAGAAGGAGGCCTCCGGCAACCACGTCCAGCAGGTCGTCGACCCCGCCGTGCGCGGCTCGATCCTGGACGCCCGCGGAGTCCCCCTCGCGGACAACGAGACCCGGCTGGTCGTCTCCGCCTCCCGCACCGACCTGCTCAAGCAGAAGGACGACGGCAAGGCGGTCCTGACCAAGCTCGCGGGAGTCCTCGGGATGAAGCCCGACGAGGTCATGCAGAAGGTCCGCCTCTGCGACGCCAAGACCCCCCAGCCCTGCTGGAACGGCTCGCCGTACCAGCCGATCCCGATCACCGACAAGGCCACCGCCAAGCAGGCCCTGCAGATCCGCGAGCGCTCCGAGGACTTCCCCGGCATCACCGCCGAGCCCGAGGCGGTCCGCCGCTACGCGAGCCCCGGCAAGTCCAACACCGCCCAGGTCCTCGGCTACCTCTCCCCGGTCACCGACGACGAGATCCAGCAGGCCAAGGACACCTCCTCCCCGTACCTGCGCTCCGACCAGGTCGGCCGGTCGGGTCTGGAGCGCGAGTACGACAAGGAACTGCGCGGCAAGGCGGGCGTCACCCGCTACGAGGTCGACAACCTCGGCCGCGTCATCGGCAAGGCCAAGTCCGACGCCGCCGAGCCCGGTTCCAACCTGGTCACCAGCATCGACTCCCGCGTCCAGCGGGTCGCCGAGAACGAGCTGGACAAGGCGATGAAGGCCGCCCGCCAGCAGTACGACAGCATCACCCACGAGAACTACAAGGCCGACTCCGGCGCCGTCATCGTGATGGAGGCCAAGACCGGCCGGATCGTCGCCATGGCCTCCGCCCCGACCTACGACCCGAACGTGTGGGTCGGCGGCATCTCCGCCAAGGACTACCAGGCCCTCACCGGCAAGAACTCCGACTACCCGCTGCTCAACAGGGCCATACAGGGTCAGGCGGCCCCCGGTTCGACGTTCAAGGTGGTCTCCACCGCCGCCGCGGTCAACGCCGGCTACGCCTGGGACGGCGGCTACCCCTGCACGAGCTCCTACTCGGTGGGCGGCCAGGTCTTCAAGAACTTCGAGGGCGAGAACTTCGGCGACATCTCCCTGGGCCGCGCCCTGGAGGTCTCCTGCGACACCGTCTTCTACGGCCTCGCCGACCGCGAGTGGAAGAAGGACGGCGGCATCAACCCCAAGCCGGGCGAGCCGAAGGACTACTTCTTCAAGACCGCCCACCAGTTCGGCCTCGGCAAGGAGACCGGCATCGACCTGCCCAACGAGGTCACCGGCCGCGTCCCCGACCGCCAGTGGAAGATCGACTACTGGAAGGCCAACAAGGACGCCTGGTGCAAGTCCGGGAAGAAGGACGGCACCTACGTCGAGAAGATCGAGTACGAGAACTGCCTCGAAGGCAACAAGATGCGCGAGGGCGACGAGATCAACTACTCCATCGGCCAGGGCGACACCCTCGTCACGCCGATACAGGAGGCGATGATCTACGGCGCCGTGGCCAACGGCGGCACCGAGTACCAGCCGACCATCGGCAAGGCGATCGTCAGCGCCGACGGCAAGACCGTCCAGGAGATCAAGCCCAAGGTGGTCCGCAGGCTGCCGGTCACCCAGGCCACCCTCAAGGGCATGGACGAGGCCTTCGCGGGCGTCATCACCCGCGGTACGGCGGCCTGGAAGTTCGGCGGCTGGCCCCAGGACAAGATCGCCCTGCACGGCAAGACCGGTACCGCCGAGGTCTACGGCAAGCAGACCACGTCCTGGCTCGCCACCTACAGCAAGGACTACACGGTCATCATGACCATCTCCCAGGCCGGTACCGGTTCCGGTGCCTCCGGTGAGGCGGTCCGCAACATCTACAGCGCCCTGTACGGCGTGTCGGCCGGCGGCTCCATCGACAAGAACAAGGCGCTGCTCTACACCCCGCAGAAGGGCCTGCCGAAGGTCCGCACGGACGGCACGATCGAGTCCCCGAAGATCTCCAAGGACCCGGCGAAGGACTTCCAGGTCTACTCCCAGCAGGGCGACAAGAACACCGACAACGGGCAGACCCCGGCCGCCACCACGGCCTCCCCGTCCACGGGCAACCGCGACACCCGCAGACGAGCCCGCAAGCGGGGAAGCCGGAGGATGCTCACATGACCGGCGTCAACAGCTTCTCCGTCTCCGGGTACGGCCCGGCGCGGGCCGGCTGGACCCGGCTCCTCGCCCGGGACTCGCTGACCCGCCGCCTGGACTGGCCGATGCTGGTGGCGGCGGTCGCCCTGTCCCTGCTCGGCTCGGTGCTGGTCTACTCGGCGACCCGCAACCGCACCGAGATCAACCAGGGCGACCAGTACTACTTCCTGGTCCGGCACCTGATGAACACCGGCATCGGGCTCGTCCTGATGATCGGCACCATCTGGGTCGGCCACCGCCAGCTCCGCAACG
This sequence comes from Streptomyces sp. NPDC028289, assembly GCF_055565975.1. Classification (NCBI taxonomy): domain Bacteria; kingdom Bacillati; phylum Actinomycetota; class Actinomycetes; order Kitasatosporales; family Streptomycetaceae; genus Streptomyces; species Streptomyces sp. NPDC028289. The sequence goes on along the minus strand of NZ_JBVHTI010000001.1, from coordinate 1,211,266 downwards.
TCGTGCCGATCCTCTACGGCCTCTCCCTGGCGGGCATCCTCGCGGTGCTCACCCCGCTGGGCGCCACCATCAACGGCAGCCGCAACTGGATCGTCTTCGGCGGCGGTTTCTCGTTGCAGCCCGCCGAGTTCGTGAAGATCACGATCATTCTGGGCATGGCGATGATACTGGCGGCGCGGGTCGACGCCGGTGACAAGAAGTACCCCGACCACCGCACCGTCGTGCAGTCCCTGGGCCTGGCCGCGGTCCCGATCCTGATCGTGCTGCTCATGCCCGACCTCGGCACGGTCCTGGTCATGGTCACCATCATCCTCGGCGTGCTGCTCGCCTCCGGCGCCTCCAACCGCTGGGTCTTCGGCCTGCTCGCGACCGGCGTGATCGGCTGTGTCGTCATCTGGCAGCTGCACATCCTGGACGAGTACCAGATCGCCCGCTTCGCCGCCTTCGCCAACCCGAGCCTCGACCCGGCCGGCGTCGGCTACAACACCAACCAGGCCCGCATCGCCATCGGTTCCGGCGGCCTCACCGGCGCGGGCCTGTTCCACGGCTCGCAGACCACCGGCCAGTTCGTCCCCGAGCAGCAGACCGACTTCGTCTTCACGGTCGCGGGGGAGGAACTGGGCTTCGTCGGCGCCGGCCTGATCATCGTGCTCCTCGGGGTCATCCTGTGGCGCGCCTGCCGTATCGCCCGCGAGGCGACCGAGCTGTACGGCACGATCGTCGCGGCGGGGATCGTGGCGTGGTTCGCGTTCCAGGCGTTCGAGAACATCGGCATGACCCTCGGCATCATGCCAGTCACCGGCCTGCCGCTGCCGTTCGTGTCGTACGGCGGTTCCTCGATGTTCGCGGTGTGGGTGGCGGTGGGGCTGCTGCAGTCGATCAGGGTGCAGCGGCCGATGTCGGCATAGTCGGCTCCGCCCCGGGGAACTCAGGGAGGTGAACACATCAACCCGATCTGTTCACCTCCCATACCGATTCAGTCTTCCTCCGATTCACCCACCTTGGCCTCTGCCTCTGCGGCGGCCCGACCACTAGATTCAACTCATGGCGGATACGAAGCGCGAAATCGAGCGCAAGTACGAATCCGATGACAGCGGCCTGCCCGATCTGACCGGCGTCGCAGGAGTGGCGAACGTCGTGGACAAGGGCACCGCCGACCTCGACGCGACCTACCACGACACCTCCGACCTGCGCCTGGCCTCGGCCAAGGTCACCCTGCGCCGCCGCAGCGGAGGCAGCGACGCCGGCTGGCACCTCAAACTCCCCGTCGCACCCGGCGTCCGGGACGAGATCCACGCCCCCCTCTCCGACACCCTCCCCGACGAACTCGCCGCCCTGGCCCGCTCCCGGGTCCGCGAGGGCCAGCTGGTCCCGGTGATCCGGCTGCGCACCACCCGCGACGTCCAGCACCTCGTCGACGCCGACGGCGCCCTGCTCGCCGAGGTGAGCGTGGACCGCGTCCGGGCCGACCGGCTCTTCGGCGGCGACGGCAAGGCACAGTGGACCGAGATCGAGGTGGAACTCGCCGACGGCGGCGACCCCGCCTTCCTCGACAAGGTGGAGAAACGGCTGGGCAAGGCGGGCGTACGCCCCTCGACGTCCGCATCGAAGCTCGCCCGCGCCCTGGCCGAGACGAAGGGCGGCAAGCCGCGCCCGCCGAAGACCGCCTCCGCCGCGCCCGTCACGGCGGGCGACCACGTCATGGCCTACGTCCGCGCCCAGCGCGACGCGATCGTCGAGCTCGACCCCGCCGTGCGCCTGGACACCGAGGAGGGCGTGCACGACATGCGGGTCGCCACCCGCCGGCTGCGCAGCACCTTCCGCACCTTCGGCAAGGTCCTCGACCGCCAGGTCACCGACCCGATCGCCGACGAGCTGAAATGGCTGGCCGGCGAACTGGGCGTGGGCCGCGACCAGGAGGTCCTGGCCGAACGCCTGATGTCGGCCCTCGCCGACGTGCCCCCCACCCTCGTCCACGGCCCCGTCCACGACCGCATCCAGCGCTGGGCCGAGGCGAGCGAACGCGGCTCCCGCAGCCGGCTCCTCGGCGTCCTCGACTCCACCCGCTACCTGGCGCTCCTCGACACCCTGGACACCCTGGCCGCCGACCCGCCCCTGCTGAAGGCCGCCGCCAAGGACCCCGAGAAGGTCCTCACCAAGGCCGTCCACAAGGACTTCGCCAAGGTCACCGACCTGATCGAGACGGCCATGGCAGAGCCCCCCGGCCACGACCGCGACCTCGGCCTGCACGAGGCCCGCAAGAAGGCCAAGCGCACCCGCTACGCGGCCGAAGCCGCCCGCCCCGCCCTCGGCAAACCGGCCAAGACCATGGTCAAGTCCATGAAGTCCCTGCAGACCATGCTCGGCGAGCACCAGGACAGCGTCATGGCCCGCGAGACCCTGCGCGAACTGTCCGCGGTGGCCCACGCGGCCGGGGAGAGCGCGTTCACGTACGGGCTGCTGTACGGCCGCGAGGAGCAGCGGGCGGCGGCGGTGGAGACGGAGGCGCCCAAGGCCTGGGAGGACATCAAGACCGAGGCTCCGGTGTGATCCGGGCGTACGGGGGAGTCCGCCGACCGGGTTAGGCTTGATGGTCACCCTTCCCGGCCACCGGCCGGGGGGCGCCCCCAGCCACCTCACAAAGGTCCGCGAGATGCCTGCCGAAGCCGCCGCTCAGGTCGCCGAGTCTGTGTTCCCGCAGCTCGAAGCACTGCTCCCGCATGTGCAAAAGCCGATCCAGTACGTCGGCGGAGAGCTCAACTCCACGGTCAAGCCGTGGGAGGCCTGCGACGTCCGCTGGGCGCTCATGTACCCGGACGCCTACGAGGTCGGCCTGCCCAACCAGGGCGTCATGATCCTCTACGAGGTACTCAACGAGCAGGAGGGCGTCCTCGCCGAGCGCACGTACAGCGTGTGGCCGGACCTGGAGGCGCTCATGCGCGAGCACCGGGTCCCGCAGTTCACGGTGGACAGCCACCGCCCGGTGAAGGCCTTCGACGTGTTCGGTCTGTCCTTCTCCACGGAGCTGGGCTACACCAACATGCTCACGGCCCTCGACCTGGCCGGCATCCCCCTGGAGTCCAAGGACCGCACCCTCGACGACCCGATCGTCCTCGCGGGCGGCCACGCGGCCTTCAACCCGGAGCCGATCGCGGACTTCATCGACGCGGCGATCATCGGCGACGGCGAGCAGGCCGTCCTCGACATGACGAAGATCATCCGGGAGTGGAAGGCGGCGGGCCGCCCCGGTGGCCGCGAGGAGGTCCTCCTGCGCCTGGCGAAGACCGGCTCCGTCTACATCCCGGCGTTCTACGACGTCGAGTACCTCCCCGACGGCCGGATCGCCCGCGTGGTCCCCAACAGGTCGGGCGTCCCGTGGCGTGTCTCCAAGCACACCGTCATGGACCTGGACGAGTGGCCGTACCCCAAGCAGCCCCTCGTCCCGCTCGCCGAGACGGTCCACGAGCGCATGTCCGTCGAGATCTTCCGCGGCTGCACGCGCGGTTGCCGCTTCTGCCAGGCCGGCATGATCACCCGCCCGGTGCGCGAGCGCTCGATCACCGGCATCGGTGAGATGGTCGACAAGGGCCTCAAGGCGACGGGCTTCGAGGAGGTCGGACTGCTCTCGTTGTCGAGCGCCGACCACTCGGAGATCGGCGACATCGCCAAGGGCCTGGCCGACCGCTACGAGGAGGACAAGATCGGCCTGTCCCTCCCCTCCACCCGCGTCGACGCCTTCAACATCGACCTGGCCAACGAACTGACGCGCAACGGCCGCCGCTCCGGCCTCACCTTCGCCCCCGAGGGCGGCTCGGAACGCATCCGCAAGGTCATCAACAAGATGGTCTCCGAGGACGACCTGATCCGCACCGTCTCGACGGCCTACGGCAACGGCTGGCGCCAGGTGAAGCTGTACTTCATGTGCGGCCTGCCCACCGAGACCGACGACGACGTCCTCCAGATCGCCGACATGGCGACGAAGGTCATCGCCAAGGGCCGCGAGGTCTCCCGCTCGAACGACATCCGCTGCACGGTCTCCATCGGCGGCTTCGTGCCCAAGCCCCACACCCCCTTCCAGTGGGCCCCGCAGCTCTCCGCCGAAGAGACCGACGCCCGCCTGGAGAAGCTCCGCGACAAGATCCGAGGCGACAAGAAGTACGGCCGCTCGATCGGCTTCCGCTACCACGACGGCAAGCCCGGCATCGTCGAGGGCCTCCTCTCCCGCGGCGACCGCCGCATCGGCGCCGTCATCCGCGCCGTCTACGAGGACGGCGGCCGCTTCGACGGCTGGCGCGAGCACTTCTCCTACGACCGCTGGATGGCCTGCGCCGACAAGGCCCTCGCCCCCTCCGGCGTCGACGTCGACTGGTACACCACCCGCGAGCGCACCTACGAGGAGGTCCTCCCCTGGGACCACCTCGACTCGGGCCTGGACAAGGACTGGCTCTGGGAGGACTGGCAGGACGCCCTCGACGAAACAGAGGTCGAGGACTGCCGCTGGACCCCCTGCTTCGACTGCGGGGTGTGCCCGCAGATGGACACCAGCATCCAGATCGGCCCGACGGGCAAGAAGCTGCTGCCGCTGACGGTCAAGAACGCTGCCCCGGCGCCGAGTGGACACGCTCACTGAGGCGAGTGAGCCACTGAGGCGCATCGCGGATGTGCCGGTGGGGGCGATGGAGGTCGAGGTTGTCGCTGTGGGCGGCTGACGGCTTGCTGGGGCCTCCTCGTGGTGCCTCAGTTCTGGCAGCCGCAGCCTGATGCGGCCTTGGCGTCTGTGACCGTGACGGCCGGGTCGGTGGAGGTCTCGGCCGGAGTGCAGCAGGAGTTCACGCCGCAGCAGGCGTCGGAGGGCTCCTTGGCTTCGGTCGCTTCGGTCGCTGCGGTGGGCTTGGTGGCGCGCACGGTCGCAGAGTGCATGCCGTCGGCCACGCCGTGGGTCGGAGTGATCTCGACGTCGGTGAAGCCCGCCGCTGCGAGGCCTTCGCGGTACTCGCTGAAGGAAAGGGCGCCGGCGATGCAGCCGACGTGGTCGCCGCGCTCGGCTCGCTGCTCGGGTGTCAGGGAGTCGTCCGCGACGACGTCGGACACGCCGAGGCGGCCGCCGGGCTTCAGGACGCGGAACGTCTCCGTGAACACCGCTGCCTTGTCCGTGGACAGGTTGATCACGCAGTTGGAGATCACGACGTCGATGGTGTTCGCGGGCAGCGGGACGGCCTCGATGGTGCCCTTGAGGAACTCGACGTTCGTGGCGCCCGCCCTCGCGGCGTTGGCCAGGGCCAGGGAGAGCATTTCCTCGGTCATGTCGAGTCCGTACGCCTTGCCCGTCGGGCCGACGCGCCGGGCGGAGAGCAGGACGTCGATGCCGCCTCCGGAACCGAGATCGAGGACACGTTCCCCTTCGTGCAGCTCGGCCACCGCGGTGGGGTTGCCGCAGCCGAGGGAGGCGGCGAGGGCCTCGGCGGGGAGTGCCTCCCGCTCGTCGGCCGGGTAGAGGGCGGCGCCGAAGTTCTCGTCGATCTCGACGGGCTCCGACCCGCAACAGGCGGTGCCGCCTTCGGTGACCTTGACGGCTGCTGCCGCGTAACGCCGGCGGACGGTTTCGCGTAGGTCTGTGGACTTGTCGGGCATGACTCGCTCCTGGATCGTGGGGCATGACGGCGCCCCGGAACGGCTTGTATTGACGTTCATCGATGCAACCTTGCGCCTTGGATCGAGGAACGTCAATATAGAGGCATGTCGAAACAAGAGCTGAAGATCCTCGGCCAGGACGGCGATGACGCCTGCTGCGAGGGGCTGGCCACGGCGCCCCTGGACGAAGAGCAGGCGGCCGACCTGGCGAAGACCTTCAAAGCCCTGGGCGACCCGGTGCGTCTGCGGCTGATGTCGATGATCGCTTCGCGGGAGGGCGGCGAAGTCTGTGTCTGTGAGCTGACCCCCGCTTTCGATCTGTCGCAGCCCACGATCTCGCACCATCTGAAGCTGCTCCGGCAGGCGGGGCTCATCGACTGCGAGCGACGCGGCACCTGGGTCTACTACTGGATCCTGCCGACCGCCCTCGACCGCTTGGCCGGCTTCCTGGCCATGCCGCACGCGGCAAAGGCATCCGTGTGAACGCGCCCCTCGGCCGCCGCGTCGCTGCCGAAGCGGTGGGTACCGCCGGCCTGGTGGCCGTGGTCGTCGGCTCCGGGATCCAGGCGACCGAACTCTCACGTGACGTGGGCGTCCAACTGCTCGCCAACTCGATTTCCACGGTCTTCGGCCTGGGCGTGTTGATCGTGCTCCTCGGGCCGGTCTCAGGTGCGCACTTCAACCCTGCTGTCACCCTTGCGGCATGGTTCGCCGACCGGAGGAGCGGCAGCGGGCTGAGCCTGCTGGACGCGACCGCGTACGTCGCGGCGCAGATCACGGGAGCCGTCGCCGGTGCGGTCCTGGCCGACGCCATGTTCGCCGAACCCCTGGTGAAGTGGTCCACGCACGACCGCTTCGCAGGACACCTGTGGCTGGGGGAAGTCGTGGCGACTGCCGGGCTGGTTCTGCTGATCTTCGGCCTGAACCGGACGGGGCGCGGGCGATTGGCTCCGGGGGCTGTGGCGTCCTTCATCGGGGCCGCCTACTGGTTCACCTCTTCCACCTCGTTCGCGAACCCCGCGGTGACGATCGGCCGGACGTTCACCGACACCTTCGCCGGGATCGCCCCGGCGTCCGTCGCGCCGTTCATCGCGGCACAACTGGTGGGCGCCGCCGTCGGCCTGGGCCTGGTGGCGTTGGTCTTCGGGACCGCCGTTCCCGCCGGAACCGATGCCGTCATGCCGCAAGGCGACACCGAACTCGCTGTTTCCCCTCGCTGACCCCCTTCCAAGGAACTTCCGTCGTGACCGACTCCACCCCTCGCCCCTCCGTTCTGTTCGTCTGCGTCCACAACGCCGGGCGCTCTCAGATGGCTGCCGCCTTCCTCACCCACCTCGCCGGGGACAGGGTGGAGGTCCGCTCGGCCGGCTCCGCCCCTGCCGACACGGTCAATCCGGCCGTGGTGGAAGCCATGAACGAAGTCGGCATCGACATCTCCGCCGAGACCCCGAAGATCCTGACGACGCAAGCCGTGCAGGCGTCCGACGTCGTCATCACGATGGGATGCGGAGACACATGTCCGGTCTTCCCGGGTAAGCGATACCTCGACTGGCAACTCGACGATCCGGCCGGCCAGGGAGTCGATGCCGTTCGCCCGATCCGGGACGACATCGAACACCGCATCCGCGCTTTGGTGAACGACCTGATCGGCTGAACGATGTGGGCTCGGCAGTTGCCATGTGCGACAGCCCGCATCGGTCACGGCGGCACTCACACCTACGGCTGGAGCGACTTCAGCAGTTCCACGGAGCGCTGCGACGTACGCCTCGGCCCCTTCACCTTCACCGGCGATGTGCGGACTCGCCACAGCCCCCGCCGCAAGGTGCCGGCCGCGGTTCCCGCCCGCCCGCGTCGAGTTCCTGACGGCAGACGGCAGACGGCAGACGGCAGACGGCAGACGGCGGCAAGGCGGCAAGGCGGCCCCGGTGGGGCCGGGGGAGTGCCGGCGGGCCCGGATGCCGTTCCGCCGGGTGGGTGACAGACTGAGGTTCCGGAGCCGGGTGGCCGCGGCGGAGAGTTCGGGGCGGCGCCGGCCGTCCCCGCTCTGCGCGTCCCAGCAGCGATCGGTCCGTTCGCCGGCCAGTCGGGAACCTTCCATGACCTCTGAAGCGCGGTACTCCCCGCGGGAAACCGCTCTGCTGATCGTCGACCCGTACAACGACTTCCTCTCCGAGGGCGGAAAGCTGTGGCCCCGGGGGAAGGAGGTGGCGGAGCGGGTCGGACTGCTCGACCACATGCGTACCGTTTTGGCCACGGCCCGTGGCCGCGGGTGCCGCGTCCTCATCGTGCCGCACCACCGGACGACACCGGGCGACTACCGCACCTGGGACCACCTGTCGCCGTCCCAGCGGCGCATCGTGGTCAACCAGACGTTCGCCGAGGGAAGCTGGGGAGGCGAGTGGCACCCCGACTTCCGGCCCCGCGAGGACGAGATCGTCATCGGGCAGCACTGGGCCTCCAGCGGTTTCGCCAACACCGACCTCGACCTCATGCTCCAGCAGCACCGGATCCGCAAGATCGTGCTCATCGGCATGCGGGCCAACACCTGCGTCGACACCACCGCACGCTTCGGCCAGGAACTCGGCTACCACGTGACCCTCGTCCGCGACGCCATCGGCTCCCTCAGCTGGGAGGAGATGACAGCGACCTTCGAGTTGAACGCACCCCTGTACGCCCACGCCGTCATCACCACCGACGAGTTCGTCGGCCTCGTGGAGGGCGAGGACGGCGGGGGCGGCGAAGACGACGGGGACGGCGGGCGCGGCCAAGACGGCGGGGGTGGCGGGGACTTCCGGTGAAGGCCCGGCAGCGCCCACGAGGCGGGCGGTGCCGGCGGACGTGGAGGCGGTCATGACCGACAGGTCGAGCGGAGCGCACGGAGAACTGGCCGGGCAGACGGTCGTCGTGGTGGGCGGCAGCGCCGGCATCGGTCTGGAGACGGCACGGCAGGTGCGGGCGGCCGGCGGCGACCTGGTGCTGGCGGCACGCAACGCCGAGCGCCTGCGGCGGGCCGCGGACGAGCTGCACCCGCTGAGCACCGCCGTGCTCGACGCCCGGGACACCGCCCACCTGGAGCGCTTCCTCGGGGAACTGCCCGGACGGGCCGACCACGTGCTGGTCACGGCGGGCAGCCCGTCGTACACCCCGTTCGGCGAGCTCGATCCGGCCGACGCCGCCCGGGACTTCGGCGAGCGGATGGCGATGCTGCTGGCGGTGGCGCGGGCGGCCCGGGAGAAGGTCAGGCCCGGGGGAACGCTGCTGTTCATCGGCGGCACCGGCGGCCGGCGGCCCGCGCCCGGGATGGCCGTGGTGGGCGCGGTCACCGCGGCGCTGCCGGCGCTCACCGCCAACCTGGCGCTGGAGATCGCCCCGGTCCGGGTCAACCTGATCGCGGCCGGGTTCGTGGACACACCGCTGTCCGCCGCCCTCCTCGGCGACCAACTGGAGGCGCGGCGCGAGGAGTTGCGCAACTCGCTGCCCATCCGCCGGGTGGTCGGCCCGGCCGACGTCGCCGCTCTCGCCCTGCACATCATGGTCAACGACGCCCTCACCGGCGCCACTTACGACATCGACGGCGGTCAGCAACTGCTCGCACGCTGACCGCCCGTCCTCACCCGACATCCCCCACGCCCCTACGAGACGGGAGGCGCAAGCCATGGACATGAAACTGGAGGTCGTCGTGGTGCCGGTGGCCGACGTCGACCGGGCCAAGGACTTCTACACCACGCTGGGCTGGCGGCTCGACGCGGACGTCGCCGGCGACGGGGACTTCCGGGTGGTGCAGGTGACCCCGCCGGGCTCCCCGGCGTCGGTCATCTTCGGCTCCTCGGTCACCGACCAGGCTCCGGGCACGGCCCAGGGCCTGCACCTGATCGTCGACGACATCAGGACCGCCCACGACGAGCTGGCCCGCAACGGCGCCCACCCGAGCGACGTGTTCCACGACGCCGGCGGCCTCTTCCACCACGCGGGCACCGACGCCCGGGTGGCCGGCCCCGACGGCAGCTACGGCTCCTTCCTGTCGTTCAGCGACCCGGACGGCAACGGCTGGCTCCTCCAGGAGGTCACCACCCGGCTCCCCGGCAGGGTCGACCCCGCGGCCACCGCGTTCTCCTCGGCCGGCGACCTGGCGAGCGCCCTGCGCCGGGCCGCGGCGGCGCACGGCGAGCACGAGGCCCGCATCGGCGCCGAGGACCCGGACTGGCCGGACTGGTACGCGCGGTACCTGGTGAGCGAGCAGGCCGGGACCGAACCGCCCTCGTAGCCGGCCGTAGCCGTCCCCTCCCTTCCGGCCTGCTGTGATGTGTCCCACGGGCCCTTGTCCGCACCCGGAAGGCTTACCTAAATTCGGTTATATGTCCGACAAAGATGCCTCCCGTCCCACCGAGCCGGTCGAGTTCGCCGTAGACCTCACCGGTCACGAGCTGACCCGCCGCGCCCATGTCATGGCGGCCCTCGGCGACGACTGGGACCCCGTCGAGACGGTGCGGGGCGAGGAGGAGGCGTACGACCTGCTGTACTCCGGCCTCGACCCGGAACAGCAGCGGCTCTACGACACCCTCCTCGCGGCCGGCGTCCTGCCGCGCCGCGGGGACGGCGGACGTCCTGGCGGGGACGGCGACGGCTCCACCGCCTGAACCACCCGCCCAGGGGGGAACCACCCCTGAGGGGTGAGGACGTCCCCCGGCGGCCGGCGGAAGCATGGTGGCTCCGGAATCATGGTCGGTCCGGAAGGGCGTGTGGGCCATGGGCGACGACAGAGCCGACCGCATCGCGGAGTTCATCGAGCCGCTGCGGGTGGAGCCCGGCAGCAAGGTGCGGCTGGCCGAGGACTTCGACCCCGGTTTCAGAGCCGGCATCCGCAAGAAGAAGGACGGCGTCGAACTGCTCCGCAGCGGTATCGAGCAGCTGGCCGACTACCAGCGGCGGCTGGCCGCCCAGGACACCTACGGCGTGCTGCTGTGCCTGCAGGCCCTGGACGCCGGCGGCAAGGACGGCACGATCCGCCACGTCATGAGCGGAGTCAACCCGCAGGGCGTGCGCGTGGTCGGCTTCAAGGTCCCCTCGAACGAGGAACTCGACCACGACTACCTGTGGCGCTACTCCCGGAACCTGCCGGGCCGCGGTGAGATCGGCATCTTCAACCGCTCCCACTACGAGGAAGTGCTCGTGGTCCGGGTGCACCAGGACAACCTGCGCCGCCAGAAACTGCCCGACACGGCCCGCGGCCCGGACGTGTGGGAGCGGCGCTACCGCGAGATCAACGACTGGGAGCGCTATCTGACCGACAACGGCTTCAGGATCGTGAAGATCTTCCTGAACCTGTCGAAGGAAGAACAGCGCAGCCGTTTCCTCAAGCGCATCGACGTACCCGAGCGGAACTGGAAGTTCTCGTCGGCCGACGTGCGCGAACGGGCCTACTGGGACGACTACCAGCGGGCGTTCTCGCAGATGTTGTCCGCAACCAGTACGCCGTGGGCACCCTGGTACGTCGTTCCCGCCGACCACAAGTGGTTCGCCCGGGTGTGCGCGGCCGCCGTCCTGGTGCACACCCTGATGGTCATCGACCCGCAGTACCCGCAGGTCAGCGACGAGTCCCGGCGCGAACTCGCCCAGGTCAGGGAGGAGCTGGAGGCGGAGGCACCCGCGGGCGCGGCCCCGGACCCGTACGCAGAGGGCGAGAAGAGAAACAACGCGAAGAACAAGAAGACGAAAACCAGGAAGACGAAAACCGCGAGGGCGAAAACCGCGAGGGCGAAAACCGCGAGGGCGAAAACCGCGAAGACGAAAAACAAGAAGGCGCCTTCATGACCGCGCAGACAGACGCCCCGCAGGATCGGGCGGCCGACGGCAGGCCGTGGTACGCGTGTCCGCCCGAGCAGGTTGCCGCCGCGTTCGAGGTGGATCCGGCCGCCGGGCTGTCCACCGCCCGCGCAGCGGAACTGCTGCGGACGCACGGCCCGAACGCGCTGCCGGAGGAGAAACCGCTGCCGGGCTGGCGCCGTTACCTCGCCCAGTACCGCAGCTACATGCAACTGGTCCTGGTGAGCGCCGCCGTCGTCTCGCTCGTCATCAAGGAGTGGAGCACCGGGATCCTGCTGCTCGTCCTGACCGTCGTCAACGCGGTCGCCGGGATGCGCCAGGAGGGCAAGGCCGACAGCGCCATGAACGCGCTGAAGTCGATGATGAAGGCCACCGCGCGGGTACGCAGGGACGGAACCGAGTCGAAGATCCCGGCCGAGGAGGTCGTACCGGGCGACGTGGTGCTGCTCGCGGCCGGCGACGAGGTGCCGGCGGACGGCCGTGTCGTCACGGCGAACGCCCTGCAGATCGACGAGTCGGCGCTGACCGGCGAGAGCGTGCCGGCCGCGAAGGAGGCGGCCACGCTGACCGACGGCGACCTGCCGCCGGGGGAGCGCCGGAACATGGCGTTCATGAACACCCCCGTCACCCACGGCAGCGGCACGGTGGTGGTCACCGCCACCGGTGCGGACACCGAACTCGGCCGTATCTCGGGCATGTTGTCCACCACCCGCCGGGAGGCCTCGCCGCTGACCCGGGAGATGGACCGGCTCACCCTGTGGATCACGGCGACGGCCGGGGTGACGATGATCCTGATGTTCGTGCTCGGCCGCGGCCGCGGTACGGCGTGGGACGCGCTGTTCGTCAGCGCCGTCTCGCTGGCCATCGCCGCCATCCCGGAGGCCCTGCCCACCGTCTCCCAGACGATCCTGTCCATCGGCGCCGTCGACCTCTCGAAGCGCCAGGCGATCGTGAAGGACCTGCCGTCGGTGGAGGCGCTGGGCTTCACCTCGGCGATCAACTCCGACAAGACCGGCACGCTCACCATGAACCAGATGACGGCCGTGGAGGTCGTCGACGTCGGCGACCGCTACACCGTCTCCGGCACCGGTTACAGCTTGGAGGGGCGGATCCGGCATCCCGTCGGCAGCGCCCCGGACATGGCGGACGCGATCCTGCCGTACCTGGTCGCCAACGACGCCCGGCTGGTGGACGGCAAGGTCGTCGGCGACCCCACCGAGGGCGCCCTGCTGGTCCTCGGCCACAAGGCCGGCCTGGACGTCGACGCCACCCGGGAACGGCTGCCCAGGCTCGCCGTACTGCCCTTCGACCCCTCCTACAAGCTGATGGCCACCTTCAACCGGGCCACCGACGAGACCGGCCGCCCCGTCGTGCGCTGCTTCGTGAAGGGCGCGGCGCCCGCCATGATGGACCGGGCCGCCACGGCACTCCGGCAGGGCGCCTCCGTCCCGTGGGACGAGGGGCTGCGGCAGCGGGCGCAGGAGCACGTCGAACGGATGGGCGGCGAGGGCCTGAGGGTGATGGCCGCGGCGCGCCGCGACCTCGACCCGGCGACGTTCGACCCGGACGGCGACCTGCTCGGCTACGTCACCGGCCTGCAGATGACCAGCCTGGTCGGCATGGTCGACCCGCCGCGCGCCGAGTCCAGGGCCGCGGTCGCCGACGCGCAGGCCGCGCACATCAGGGTCCGCATGGTCACCGGCGACGACGTCGTCACCGGCGCCGCCATCGCCCGGCAGCTCGGCATCGAGGGCGAGGCCATGCTGGGCGCGGACTTCGCCGCCCTGCCGGAGAGCGAACGGCTCGCCCGGATCGACGGCATCGGCGTCGTCGGCCGGGTCGCGCCCGAGCACAAGGTGCTGCTCGCCGAGACGCTGAAGAAGAAGGGCGGCGTCGTCGCCATGACCGGCGACGGCGTCAACGACGCGCCCGCGATCAAGGCGGCCGACGTCGGCATCGCCATGGGCTCCGGCACCGAGGTAGCCAAGAACGCCGGCCGCATGGTCCTCGCCGACGACAACTTCGCCACGATCGTCTTCGCGGTGGAACAGGGCCGCAAGATCTACGACAACCTCACCAAGTACATCCGGTTCGTGCTCGTCCTGCTCGTGGTGTTCGTGCTGACGTTCCTCGGCGCGACCCTGTTCGACATCGCCGCCGGGGAGCCGTTCACCCCGGCGCAGGTGCTGTGGATCCACTTCTTCGTCAACGCGGCCTTCGGCTTCGCGCTCGGCTTCGACCGGCAGAGCCCCGGCCTGATGGCGCGCCGCCCGCGACCGCGCGGCGCGCACGTGCTCACCCGGGGTGTCGTGCTCACCGTCGGGCTGTCCGGCCTGGTGATCACCATCGGCCTGCTCTGCCTGATCGACCTCGGCACCTCCCGCTACGGCAGCGTCGCGATCGGCCAGTCGATGGCGTTCACGTCCTTCGCGCTCTGCCTGATCGTGGCCGCCCTGGAGTGCCGCGGCGAACGCGACACCGTGCTCACCATCGCCAGCTTCGACAGCAAGCAGATGAACCGGGCCATGCTGATCGAGTTCGTCCTCGCGATCCTGGTCACCCAGACGGACGCCTTCCGCAGGCTGCTCGGCACGACCGAACTGAACCTGGCCCAGTTCGCCTGGACGCTGCTGCCGGCGCTCGCGCTGCTGGTGCTGTGGGAAGTCGGCAAGTTCCTCGCCCGCTGGAACGGCAGGCCGGGCCCGCGGACCTGACGCGCCGCGGACCGGGTCTTCCGGGCGCCGACGAAACCGTGACACGACCGCCATGGAAGCCGTACCGAACCGGCCGCACAATCAGGAAAACCGAACACGGGTGTGGAGCCGAACACCGGCGGACAGCGGGGGAACTGGCGGACATGGAACTGGAACTGAGGTACGACCTGCTCGGCGGCCGGCTCCGCAGCATCGGGGAGGTCGAACTGACCTACGGCCGGTGGGGCGGCCGGCCCCGCGCGCTCGGGCCGCATCCGCTGGAGTACGACCTGCTCGGCAGCCGGCTGCGCCGGATCGGCGACGTCGAGATCGGCTACGGCCGCCTGGGCAGCGTTCCCAGGACGTTCGGGAGCTGGGACGTCGACTGCGCCGCCTGGTCCGGGATCCCGCGGCGGATCGGGCCGTACCCGATCGACCACCCCAGGCTCAGCGGCCGGGTGCGCGGAGTCGGCCCGCTCTCGGTGGAGTACGACCTGCTGGGCGGGCGGCCCCGCCGCGTCGTCCTGCCCGCGGGTCTGCACGCCCTCCCCGACGACCTGCTGCGCGTCCTCTTCCTGGTGCTGCACCTGCAGACCGAACGCAACAGGAGTTCGTCCTCCGGCGGGTAGCGGAAAGCGGCGAAGGCCCGCCGGACGGTTCCGGCGGGCCTTCGGGTGTCGGCGTGTCAGACGGCGGCCGCGAACTTCGGGTTGGCGCCGTACTGGTTCTCCTCCGGCTTGCCGTCGGAGGCGAGCCAGACGAGCACGAAGATCCAGCCGACCAGCGGGATGATGCCGACCAGGATCGCCCAGCCGGAGCGGCCGGTGTCGTGCAGTCGGCGGACCGCGACACCGAGGCTGGGCAGCAGGACCGCGAGGTCGTAGATCGCCGCGAGGGCGCTGAAGTGGATGGCCGCGCCGACCGCGATGAGCACGATCGCGACGATCGTGTTGATCAGCGTGAACATCCAGTATTCCTGCCGACGCGCGCGTCCGCTGAACACCACGTACTTCTTCAGTACGTCCACGTACCAGTTCATTACTCGTCCCCCCGGGGATCAAGGCGTGATTGTGCGCACAGCAAATCAAGCCGACATGGCCGGTTCCAATCAGATTGGCGTGTGCGGGTCAACCGTTACCGTCTCGCCGCCGATCGGTGATCAACGCCACCCGATCGCATCCGCACGGCCCGCGATAACGTCTCTTCGGCCATGGACATGCAGAAACGGCCCCGGCGGCCGCCACAACCACCGCCACAGGCGCAGCACCCCGAGGGATGCCTGGTCGTCGCGATCAGAATCCCCGTCCGTATCTTCGTCTTCCTGGTCGTGCTGCCGGTACGCCTGCTCTGGGACGCGTTCGCCGCGGCCGCACGGTTCCTGTGGCGATACGTCCTCGCCCCGGTGGGACGCGCGATCGGCCTGATTCTCCACGCGCTCCTCGTCGCCCCCCTGATCTGGCTGTACCGCTACCTGCTCACCCGCCTCGGCCACGCCCTCCTGTGGCTCTGCGCGCGGGTGTTCCCCCCGGCCGGCCGTGCGCTCGTGTGGTTCTACGCGCGCGTGCTCACCCCGATCGGCCACGCGCTCGTACTGCTCCTCACGCCCGCCGTGAAGGCCGTGGCCTGGGCACTCCACATGCTCGGCACCGCCCTGTACTGGACCGCGCGGGTGCTCCTCGTCGTGCCCGCCCTCGCCCTGTGGCGCTGGATCCTCGCCCCGGTCGGCCGCGTCCTCGGCATCGTCCTCACGGAGATCGGGGAGGCACTCGGCCACGCCTGGCGGGCCGCCGGACACGTCGCACGTGCCGTCGGACGGGTGCTCGGCACCCTCTTCCGGTGGATCTTCCTGGAGCCCGCGCGGTGGGTGTACCGGACCGTCCTCACCCCGGTCGGACACGTCGTCCGCGACCTCGTCCTGCACCCGGTGGCCGAGGCCGCACGCGCGATCGGCCGTGCCGTCCGCCAGGCCCGCGCCGACCTCCGCCGCGCCCTCTTCGGCGAGCCGCGGCGGCCCGCGCCCGTGGACCGCCGGGAACCCAGGGGCCGCGACACACGTACTCTTGATGGATAGCAGTACACAGCCGTACGGCCCACAGCGGTACGGCCCCCGCACAAGAACGCACCAGAACCACGAAGGACTGACGACACTGGGCAAGCGACAGCCCGAAGGCCCGCCGCCCGCACCCGCGGTGCAGCGCATCCGACTGCGCTACACCAAGCGCGGCCGCCTCCGGTTCACCAGCCACCGTGACTTCCAGCGCGCCTTCGAGCGTGCGCTGCGCCGCGCCGAGGTGCCCATGGCGTACTCGGCGGGGTTCACACCGCACCCGAAGGTGTCGTACGCCAATGCCGCACCCACCGGCACGGGCAGCGAGGCCGAGTACCTGGAGATCGCGCTCACCGCACACCGCGACCCGGAGCGGCTGCGCGCCCTCCTCGACGAGTCCCTGCCCGCCGGGCTCGACATCGTCGACGCGGTCGAGGCACACACGTCCGGACTGGCCGACCGGCTCACCGCCTCCGTGTGGGAGCTGCGACTGGCCGGCCAGGACCCGGCGGAGGCCGAGAACGCCGTCGCGGCGTTCAACGCCGCCGAGTCCGTCGAGGTCCGGCGCACCACCAAGAACGGCGTCCGCACCTTCGACGCCCGCCCCGCCGTCGTACAACTTGAAACACAGAGTGAAACGGCTGATAGGCCGACCGACCAGCCCTGTGCGATACTGCGGCTGGTTGTTCGGCACGTGACGCCTGCCGTACGACCCGACGACGTCCTGTCCGGTCTCCGCGCCGTGGCCGACCTGGCGCCGCCGGTCCCCGCAGCGGTGACCAGGCTGGCGCAGGGGCTGCTCGATGAAGAGACCGGCACGGTGACCGACCCGCTCGCGCCCGACCGCGAGGCAGCCGAGGCCCTCTCGAAGGCCGAACCGACTGCCGCCGCGACGGTGCCGGCGTAAGGAAGGTCCCGCGAAGGACGGACGTCGTAGCGCAGCCCTCGTACTCGGGAGCCACCTGGGTCGGGCAGCGCACCGACCAGAAGACTTTCGCCAGGCCGTCCGCGACAAGGCGTACGGAACCGGCGAGACAGGACACAGAGAGCTCCTGTGCGGCGCCCGCGCCCCACACGGCGGCACCGCGCATCGCGCGAGCCGTGGACGTCACCGGCGGTCGCTCGAACCGATCGACGCCGGACCAGGCGCGGCGCCCGGGAGCCTGACGGGAGAAACGCCCGCATGCTCGAACCGACCGAGCCCACCGAGGGCTCCGAACTGAACACCCCCAGCGACACCCTGCCGCCGCGCAGGCGTCGCCGTGCCGCGTCCCGCCCCGCGGGACCGCCCGCCGGGACCGAGGCCGTGGCCGAGACCACCGTGCAGGCCGTACCGGCCGCCGAGACCTTCGAGTCCGCCGCCGAAGCGCCGGAAGAGGTCACGGAAGAGGTCGCCGAGGCCCCTGAGCCGGTGGAGGCCGCAGAAGCCGTCGAGGAGGCCGCGCCCGCTCCGCGGACGCGTCGCCGTGCGACCCGCCGGGTGTCCGCGCCCGCCGGTGCCCCCGCCGAGGCAGCCGAGGCCGCGGAGACCGTCGTCCCCGCCGCCGCTCCCGCTGCCGCCGGTGCCGTGAGCGAGCTCGCCGAGAGCACCGCCGCGGTCGAGTCCGCCGCAGAAGCCGTCGAGGAGGCCGCGCCCGCTCCGCGGACGCGTCGCCGTGCGACCCGCCGGGTCTCCGCGCCCACCGCGTCCCCGGCGGCCGTCGAGGCCCCTGAGCCGGCCGAGGCCGCCGACACCGTCGAGGCCGTAGAAGCCGCAGAGGCCGCAGAAACCGTCGAGGAGGCCGCGCCAGCTCCGCGGACGCGTCGCCGTGCGACCCGCCGGGTGTCCGCTCCCGCCGGTACCCCGGAGACTGCCGAGGCCGGCGAAGAGGCCAAGACCCCGGCCGTCGCGGCCGAGGCCGGTACCGAGACCGCCGCGTCCGCCGAGGCCATCGAGGAGCCCGAAGCCGTTGAGGCCGTCGAGGCTCCCGAGGAGACCCCGGCCGTTCCCCGTACCCGTCGCCGCGCCACCCGCCGGGTGTCCGCGCCCGCCGGTGCGCCCGAGGCCGCTGCCGCCGAGACGGCCGCCGCCGAGGAGCCGCAGGCCGTGGTCGCCGAGACCCCGGCCGCCGAGCCCGTCGAGGCCGAGGCGCCCCGCCGCCGGCGGCGCGTCGTGCGGCAGGCCGCCACCGGGTTCTCCGAGCCGGCCGCCCGGGCCGGCGCCGAGGAGGAGCCGCAGCGCCGCCCGGCCCGGCCCGCCGTCGCCGTCTTCCAGGCGCCCGTGTTCACCGAGCCGAAGTTCCAGACCCCGGAGCGCGCCGCCGCGGAGGCCGCCGCCTCGGCCGCGGGCGCCGGGGAACCGGAGGAGCTCCCGGCAGCCACCGCTGCCCCCGTCTCCGCCGCCCCCTCTGCTTCCACCGCTTCCGCCGCTGCCACGGCCTTCGCCGTCGAGCCGGCCGAGCAGGCCGAGGCCGGTTCGCGCCGCCGACGCCGCCGCCGGGGCGCCGTGGAGGAGGCCCCGGTCGCCGAGACCACCGCCGAGGACGAGACCGACGAGCCGGAGGAGTCCGTCGAGGACATCGCCGACGGCGAGGACGAGGCCGAGGAGTCCGGCTCCCGCCGGCGCCGCCGTCGTGGTGGCCGACGCCGCCGCCGCGGTGACGCCGCCGACGGCGAGGGCGGCGACGACGGCACCGACGAGCTTGCCGCCGAGCAGGCCGAGCAGGACGCCGAGGACACCGCCGAGCAGGAGGAGGAGGACGACGAGGAGGCCCACGACGAGGCCGGCCTGTCCTCCTCCAGCAGCCGCCGTCGCCGGCGCCGCCGCAGGCGTGCCGGGGACACCCCCGACAACGAGCCCGGCGAGAACGACCCGGAGCGCACGGTCGTCAAGGTCCGCGAGCCCCGCAAGCCCTCCGAGCCGTCCGACGAGGTCCAGTCCATCAAGGGCTCGACCCGCCTGGAGGCCAAGAAGCAGCGCCGCCGCGAGGGCCGCGAGCAGGGCCGCCGACGCGTCCCGATCATCACCGAGGCCGAGTTCCTCGCCCGCCGCGAGGCCGTCGAGCGCGTGATGGTCGTACGCCAGCACGGCGACCGCACCCAGATCGGCGTCCTGGAGGACGGCGTGCTCGTCGAGCACTACGTCAACAAGGAGCAGTCGACCTCGTACGTCGGCAACGTCTACCTGGGCAAGGTCCAGAACGTGCTGCCGTCGATGGAGGCCGCCTTCATCGACATCGGCAAGGGCCGCAACGCCGTCCTGTACGCCGGCGAGGTCAACTTCGAGGCGCTGGGCATGGCCAACGGCCCGCGCCGTATCGAGTCCGCCCTGAAGTCCGGCCAGTCCGTGCTCGTCCAGGTGACGAAGGACCCGATCGGCCACAAGGGCGCCCGCCTCACCAGCCAGGTCTCCCTCCCCGGCCGTTACCTCGTGTACGTCCCCGAGGGCTCGATGACCGGCATCAGCCGCAAGCTGCCCGACACCGAGCGCGCACGGCTGAAGACCATCCTCAAGAAGATCGTCCCCGAGGACGCGGGCGTCATCGTGCGCACCGCCGCCGAGGGCGCCAGCGAGGACGAACTGCGCCGCGACGTCGAACGGCTCCAGGCGCAGTGGGAGGACATCCAGAAGAAGTCGAAGAACGGCAACGCCCCGACGCTGCTGTACGGCGAGCCGGACATGACCGTCCGGGTCGTCCGCGACATCTTCAACGAGGACTTCTCCAAGGTCGTCGTCAGCGGTGACGAGGCCTGGGAGACCGTCCACGGCTACGTCTCCCACGTCGCGCCCGACCTCGCGGAACGCCTGTCGAAGTGGACCTCCGAGGTCGACGTCTTCGCCACGTACCGGATCGACGAGCAGCTGTCCAAGGCCCTGGACCGCAAGGTCTGGCTGCCCAGCGGCGGTTCGCTGGTCATCGACCGGACCGAGGCGATGGTCGTCGTCGACGTCAACACCGGCAAGTTCACCGGCCAGGGCGGCAACCTCGAAGAGACGGTGACCCGCAACAACCTGGAGGCGGCCGAGGAGATCGTCCGCCAGCTCCGGCTGCGCGACCTCGGCGGCATCATCGTCATCGACTTCATCGACATGGTCCTGGAGTCCAACCGGGACCTGGTGCTGCGGCGCCTGCTCGAATGCCTCGGGCGGGACCGTACGAAGCACCAGGTGGCCGAGGTGACCTCGCTGGGGCTCGTCCAGATGACCCGCAAGCGCGTCGGACAGGGCCTCCTGGAGTCCTTCTCCGAGACCTGCGTGTACTGCAACGGCCGTGGCGTCATCGTCCACATGGAGCAGCCCAGCTCCAGCGGCGGCGGCGGTGGCGGCGGCAAGCGCAGGAAGCGCGGGCGCGGCGGCGACGGACACGACCACGACGTGCACGAGACCCACGAGGTCGTGTCCGACGGGGCCGTCGAGCACGCCGAGGCCGTCCACGCGGTCGAGACCGCGGCGGAGGTCGCGGCCGAGGCCGCCGAGCCCGTCGCGCTGCCCGCACCCGACTTCGCACCGGACGAGGAGCTGTACAGCAGCGTCGCCGAGGCGGAGGCCGCGGCCGGCCGCGGCCGTACCCGCCGCCGCGCGAGCCGCAGGGCCTCGGCTCCGGCCGGCGCGCCCAAGGGCCGTACGGCACGCACCGAGACCGCCGCCGAGGCGCCGACCGCGCAGGACGCACCGGCCGCCGCCGAGGCGGAGCGTCCGGTGCTGCCCGAGCCGGCCGCCGCGGCACACGCCGAGCCGGTCGCCGTCGAGGACCCGGTGGTCGAGGCCGCCGAGGAGGCCGCGCCCAAGGGCCGTACGCGTCGGCGTGCCACCCGGAAGGTGTCGGCGCCCGCCGGTTCCCCGGCCGGTGCCGAGGCGACCGTGGTGACGGTCGTCGCCGAGAGCGCCCCGGTGGCGGAGACCGTCGCGGAAGCGGTGGCGGAGACGGTCGCCGAGACGGCGCCCGAAGCGGTCGCTGAGCCCGAGGCGGCCGCGGCCGCCGAGAGCGCCGCTCCGGCCCGCCCGCGCCGCCGTGCGGTGCGCAAGGCCACCGCGCCGACCGCGTCCGAGGAGGCGGCCGTCGTGGTCGTACCGTCGGCGGAGACGCCGGCGGGCGAGGAGGCACCCACCGAGGCCGCTGAGGAGGGTGTCGAGGAGGCCGTTCCGGCCAAGAAGACGGCCCGCAAGACGGCCGCCAAGAAGACCGCGGCGAAGAAGACGGCGGCCAAGAAGACCACTGCCAAGAAGACGGCTGCGAAGAAGACGACGGCCAAGAAGGCGGCCAAGACCGCCAAGACGGCCGCCGCCAAGTCGACGGCGAAGAAGACCACCACGGTCACCACCGCCTCCGACGAGGACTGACGGCCCTCGGCCTGCACATGTGCGAACGGCTCCCGGCCCCACGGCCGGGAGCCGTTCGCATGTCCGGGCAACGACCTGGACGCCCGCCACACAGTGTGACCGACCGGACGATAACGGTTGCCAGGACGCCGGCCCGTTCACAGGGAACGCTCGGTAAATTGACGGGAAAGGTTACGCGCATGCCAGTCATACGAGTAACTTCGCCGGGAACCCGAACAGCGGAATTACGACGAAAGGCCGCTTGAGTGAACCGTCATGAACTGCTGCGTGGACTGCACCGTGTCTACCACCCGCGCAACTATCTGGAGATCGGTGTCAATGACGGTCGCAGCCTGGCGCTCTCGCGTGTGGCGTCCGTGGCGATCGACCCGGCCTTCAAGGTGGTGACGTCGATCAGCTGCGACGTCCACCTGGTCCAGTCGACCAGTGACGACTTCTTCGCCCGCAAGGACCCGCTGGTGCACCTGCGGCGCGGCCGCAACCCCTTCCGCGCTCTCGCCCGTCGCGACCCGCTCGGGGTGCTCGGAGGCGATCCCACGCTGGAACTGTCCTTCATCGACGGCATGCATCTCTTCGAGTACGCGCTGCGCGACTTCATGAACGTCGAACGCCACTCACGCTGGTCGAGCGTGATCGTCCTCGACGACATGCTGCCCCGCGACGTGGACGAGGCGGCGCGCGACCGGCACACCAAGTACTGGACCGGAGACGTCTACAAACTGGTGACGGTCCTGCGCAAATACCGCCCCGACCTGGTGGTCCTCGAGATCGACACCGCACCGACCGGCGTCGCCGTGGTCTTCGGGGCCGATCCGCAGAACACGGTCCTCAAGGACGCCTACGACGACATCCTCAAGGAGTACGTCACCCCGGATCCGCAGGCGGTCCCCGACGAGGTGCTGGTGCGCAAGCACGCCGCGCGGCCGGAGGCGCTGCTGGCGGCGGACTTCTGGCCCGCCCTGATCCGGGCCCGGAACCTGCGCCGTCCGCGCGCCGGCTTCGAACGGCTGCGGGGGCAGATCGCGGCGCTGGGCGGCTGAGCGGCAGAGCGAAAAGGACGAGGGGCCTCGCGGATCTTCCGCGAGGCCCCTCGTCATACCGGTCTCAGGCGCGCAGCTCCGCCAGGTAGGCCTGGCACGCCTCGTAGGACGGCAGCAGGCCCGCGGCTTCCGCCTCGGCCAGGGACGGCGCCGCGGCGTCCTTCTCGGACAGCACCGGGGCCAGCCCCGACGGCCACTCGATGCCCAGCTCGGGGTCGAGCGGGTGGATGCCGTGCTCGCGCTGCGGGGCGTACCCCTCGGAGCACAGGTACACCACGGTGGCGTCGTCGGTCAGCGCCATGAAGGCGTGCCCGAGCCCCTCGGAGAGGTAGACCGAGTGGTGGTCCACGTCGTCCAGCCGTACGGCTTCCCACTGCTTGTACGTGGGTGAGCCCGTACGGATGTCGACGATGACGTCCAGCACGGCGCCACGCACGCACTTGACGTACTTGGCCTGGCTGGGCGGCACGTCGGCGAAGTGGATGCCGCGCAGGGTGCCGCGGCTGGAGACCGAACAGTTGGCCTGCGCCAGATCCAGCCGATGGCCCGTGGCCTCGGCGAAGTCCGGTCCCTTGAACCACTCGTGGAAGCTCCCGCGGGCGTCCGGAAAGACCTTCGGTTCATGGATCCAGGCGCCGGCGATGCCGAGCTCCCGCATGTCGATCACATCCTTGTCGTGGTGCGTGTCCGTGGTGGGTCCGGCGGATCAGCCGGTCAGTCTCGCCGCCAGGCCGCGCAGCTTCTTGCGGGCCGGGGCGGGCAGCCTGCGCACGACCGGACCGCCGACGGCGCGCAGCCGCCGCCGCAGGGCCGCCTTGCGGCGCTTG
Organism: Streptomyces sp. NPDC028289; assembly: GCF_055565975.1. Classification (NCBI taxonomy): domain Bacteria; kingdom Bacillati; phylum Actinomycetota; class Actinomycetes; order Kitasatosporales; family Streptomycetaceae; genus Streptomyces; species Streptomyces sp. NPDC028289. The sequence continues at coordinate 1,187,885 of NZ_JBVHTI010000001.1, read as the reverse complement.
GCCAGCGTCGCGCGGACGAGCTGGGGATCCACCACGGGCAGGCCGTCGTCGAGCCGCAGCCGCCCGTTGCTCCTGACGGTCACGGTGCACAGCGGCAGGGCCGCGTCCTTCTCGCCGTCCAGCCGGGCCGCCAGGTTCCAGCGGCCCGCGGGAACCGACGCCGCACGCGTGGGAACGGCGATGTGGGCGCGGCCGGCCACGTTGCGGATCTCGGCGGACACCACGTGCGTACCGCCGCCCTCGGAACTGAGCACCAGCTCGGTCCTGGCCGGCGCGGTCTTCGGGCGGGTGAACACGTCCAGCCGCAGCTCCGGACGGCTGCCCGGCATCCGCTGCACGGGGCGGTTCTCCAGGTACGGCGCCAGCCTCTTGCTGCGGCGGGCGACGTCCAGGGTGAGGTTGCCGTGCGGGTCGGTGAAGTACGGGATGACCGGGCGGGCGGGGGAGCCGAGCAGCGCGGGGCGCAGATCCGTCTCCACACCGGTGACGCGGTCGGCGCCGAGCCGGGCCTTGCGGACCAGACCGAGGCCCCGGACGCTGATCCAGATGTCCCAGAAACCCTTGGAGACCGGGCCGCGCCCCTTCACGCCCTGGGGACTGACCACACCGCTGCCGCGCAGGACGACCTCGCAGGCGCCGTCGCCGAGGTCTTCGACATGCGAGGTGAACTCGGCCGCGCACGGCCACTCGACGGCCGTCTCGCGGTTGCGCAGCGACATCTCGGCCTTGAACTGGTCCATCTCGTCCGTGACATCGACCAGCTCGCCGGCCTCCAGCACGTCCTGGACCAGCTCGGGGTGCAGATAGAAGCGGCCGTCGCGGCGCAGCAGGCGGACCGGTTCGGCGTCGTCGCCGTGCACCAGCCGGGCGCTGACGGTGACGGCGAGCTTGCCGTCGGACCGCCACTCGGCCGTCTCCAGGCGGGTCGCGCCCTTGACGGAGAGCCCGAAGCGGGCGAACCGCAGCAGGCCCTCGCTGTCGTCTCGGCGCAGCAGCGTCGAGCGGACACGGGTGAGGGCGCCGAGCCCGTCGCGCACGCCCTCGCCCATGAACTCCTCGGCCAGCGGCCGCACGGCCTCCAGCATCTCGCCGAGGTAGGCCTCGTCGTACTTGAGGACGTTGGGCTCGCTGAGCCGGCCGAGCATCTCCACCCGGTAGAAACGGCGCAGCAGCAGGTCGCGGAACTCACCGGGCTCGGTGTTCGCCATGACGACGTCGAGCACCTCACGGAGGTTCCCGTAGTAACCCGACGGGACGATGCGCGTGGAACCCGCGTTCTTGCCGTCGTCGCGCTTCGAGTAGTAGTAGCAGGTGTAGCTGCCGAGGATGGAGACGACCTTGGCGGGGAAGTACGCCTCCATCATGTACAGCTGGTCCTCCAGGCGCCGCTTGCCCTCGGGATAGGCGATCTTGTTCTCGCGCAGGAACTCCGCGCGGAACATCTTGTGCGGCGTGAGACTGTCGTACAGCGGCGCGTCGTGGATGGTGCACTTCTCCCGGTCCGCCTTGAAGACGCCGTGCGGTACGCCCCGGAAGTTGCTGGCCACCTTGCCGATGACGATGTCGGAACCGTTGCGGTGCCCCATCTCGTACAGCCGGCGCAGGGCGTCGGAGGCCAGGTAGTCGTCCTGGTCGACGAACTGGACGTATTCGCCCTTCGCCTCGCCCACGCCGATGTTCCTCGGCTTGCCGGGCCAGCCGGAGTTCGGTATGTGGATCACCCGGAAGTGCGGGTGCTTCTCGGCGAGGGCGTCCAGTTCCGCGGGACTGTCGTCGGTCGAGCCGTCGTCAACGAACAGGACCTCGAACTCGTCCGCGGGAAGAGTCTGCCTCAACAGGGAGTCGATGCAGGGTTGGATGTACTTTCCCGGGTTGTAGACCGGGATGATGACGCTCACCTTGATCGACATCTCTGTTACCTGGCTCCACTTTTAGGATGCTGACGACGACATTAATGATCCGTGTACAGCCGGTGACCAACTGACGCACGAGTGGAGTCACAGGGTAACCGCAGCTGTTTCTCAGGGGCGACCGGGTCGGCGGGAGGATCGGTCGCGGAGATCGGCACAGGCCCGGTTTGACCGCCTCCGCGCGGCCCCGTAACCTTGACCGTCGGCGTGTCCATGGATATGAGGACGTGCCACATCCCCGTAAACCTCTTCCTCCGGAGCGCACGCTGTTCCGGAGAGGCCGCCCGCGTCCGCCGGGCGGCTGGACTGCGGGGGTGCCGTTCCCGAGCGAGAGAGTGAGATCCGCGTGTACGCCATCGTGCGCAGCGGTGGTCGCCAGCACAAGGTTGCTGTCGGCGACATCGTCGAGGTTGACAAGATTTCCACCGCCAAGGTTGGCGACACGGTCGAGCTCTCGACCCTGCTCGTTGTCGACGGCGACGCTGTGACCAGCGACCCGTGGGTCCTGGCCGGCATCAAGGTCCAGGCCGAGGTCGTGGACCACCACAAGGGCGTCAAGATCGACATCCTTCGCTACAAGAACAAGACCGGCTACCGCCGTCGTCAGGGCCACCGCCAGCAGTACACGGCGATCAAGGTCACTGAGATCCCCGCGGCTGCGAAGTAAGGGACTGAGGAGAGATGGCACACAAGAAGGGCGCATCGTCCACCCGTAACGGTCGTGACTCCAACGCTCAGCGCCTCGGCGTGAAGCGCTTCGGCGGTCAGGTCGTCAACGCGGGCGAGATCCTGGTCCGTCAGCGCGGCACCCACTTCCACCCGGGTGCGGGCGTCGGCCGCGGCGGCGACGACACGCTGTTCGCGCTCCTGCCCGGTGCGGTGGAGTTCGGTACCCACCGTGGCCGCAAGGTCGTGAACATCGTTCCGGTCGCCTGAGCCTGAGTTTCAGAGCCCAGACCGAACGTTTCGCGAGGCGGACCTCACTTCCCGATCGGGAAGGCGGGTCCGCCTTTCGCGTGTTGACATTGGTATTACCCGTACTCCCTCAGCCTTCGGCCGGGGGGACCCCCAGGAGGCACTGCACCATGACCACCTTCGTGGACCGCGTCGAGCTGCACATCGCCGCGGGTAACGGAGGCCACGGCTGCGCCTCCGTGCACCGGGAGAAGTTCAAGCCGCTCGGCGGCCCCGACGGCGGCAACGGCGGCCGTGGCGGCGACGTCACCCTGACCGTCGACCAGTCGGTGACGACACTCCTCGACTACCACCATTCCCCGCACCGCAAGGCCACCAACGGCAAGCCCGGCGAGGGCGGCAACCGGGCCGGCAAGGACGGCCAGGACCTGGTCCTGCCGGTGCCGGACGGCACCGTGGTGCTGGACAAGGCCGGCAATGTCCTCGCCGACCTCGTCGGCCACGGCACCTCCTACGTCGCCGCCCAGGGCGGCCGCGGCGGCCTCGGCAACGCGGCCCTCGCCAGCGCGCGCCGCAAGGCCCCCGGCTTCGCGCTGCTCGGCGAGCCCGGCGACCTCGACGACATCGTCCTGGAGCTCAAGACCGTCGCCGACGTGGCGCTGGTCGGCTACCCGAGCGCCGGCAAGTCCTCGCTGATCTCCGTGCTCTCCGCCGCCAAGCCGAAGATCGCCGACTACCCGTTCACCACCCTGGTCCCCAACCTCGGCGTGGTGACCGCCGGTTCCACCGTCTACACCATCGCCGACGTGCCCGGCCTCATCCCCGGCGCCAGCCAGGGCCGCGGCCTCGGCCTGGAGTTCCTGCGCCACGTCGAGCGGTGCAGCGTCCTCGTCCACGTCCTCGACACCGCGACCCTGGAGTCCGAGCGCGACCCCGTCTCCGACCTCGACGTCATCGAGGAGGAGCTCAAGCAGTACGGCGGCCTCAGCGACCGGCCCCGGATCGTCGTCCTCAACAAGATCGACGTCCCCGACGGCAAGGACCTCGCCGAGATGGTCCGCCCCGACCTGGAGGCCCGCGGCTACCGCGTCTTCGAGGTATCCGCGGTCGCCCACCTGGGGCTGCGCGAGCTGACGTTCGCACTCGGCGAGCTGGTCGCCAAGGCCCGCGCCGCCAAGCCGAAGGAGGAGGCGACCCGGATCGTCATCCGGCCCAAGGCCGTCGACGACGCCGGCTTCACCGTCACCCAGGAGGAGGACGGCCTCTTCCGGGTGCGCGGCGAGAAGCCCGAACGCTGGGTCCGCCAGACCGACTTCAACAACGACGAAGCCGTCGGCTACCTCGCCGACCGCCTCAACCGCCTCGGTGTGGAAGAGCAGTTGATGAAGGCGGGCGCCCGGGCCGGCGACGGCGTCGCCATCGGCCCCGAGGACAACGCCGTCGTCTTCGACTGGGAACCGTCCATGATGTCCGGCGCCGAGATGCTCGGCCGCCGCGGCGAGGACCACCGCTTCGAGGAACAGCGGCCCGCCGTGCAGCGCCGCCGCGACCGGCAGGCGGAACGGGACGAGTCCCTCCGGGAGTACGGCGACTTCGACCCGTTCGAGTAGGACCGCCGGCCTCCCCGCTTGCCGGGGAGCACCGATCCACCGCCGGACCCGTTGCGGCCGGGACCAGTTCCCGGCCGCAACGGGTTTTCCGTTGCCCGCCTGATCGACACCGCCGTCGACCCGCGGGCCGCCGCGAGCACACTCGCCACTCCGCGCGTTGAAACGGACGAGCCGGAAGTACGGGAGGTGAAGCCTGCGAACCGGGCGCACCGAAGGTCAAGTCTGTGTAACGGGAGCCTGGGACTCATCTGTGTCCCAGGCTTCTCTCAGGTGAACCTAAGGTAAACGTCTTACCTTTCGTTAACCATGGAGACGGACTGTACGAGAGGCGAAGCCCCGGTGAACAACGCCACCACAGGCCCCGCAGGCCCCACCGGTCCCCTTGCCGCCCTGCCCGACGGCACCCGCCTGCTGCACATCGGCCCGCACAAAACCGGCACCACGGCCATCCAGGGCGCCCTGTTCGCCGCGAAGGACAAGCTGCCCGAACACGGTGTGGAGTTCCCGGCGACCACCCGGCACCCGATGGAGGCCGCCCTGGCCGCCTGCGCCCGGCCCGCGATGATGGGCGACACCTTGCCCACCGAGAAGCACTGGGAACGGCTGCTCAAGCAGGTCGAGGCCACCGGCACCCGCACCTCGGTGATCAGCAGCGAGTTCTTCGCCGACGCCCCCGACGACGAGACCGTCGCCCGCATCGTCGAGCAACTCGGCGGCGAACGCGTCCACGTCCTCGTCACCCTCCGCCCGCTCGCCAGGATCATGCCCTCCCAGTGGCAGCAGTACGTGCAGAACGGACTGCGCATGGGCTACGAGGACTGGCTGGACCACATGCTCCGCAAGGCCCCCTACGAGAAGCCCAACCCCAGCTTCTGGCGCCGGCACCGGCACGACCGGCTCGTCGAACGCTGGAGCCGCGCGGTCGGCACCGACCGGATCACCGTCGTCGTGGTCGACGACCGGGACCGCGACGGCCTGATGCGCACCTTCGAAGCCCTCCTCGGCCTCCCCGGAAAACTCCTCCAGCCCGTCCCGGACACGGCGAACCGCTCCCTCACCCTCGCCGAGACCGAAATGCTGCGAAAGCTCAACGTGGAATTCCGCGGCAATGGACTCCCCGACGAGCTGTATTCCAAGCTCGTCCGCAACGGCGCCGTCATGCATATGAAGAACTCGTGCAACCCCACCGCCGCCGACGTGAAGATCTCCACCCCCGCCTGGGCCGTCGAGGCCGCCGGCCGCATCGGCGCCGAGATGGTGGAACGCATCGGCGCCATGGGGGTCCGCGTCGTCGGCGACCCGGCCCTGCTCTACACCCTGCCCGCCATCCCCGCACAGCCGGGACCGCCCGCCGCCGAGGCCCGCATCGCCCCCGAGGTCGCCGCCCAGGCGCTCTACGGCGCGCTCGCCGCTGCGGCCGCGGCCCCGGTACGCCACACCGCCGAGGCGAAGTCCCGCACCGTGCACCAGACGTCGTCGAAGGAGCTGGTGCGGGTCCTGGGGCACCGATGTCTTAAGAAGCTGCGACGACGGTGAGGCACCGGGAGACCGTGGCGGGGACGGCTCAGCGCTGCTGAACCGTCCCCGCCGCACGGCGTAGCGCCGCTGAGACGTGCATCGCGTCACGCACCGCAATCGAAATGCCCTGTGTAGTTACTCACAGCAAATTCACGGAACTCTTTCCAGTGGTCCGGTGGGCGGCGCCCATCACCAGCGACGCAAGGTGAATGAAAGGTTGCGCGCACATATGCAGTGGACGGCGCTCACCTTGCACAGCGGTTACCGGAAGTGGGACCATTTCCTGGTTCCCTGATGCCCCAAGGTAGGTCACCTGTGTCCCAGCACATAGCCAAGCCCCGAACCACCGCAGTGATCCTGGCCGGTGGCACCGGTCAGCGGGTGGGTCTGTCGATCCCGAAGCAGTTGCTGAAGATCGCCGGCAAGGCCGTCATCGAGCACACCCTGGCCACCTTCGAGAAGGCCGACTCGATCGACGACATCATCGTGCTGATGGCCCCGGGCTACGTCGCGGACGTCGAGAAGATCGTCGCCAAGGCCGGGTTCGCGAAGGTCAAGAAGATCATCGAGGGCGGCAACACGCGGAACGAGACCACCGAGCGTGCCATCGAGGCGCTCGGCGAAGGCCTGGCCGAGGGCGAGGACCTCAACGTCCTCTTCCACGACGCCGTGCGCCCCCTGCTGTCACGGCGCGTCATCGACGACTGCGTCACCGCCCTGGAGCGCTACCAGGCCGTCGACGTCGCCATCCCGTCCGCCGACACCATCATCGTCACGCGGACCCACGGCGGGGACGGCGAGTTCATCACCGAGATCCCGGACCGCGCCCGGCTGCGCCGCGGCCAGACCCCGCAGGCGTTCAAGCTGTCCACGATCAAGCGGGCCTACGAGGTCGCCGACGGCGACCCCAACTTCCAGGCCACCGACGACTGCTCCGTCGTCCTCAAGTACCTGCCGGACGTGCCGATCCACGTCGTCGCCGGCGACGAGTACAACATGAAGGTCACCCAGCCCGTCGACGTCTTCATCGCCGACAAGCTCTTCCAGCTCGCCTCCACCGCCGCCCCCGAGCAGAACGGCGAGGACGCCTACCGCGAACTCCTCACCGGCAAGACCGTGGTGATCTTCGGCGGCTCGTACGGCATCGGCAAGGACATCGCCGAACTCGCCGAGTCCTACGGCGCGAGCGTCTACGCGCTGGGCCGCTCCACCACCGGCACCCACGTGGAGAACCCGGAGGAGGTCGACGACGCGCTCTCCAAGGCGTACGCCGAGACCGGGCGCATCGACTACGTCGTCAACACCGCGGGCGTGCTCCGCATCGGCAAGCTCGCCGAGACCGACAACGCCACCATCGAGGAGGCGCTGAAGGTCAACTACCTGGCCCCGGTGCAGATCGCCCGCTCCAGCTACAAGTACCTCGCCGAGACCCAGGGCCAGCTGCTGCTCTACACCTCCAGCAGCTACACCCGCGGCCGCGCCGAGTACAGCCTCTACTCCTCGACCAAGGCGGCCATGGTGAACCTCACCCAGGCCCTGTCCGACGAGTGGGCCGGCGACGCCATCCGCGTCAACTGCATCAACCCCGAGCGCACCGCCACCCCGATGCGCACCAAGGCGTTCGGCCAGGAGCCGACGGGCTCGCTGCTCTCCTCCGAGGCCGTCGCCCGCACCTCCCTCGACGTGCTGCTCTCCGAGCTCACCGGCCATGTCATCGACGTCCGCCAGCAGGACCCGACGGCGGCCGCCGGCCAGGCCTCCGGCTTCGAGCAGGCCCTGGCCAGTGTCCTGGACCGACAGGACGGCGTGGCATAATCGACAACCATTAGTCATCTGTAATTCAGGCCTCTGTGGTTGCGCGTTCGCGGAGCAATCGCAGGGGCCTGAACCCGTAGAACCCGGATCGACCACCCCTCAGATTGTCCGCAAGGTCGAATTCAGGCCTTTTTGTCAGCAAAAGGTTCTCCGTGATATCCACCGCTATTCGCGTCGCCCGAGTGGGCAGCGCGGCCGAGCTGGCCGCGGCGGCACTCATGATCCTGGGCTTCCCGGCCCTCATGGTCGCCGCGCTCGTCCCGAGCGTCTACGCCTTCGCGGCCGCGGCCGCCGTCACGTACCTGGCGGACCACTACCTGCACCGAAAGGGCAGCTACCTCGTCAACCGCCTCAGCAAGGTCCGGGCCGGTCTGTCGATCCGCTTCCTGATCCGGCAGCTGCTGCTGATCCTGCTGCTGGCCAGGATGGACCTCTCCAACGGCCTGGTCTTCTACGGCGCGATCGCCTGCTTCATCGCCTTCTACGGCCTGCAGGCCCCGCACGGCGCACTGGTCACCCTGATCCGCAACCGCCGCCGGATGCCGGTCGCCACCCGCAACGTCGACCTGAAGTCCCGCATCCGCATCCCGGACGCCCCGCCGCGCGGCCTGCTCGACCGCTCCGCCGAGAAGATGCTCCACCTCGACCTCGCGGCCGTCGTCGGCCTGCTGATCTCGGCGGCGACGGACGACGTGGTCGCCGGATTCGTCGGCATCGGCATCACCCTCGCCCTGGGCTGCCTGTACGTACTGGTGCTGATGCCCTACGTGCGCGGCCGCAAGACCCCGCCGGACGCCGACACCGTGCTGGCCGCCGTCGACGACTGGCTGGCCGAGTACCGGCCCGGGACCGTGCTGTACTTCTCCGGCTCCAAGGACTCCGCCTACCAGGTCAACATGTGGCTGGAGACCATGGAACAGCTGGAGTCCCGCCCGCTGATCCTGCTGCGCGAGCGGGTCATCCTGCAGAGCCTCGCCCCGACCACCGTCCCCGTCATCTGCGTGCCCGGCGGCGTGCACCTGATGAACATGGACCTCTCCACGGTCCGCGTCGCCCTCTACGCGGCCAACGTCGGCAAGAACATCCACCTGCTGCGCGTCCCCACGATGAAGCACGTCTTCATCGGCCACGGCGACAGCGACAAGCTGGCCAGCGTCAACCCGTTCAGCAAGGCGTACGACGAGGTGTGGACCGCGGGCCGCGCGGGCCGCGACCGCTACGCCATCGCCGACGTCGGCGTCCGCGACGACGACATCGTCGAGGTCGGCCGCCCCCAGCTGGCCCCCATCCAGAGCCTGCAGGGCGCCCCCGACGGCCGCATCCCCACCGTGCTCTACGCGCCCACCTGGGAGGGCTGGGACGGCAACCCCGGCAACACCTCCCTTGTGCTCGCCGGCGAGAACATCGTGAAGAAGCTGGTCAAGGCCGACCCGCCGGTCCGCGTCCTCTACAAGCCGCACCCCTTCACCGGCACCGTCAGCGCCGAGGCCGGCGCCGCCCACCGGCGCGTCACCGCCCTCGTCCAGAAGGCCGCCACCGCCCGCGCCACCGACGCCCGCTTCACCGCCGACCCGGCCGCCCAGGCGGCGGCACAGGCCGAACTGACCCGCATCGAGACCCGCCTGGCCGAACTGGCCGGTACCGGCGACGACAAGCGCGACGAGGCCGAGGCCAGCCGGGACGACGTCGTCGACCTGAAGAAGCACGAGGAGATCGCCCGGCTGCGCGCCGCCTGGAACGACTCCTACTGGCAGGCCCTGCCGCCGTACCAGCACGCCGTCATCACAGGCGCCGAACCCCGCCTGTACGACTGCTTCAACGTCTCCGACGCGATGGTCTCCGACATCTCCAGCGTGGTCTCCGACTTCATCGCGAGCGGCAAGCCGTACGCCGTCACCGACTCGGCCGGCGTCGGCGTGGAGGAGTTCAAGCGGGCGAACACCGCCGTGCGTGCCGCCGTGATCCTCTCCAACAGCGCCAAGGAACTCGGCGGCCTGCTGGACGCCGTACGCGACCCGTCGGCCGATCCGCTGGCCGCGGACCGGGCCGAGCTCAAGCACTACCTGCTCGGGCCGGACGAGCCGACCTCCATCGAGCAGTTCAACGACGCGGTGGCCGCGCTCGCCCGCAAGGCCGAGACCCGCAACCTGGGCCAGGAGGCCCGGATCGCGGCCGGCGACCCCGAGGCGGCCGAACTCGCCGAGGCGCTGCCCGGCGGAAAGCCGCGGACGACCCCCGGCGAGGCGGAGGGCGCGACCGCCGGCTGACCTCTGCCGCAACGGCCGACGGGCTCGGTCCCAGGGACTTCTCCCCGGGACCGAGCCCATTTCGCGTTCCCGTTTCGCGTTCCCGTTTCGCGGTCTCGTTCTCGCGCCGTGTTCTCTTACCTCTACTTAGGGATGCGCGGCTTTCTTCTTACCCATGCTTCGCCGTTCTTGTTGAGCAGCTCTTACCGCACGTCCGTACTGTCCGGTGTAACCCGCTGTACACCACCCAGCTGTCTGTTCGTCATGTGAGCTGGGCCACTGAGTGCGTCCTTCAGGGCAACCTGTCGTGCCGATCAGCCATCTAAGACGTTGCGATCGAGGTGACGCAGGGGGAACGCACCATTGACTAGGGGGAAACGTGACCGTCGTTGCGCAGCCTGATGTGACCGTGATCATCGGGGCGTACGAAGCGATGCCGTACCTGGTCGAGTGCCTGGCCTCCGTCGAGCGCCAGACCCTCGACCCGGCCCGCATGGAGGTCATCGCCGTCGACGACGGATCGACCGACGGCACGGGGGAGTGCCTGGAGGAGTTCGCGGCCCGCGCCGCCATGCAGGTCACCGTGATCCGCCAGGAGAACTCCGGCGGACCCAGCGGCCCGCGCAACGTCGGCCTCGCCAAGGCCGCCGGCCGCTACGTGTTCTTCCTGGACGCCGACGACCGGCTCGGTGACCAGGCCCTGGAGCGCATGGTCGCGATGGCGGACAAGAACGGCACCGACGTCGTCGTCGGCAAGGTCGAGGGAATCAACCGCAAACCCCCGCAGTCGATGTGGGGAAAGACGCTCGACCGTACCGACGTCTTCTCCTCCAACATCAAGTTCACGCTCAGCGCCCAGAAACTCTTCCGCCGAGCCCTGCTGGAACGCCACAGCATGCGCTTCGACGAGTCCCTGTGGACCGGCGAGGACGCGCTGTTCACCATGGAGGCCTATCTGCGCGCCGACGGCGTCTCGGTCGTCGCCGACTACCCCTGCTACTACCTCGTCGGCCGTGAGGACGGCAAACACGTCACCAAGAGCGGCGGCTACACCCTCCGCTTCGACTCCGCGCGCGCCCTGATGAACCTGATCGCCGAGATGGTCCCGGCAGGGCCGCGGCGCGACAGCCTGATGGTCCGGCCGTTCAAGGTCACACTGCTCCCGCAGTTCGGCCCCCGGTTCCTCAAGGACACCGACGAGGTGCGGCAGCACAAACTGGAACTCGCCGAGCCGCTGATGGACGCCCACTGGAACTCCGAGGTGGCCCGCCGCCTCAAGGTCCACGAACGGCTCCAGCTGCACCTGGTCGCCGTCCGCCGCACCGAACTCCTCCCGGACGTCCTCGAGTTCGTACGCGCGAAGAAGCAGCCCACTCCGGTCCTGGAGGGGCGCGGCACCCGCGTCTACCTCGGCTACCCGCACTTCCGTTCCGAGGCGGCCGGCATCCCCGACCGGATCTACCTCGCCGAACCCCGCGAGGCCCGCGCCGTCGAGGGCTACCGTGAGGAGGCCGCCAACACCTTCGTGCGGCGCGCGCTGCGCAAGCTGCGGCGGTCCCTGCCCGTCCGGGACGTGAAGCCCGCGGCCGCCTGACCCGGCCGCCGCGCGCCTATCCGCCCGACCCCAGCGCCCGCCGGATCGGCCTGCCGACGGCCCGCCGGGCCCGGCGGTAGACCGAGGCCGGCTGCTGCGCGGCGGTCGCCTTCGCGGCGCGGGCCCCGGCACGCGCCAGCTCCCTCTCCAGCCGGGCGTTGTCCAGCGACAGTTCGTCGATACGGCTGTGCAGCCAGCCGAACCGCGAGGTGAGCGAGTCGACGTCCGTGTCGTTCCAGGGGCGGATCCCCGGCGCAAAGGCCAGCGTCCGCATCCGCTCCTCGAAGGCCGCTCCGCCGTCGCCGTGCGTGAAGGTGTTCTCCAGCCCGTTCCTGTCGAGGAACCCGGTGAACCGTTCGAAACGCTCGCGGTGGCCGCCGACCAGTCCGCCGAAGTCAGCCTCCGCGTACAGCTTCGCCGGATCCGCCGACTCGGGATCCTTCACCGCCCGGTCCAGCCGCCGGTGCGGAATCTCGAAGTAGCGGCACAGTTCCAGCGTCCGCGAGTCGCCGCACAGCACGGTGGCCGGCGTGCCCGCCAGTAGCGCCGCGATGTTGCCGTGGATGCGCGATCCGAAGGAGAAGTCGAACGAGCGCAGATCGTCGATCCAGGTGATCGGGTCGACATAGACCCGTACTTTGTCCTCGCGGAACATCGGATGGTCCGGGTGGGTCGGCATCCCGGTCACCGCGGCGTTGGGATCCGACAGGTCGCGCCAGTGCAACTGCCGTGCGTCAGAGAGGTTCTGGCCGACGAAACGCAGCTTCGGATAGCGCTCGTGGGTGCGGGTGATGATCCGGTCCAGGCCCTGCGCGCGTACGGCGTTGTGCGAGCCGTTGATCGCGATCCGCGACTCGGGCGTCAACTCCAGTGCCTTCTTGTGCACCGGGAGCCGCTCGCCGTACATGAACAGCGAAGGGCAGCCGATGACCTCGACGTCCTTGAAGCCCATGGCCTTCAGGTACTGCTCGGTGAACTCGCCCCGCACACCGATCGACGCACTGCGCTCCAGCACCGCCGCGCAGAACTCCCGTACGGTCGGCTCCATCCGCTTCAGCCGGTCCGGGTTGTAGCTCACCCCGGTCTGCGCACCGACGCCGAGCACGACCACCGGGATGTTCAGTTTCGAGATCAGCCGGGTCATGCGCTTCAGGGCGCTTTCGAAGGACGGCCTGAAGGCGTTGGCGAGCGGCACGACGAAGGCGTCGTACTCCTCGTTGATGCGGGCGGCGGCGGAGACGTCGGAGGGCATGCCGTTCGAGACGACTTCGGTGCCCGGCGTCTCAAGGATCTTGTGGGCGGCGTCGCTGAAGATCAGGTTGCCCGAATTGGTGGCGATGACGTCCCGGTGCAGGGCTTCCTCGACGGTGACGACGTCGTAGGGGCTCTTTCCCGACCTGAGGAGGATGCGCTTCACGCGGCGATCTTTGGATGACACAAACTTCAAGTTAACTTTGAGTTCGTTTCGATTTCTATAGACAGTCAACACAACCTTTTTGCCGTGTGCGGTACGTGAATGAACCGTCACGTGCTGTTCTGTTCCGTCCCCGGTCCGTCCCTTGCCCGTCGCCTGTCCGGAGGCTGGACGGTCGGGCCTGGCGCCGGTCCCCTTCGCGTAGATTGCTGCCACGCGCAAGGAAGTGGGGACAGGACGTGGCAAGGGCTAGGCAGGCCGTCGGCGAGGCCCGCAGGATCGTCGTCAAGGTGGGCTCCTCCTCGCTGACCACCGCCTCCGGTGGCCTGGACGCCGACCGCGTCGACGCACTCGTCGACGTCCTCGCCAAGAGCCGCAGCGGCGGGGAGAAGGAGATCGTCCTCGTCTCCTCCGGTGCCATCGCCGCCGGACTCGCCCCGCTCGGCCTGCGCCGCCGCCCCCGGGACCTGGCCCGCCAGCAGGCCGCCGCCAGCGTCGGCCAGGGCCTGCTCGTCGCCCGCTACACCGCCTCCTTCGCCCGCTACGCCGTCCGCGTCGGGCAGGTCCTGCTCACCTCCGACGACATGAGCCGCCGAGTCCACCACCGCAACGCCTCCCGCACCCTCGACAAGCTCCTCGCGATGGGTGCCTTCCCGATCGTCAACGAGAACGACACCGTCGCCACCGACGAGATCCGTTTCGGCGACAACGACCGCCTCGCCGCCCTCGTCGCCCACCTCGTCCACGCCGACCTGCTGGTCCTCCTCTCCGACGTCGACGGCGTCTACGACGGCGACCCCAGCAAACCCGGCACCTCGCGGATAGCGGAGGTGAAGGGCCCGGAGGACCTTGCGGGCGTCGAGATCGGCAGCGCCGGAAAGGCGGGCGTCGGCACCGGCGGGATGGTCACCAAGGTGGAGGCCGCGCGGATCGCCGCCGCCGCGGGCATCCCGGTGGTCCTCACGAGCGCCGTGCACGCCGCCGACGCGCTCCTGGGCGGCGACACCGGCACCTACTTCCACCCCACCGGAAAACGGTCCGCAGACCGCCTCCTGTGGCTTCAGCACGCCTCCACTCCGCAGGGCTCCCTCACCCTCGATGACGGCGCCGTCAGCGCGGTCGTCGAGGGCCGCAAATCGTTGCTGCCGGCCGGGATCGCCGCGGTGGAGGGCGAGTTCGCCGCCGGCGACCCGGTCGAACTGCGCGACACCGAAGGCCGCGCGGTGGCCCGCGGACTCGTCAGCTTCGACGCCAAGGAGATCCCCCAGCTGATCGGGCGTTCGACCAGGGAGCTGGCACGCGAGCTGGGACGGGCGTACGAACGCGAGGTCGTACACAGGGACGACCTGGTGATCCTGCACCCGTAAAAACGGGGCGTAACGACGGACCCCGGTGGGGGACGTTCCGTAAAACCGCCACACGAACCCTTGCGGCCTGCTCAACTTTGTCTCAGGACCACGTTCCGCGCGAGCACAGCTGAAGGAGGCCGTCGTGAGACGAGTGCGCCCTGGGGCTGCGGCCTCCCGCGGTGCTCTGACGAGCGTCGCGGCCGGGGACACCTACGAGGAGCCGAAGGACCTGCCGCGCCTGTGGCACGTCACCCTCAGCGTCTGCGGTGCCGAGGTCCCCCTGCCGGAACTGCGCCGCGGACTCGAACAGCTGGCCCACGACCACCCGTTCCTCCTCACCAGCCGCTACGCCTGCGACCACGCCGAGATCCGCTACTGGGAAGAGGCCCGCGACCTCCACGACGCCGCCGCCGTCGCCCTGCGCCTGTGGGGGGAGCACCGCCAGACCGCCGGCCTGCCCGCCTGGGAGATCGTCGGTCTCGAGGTCATCGACCGCGCCACCTACCACCAGCGCGTCGCCGAGGGCTACGGCCCGCCGCCCGCGACACCGGTCGGCATCCACCCCTTCTGATCCTCCCGGTCCTTCCGGCCCTTCCTGGGCCGCCTCCGCCGCCCGCCGGTAATCGCCCGTTTTGATCCACGTCTCGCGGTGTGGGATGCCGCGTGGACGGCCCGCCGGGGCGCACTACCCTTCCTTCATGACCACGCTCTCGCCGTACGACGCCATGTCCCCGGTCACCCAGGCCGCCTACCGTGCCAAGGCCGCCGCCGCCGACCTCGCGCCGCTGCCGCGGGCCGTGAAGGACGACGCGCTGCTCGCCGTCGCGGACGCCCTGGAGGTCCGTACCAGCGAGATCGTCGAGGCCAACGCCAAGGACATCGCCAAGGCCCGCGAGAACGGCACCAGCGAGGCGATCGTCGACCGTCTGACCCTCACCCCGGAGCGGGTCCGCGCCATCGCCTCCGACGTCCGCGACGTGGCGAAGCTGCCCGACCCGGTCGGCGAGGTCGTCCGCGGCTCCACCCTCCCCAACGGCATCGACCTGCGCCAGGTCCGTGTGCCGCTCGGCGTCGTCGGCATCATCTACGAGGCCCGCCCGAACGTCACCGTCGACGCCGCCGCGCTCTGCCTGAAGTCCGGCAACGCGGTCCTGCTGCGCGGTTCCGCCTCCGCCCACGCGTCCAACACCGCCCTCGTCCGCGTCCTGCGCGACGCCGTCGGCGGCGCCGGGCTGCCCGCCGACGCCGTACAGCTGGTGCCCGGCGAGGGCCGCGAGTCCGTCCACGAGCTGATGTGCGCCCGCGGCCTCGTCGACGTCCTCATCCCGCGCGGCGGCGCCTCCCTCATCCAGACGGTCGTCATGGAGTCCAAGGTCCCGGTCATCGAGACCGGCACCGGCAACTGCCACGTCTACGTCGACGCCCACGCCGACATCGACATGGCCGTCGACATCCTGATCAACTCCAAGGCGCAGCGGGTCAGCGTCTGCAACGCCGCCGAGACCCTCCTCGTCCACCAGGACATCGCCCCCGAGTTCCTGCCGCGCGCCCTGGACGCCCTCGCCGAGGCCGGCGTCACCGTGCACGGCGACGAACGCGTCCTCGCCTACGCCAAGGACTCCAAGGCGACCGTCGTCGAGGCGGTCCCGGAGGACTGGGAGACCGAGTACCTGTCGTACGACATCGCCGCCGCCGTCGTCGACTCCCTCGACCGGGCCGTGGAGCACATCCGGCTGTGGACCTCCGGGCACACCGAGGCCATCGTCACCACCTCACAGCAGGCCGCCCGCCGTTTCACCCAGCTGGTCGACTCGACCACGGTCGCCGTGAACGCCTCCACCCGTTTCACCGACGGCGGCCAGTTCGGCTTCGGCGCCGAGATCGGCATCTCCACCCAGAAGCTGCACGCCCGCGGCCCCATGGGCCTGCCGGAGCTGACCAGCACCAAGTACATCGTCACCGGCGACGGCCACATCCGCCGCTGACGCCCGTACGGCCCAGCCGCGCACCCCGTACGGCGTGCGGGCGCGCGGCAGGGCGTACACGAGCCCGGTCGGCGTGAGAGGCGTCTCACTGGCCTATGAATTTCCATACCGTCTGCCCAAATTGACCCCCCAGGTCTACTCTGGATCCGTGCCGGAGGACGTGGGGGGCACGCCGTTCCCTGACGGCTGGGAGCCCGACGACGACCATGACCACGGAATGTCGGACGAAGAGTTCGACTCCGTGGTCTTCGACGAGGCCTTCGTGAAGGCGGCCGTGGTCCACGAGCCGACCGCCGTCGAACGCCTCCTTGCCGCCGCCCAGGCCAGAGCCGAGGCCTCCGAGGCCGAAGCCCGCCGCGCCCACGCCAGAGGCGAGCGCTACGACGACCGCTACAGCCCGGACGGCACCGACCTCGGCGGCGAACTCGACGACCTGGACGACACCGACGTACTCGAGGACCGGTACGGCGCCTCCGGGACGTACGGCAAACACGTCCGCTGGCACCGTCCCGTCGCCTGGGTGCTCGCCCTCGTCATGGGCATCGGCATGGTCGCGCTCGCCTTCGCCGCGGTCTACCGCAGCGCCTCCTCGGGCAGCAGCCGCGACCAGGTGCCCAGGCCCCCCTCCACCGGCCAGGAACAGGGCACCGCGGCGGCACCCTCCGTGTCCGCCGACTACTCCCAGCCCGCCAAGCCGGCGGCCTCGGTGGTCCCGCGCACCCCCTGAGCGATTGCGGCCGCCCTGGTGGCAGTCCTGGTGAGAACCTGTCAGAAGTTGTCGCGTAGCAGGGCGTTTACCTGAGGCTTCCGAGACCTACTCTGAGAGTATGGGCGGGCCAGGAGACCCACCTGAGGGGACACCCGAGGGCGGCCCCGTGGGTGGAGAGGACGAGTACCGATCCGTCGTCTTCGACGAATCGTTCGTCCGCGCTGCCCGCCTCCAGGAGTCCTCCGCACGCGAACGCATGACCGACCACGCGCCCGCAGTACGCCGTCGCCCGCCCCTGCGCCGGGGGCTCACCCGGCAGGCCCTGATCCTCGTCGTGCTGATCCTCGTCGCCTTCGGCACCGCGATCTACATGGGTGTCCGCCACCCCTACGGCACCGACGACGCCCAGCAGCCCGTCGAACCCCTGCGGATGACCGTCATACCGCTCTCCCCGCAGGGCAGGGTGCCCGGTGCCGCCGACGCCGAGACGCTGTTCGCGCACAGCCCGGCCGCGCAGTACGAGGTCGGCGCCGAGGGGATACCGCTGCCGGCCGCCCGGAGCACCGCGCACTTCTCCGACAGCCAGGTCGTCACCGCCCTGACCACGGCCAAGGACTACCTGGTCCGCTCCTCGCTCTACCCCGAGGTCCTCGACAGCAGCGCGGTGAGGCCCGCGCGGGCGCTGCTCGACCCCGCTCAGCTCGACCAGTTCGACCAGAGCGTCGACCACCCCGCGGCGGACGGCCGGCACGCTCCCACCGGATGGCTGGTCCGCTTCGACCCCACCCGCGCCGAGCTCGCCGACCCGAGGATCCGCGTCCAGGGCAACCTGACGGCCGCCGAGACCGACCCGGCCACCCTGGAGGTCACCGCCGACCACACCTTCGTCTACGCGCTGCGGCCCACCGGCGCCCCGGCGGGTGCCCAGGCGTCCCTGTTCACCGTGCGCCGCCAGCTGACCTTCCGCTTCGACCGCGACGACCTGCGCCTGCACCAGGCCCAGCTGGTCGTGTCCTACGTCCAGGCGGGCCCCCTGTCCTGCGCCGAGGACGCCGCCGACCACCTGCACCCCCTGCTGGCCGGCCAGACGGCCAAGGCGGGCGGCCCCGCGGGCACGAACCCGTTCGCCACGGACAGCGCCACCGCCCTGTGCGGGACGCTGTCCACCGCGGCCGAACCGAAGGTCTGAGCGCGGGCGAGCCGGAAACCCGAAGAGAGCCCGGCCCCGCTACGCCTCGCCGTCCTCCGGGGAGGTGTCCCGGGGCGGTGCGTCCTTCGGCGGGGGCGCGCTCGTGAACCCGTCGAAGCCGCGCTTGACCCGGCCGCCCAGGCTCCCGGCCCCGCCCGCGATGTCCGTGACCAGCTTCATCAGCGGGTCCTTGGACGTCTTCACGTCACTGGCATAGCTCGCCGCGGACTCCTTGAACGAGTCGCCGACCGAGGTGTCCTTGTCCTCGGTGCGCCGCGGGTAGTGACCGTCCATGATCCGCTGGTAGTCGCGCGACGCGGCCCACTTCTTCAGCTCGGCCGCGCGGACCGTGGTGAAGGGGTGCGAGCGCGGCAGTACGTTCAGGATCTTCAGGACCGAGTCACGCAGGTCGCCGCCCGCCTCGTACTCCTCGGCCTGCTGCAGGAACGCGTCCACGTTCATCTCGTGCAGGTGGTTGCCGCCCGCGATCTTCATCAGTCCACGCATCGAGGCCCGCAGATCCTGGCCCACCAGCAGCCCGGCCCGGTCGGCGGACAGCTCCGACTTGCGGAACCACTCCCGCAGGGCCGTCACGATCGCCAGGATCGCCAGGTTGCCCAGCGGGATCCAGGCGACCTTGAGCGCGAGGCTGGTCAGGAACAGCAGGATCGTCCGGTACACCGAGTGCCCGGACAGCGCGTGCCCGACCTCGTGGCCGACGACCGCCCGCATCTCCTCCTCGTCGAGAAGTTCCACCAGGCCCGTGGTCACCACGATGATCGGCTCGTCCAGGCCGATGCACATCGCGTTCGGCTGCGGATCCTGCGTCACGTACATCGGCGGGACCTTCTCCAGGTCCAGGATGTAACAGGCGTCCCGCAGCATGTCGTTCAGGTGGACGAACTGCTGGTCGGACACCCGGACCGAGTCGGACAGGAACAGCAGCCTCAGGCTCCGCTCCGGAAGCAGCCCGCTGAGCGCCTTGAACACCGCGTCGAAGCCGCTGAGCTTGCGCAGCGCCACCAGCGCCGAACGGTCCGCGGGATGCTCGTACGCACGCGAGGAGATCCCCGGGAACCGCCTGCGCTGCCTGCTCGGCACCCGCTCGTGCCCGTTCTGCTCGTGGCCGTCGTCGGACATGTCATCCCCCATGTGCGTGAGTGTCTGCCGTGCCCCCGGGGCAGAGCCCAGCCTAGGCGGCGATACCGTGGACGGGCAGTACAGCCGAAGGAGTCCTCATGGAGCACCACCCCCCGGCCGCCTGGCTCACCCAGGCCGCGAGCGCCGCCCAGCACCAGGGCTCGGGCGATCTGCTCCGGGTCGTCATCGTCGTCATGTTCGTCGGCTGCGCACTGACCGCCTGGTTCCTGCTGCGCGGGTACAAACAGAAGGACGACTGAGCCGCCGGGATCGTTCCCCAACGGAGGAGTCGGCGTGATCGCCGCCGGGGCGCCCGCATACGATGAGCCGACATCTTTATCCCGTCCACACGCGATAGGTCCTGCCGCAGATGATGAATCTCCACAGCGCCGCTGCCCAGTTGGTCACCCTCGCCGCAGAGGGCGAGGAGCACGGCGGCAACCACAACAGCCTCAACCCGGCCGTCACCGGCGGCAGCGCCTTCGTCATCCTGCTGCTCCTGCTGTGGATCACCACCCGCTTCAACCGCGACCGCTGAGCCGGACGCCGAGCCCGGCACCGGTCCTCCGGGCGGGGCCCACGGACCGGGCCGGTAGGGTCTGCACGCATGGGAGAGCAGGACATGCCTACCGGTCCGGCAGCTGACGAGGCCGACGACATGGCGACACGGCCGCGGTACACGCCGGCGGGCCCCGCGCACACCGGCAAACGCCGCCTCGGTGTCATGGGCGGAACGTTCGACCCGATCCACCACGGGCACCTCGTGGCGGCCAGCGAGGTCGCCGCCCAGTTCCACCTCGACGAGGTGGTCTTCGTGCCCACCGGGCAGCCGTGGCAGAAGACCTCCCGCGCCGTCTCACCGGCCGAGGACCGCTATCTGATGACGGTCATCGCGACCGCGGAGAACCCGCAGTTCTCCGTCAGCCGTATCGACATCGACCGCGGCGGTCCCACCTACACCGTCGACACCTTGCGCGACCTGCGCGCCCTCAACCCCGACGCCGACCTGTTCTTCATCACCGGTGCCGACGCGCTCGGCCAGATCCTCACCTGGCGGGACTCGGAGGAGCTCTTCTCCCTGGCCCACTTCATCGGCTGCACCCGGCCCGGCCACCACCTGACCGACCGCGGTCTTCCCGAGGGCGGCGTCTCGCTGGTGGAGGTTCCCGCGCTCGCCATCTCCTCCACAGACTGCCGTGCGAGAGTCGCCAAGAGCGACCCCATCTGGTACATGGTGCCGGACGGAGTCGTGCGCTACATCGACAAGCGCGAGCTGTACCGCGGCGAGTGAGCCGAGAGGGGCACCGGTGAACGACCGATACGACGCGGGCTACGGAAGCGACCAGTACGAACTCGTCGGCTACGACGAGTACGGGCAGCCGGTGTACCGCCAGATCCCTGCGCAACAGCAGCAGACGTACGACCCGTACGCAGGGCAGGGGCAGGGGCAGGGGCAGGGGCAGGGGCAGGGGCAGGGCTACGGGTACGACCCGTACGCGGGCGGCGGGCAGCAGGCCGCGCCGTCGTACGACACCGGGCAGCAGGCCGCCGTCCACGACACCGGCCGGCAGCCGGCCACGCCCCCGTACGACCCGTACGGCACCGGCGGCCACACCGCCTACGACCCCTACGGGCAGGCGGCCACCAGCGGCCGGCAGCCCCGGGTCGCCGAGCAGACCGCGCACATCCCGCAGCAGGCCGGACCGGCCGACCGCGAGACCGGTCCCCGGCAGGACGACGACGAACGGGACTACCACACCGGCCAGTTCGCGTTCGTCGAACAGCCCGACGGCGACTCCGAGGACGTCATCGACTGGCTGAACTTCACCGAGAACCGCACCGAGCGCCGCGAGGAGGCCAAGCGCCGCGCCCGCAGCCGGTTGATCGCCCTGGTCGTCGTCCTCGCCCTGGTCGCCGTCGGCGGCGTCGGCTACCTCTGGTACGCCGGAAAGATCCCCGGCCTGTCCTCCTCCACCGCCAAGGGCGGCACGACGACCTCGGTGGCCGCCCAGAAACGCGACGTGATCGTCGTCCACCTGCACAACACCGGTGGCGGCGGCACCTCGACCCTGCTGCTCGTCGACAACACCACCACCAAGCAGGGCAGCACCGTCCTGCTGCCCAACTCCCTCGCCCTCACCGACGACGACGGCACCACCACGACCCTTGCCAAGTCCGTCGACGACGACGGCTCCTCCGGCACCCGCGACCAGCTCGACACCGTCCTGGGCACCAGCATCGAGGGCACCTGGCGCCTCGACACCCCCTACCTGCAGAACCTCGTCGAACTCGTCGGCAACATCGACATCGACACCAACGCCGACGTCCCCGACCCGGACGCCAAGAAGAAGGGCGAGGAGCCCCTGGTCCACCAGGGCAAGGACCAGACCCTCGGGGGCAAGGCCGCCGTCGCCTACGCCACCTACCGCGCCTCGGGCGAGGCCCAGAACGCCCAGCTGGAGCGGTTCGGACAGGTCATGCAGGGCGTGCTGCGCAAGCTGTCCTCCGACGCCTCCGCCGCGACGACCACCGTGCAGACCCTCGCGCAGATCCTCGACCCGTCCCTCACCGACAAGGACCTCGGCACCTTCCTCGCCAAGCTCGCCGACCTCGCCAAGGACGGCGACTACAAGACCGCCCTGCTGCCCGTCCAGAGCGACGGCACCCTCAGCACCCAGACCAGCTCCAGCGTCGTCAAGGACATCCTCGGCGGCACCGCCAAGAGCCCGTCGGCGGGATCCGCGGTGCGCGTCTCCGTCCAGAACGCCACCGGCGTCAAGGACGACACCGAGAAGGCCCGCGTGGTCCTCGTCAACGGCGGCTACACCTTCCTGGAAGGCGGTACGGCCTCCGGCACCCAGGCCACCTCCAAGGTGCTGTACTCCGACGCCGCCGACAAGGAGAACGCCACCGAGGTCGCCAAGACCCTCGGCCTCGGCACGGGTGCCGTCCGGAAGGGCTCCGTCGGCTCCGGCGCGGACGTCTCCGTCGTCCTCGGCCAGGACTACAAGCCGTCCTCCTCCTGAGAGGGCCCGCCGCACCCCACGTGACCCGGTAATCACGTGGGGTGCGCCCTGCGGTCCGTGAGACCCTTGACGTCAAACGACCGCCGACGGAAAGCCACGCAGTGACCGCCACCGACCGTTCCCTCGAGCTCATCACCGCCGCCGCGCAGGCGGCCGCCGACAAGCTCGCCCACGACGTCATCGCCTACGACGTCAGCGACGTCCTGTCGATCACGGACGCCTTCCTGCTGGCCTCCGCGCCCAACGACCGCCAGGTCAAGTCGATCGTCGACGAGATCGAGGAACGACTCCAGAAAGAACTCGGCGCCAAGCCGGTGCGCCGCGAGGGCGACCGCGAGTCCCGCTGGATCCTGCTCGACTACGTGGACATCGTCGTCCACGTCCAGCACAGCGAGGAGCGCGTCTTCTACGCCCTGGAACGGCTGTGGAAGGACTGCCCCGAGATCGAGCTGCCCGCCGACGCCAAGGCCACCCGCGGCAAGGCGGCGGAGCACGCCAGGCTGCAGGCCGCCGAGGACTCCGGCGAGCCGGGCGGGGACTGGTGATGAGCGCCACGGGCGAGGTGACCGACAGCAGGGGCCGCGGCCGCCGCATCATCCTGTGGCGGCACGGCCAGACCGCCTGGAACGTGGAGCGCCGCTTCCAGGGCTCCACCGACGTCGAGCTCACCGAGACCGGCATCGGCCAGGCCCGCCGCGCGGCCCGCCTGCTCGCCTCCCTCGGCCCGGACGCGATCGTCTCCTCCGACCTGCAGCGGGCCGCCGACACGGCCGCCCAGCTCGCCGCCCTCACCGGCCTCGACGTGATCCGCGACGAGGCACTGCGGGAGACCTACGCGGGCGTGTGGCAGGGACTCACCCACGAGGAGATCATCGCCCGCCACGGCGACGAGTACGCCGCCTGGAAGCGCGGCGAGCCGGTCCGCCGCGGCGGCGGCGAACTGGAGACCGAGGTCGCCGACCGGGCCGCCCCCGTCGTGCTCCGGCACGCCGAGAAGCTCCCCGAGGAGGGCACCCTCGTGGTCGTCAGCCACGGCGGCACCATCCGCACCACCATCGGCCGCCTCCTCGGCCTGGAGTCCCGGCACTGGGAGAGCCTCGGCGGCCTCACCAACTGCTGCTGGTCCGTGCTCGGCGAAGGCGCCCGCGGCTGGCGGCTCCTGGAGCACAACGCCGGCACCCTCCCGGAGGCCGTCCTCGGCGACGACGACTGAGGAACCTGTCGCCACCCGGCCCGCCCGGAGCCCGGATTTCACTTTCCGGCAGGTCGCAGGCTAAAGTTCTTCTTGTTCGCCCCGCCAAGCGGAAAGACGGGAAGAACGCAAGGGGCTATAGCTCAGTTGGTAGAGCGCCTGCATGGCATGCAGGAGGTCAGGAGTTCAATTCTCCTTAGCTCCACAGATCGGCACTCCACGCACTGTCGAGTTGTCAAAGATCGGTGATGAGAATCCCGTCCTCTTCAGAGGGCGGGATTTCTTGTGTTCCACTCCCGGATGATCTCGGTGGCCTCCTCCTCCGTCACCGGCCACAGCCGCTGCCTGCGCTCCCGCAGCAACGCCACCCGCTCCCGCGTCCGTTCGTCCTCCGGCGTGTAGACCACGATCCGCGCCTCCGGCATCCCGTCGATCGACAGCGACTGCGACGTCATCCGCAGCTCGCCCACCGCCTCATGACGGAACGTCTTCACCCGCGGCCCCGGCTGCGCCACCGCCCCGCTCTCCCACAACCGGACGAAGTACCCACTGGCCTGGGACAGCGCCCGTATGAAGTCCTCCCAGGCCGGCTCGCCGACGTGTCTGCCGTAGGAGGAACGCAGGGTCGCCACCATCACCGGCAGTTCACGCTGCAGGTGCACCACCGGGCTGCTCTCCTCCGGGACCGTGAACAGCGTCCACAGCACGTTCGGCACCCCGATCCGCACCGTCTGCGGCACCAGGAACAGGTCCCGGTAGGCGGCGTTGGTGGCCAGCACGTCGTAGCGCGAGGTGTACACCACCGCCATCAGCGGGTCGAGGGCGTCGATGATCCCCTGCACCTCCGCGCCGACCGACCGGGACAGCCCCTCCGGCGCCGGGGCGAACGGCACCTCCGCCAGCCGGTACAGATGCTCCCGCTCCGGCAGGTCCAGCATCAGGGTCCGCGCCACCGCGTCCAGCACCTGCGCCGACGCGTTGATCGGCCGGCCCTGCTCCAGCCACGTGTACCAGGTCACGCCCACACCCGAGAGCTGGGCGACCTCCTCCCGGCGCAGGCCCGGCGTGCGCCGCCGCAGCCCCGGCGGCATCCCGACGTCCGCGGGCTGCACCCGGGCCCGCCTGCTGCGCAGGAACGCGGCCAGCTCCGGCCTGCGGCGGTGTGCTGTCGTCGGCATCGTCACGTCCCCCGTCGTCACGTCTCCATCGTGGGCGCAGCCCCCGTCCCCTGCCAGGTGCTGCCAGTACCAGCATCGGCGGGCTCTCGGCACCCGTACCGGCCCGCCGCCACGCTCGGACGCATGACGACGACATCCCGGACGGGACCAGGTCCCGCACCCGCTCCGACCCCTGCGAAAAGTGAAGCACCCGGCACTGACAACCGGCCCCGGCTGCTCCTCGCGGTCGTCCTCTCGGCCCTGTTCATGGCCGTGCTGGACGTCTTCATCGTGAACGTCGCGGCCCCCACCATGGGTTCCGAACTCCACGCCTCGGGCGCCGACTTGCAGCTGGTCGTGGCCGGCTACGCCATCACGTACTCGGTGCTGCTGATCACCGGTGCCCGGCTCGGCGACCGGCTCGGCCACGGCCGGGTCCACCTCGCAGGGCTCGCCCTGTTCACCACGGCGTCGCTCGCCTGCGGCCTGGCCCAGGGGGCCACCGAGCTGATCGTGTTCCGGCTGGTGCAGGGCGCCGGATCGGCGGTGATGATCCCGCAGGTCCTCAGCATCATCCAGCGTGCCTTCACCGGCGAGGCCCGCATACGGGCGCTCGGCGCCTACTCCGCGGTCCTCGCGGTCGGCGCCGCCGCCGGCCAGATCATCGGCGGCGTCCTGGTCAGCGCCGACCTGTTCGGCACCGGCTGGCGGCCGGTGTTCCTCGTCAACGTGCCCGTCGGCGCCGTACTCCTCGTCCTGGGCCGGCGTGTCCTGCCGCCCGGCGGCGGATCCGGCCCCGAGCGGGCCCGCGGCCTGGACCTGCCCGGCCTCGTCCTGCTGGGGGCCGCCGTGTCGCTGCTGACGGTCCCGCTGGTCCTCGGCCAGGAGGAGGACTGGCCGCTGTGGTCCTGGCTGTCCTTGGCAGCCGCCGTGCTCCTGTTCGCGCTGTTCTGCGGGTACGAGGCGAGGCTTGCCCGGCGCGGCGGCGCCCCGATCGTCGCACCCCGGGTACTGCGCCACCCCGGCATGGGCCTGGCCGTCCTGCGGATCCTCGCCGTCATGGCCGTCAACGCCGGATTCCTCTTCACCCTCACCCTGCACGTCCAGCGCGGCCTCGGCTACAGTGCGCTGCGCGCCGGTCTCACCTTCGCGCCGACCGCCGTCGTCTTCGGCACGGTCGCTCTCACCTGGCGCAGGTGGCCGGCCGCGTGGCAGCGGGCGCTGACCCCGGCCGGGTTCGTGCTCACGGCGCTGGGCGTGGCCGGTGTCGGGCTCGCCTTCCACGGGGGCGGCGACGGGGGCGTGCAGCTCTATGTGGCGTACGCCGGCGTGGGCGCGGGGCTCGCGCTCGCGTTCAGCCCGACGCTCACCGGCGCGCTCGCAACCGTGCGCCCCGAGGACGCCGCGGACGCCAGCGGACTCCTCGCGACCGTCACCCAGCTCGGCCAGCTCATCGGCGTCGCCGCGTTCGGCACACTGTTCTTGAACCGGCTTGAGTCAGTTGGGGGCCCGCAGGCGTATACCTCTGCGGAGGCGCTGACAGCCTGTGCATGGGCGCTCGCCGCGACGGCGGCCGCGGGGGCCGTGTCCGGACTGGTACTGAGGCGTCGCTGACCGTATTGGTCCGGCCGTGGCAGAATCAAACGGCCGGAAGGGGGCGCGGCCCGACGGGAGGAGTAGCGATGCCTGCGAGCATCCTTGAGGAGGGCGGCCACCTCCTCGGTGCGGCGTTGATACGGGACACGATCACCCGGCTGCTCTGCCCTTCCTGCGGTTCCGCGCATGTCGCCCAAGTGCTCGGCGACAACGGCGGGATCTCCTACGTGTGCACGGCCTGCGGCCACAGCTGGAGCTGATCGATGGGTGCACACAGGCGGAAGTGCGACTGGTGCGGGAGCGGCACCCCCATCGTCCGCGACATGGAGCCGATCAACCCCGACTACCAGTACTGGTGCGAGGAATGCGCGCGGGCGCTGATCATAAAAGGCGACCCGATCGAGACCTACCGTGAGCTGGAGGGCGAGCCGATCTACGGCCGGCTCCTCGAAGAGCACTGCACGCTCAAGCGTTTCTACTCGTTCGTCACGGCCTGACCGGGGCCCGGCCTCGGCAACGATGTCCGGGCGAGCGCGAGGAACAGCACCCCGGTGACCGTGTAGAGCGCCGACAGCGTCAAGGAGACGGCGTTCTGGTGCAGTTCGGGCCGCCCGTGCCCGTGCGGCACCCACCACAGGGCGTACGAGCAGAAGACCAGCAGCGCGCCCGCGGCCACCGTCCGGTGCCCGCGGGTCCACAGCAGCAGCACCACCGGCACGCACCACACCCAGTGGTGCGACCAGGACACCGGGCTGATCAGCAGTGCGGTCACCGCGCAGACGGCCACTGCCCAGGGCCGCCGGCCGTGCAACTCCGCCGTCACCGCCATCGCGAGCCCCAGGACGGCCGTCAGGGCCGCCGCGGCGGCCCACAGGGCTCCCGGGTCGGGAGTGTGCAGCAGACGCGCCAGAACGCCGCGCAGGGCCTGATTCGCGGTCTCCTCGGCCTGCCCCACCCGTCCCGTCCGGAACACCATCCCGGTCCAGAACCGCCACGAGTCGTACGGCAGGACGGCCGCCGCCAGCAGGGTCGCCCCCGCGAAGACGGCGGCCGCCCCGCGCGCGTGCCGCAGCCACGGGCCGCCGTCCCGTCCGGCGAGGCGCGCGGCCAGGCCGGTGGCGAGCAGGAACACCGCGAACAGCGCGGGCGTCAGCTTGACCGCCGCCGCGAGCCCGACACCCACCCCCGCCCAGCGGTCCGGGCGTTCGGCAGGACGACGTGACAGATCCCACAGCACCAGTACGGCCAGCAGCAGATTGACCTGCCCGTAGCGCACGGTCGTCCACACCGGCTCGCACCACACCGCCGCCGCCGCGACCCACAGGACGTGCTCCACGCGCGCGTGCCCGACGAGCCGCATCGACAGCCCGACGAACACCAGCAGCAGGACCAGGTTTCCGGCCGTCGCCAGTGTGCGCATGCCCGTGACGTCCAGCAGCGTCAGCGGGACGAACAGCAGCGCCGCGAACGGCGGGTAGGTGGACGGCAGGTGAGCCGCCGTCGTACGCAGCGCGTAGAGATCGCCGCCCGCGCGGACGGTCGCCCCCTCCGCCCGGTAGACCATCAGGTCGATCATCGAGACGTGCGCGGCCCGCTGGGCCACCCAGAACGCCGTGAACGACAGGAGACACGACCCCAGGGCCACCGGCACCCGGCGCCGGGTCTCGGAGAACGCGATCACGGTCACGAAGCCCGACACTAGCGTCCGTATCCATACAGAACGGAAACGATTTGGTGGTGCACCCCTTCGACCGTGTAATGTTGGCGTCGCCGCCAGGGAAACCGGGCGGACCAAAACACGGGGCTATAGCTCAGTTGGTAGAGCGCCTGCATGGCATGCAGGAGGTCAGGAGTTCAATTCTCCTTAGCTCCACAGAAGTCGAAGACGGACCATCCGAACGGATGGTCCGTCTTCGGCGTTGTCCGGGTCGACAGTGTCCCGAAAACCCGCGGAAACCTTGTCGGCGGGAACTCCGCCCGCGGACTCCTCTCGCACACGTGGGGCGGGCCACCCGATCAGGGTGACCCGCCCCACGTGTGCCAGAAGGTGCGATCAGCGCCCCAGCGCCCGGCGGCCGCGGCCCTGCGAGAGAACCGGCAGGTTCTTGGCCGGCGCCTGCGAGCGGGTGTCCTCCTCCAGGCGCAGGGCGAGCGCCGGGCAGCGGCGCACCGCACGCAGCGCCTTGGCCTCCGCGAACCTGGGCACCTTCGCCTGCGCGACCGTCGGGAAACCGTCCGCGCCCAGCTCGAAGACCTCCGGGAGGATGTCCGCGCACAGACCGTGGCCCCGGCACAGCGTCCAGTCGACGTAGATCTTCTGCCGGCTGCCGCCGCCGTTGTCCTCGGGCTCTCCGCCGCCCGGGATGCCCGTAGGCATCTTGCCGTCCTCGAAGAGCGGCAGAACGCCCTCCACGGGCCGTCCGCAGCCGTTCCCGAGAACGTGCGCGGCGAGGTCGTCGGTAAACGCCTTGATCGTCGACTCGAGGAACATGGCGGAGCCGTCCGGGTGCGAGCACGCCCCGCGCCGCTTCACGTTCTTCGCGACCTGCTTGAGCGCCTCCAGGGCGGCCGGTCCGCCGCCGTTCAGGATGTCCTCCATACCGCGCGCGGCCGCCGGCAGACCCAGGTAGCAGGGACCGCACTGTCCCGCGCTCTCCTCCGCAAGCCACTGGGCGACCCGCAGCGACTCGCCCAGCGGACAGGTCTCCTGCGTGATCGGCAGGATGGCGCCGGCACCCAGCGCACCGCCCACCGCGTCGAGCGAGTTGCGGGAGACGATCGCCTCGTTGACGGTGGCCGCGTCGATCCACTTGCCGTGGTAGCCGCCGGTCAGCACACCCTGCGGCACCGGCGGGGCGCCGGCCAGCTGCAGGACGTAGCGCAGCGGCACACCCGTGGGGACCTCGATCACCATGGGGCGGGCGACCGCGCCGGAGACCGTCAGCATGACGGTGCCCGGCTCGTCGTACAGGCCGGTGTTGCCGTAGCGCTCCGGGCCGATCCGGGCGGCGATCGCCAGCTGAGCGAACGTCTCCGCGTTCGACAGCAGGGTGGGCGCGCCGCCGACGCCGTTCTGCGAGGCACTGGTCTTGCGGCCGGGCGGGATCGCCGGGCCGCCGTCGATCGAGCGGATCAGTGACGCGGCGGCACCGGTGACCATGCGGACCGGGTTGCGCTGGACGAACGCCTTCAGCGCCGAACGCCGGCCGTTGCTCAGACCGCGCTCGGCCAGCGCCTGCTCCATCGAACGTTGCGTGGACTCCCGGGTGACCCCCACCACGAGCGTGCGGGCACCCAGCGCCTCCGCGCAGAGCAACGCGCCGTCAAGGATCAGATGCGGGGCACGGTTGATCAGCACCGTGTCCTTGCGGCAGGCCGGCTCGTCCTCACTGCCGTTGACGACGACGACCGGCCGTACGCCGCGCTTGATCGCCGCCTCGGCGACCGAGCGCAGCTTCTTGTGGAAGGGGAAGCCCGCGCCGCCGCGGCCCTTCAGGTTGATGCGTTCGGAGAGCTGCGCGAGCTGCTCCCCGCCCAGGGGTTCGAGCGGCCCGTGCACCTTGAGGTGCATGGGCAGATCGAGTCTTTCGACAAGGTCGAAGCCCGACGTGAGCTGCGGAAGGCCGACCACGCGGACTTCTGGGACGTCGGGCAGGGCCTCGTTCACCTATAGCCTCCGGAAGGCGTGTTCCAAGGTTCGCCCGAACCCGGGGCGTCGAAGGACGCGCCGGGCGCTGGTTCGTTGGCGGGACCGCTGTTGTACGTGTCATTCGAGTTGTACGTCCCGTACCGGGCATTCGTCTCACCCGTGTCGTATACATCACGTCCGCCCGTGCCGCCGGCGCCCGGATTGCCATAGGCCGGGATGTTGTATCCGGTGTCCTGCATCGGGTCGTACGCCGACCGGGGCGCCTCGCCGACCGGCGGCGGCGACGGGATCGGCCAGCTGCCCGAGGTGCTGGACGGACCGTCCACGCGCGGGGCGGACTGCGTGGCCTGCATGTCCAGGCGTTCCATGCGCGCGGTCTGGCCGGCCGCGAACGGCGACTGGGGCTGGCCGGGCGTGGACGTCGCCCGGTAGGCGGCGGCGAAGCCGGACGCCGGCTCGGGGCCGGGCGCGGCGGCAGCCGCGGACGGGAACAGCGGGTTCGACTGCGAGGTCGCCGTGTCCGCGCGCGACGGCCTCGGCTCGCGCTCCCGCATGGACTCGTAGCCCGGCAGCCCGGACTCGCTCACCCGGGCGCGGCTGGCGTCCAGATCGTCCAGCTCCGGCCGCTCCGAACTGCCGAGGACGGAGACGAGACGGTCGGCCACCCTCCGCTTGAACGGACGCGGGGCGGCGCGCAGTGCCAGCGCCGCCATCACGCCGATCAGGCACAGGTCGTACGAGATCATGAAGAACGGCTTCGCCGCGCGGCCCGCGTACAGGCCGTGGATCAGCGCTGCGCACCAGGCCGGATAGGCCAGCATGTGCATGGCCCGCCAGCGGGCCGCAACGACGGCCGGGGCGGCGAAATTGCTGCGCAGGGCGCCAGTGACACCCACGAAGATCATCAGGAGTCCGGCCAGCGAACCGAGTCCGATCAGGCCGGCGCTTCCGGTGATGCCGAGCGAGAACGGAATGATCGCGGCGATCACCACGGTGTGATCCAGCGCGATCTTCGTGACGATGTGCACCAGCAGGAACGCGATCGAGGCGACCGCGGTCGTCCGGTGCACCGCCTGGCCGACGATCCGCTGGCGGGTGTTGAGGAAGATGCGGTCCTGTGCGATCAGACCCCAGATCACCGAGCAGCTCAGCGACACGAGCGAGAGCACGCCCGCGCCGAAGTTCAGGAACGATTGGAACTGGCTGCCTCCGGTCAGCACAACCACGGGTATGAGCAACAGGACGACAGCGGACGCCACCCCCCAGGCCGAACGGCCTGGCTTGGGAAGCGAGCTGTTACTACGACGAGGGTTCATGGGGGCAACTCCGAGCAGTTCGGGAAAGCGGTCCCGGTGCCGCAGCCTAAGTGGCGCCATACCGATCAGTACGAGGTTTGAGTTATTGCGTTGTTACCAAAGAGCGACGCAGTCCTTGTGATGTCCCTTAGCGGACGTTACGCGAAGTAAATTTTGAACCTGGTTCAACTCTCGTCCCGATGGTCGCCTCAGACGCACGTGTCAACCATTGATACGCAAGCGCGTCGCAGCTTGCTCAAGCGCTGCGGTACCCTGACGCCATGCGTGCCGTACGCCTTCTGCTTAGCGGGCCGCGCTGATCAGTCCCGACCGCCGGACGAAACGGCTGGTCGGCATCGGCGCGGCGTCCCCTCCTGTGTGAGGGGATTTTTCGTTTCTAGAAAGTTCGCAGCCGCTGGCAGAGACGACCGATGGAGCTTTGAGGATCATGAGCGAGACGAACCCCGCTGCCGCCGCCACGTCGGCGGAGGCCGCGCCGCACCGCTACACGGCCGCCCTGGCGGCCGAGATCGAGGCACGCTGGCAGGACTTCTGGGACGCCGACGGCACCTACGCCGCGCCGAACCCCACGGGTGACCTGGCCGGCGACCCCGAGGTGGTCGCCCGGCCCAAGAAGTTCATCATGGACATGTTCCCGTACCCGTCCGGGGCGGGCCTGCACGTCGGTCACCCCCTGGGCTACATCGCCACCGACGTCTTCGCCCGCTTCCAGCGGATGAACGGCCACAACGTCCTGCACACCCTGGGCTTCGACGCCTTCGGCCTGCCCGCCGAGCAGTACGCCGTGCAGACCGGCACGCACCCGCGCGTGTCCACCGAGGCCAACATCGAGAACATGAAGGTCCAGCTGCGCCGGCTGGGCCTGGGCCACGACAAGCGCCGTTCGTTCGCCACGATCGACCCGGACTACTACAAGTGGACCCAGTGGATCTTCCTGCAGATCTTCAACTCCTGGTACGACGACGAGGCGGACAAGGCCCGCCCGATCTACGAGCTGATCGCCCAGTTCGAGTCCGGTGAACGTGGCGTGCCGGGCCACACGCGCGCGTGGAACGAACTGACCGCGACCGAGCGCGGCGACGTCCTGGGCGAGTTCCGCCTGGCCTACGCCTCCGACGCGCCGGTCAACTGGTGCCCCGGCCTGGGCACCGTGCTGGCCAACGAGGAAGTCACCGCCGACGGCCGCTCCGAGCGCGGCAACTTCCCCGTCTTCAAGGCCAAGCTGCGCCAGTGGAACATGCGCATCACCGCCTACGCCGACCGGCTGCTGGACGACCTGAACGAGCTGGACTGGCCCGAGGCCATCAAGCTGCAGCAGCGCAACTGGATCGGCCGCAGCGAGGGCGCCCGCGTCGACTTCCCGATCGACGGCGAGAAGATCACCGTCTTCACCACGCGCCCGGACACCCTGTTCGGCGCGACCTACATGGTGCTGGCACCCGAGCACCCGCTGGTCGACCGGTTCGTCCCGGACGCCTGGCCCGAGGCCACCCACGACGTGTGGACCGGCGGCCACGCCACCCCCGCCGACGCCGTCGCCGCCTACCGCGCGCAGGCCGGGGCCAAGTCCGACGTGGAGCGGCAGGCCGAGGCCAAGGACAAGACAGGTGTGTTCACCGGCGCGTACGCGACCAACCCGGTCAACGGCGAACAGATCCCGGTGTTCATCGCCGACTACGTCCTGATGGGCTACGGCACCGGCGCGATCATGGCCGTACCGGCGGGCGACCAGCGCGACTTCGAGTTCGCGCGCGCCTTCGAACTGCCGATCACCTGCATCGTCGAGCCGACCGACGGCCGCGGCACCGACACGTCGACGTGGGAGAACGCCTTCGGCTCGTACGACGCGAAGATCGTCAACTCCTCCAACGACGACATCAAGCTGGACGGCCTGCCGGTCGCCGAGGCCAAGGCCCGCATCACCGAGTGGCTGGCCCGCAAGGGCATCGGCGAGGGCACCGTCAACTTCCGGCTGCGCGACTGGCTGTTCAGCCGTCAGCGCTACTGGGGCGAGCCCTTCCCGATCGTCTACGACGAGGACGGCGTCGCCCACGCGCTGCCCGAGTCGATGCTGCCGCTGGAACTGCCGGAGGTCGACGACTACTCGCCGCGCACCTTCGACCCCGAGGACGCCGACACCCAGCCCGAGACGCCGCTGTCACGCAACGAGGACTGGGTCAACGTCACCCTGGACCTGGGCGACGGACCGAAGAAGTACCGCCGCGAGACCAACACCATGCCCAACTGGGCCGGTTCCTGCTGGTACGAACTGCGCTACCTGGACCCGCACAACAGCGAGCAGCTGGTCGACCCGCAGATCGAGCAGTACTGGATGGGCCCGCGCGAGGCCATGCCGCACGGCGGTGTCGACCTGTACGTCGGCGGCGCCGAGCACGCCGTGCTGCACCTGCTGTACGCCCGATTCTGGTCGAAGGTCCTGTACGACCTGGGGCACGTCTCGTCCGCCGAGCCGTTCCACAAGCTGTTCAACCAGGGCATGATCCAGGCCTACGTCTACCGCGACGGCCGCGGCTTCCCGGTGCCCGCCGCCGAGGTCGAGGAACGGGGTGGCGACTACTACTACGAGGGCGAGAAGGTCACCCGCCTGCTGGGCAAGATGGGCAAGTCCCTGAAGAACGCGGTGACTCCGGACGAGATCTGCGCCGAGTACGGCGCCGACACCCTGCGCCTGTACGAGATGGCGATGGGCCCGCTGGACGTGTCCCGGCCGTGGGACACGCGCGCGGTGGTCGGCCAGTTCCGGCTGCTGCAGCGGCTGTGGCGCAACATCGTCGACGAGGCCACCGGTGAGGTCACCGTGACCGACGCCGAGGCGGACGAGGAGACGCTGCGCGCCCTGCACAAGGCGATCGACGGCGTCCGCCAGGACCTGGAGGGGCTGCGCTTCAACACGGCCATCGCCAAGGTCACCGAGCTGAACAACCACCTGACGAAGGCGGGCGGCGCGGTGCCGCGTCCGGTCGCCGAGCCGCTGGTGCTGATGATCGCGCCGCTGGCCCCGCACATCGCCGAGGAGCTGTGGCGCAAGCTGGGCCACACCGACTCGGTCGTCCACCGGGACTTCCCCGTCGCCGACCCGAACTACGTCGTCGACGAGACCGTGACCTGCGTCGTGCAGATCAAGGGCAAGGTCAAGGCCCGCCTGGAGGTGCCGCCGGCCATCTCCGACGAGGAACTGGAGAAGGTGGCGCTGGCCGACGAGCTGGTCGTGAAGGCGCTGGGCGGTGCCGGGATCCGCAAGGTGATCGTCCGCGCGCCGAAGCTGGTGAACATCGTCACGGCGTGACACCGCCGGCCACCTCCGGGTGGTCCCCTACGGGCAGGTTCGGGGTTCTTGCGGAACTCCGGGCCTGCCCTTTGCGTTTACGGTTGAGGAGCACGGCCACCCACGCCGTGCCCGGACACGGCCGGGGTGGTGGGCAGCGAGGAGGAGCACCGTGGAAACAGTGATCGCCGTATTCGCCGTGCTCTTCCTGCTCTTCGTCGCCGGTGGGGCGTACGTCACCTTCAAGGCGGTCGGCGCTGCGAAGCGTGGTGTGGACCGCACGATCACCCAGGCCCGGCGCACCGTCGAGGAGCACACGCTGCGCGCCAAGTCCATGGTCCAGATCGGCCCGGCGGGCGAGATCGCCCAGCTCCGGCTCGCTCTGCGCACCTCGATGCGGGCCACCCAGGACGCGTTGCATGCGGGCGTCGCGGAGGACGAGTCGCTGAAGGAGTCCCTCGGCCTCTTCCAGCGCCTCAGCGCGCACGGGCACGAACTGGACGGTGAACTCAGGCGCCTGGAGGCCGAACCGGACCGGGCCACGCTCGCCACCCGCCTGCCCGAGCTGCGCCGCCGCACCGAGCGCATCACCGAGTCCGCGGACGCGCTGCGCTGGGCGGCCCGCGACCGGGCCCGCCGCTTCGCCGACGACGACCTGGACACCTTGAGCACCCAGATCGGCGTCGAGGCGGACGCCCTGAGGCACTGGACCCGGCCGGAGCCGGCCGCGCAGACCCCGCCGTGGCCCGAGGCCGCCGCCGGCCCCGACGACCGTCAGACCCGGCCCGAACGACCCCGGTCGGCCGCGGCCGAGGACCCGGTGCAGCCCGCGATCACCCCGCCCGTCCGGCCCCGGGCGTACCCCTGGCAGAAGAAGCCCCGGCCCGAGAGCACCACTTGACAGGGCCGGTCCCGGTCCGGGCGTCCGGGGGCGGGCTGCCGCGCCTGGGCTACGCCAGGTAACCTCCAGCTCATGTCCTGCCATGTCGCGATCGTCACCGATTCAACGGCCTACCTGCCGCCGCGGACGGTGGAGCGCCACGGCATCACCGCGGTACCCCTGACCGTGGTCCTCGGCGACCGGGCGCTCGAAGAGGGCACCGAGATCTCGACCCGTTCGCTGGCCCAGGCTTTGCAGAAGCGGCGGCCCGTCACCACGTCCCGGCCCAGCCCGGAGGTGTTCGCCGAAACCTACCGCAGGGTAGCCGGGGCCGGGGCCACCGGAATCGTCTCGCTCCACCTGTCCGCCGAACTGTCGGGCACCTACGACGCGGCCGTCGTCGCCGCCCGGGAGGCACCCGTCCCGGTGCGGGTGGTGGACACCGGGATGGTCGCGATGGCCCTCGGTTTCTGCGCGCTCGCGGCGGCCGAGGCCGCCGAGGCCGGCGGCACCGTCGACGAGGCCGTCACGGCGGCGGAGAAGCGGGCCGCCGGTACCTCCGCGTACTTCTACGTCGACACCCTCGACTATCTGCGCCGGGGCGGCCGCATCGGCACCGCCCAGGCCCTGTTCGGCTCCGCGCTCGCCGTGAAGCCCCTGCTCCAGCTGGACGGCGGCCGGATCGAGCTCCTGGAGAAGGTACGGACGGCGTCCCGGGCCATCGCCCGCCTAGAGGAGCTCACCGCCGAGCGTGCGGGCGGCGCCGATGTGGACATCGCCGTCCACCATCTCGCCGCCCCCGACCGGGCCTCGGCTCTCGCCGACCGGCTGCGGGCGCGGGTGCCCGGGCTGGCCGACCTGCATGTGAGCGAGGTCGGCGCGGTCATCGGGGCGCACACCGGCCCCGGGCTGCTCGGGGCGGTCGTCTCGCTGCGGTGAGCTGGGGACCCGAGAGCGCGAGCCTCGGCACCATCACTCGTGCGAGTGGCGGAGTTGTCCACAACTCGGGCGTGGTCCACGGGAACTGAGCAAGATCATCGCGGCTCGGCGGGAAGCCCGATCCTCGTCGCATGGCACTTCGATCACGCTCACACGAGACACATGCGACCAGCGGCCCGGGTCGGGGCCCCAGCTCCGACGGCCGCACCCGGCACCGGCGGTCCCCGGTCCGCGCCCGTATCCGTCATCGCCCCGCCCCGGCGGACGAACTGCGCCGCCGGGCGGAACTGCTCTTCGGCGAACGGGCCGTCGCCAGGCCGGGGCAGGGGCCGCCCAGCGCGGAAACGGTGACCGGCACCGGTGCGGCGACCGGACTGACCGCGGCCGCGACCGCGGTGCGCACGGCCTCCGCCGGAGTGCGCACCGCCGCGGCGGTGCTGTCCACGGCGGCGGCAGTGATGTCGTCGGCCCGCGTGCTGGCCGGCGAAGCCGCGGCGCGGCGCGAGCCCGCGCTGCCCGGGCTGCGGTCCCGGGTCGGGCTCGCGGTGCGGGAGCGGATGCCGGTGTGGCTCCAGACGCGGTGCGGGCTGGAACGCCGGGGCGCGGTTGCCCTGGGGGCGGTCCTGGTCGTGGCCGCGGCGCTGGCCGTGCAGCACTTCTGGACGGGTCGGACGGAGTCCGTGAGCGCGCCGGAGGTGGTGCGTGCGGAGGCACCGTACGGGAAGAGCGAGGAGCGGGCCCCGGCCGCCGGAGCGGCCGCCGCCGGGGCCGGTACCGCCGCGGCGCCCGGTGCGCTCGACGCTTCCGGCGCGACCGCCGGAGCCGCCGGAACCGGCAGTTCCGGCGGGGAGATTGTGGTGGATGTCACCGGGAAGGTCCGGGATCCGGGGGTCCACACGCTGCCCGCCGGCTCCCGGGTGACCGACGCGCTGCGGGCGGCGGGCGGGGTGCGGCCCGGTACGGACACCGACGGACTCAACCGCGCCCGCTTCCTGACGGACGGGGAACAGATCGTCGTCGGGGGTCCCGCTCCGCCGGCCGCACCGGGCCAGGGCGTGGGCGGTCCCGCGACGGGAGCGGGCCCGTCCGCCCCGGTCTCGCTGAACACCGCGACCGTCGAGCAACTCGACGCCCTGCCCGGAG
Source organism: Streptomyces sp. NPDC028289 (assembly GCF_055565975.1). NCBI lineage: Bacteria > Bacillati > Actinomycetota > Actinomycetes > Kitasatosporales > Streptomycetaceae > Streptomyces > Streptomyces sp. NPDC028289. The sequence goes on along the minus strand of NZ_JBVHTI010000001.1, from coordinate 1,150,307 downwards.
TCGGCCCGGTACTGGCCCAGCACATCCTCGACTGGCGCACCCAGCACGCCGGGTTCCGTTCGGTCGACGAACTCCGCCAGGTCAAGGGCATCGGCGAACGCCGCTACTCCGACCTGCGGGATCTGGTACGGCCATGAGCCCCGTGACCGGCGGAGCGGCACCTGGGCCCGTGGCCGTGGGCCGGTCGGTGCGCGACGGCCCGGGGCGGCGGGGCGGCACCGTGCACGCCCGGCAGGACACGCGGGCCGACCTGAGGCTGGTGCCGCCCGCGCTGGCCGTGTGGGCCACGGCGGCCCTGGCACTGGACGCACCTGTGGGGTGGACGGCCGCGACCGCCGTCGTCTGCATGGTCGCCGGGGTGATGCTGCTGCGGCTCGGCCGGACGCGTCCCCGGCCGGGGACGGCGACCGTCGGTGCCGGATCCGCCCGGCCGGCCTGGCGGCGGGCCTCGGCCGGCGCGCTGCTCCTCTGCGTCGCCGGGGCGGCCGCCTCCGCGGGGCTGCACGGGGCGGATGTACGCCGCGGACCGGTTCCCGGCCTGGCCCGCGCGTACGCCACCGTGACCGCCGAGGTGGAGCTCACCGGCGACCCCTGGGTCGCCAGGCCGCGCGTGCGGGGGGACCACGCCACCCCGGCCGCCGTACTCGTGCGCGGCGAGGTGCGCCGGGTGGAGAACAGCGACGGGACCGCGGTGGCGACGCGCTCCCCGGTACTGGTGGCCGTGGACACGGGGGTGCCGGCACCCGGTGGCGGCGGCCGGGCGCGGTGGCTCGGACTGCTGCCCTCGACTCGGCTGAGGGTGAGCGGGCGGCTGGCGTCGGCCACGGCCGGCGGGGACCGGGTCGCGGCGCTGCTGCGGGTACGGGAGCGTCCCGCACCGGCGGTGGTGGGGGAGCCGAGCGGGCCGCAGCGGCTGGCCGGACGGTTGCGGGCCGGTTTGCGGGAGGCGACCGACGGCCTGCCCGAGGACGCCCGGGCGCTGCTGCCCGGGCTGGTCGTCGGGGACACCTCACGTATCGGCCCGGAGCTGGACGAGGCGTTCGAGGCGACCGACCTCGCGCACATCCTCGCGGTGTCGGGCAGCAACCTCACCATCCTGCTCGCCCTGCTCATCGGACCGCCGGGACTGGCTCAGCAGACCGAGCGCCGGGGTCTCGCTCCACGCCTGGGGCTGTCGCTGAGGGGGACCGCACTGTTCGCGTCGACGCTCACCCTCGCCTTCGTCGTCGTGTGCCGGCCGGATCCCAGCGTGCTGCGGGCCGCGGCCTGCGGTGCGGTCGCCCTGCTCGCCCTGGCGACCGGCCGCCGCAGGTCCCTGGTCCCGGCACTGGCCACGGCGGTTCTGCTGCTGGTGCTGTACGACCCGTGGCTGGCCCGCAGTTACGGCTTCCTGCTGTCGGTGCTGGCCACCGGTTCGCTGCTGTTGCTGGCGCCCGGGTGGTGCGAGGCGCTGCGGCGGCGCGGGGTGCCGGAGCGGTTGGCCGAGGGGCTGGCGGCGGCCGCGGCCGCGCAGGCGGTGTGCGGGCCGGTGGTCGCGGTGCTGTCGGCCCGGGTGAGTCTCGTGGCGGTGCCCTGCAACCTGCTGGCGGAGATCGCGGTCGCGCCGGCCACGGTCCTGGGGTTCGGGGCGCTCGCGGCGGCTCCGGTGGCGATGCCGGTGGCCAAGGTGCTGGCGTGGTGCGCGAGTTGGCCGGCCGGATGGATCGCCGGAATCGCCCGGACCGGGGCCGGGCTGCCCGGTGCGGGCGTGGACTGGCCGGGGAGCTGGACGGGGGCGCTGCTGCTGGCCGGGGTGACGGTGGTCGCCGTACTGCTGGGACGGCGGTTGCTGCGGCATCCGTGGTGGTGCGGGGTGCTGGGGGTGCTGCTCGTGATGCTGGTGGTACGTCCGGCGCCGCTCACCCGGGTGGTCACGGGCTGGCCGCCGCCCGGCTGGCGGCTGGCGATGTGCGACGTGGGGCAGGGGGACGCGACCGTGCTCGCGGCGGGCGCGGGCACGGGAGTGGTCGTGGACGCAGGACCCGATCCGGCGCTGGTCGACCACTGCCTGCGGGAACTCGGCATCACCCGGATCCCGCTCGTCGTCCTCACCCACTTTCACGCGGACCACGTCGCGGGGCTGCCTGGGGTGCTGCGTGGCCGTGAGGTGGCGCAGATCGAGACGACCGGGTTCGAGGAACCCGCGGACCAGGCCGAGTTCGTCAGAAGGGAGGCCGCCGAGCACCGGGTCCCGGTCACGCGGGCGGTCGCCGGGGAGCGGCGCAGGACCGGGCCGCTGGACTGGCGGGTGCTGTGGCCGCCCCCGGACCCGGCACCGCTGCCGGACGGACCGAACGACGCAAGTGTCGCCCTGCTGGTCCGCTCGGCCGGGCTGCGGATGCTGCTGCTCGGGGACCTCGAACCCCCGGCCCAGCAGGAGCTGCTGAGATCACCGGCCGCGGCCGCACTGGGCCGGGTGGACGTGCTGAAGGTGGCCCACCACGGGTCCGCGTACCAGGATCCGCAGCTGTTGCGGCTGGTCGCGCCGCGGGTCGCGCTCATCTCGTGCGGGGCGGACAACCCGTACGGTCATCCGGCACCCGGCACGGTGGCCGAACTCCGGGCCGTGGGGGCGGTGGTGCTGCGGACCGACCGGGACGGGGCGCTCGCCGTGACCGGCGGCGGCACGGGCGGGGAGGCGGGGGAGCTGCGCGTGGCGCGAGACTGAGGGCATGAACCCCGTGAACCCCGCGCAGATAGACGCCTACCTCAGCCGGCTCGGCGCCGCCCGCCCGGCCCGGCCCACCGCGGACGCCCTGCGCGAACTGCATCTGAGGCACCTGCGGACCGTGCCCTTCGAGAACCTGTCGATCCACCTCGGCGAGGAGATCGCACTGACCGGGGAGCGGCTGCTGGAGAAGGTGGTGGGCGCGGGCCGGGGCGGGTTCTGCTACGAACTCAACGGCGCCTTCTCGGTGTTGCTGACCGCGCTCGGGTTCGGGGTGACCCCGCTGGCGGGGCGGGTGTACGGGGCGGAGGGGCGGCTCGGGATCCCGTACGACCATCTCGCGCTGCGGGTGCGGACGGCGGACGGTTGCGAGTGGCTCGCGGACGTGGGTTTCGGGACGCACAGCCACTACCCGCTGGCGTTCGCGGAGCGGGGCGACCAGGCCGATCCCGGCGGGACGTTCCGGATCGCGGAGGCCGGGCCGGACGCGGCGGGGGCGGGGGGCGAGGGCGGCGTTGCGGGCGGGGACCTTGACGTGCTGCGTGACGGGCAGCCGCAGTACCGGCTGGAGGTGCGGCCGCGGGTGCTCGGGGACTTCACGGCCGGGGCGTGGTGGCACAGCACGTCGCCGTCGTCGCACTTCACGCAGTCGCTGGTCTGTTCCCGGGTCACCGACGACGGCGGGCGGATCACGCTCAGCGGGCGCACGCTGACGGAGACGGCTGCCGACGGGACGCGTGAGGTACGGGAGTTGGAGCACGACGAGGAGGTGCTCGGGGTCTACCGGGAGCGGTTCGGGATCGGGCTGGCCTGTGTGCCGACTGCGCGAAATCCGGGGAAAGCCAACCGGAATGGCTAATTCGGGTCTCACGGGAGAACATGTTTCTACTGCCGCGTAGCGTGCTACTCGTGCGTAGTTCCGGCGCATGTGCTGGATTCCCGTGATGTGGGCCCGTGTTGCCCCGAAAGCCGCATCAGTGATCGAATGTTTCTTCGGCAACGGATGACGGCGAAGCGTACAGGGGTGGCGAGGATGTTCGGCCGCTTGATGGGAAACCGAACGAACCGGGTGCAGCGGACGAGCCCCCTCGCGGCGGTGCAGACCCCGCCCGACGCCGGGGTGCTGAGCTGCCGGGTGCTCGACCCGGTCAACGAACCGGTGACGAACGCCGAGTTCGCGGTCAGCGACACCATGGGACGCACGGTGGTCAGCGGGGGCGTGGATCCCTACGGTTCGTTCGTGACGGCCGTGCCGGCCGGGGAGTACCGGCTGGCGGTGTCCGCCGAGGGGTTCACGCCGTACCGGGCCACCGCGCAGGTCGGCGAGAACTGCCTCGCCTCGCTCGGTGACGTGACCCTCCAGGTCGCCCAGCCGCCGGAACTGCCGACGCCGGGGGACTGGGAGATCGAGCCGACGCATTCCTCGATCGGCTTCACCGCCCGGCACATCGGACTGGCCCGGATCCACGGGCGGTTCAACTCGTTCGCGGGCGCGGTGCGGATCGCCGAGCAGATGGAGCGCTCCGCCATGCACGTCGTGATCGACGCCGCGACCATCGACACGGGCGTCCGGATGCGCGACGACCATCTGCGCTCCGCGGACTTCCTGGACGTGCAGCGTTTTCCGACACTGGAGTTCTACAGCGACCGGTTCGTGCACAGGGGCGGCACCAGGTGGGGCGTCGCCGGGGCGCTGTCCCTGCACGGCGTGACCCGCACGGTCACCCTGGACACCGAGTACCTAGGGCTCGGCAACGGCATGGAGGGCGAGGTACGGGCCGCCTGCCGGGCCAGCACCGAACTCCACCGCGACGACTTCACCGTGAGCTGGCAGACGATGCTGGCCCGCGGGATCGCGGTGGTCGGGCCGAGCATCCGTATCGACCTGGACGTGCAGATCGTCCCGAAGGGCTGAGCCCGCCGCCGCGGCCCGCTCCCGTTCCCCGCGGCTCGTTGCGGTGGCCTTCGGTGCCCGAGAATGGGGCCGTGAGCGATGTGAGACATGTGCTGGTGCTGCCCGACCGGGACGCGGCGGAGGAAGCCTCCGAGGCCCTCGGGCGGCGGTTCGGGGTCGACGAGGAGCCGCGGCTGGTGCGGGACGCGCTGGCGGGGGAGGACGACGCCGAGGACGCGCAGTGGCTGGTCCTGCTGCGGGACGAGCAGGGGCGGCTGGACCCGGCGGAGCTGGACGAGTTCGCGGGCGAGTGGGACGGCTGGCGGGAGGAGCCGTAGGAGCGCGGGGCGGCCCGGGGCGGGGCGGGCGTGGCCGGCCCCGTTGTCAGTGGGCCGTGGGATGCTTGGCGCGATGGCCAAGAAGACTGCTGATGACGATCCGCTCGCCCCGGTGACCCTGGCCGTGGGGCAGGAGGACCTGCTGCTCGACCGTGCCGTGCAGCAGGTGGTGGCCGCTGCCCGGGCCGCCGACGCCGACACGGACGTACGGGACCTGAACCCCGACCAGTTGCAGCCCGGCACGCTCGCCGAGCTGACCAGCCCGTCGCTCTTCGCGGAGCGCAAGGTCGTGGTCGTACGCAACGCGCAGGACCTGTCCGCCGACACGGTCAAGGACGTGAAGGCGTACCTCGGGTCGCCCGCCGAGGAGATCACGCTCGTGCTGCTGCACGCGGGCGGGGTCAAGGGCAAGGCACTGCTCGACGCGGCGCGCAAGGTGGGCGCCCGGGAGGTCGCCTGCCCGAAGATGACCAAGCCGGCGGACCGGCTCGCGTTCGTACGGAGCGAGTTCCGGGCGCTCGGGCGGTCCGCCACGCCCGAGGCCTGCCAGGCGCTCGTCGACGCCATTGGCAGTGATCTGCGGGAGCTGGCGTCGGCCGTCACCCAGCTCGCCGCGGACGTCGAGGGCACCGTCGACGAGGCCGTCGTCGGGCGGTACTACACCGGGCGAGCCGAGGCGTCGAGCTTCACGGTGGCCGACCGGGCCGTGGAGGGGCGCACCGCGGAGGCGCTGGAGGCGCTGCGCTGGTCGCTGGCGACCGGGGTCGCCCCGGTGATGATCACGAGCGCGCTCGCGCAGGGCGTCCGGGCGATCGGGAAACTCGCGGGGGCGCGGGGCGGGCAGCGGCCCGCCGATCTCGCGCGGGAGCTCGGAATGCCGCCGTGGAAGATCGACCGGGTGCGGCAGCAGATGCGGGGATGGACGCCGGACGGGGTCGCGGTGGCCCTGCGGGCCGTCGCCGAGGCGGACGCGGGCGTGAAGGGCGGCGGGGACGATCCCGAGTATGCCCTGGAGAAGGCCGTGGTGACGATCGCGCGGGCGGCGCGGTCACGCGGCCGGGGGTAGCAAGCCGCAGGGGGCGCGGAAGGCGCCCGGGCATGCCGAAGGCCCCGGCGTCCGCCCTGGGGAAGGGCGAGGCGCCGGGGCCTTCGGTTCGAGCTGTCGATCGACGCCCGCGTGGCGAACGCAGGCCGCGCGTCGATCCTCGGGTGCCGGTCGGGGGCGGATGAGAGAGGGCCCGCCCGGGTCCTTCCGGCGTCAAATCAAGGGTCAGCCCTTGAGGGAAGCAACCTTGGAAGCAAGCGCCGACTTCTTGTTGGCGGCCTGGTTCTTGTGGATGACGCCCTTCGAGACGGCCTTGTCGAGCGCACGCGCGGCAGCGCGCTGCAGCTCGGTGGCCTTCTCGACGTCACCCGCAGCAGCGGCCTCACGGGCCTTGCGGACCGCGGTCTTCAGGGAGGACTTGACGGCCTTGTTGCGCAGCCGAGCCTTCTCGTTGGTCTTGATCCGCTTGATCTGGGACTTGATGTTCGCCACGAATGAGCCTTTTCAGGTTCTGGTGCGGGGCCGCGAAGGTCCCGTACCGATGATTTCTTGAAGACGTGCCTCGCGCTGAGAGGGCATGAGACACAGCTGCCCACGTTACCAGCGAGGCGGACAATGGCCCAAACCGGTCCCCGGTCCCCCGTCATGGGACCATGGAGACTACGTATCGATCCGACCCGAGGCATAAGGCGCCTCAAGAGACAGGACCCTGCGTGCCCGCGACCCCTAACAATGTGCCCGAGCCGAGCCGTACCGCCCCGGCTCTGATCCGCAATTTCTGCATCATCGCGCACATCGACCACGGCAAGTCCACTCTCGCCGACCGGATGCTCCAGCTGACCGGTGTGGTCGAGCAGCGGCAGATGCGTGCTCAGTACCTCGACCGGATGGACATCGAGCGCGAGCGCGGCATCACGATCAAGTCCCAGGCGGTGCGTCTGCCCTGGGCCCCGACCGAGGGCCCGGACCAGGGCAGTACGCACATCCTCAACATGATCGACACTCCGGGGCACGTCGACTTCACCTACGAGGTCTCGCGGTCGCTGGCGGCCTGCGAGGGGACCATCCTCCTCGTCGACGCCGCCCAGGGCATCGAGGCACAGACCCTCGCCAACCTCTACCTGGCGATGGAGAACGACCTCACGATCATCCCCGTGCTCAACAAGATCGACCTGCCGGCCGCGCAGCCGGAGAAGTTCGCCGAGGAACTGGCGAACCTGGTCGGCTGCGAGCCGGACGACGTGCTGCGGGTCTCCGCCAAGACCGGTGTCGGCGTCGACGCGCTGCTGAACAAGGTCGTCAAGGAGATCCCGGCACCCGTCGGCGTCGCCGACGCGCCCGCCCGCGCCATGATCTTCGACTCGGTCTACGACTCCTACCGCGGTGTCGTGACGTACGTCCGTGTCATCGACGGCCAGCTCAACAAGCGTGAGCGGATCAAGATGATGTCGACGGGCGCCACCCACGAACTGCTGGAGATCGGCACCAACTCGCCGGAGATGCTGTCCGCCGACGGACTCGGCGTCGGCGAGGTGGGTTATCTGATCACGGGTGTGAAGGACGTCCGGCAGTCCAAGGTCGGTGACACCGTCACCAGCCAGACCAAGGGCGCCACGGAGGCCCTCGGCGGCTACAAGGACCCGAAGCCGATGGTCTTCTCCGGTCTGTATCCGCTGGACGGATCCGACTACCCCGAGCTGCGCGAGGCCCTCGACAAGCTCCAGCTCAACGACGCCGCGCTCGTCTACGAGCCGGAGACCTCCGCCGCCCTCGGCTTTGGTTTCCGTGTCGGCTTCCTCGGCCTGCTGCACCTGGACGTGATCCGGGAGCGGCTGGAGCGCGAGTTCGGGCTCGACCTGATCGCCACCGCGCCGAACGTGGTCTACCGGGTGGTCATGGAGGACCGGACGGAGTTCACGGTCACCAACCCGAGCGAATTCCCCGAGGGGAAGATCAACGAGGTGTACGAGCCCGTCGTACGGGCCACGATCCTCGCGCCGACCGAGTTCATCGGCTCGATCATGGAGCTGTGCCAGACCCGGCGCGGCACCCTGCTCGGGATGGACTACCTGTCCGAGGACCGGGTCGAGATCCGGTACACGCTCCCCCTCGCGGAGATCGTCTTCGACTTCTTCGACCAGCTGAAGTCGAAGACCCGCGGTTACGCCTCGCTGGACTACGAGCCCACCGGCGAGCAGACCTCCAGCCTGGTCAAGGTCGACATCCTGCTGCACGGCGACAAGGTCGACGCGTTCTCGGCGATCACCCACAAGGACGCGGCGTACGCGTACGGCGTGCGGCTGGTGGCCAAGCTGCGCGAGCTCATTCCGCGGCAGGCCTTCGAGGTGCCCATCCAGGCGGCCATCGGCTCCCGGGTCATCGCCCGCGAGACCATCCGCGCCATCCGCAAGGACGTCCTCGCCAAGTGCTACGGCGGTGACATCTCCCGGAAGCGCAAGCTGCTGGAGAAGCAGAAGGAAGGCAAGAAGCGGATGAAGATGGTGGGTTCCGTGGAGGTTCCGCAGGAGGCCTTCATCGCGGTGCTCTCCAGCGATGACAGCGCGGGATCGGCCAAGAGCAAGAAGTAACCGCGGGTAATAGTCGGTCGCGGTCGCAAATCGGGTACAACGGGGGTTCGCCGTACGAAAGTGCGGCGGACCCCTACGCGTGCGTAGCGTCGCTCTGCGTGGAACATGCGGCGAAACAGACAGGCCGAAGCCCCTTACGCACAGGCCGGTCGCGGCTTAGTCTGATCCCTGCTCGATAGTTACTCGCGAGTTAAACAACCAGCGCGAACCCCACCGTGAGTAAACCCCAGCCGCACTGAGCCAGCCGCACCGTCGCGGGCCCCGGAGGATGTCGTGACCGACACACAGACACTGATCGAGAACCGACCGCCGTCCGTGGCGGCCCTCTTCCTGGATCGCGTGGCGGCCACACCGGACGCCGAGGCCTACCGCTACCCGGTGCCCGCGGCCTCCGGTCAGGGCCCGGACGACTGGAAGTCGCTCAGCTGGGCGCAGGCGGCCGAGCGGGTCCACGCGATCGCGGCCGGTCTCATCGAACTCGGCATCGAGCCCGAGCAGCGGGTCGCCCTCGCCGCCTCCACCCGTGTCGAGTGGATCCTCACCGACCTCGGCATCCTGTGCGCCGGCGCGGCCACCACGACCGTCTACCCACAGACCAACGCCGAGGAGTCGGCGTTCATCCTCTCCGACTCCGAGAGCCGGGTGCTGATCGCGGAGGACGCGGCCCAGGTCGCCAAGGCCGTCGAGAAGCGTGCCGAACTGCCCGAGCTCGCCCAGGTCGTCGTCATCGACCCGGCCGGCGTCGAGACCGGCGACTGGGTCATCACCCTCGCCGAACTGGAGCAGCGCGGCGCCAGGTACCTGGAGAAGCACCCCGAGCTCATCAAGGAGCGGGTCGGCGCGATCACCAAGGACCAGCTCGCCACCCTCATCTACACCTCCGGCACCACCGGCCGCCCCAAGGGCGTACGGCTGCCCCAGGACAACTGGTCGTACATGGCGAAGGCGATCGCGGCGACCGGGCTGATCAGCGCCGAGGACGTGCAGTACCTGTGGCTGCCCCTCGCGCACGTCTTCGGCAAGGTGCTCACCTCCGGGCAGATCGAGGTGGGGCACGTCACCGCCGTCGACGGCCGCGTCGACAAGATCATCGAGAATCTGCCGGTCGTCCAGCCGACGTACATGGCCGCCGTGCCGCGCATCTTCGAGAAGGTCTACAACGGCGTCGCCGCGAAGGCCCGCGCCGGCGGCGCCGCCAAGTACAAGATCTTCCAGTGGGCGGCCGACGTCGCCCGCGAGTACGCCAAGGTCACGCAGGACAACTTCCGGCGCACCGGAGCCGCGACCGCGCCCTTCGGGCTCGCCGCGAAGCACAAGGTCGCCGACGGCCTCGTCTACTCCAAGCTGCGGGAGGCCTTCGGCGGGCGGCTGCGCGCCTGCGTCTCCGGGTCGGCGGCGCTGGCTCCCGAGATCGGCTACTTCTTCGCCGGCGCCGGCGTGCACATCCTGGAGGGCTACGGCCTCACCGAGTCCTCCGCCGCGTCCTTCGTGAACCCCGGCGAGGCCTACCGCACCGGTACGGTCGGCAAGCCGCTGCCCGGCTGTGAGGTGCGGATCGCCGACGACGGCGAGATCCTGCTCCGCGGCCCCGGCATCATGCAGGGCTACCACGGGCTGCCCGAGAAGACGGCTGAGGTGCTGGAGGCCGACGGCTGGTTCCACACCGGTGACATCGGCGAGCTGTCTCCCGACGGCTATCTGCGGATCACCGACCGCAAGAAGGACCTCATCAAAACGTCCGGCGGCAAGTACATCGCGCCCGCCGAGGTCGAGGGACAGTTCAAGGCGGTCTGCCCCTACGTCTCCAACATCCTCGTGCACGGTGCCGACCGGAACTTCTGCACCGCCCTGATCGCCCTCGACGAGGCCGCGATCCTCGAATGGGCCAAGGAGAACGGCCTGGACGGCAAGTCCTACGCCGAGGTCGTAGCCGCGCCGGTGACCGTCGAGATGGTCGACGGGTACGTCAAGCAGCTCAATGAGGGGCTGCAGCGGTGGCAGACCATCAAGAAGTTCCGGCTGCTGCCCCGGGACCTCGACGTGGAGCACGGGGAGATCACGCCGAGCCTGAAGCTGAAGAGGCCGGTCGTGGAGCGGGAGTACAAGCACCTCATCGACGAGATGTACGCCGGGACCCGGGAGGCCTAGGGGTTCGTCGTCGGGTGCGGGAGCGTGGGGGCTGGTCGCGCAGTCCCCGCGCCCCTTCAGCGGGACCGCTCAGCTCTGCTCAGCAGTTGCCGCAGCTCCCTTGCTTCTTTTCGTAGCGTCGCCACGTCGAGCGGGTCCTCGGACAGCCGGTCTTCCAGCACAGCCAACCGCTTGCCCATCTCGCCGAAGTCAGCCTGTTCCCGTGCCAGCAGCACCTGAAGCTGCTGGTTCTTCCGGTGCAGTTCCAGGAACACGTTGACCTTCGCCCGCAGCACCCACGGATCGAACGGTTTCGTCAGGTAGTCCGCCGCGCCCGTGGCGTAGCCGCGGAAGGTGTACCCCGCGTCCTCGTCCGCTCCGGTCAGGAAGATGATCGGGACGTCCTTCGTCTGGTCGAGGCGTTTGATGTTCGCGGCCGTTTCGAAACCGTCCATGCCCGGCATGCGGATGTCGAGGAGGACGACGGCGAAGCGGCGGCGGAGCAGGGCCTTCATCGCCTCCTCGCCGGAGCGGGCCCGTACGATCGGCTCGTTCAGCGACCCCAGAACGGCTTCCAGCGCGATCAGGTTGTCCTCCATGTCGTCGACCAGGAGGATTCCGGCACGGTCGTCAGCGGTCATTGCTCCGTCCGTTCGCCGTCGGCGGTCTCGCCGTCCTGCGTGCTGTCGGGGTCCAGGAGTGCGCAGACGACGGTGAGCAGCCGGTCGACGTCCACCGGTTTGGGTACGTAGTCGTTGGCGCCGCGTGCGATGGACTTCTCCCGGTCGCCCGGCATCGCCTTCGCGGTCAGGGCGACGATCGGCAGGCCGGTCCAGCGGGGGGCGCGGCGGATGGCGGCGATGGTCTCGTGGCCGTCCATCTCCGGCATCATGATGTCCATCAGGACGAGTTCGACGTCAGGGTTGCGTTCGAGGGTCTCGATGCCCTCCCGGCCGTTCTCCGCGTACAGCACCGGCATGCCGACGCGGCCGAGGACGTGGGTGAGGGCGAAGACGTTGCGGATGTCGTCGTCGATGATCAGGACGCGGCGGCCGGGGAGCACGCGGCCCGCGTGGCCCGTCTGCCACGCCTCCAGCCGCGTCGGGGCCGGCCAGGAGTCGTCGGGGTCGGGGGCGGCGGCCGGTGCCGGGCCGAGCGCCGGCGCGGTGTGGTGGTGCGGGGTCGGCCCGGGTGCCGTGTGGCCGGGGCTGACGACCGGGACGTACAGCGTGAACGTCGAGCCCGTGCCCGGTTCGCTCGCGGCGACGATCCGGCCGCCCAGCAGTCCGGCGATCTCCCGGCTGATGGAGAGGCCGAGTCCGGTGCCGCCGTACTTGCGGTTCGTGGTGCCGTCGGCCTGCTGGAACGCCTCGAAGATGACCGGGAGTTTCTCGGCGGCGATCCCGATGCCGGTGTCCGACACCTCGAAGGCGATCACCTCGCCGGTGTCGTGGACGTAGTGGTGCTCGGGGTCCTTCACCCGGCGCACGCGCAGTTCCACGCGGCCCTTGGCGGTGAACTTGATCGCGTTGGAGAGCAGGTTGCGCAGGATCTGCTGGAGGCGTTGTTCGTCGGAGTACATCTCGCGCGGCACGTCCTCGCCGACGGTCACCTCGAAGGCCAGGCCCCGGTCGAGGGTCAGCGGGCGGAAGGTCGCGTGGACGTAGTCGAGGAGTTTGATCAGGGGGAGGCGTTTGGGGCGTACGTCCATCCGGCCGGCCTCGATCTTCGAGAGGTCCAGGATGTCGTTGATCAGCTGGAGCAGGTCCGAGCCGGAGCGGTGGATCGTCGTCGCGAACTGGACCTCCTGGTCGGAGAGCCGGCCGTCCGGGTTGTCGGACAGCAGTCGGGCCAGGATCAGCAGGGAGTTCAGCGGGGTGCGCAGTTCGTGGGACATGTTCGCCAGGAACTCCGACTTGTACTGGGAAGAGGTCGCCAGGAGGGCGGCTTTCTCCTCCAGTTCCGCGTTCGAGCGCTGTAGTTCCGCCTGTTGTTTCTGAAGTTCGTCCGAACGTTCCTGGAGTTGCATCGCCAGCCGTTGTGACTCGCCGAGCAGGGACTCCGTGCGGGAGTTGGCGATGATCGTGTTGATCGCCACGCCGATGGTGTTGACGAACTGGTCGAAGAACGCGAGGTGGACGTCGGAGAAGCGGGAGAAGGAGGCCAGTTCGATGATGCCGAGGAGTTTGTCCTCGAAGAGGATCGGGATGATGACGATTGTGGTGGGCGCGGCTTCGCCGAGACCGCTGTTGATCTTGATGTAGTCCGGCGGGGTCTCCTCGACGAGGATCCGCTTCTTCTCGCGGGCCGCCTGGCGGACCAGGCCGTGCACCGGGAGGCCGCCGGTCTCGACCGTCGCGCCCTGTGCGGAGCCGTAGCCGGCGATGAACGCGAGGCCTTTGGGCGGTACGGCCGTGCGCACGGCGGCGCCGTCCTCGTCCGGGTCGGCCAGGAAGAACGCGCCGTACTGGGCGTTCACCAGCGGGGTCAGCTCGCGCACGATGAGGTCGGCGACCTCCATCAGGTCCCGGTGGCCCTGCATGAGGGCGGCGAGGCGGGCCAGGTTGGACTCCAGCCAGTCCTTCGCGCGGGTCGTCTCGCGCAGGTTGGCGACCATCAGGTTGATGTTGTCCTTGAGTTCGGCGACCTCGCCGCGGGTCTCGACGGTGATCGAGCGGGACATGTCGCCCTGTGCCACGGCCGAGGCGACCTCGGCGATCGCGCGGACCTGGGTGGTGAGGTTGAGCGCGAGCTCGTTCACGTTGGTCGTCAGGCGCTTCCAGGTGCCGTACACGCCCTCCACCCGGGCCTGGCCGCCCAGCCGGCCGTCGGAGCCCACCTCGCGGGCCACCCGTGTCACCTCGGAGGAGAACGAGGACAGGGTGTCGACCATCGTGTTGATGGTGGTCTTCAGTTCGAGGATCTCGCCGCGCGCGTCCACGTCGATCTTCCGGGACAGGTCGCCCTGGGCGACGGCCGTCGCCACCTGGGCGATGTTGCGGACCTGGGAGGTCAGGTTGTCGGCCATGTAGTTGACGTTGTCCGTCAGGTCCCGCCAGACCCCGGAGACGCCCAGCACCTGGGCGCGGCCGCCCAGCCGGCCGTCGGTGCCGACCTCGCGGGCGACGCGGGTCACCTCGTCGGCGAAGGCCCGCAGTTGTTCCACCATCGTGTTGACGGTGTCCTTCAGTTCCAGGATTTCGCCGCGCGCGTCGACGGTGATCTTCTTGGAAAGGTCGCCGTTGGCGACGGCTGTCGTCACCTGGGCGATGTTGCGGACCTGGGAGGTCAGGTTCAGGGCCATGAAGTTGACGTTGTCCGTCAGCTCCTTCCAGACCCCCGAGACGCCTCTGACCTGCGCCTGACCGCCGAGGTTTCCTTCGGTGCCGACTTCGCGGGCCACGCGGGTGACTTCGTCGGCGAACGCGGAGAGCTGGTCGACCATCGTGTTGATCGTCGACTTCAGTTCGAGGATCTCGCCTTTCGCCTCCACGGTGATCTTCTTGCCGAGATCGCCCTGGGCGACGGCCGTGGAGACGAGGGCGATGTTGCGGACCTGGGACGTCAGGTTGTCGGCCATGAAGTTGACGTTGTCGGTCAGGTCTTTCCAGACGCCGGACACGCCTCTGACCTGCGCCCGGCCGCCGAGGTTTCCTTCGGTGCCGACTTCGCGGGCCACGCGGGTGACTTCGTCGGCGAACGCGGAGAGCTGGTCGACCATCGTGTTGATCGTCGACTTCAGTTCGAGGATCTCGCCCTGCGCGTCGACCATGATCTTCTGCGAGAGGTCGCCGTTGGCGACGGCCGTCGTCACCTGGGCGATGTTGCGGACCTGGGAGGTCAGGTTCGACGCCATGAAGTTGACGTTGTCGGTCAGGTCCTTCCAGACGCCCGACACGCCCCGTACCTGGGCGCGGCCGCCCAGCCGGCCCTCCGTGCCGACTTCGCGGGCCACGCGGGTGACTTCGCCGGCGAACGCGGACAGCTGGTCGACCATGGTGTTCACGGTGAGCTTCAGCTCCAGCAGCTCACCCGTCGCCTCGACGGTCACCGTGCGGGTCAGGTCGCCGCGTGCCACCGCCGTCGTCACCAGGGCGATGTCACGGACCTGAGCGGTCAGCCGGGACGCCATGGTGTTGACGGCCTCGGTGACGTCCCGCCAGCTGCCCGACAGACCCTGCACCTTGGCCCGGCCGCCGAGCCGCCCCTCGGTGCCGACCTCGCGCGCGACCCGGGTCACCTCGCCGGTGAACAGGGACAGCTGGTCGACCATCGTGTTCACCGCGCGGGCGAGCCTGCGCAGATCACCGCGGAGCTGCCGGCTGCCGTCGTGCAGGTCGACCCGCTGGGTCAGGTCGCCGCCGGCCACCGCGTCGAGCACGCGCGTGGCGTTCGCCGCAGGCGCGACCAGGGCGTCGAGGACCTGGTTGACGTCGTTGACGCGTGACGTCCAGGCGCCCTGGCCGGGACTCGCCGACAGCCGCTCGTCCAGCCGGCCGTGGCGCACCAGCTCCCGTTTCACGCGTCGTACTTCGGTGTTGAAGTGGATGCCGCGGTCCATGATCTGGTTGAAGACCGCGGTGAGTTCGGCGACGATCCCCTCCCCGGTGGCCCCGTCGGTCCCGGTCTCCGGGACTTTCGTGAAGTCGCCGTCGCGGGCGGCGGTCATCGCGGCGAGCAGAGGGCGCAGTGCGGATGCTCGGAGTTGTTCCGGTTTCTGTCCGTCTTCGAGCACACGCGTAGCACTGTTCTCACTCATGGCGGCCCACTTCGGTAACTCGGTGCTTATGGGCGCAGTCAGTCTGTCACTCTGTCCGCATCGATCGGGATGTATTCGTCCGAACTGCTCGGGGAGCTGGACATGGGGGCCATACCCACGCAACGGGAGACCGTCTCCCGGGTCCGTGAGGCGCCTGCGCACGACGCGGCGCCCGCGCACGACACCGCGGGCCCGCGTGCGCAGGGGCGCGCGAGCCTGCCCGGAGGCCCCCTCGCGCCCGGTTCCGCCCGCGCCCTGGTGCGCGCCTCCTTCGACGAATGGACCGAGTGCGGGCTCCTCCGCCCGGAGCAGCAGCGGGTCGCCGAGGACGCCATGGTCGTCGTCAGCGAACTCGTCACCAACGCCGTCGTGCACGCCGGTACGGACCTCGAGGTCGACTGGTGGCTGGAGGAGCGGGAGGAGACGGCGTTCGTCGTCGAGGTCACCGACCACCATCCCTCCCGCGCGCCCCGCGACCACCCGGGCGAGACGCCGTACGAGACACCGGAGTTCGGGCGCGGGCTGCGCCTGGTCGCCTCGCTCGCCGAGTCCTGGGGGGTGACGTACCGCACCGGCGCCAAGTCGGTGTGGGCGCGGCTGACCGGCCGCGGCGGCACGCTCCCCGACGAGCAGCAGCTGAAGGTCGCCGAGATCCTCGCCCCCGAACCGCCTCCGCCCCCGCACGCGCACGCGCACGCGGTCGCGGCGGAGCGCGAAGGAGGATGCTCCCACCGCCCCGAGCGCGACCGGGACTGGCTCAACCGGGGCGCGCTGTCCTTCCTCGCCGAGGCCTCCGACCTGCTAGCCGGCCAGCTCGACGAGAATCTGGTGGCCGCGCTCACCGGCCAGCTGATCGTGCCCCGGCTCGCCGACTGGTGCGCGGTGTGGCTGGAGGACGAGGCGACCGTACGCGGCGGGGGCTGGGGCGACCCCGGCGGTGCGGGCGGTGCGGGCGGCCCGCGGCTGGCCCGGGTCTGGCACGGCAGCGAGAACCGCATCGAGGAGCTGCGCCACGCCTTGGAGAAGGACCCGCCGTGCCCGAGCAGCGGCTTACGGTCCGGGCCCGAGTCGTATCCCTGGCCCGGCGCGGCACTCGGCCCGCAGGGCGTGCACGGCTCGGCGCTCGCCTACCGGCTGATCGCGGGCGGCCGCCCGCTCGGCACGCTCGTCATCGGGCGGTCCGGCCCGGACGGCATCCCCGACGAGATCACCGGCCTCGTGGAGGACTTCGGCCGCCGGGTCGCCCTCGCCATCGGCGCGGCCCGCCAGTACGCCCGCCAGGCCACCATCAGCGCCGTCCTGCAGCGCGGTCTGCTGCCCGGCGCGGTCGCCGAGATCCCGGGCGTGCGCAGCGCGCTCGTCTACGAACCGTGCGACAAGGGCGGCCCCAGCGGCGACTTCTACGACCTCTTCCCGGCCGGCGACGGCCGCTGGTGCTTCGCCGTCGGCGACGTCCAGGGCAAGGGCCCCGAGGCCGCCGTCGTCATCGGCCTCGCCCGGCCCTGGCTGCGGCTCCTCGCCCGCGAGGGCTACCGGGTCGCCGACGTCCTCGACCGCCTCAACCAGCTCCTCCTCGACGACGCCACCGAGGCCGCCGACGCCGCCGCCCGCGCCCTGGTCGCCGCCGGCGGCCGCGCCCTGACGCCCGGCGACGGCCCGCAGACCCGTTTCCTCTCCCTTCTCTACGGCGAACTCACCCCCCTCGACGGCGGCGGCATCCGCTGCACCCTCGCCTCCGCCGGGCACCCGCTGCCGCTGCTCCTCGGCCCCGACGGCGAGGTCCGCACCGCCGCCCGCCCGCAGACCCTGCTCGGGGTCGTCGAGGACGAGACCTACACCAGCGAGACCATCGAGCTCGCGCCCGGCGACAGCCTGCTGTGCGTGACCGACGGGGTCACCGAGCGGCGCTCCGGCAGCCGCCAGTTCGACGACGGCGACGGGCTCGCGCGGGCGCTGGCCGGCTGCGCGGGGCTGAACGCCGACCTGATCGCCGAACGCATCAGACGGCTCGTCCACGAGTTCGGCGGCGGACAGCCGGAGGACGACCTGGCGCTGCTCGTCCTCCAGGCGGAGTGACCCGCGTCGCACGGGACAGCCGTCCGGGACTGTCGTAGGAGACGGTCGTACCGGGCAGCCGCACGAGACGGTCGTACGGGACAGCCGTACGAGACTGTCGTACGGGACAATGGAGGACATGCCTTCCGCACTCCCCGACGGCGAGCCCGTCCCCGACGACGGCGCGCTCCCCGCTTCCGCGCTCGCCGGTGCCGCCGCCCGCCCCCTCGGGTTCTACCTGCACGTCCCCTACTGCGCGACCCGCTGCGGCTACTGCGACTTCAACACGTACACGGCGACCGAGCTGCGCGGCACGGGCGGTGTCCTCGCCTCCCGCGACAACTACGCGGACACCCTGATCGACGAAGTCAGGCAGGCCAGGAAGGTCCTCGGCGACGATCCGCGCGAGGTGCGGACCGTGTTCGTCGGCGGTGGTACGCCGACCCTGCTGGCCGCCGCCGATCTCGTACGGATGCTGGGCGCGATCCGGGACGAGTTCGGGCTCGCGGCGGACGCGGAGGTCACGACGGAGGCGAACCCGGAGTCCGTCGGCCCCGCCTACCTGTCGGCCCTGCGCGAGGGCGGTTTCAACCGGATCTCCTTCGGCATGCAGAGCGCACGGCAGCACGTGCTGCGGGTCCTCGACCGCACCCACACCCCCGGGCGTCCCGAGGCGTGCGTCGCGGAGGCCCGCGCGGCCGGCTTCGAGCACGTCAACCTCGACCTGATCTACGGCACCCCGGGCGAGTCCGACGACGACTGGCGGGCCTCGCTGGACGCGGCGATCGGCGCCGGGCCCGACCACGTCTCGGCGTACGCGCTGATCGTCGAGGAGGGCACCCAGCTGGCCCGCCGGATCCGCCGGGGCGAGGTGCCGATGACCGACGACGACGTCCACGCCGACCGGTACCTGATCGCCGACTCGGTGCTGTCGGAGGCGGGCTTCGACTGGTACGAGGTGTCCAACTGGGCCACCTCGGAGGCGGGCCGCTGCCTGCACAACGAGCTGTACTGGCGGGGCGCCGACTGGTGGGGCGCCGGACCGGGGGCGCACTCGCACGTGGGGGGCGTGCGGTGGTGGAACGTCAAGCACCCGGGGGCGTACGCGGCGGCGCTGGCGTCGGGGCGGTCGCCGGGCGCCGGGCGGGAGGTCCTGTCGGACGAGGACCGGCGGGTGGAGCGGATCCTGCTGGAGCTGCGGCTGCGGGAGGGGGCGCCGTTGGCGCTGCTGAAGGAGGAGGGGCTGAAGGCCGCGCGGCGGGCGCTGGGGGAGGGCTTGCTGGAGGAGGGGCCGTATGGCGGGGGGAGGGCCGTGCTGACGCTGCGGGGGCGGTTGCTGGCGGATGCGGTGGTGCGTGATCTGGTGGACTGATCACGGTCAGGCCCCACCGCTGCCCGTGACGAAGTCGATCAGTTCCTCCACCCGGCCCAGCAGCTCCGGCTCCAGGTCCTTGTAGGAGCCCACGCGCGCGAGGATCGCCTGCCACACCGCGCCCGTGCTGTCCGTGGGCCAGCCCAGCGCCCGGCAGACGCCCGTCTTCCAGTCCTGGCCGTGCGGGACGCGGGGCCAGGAGCCGATGCCCAGGGACGACGGCTTCACCGCCTCCCAGATGTCGATGTACGGGTGGCCGACGACCAGGGCGTGGTCGCTGGTGACGGACTGCGCGATGCGCCACTCCTTGGTGCCGGGGAGCAGGTGGTCGACGAGGACGCCGAGGCGGGCGTCGGGACCGGGGGCGAACTCGGCGACGATGGCGGGAAGGTCGTCGACGCCCTCCAGGTACTCCACGACCACGCCCTCGATGCGCAGGTCGTCGCCCCAGACCTTCTCGACCAGTTCCGCGTCGTGGCGGCCCTCCACGTAGATGCGGCCCGCACGGGCGACACGCGCGCGTGCGCCGGGGACGGCGACCGAGCCGGATGCGGTTCGGGAGGGACGTACCGGCCCCCCTGACGTGGGGCGTACGAGGGTGACGACCCGGCCCTCCAGGAGGAAGCCGCGCGGCTCCAGCGGGAAGACGCGGTGCTTGCCGAAGCGGTCCTCCAGGGTGACCGTGCCCGCCTCGCAGCGGATCACCGCGCCGCAGAAACCGGTACCCGGCTCCTCGACCACCAGACCGGGTTCGGCGGCCACCTCGGGCACCGGCTTCGGCTTCTTCCAGGGCGGGGTCAGGTCGGCGGAGTACTGGCGCATTCGGATGACGATAGGAGAAGCCGAACGGGTGCGCCTACGACACGCCGAAACGGGCGGCCAGGGCGTCGCGCTGGGCCCGTACGAACGCCGCGTCGACGACCGCTCCGTGACCGGGGACGTACAGGGCGCGATCACCACCGAGCGAGAGGAGGCGGTCCAGGGCCGCGGGCCAGCGGGACGGTACGGCGTCGGGGCCGGCCTGCGGATCGCCGGACTCCTCCACCAGGTCGCCGCAGAACACCACCTCCGGGTCGCCGGGGACCAGGACGGCGAGGTCGTGGGGGGTGTGGCCGGGGCCCACGTTGGCCAGCAGGGTCTGGCGGCCGTCGCCCAGGTCGAGGGTCCACTCGCCGGAGACCAGGTGGCGCGGGAGCGGGAGGGCGTCGGCCGCCTCCTCGGCCTCCGCGGCCGGCAGGCCGTTGCGGATCGCGTCCCGGCGGAGTTCCTCGCGGTGGTACGCGAGGACGGCCTCCGTGCCCACCGCCGCGTACAGGTCCGCACCCGCGAAGGCGGCCGCGCCGAAGACGTGGTCGAAGTGGGGATGGGTGAGCGCGAGATGGGTCACACGGCGGTCGGCCAGCGCCTGCGCCTCCGTGCGCAACCGCGCGCCCTCCGCCAGGCTCGACCCGGCGTCCACCATCAGGGCCGTGCCCGCGCCCAGGACCAGACCCGCCGTGCAGTCCCAGCCCGGCAGCCGGCACCGGCCGACCCCTTCGGCCACCCGCTCCCAGCCCAGCTCTTCCCAAGTCACCGTCATGCCGCGACGCTAGCCGTAGAACGCCATGGGTCCTGACCGACCTTGCCCAGTCAGTACCCCACGGCCGTACACTGGGCCGGGGATGCTGGCACTCGCGTTCGCAGAGTGCCAGACGAAAGGCCCGAAGGGACCGAAAGGCCGCGGTGACGACTTTCTGGAGGTGTGGCGCCGGATGCTGAGTGAACGCAGGCTTCAGGTGTTGCGCGCCATCGTCCAGGACTATGTCGGCACCGAGGAACCGGTCGGGTCGAAGGCGCTGACCGAACGGCACAACCTCGGGGTCTCCCCGGCGACCGTGCGCAACGACATGGCCGCCCTGGAGGAC
The DNA here is from genome assembly GCF_055565975.1 of Streptomyces sp. NPDC028289. Lineage (NCBI taxonomy): Bacteria > Bacillati > Actinomycetota > Actinomycetes > Kitasatosporales > Streptomycetaceae > Streptomyces > Streptomyces sp. NPDC028289. The sequence continues at coordinate 1,129,518 of NZ_JBVHTI010000001.1, read as the reverse complement.
GAGGGGTTCATCGCCCAGCCGCACACCAGCGCGGGGCGGATCCCCACCGACAAGGGGTACCGGCTGTTCGTGGACAAGCTGGCCGGCGTCAAGCCGATGAGTGCGCCCGAGCGGCGGGCCATCCAGAACTTCCTCGACGGCGCCGTCGACCTCGACGACGTGGTGGCGCGGACCGTTCGGCTGCTGGCCCAGCTGACCCGGCAGGTGGCGGTCGTGCAGTATCCGTCGCTGACGCGGTCGACCGTGCGGCACGTGGAACTGCTCTCCCTCGCGCCGGCCCGGCTGATGCTGGTGCTGATCACCGACACCGGGCGGGTCGAGCAGCGGATGGTCGACTGCCCGGCGCCCTTCGGGGAAACGTCTCTGGCGGACCTGCGGGCGCGGCTGAACAGCCGGGTCGCGGGGCGCCGGTTCTCGGACGTGCCCCGGCTGGTGGAGGACCTGCCGGAAGCGTTCGAGGCCGAGGACCGCGGCACGGTCTCGGCGGTGCTCTCCACCCTGCTGGAGACGCTCGTCGAGGAGAACGAGGAGCGGCTGGTGATCGGCGGCACCGCCAATCTCACCCGCTTCGGACATGACTTTCCCCTCATGATCCGGCCCGTCCTGGAGGCGCTGGAGGAGCATGTCGTGCTCCTCAAGCTCATGGGCGAGGCAGGGGATTCGGGCATGACCGTACGCATCGGTCACGAGAACGCCTACGAGGGACTCAACTCCACGTCCGTGGTGTCGGTCGGCTACGGTTCGGGCGGCGAGGCAGTCGCCAAACTCGGCGTGGTCGGACCGACCCGCATGGATTACCCGGGAACGATGGGAGCGGTACGAGCGGTGGCACGGTACGTCGGACAGATCCTGGCGGAGTCGTAAGTGGCCACGGACTACTACGCCGTTCTCGGCGTGCGCCGCGACGCGTCGCAGGAAGAGATCAAGAAGGCCTTCCGTCGGCTCGCGCGCGAGCTGCACCCGGACGTCAACCCGGATCCGAAGACCCAGGAGCGGTTCAAGGAGATCAACGCCGCTTACGAGGTGCTCTCCGACCCGCAGAAGAAGCAGGTCTACGACCTCGGCGGGGATCCGCTGTCGCAGAGCGGCGGCGCGGGCGCGGGCGGCTTCGGGGCCGGTGGGTTCGGGAACTTCTCGGACATCATGGACGCGTTCTTCGGTACGGCGTCCCAGCGCGGGCCGCGGTCGCGTACGCGGCGCGGCCAGGACGCGATGATCCGGATCGAGGTCGAGCTCGACGAGGCGGCCTTCGGCACGACCAAGGACATCCAGGTCGACACGGCGATCGTCTGCAACACCTGCAACGGTGAGGGCGCGGCGCCGGGCACCTCCGCCCAGACGTGTGACATGTGCCGGGGCCGTGGTGAGGTCTCGCAGGTGACGCGGTCCTTCCTGGGCCAGGTCATGACCTCGCGGCCCTGCCCGCAGTGCCAGGGCTTCGGGACGGTCGTGCCGACGCCGTGCCCGGAGTGCGCGGGTGACGGGCGGGTGCGGTCGCGGCGGACGCTGACCGTGAAGATCCCGGCCGGTGTCGACAACGGCACGCGGATCCAGCTGGCCGGTGAAGGTGAGGTCGGGCCGGGTGGCGGTCCCGCCGGTGACCTGTACGTCGAGATCCACGAGCTGCCGCACTCCACGTTCCAGCGGCGCGGGGACGACCTGCACTGCACGGTGACGATTCCGATGACGGCGGCGTCGCTCGGTACGAAGGTGCCGTTGGAGACGCTGGACGGGCTGGAGGAGGTCGACATCCGGCCGGGCACGCAGTCCGGGCAGTCGATTCCGCTGCACGGGCGTGGGGTCACGCATCTGCGGGGCGGGGGGCGCGGTGATCTCATCGTCCACGTCGAGGTGACGACGCCGACCAAGCTCGATCCCGAGCAGGAGCGGTTGCTGCGGGAGCTGGCGAAGCTGCGCGGGGAGGAGCGGCCGCAGGGGCAGTTCCAGCCCGGTCAGCAAGGGCTGTTCAGCCGGCTGAAGGACGCGTTCAACGGGCGTTGACGGGGTGCCGTGAAGGGGCTCCGCCCCTTCGACCCCGCCAGGGGGCTCCGCCCCCTGGACCCCCGGGACCTATGCCCACCCACCACCCGACTCGGTCCGTCAACAGGTGCGGTCGCCCCTCAACTCGGTCGGTCGAGGGGTGCGGTTGCTCGCCCGGCTCGGTCGGTCGAGGGGTGCGGTTGCTTGCCCGGCTCGGTCGGTCGAGGGGTGCGGTTGCTTGCCCGGCTCGGTCGGTCGAGGGGTGCGGTTGCTCGCCCGGCTCGGTCGGTCGAGAGGTGAGGTCGCTCGCCCGGCTCGGTCGGTCGAGAGGTGAGGTCGCTCGCCCTGGACCGGTCGGGTCGGTGGGGGGAGATTTGTGGCATGTGCCAAAGGGGCGGCCTGATTCGGTCTTGTTCGGAGGACGTGACAACATGCCGTCATGTCCTCCGCACTGACCGATCTCTTCCCTCTTCCGATCGTGCAGGCCCCCATGGCAGGCGGGGTCTCCGTCCCGCAGCTTGCCGCCGCCGTGTCCGAGGCGGGCGGGCTGGGGTTCCTCGCCGCCGGGTACAAGACCGCCGACGGGATGTATCAGGAGATCAAGCAGCTGCGGGGGCTGACCGGCCGTCCCTTCGGTGTGAACGTCTTCATGCCGCAGCCCGAGTACGGCGAGTCCGGTGCCGTGGAGGTCTACGCGCATCAGCTGGCCGGTGAGGCCGCCTGGTACGAGACCGAGCTCGGCGACCCGGACAGCGGCCGGGACGACGGGTACGAGGCCAAGCTGGCCGTGCTGCTGGACAACCCGGTCGCCGCCGTCTCCTTCCACTTCGGCGTGCCGACGCGGGAGGTGCTGGACTCGCTGCGGCGGGCCGGGACGGTCACGCTGGTCACCGCCACCACCGCCGAGGAGGCCCTCGCCGTCGAGCGGGCCGGGGCGGACGCGGTGATCGCCCAGGGCGTGGAGGCCGGCGGACACCAGGGCACCCACCGGGACCTGCCGGAGAACGACGGGTCCGGCATCGGGCTGCTGTCGCTGGTCGCCCAGGTGCGCGAGACCGTGGGCATCCCGGTCGTCGCCGCGGGCGGGATCATGCGCGGCGGCCAGATCGCGGCCGTACTGGCGGCGGGGGCGAGCGCCGCCCAGCTGGGGACGGCCTTCCTCGCCACCCCGGAGTCCGGCGCCGCCGGCCTGCACAAGCAGGCGCTCACCGACCCGCTCTTCACGCGGACCGCGCTGACCCGGGCGTTCTCCGGGCGGCCCGCCCGCGGCCTGGTCAACCGGTTCATGCGCGAGCACGGCCCGTACGCGCCCGCCGCCTACCCGGAGGTCCACCACCTCACCTCCCCGCTGCGCAAGGCCGCCGCCCGGTCCGGGGACGCGCAGGGCATGGCCCTGTGGGCCGGGCAGGGGCACCGGATGGCCCGCGAGCTGCCCGCCGGACAGCTGGTGGAGACCCTCGCGGCCGAACTCGCCGCCGCGTCGACAGCGTTGTCCACCAAGGAGGGGGAGAAGCGATGACCGCCCCCGTCTTCGTCGTCGAGCACTTCCGTACGGACGCCGGCGGACAGTACGTCCTCGACGGGCCCGAGGGACGGCACGCGGTCTCCGTGAAGCGGCTCCAGCCCGGCGAGGAGGTCGTCCTCACCGACGGCGCCGGCCGCTACGCGGTCTGCGACGTGGTGGCCGCCGAGGGCAAGGACCGGCTGGTCGTCCACCTGACGTCGGTCTCGGAGGAGCCGGAGCCGGCTCCGCGCATCACCGTCGTCCAGGCCCTCCCCAAGGGCGACCGCGGCGAGGTCGCCGTGGAGACCATGACCGAGGTCGGCGTCGACGCGATCGTGCCCTGGCAGGCCGCCCGCTGCATCACCCAGTGGAAGGGCGAACGGGGTCTCAAGTCGCTGGCGAAGTGGCGGGCCACCGCCCGCGAGGCCGGCAAGCAGTCCCGCCGGGTGCGGTTCCCGGAGGTCGCGGACGCGGCGACGACCAGGCAGGTTGCGGCACTTCTGGCCAAGGCCGACCTCGCCGCCGTGCTGCATTCCGACTTCGGGCACGGCAGCGAGCCGCTCGCCGCGGCCGAACTGCCCGCCGACGGCGAGATCGTGCTGGTCGTCGGGCCCGAGGGGGGCGTCGCGCGGGACGAGGTGGCGCTGTTCGAGGAGGCGGGTGCGAAGACGTACACCCTGGGGCCTACCGTGATGCGCACGTCGACCGCCGGGACGGCGGCCACGGCCCTGCTGCTGGGCCGCACCGGCCGGTGGTCCTGAACCGACCGCACCACACCCTGGGGAACACGCCGTGGAACTCGCCCAAGTCCGGCTCCTGGTCACCGACTTCGTCGCCTGCTACCGCTTCTACGCCGAAGTGCTCGGACTGAAGCCGCAGTCCGGGGCGAGCGAGGGGCCGTACGAGAAGTTCAGCCCGCACGCCGGATCGGCGGGGATCGGTCTGCAGGACCGGGCGATGATGGCCGCGATACTGGACGAGTTGGGGGACGCGGCGACCGGGCACCGCTCGCTGGTGGTGCTGCGCGTCGACGACCTCGACACCTACTGCGAGCAGATCGTCGGACGGGGGGCGGTCCTCCTGCACGGGCCGGCGGAGATGACGGAACGCATGCGGGTCGCCCATCTCAAGGACCCCGAGGGCAACCTGGTGGAACTGCAGGAGTGGCTGCTGCTGCGCACCTGAGGGACGGTGCACCGGCACGGGTGACCTCTCCGAACACGTGAGTGGCCGTATGCCCCCTACCGCCACCGGTACGACGGTGGCAGGCTGCCCTCCATGGGGGTATTGAGGAGGATTTGGGGCCGGCCGCGCGGGACCAGGGTGGCGGCCGTGGCAGGGCTCGCGGTGCTCGCCGTGGGCGGTGCGGTGGCGTGTCAGCCGAGCGACCTGAACACCGCGACGGTCGCCTACACCACCGACCGGACCGCAACCGCCGAGCTGAAACGCCAGCACGTCGACGTCGACTGGCTCACCTGCACCGGCAACTACGGGTCGTCGGCGGGGACCACGAAGAGCACGAAGACGCCGTCGGCCACCTCGACCACCGTCGTCTCCGTCGACTGCCAGGGCCGGACCACGGACGGCCGGAACATCACCGTCACCGGCCGGGTCACCAAGGCCGTCAGCGGCGCCTGCGTGCGCGGGAGCCTCGTCGCCAAGGTCGGCGGCAAGGAGTGGTTCCGGGTGAACGGGCTGGGCAATTGCGACGCCACGCCCGGGCCGACGTACAGCACCTACCGGCCGCCCACCTACGGACAGCAGCCGGGCCCCACCGTGACCGTCACGAAGACCATCTGGTGCCAGGGCGACCCCAAGTGCTGGCCGGTACAGGGCAAGTGATCGAAATCGGCCACCGGGAACACGCCCCGGTGCATAGTCTGAGCGAGTGACTCAGGGTGCAGCGACAGGACCGCGGTCCTACCTCCGATTTCCCCATGTCCACGGCGATCTGGTCGCCTTCACCGCCGAGGACGACGTGTGGCTCGCGCCCCTGGAGGGCGGCCGGGCCTGGCGGGTCAGCGCCGACAACGTCCCCGTGACGCTGCCGCGCATCTCGCCAGACGGGACCACGGTCGCCTGGACCTCCACCCGCGACGGCGCCCCCGAGATCCACCTCGCCCCCGTCGACGGCGGCCCGTCCACCCGCCTGACGCACTGGGGGAGTTCCCGCACCCAGGTACGCGGCTGGACCGCCGACGGGCAGGTCCTCGCCATCTCCACCCACGGCCAGGCCAGCCTCCGGCGCAGCTGGGCCCACACCGTCCCGCTCGACGGCGGCCCGTCCACCGTCCTGCCGTACGGCCCGGTCGGCCATGTCGCCCCCGGCCCGCACACCGTGCTGCTGTCCGCGCCGATGGGGCGGGAGGCGGCCTGGTGGAAGCGGTACCGGGGCGGTACGGCGGGCAAGCTGTGGATCGACCGGGAGGGTGCCGGCGAGTTCGTACGGCTGCACGCGGAGCTGGACGGGAACCTGGAGTACCCCGTGTGGGCCGGCGACCGGATCGCGTTCCTCTCCGACCACGAGGGCACGGGTGCGCTGTACTCCTCCCTCGCCGACGGCTCCGACCTGCGCCGGCACACCCCCCTTGGGGGCACCTCCCGCTCGAGCGAAGCCGAGAGTGGGGGAGGTTTCTACGCCCGGCACGCGTCCGGCGACGGCACCCGCGTCGTCTACGCCTCGGCCGGTGAACTCTGGCTCCTCGACGACCTGGAGGGCGCCGAGCCGCGCCGCCTGGACATCAGGCTCGGCGGACAGCGGGTGGACCGGCAGCCGTACCCGGTCAACGCGGCCCGCTGGTTCGGCTCGGCCTCGCCCGACCACACCGCGCGCGGCAGCGCCGTCCTGGTGCGCGGCGGCGTGCACTGGGTGACCCACCGGTCCGGCCCGGCGCGGGCCCTCGCGGCCCAGCCCGGGGTGCGGGCCCGGCTGCCCGTCACCTTCCGCGCGGACGCCGAGGAATCGGTGGTGTGGGTGACGGACGCCGAGGGCGACGACGCCCTGGAGTTCGCCCCCGCCACCGGACTCGTGCCCGGCGCCACCCCGCGCCGGATCGCCGCCGGACAGCTCGGCCGGGTCCTGGACCTGGCCGTCGCCCCCGACGGCGGCCGGGTCGCCGTCGCCGCCCACGACGGACGCCTGCTCCTCGTCGAACGCGAGACGGGCGAGGTCCGCGAGGTCGACCGCAGCGAGGACGGCGACGTCTCCGGACTCGCCTTCTCACCCGACTCCGGCTGGCTCGCCTGGTCCCACCCCGGCGCCGGCGGCCTCTGCCAGCTCCGCATAGCCCACACCACCGACCTCACCGTCACCGAGGCGACCCCGCTGCGGTTCCGGGACTACGACCCCGCCTTCACCCGCGACGGCAAACACCTCGCGTTCCTCTCCACCCGCTCCTTCGACCCGGTCTACGACGAGCACGTCTTCGACCTGGCCTTCGTGGTCGGCGACCGCCCGCACCTGATCACCCTGGCGGCCACCACCCCCTCGCCGTTCGGCCCGCAGCGGCACGGCCGTCCCTTCGAGACCCCCGACAAGGACGAGACCCCGGACGCCGAGGGCACTCCCGCCACCCGCATCGACCTGGAGGGCCTCGCCGACCGGATAGTGCCCTTCCCCGTCGAGGCCGGCCGCTACTCCACGCTGCGCGCCGCCAAGGACGGCGTCCTCTGGCTGCGCCACCCGGTCCGCGGCGTCCTCGGCGCCTCCCGCGCCCACCCCGAGGACCCGGCGCCCAAGACCGAGCTGGAGCGCTACGACCTCGCCCAGCAGCGCATCGAGTACCTCGCCTCCGACGCCGACCACTTCGAGGTCAGCGGCGACGGCAAACGCGTCCTGCTCTGGGCCGACGGCAAGCTCAAGGTCGTACCCAGCGACCGCCGCGCCTCGAACGACGACGACAGCGACACCAACATCACCGTCGACCTGTCCCGGGTCCGGCAGACCGTCGACCCGGCCGCCGAGTGGCGGCAGATGTTCGACGAGACCGGCCGCATCATGCGCGACCAGTTCTGGCGGCCCGACCTCGGCGGCGTCGACTGGGACGGCGTCCTCGACCGCTACCGCCCGCTCGTCGACCGCTGCGCCACCCACGACGACCTCGTCGACCTGCTCTGGGAGGTCCAGGGCGAACTCGGCACCTCGCACGCCTACGTCACCCCGCGCGGCGGCCACGGCGGCGGCGCCCGGCAGGGCCTGCTCGGCGCCGACATCTCCCGGCACGCCGACGGCAGCTGGCGCATCGACCGGATCCTGCCCGCCGAGACCTCCGACCCCGGCGCCCGCTCCCCGCTCGCCGCACCCGGCGCCGCGGTACGCCCCGGCGACGCGATCGTGGCCGTCGCCGGCCGCCCCGTCGACCCGGTGACCGGCCCCGGCCCGCTCCTCGTCGGCACGGCCGGCAAGGCGGTCGAACTGACCGTGTCCCCGGCGGGCGGCGGCGAGCTGCGGCACCCGGTCGTCGTCCCGGTCTCCGACGAGGAACCGCTCCGCTACCACGCGTGGGTGGCCGACCGCCGGGCCCACGTCCACGAGCTGTCCGGCGGCCGCCTCGGCTACCTCCACGTCCCCGACATGCAGGCGCCCGGCTGGGCCCAGATCCACCGCGACCTGAACGTGGAGATGGCCCGCGAGGGCATCGTCGTGGACGTCCGCGAGAACCGCGGCGGGCACACCTCCCAACTGGTCGTGGAGAAGCTGGCCCGGCGGATCGTCGGCTGGGACCTGCCGCGCGGCATGCGGCCGCAGAGCTACCCGCGGGACGCGCCCCGCGGACCGGTCGTGGTCGTCGCGAACGAGTTCTCCGGCTCGGACGGCGACATCGTCAACGCGGCGATCAAGGCGCTGGGCATCGGCCCGGTGGTCGGCACCCGCACCTGGGGCGGCGTGATCGGCATCGACAGCCGCTACCGCCTGGTCGACGGCACACTGGTCACCCAGCCGAAGTACGCGTTCTGGCTGGAGGGTTACGGCTGGGGCGTGGAGAACCACGGCGTCGACCCGGACGTGGAGGTCGTCCAGACCCCACAGGACTGGGGGGCGGGGAGGGACCCCCAGCTGGACGAGGCCGTCCGACTCGCGCTGGAGGCACTGGAGGACAGTCCCGCGAAAACCCCGCCGGCCTTGCCGAGCTGAGGGGCGCCGGGGGACCCCCGGCCGAAGGCCGGGGGAGGAACTGCGCGACAAGTCCCCACCGGACCCGCACCCGACGACGATACGATGCCCCCGGAACTGATCACCGGGTCGAGGAGAAGACGTGGCAGGGGAACCCCAGGACGACTGCCTGTTCTGCAAGATCGTCGCAGGCCACGTCCCCGCGACGATCGTCCGGGAGACGGACACCACCGTCGCCTTCCGGGACATCAACCCCCAGGCACCCACCCACGTCCTGGTGATCCCCAAGGTCCACTACAGGAACGCGGCCGAGCTCGCCGCAGGCGAACCCGCCGTGGCCGCCGACATACTGCGCGAGGCGCAGGCCGTCGCCGACGAGGACAAGCTGGAGAGCTACCGGCTCGTCTTCAACACCGGCAGCGGCGCCGGCCAGACCGTCTGGCACGCCCACGCCCACGTCATCGGCGGCCGCGGCCTGCAGTGGCCGCCCGGATAGCCAGCCGTGTCCGTACGTGAACTGGTGGTCCTCGGCACCGCCAGCCAGGTCCCCACCCGGCACCGCAACCACAACGGCTACCTGCTGCGCTGGGACGGCGAGGGCATCCTCTTCGACCCCGGCGAGGGCACCCAGCGGCAGATGCTGCGGGCCGGGGTCGCCGCCCACGACCTGAACCGGATCTGCGTCACCCACTTCCACGGCGACCACTCCCTCGGCCTCTCCGGCGTCATCCAGCGCATCAACCTCGACCAGGTCCCGCACCCGGTCACCGCGCACTACCCGAAGTCCGGGCAGCGCTTCTTCGACCGGCTCCGGTACGCCACCGCCTACCGCGAGACCGTCGGCATCACCGAGGCCCCGGTCGACGGAGAGGGCGGCGACCTCGCCGTCACGCGGTCGTACCGGCTTCAGGCCCGCAGGCTCTCCCACCCCGTCGAGTCGTACGGCTACCGGCTCACCGAGCCCGACGGCCGCCGCATGCTGCCCGAACGGCTGGCCGCGTACGGCATCACCGGCCCCGACGTCGGCCGGATCCAGCGCGAGGGCGTCCTCGGGGACGTCACGATCGACGAGGTCAGCGAGGTGCGCCGCGGTCAGCGGTTCGCGTTCGTGATGGACACCAGGCTCTGCGACGGCGTGCACGCGCTGGCCGAGGACTGCGACATGCTCGTCATCGAGTCGACGTTCCTCGACGAGGACGCCCGGCTGGCCGCGGACCACGGCCACCTGACCGCCGGTCAGGCGGCGGCCGTCGCCCGCGACGCGGGGGTACGGCACCTCGTGCTGACCCACTTCAGCCAGCGCTACTCCGAACCTGGGGGCACCTCCCGGACGGAGTCTGGGGGAGACTTCGAACGGCAGGCGCGGGCCGTCGGCTACGAGGGCGAACTGACCGTCGCCCACGACCTGCTCCGAGTGCCGGTCCCGAAGCGCAGGTGAAGCGGCCGTACCATGCTCTGATGCCCCTCCCCAAAGCAGAACTGCACCTCCACATCGAAGGCACCCTGGAGCCCGAGCTGGCGTTCCTGCTGGCCGCGCGCAACGGCGTCGAGCTGCCCTACGCGGACACCGACGCGCTGCGCAAGGCCTACCAGTTCGAGGACCTGCAGTCCTTCCTGAACCTCTACTACGAGCTCATGGCCGTCCTGCGCACCGAGCAGGACTTCGACGACCTCGCCGACGCGTACCTCTCGCGGGCCGCCGCGCAGGGCGTGCGGCACGCCGAGATCTTCTTCGACCCGCAGGCGCACCTCGCGCGGGGCGTGGACATGGGGACGGTCGTCGAGGGCCTGTGGCGGGCGCTCGGCCGGAGCGCCGAGAGCCACCGGATCTCCACCCGCCTGATCATGTGCTTCCTGCGGGACGAGTCCGCGGAGTCGGCGATGGCGACGCTGGAGGCGGCGAAGCCGTACCTCGACCGGATCACCGGTATCGGGCTCGACTCCGCGGAGGTCGGGCATCCGCCGGCCAAGTTCCGCGAGGTGTACGAGGCGGCGGCCGGGCTGGGGCTGCGGCGGGTGGCCCACGCGGGTGAGGAGGGGCCGCCGGAATACATCACCGAGGCGCTGGACGTGCTCGGCGTCGAGCGCGTCGACCACGGGCTGCGCTGCATGGAGGACCCGGAGCTGGTGGCGCGTCTGGTGCGGGAGCGGATCCCGCTGACGCTGTGCCCGCTGTCGAACGTCCGGCTGCGCGCGGTCGACGTGCTCGCCGAACACCCGCTTCCGGCCATGATCGACGCCGGGCTGCTGTGCACGGTCAACTCCGACGACCCCGCCTACTTCGGCGGTTACGTCGCCGACAACTACCACGCCGTGCGCGACACCCTGGGCCTGTCCAGGGAGCAGATGCGGGGACTGGCCCGCAACTCCTTCCTCGCGTCCTTCCTCGAGGACGACGAGGAGCTGCGGGCCCGCTACCTCGCCGAGGTCGACGCCTACGAGTTCGGGCAGGCCCACGGCTGAGCGGTTCGCTTCGCCGGAAGCGCCGCGATGTGCCGTCTGCCGTCTGCGGCGCCGTCGTGGCTGGTCGCGCAGTTCCTTCCCCAGCCCCCCCGCCGGGGGGTACCCCCAGCGCCCCTTCGGGGGCGCTGCTGCTCAGGCCGCGACGTCCAGTCGTACGGTCGTGCCGTCGGTGAGTGCCGGGCCGGTCGTGACGGTGGTGGTCCTGCGTCGCAGTGCCACCGCCGTCAGCGGTACCGCGACCGCCAGCAGGCCCACCGCGAGGACCGTTCCCATCGCCGGGAATCCGGCCCGCGCCGCCAGCAGGCTGCCGGTCATCGGGCCGACGGCCGTCCCCAGCGACGACGCCGACCCGACCAGCACCGCCCAGCGGCCCCGCGGGTCGAGGGCGGCGGCGAGCCCGATGAGGTACGACAGGACGACCGGGTAGAGCAGGTTCCAGGCGATCTCGCCGGACGCGAACGTCGTCAGGTCGGTGGCGGACGCGCTGAGCGCGATGCAGCCCGCGATCAGCACGGTGCCCAGACCGATGGGCAGGGCCTGCCCGAGCCGCGGGCCGAGGGCGCCCGCGCCGACCACGCCGAGCAGGCCGGTGCCGAGCGCCACCGCGAACACCGCGCCGACGGTCGCCTCGCCGAGGTGCGCCTGCGTCAGGCCGATCCGGCCGCTGACGCCCCACAGCGAGTTCTGCGCGGCCGACCAGCACGGCATCGCGGCGGCCAGCAGCAGGCCCGAACGGAGGTGGGGGAGCCGGGAGCCGGTGGCGGTGCGGGGGACGGCCGGGGCGGTGCGGGGGGACAGCCGGGCGGTGAGCGGCCAGACCGCGAGCGCGGTGAGCGCGATCGCGGCGAGGGGCTGCGCGTGGCCGGGGCCGAGGTGCGGGACCGTCAGGTAGACGGCACCCGCGAGGGCGGAGACGCCGAGGAGGCCGAGGGTGGTGGTGCGGTGGGGGTCGCGCTGTGCGGCGATGCCGGTGGCGGCGACGGCGGTGACCGTGCCGGAGCCGAAGCCGCCGACGACGGCGCCGGCGACGACCGCGGGGACGGCGGCGGTCAGGGCGGCGCCGCCGTAGCCGAGAACCGCGAGCAGGAGGCCGAGGCGGGCGAGCGTGCGGGGGCCGATGCGGTCGACCCGGGACGCGAGGAGGAAGCCGGCCGCCGCCGAACTCAGCAGCAGGGCACTGCCGACGGCGCCTGCCTGGGTTGCGGAGAGGGGGAGCCCCGATTCGAGCCGGCCGACGGTGGTCGGGAGGAGGTACGGGGCGAGGTACCCGGCCGTGAAAAGGGCGACGAGGGGCCAGGGGGTGGTGCGGGGGGCGGACACGGGCGTTCCCAGGGCATGCGAAAGGAGCGGCTCAAGAAGGGGGTTGGGCGCAGGCCGTCGAGGGACAGGAACGCGCGGGGAATTTGTATCAAGTGGGGGGAAGGAGCAGAAGGGTGGGGGGTGTGATGTGGGGCACGGTGTGGTTTTGGATGTGGGGAGGAGGGTAGGAGCGCCGCGCGCCGTGGGGGGTCGGTGGAGCGGCGGGTGCGGGTGCGATGGCTGGTCGCGCAGTTCCTCCCCCAGCCTTCGGCCGGGGGTACCCCCAGCGCCCCTGACGGGGCGCTGCCCAGCCGTTTCCCTCAAGAGCCCACCCGTGCCGCCCCAGCGGCAGGACTGCCCGCGGCTGGAAAGGAGCGCCGACTGTAGCGCCCTTCAGGGGCGCGAGGAACTGCGCGACCAGCCCCCACCGGCCCGCACCCGGCTACGAACCGGCCCCCCGGCCCCCCGGGCCGCTCAGCGCCAGTTGACCGTGCCGCCTGTCGTCGCTGATTCGATCCGCGTGCGGATTTCCTGCATCACGGCCACGATCCGGTCCTCGTGCTCCGGCGTGAGGCGGGCCACCGGTACCGAGCAGCTGATGGCGTCCTGGGCCGGGATGTCGTAGCGCAGGGCGAAGCCGTAGCCGGCGATGCCCAGGACGCCTTCCTCGCGGTCGATCGAGTAGCCGCGGGCGCGGACCCCGGCCAGGTCGGCGGAGAGCGCGTCCGGGGTGGTGTGGGTGTGGGGGGTGAGGGGCCGGTAAGGGCCCGCGGGGAGCTCGGCGTCCGGGCGTTCCGCCAGCAGTGCCTTGCCGAGTGCGCCCGCGTGGGCCGGGAGGCGGCGGCCCACCCTGCTGATCGTGCGCAGGTACTCGTGGGACTCGCGGGTCGCCAGGTACGCCACGTCCGGGCCGTCCAGGCGGGCCAGGTGGATCGTCTCGCCGAGCGCCTCCGAGGCCTCGTCGAGGTAGGGGCGTACGAGGCGGACGCGCGGGTCGGAGTCGAGGTAGCTGGTGCCGGTCAGCAGGGTGCGGATGCCGATGCCGTAGAGGGAGCCGGTGGTGTCGGTGCGCACCCAGCCCCGGGCGATCAGCGTCTGGAGCAGGGCGTACATCGAGCTGCGCGGGACGCCGAGGCCGTCCGCCAGTTCCTGGAGGCGGGCCGGTCGGTCGCCGCGGGCGGCGAGGAGCTCCAGCAGCTCCACGGTGCGCGCCGCGGACTTCACCTCGCGGACCCCTGCTGTCTCGGACATGTGCAGATCGTAGGGGGCGGGGGTGGTGTGCGCCGTTGACGGGATGCGTTCGCATATCTAGTCTCTGTCTTCATACGTAGATGTCGTCTACATGGGGAGATCGAGAGATGAGTGCGGTGGCCGGACGGCCCGAGCATGTGGCGCGGAGGCTGCGGGAGGGGATGGCGGGCGGGGTGCTGTCGTTCCCGCTCACCTCGTTCCGCGCCGACGGCTCCCTCGACGTGGACGGGTTCCGGGCGTACGTGGCGGGGCAGCTGGCCGTCGGTCCCGGCGCCCTCTTCCCGGCCTGCGGGACCGGGGAGTTCTTCTCGCTGGACGAGGAGGAGTACCGGCACGTCGTGCGCGTGACCGTCGAGGAGGCCGGTGGGCGGGTGCCCGTGGTCGCCGGGGTGGGGTACGGCTGGGCCCAGGCCGTCCGGTTCGCGCGCATCGCGGAGGAGGCCGGGGCCGACGCCCTGCTCGTGCTGCCGCACTACCTCGTCGCCGCACCGCAGGACGGACTCGTCGCCCAGGTCGAGGCGATCGCGGGCCGGACCGGGCTGCCGCTCGTCGTCTACCAGCGCGGCCAGGTCACGTACACCGCCGAGTCGTTGGCGCGGATCGCCGCACTCCCCGGCGTCATCGGCCTCAAGGACGGGCACAGCGACCTCGACCGGCTCCAGCGGCTCACCCTCGCCGCCCCCGACGGCTTCCTCTTCTTCAACGGCGCCGCCACCGCCGAGATCCAGGCCCGCGCCTACGCGACGGTCGGCGTCCCCGCCTACTCCTCCGCCGTGCACGCCTTCGCCCCGGAGATCGCCGACGCCTTCTTCGCCGCCCTCCGCGACGGTGAGCAGGGCACCGTCGACAAGCTGCTGCGCGACTTCTACGTGCCGTTCGTCGAACTGCGCGACCGGGCGCCCGGCTACGCGGTGTCACTGGTGAAGGCGGCGGCCCGGCTGCGCGGCCGGCCGGTGGGCCCCGTGCGCGCCCCGCTCACCGACCCCTCGGCCTGCGACCTCGCCGACCTCGAGGCCCTGCTCGGCACCGGCCTCGACCTCGTGGGAGCGTCCCGGTGAACCTCACGATCACCGACGTCCGCCTCACGCCGGTCCTCGTCGCCGACCCGCCGCTGCTGAACACGCAGGGCGTGCACCAGCCGTACACGCCCCGGCTGATCGTGGAGGTGGAGACCGCGGACGGGGTGGTCGGGGTCGGGGAGACCTACGGGGACACCAAGTACCTGGAGCTGGCCCGGCCGTTGGCGGAGAGACTGCGCGGGCGGCAGGCCGGTGACCTGAACGGGCTGTCCGGTGTCGCCGACGAGGTCGCCGTGGACGCGGGCCGGGTGGCCGGCCAGGCCGACGTCGGCGGGCTGCGGGGCGTCCAGACCGCCGAGAAGCTGAGGCTGTCCGTCGTCTCCGGGTTCGAGGTCGCCTGCCTGGACGCCCTCGGCAAGGCGCTCGGACTGCCGGTGCACGCACTGCTCGGCGGGAAGGTGCGCGACTCGGTCGAGTACAGCGCGTACCTCTTCTACAAGTGGGCCGCGCACCCGGCGGGCGTACCCGCGGAACCCGACGACTGGGGAGCCGCACTCGACCCGGCCGGGGTCGTGGCGCAGGCCCGCCGCTTCACCGAGCGGTACGGGTTCACCTCCTTCAAGCTCAAGGGCGGGGTCTTCCCGCCCGAGCAGGAGATCGCGGCCGTCCGCGCGCTGGCCGAGGCGTTCCCCGGGCACCCGCTGCGGCTGGACCCCAACGGCGCCTGGTCGGTGGAGACCTCGCTGAAGGTGGCGAGGGAACTGGGCGACGTCCTCGAGTACCTGGAGGACCCGGCCCTCGGCACCCCGGCGATGGCGGACGTGGCGGCGGGCACGGACGTCCCGCTCGCGACCAACATGTGCGTGACGACCTTCGGCGAGATCGCAGAGGCGTTCACGCGCGGGGCCGTGCAGGTCGTCCTCTCCGACCACCACTACTGGGGCGGGCTGCGCAGCACCCGGGAACTGGCCGCCGTCTGCCGGACCTTCGGCGTCGGCGTCTCCATGCACTCCAACACCCACCTCGGGATCAGCCTCGCCGCGATGACCCACGTGGCCGCGACCGTCCCGGACCTCCACCATGCCTGCGACACCCACTACCCCTGGCAGTCCGAGGACGTCCTCACCGAACGCCTAGCCTTCGACGGCGGCCGGATCACCGTCTCCGACGCGCCGGGACTGGGCGTCGAGCTGGACCGGGAGCAGGTACGACGGCTGCACCGGCGGTGGCTCGACGACGAGGGGACGCTCCGCGACCGTGACGACGCGGCGGCGATGCGGGCGGCCGAGCCGGGCTGGACGGCACCGGCCGTGCCCCGCTGGTAGGCGCCGCCCGATCGGGCGGTCGTACGGCGGGAACGGCCGCCGCTGCCGTGACATGGTGCACACTGGCCGGACCCGCACCACGTCAGGGAGCGCACCGTGACCGCGTCCAACGCGTTCGCCGGAGAGGAACCGGAGTACCTCGACGACGACAGAGGAGCAACAACACCGCACTGCGCCGCGCAGGTCGACCCGCTGGCCGCCCTGCGCACGCCGGACGATCCGCCCTGGGACGTCTACCTCACCGGCACCGTCTTCCTCGACATCGTCTTCACCGGCCTCGACACCGCCCCGGTGCGCGGCACCGAGTCCTGGGCCCGGGGCATGGGCTCCAGTCCCGGCGGCGTCGCCAACATGGCCACCGCCCTCGCCCGCCTCGGCCTGAAGACCTCCCTCGCGGCCGCCTTCGGCGACGACCACTACGGCGAGTACTGCTGGGACACGCTCGCCCAGGGCGAGGGCATCGACCTCTCCCCGTCCCGGACCGTGCCCGGCTGGCACTCGCCGGTCACCGTCTCCATGGCGTACGAGGGGGAGCGGACCATGGTCTCGCACGGG
Source organism: Streptomyces sp. NPDC028289 (assembly GCF_055565975.1). Lineage (NCBI taxonomy): Bacteria > Bacillati > Actinomycetota > Actinomycetes > Kitasatosporales > Streptomycetaceae > Streptomyces > Streptomyces sp. NPDC028289. Next base: position 1,113,009 of record NZ_JBVHTI010000001.1, on the reverse strand, counting down.
CACGAGCCGCCCGCCGACCTGCTGTTCCGCCAGCAGAACGCACCCGGCCACCCGGCCCACGCACGCGCCGCCGTCGCCTCCCTCACGCCCGGCAAACGCAATCCCTGGATCGCCAGGGCGGCCGCCGAGGGGACCCGGATCTTCGCCGACGTCGGCTGGGACGACACGGGCGCGTGGGACCTCGCGGGCCTCGCCGACCTGGAGCACTGCGAGGCGTTCCTGCCCAACGCGGAGGAGGCGCGGCGGTACACCGGCGAGGACTGCCCGCGGGCCGCCGCGCACGCCCTCACCGCGTACGTGCCGCTCGCCGTCGTGACCCTCGGGTCGGAGGGCGCCTATGCCGTCGACGGGCGTACCGGCGAGTCCGCGGAGGTGCCGGCGATCGCCGTGGAGGCCCTCGACCCGACCGGCGCGGGCGACGTCTTCGTCGCCGGGTTCGTCACCGGAACGCTCGCGGACTGGCCGCTGGCCGACCGTCTCGCCTTCGCGGGCCTCACGGCGGCGCTGTCCGTCCAGGAGTTCGGCGGCTCCCTGTCCGCTCCCGGGTGGTCGGAGATCGGGGCGTGGTGGCGCAAGGTCCAGTCGGTGGCGGGGCAGGACCCGGCCGCGCTGCGACGGTACGCGTTCCTGGAGGGCCTGGTGCCGGAGGAGGACCAGGTGCGGCCGTGGCCCCTGCGGAGGGCTGTGCCGACGATCGGGTTCGGGCGGGCGGGGTGACGTTCGCGGGTGCGGGTGCGGGTGCGGGTGTGTGGGGGCGGGGGGTTTCGCTTACCGGCGCTGGCAGGGTTCCTCCCCCGGCCTTCGGCCGGGGGAGGAACTGCGCGATCAGCCCCCACCGGCCCGCGGCCGACGACGAAACCGGTGCGGCCTCGGCCTACTCTCCCCGCACCCTGGCAACCTGCCGGCGCACCAGCGACCGCCCCGCCTCCGACACCCCGGACAACGCCCCGGCGAACAGCTCCTCCACCCCGCCCCCGTCGGCCCCCGCACACCCGCTGCTCACCACGTACCGCTCCCGCACCGCCACCCGCAGCACACCCTCCGTGTCCACCGCGGCCGCGGCGATCGTCGGCACCTCCCCGCCCGCCGGGTCGGCCACCTTCGCGTACGCCCCGGCCACCGGCTCCCGCCAGCGCAGCGAAAGCAGCACCGGGGACTTTGCCTGCACCTCGGCGAGGTCCGTTTCGTACACTCCGTCCGCCGTGAGCACCTCGGCCCGCGCGTCCAGCGCCAGCGCCGCCGGCAGCAGGTCCCGCAGGGTGGACCCGGCGACGTTCCCGCCCACCGTCGCCGCCCGGCGCACCGCCCCCGTGCCGACGCCCTTCGCCGCCTGCCGCAGCATCTCCGGAACCCGGTCGTCCACCTGACCCAGCAGCACCGCGCCGCCCAGCACCCCGTTCCCCATGGCCGTCGCCTCCGGTACCTTCCGCAGGGACACCGCCTGTTCCGGGAAGCCGTCCCGCTGCCACGCGGCCCATATCAGGGTCGCCCCGCCGACGGGTATCGCCCCCTCGGCCAGGCAGTCGCGGGCCTCGGACACCGACGTGGGCAGACGCAGCAGCACGGCTACCTGCTTTCTGTGCGGACACGTGGCGTGGAGCGAACGCGGCCCCCGGCCACGTGAGGGCAGTGACGGCCCGATCCTGCCCCGGCGTGCGGGAGCGCATCCAGGGCTCACGGCCGCACCGGGGGCGCCTTCCCCTGTGAAAAGGCCTACGGCGATGTCAGCCCCGCGTCGTACGCTTGATACCGCGAGGCCGCCCTCAGCTACGCGGCCGTGACGAGGAGGAACCGCAGGCCTTAAGCGCCGGCCCATGACTCAGACACCCACAGCTCACACTCCCGCGCAGCAGCAGGCCCGAGCTCAGTTCGAGGTTCCCGCCCAGCACCCCATGGTCACCGTGCTGGGATCCGGCGACTCCCTGCTGCGCGTGATCGAGAAGGCCTTCCCGGCGGCCGACATCCACGTCCGGGGCAACGAGATCAGCGCGGTCGGCGATGCCCGTGAAGTCGCCCTCATACAGCGCCTGTTCGACGAGATGATGCTGGTGCTCCGCACCGGGCAGCCGATGACGGAGGACGCAGTGGAACGCTCGATCGCCATGCTGCGGGCGAGCGAGAACGGGGAGGGCCCGGAGGAGACCCCGGCCCAGGTTCTGACGCAGAACATCCTGTCCTCGCGCGGCCGCACCATCCGCCCCAAGACCCTCAACCAGAAGCGGTACGTCGACGCGATCGACAAGCACACGATCGTCTTCGGTATCGGGCCCGCGGGCACCGGCAAGACCTACCTGGCCATGGCCAAGGCGGTGCAGGCCCTGCAGTCCAAGCAGGTCAACCGCATCATCCTGACCCGGCCGGCGGTCGAGGCGGGCGAGCGGCTCGGCTTCCTGCCGGGCACCCTCTACGAGAAGATCGACCCGTACCTGCGCCCGCTGTACGACGCGCTGCACGACATGCTCGACCCCGACTCGATCCCGCGGCTGATGGCGGCCGGGACGATCGAGGTCGCGCCGCTCGCGTACATGCGCGGCCGTACCCTGAACGACGCCTTCATCATCCTCGACGAGGCCCAGAACACCTCGCCCGAGCAGATGAAGATGTTCCTCACCCGGCTCGGCTTCGAGTCGAAGATCGTGATCACCGGTGACGTGACGCAGGTCGACCTGCCCAACGGCACCAAGTCCGGTCTGCGCCAGGTGCAGGACATCCTGGACGGCGTGGACGACGTGCACTTCTCCCGGCTGACGTCCCACGATGTCGTACGGCACAAGCTGGTGGGCCGTATCGTCGACGCGTACGAGAAGTACGACAGCACGCACGGCACGGAGAACGGCACGCACAAGGGCGGCCGCTCGAAGTCCGCGCACAAGGGGAAGTAGACAAGCACAGCGCCATGTCGATCGACGTCAACAACGAGTCCGGAACCGAGGTCGACGAGCAGGCGATCCTCGACATCGCCCGCTACGCGCTCGCACGGATGCGCATCCACCCGCTCTCCGAGCTCTCGGTGATCGTCGTGGACGCCGACGCCATGGAGCAGCTGCACATCCAGTGGATGGACCTGCCGGGTCCGACGGATGTCATGTCGTTCCCGATGGACGAGCTGCGGCCGCCGTCGAAGGACGAGGACGAGCCGCCGCAGGGGCTGCTCGGCGACATCGTGCTCTGCCCGGAGGTCGCCGCCAAGCAGGGGGCCGAGGCCGAGACCCAGCACTCCATGGACGAGGAGCTCCAGCTGCTCACCGTCCATGGCGTGCTGCACCTGCTCGGCTACGACCACGAGGAGCCCGACGAGAAGGCCGAGATGTTCGGCCTGCAGGCGGCCATCGTGGACGGCTGGCGTGCGGAGCAGGGCCTGACCGGGCCCTCGCCGGCGCCGACGGTCTCGTAGGCGGGCGGGTCGTCGTCGTATGAGTCCGCAGATCGTCCTCGGTGCGGTCGCGCTGGTCGTCGTCGCCTGGCTGGCCGCCTGCGCCGAGGCCGGTATCGCCCGCGTCTCCAGTTTCCGGGCCGAGGAGGCGGTGAAGTCCGGGCGGCGCGGCAGCGCCAGGCTCGCCGAACTCGCCGCCGACCCCACCCGCTACCTCAACGTCGCGCTGCTGGTCCGCGTCGCCTGCGAGATGGCCGCCGCGGCCCTGGTCACCTACGAGTGCCTCCAGGAGATCCCGGCCACCTGGCAGGCGCTGCTCGCCGCGATCGGCGTGATGGTGCTCGTGTCGTACGTCGCCGTCGGCGTCTCCCCGCGCACCATCGGCCGCCAGCACCCGCTGAACACGGCGACGGCCGCCGCGTACGTGCTGCTGCCGCTGGCCCGCATCATGGGCCCGATCCCGTATCTCCTCATCCTCATCGGCAACGCCCTCACCCCCGGCAAGGGCTTCCGGCGCGGCCCGTTCGCCTCCGAGGCCGAACTGCGGGCGCTGGTCGACCTCGCCGAGAAGGACTCGCTGATCGAGGACGAGGAGCGCCGCATGGTGCACTCGGTCTTCGAACTGGGTGACACGCTCGTCCGGGAGGTCATGGTCCCGCGCACCGACCTCGTCGTCATCGAGCGGTACAAGACGATCCGCCAGGCCCTGACGCTGGCGTTGCGCTCGGGCTTCTCGCGCATTCCCGTCACCGGGGAGAGCGAGGACGACATCGTCGGGATCGTGTATCTGAAGGACCTGGTCCGCAAGACGCACATCAGCCGCGACGCCGAGTCCGACCTGGTCTCCACCGCGATGCGGCCCGCGTTCTTCGTGCCCGACACCAAGAACGCCGGTGACCTGCTGCGCGAGATGCAGAAGGAACGCAACCACGTCGCCGTCGTCATCGACGAGTACGGCGGCACGGCCGGGATCGTCACCATCGAGGACATCCTGGAGGAGATCGTCGGCGAGATCACCGACGAGTACGACCGGGAGATCCCGCCGGTCGTCGACCTCGGCGACGACCGCCACCGGGTCACCGCCCGCCTCGACATCACCGACCTCGGGGAGCTGTACGGCCTCGAGGAGTACGACGACGAGGACGTGGAGACCGTGGGCGGCCTGCTCGCGAAGGCCCTCGGCAGGGTGCCGATCGCCGGTGCCTCCGCCCAGGTCGAACTCCCCGACGGCCGCAGGCTGGCCCTCACCGCGGAGTCGGCCGCCGGCCGGCGCAACAAGATCGTGACGGTGCTGGTGGAGCCGGTACCGGTGCCCGACGCCTCGGAGGACGACCCCGAGTGACCCCGGACCAGCTCCGCGCCTTCTGCCTCTCCTTCAACGCGGCCGAGGAGGACTTCCCCTTCAACCCGGACATCTCGGTCTTCAAGGTGCTCGGCAAGATGTTCGCGCTGAGCTGGATCGACGCGAAGCCGCTCAAGGTCAACCTCAAGTGCGACCCCGAGGACGCGGTACGGCTCCGCGACGAGCACGAGGGGCTGATCGCGCCGGGGTACCACATGAACAAGCGGCACTGGAACACCGTGACCCTCGACGGCGGCCTCCCCGACCGGCTCGTGAAAGAGCTGATCGAGGACTCGTACGACCTCGTCGTCGCCGGCCTGCCGAGGGCGGAGCGGCTGCGGCTGGACCGGTCGTAGCCACGGTCGCCGGCGGCCGTGCCCGTACGGAGTCAGATCGTCCGGCACCTCGGCTGACTCCGTCCGGCGGCGGGGGAGGAGCGGGTGCCGGTCAGGGTTGTTCGTATGCTCGGGGCATGACCGACAGCAACGCGCTTGGCGCCGAGGACCGCAAGATCGTCACCCTGGCCCGCTCGGCCCGGGCCCGCAACGGGGTGCCCGAGGGGGCGGCCGTACGGGACTCGACGGGCCGTACGTATGTGGCGGGGACCGTGGAGCTGGCCTCGCTGAAGCTGAGTGCGCTGCGGACGGCGGTGGCGATGGCGGTGGCGTCGGGGGCGGAGTCGCTGGAGGCGGCGGCGGTGGTTTCGGGGGCGGAGGGGGTGCCGGCGGAGGACCTGGCCGCGGTACGGGATCTTGGGGGGCCGGGGACGCCGGTGCTGCTGGCGGGGGCGGACGGGGAGGTTCGGCTCACTGTCCCTGCCTAGTCCTTTTCCCACCCGCCCACCCGACTCGCTCCGTTGAGACGCGAGGACTTGTCTGACTCCGTCGGGGGAGGGGCGGGGTTGGTTGACCGGGGGTGGCTGGGGTGTGCGGGCGGGTGCGGCGCCGTCGTGGTTGCTCGCGCAGTTCCCCGCGCCCCCTGAGGGGCGCTGTGCTGGTCCCACCTGAAGGGGCGCCGGGGGTACCCCCGGCCGAAGGCTGGGGGAGGAACTGCGCGGCCGGCCCCCACGCGCCCGCAGTCGCCAACGCACCGGCCGCCACTCCCCCTCCGCGCAGTCGGCCAAATTTCAACCTTGTCGGTGTGTGTCGCTCGCGTATCAATGGGACCGTAAGTTCCGACGGACCGTCAGATTCGGCCCCGCGGTGTGTCCGCACCCACCCGGACCGGGGTCACCGTCCCACATGGCATTCCCACGTAACGGGAAGGGAACCGATCCCCATGAAACGCATAGCCACCGGTGCGGCACTCGCGGCGGGGGGCCTCGCCGTCACGGCGCTGGCCTTCGCGCCCTCGGCCGCCGCCGTCACCCCGACCACCGCCACCGTCACCGCCAGCTGCGGCATCTTCGGCGGCGGCACGGCCACCCTCACCGCGACCCAGAGCGGCACGAGCGCCACCCTCACGCTCACCTCCAGTGCGATCACCACCCCGCTCGCCCTGTCGGCGAACTCCATCGCCTCCACGCTGACCATGGCCAACTCGACCGGCGCCAACCGGGTCTTCAGCGGCACCGTGAACCCGGCCATGGCCGCCGGCTCCCCGGTCACCGTCGGCCCGCTCCCGGGCACCGTGGCCTCCGGTGACAGCCTCGACTTCTACAAGGGCTCGCTGAAGATGGTCATCTTCGGTGTCACCGTCACGTGTACGTCCAGCGCAGCCCAGTCCCCCGGCCCGTTCGTCTTCTGAGCCGAGTGACGGGTTCCTTCCGGATGCCGCAGAAGCTGATGAACCGTCAGGTTTCTGCGGCATCTCCATTGACTTCTCACGCGGCCTCCACATCAATGGCCCCCTGTCGGCGCAGAGGAGCCGCTGCGCCCGCAACCCTCAGGAGGGGGCTTCCATGGGTTCACCCCCAAGATCACGAAGATCCCGACGGTGGCGCTGGATCTCACTGTTCGGGGCGACCGCGCTCGCGGTCACGGCGGGCGGTGCGCTGGCCTGTCCGGCCGGTGCCGCCGGGACGAACGTCGACTTCGCCACGCACTGCATCCCGCCCGCCGTCGCGGGCCTCCCGCCGATCGACGGCACCACCACCGCCAACGTCTCGGTGGACAACACCGCCCCGAAGGTCGGCGACACGGTCACCGTGACCTACACCGTGGTCACGCCCGCCGCCAACAACCCCACCGCGCTCGCCCTGCCGGCCGACATCATGACGCCGACGGGGAAGGTGACGCTGGGCGGCGCGCAGACCGGGGACGTGACGGTGACCGGGCCGAAGAAGAACGATCCGGTGCCGGGGTACGGGACCTTCCCGTCGTTCTCCATGACGGGGACGTTCACCGTGACCTCGCCGGGCGCCATCACCCTCTCGCCCGGCGACTACAACATCCACACCAGCTACATCCTGGAGCTGGACACCCCGTGCACGGTCACCAACCCGCCCGCCCCGGTGTCGGAGACCGTCACGGCGACCTCGACCACCCCGGTCAACACCCGTGCCATCAGCCTGGACAAGGCCTCCGGGAACCCCGGTGACAGCGTGACCGTCAGCGGGAAGAACTTCACGCCGGGGGCCACCGTGACGCTGGCCGGGCGGTCCGGGAGCAGCCAGACCGCCGACACCGCCACGGCGACCGCGGGCTCCGACGGTTCCTTCAGCGCCCCCATCGTCGTCAACGACAAGACGACGACCGGGATCGTGGCGTACGAGGGGAGCGCGTGGAGCGACGACCTGGGGGCCGGACCGGCCGCCTACACCGTCAACGACACCACGCCCGTGCCGCCCGGCAGCCAGAAGCTGACCACCACCGTCAAGGCGGGGACGCTGTCCATGTCCCAGGCCGGGGACTCCGTCGCGCTGTCGGCGGTCGACTTCGGGCAGGGCGGGGCGTCCACGGGCAGCCTGCAGACCGTCACCGTCAAGGACTTCCGTGGCGGGCCGGCCGGCTGGTCGCTCACCGGCAAGGTCACCGACTTCACCGGTCCCGGCGCCAAGATCGACGCCGGGAAGCTGAGCTGGACGCCGGCCTGCGCGACCAAGGCGGGCAGCCCCAGCACCTGTGCGGCCGGTTCGGCGGGCACCGTCGGCAGTACCGGGGCGACCCTCGCCTCGACGCCGGACGGCACGCTCACGGGCGGTGAGTTCACGGTCGACGCCGGACTCTCCCTGGACGTCCCGGCGTTCACGCCGCCGGGGTCGTACTCCGGAGTCCTGACCCTGACGCTCACCTGAGCCAACTCCCCTGTGGCGACCGGGCTTTCCAGTGACGAAGGCCCGGTCGCCACCCGACCCGCTTCCGACCGGGGGTCCGCACCCATGCGTCGCGTCAAGCCGTATGTCCTCCTCCTGAGCCTGATCCTCGGCGTCCTCTGCACGGCGGGTCCCGCGCGCGCCGCCGACAACGGAAGCTGGTCCGTCTATCCGGTCGCCTCGAAGATCTCGGCGCGGCCGTACTTCTACCTCTCCCTCGACCCCGGTCAGACGATCGCCGACAAGGTGGCCGTCGCCAACAAGACCGGCAAGCCGCTGACCTTCCGGCTGTACGCGGCCGACGCCTACAACACCGCGCGGGACGGCGGCTTCGCCGTCCGGACGGTGAAGGAGCGGATGCGGGGGGTGGGGGCCTGGGCGAAGCCCGGAAAGGCGCGGGTCACCGTGCCCCCGCACAGGACGGTCACCGTTCCGTTTACCCTGCACGTACCGAAGGGCGCCGAGCCCGGTGACCATCCCGGGGCGATCGTCGCGCTGGACGAGAAGGTCGATCCGGGGTCCGGGTCCCTGGCGCTCGGCGTGCAGCGGGCGGTCGGCGCCCGGGTCTACCTGCGGGTCAGCGGGCCGACGCTCCCGGCCCTCGCCGTCGAGAACGTGCACATCGCCCATCACCAGCCGCTCGTGCCCGGCCTCGGTGCCAGCACGGCGACGATCTCCTACACCCTGCACAACACCGGGAACGTGACCCTGGACCCGAAGGTGCGGCTCCGTGCCGAGGGCCTGTTCGGCCGCACGCTGCTCAGCCGCGACCTCACCGGGGTGCCCTCCGAACTGCTGCCGGGGGAGCGGGTCGCGCTCACCGCGCGCTGGCGGGGCGCACCCCAGCTCGACTGGGGGAAGGTGACGCTGACGGCCAGCGCGACCGGCACCAGGGAGTCGGCGAGCGCGTCGTTCCTCGCCCTGCCGTGGCTGGTCCTGGCGGTGGTGTTCGCCGCCGGCGTGGCGGGCGGCGCGCTGTTCGCCCGCACCCGCCGGGGCCGCGGGAACCCGTTCGCCGGGTTGTTCAGAGGGCGTCGGGGCCGCGCTCGCCCGTCCGCACCCGTACGACCGTCTCCACCGGCAGTGCCCACACCTTCCCGTCCCCGATCTTCCCCGTCTGCGCGGCCTTGACGATCGCCTCGATCGCCGGCTCGGCGTCGGCGTCCTCGACGACGACCTCGATGCGGACCTTGGGGACCAGGTCGACGCGGTACTCGGCGCCCCGGTAGACCTCGGTGTGGCCGTGCTGCCTGCCGTACCCGCTGGCCTCGGTCACGGTCAGGCCGTGCACGCCGAGCTCCTGGAGCGCGGTCTTCACCGCGTCGAGGCGGTAGGGCTTCACGATCGCGGTGATGAGCTTCATGGCTGGCTCTTGACCTTCTGGGCGGTGGGGACGACGGAGTGGGCGACCGGGGCGCCGTGGCCCAGGACCCCGTGATCGTAAGCGGTCTCGGCGTGCACCGTAAGGTCCAGGCCGGTGTGCTCCTGGTCCTCGGCCGCCCGGAAGCCCATCGTCTTGTCGAGCAGCTTGCCGATGCCGTACGTCACGGCGAACGCGTAGGCGGCGACGGCCACGACGGCCACCGCCTGCTTGCCGAGCTGGGCGAGCCCGCCGCCGTAGAAGAGGCCCTCGGCGGAGCCGGTCATGGCCTTCTCGGCGAACAGGCCGATCAGGAGGGTGCCGATGATTCCGCCGACCAGGTGAACGCCGACGACGTCGAGGGAGTCGTCGTAGTCGAGCCTGAACTTCCAGCTCACGGCGTACGAGCAGACCACGCCCGCGGCGAGGCCGACGACCAGCGAGCCGAGCAGCGAGACCGAGCCGCAGGACGGGGTGATGGCGACCAGGCCGGCGACGGCGCCGGAGGCCGCGCCCAGGGTGGTGGGGTGGCCGTCCCGCTTCTGCTCGACGAAGAGCCAGCCGAGCAGGCCGGTGCAGCCGGCGGCGAGGGTGTTGAGGAAGACGGCGGCGGCCAGGCCGTTCGCGCCCATCGCCGAGCCCGCGTTGAAGCCGAACCAGCCGAACCAGAGCAGACCCGCGCCGAGGATCACCATCGGGAGGTTGTGCGGCCGCATGGCGTCCTTCTTGAAGCCGAGCCGGGGGCCGAGGACCAGGCAGAGGGCGAGGCCGGAGGCGCCGGAGGTGATCTCGACGGGCAGGCCGCCGGCGAAGTCGAGGGCGCCGAGGCGGTGCGCGATCCAGCCGCCGGGGCCCCACACCCAGTGCGCGACCGGAACGTATACGAGCAGCGCCCAGACGGGGACGAACACCAGCCACGCGCCGAATTTCGCCCGGTCCGCGATCGCCCCGCTGATCAGCGCGGCCGTGACGATCGCGAAGGTGAGCTGGAAGGTGGCGAAGAGGAGGGTGGGGACGGTGCCCTGGACACTGTCCGGTCCGAGGCCGCTCATGCCCGCGTGGGCGAGGTCGCCGAGGAGCCCGGCCCCGAGGTCGTCCCCGAAGGCGAGCGAGTAGCCGCCCGCCAGCCACACCACCGTCACCAGGGCGATCGACACGAAGCTCATCATCAGCATGTTGAGGACGCTCTTCGTGCGGACCATGCCGCCGTAGAACAGGGCCAGGCCCGGGGTCATCAGCAGGACCAGGGCGGTGGCGGCGAGCAGCCAGGCGGTGTCACCGGTGTCGGCGTGCGCGGCGGAGAGGAACACGGGCGTCTCCAACGTGGGTCGGGGCTCGTCAGAGGGTCACCGGTCCCGGTTTCCGGTTGCGTACGGCTGTGTTTCCGTGACGTTTCGTTGCGTCGGGGTTACCGAAATCTCACGGTGCGGCGGGGCCTCGTGGATCAGGGAGAATGGGGGCCATGAGCGTTCGCAGCCAGTCAACCGAGCCGTCGGAATCGTCGGAGGCCGTCCACCGGGCGGGCTTCGCCTGTTTCGTGGGCCGCCCCAACGCGGGCAAGTCCACCCTCACGAACGCTCTGGTCGGGCAGAAGGTGGCGATCACCGCGAACCAGCCGCAGACGACGCGGCACACGGTACGCGGCATCGTGCACCGGGAGGACGCCCAGCTGATCCTGGTCGACACCCCGGGACTGCACAAGCCGCGCACCCTGCTCGGCGAGCGGCTCAACGACGTGGTCCGCACCACCTGGGCCGAGGTCGACGTGATCGGCTTCTGTCTCCCGGCGAACGAGAAGATCGGCCCCGGTGACCGTTTCATCGCCAAGGAGCTCGCCGGGATCCGCAAGACCCCGAAGATCGCGATCGTCACCAAGACCGACCTCGTCGACTCCAAGACGCTCGCCGAGCAGCTGATCGCGATCGACCAGCTCGGCAAGGAGCTGGGCTTCGAGTGGGCCCAGATCGTCCCGGTGTCGGCGGTCGGCGACAAGCAGGTGAAGCTGCTGGCCGACCTTCTCGTCCCGCTCCTCCCCGAGGGCCCGGCGCTCTACCCCGAGGGCGACCTCACCGACGAGCCCGAGCAGGTCATGATCGCCGAGCTGATCCGCGAGGCGGCCCTGGAGGGCGTCCGCGACGAGCTGCCGCACTCCATCGCCGTCGTCGTCGAGGAGATGCTCCCGCGCGAGGACCGCCCCGCCGACAAGCCCCTCCTGGACATCCACGCCAACCTTTTCATCGAGCGCCCCAGCCAGAAGGGCATCGTCATCGGCCCCAAGGGCAAGCGCCTGAAGGAGGTCGGCATCAAGAGCCGCAGGCAGATCGAGGCCCTCCTCGGCACGCCCGTCTTCCTCGACCTGCACGTGAAGGTGGCGAAGGACTGGCAGCGGGACCCGAAGCAGCTGCGGCGGCTGGGGTTCTAGGGGCGCTCCCGTCTCCCCGGGCGGCGCTCCCCAGGGGGTACCGCCGCTTCGCCGCTTCCCACATGTCCTCGCCGCTCACGTGCGCCGCATCCCGGATCGTCGCTCAGTCGTCCCAAGGGGTGCGCAGCGGCTTGCGGCGCCAGCGGTCGGGGAGCTGTGTGTGGTCCTTCGCCGGCCGGACCCAGGGGCGCAGGGACCCCTCCGGGTCGGGGACGCTCGCCGCGTCGAAGCGGGCGTCCAGCGCGGCCAGCAGCGTGCCGAGGGCCCCTTCACGCGCCGCCGCGGGCAGGGCGTCCATCACCTCGTCCAGGCTGTCCCGGGAGTCGAGGTCGTTGCCGTAGGCGCTGATCGGATAGAAGTCGTCGCCGCCCGGCCGCCCGGTCTCCATCCTTCCCACCAGGCGCTCCCAGGACGCGAAGCGGTCCGCGACCGAGTACACGGGCCGCGTGATCCGCTCCCGCAGATGCGGCGCGACCCGTGCCCGCTCCACCTCCAGCTGCCGCGCGTCGACACCCGCGACCGCCTCCAGCACCGGCCGCGGCAGCACCTCCCACACGGCCCTGCTCTCCGGAGCGCCCCAGAACACGTCACCCACGGTCCACTTGCTCCTTTACTCCTTCAGCTGCTTCAGGAAGTACTCGTAGCCGTCGTCCGGCTGCATGAACGTGCCCTTGTCGCCCTCGCGGATCAGCATCGTCCCGGTGGCATCGTCCCACCAGGCGAAGCGGAGGACGCCCGACGGGGTGCTGCGCATCCGCAGCCCCGGGGAGCCGGTCATCATGTCCTCCAGGTGCTCCGGCACGTCCAGGTCGTCCACGCCCGGGATGCCCCGCTTCTTGATGTCGCCGTGCGCCGCGATCCTGTCCGCGATCAGCGGGAGGTTGCCGGCCTGGCTCGCGTACCCGGTGGATCAAGTGCGGCTCGGGGTCATGTCCTGCAGCCCCACCACGCGCAGCAGTTGCAGGCGTTCGTACGACTCCGTGCCCGGGCGGGCCGTGTGGATGACGAGTTGCTGGTGGGTGCCGGTGTTGACGAGGATCTCGCAGTCCAGTTCCAGCAGACCGACCGTGGGGTGCAGGAAGCGCTTGGTGGTCGCGCGGCGTACCGCCACCTCGTGTTCGGCCCAGAGCCGGGCGAACTCCTCGCTGCCGGCCATGAGTTCGGCGACGAGGGCGGTGGGGACCGGGTCGGCGGGGCGGGCCGCGGCCACCGCGCGGAGGTTCGCCACGTGTTCGCGGGCCCGCAGCGGGCGGTCCTCGGGCGGGCAGAGCAGGCGGGCCGCAGGGTCCAGGAAGAAGCAGCGGACCAGGTTGCGGTCCCCGGCCGGCCGGTCCAGCAGGTCGCCGCTCAGCGCCCGCGACAGGGCGTTCTGGGCCAGGACCTCGCCGCAGTCGGTCGTCACCAGCGCCGGGGTGTCGTGCAGCCGGTCCAGGACCAGCAGCAGCCCCGGGCCGACGTGGGTGCCGGTCGCCTCCCGGCGCGGGGGTTCCTCGCCGGCCAGGTGGAACAGGTGGTCCCGTTCGTCCGCCGTCAGGCGCAGCGCGCGGGCCAGCGCCGTCAGCATCTGGCGGGACGGGCGCGGGCCCCGGGACTGTTCGAGGCGCGTGTAGTAGTCGGCGGACATGCCGGCCAGCGACGCCACCTCCTCGCGCCGCAGCCCCGGGGTGCGCCGCCGGGCGCCGGGAGGCAGGCCCACGTCGGCGGGGTCCAGACGGGCGCGGGCGTGGCGCAGGAAGTCGGCGAGCTCGGGGCGGTCCATGCCTCCAGGGTCGCCGGGGGCGTCCGGGTTATCCAGGGACTGCCGGTCCCCTGATCGTGAGGTCTCTCCCGGTCGCCGAGGGCCGGGGCGAGGGTGGTGGGACCAGAGCGAAGGAGAAGGTCATGATCACTCTCGTCACCGGTACGACCGGGCAGGTCGGGCGGCGGTTCGTGCCGCGGCTGATCACGCAGGCCCAGGGGGACGAGCGGATACGGGTGCTGGTGCGGGACGCGGCCCGTGCGGAGCCGTTCGCCGCGCTGGGCGCCGAGGTCGTCGTCGGCGACCTGCGGGACGAGGAGGCGCTCGGCAAGGCCGCCGCCGGGGCCGACGCCGTCGTGAACGTCGCCGCCGCCTTCCGCGGGGTGCCGGACGAGGAGGCCTGGGCCGTCAACCGGGACGCGGCCGTCGCGCTCGGGCGAGCCGCCGCGGCCGCCGGGGTACGGCGGTTCGTGCAGGTCAGCACCAACAACGTGTACGGCACCGGACGCGGCCGCCCGCTCACCGAGGACGACGAGAGCCGGCCCGGCGGCGAGATGTGGGGCGCCTACCCCGAGTCCAAGATCGCCGCCGAGCGGGAGCTGCTCGCACTCGGCGCAGACATGGAGGTGCGCATCGGGCGGCTGCCCTTCGTCTACGGCGAAGGTGACCCGCACCTCGTCAACGTCATGGCCTGGGCCGCGAACTGGGCACCCGCCCAGCGTCTCCAGATGGCCCACCACGCGGACGTCGCCCAGGGCCTGCTGCGCCTCCTGTACGCCCCGGCGGTGAACGGCCCGGTCTACAACATCGCCGACGACGCCCCCGTCACGGCCGTCGAGCTGTACCGGCTCAACGGCATCGAGGTGCCCGAGGACATGCACACCCACAGCGACCGCGACCCGTGGCACGGGATCGTCTCCAACCAGAAGATCCGCCGCGACCTCGGCTTCCGGCCCATCTACCCCAGCGTCTGGACCGCACGGGACGCCGGCGCCCTGTAGGAGAGGGCTAGTCGACCCCTCTGATCCGCCCCACCAGCCACGCTCCCGCCAGCCCGATCACCGCCGCCACCAGGTACAGGACGCGGTAGCCGCCGAGGTAGGTGACGATCGGTGCGGCGAGGGCGGGGGCCGCGACCTGGGGCAGGGCGTTGGCGACGTTGATGACGCCGAGGTCCTTGCCGCGGTCGAGCGCCTTCGGCAGGACGTCGGTCATCAGCGCGAAGTCCACGGAGGTGAACACCCCGAAGCCGATGCCCAGCACCGACGCGGCCACGAGCGCCCCGGGCCAGGTCTGCCACACCGACAGCAGCGCCGTCGCCACCGCCATCAGCATCCCGGACCAGATCACGAACGGCTTGCGGCGGCCCACCCGGTCCGACCAGACCCCGCCGACCACGACCGTCGCCATCAGCGTCAGCCCGTTGACGGCGGTCAGGATCAGCACGCCCTGGTCGGGGTCGGAGTAGTGGAGGCGGTCGCGGAGGTAGTAGAGGAGGTACAGCAGCACCAGCGCGTTGCTGAGGTTGATCAGGAAGCGGGTCAGCCACGCCCAGCCCAGGTCCGGATACCGGCGCGGGCTCAGCCAGAAGCCCGCCAGGAAGCCCCGCCAGGACCACCCCGGGCGGTCCTCCGGCGCCAGCCGCAGGTCCGGATGGCGCAGCACGTACGGCAGGACGCCCAGCGTCGTGAACACCGCGCACGCCACGTAGCCGGCCCCGACGCCCCCGGCGGCCGTCGCGAGCCCGGTGCCGCCGACCACGCCGAGGATCTGCGCGGCCCCCAGCCAGCCGCCCACCGAGCCCCGCTGGAGCCGCGGCACCCGGTCCGGGACCGCCGCCGTGACCGCCGCGAAGGCCGCGTTCAGGGTGAGCTGGACCAGGCCCCAGCCCAGCATCATCGTCCCCATGCCGCCGGCGCCCGCGAGCAGCAGCAGGGACAGCGCCCCACCCGCCGTGCCGGCGACGATCCACGGCGTACGGCGGCCCCAGCGGGACGTCGTACGGTCCGACAGCGCGCCGAAGACCGGGTTCGCGGCCAGCGACACCACCGCGCCGACGCCGGTCACCCACGCCAGCATCGTCTCCTTCGACATGCCGGAGCCGGGTGCGAAGTCCTTGGCCTGGGAGGCGAGCAGGATCTGCAGCGGGCCGTACCAGCCCACCCAGATCGCCCCGTTGGCCAGCGAGAGCGCCGACGTCCAGCCCCGGCCGACCCGCTCGACCGGCTCCGCCAGCGCGGCGGCGGGTTCCCGGAGCGTCGTCATCTCTGCGCCCGCAGCAGGTCCCGGTACCAGGCGTACGACGACTTCGGGGTGCGCGCCTGGGTCGCGTAGTCGACGTGGACCAGGCCGAAGCGGCGCGCGTACCCCTCGGCCCACTCGAAGTTGTCGAGGAGCGACCAGACGAAGTAGCCGCGCACGTCGACGCCGGCCTCGACCGCCCTGTGCAGCGCCCGGACGTGGCCGTCCAGGTAGGCGATGCGGTCCTGGTCGTCGACGCCCTCGTAGGAGCAGCCGTTCTCGGTGATGACGACGGGCGGGAGGCGGTCGCCGTAGCGCTCGCGGAAGCCGGTGAGGAGTTCGGTGAGGCCCTCCGGGACGACCGGCCAGCCGAAGTCGGTCACCGGGACGTCCTCGATGTCCTGTACGGAGAAGGGAAGTTCGGCGGGGAGGGTGAGCCCGCCGAACTCGATCTCGGTGCCCTGCGGGGCGCCCACCCTGGTCGGGGCGTAGTAGTTGACGCCGTACCAGTCGAGCGGCTCGGCGATCACCTTCAGGTCGGCGGCGACGTCGCCGGGCATCAGGTCGCCCATGCCGTCCGGGTACTCGCCGAGCAGGACCGGCTCGGCGAACAGGCGGTTGAGGAGGAGGTCGTAGAAGGCGGCCGCCTCCAGGTCCGGCTGCTCCTGGGAGGCCGGCCAGGTCGGGCCGTGGGAGTTGGCGATGCCGATGTCGGCAGCACCGGCCGCGCGCAGCGCCCGTACGGCCAGGCCGTGGGCGAGCAGCTGGTGGTGGGCGACCGGGAGCGCGTCGAACATCAGCTGCTTGCCGGGGGCGTGGGCGCCCAGGGCGTACCCGAACAGGGTCTGCTCGGCGGGCTCGTTGAGGGTGATCCACTTCTTGACCCGGTCGCCTAGCCGGTCGGCGACGGCGGAGACGTGGTCGGCGAAGTGCGCCGCCGTGTCCCGGTCCAGCCAGCCGCCCTTCTCCTGCAGGGCCACCGGCAGGTCCCAGTGGAAGAGGGTCGGGACCGGGCGGATGCCGGCCGCGCACAGCTCGTCCACCAGGCGGTCGTAGAAGTCCAGGCCGCCCGCCGAGCGGACCCGCGGCCAGGAGATCGAGAAGCGGTACGCGTCCACGCCGAGGCCGGCCAGGAGCGCCACGTCCTCGCGGTGGCGGTGGTAGTGGTCGCAGGCCACCGCCGCCGTGGAGCCGTCCTTGATCCGGCCCGGCTCCGCCTCGAACACGTCCCACACGGACGGCTCCCGCAGGTCGGCCGCGCCCTCGATCTGATGCGCCGAGGTCGAGACGCCCCAGAGGAAGCCGTCGGGGAACCGAGGGAAGGGGTGCAGCGGATGGACCGCGTCTGTCGCCATGGCCGGGATCATCCTTACCCCCGGTAACGTAAGTCAACGCCCGCGCGTGAACTACCCGTTACCGGGCCCGGTCACGCCCCTTCCTTCAAGACCCGTGAGATCAGTTCGCGTTGGTCCTCGGACAGCCGCGGGTCGGCCGCGTACACCGTCCGTCCGTCCACGGTGATCTCGTACGCGAACCCGTCCGGCACGCCGGGCGGTGGCGTGCCCCGGCCGGCCGCGAGCGCGCGCTCGGCCAGGGCCTGCCACTCAGGGGCGTCGGGCCGGGCCGAGGTGTCCACCTCGGCCCGGCGCTCGATGCCCGCGAACCCGCCCGTGCGCCTCACCTGAATACGCATGGGTCCCTGTGTAGTACGGATCCGGGCGGTGTGCACCCCCGCCCCCGCACGGTCAGGAGGCCTGCACCCCCACCTGGGACCAGGCCTTGAGGGCCGCCTCGCTCTCCTCGCCCGTCTGGTAGCGCGCCTTGGCCGCGGCGACCGTGAGCTTCGCGAAGTCCGTGAACGTGGCGTCCGACGGCAGTTCGCCGCCGGTGAGGACGTCGTACCAGATCTGTCCGGCCCGCTCCCAGGCGTTGCCGCCGAGGGCGGTGGCGAGCAGGTAGAAGGCGTGGTTGGGGATGCCGGAGTTGATGTGTACACCGCCGTTGTCCCGGCTGGTCTTCACGTAGTGCTGCATGGTCGCCGGCTGCGGGTCCTTGCCGAGGCGCGGGTCGTCGTACGCCGTGCCCGGGGCCTTCATCGAGCGCAGCGCCACGCCGTGCACGCCCGGGGCGAGCAGGCCCTCGCCGATCAGCCAGTCGGCCTGGTCGGCGCTCTGGCCGAGGGAGTACTGCTTGATGAGGGACCCGAAGACGTCGGAGACCGACTCGTTCAGGGCGCCGGACTGGCCGTAGTACTCCAGGTTCGCGGTGTACTGGGTGACGCCGTGCGTGAGTTCGTGGCCGATGACGTCGACGGAGGTGGTGAAGTCGACGAAGATCTCGCCGTCGCCGTCGCCGAACACCATCTGGTCGCCGTTCCAGAAGGCGTTGTCGTAGTTGACGTCGTAGTGGACGCTCGCGTTCAGCGGCAGCCCGTTGCCGTCGATGGAGTTCCGCTCGTACGCCTTCAGGTACAGCTCGAAGGTGGCGCCGAGGCCGGCGTAGGCGCGGTTGACGGTGGCGTCCTGACCGGGCTCGGTCCCCTCCGCGCGGACCTCGGTGCCGGGGAGGTCGGTGCGGTGCTCGGCGTCGTAGATCGTGCGGTGCGGAGCGGTGTCGGGCGCCGCCGGGGCGGCGACGGCGGCGAGGGTGCGGACCGCGGTGACCCGGCGGCGGACGCGGGCCGCGGAGTCGTGCTGCAGGGTGCGCAGCGCCGCGTCGGAGAGTGCCTGGTCCTCGTGCTGGGCGAGGTGGTCGAGGATATGCGGCGGCACGATCCCGCAGAAGACGGGCGTGCGGCGGATGACGGGCTCAGAGCCCCCGTTGGTCGTCATGCACCGCACCTTCGCATTGAGTCACTCGACTGTCACTACCTGCAACCGTGATTGGTGAAATACCGTGACAATTGGCCACTCTCCGTGAGGGGGAGTGGTATGGCGCACGTTTTGTCCTGTTTCTCCTCACGGTCCCGCATACTGATACGGCGCCCCGCGTCCGAAGGGGCTCGGCTAGCATGCGGAGCATCATGCGTTTCGGGCTGCTTCTTCTTAGCTGCCGCGGCGAGGGCCTGTAGTCCAGGTCGACTCCCTCCCCGCGGAGCTTCGCGTTGCGTCGTCGGCCGTCCTTCCGGACACCCACTAGGAGCCCCGCAATCATGGCCAACCGCCAGCAGCCCAGCACCATGCCGATCCACAAGTACGGTCGCTACGAGCAGGTGGACATCCCGGACCGCACCTGGCCCGGGAAGCGGATCACCGAAGCCCCCCGCTGGCTCTCCACCGACCTGCGCGACGGCAACCAGGCCCTGATCGACCCGATGTCGCCCGAGCGCAAGCGCCGGATGTTCGACCAGCTGGTCAAGATGGGCTACAAGGAGATCGAGGTCGGCTTCCCCGCCTCCGGCCAGACCGACTTCGACTTCGTGCGCTCGATCATCGAGGAAGAGGGTGCGATCCCCGACGACGTGACGATCTCCGTACTGACCCAGGCCCGCGAGGACCTGATCGAGCGGACCGTCGAGTCGCTGAAGGGCGCCAGGCGGGCCACCGTCCACCTGTACAACGCCACCGCCCCGGTCTTCCGCCGGGTCGTCTTCCGCGGCTCCAAGGACGACATCAAGCAGATCGCCGTCGACGGCACCCGCCTGGTCATGGAGTACGCCGAGAAGCTGCTGGGCCCCGAGACCGAGTTCGGCTACCAGTACTCGCCGGAGATCTTCACCGACACCGAGCTGGACTTCGCGCTGGAGGTCTGCGAGGCGGTGATGGACGTCTACCAGCCCGGCCCGGGCCGCGAGATCATCCTCAACCTGCCCGCCACGGTGGAGCGTTCGACGCCGTCCACGCACGCGGACCGCTTCGAGTGGATGCACCGCAACCTGTCGCGCCGCGAGCACGTCGTGCTCTCCGTCCACCCGCACAACGACCGCGGTACGGCCGTCGCCGCCGCCGAGCTGGCGCTGATGGCCGGCGCCGACCGCGTCGAGGGCTGCCTGTTCGGGCAGGGCGAGCGCACCGGCAACGTCGACCTGGTCACCCTGGGCATGAACCTGTTCTCGCAGGGCGTCGACCCGCAGATCGACTTCTCCGACATCGACGAGATCCGTCGCGTGTGGGAGTACTGCAACCAGATGGAGGTCCACCCGCGCCACCCGTACGTGGGCGACCTGGTCTACACGTCCTTCTCCGGCTCCCACCAGGACGCCATCAAGAAGGGCTTCGACGCCATGGAGGCCGACGCGGCCGCCAAGGGCGTCACCGTCGACGACATCGAGTGGGCGGTGCCGTACCTGCCGATCGACCCGAAGGACGTCGGCCGCTCCTACGAGGCGGTCATCCGGGTCAACTCGCAGTCCGGCAAGGGCGGTATCGCCTACGTCCTGAAGAACGACCACAAGCTGGACCTGCCGCGCCGGATGCAGATCGAGTTCTCCAAGCTCATCCAGGCCAAGACGGACGCCGAGGGCGGCGAGGTCACCGGCGCCGACATCTGGGCGGTCTTCCAGGACGAGTACCTGCCGAACCCGGAGAACCCCTGGGGCCGCATCCAGGTGCGGACGGGCCAGTCGACGACGGACACGGACGGCGTGGACACCCTCACCGTCGAGGCCACCGTCGACGGCGTGGACACCGTGCTGACCGGCTCCGGCAACGGACCGATCTCCGCGTTCTTCGACGCGCTGCAGGGTCTGGGCGTCGACGTACGCCTCCTGGACTACCAGGAGCACACGATGAGCGAGGGTGCCTCCGCGCAGGCCGCCTCCTACATCGAATGCGCGATCGACGGCAAGATCCTGTGGGGTATCGGCATCGACGCGAACACGACGCGTGCGTCGCTGAAGGCGGTCGTCTCCGCCGTCAACCGCGCGACGCGATAACCTCTCTGACCGGCGGTTTCGAGGCCCTGATCAGCTCTCGTGGCGATCAGGGCCCCGTCGTTTCCCGGCCATCCCGCCGGGCAGGTCACGGACTGGTCTCGTACGGGGTACTGACTCAGGCTCCTCCATGTGGCTAACATCACGCCAGCGGTGGCGATGTTGCCACGGCGTTACGGAGGTGCGACGTGCTGCCAGTACGGGGACGAGACTGCCGAACCGCCAGGCCTGCCCGCATTCTGGGCACCCGCACCGCCTGGACACCCGTCGGCGACGGGGAGTTCTTCTGCCCCGGCTGCGGCGGTGACCGCAACTACCAGCGGCTGACCGGCCGTCGCCGCTTCACCCTGCTCGGCGTGCCCGTGCTGCCGCGCGGCACCACCGGGCCGGTCGTGGAGTGCGCCGCCTGCCGCCACCACTACGGCACCGACGTCCTCGACCACCCCACCACCTCCCGCTTCTCGGCGATGCTCCGCGACGCGGTGCACACCGTCGCCCTGGCCGTCCTGGCGGCCGGCGGCACCTGTGCCCGTACGGCCCTGGAGGCGGCGGCGGGCGCGGTCCGCGCCGCCGGTTTCGAGGAGGCCACGGAGGACCAGCTGAGCGCGCTGGTCGAGGCCCTCGTCGCCGACACCGGGCGGGTCTTCGAGCAGCCGTACCGCGCCAGCCTGGCGATAGAGCTGCACGAGGCCCTCGACCCGCTGGCCCCGCATCTCGCCCCCGCCGGACGGGAGGCGGTGCTCCTGCAGGGCGCCCGGATCGCGCTCGCCGACGGCCCCTACACCAACGCCGAACGCGAGGTACTCGGCACCGTCGGTGCGGCCCTGACCATCTGCGCCGACGACGTGAGCCGGCTGCTGGCGGCGGCGCGCATGCCGTCCTGAACCGTTCACCCGGGTGGCCGTACGGGGCCTGGCGGATCGTCACCGACCCCGCCTTTGCCCACCGTTGGCGCTCCCGGTACCGGTCGCCCTCGCGATTCACGACGTCAGCGCGGTGCGCGGGAGCTCGACATGACCCGCTCCGCGGTCTGACGGCACGCCAGACCGGCCGACCCGTTCGGTCGTTGTGGAGATGCGGTGAAGGCGGCCGGGAGCACCATGGGAAGAGTGAGTCATGTGTCTCCTGTGACCCGGGCGAGCCGGATCTCCCTCGCCGCCGCCCTGCTGGTCGGGGCGTTCACGGCCGAGCCCCGGGCCTGGGCGGCCGGCTGCGGGTCCTCCGTGCCGTACGTCTCCGGCGAGGGCGGCTACGCCCAGTTCCGCATCCCGGCCGTCGTCCGCTCCACGCACGGCACCCTGCTCGCGTTCGCCGAGGGCCGGCACACCACCACCGGGGACAGCGGTGACATCGACGTCGTACTGAGACGTTCCGGCGACGGCGGCTGCACCTGGGACCCGCTCCGGGTGGTGGCCCGCGGCGGCGGGAACACCCGCGGCAACCCGGCGCCGGTGGTGGACCCGAAGAGCGGCGAGGTCGTCCTGGTGACCTCGTACAACGACGGCTCGGTGAGCGAGGACCAGATCATGCGCGGCCGGGTCACCGAGGCGCAGAGCCGCCGGGTGTACGTGCAGCGCAGCGGCGACGACGGACGCCGCTTCACCCGCCCGCGCGAGATCACCGCCCAAGTGAAACCTTCCGGCTGGCGCTGGTACGCCACCGGCCCCGGGCACGCCGTCGCGCTCACCCGGGGACCGCACCGCGGGCGCCTGATCGTCGCCGCCGACCACTCCGCCGCCCCGCGCGCCGGCTCCGCCGACACCGGCCGGGAGGCCAGGTACTACGGCGGCCACGCGATCTACAGCGACGACGGCGGCCGCAGCTGGCACCTCGGCTTCGTCGACGACTCCTACACCGGCCACGACAACGCCAACGAGACCACGGCAGCCCAACTCCCCGACGGCCGCGTCTACTTCAGCGCCCGTGACCAGAACGGCTCCAGCCCCGGCAACCGCCTGGAGGCCTGGTCGAGCGACGGCGGCGAGACCCTGGACGCCCCCTACAGCGTCCAGCCGACGCTGTCCAAGGTCCCGGTGGTCGAGGGCTCCGTACTCCAGCTCCCGGGCCGCGACGGGCCGTTGCTCTTCTCCGCCCCCTCGGTCCCGACCGCCCGCAGGTCCATGGCCCTGTGGACCAGCACGGACCAGGGCGTCACCTTCGCCAGGTTCCGCACCCTGTCCGACCTGAAGGCCGCCTACTCCGACCTGGTAGAGGTGGACAAGGACACGGTGGGGGTGCTGTACGAGACGGGCACGAAGACGGCGTACGACACGATCGAGTTCCGCCGCATCGCGGCCCCCTGAGCGGGACCGCTTCTCCCGGCCGGGCAACCGAATCCACGGGTTAGGTGGTCTGGAGGGCGAGGGGGTGGCTGATGCAGGCCGAACTAGAGTCCCAGTTCCAGGAGTTCGTCAGAGCACGGTGGTCGCATCTGGTGCGGACCGCCTATCTGCTCACCGGTGACCCGCACCACGCGGAGGACCTGACGCAGACCGCGCTGGCGAAGGCCTACCGGTCCTGGCGGCGCGTCTCCCGGACCGACCATCCGGAGGCGTACGTCCGCCGCATGCTGGTCAGCTGCAACAGCGACCGGTTCCGCAAGCGCCGGGTCGCCGAGTCGCTGACCGACGCACCGCCGGAGCGCGCGGGGTACGACGACGCCGTGTCCCGGGCCGACGAGCGCGGCACGCTGCTCGCGGCCCTGGCCGGGCTGCCGCCGAGGCAGCGCGCGGTGGTGGTGCTGCGGTACTGGGAGGACCTGTCCGAGGGGGAGGTCGCCGAGGTGCTCGGCTGCTCCCAGGGCACGGTCAAGAGCCAGGCGTCCAAGGGCCTGGCGAAATTGCGTACGGTTCCGGGGCTCGCGCAGGCCATGAGCCACGCGGCGCCCGTGCAGGGAGGCAGCAGGTGAGCGGTCAGAAGCAGGGCGGGGCGCCCGAGCCGGAGTTCGAGGACCGGGTGCGGGTGCTGCTGGCGGGGGACGCGTCCCTGGTCCGGCCGTCACCGGTGCCGTACCCGGAGATCCGGCGCCGGGGCGTGCTGGAGCGGCGGCGGCGCCTGGCCGTGGGCGGGGCGGCGCTGGCGGCGCTGGCGGCGGTGCCGGTCGGCGCGTACGCGCTGGGCGGCGGCAGCACCACGACGAGCCCGGCCGGGCCCAGCCCCACCGTGCTGGCCAGCGAGAGCCCGGCCCCGACCCTGTCGCCCACCGCGACGGCCCCGGCACCGTCCGGGTCCCCGACGGGCCCCGCGGCACCTACGTCCCCCTCGGCCCCTTCGGCCTCGACACCGTCGGCCACCGCCACGGCGCCGGCGCGCCCGGTGTCCGCGGCGCACCAGCTGCTGGACGGGATCACCTTCGACCAGGCCGCCGCCGGACTCGGCAAGTGCCTCGACTACAACAAGGCGCAGCGCCAGGACCCGGCCTACACCGACCTCGGCAAGCCGGCCGACTACCGGATCATCCTGGCGATGCGGAGCACCGGGGACTCCAACGCCCCCGGCGACGGCTACTTCGTGGTCGCGGTGCGGGAGAAGCCGGTGGCGGCCCGGCTCATCTGCAGCGTCAAGGACGGCGCGGCATCCGGCCTGAACACCAGCATCGGGGACCCCTTCGGCGACGCGGGGACACCCGTGGTCCCGGACATCAACAGCGGCAAGCTCTACCAGCAGTCGGTCATCGACAAGGGCAACTGGAAGCTGCCGTTCCGCTGGGGGATCATCGGCGGCTACCGCGCCTCGGTGGCCGCGATGACGGTCTCCTACGGCGACAGTGCGGGCGAGGTGGTCCTCGACCACGGCTGGTTCGTCGCCACCGGCACCCTGGCCAAGCAGGTCACCGCGGCCCCGCACCTGAAGGGCTACGACGCGGCGGGCAAGCTCGTCTACGACTCCGACCAGGACGCGTCGTACGAGAAGACGCTGCCCTAGCCGACGGCTCAGCCGGTGCCGACCCCGTGCAGCAGGTTGGCCACCAGCCGGTCGGCGAACTCCTCGGTGAGGGGTTCGTCGGGCAGCAGCAGGCGGTGGTAGCAGGCCCCCCAGAGCTGGTCGACCAGGATCTGGGGGTCGGCGTCGGCGCGCAGCTGCCCGCGGTCCTGGGCGCGCCGCATCGCCGCCACGGCCAGTTCGCGGCGCGGCCCGGAGTAGCGCTGGAGGAGGGCGGCGGACAGGTCGGGGTCGGTCTGCGCCTGGCCGATGAGCCCGCCGATGACCCGCCCGGCCGGTGTCCCGGTGAGCAGCCGGACGAACGCGCGGACCTGGGCCGTCAGGTCGGCTCCGATGTCGCCGGTGTCGGGGAAGGCGAGGACGGACTCGACGGCGTGGAAGTAGCCGTCGAGTGCGAGTGTGCCGCGCGAGGGCCACCACTTGTGCAGGGTCGTCTTGCTGACCCCGGCCTCCTGGGCGACCCGCTCGAAGGTGAAGGCCGCCATGCCGTCGCGCAGGAGCAGCGCCCCGGCGGCGGCGAGCACGTCCGCCCGCACCTCGTCCGCGGGCCGCCGCCCGCGCCCCCGCCGCACCGGCGTCCCTTCCGTCCGCTGCTCCACGTGCCGCCTCCCGACCGTGTTCCCGGCCGTGTTCCCGGCCGTGTCCGTCGAGCACTCACTGTGACATATGGACGCCGCGTCCACCATTCACCGTCTGCCGTCTGCCGTCTGCCGTCTGCCGTCTGCCGTCTGCCGTCTGCCGCATGTCGTCTGTCGGCTGCGGCGCCGTCGTGGCTGGTCGCGCGGTCCCTCCCCCAGCCTTCGGCCGGGGGTGCCCCCAGCGCCCCTTCGGGCGCGTCCGCCCCAGGTGGGTGTCAACTCCCGGGCTCCCGCGGGGTCGTGGGGTTCCGGGGCGGCGTCATTGGTCCCACCTCTGGCGGTTTACGCCATTCGCGCGCCTTGCCTTGACCGCCCCCGAACCCCCTCTTATGGTCGCGCTAACACCGGACGTCCGACGTCTCCTTTCCCCCACGCTGGAGGCACCGTGCGCGACGAGGCGACCCACGGCCGCAGGACGTTCCTGAAGCACGCCGGGGCCCTGGGCGCGGCCGCCTCGCTGACGACACTGACGGCGTGCGGCCCCAAGTCCACGATCGACCTCGGCGGCAGCGGCTCCGACCGTACCCTCACCGCCGTGATCGGCTACGGCAACGACGGCAGCTGGGACCCCACCCAGACCGCGTCCGCGTTCGCGATGGCCGCCAACAACCACATCTACGAGGGCCTGGCCGACACCGACCCGATCACCCGCGCCCCCTACCCGGCGTTGGCGACCCGGCTGCCCGCCGACGCGAACGCCACCACCTGGCGGTTCACCCTGCGCCAGGGCGCCACCTTCCACGACGGGAAACCGGTCACCGCCGACGACGTGGTCTTCGTCTTCGACCGGATCCTCGACCCGGGCACCCAGACCCTCGCCCAGGGCTTCTTCGCGAGCTGGCTGAAGGAGGCCCGGAAGATCGACACCCGAACCGTCGACCTGGTGCTGAGGTTCCCCTTCCCGGACGGCGTCGCCCGCCTCACCCTCGCCAAGATCATGCCGGCGCACGTGTTCTCCCGGCCCGGCGCCTGGGACGACGCGATCAAGGGACTGGCGGTCGGCTCCGGACCGTACCGGCAGACCGGGCACCACCCGAAGTCGAACACCACCTTCGCCGCGTACGACCGCTACAACGGCCCCCGCAGACCCGCCTTCCGGCAGATGAACTGGCTGACGATCGTCGACGCCGCCTCCCGCGTGGCGCGGATCTCCGGGGCCGACGCCGGCGCCCAGATCTCCGACAACATCCCCTACGCCAACATCCCCCGCCTCGAACAGGGCGGCCTGTCGGTCGGCGGCGGCGCCGGGATGAACAACGCGTTCCTGATGTTCAACACGCAGCACAGGCCCTTCGACGACGTCCGGGTCCGCCAGGCCCTGCACTACGCCATCGACAAGGCGAAGATCGTCGAGGTCGCCCTCAAGGGCCGCGGAAAACCGGCGAGTTCGTTCCTGAACGAGACCAACCCCGCCTACCGTCCGGCGAAGACGGTCTACGACCACGACCCCGACAGGGCCAAGGCGCTCCTGAGGGCCGCCGGAGTCAGCGGCCTGCGGGTGAACATCCTCGCGGCCAACGTGAGCTGGCTCGTCGACTGCCTGCCCACCATCAAGTCGTCCTGGGACGCGATCGGCGTCGCCACGACCCTGTCCCCGCAGGAGACCACGGCCGTGTTCACCAAGATGGACCAGAAACAGGACTACCAGGTCGTCGCCGCCGTCTCGAACCCCAACCAGTTCGGCCTCGACGCCGACCTGATCATGCACTACAACTACGGCCCCCGGAACCTGTGGATGGGCTACGCCCGCTGGGCCGACAACGCTGTCGCGAAGCAGCTCTTCAAGGACATGGACGCGGCCACCCGCGAACCGGACCCGGACAAGAAGAGGACGATGATCCAGGAGTACATCGACGTCGTCGCCGAACAGGCCGTCCTCTACCCGGTAGTCCACAACGAGCTGATCACCGCCTGGGACCCGCGCAGGCTCACCGGCATAAGGGCCCAGCCCTACCCGGGCATCAACGTCCTCACCGCCAAGTGGGCCTGACCGCATGACCGCCGTCCTGCGCATCCTGCTGCGCCGTACCGCCCTGCTGGTGCCGCTGCTGCTCGGCATCGCCCTGTTCGTGTTCCTGGTGATGCGGTTCTCCGACGTCGACCCGGCGTCCGCGTTCTTCCAGGGCGCCAACCCCACCCCGCAGCAGCTCCACGACTTCCGTGAACGCAACGGCCTCCTCGACCCCCTGCCCCTGCGCTACGTCCACTTCGTCGGCGGCCTGCTCCACGGCGATCTCGGCACCAGCGCCCTCACCCGCACCCCGGTCCTCGACCAGGTCCTCACCGCCCTGCCGCTCACCCTCCAGCTGACCTTCCTGGGCCTTGGCATCGCCGTCGTCCTGGCCCTCGCCGGAGGCGTCACCGCGGCCATCCACCGCGACCGCTGGCCGGACCAGACCATCCGCGTGCTCTCCCTGGTCGGCGTCGCCGCCCCCGCCTTCTGGCTGGCCCTGCTGATGATCCAGTACCTAGCCGTCGACCGCGGCTGGTTCCCGTCCGGCGGCTACATCAACCCCGAGGACTCCGTCACCGGCTGGCTGAGGACCATGGCCCTGCCCGCCCTCGCGCTCTCCCTCCCGGTGGCGGCCCAGCTCACCCGGATCGTCCGCACCTCGGTGGTCGAGGAACTCGACAAGGACTACGTCCGCACCGCGATCGGCAGCGGCCTGCCACCCCACGTCGTCGTCGGCCGCAACGTCCTGCGCAACGCCCTGGTCAACCCCCTGACCGTGCTGGGCCTGCGGGTCGGCTACCTGCTCGGCGGCGCCGTCGTCATCGAGACCGTCTTCGCCCTGCCCGGCATGGGCAAGCTGATGATCGACGCCGTCCAGAACGGCGACCCCGCCGTCGTCCAGGGCGTCGTCCTCACCACCGCGACCGGCTTCGTCGTCGTCAACCTCGTCATCGACATCCTCTACCTGCTGGTCAACCCACGGCTGAGGGAGGCCACATGACGACGTTCACCCGCGCGGCCCTCACCACCGCCCTCGCCCGCCCCGGCGTACGACTGCGCAGACTGCCACCGCTGTCGAAGGCGGCCCTCGCCTTCCTGACCGTGATCGTCCTGGTGGCGGTGTTCGCCCCCCTCCTGGCACCCGACGACCCGCTCGCCCAGCAGGCCCCCGCCGACGGCACCGGCCACCCCTCCGCCGGCCACTGGATGGGCCAGGACAGCCTCGGCCGGGACATCCTCAGCCGGCTGATGTACGGCGCCCGCTGGTCCCTCGCCATCGGCCTCGGCGCGACCGGCCTCGCCCTGGTCGCCGGCGCCCTCCTCGGGGCCCTCGCGGCCACCTCACGCAAGGCCGTCGACGAGACCCTGATGCGCTGCCTGGACGTGGTGATGGCGTTCCCCGGCATCGCCCTCGCCGCCGTCCTGGTAGCCGTATTCGGCGGCGGCATCACGGTCCTGATCTGCGCGATCGCCTTCCTCTTCACCCCGCCGGTGGCCCGGGTCGTCCGCGCGAACGTCCTCGACCAGTACGGCGAGGACTACGTCACCGCGGAACGCGTGATCGGCGCCCGCACCCCGCACATCGTCGTCCGCCACGTGGCGGTCAACTGCCTCGCCCCCGTCCTCGTCTTCTGCACCGTCCAGGTCGCCGAGGCCATCGTCTTCGAGGCGTCCCTGTCCTTCATCGGCGCGGGCGTACGGCCCCCCGACCCGTCCTGGGGCAGCGTCATCGCCGACGGCAAGAACATGGTCCTGACCGGCGGCTGGTGGGCCACCCTCTTCCCCGGCCTGCTCATCCTCCTCACCGTCCTCTCCCTCAACATGCTCTCCGAGGGCGTCTCGGACGCGTGGGCGTCACCGTCGGGGAGGGAGCCGGAGCCGGCCCCGGACCCCGTAGAGGCTCCCGAGCCGGGCGAGGCCCCGGAGCTGCCGTCCCTGACCGAGGCGGCCGACCGGCTACGACGGCGTGCCCGTCCCCTCCCCTCCCGAGAGGGCCCGCCGGTCCTGTCCGTGGAGAACCTCACGATCGCCTTCCCGGACCGCCACCGGGGCGTGAACATCGTGAACGGCATCAGCTTCGACATCCACCCGGGCGAAGTCCTGGGCCTGGTGGGGGAGTCGGGCTGCGGAAAGTCCCTGACGGCCCTGACGATCATGGGTCTGCAGCCGAAGACGGCAAGGGCGACAGGCCGGATCCTCTTCAGCGCCGTCGGCCGAAGCGCCCCGTCAGGGGCGCGGGGCCGTACCGAATATGCGGCTACCGCCGCGCGGGCGCGACCAGCCACAGACCACCCGCACCCGCCCGTCGACCTCACCACCCCCCACCGCCGCCTCCTCGGCCACGAGATCGCGATGGTCTACCAGGACGCGCTGTCCTCCCTGAACCCCTCCATGACGGTCAACGCCCAGCTCAGGCAACTCACCCGGCGCGGCGGCCACCGCCCACCCGCCGAACTCCTCACCCTCGTCGGCCTGGACCCCACCCGCACCCTGCGGAGCTATCCCCACGAACTCTCCGGCGGTCAGCGCCAACGCGTCCTCATCGCGATGGCCCTCTCCCGCGACCCCCGCCTGATCATCGCCGACGAACCGACCACCGCCCTCGACGTCACCGTCCAGGCCCAGGTGATGGAACTCCTCCTCCGCCTCCGCGAGGAACTCGGCTTCGCGCTGATCCTCGTCTCCCACGACCTCGCCCTCGTCGCCGACGTCACCGACCGGGTGGTGGTGATGTACGGCGGCCAGATCGCCGAGAGCGGCGTCACCGCCGAACTGGTCGGCGCCCCCACCCACCACTACACGCGCGGCCTGCTCGGCAGCGTGCTGTCGCTGGAGTCCGGGGCCGAGCGGCTCACCCAGATCAGGGGCGTGGTGCCGTCGCCCGCCGACTTCCCCGCAGGGTGCCGCTTCAGCGACCGCTGCCCGGCCGCGAGCGAGATCTGCCGTACGACACCACCCGGCCTCACCGGCACCCCCACCCACACCGCGGCCTGCCACCACCCGGCCGTCGACCTGGCGGCGAGCACGGAGGCGGTGACGTGAGCGCGGTGCAGCTGACCGGCGTCCACGTGGTCCACCGGGCCCGCGGCGGAGGCGTGTTCGGCCGGGACCGGGTGTACGCGCTGACCGGCGCCGACCTCACCGTGGCACCCGGCGAGACGGTCGGCGTGGTCGGCGAGTCCGGGTGTGGGAAGTCGACGCTGGCGAAGGTGCTGGTCGGCATCCAGCGGCCGACGGCCGGCACGGTCACCTTCCACGGCCGCGACCTGTGGGCGATGCCGCCGGGCGAACGCCGGACGACCGTCGGCGCGAGCACCGGCATGGTCTTCCAGGACCCGTCGACGGCCCTCAACCGCCGCCTGCCGGTACGCCGCATCCTGCGCGACCCGCTGGACGTCCACGACCGCGGCAGCAAGGCCGAACGGGAGGACAGGGTGCGGGAGCTGATGGGCCTCGTCGGCCTGCCCCGGGCGCTCGCCGAGGCGCTGCCCGGCCAGCTCTCCGGCGGCCAGCGCCAGCGCGTCGCGATCGCCCGCGCCCTCGCCCTGGACCCCGACCTGGTGGTGGCGGACGAACCGACCAGCGCCCTGGACGTCTCGGTCCGCGCCCAGATCCTCAACCTCCTGCTCGACCTGCGCGAACGCCTCGGCCTCGCCATGGTCTTCGTCTCCCACGACATCCAGACGGTACGGCGGATGAGCGACCGGGTGATCACCATGTACCTGGGCCGGATCGTCGAGGACGCCCCGGCCGCCGACGTCACCGACCACGCCCGGCACCCGTACACCCGGGCCCTGTTCTCGGCCACCCCGGGCCTGCTGAACCCGATCGACCCCATCCCGCTCACGGGGCCGGTGCCCTCGGCGACCCGGCCGCCGTCCGGGTGCCCGTTCCGCACCCGCTGCTGGCGGGCGGACGACGAGTGTGCCGTCCGCATGCCTGACTTCTCGGCCGCGCCACGGCCCGGTCACCGCTACCGCTGTCACCACCCGATGGATCCTGTGGAGGAGGACCAGCCGAGCCACAGCCTGCCCAGGGAGCCCTGATGACGCTGCCCACCCCGCTCACCGGTGTCGTACCGCCCGTCTGCACGCCCCTGACACCGGA
This sequence comes from Streptomyces sp. NPDC028289, assembly GCF_055565975.1. NCBI lineage: Bacteria > Bacillati > Actinomycetota > Actinomycetes > Kitasatosporales > Streptomycetaceae > Streptomyces > Streptomyces sp. NPDC028289. The sequence goes on along the minus strand of NZ_JBVHTI010000001.1, from coordinate 1,081,769 downwards.
CCGCGAGGTGGACGTCGCCTCCCTGCGCAGGCTCGTCGACCATCTGGCGGCGGCCGGGGTGGACGGGCTGTTCGTGCTGGGGTCGACGTCGGAGGTGGCGTACCTGACGGACCGGCAGCGCAGGCTGGTCACCGAGACGGTGCTCGCCCACGTGGCCGGCCGGCTCCCGGTCCTGGCGGGCGTCATCGACATGACGACCCCCCGGGTCCTGGACCACGTCGCGTCCGTCACCGCGGCCGGCGCGGACGCGGTCGTCGTCACCGCCCCCTTCTACACCCGCACCCACCCCGCCGAGATCGCCCGCCACTACCGCCTGGTGGCCGGCCGGTCGCCGGTACCGGTGATCGCGTACGACATCCCGGTCGCCGTCCACAGCAAGCTCCCCGCCGGCCTGGTGCTCGAACTGGCCGCCGAGGGGGTGCTGGCCGGGCTGAAGGACTCCAGCGGCGACCTGGCGGGCTTCCGCGAGGTCGTCACGGGCAGCAGGGGCCTGGCCGGCTTCAGCGCGCTGACGGGGTCCGAGCTGACCGTCGACTCGGCCCTCGCGCTGGGCGCCGACGGGGCGGTGCCGGGGCTCGCCAACGTCGACCCGGACGGCTACGTCCGCCTGGACCGGCTCTGCCGGGCGGGCGGCTGGGAGCGGGCGCGGGCCGAGCAGGAGCGGCTGTGCGGCCTCTTCCGGATGACCGGCGTCGGCGACCCGGCCCGGATGGGCGGCAGCTCGGCGGGGCTGGGGGCGTTCAAGGCGGCGCTGCACCTGCGCGGGGTGATCGACTGCCCGGCCACCGCCGAGCCGCAGGTGCCGCTGTCGCAGGAGGAGACCGAGTGCGTGGCGAAGTACCTCGCGGGCGCGGGACTGATGTAGGAGCCGCCCCGGCCCTCCGCGCGTGACGTGACAGACTCCGGCCGAGTCTAGGCACGCAGCGCCACACCGGTGATGCGAAGCGTGAAATTCCCAGGGGCGGGGGAGCCAGGTGAGGTGAACGCGATGAACCTCCCCATCGGCTCCTGCGCCGTCGACACCCGTACCGGACGGCTGGGCATCGTCATGGGCCACGAGGGCCCCTACGTGCAGTTGCGGCCGTACGGGGGAGGACGGGAGTGGGACGCGCACCCGGACGCCGTACGCGTCGCCACCCAGGCCGAACGGCTCGGCGCGGCCACCGCCCACGCCAACGCCCGCAGCCGCGGCGAGGCGTCCTGAAGACCGCCTTGCCCGACGCCTCCTTCCGGCGGCAGGGCAGAATGGGCCCATGAGCCTGTTCCGCGACGACGGCATCGTGCTGCGCACCCAGAAGCTGGGTGAGGCGGACCGGATCATCACGCTGCTCACCCGTGGGCACGGCCGGGTGCGGGCGGTGGCCCGTGGGGTTCGGCGGACGAAGTCGAAGTTCGGGGCCCGCCTGGAGCCCTTCTCCCATGTCGACGTGCAGTTCTTCGCCCGCGGCAGCGAGCTGGTGGGGCGCGGGCTGCCGCTGTGCACGCAGAGCGAGACCATCGCGCCGTACGGCGGCGGGATCGTCACCGACTACGCGCGGTACACCGCCGGGACGGCGATGCTGGAGACCGCCGAGCGGTTCACCGACCACGAGGGCGAGCCGGCCGTGCAGCAGTACCTGCTGCTGGTGGGGGGCCTGCGGACGCTCGCCCGCGGGGAGCACGCCCCGCACCTCGTCCTCGACGCCTTCCTGCTGCGCTCCCTCGCCGTCAACGGCTACGCGCCCAGCTTCGAGGCCTGTGCCAAGTGCGGCATGCCCGGACCGAACCGCTTCTTCTCGGTCGCCTCCGGCGGCAGCGTCTGCGTCGACTGCCGGGTGCCCGGCAGCGTCGTACCCTCGCCGCAGACCCTGGTTCTGCTCGGCGCGCTGCTTACGGGAGACTGGGAGACCGCGGACGCGGCCGAGGCCCGGCACGTCCGGGAGGGCAGTGGGCTGGTGTCCGCCTATCTGCACTGGCATCTGGAGCGCGGGCTGCGCTCGCTCAGGTACGTAGAGAAAAGCTAGCGGGAAAAGCCAGAGGGAGACGAGAAGCACATGGTCGTACGCGGGATCCTGGGGCGTCAGCGCCGCGAGTACCAGGCGCCGGAACCGCACCCGTCCGGTGCCCGTCCGCCGAAGCTCCCGGGCGAACTGGTCCCCGGCCATGTGGCGATCGTCATGGACGGGAACGGCCGCTGGGCGAAGGAACGCGGCCTGCCGCGCACCGAGGGCCACAAGGTCGGCGCCGAGCAGGTCCTCGACGTGCTCCAGGGCGCGATCGAGATGGGCGTGCGCAACATCTCGCTGTACGCGTTCTCCACCGAGAACTGGAAGCGCTCGCCCGAAGAGGTCCGCTTCCTGATGAACTTCAACCGCGACTTCATCCGCAAGTCCCGCGACCAGCTCGACTCGCTCGGTGTCCGGGTGCGCTGGGCGGGCCGGATGCCCCGGCTGTGGAAGTCGGTCGCCAAGGAGCTCCAGGTCGCCCAGGAGCAGACCAAGGACAACGACCTGCTCACCCTGTACTTCTGCATGAACTACGGCGGCCGGGCCGAGATCACCGACGCGGTGCAGGCGATCGCCGAGGAGGTGAAGGCGGGCCGGCTCGACCCGTCGAAGATCACCGAGAAGACCATCCAGAAGCACATGTACTACGCCGACATGCCGGACGTGGACATGTTCCTGCGGCCCAGCGGCGAGCAGCGCACCTCCAACTACCTGATCTGGCAGAGCGCTTACGCCGAGATGGTCTTCCAGGACGTGCTGTGGCCCGACTTCGACCGCCGCGACCTGTGGCGGGCGTGCGTCGAATTCGCCTCCCGCGACCGGCGGTTCGGCGGGGCCATCCCCAACGAGGAGCTGCTGGCGATGGAGGGCCGCACGGAGGAGAACCCGTCGGGCATCTGACGGTCATCCCTGGTTCATGAGGGCCGTCGAGGATGCGGGGAAGATCCATCGTCGGCCACCCCCCGGTCTCCCGCCTCTGGAACGGTCCTCATGAAGCGCGTCATCCCCGTCCTCTCCCTCGGCGCCCTGCTCCTGACCGCGCTGCCCGCGCACGCCGCGGACACCGGGCTCACCCACCGCGACAGCTACGGCACCAAGGCCGTCTACGCCCCTGGCCAGAGCCCGCGCAGCTACCAGCAGCCGCCGGCCGGCTACACCGCCGTCTTCACCGAGAACGTCTCCCGGCACGGCTCCCGCTCCGCGACGGACGGCGAGGACGGCGACATCGTCCTCGCGCTCTGGAACCAGGCCGAGGCCGACGGCCAGCTCACCGCGCGGGGCAAGAAGTTCGGCCCGGACGTCCAGGCGCTCGAAGCGGCCATGAGCGCGGTCGGGTACGGCAATCTCAGCGGCCGCGGCAAGGACGAACTCCGCGCCACCGCCGTCCGCCTGGAGAAGCGCCTGCCGTCCCTCTTCTCCTCGATCGCCGAGAACGGCGAGAAGATCGACGTCGTCAGCTCCGGCCAGGGCCGCGCGGTCGACAGCGGTACGGTCTTCTCCACCGCCCTCACCGACGCCGACCCGGCGCTGAAGTCCTCCCTCGGCGCCGCCCGCGTCGACAAGAACCTCCTCTACTTCCACAAGTCCTCCGGCGGCGCCGACTACCAGAAGTGGCTGGCGAGCGACGAGCGCCTCGCCTCGACCCTGAAGTCGATCACCGACCAGCCGGCCACGCACCGGGCGGCCGCCCGGGTCCTCGGCAGGATCTTCAAGCCGGCGTTCGTCCAGCGCATCGTCGACGGCGAGTTCGCCTCCACCGCCGACGACATCACCGCCGCCACCGCGGTCTACAACCTCTACGCCATCGCGCCCGCCATGAGCGAGGAGAGTCCGGACGGCAAGGGCTGGGACTTCGACCGCTACATCGCCCCGCGCGACGCGGCCTGGTTCGGCTACCTCGGCGACGCCGAGGACTTCTACGAGAAGGGCCCGAGCTTCTCCGACAGCGACATCACCTACAAGATGGCCCAGCCCCTCCTCGACGACCTCTTCAAGCAGGTCGAGGCCAAGCGGGACGGCACCAGCACGCTGGGCGCGGAGCTCCGCTTCACCCACGCCGAGGAGATCATTCCGCTGGCCGCGCTGATGCGGCTGCCCGGCAGCGAGGAGGCCGCCACTCCGGGCGCCGACTACACCTACGCCGACAACCCGTGGCGCGGCGCCGAGGTCGCCCCCCTGGCCTCCAACATCCAGTGGGACGTCTTCAAGAAGGGCGACGACTACCTGGTGCGGATGCTCTACAACGAGAAGGAGATCGCCTTCAAGGCGGGCTGCAAGCCCATTTCCAAGGGCAGCAGGTTCTACGACCTGAACGAGCTGGAGAAGTGCTTCGACCGTAGCTGACCCGCGTCGCTACGATCCGCCCCATGGCCATGGACATGGGGCGGGACGCCGGACCGGGCGTGGTGGAGCTGGCTTACCAGCCGGTCGTGGAAGATTTCCTGGGGGCGCTGCGGGAACGCGAGCGGTTCCGGCGGCAGAGGTGGAGGCGGCACTGGGCCACCGGTGCCATGGTGTTCGCGTTCGTGCTGAACGCCTGGCTCACGGCGGCGGGGAGCGAGAAGCCCAACTGGTTCCTGCTGGTCTGGACGCCCTTGGGTGCGGCCCTGCTGTTCTTCGCGCCCTGGTTCCAGGCCCACGCCTGCCTCCGGGTCGCCGCCCGCAACGGCAGGTTCCGCGCGACCGTCGCCGACGCCGGGCTGACGATGGTCACCGACAACAGCACGACGTCTGTCAACTGGGCGGCGCAGCCCCGTTATCGGGAGACGAAGCACGCCTTCATCACCTACAGCGACGACAAGAACGCCTCGTGCTTCACAGTGCTGCCCAAGCGCGCCCTTCCGGACCCCGCCGACGCCGACCGGCTGCGCGCGATCCTCGACCGGCAGCTCACGCGCGCGTAGCTCAGCAGCCCTGCGCCGCGGCTCCGGCGCAGTCCGCGCACGTCCCGAAGATCTCGACGGTGTGGGCGACGTTGACGTACCCGTGCTCGGCGGCGATGGCCTCGGCCCACTTCTCCACCGCCGGGCCCTCGACCTCGACCGCCTTGCCGCACACGCGGCAGACCAGGTGGTGGTGGTGTTCCCCGGTGGAGCAGCGGCGGTACACCGACTCGCCGTCGGACGTGCGCAGGACGTCGACCTCGCCGGCGTCGGCGAGGTTCTGGAGCGTGCGGTAGACCGTGGTGAGGCCGACCGAGTCGCCCTTGTGCTTGAGCATGTCGTGCAGTTCCTGCGCGCTGCGGAACTCCTCGACCTCGTCCAGGCACGCCGCCACGGCTGCCCGCTGACGGGTCGAGCGGCCCTTCACGGGCGGTCCAGCGGTCGTCACCGGTTGCCTCCTCACATCACTGCTTCTGCCGGGCCATTGTGCCAGCCCGGGCTGAGGACGGTCAGACGCCGGCCTCGTCCGCGGCCCCCCTGGTGGCCGGAATCGCGCACTCCGCCGGGTCGCCGGCGGGCCGTCGCGCGGCGGCCGCGCGGGCGCGTCGCCTGGCCAGCGGCGCGGCCAGCACGCTCAGCACGATGAAGGCGGCGATGGTCAGCAGGACGATCGTCGCGCCCGGCGGGACGTACTGGTAGTACGACGTGATCGTGCCCCCGATCGTCACCGTCACACCGATCGCGACGGCGATCGCGAACGTGGCGGCGAAGCTGCGGCTCAGCTGCTGGGCCGCGGCCACCGGGACGACCATGAGCGCGGAGACCAGCAGCAGGCCCACCACGCGCATCGCGACCGTCACGGTCACCGCCGCCGTGATCGCGGTGAGCAGGTTGAGCGCCCGCACCGGCAGGCCCGTCACCCGCGCGAACTCCTCGTCCTGGCTCACCGCGAACAGCTGTCGGCGCAGGCCGAGGGTGACCAGGAGGACGAAGGCCGCCAGCAGGCAGATCGCGGTCACGTCCGACTCCGACACCGTCGACAGCGAGCCGAAGAGGTACGACATCAGGTTGGCGTTGGAGCCTCCCGGCGCGAGGTTGATCAGCATCACCCCGCCGGCCATCCCGCCGTAGAAGAGCATCGCGAGGGCGATGTCGCCGCGGGTGCGGCCGTACCAGCGGATCAGCTCCATCACGATCGCGCCCAGCACCGAGACCGCGGTCGCCATCCAGACGGGGGAGGTCGAGAGCAGGAAGCCGAGGCCGACGCCGGTCATCGCGACGTGGCCGATGCCGTCGCCCATCAGGGCCTGGCGGCGCTGGACCAGGTAGATGCCGACGGCGGGGGCGGTGATGCCGACCAGGACGGCGGCGAGCAGGGCCCGCTGCATGAAGGCGTAGTTCAGGAAGTCCATCAGCTCAGCAGTCCCGTGCGCAGTGGCGTGTGCTCGTCGTGGGGGTGGACGTGGTCGTGGCCGGGCAGCGCGTGCTGGCCGAGGGCCCGCGGGGGCGGGCCGTCGTGCAGGACGCAGCCGTCGCGGAGGACGACCGCGCGGTCGATCAGCGGCTCCAGCGGACCCAGTTCATGCAGGACGAGGAGGACCGTGGTGCCCTGCGCGACCTGCTCGCGGAGGGTCCCCGCGAGGATCTCCTGGCTGGCCAGGTCGACGCCCGCCATCGGCTCGTCCATGATCAGCAGCTCGGGCTCGGTGACCAGCGCGCGGGCGATCAGCACCCGCTGGTGCTGGCCGCCGGAGAGCGCCTCCACGTTGTCCTTGGCCCGGTCCGCCATGCCGACGAGATCCAGGGCGTGCCGTACGGCCGCGTGGTCGGCCCTGCGGAAGAGGCCGAAGCGGGTGCGGGAGAGGCGGCCGGCGGAGACGACCTCGGTGACCGTCGCCGGGACGCCGCCCGCCGCGGTGGTGCGCTGCGGGACGTAGCCGACCCGCGACCAGTCCCGGAAGGCACGGCGGGGGGTGCCGAACAGGGCGATCTCGCCGCCGCTCGCCGGCACCTGGCCGATGATCGTGCGGATCGCGGTCGACTTGCCGGAGCCGTTCGCGCCGAGCAGCGCGACGACCTCACCGCGGTGCACGGTGAGGTCGATGCCGCGCAGGACGGGGCGCGAGCCCAGCTCGGCGGTCACACCGCGCAGGGATATGACGGGCTCGCCGCTCATCTCGTCGTCTCCTGTCCCGTGGCGTGTCACTCGGCGCCCAGTGCCTGCTGGAGCGCCTTGAGGTTGGCTTCCTGGACCGCGAAGTAGTCCCTTCCGCGGGACTTGGCGGTGATGCCCTCGATCGGGTCGAGGACGTCCGTTTTCAGTCCGGCGTCGGCGGCGATGGTCTTCGCGGTCTTGTCGCTGACGAGCGTCTCGTAGAACACGGTGGTGACGCCGTCGGCCTTGGCCATGGTCTCCAGGTCCCGGACGCGGGCCGCGCTCGGCTCCGACTCGGGGTCGAGGCCGTTGATGGCCTCCTCGGTCAGGCCGTAGCGCTCGGCGAGGTAGCCGAAGGCCGCGTGGGTGGTGATGAAGACCTTGGACCTCGTGTGCGCGAGGCCGTTCTTGAACTGCGTGTTCAGGTCGTCCAGCTTCTTCACCAGGGCCGCGGTGTTCTTCCGGTAGTCGGCCGCGTGGTCCGGGTCGGCCTTCTCGAAGGCCTTGCCGACGCCCTCGGCGACCTGGGCGTAGCGCACCGGGTCGAGCCAGATGTGCGGGTCGAGGCCGGACAGCTCCTCGTTCTTCGAGGTGTCGTGCGAGGCCGCGTGCCCGCCGACCTCGTTGCCGTGCTTCTCCAGCGTGGTCAGGGAGGCCGCGTCGATCTTCGTCCCGACCGACGACTGGGCGACCGCGTCGTCGACGGAGGGCTGGAGGTTCTTCAGGTAGAGGACCGCGTCGGACTTCTCGATCCCGATGATCTGCTTGGGGCTGATCTCCAGGTCGTGCGGCTCCTGGCCGGGCTGGGTGAGACTGGTGACGTGGACGTGGCTGCCGCCGATCCGGTCGGCGAGGAAGGCCATCGGATAGAACGACGCGACGACGTCGAACTTCCCGGTCTGGGCCGCCGTGGCGTCGCCGCCGCAGGCAGTGAGGGTCGCTATGCCGAGTGCGGTGACGGTGGTCGCGGCGGCCGCGGGTATGAGGCGGCGTCGTACGTTCATGAGAGTCATTTTCAACAAACATGGAAACCGTTGTCAACAAGCCTGGTGAGGGGAACCGATTTGGTTGAGGGGGAGGCCCCGCCGGTACCCTGAAGCATTCGCTCTGAAGCGTCTTTGCTTCGTCGCCCGTCGTCGTAATGAAGAGAGCACCGTGGCCGCCGACAAGATCGACACCATCGTCAGCCTGAGCAAGCGCCGTGGCTTCGTATTCCCGTGCAGTGAGATCTACGGCGGCCAGAAGGCCGCCTGGGACTACGGACCGCTGGGTGTCGAGCTCAAGGAGAACCTGAAGCGCCAGTGGTGGCGCTACATGGTGACGTCGCGCGAGGACGTGGTCGGTCTCGACTCGTCCGTCATCCTGGCCCCCGAGGTCTGGGTGGCCTCCGGTCACGTCGCCACCTTCACGGACCCGCTGACCGAGTGCACCGCGTGCCACAAGCGGTTCCGCGCGGACCACCTGGAGGAGCACTACGAGGCCAAGCACGGCCGCCTCCCGGAGAACGGCCTGGCGGACGTGAACTGCCCGAACTGCGGCAACAAGGGCCAGTTCACCGAGCCCAAGCAGTTCTCGGGTCTGCTCTCCACCCACCTTGGCCCGACCCAGGACAGCGGCTCCGTCGCCTACCTCCGCCCCGAGACCGCGCAGGGCATCTTCACCAACTTCGCCCAGGTGCAGGTCGCCTCGCGCCGCAAGCCGCCGTTCGGCATCGCGCAGATGGGCAAGTCCTTCCGCAACGAGATCACGCCCGGCAACTTCATCTTCCGCACCCGCGAGTTCGAGCAGATGGAGATGGAGTTCTTCGTCAAGCCGGGCGAGGACGAGAAGTGGCAGGAGTACTGGATGGAGCAGCGCTGGAACTGGTACACCGGCCTGGGCCTGCGCGAGGAGAACATGCGGTGGTACGAGCACCCGAAGGAGAAGCTCTCCCACTACTCCAAGCGCACCGCTGACATCGAGTACCGCTTCCAGTTCGGCGGCAACGAGTGGGGCGAGCTGGAGGGTGTCGCCAACCGCACCGACTACGACCTGAACGCCCACTCCAAGGCCTCCGGCCAGGACCTCTCCTACTTCGACCAGGAGGCCCAGGAGCGCTGGACGCCGTACGTCATCGAGCCGGCGGCGGGCGTCGGCCGCGCCATGCTGGCCTTCCTCCTGGACGCGTACGTCGAGGACGAGGCGCCGAACGCCAAGGGCAAGCTGGAGAAGCGGACGGTGCTCCGCCTGGACCACCGGCTGGCCCCGGTCAAGGTCGCGGTCCTGCCGCTGTCCCGTAACCCCGAGCTGTCCCCGAAGGCCAAGGGCCTCGCCCAGGCGCTGCGCGGCCACTGGAACATCGAGTTCGACGACGCCGGTGCGATCGGGCGCCGCTACCGCCGCCAGGACGAGATCGGTACGCCGTACTGCGTGACCGTCGACTTCGACACGCTCGAGGACAACGCGGTCACGGTCCGCGAGCGTGACTCTATGAAGCAGGAGCGGGTGTCCCTGGACCAGATCGAGGGTTACCTCGCGGGCCGCCTGCTGGGCTGCTAGGTCCGCGACCCTTCCGCCTTCCTCGCCCACCCTCCCACCCGACTCGGTCGGCTGGAGGGTGGGCGTTATGGGTCGGGGCGGCGCGGCGGTGCGCCATGAGCGCCGGGGAGCGCGGGGAACTGCGCGATCGGTCCCCACCGGCCTGGGGGGTCCACCGGCCGGTCCCGTGCGGTCAGCGGTGTGGCGGCGGTTGTTGTGAGTGCCGGGGAGGTGGCCGACCTCAGGGGCGCGGGGAACTGCGCGACCGGCCCCCACCGGCCTGTGGGGGTCCACCGGCCGGTCCCGTGCGGTCAGCGGTGTTGCAGTGACTTGACGTTGTCGCCGAACGTCCAGTTCTTCGAGCCGTCCCAGTTGATCGACCAGGTCATCAGGCCCTTGAGGGACGTGCCGTAGTGGTTCCAGGCCTGGGAGACCAGGGACGGGGACAGGTAGCCGCCGCCCGCGCCGGACTGTGCGGGCAGGCCCGGGACCTGTTTGTCGTAGGGCACCTTGACCGTCGTACCCTGCACGACCAGCCCCTTGTTGAGGCAGTCGGTCTGCGCGGTGAAGCCGGCGACCGTGCCGGCCGCGTACGAGTCGCCCGAGCAGCCGTACATGCTGCCGTTGTAGTACTGCATGTTGAGCCACCACAGGCGGCCGTTGTCGGCGTACTTCTTGATGATCGGCAGGTAGGCGCCCCAGATCGAGCCGTAGGTGATGCTGCCTCCGGTGACGTACGCCGTCTCCGGGGCCATCGTGAGGCCGAAGTTGGACGGCATCCGGGCGAGGATGCCGTCGATGATGCGGACCAGGTTGGCCTGGGACGTGGACAGTTGGGTGATCGAGCCGCTGCCCACCAGGCCCGTCTCGATGTCGATGTCGATGCCGTCGAAGTTGTACTTCTGCAGGATGGGGACGATCGTCGAGACGAACCTGTCGGCCACGCCGGCCGAGCTGAGGTCGATGCCCGCCGCCGCGCCGCCGATCGACAGCAGGATCGTCTGGCCGGACGCCTTGGCCGCGCACATCTCCGCGGGCGTGGCCACCTTCACGCCCGTGTCCATGCCGTCCTCCCAGAGCGCGGTTCCGTCGGAACGGATCACGGGGAAGGCCGCGTTGACGACGTTGTAGCCGTGCGCGGCGATCCGGGAGTCGGTGATCGGGGTCCAGCCGAAGGGCGGGTGGACGCCGTTGGCGGAGCCGTCCCAGTTCTCCCAGTAACCCTGCAGCACCTTGCCCGCGGGACGGGACTTGACCGCGCAGGTGTCGGCCGCCGCTGCGGGGGCGGCGGCGGGGAGCTGGGTGAGCGCCGCCGTCGCGAGCGCGGCGGCGAGCAGGGCGAAGGTGCGGCGGATCATGCGGGGCCTCCCGGTGGGGTCGGGGCGCGGCGCGCGAATGTCGTAGACATGACAGTGCTCGCGGACCAGCCCTTCCGTCAATAGGTCTGGACCAATCCGAACGGGAGTGTGGCGGGTATGGAATGACAGATATTGAAATCTGTCAGCTGTCATGCCAAGGTGGAGTCATGACGACGCACACCCGCTCCCTCGGGTCCACCGGCCCCCGGGTCTCCGCCCTCGGCCTCGGCTGCATGGGCATGTCCGCGCTGTACGGCGAGGCCGACCGAACCGAGTCGATCGCCACCATCCACGCCGCCCTCGACGCCGGCGTGACCCTGCTCGACACCGGCGACTTCTACGCCATGGGCCACAACGAGATGCTGATCGGCGAGGCCCTGCGCACCGCCCCCGCCGAACTCCGCGAAAAGGCGCTGACCAGCGTCAAGTTCGGCGCCCTGCGCGACCCGGACGGCGGCTGGAACGCCTACGACGGCCGCCCGGCCGCCGTGAAGAACTTCGCCGCCTACTCCCTCCAGCGCCTCGGCGTCGACCACATCGACGTCTACCGGATCGCCCGCGTCGACCCGGACGTGCCGATCGAGGAGACGGTCGGCGCCATCGCCGAACTGGTCGAGAAGGGGCACGTCCGGCACATCGGCCTCAGCGAGGCGGGCGCCGTCGACATCCGGCGGGCCGCCGCCACCGCGCCCATCTCCGACCTCCAGATCGAGTACGCGATCATCACCCGCGACATCGAGCGGGAGATCCTGCCGACCACCCGTGAGCTGGGCATCGGCATCACCGCGTACGGCGTGCTCTCCCGGGGCCTGATCTCCGGCCACTTCACCCGTGACCGGCAGTTCGGCGCGGGCGACTTCCGGGCCTTCTCGCCGCGCTTCCAGGGCGACAACCTCCAGCACAACCTCGACCTCGTCGAGGCGCTGCGCAAGGTCGCCGACGAGAAGGGCGTGACGGTCGCGCAGATCGCCATCGCCTGGGTGCTCTCCCGCGGCGACGACATCGTGCCGCTCGTCGGCGCCCGCACCCGCGAGCGGCTCGCCGAGTCGCTGGGCGCGCTGGACGTCACCCTGGACGCGGCCGACCTGGCGGCGATCGAAGAGGCCGTACCGGCGGACGCGGCGGCGGGCACCCGCTACCCGGCCGCGCAGATGAGCCATCTCGGCACCGAGCACTGACCGCGGCGCCAGGTACCGTCTAGGCCATGGCAGCGACGTCCCCGACCCCGACCCCGGCCCTGACCGCCGAACGCATCCTCGAGGCGACCGAGGAGGTGCTGCGCCGGCACGGCCCGGCCAAGGCCACCGTGGTGGACGTGGCCCGTGCGCTCGGCGTCAGCCACGGCAGTGTCTACCGGCACTTCCGCACCAAGGCGGCGCTGCGCGAAGCGGTGACGAAGCGCTGGCTGGACCGCACCTCGGAGCAGCTGTCCGGCATCGCGGCCGGCGACCGGGACCCTCAGACCCGGCTGCGGGACTGGCTGCGGGCCCTGTTCGAGGCGAAGCGCCGCAAGGCGGGCGCCGATCCGGAGCTGTTCGCCACCTACATGGTGCTGGTCGACGAGAACGGCCCGGCGGTCACCGAGCACATCGCCGACCTGACCGGACAGCTGACCGCGATCATCGCGGACGGGGCCGGGTCCGGTGTCTTCACCGTGCCCGACCCCGCCGCCGCGGCCCGGACCGTCTTCCAGGCCACCGGCCGCTTCCACGACCCGGGCTACGCGCGGGAGTGGGTGCGGCCGGAGGCCGAGGCGGACTTCGGGGCGCTGGTGGAGCTGCTGCTGCGGGGTCTCAGCCCACGTTGACCGTCACGGTCGGGGAGTAGACCTTCTTGCCGACCGCCGAGACCCGCAGGTGCTCGGTGCCCGGGTTGTTGAGCTTCCCGGTCAGCGAGTAGGAGCTGCCGTTCCTGACCTTCGCGGTCGCCTTGAGCGGGATCCACTTGCCGCCCTTCTGGTGCTGGAGCACCAGCGGCCAGCCGACCTTCAGGCCGGAGGTGCGGCCGGTGAAGGTCACCGAGTCACCGGCCTTGACCGAGGCCGTGCTCGCCTTGATCGAGATCGAGGCCATGGTGGTCGGGCTGGGCTTCGGCTTCGGCATGCCACTCATGGTGGGCGACGGGGCCGGTTTGGCCGCGGTGCCGAAAGCCCCGGCGGAACCGGCCGACAGCAGGGCCACGGAGAGCGCACCGGCGGCGAGGGCCCGGGAGATCTGGCGCTTGGTGTGCATGGAAGTACTCCTGTCGAGGGACGGGGGGACCTCTCAAGGCTTGGCCGGGTCGTCCCGGGCGGCGACCCGGGCGGCCCCGGGAAGCGGTGCGCACCGCCTTCGCATTCGGTAAAGACCGCAGGTGGTAACGGGTGCCCTGACCTTGTGATTCCTCCCCGGAAGCTCACCCGAACGGCGTAACGCGCGAGCTAGGCGGCGACCCGCCAGAAGTCCCGCATCAGCGCGTTCGGCGTCGGGCCCGTCATGGCCGTCTGTGTCAACAGGACCGTGACCGTGCCGGTGGCCGGGACGACGTGCGCGGTGGTGCCGGTGCCGCCGACCCAGCCGTAGCGGCCGGGCACCGACCAGGGGTCCGTGGGGGCGACGTCGACCGAGCCGCCGTACCCCCAGCCCTGGCCCTCCAGGAAGAGCGTGGCGCTCTCGCGCTGGGCCGCCGTCAGGTGGTTGGTGGTCATCCGGCTCACCGACGTGGCGGTCAGCAGACGGCGGCCGTCCGGGGCGGCACCGGCGTTCAGCAGCAGCCGGCCGAACGCCAGCCAGTCGTCGGCCGTGGAGACGAGGCCGCCGCCGCCCGAGGGGAAGCGCGGCAGGCTGCTGTACGCGCCGTCCGGGGTGTCCGTCAGGCGCAGGGTGCCGTCCGCGGCGGGGGCGTAGGCGGAGGTGAAGCGGTGCCGTTTCGGCGCGGGCACCTCGAACGCCGTGTCCCGCATGCCCAGCGGCTCGAAGATCCGCTCCGCCAGGAAGTCGGGGAAGGCGCTGCCGGACACCCGGGCGACCAGGATGCCCTGGAGGGCGGACGAGGTGCCGTACAGCCAGGCCTCGCCCGGCTGGTGCAGCATCGGCACCTGGGCGAGCAGGCCCAGCCAGGTGTCCGGGTCCGGCCAGTCCCGGAAGGGGCGGCCGTGGTCCTGCACCGCGAACAAGGCCTGCGCGGCGGGCAGGGAGAAGTCGGCGGGCAGACCCCAGCCGGCGCGGAAGCTGAGCAGGTCCTCGACGGTGACCTGGCGGACCGCCGGCACCACGTCGTCGACGGGACCCGTGGGCGTACGGACCACCATCGGCTTCGCCAGCTCCGGGAGCCAGTCGGCCACCGGGTCGCCGAGTCCGATCCGGCCCTCGTCCACCAGCATCAGCAGCGCGGCGGCGGTGACCGGCTTGGTGACCGACGCGATGCGGAAGACCGAGTCCCGGGCCATCGGGGCGGACCCCTCGACGTCGGTGTGCCCGACGGCGACCACCTCGACGTCGTCGCCGCGGGCCACGAGGCCCACGGCTCCCGGGGACGGTCCCGGCCTCGACGTGGCGGCGCAGGGTGGCGTGCAGCGGGGAGACGGTCATCGGTCGTCCTTCCGGTGGGCGCGGTGTCGGGTGGTACGACTCCCACGCCCGCGGAAAGTCATCGCGAGGGCTGGGTGCCCGCGGGGTCCACGGTGGCCTGGTGGGCCTCGGCCAGATGCTCCTCCGCCTTCAGCCAGGGCAGGAACTGGGCGCCCTTCCGCCAGCCGCAGGTGTCGCATTTGATCGTGCGCTGCACACCCGTGCGCTGCACCCGGACCACGTGTTCCCGGCCGTGCTGGTCCCAGCGGCTGACCTTGCTCTCGTCGATCTGCGACATTGACGCCTCCGGAGTCTGTGCCCGGTCTGCTGTCCGGCACGTGTCGACGGCGGGCCGACGGCAAGGAGTGTGCAGCAAGACCAACATCAACGGGGATTTCTTCACCGGGTTTTGTCGAGGATGCCCCCGGAGTTCACACGGCGGACGAGGCCCGGTCGCGCGCGCCGAGGAGGAGGTCAGGGCGGACCGGGGGTGCCTTCCGGAACGTCCCCGGCCCAACCTCCGGATCAAGAGCCGGACTTGGTCTACCGGCGGAAACCCTGGACAGGGAATTGACCCTGGCTCAAGATGAAAGCGACCTTGTGAAGCGGCCACCGGCACGGAGAGGCGATGCTGCCGGATCCTCAACGTTTCCTGGCCGTTGCCGGCCGCCGGATCGCGCGCGCCGAGGGCGCGGCCCAGGCCGTCCGTGAGCTGTACCGGGTGACGGTCCCGGACCTGGCGGACGGGATGTTCGTCTACCTCGGCGACCACCCGGCGGACGGATCGGAGCCGGAGCGCCTGGAGTTGGACGGGGCGTCCGCCGAACTCGGCGGCGCCATGGGCGGATCGCCGCCACCGTCGAGACCGGTGGCGCCCGACGGCGCGCTGGCCGCGCTGCTGCGCTGCGGCCGGGCACGCGGACGCGGCCCGGACGACGTGGACGAGGCCCTGCGCGAACTCCTGGGGACGGCACCGCGGCTCCCGCTGGGGAACCGGGTCCTGCTCGCCCCGCTGCGCGCCCCCGACGCCGTCGTGGGCGTGGCGGTGTTCCTGCGGCGCCCGGACCGGGAGGACTTCGTGGACGACGACATCGCCCTGGCCGACGCGCTGTCGGCGCAGACCGCGCTCGGCGTGCGCGAGGACGCCCTCGCCGCCGCGCCGCCCGCCGCGCCCAAGGCCCCGGACGAGGACCGCCTGCGCTACGTCGGCGCCGCCACCCGGCGGATCGCCCGCGGCTTCGACACCGACGAGATCGTGCTCGGCCTGTGCCGGGCCGCCGTACCGACGTACTCCGACGCGGCCCTCGTCTACCTGCGCGACCCGCTCCCGGTCGGTGACGAACGCCCCAACGGCCCGGCCGTGCTGCGGCTGCGTCGCACCGACCGGCTCAAGGGCCCCGGCGCCGAGCTGGTCTGGCCCGTGGAGACGGTGGACGACGAGCAGGACGACCTGGACGCCTCCGACTGGAGCGAGGTGGTGCCCGGCGGCGCCCTCGCCGAGGTGCTGCGCGGAGTCCGGCCGGTCTTCGCCGACACCCCGCCGAACCGCGCCGCACTGGGCGAACTCGTCGGCACGGACAGCGCGTTGAACGACTGGGTCGGCTCGCACGCGATCCTCGCCCCGCTGCGCGGCCGCCGGCGGGTCACCGGCGCCGTCGTCTTCCTGCGCCGTCCCGAGCGCCCGGCGTTCGAGCCCGCCGACCTGCTGGTCGCCGCCCAACTGGCCACCCACACCGCGCTCGGCGTCGACAAGGCCGTCCTGTACAGCAGGGAGGCCTTCATCGCCGACCGGCTGCAGCGCGCCATGCTCCCGCAGACGCTGCCCCGGCCCACCGGCGTCCGGCTCGCCTCCCGCTACCTGCCCGCCGCCGAGACCGCGCGGGTCGGCGGCGACTGGTACGACGCGATCCCGCTGCCCGGCAGCCGGGTGGCGCTGGTCGTCGGCGACGTCATGGGCCACTCCATGACCTCGGCCGCCGTCATGGGCCAGCTGCGCACCACCGCGCTGACCCTGGCCGGCCTCGACCTGCCCCCGCAGGAGGTCCTGCACCACCTCGACGAGCAGGCCCAGCGGCTCGGCACCGACCGCATGGCCACCTGCCTCTACGTCGTCTACGACCCCGTCTCGCACCGCATGACCGTCGCCAACGCCGGCCACCCGCCGCCCATCCTGCTGCACCCGGGCGGCAAGACGGAGGTCCTCACGGTGCCGCCGGGCGCCCCGATCGGCGTCGGCGGCATCGACTTCGAGGCGGTCGAGCTGGACGCCCCCACCGGGGCCACCCTGCTCCTCTACACCGACGGCCTGGTCGAGTCCCGGCTGCGCGACGTGTGGACCGGCATCGAGCAGCTGCGCGAGAAGCTCGCCGCCACCGCCCAGCTGACCGGGCCCGACCGGCCGCCGCCGCTCGAAGCCCTGTGCGACGAGGTGCTCGACATGCTCGGCCCGGGCGACCGGGACGACGACATCGCGCTGCTCGCCGCCCGCTTCGACGGCATCGCGCCGAGCGACGTGGCGTACTGGACCCTGGAGCCGGAGGTCGGCGCCCCCGGCCGGGCCCGCCGGCTGACCCGGCAGGCCCTGGCCGGCTGGGGCCTGGAGGACCTCACGGACACCGCGGAGCTGCTGGTCAGCGAGATCGTCACCAACGCCGTACGGCACGCCTCCCGCCCGATCAGCCTGCGGCTGCTGCGCACGGACGTGCTGCGCTGCGAGGTCGGCGACGACGTGCCGCAGCTGCCGAGGCTGCGGCAGGCCAAGGCCACCGACGAGCACGGCCGCGGGCTGTACCTGGTGCACCGGCTGGCGCGGAGGTGGGGTACCACCCGGCTGGGCACGGGCAAGATCGTGTGGTTCGAGCTGGGCGGCAGCGCCGGCTGAGTGCGCCGCTGGTGGTGCCGCGACATGCCGTCTGGCGACTGCGGCGCCGTCGTGGCCGGTCGCGCAGTTCCTCCCCCGGCCTTCGGCCGGGGGAACCCCAGCGTCCCTACGGGGCGCTTCACGGGACCGTCAGTTCACCGTGCGGGGCAGGCGCAGGCTGAGGAGGCCGGTCAGGACCACCAGGGCCAGCTGCACCAGGAGGGTGGTGACCAGGGCGTCCCGCATGCCCTGGTGCGGGACCAGGGAGAGGAACAGGGTGCCCAGGGTGGCCACGCCGAGGGCGAGCGCCGACTGCTGGGTGGTGACCATCACGCCGCTGCCCACCCCGGCCCGCGACGGCGGTATCTCCGACATCACGAGGCGCAGCACGTTGGGCAGTTGCAGGGCCTGGCCGGCACCGGCGACCGCGACCCCGGGCAGCAGCCCGGCGAAGTTCAGGTGCGGCCAGTCCCGCCGGGCGGCGAGCACGATGAGGACCAGCCCGACCGCCTGGATCACGGACCCGGCGGTCACCACCCGGCTGCCGTACCGGGCGATCAGCCGCGGCCCGGCCAGCGAGACGAACAGGAAGACGACCGCCATCGGGGCGAGCGCCATCCCGGCCGGGACCGGACCGAGGTGCTCCCCGCTCTGCAGGGCCACGGCGATCACGAACATGAACCCGCTGAACCCGATCGAGAACGGCAGCATCAGCACCAGCCCCCGGCGCAGCGAGGCGAGTTCGAACAGGCTCGGCGGGACCAGCGGCGTACGGCCCGCGCGGTCGGCCCGGCGCTCCACGGCGTAGAAGGCGACGGCCACGCCCGGGAACGCGGCCAGCGACAGCCAGGTCCACAGCGGCCAGCCCGCCGCCCGGCCCTCGGTGAGCGGGGCGAGGAGGGCGAGCAGGGAGACGGCGAGCAGCACGGTCCCGGGTCCGTCGACCGGCTCCGGCCGCTGCGACCGCGTCTCCGGCACGAACCGCGCCCCGAGCACCAGTCCGACGAGCACGACCGGCACGTTGACCAGGAACACGGACCGCCATCCCGTCCCCGCGATGTCGGCGGCGACCAGCACCCCGCCGAGGATCTGCCCGGCCACCATGGAGAGGCCGGCGGTGGCGCCGTACAGGCTCATGGCCCGGGCCCGGCGGCCGCCGCTGGTGGCGGCCTGGATGGTGGCGAGGACCTGCGGGAGCATCGCGGCGGACGCGGCGCCCTGGGCGACCCGGGCGGCCACCAGCGTCCAGGCGCTGGGCGCGAGTCCGCAGGCCAGCGAGGTCAGTCCGAACGCGGCCATGCCGCCGAGGAAGAGCCGGCGGCGCCCGAACAGGTCGCCGAGCCGCCCGCCGAGCACCAGCAGCACGGCGTAGGCGACGCCGTACCCGGCGACGACGAGTTCCAGGACCGCCTCGCCCGCGTGCAGGTCGGCGCCGATGGTGGGCAGGGCGACGTTGACGATGAAGAAGTCGATGAGAGGAAGTGCGGCGGCCAGCAGGACGGTGAACAGCCCGGGGCCGCCGAGCGCCGGTGGCGCGGACGGGGACCGTACGGTCGCGGTGGTGACGGTTTCGGTCATGCACCGAGCCTGCGCCGTCACTCAGACTGGTACCAGAGTCTCTTCATCCTGGTAGCAGAAGTACCTGGCAACAGGATCCGCGGGGCGGCACGCTGGAGGGATGACGAGCACCGCGAGTGAGACGAAGGCTTCGCCGGTACGGAGCGCGTGCATCCGGCGGCAGGAGCTGGCCGCGTTCCTGCGCAGCCGTCGGGAGCGGATCACCCCGGAGGAGGTGGGCCTGCCACGCGGCACCCGCCGCCGCACCCCCGGCCTGCGCCGCGAGGAGGTCGCCCAGCTCTCCGCGGTCGGCGTCACCTGGTACACCTGGCTCGAACAGGCCAGGGACATCCAGGTCTCCGTCCAGGTCCTGGACGCCCTCGCCCGTACGCTCCTGCTCGACGCCAGCGAGCGCGCCCATCTCTTCCAGCTGGCCGGAGCCGTCGACCCGACCCCGGCCGCGAGCTGCACCGGCGTCACCCCGGCGATGCACGAGATGCTCCGCGCCCTGGAGCCCCTCCCGGCCTGCGTCCAGAACAGCCGTTACGACATCCTCGCCTACAACCGCACCTACGCCCGCCTGCTGTGCGACCTCGACGCGGTGCCGCCCGAGGACCGCAACTGCATGATCCTCGTCTACACCCACCCCGAGTGGCAGCGCTCCATCGTGCACCTGGAGGAGACCCGCCGCCTGATGGCCGCGAAACTCCGCGCCTCCATGGCCGGTCACCTCGGCGAGCCGGCCTGGAAGATGCTGGTCAAGCGTCTGACGGCTCAGTCCTCGGAGTTCCGCGCGAACTGGGAGCGGTATGAGGTGGTGGGCATCCGCACCAGGACCAAGCAGTTCGTCAACCAGCACGTGGGCTTCCTCTCCCTGGACCACACGGACCTGTGGCTGAAGCCCGAGACCGGGGCGCGGATGGTCACGTACGTACCGACGGACGAGGAGTCGCGGGAACGCCTGGCACAGCTGTACGACCTGGCGCGGGCGGTGTCCCCGAACTCCTGACCGGCTCACGGCAATTCGTTCGCGCAACTGAGTACGCATACTCAGGACCCGGGCGCCGTCCTCCCCGAGGATGCGGGAGGGGAGACGAAACGACGAGGAACCGACGACCGGCCACGGGGGAGAAGACGATGGAATCCGGCCCGGCCCGCACCGTTGTCCGGCTGATGCTGACCAACCGTCTTTCGGCGGCCTACCTGGTCCTGGTCGCCGTCGTCATCGCCAAGGCCGCCGTCGACTCCGTCCACGCGGACGAGCACGGCTCTGACTACGCCTGGCTCTGGCCGCCCCTGGTCACCTTCCCGGTCTTCCCGCTGCTCTCGGCGCTCGGCAGGACGGCCTGGCGCACGGACACCCCGAACTGGTTCTTCATCGGCACCGTCGTCGTCTCGGCGCTGCTCCAGTCCCTGGCCCTGGGCGCCCTGCGCCACGCGGTCCTGGCCCGCCACCGCCGCTCGGTCCGCTCCTGCTGAGTCAGGCCCGCCCCGCCGCCCCCACGGCCTGCCGCACCTCGGGCGACTCCAGCCGGGCCGCCGTGCGGTCGGCCGTCGCGCGGGCCCAGCTGCCGTTCGTCACGGCGCCCAGCAGCAGGACCGCCAGCCCGCAGCCGGCCAGGATCCACCAGCCGGGGCGGGCGGCGCCCACGAACCTGCCGGCGTACGACGACGAACCGATCCCGGAGGCCAGCACCGCGCCGATCACCGCGACGCCCAGGGTCTGGCCCAGCTGTCGGCTGGTGGAGGCGACCGCGGCCGCGACGCCCGCCTGGGACCTCGGCATGCCGGAGACCGCCGTGTTGGTGATCGGCGCGTTCACGAAGCCGAAGCCGATGCCGAACAGGACGTAGCCGAGGAAGAGGGTGGTGTCCGAGGTCTCCGCCTCGAACGCGGCGAACAGCACCGCGCTCGCGGTCATCGCGACGCCGGCGATCACCAGCGGCAGACGCGGGCCCCGGCTGCCGACCAGACGGCCGGCCAGCGGGGCGCACAGGAACATCGGGACCGCCATCGGCAGCATCCACAGGCCCGCGTGCAGGGCGTCCAGGCCGCGTACGTTCTGCAGGTACAGCGTGGAGAGGAACAGGAAACCGCCCAGGGACGCGAACGCGCTGATCGCGATCACCGTCGCGCCGCTGAACGGCGCCGAGCGGAAGAAGCGCAGGTCGATCAGGGGCTCCTCGCGCCGCGGTTCGAACCAGAGGAGGCCGGCCAGGGCGACGAGGGCCACCGCGGCGAAGGGCAGGACCGTGCCCGCGCCCGCCGTCGGCGCCTCGATGATCGCGTACGTCAGCGAGCCGAACAGGGCGATGACCAGCACCTGGCCGACCGGGTCGGGGCGGCGGGCCTTCGGCGCCCGGGACTCCGGCACGAAGCGCAGCGTCAGCAGGACGGCCGCCAGGCCCACCGGGATGTTGACCCAGAAGATCGCCCGCCAGCCGACCGACTCCACGAGCAGGCCGCCGACCAGCGGTCCGGCGGCCATGGATATGCCGACCACCGCACCCCACACGCCGATCGCCCGGGCCCGCTCGCGCGGGTCGGTGAAGGTGTTGGTGATGATCGACATGGCGACCGGGTTGAGCATGGAGCCACCCACCGCCTGGACCATGCGGAACGCGATCAGCGAGTCCAGGTTCGGCGCGAGGGAGCAGAGCAGGGAGCCGATCGAGAAGACGACCAGGCCGGTCATGAAGACCTTCTTGCGGCCGACCCGGTCGCCCGTGGAACCGGCGAGCATCAGCAGCGAGGCCAGGACGAGGGTGTACGCGTCGATCGTCCACTGCAGGCCGGCCGTCGAGGCGTGCAGTTCGCGCTGCATGGACGGCAGGCCGACGTTGAGCGCGGTCGTGTCGAGACTGACGATCAGCAGGCTCATACAGCAGATGGCGAGGACGAGCATGCGACGGCGGGGGCTGAGCTCGGGCATGGGGACCATCGTACGCCCATTTCGATAGTGCGTCTAACTAATGAGTCATACATGATCAGCGCGGAGGGTGACGGGAGCGGCCGTTGTCCACAGGCCGGACGAGCACCGCGCGGCGTACGGGACAATGGGGGAATGCCCGAGCCCACGTCCCCCCTCCAGGTCGGCCCGCACACCGTCCGGCCGCCGGTCGTCCTCGCCCCCATGGCGGGAATCACCAACGCGCCCTTCCGGACCCTGTGCAGGGAGTTCAGCGGGGGCAAGGGGCTGTTCGTCAGCGAGATGATCACGACCCGGGCGCTGGTCGAGCGCAACGAGAAGACCATGCAGCTGATCCGCTTCGACGAGAGCGAGAAGCCCCGGTCCATCCAGCTGTACGGCGTCGACCCGGCCACCGTGGGCAAGGCCGTCCGCATGATCGCGGAGGAGGGACTGGCCGACCACATCGACCTGAACTTCGGCTGCCCGGTCCCGAAGGTGACGAGGAAGGGCGGCGGATCGGCCCTCCCGTACAAGCGGAACCTGCTCCGCGCCATCCTCCGCGAGGCGGTCTCCGGCGCCGGCGACCTCCCCGTCACCATGAAGATGCGCAAGGGCATCGACGACGACCACATCACCTACCTCGACGCGGGCCGGATCGCCGTCGAGGAGGGCGTCACCTCCATCGCCCTGCACGGCCGCACCGCCGCCCAGCACTACGGCGGCACCGCCGACTGGGAGGCCATCGCCCGCCTCAAGGAGCACGTCCCGGAGATCCCCGTCCTCGGCAACGGCGACATCTGGTCGGCGCAGGACGCGCTCAGGATGGTCCGGGAGACGGGCTGCGACGGAGTGGTCGTCGGCCGCGGCTGCCTGGGCCGGCCGTGGCTCTTCGCGGACCTGGTCGCCGCCTTCGAGGGGCGCCCGGAGGACGTCCTGAAGCCGTCCCTCCGCGAGGTCGCCGACGTCATGGTCCGGCACGCGACCCTGCTCGGCGAGTGGCTCGGCGACGAGTCCAAGGGCGTGGTCGACTTCCGCAAGCACGTCGCCTGGTACCTCAAGGGCTTCGCGGTCGGAAGCGAGATGCGCAAGAAGCTCGCCATCACGTCCTCGCTGGCCGACCTCCGCGCCGGCCTGGACGAACTGGACCTCGACCAGCCCTGGCCCACCGGCGCCGACGGCCCCCGCGGCCGGACGTCCGGCAACAACCGGGTGGTGCTGCCGGACGGCTGGCTGAAGGACCCGTACGACTGCGCGGGCATCGGCGAGGACGCGGAACTGGACACGTCCGGGGGCTGAGCGCCGCGCCCCGCAAGAGGCGCGGCGCCGTGTCCGCGGGCGGCTCGGCCGCTCAGTTCGTCTTCGGGTGCGGGGTGGAGCCGTACGCCGTCAGGAACTTGTCGCGGAACGCGCTCATCTTCCACACCGGGGCGTTGTGCGCCGGACGCAGTCCGTCGGTCCAGTTCCAGGAGTCGATCGCGTCCAGCACCTTCGGGTCCTTGGCGACGATCGAGATCGGCACGTCACGGCTGGCGTGGTTGCCGCTGACCCGGGCGATCGGCTGGTGGTCGCCGAGGAAGACGAGCACCGTGTTGTCGTTGCCGTAGCGCTCCAGCCACTCGGTGAGCGCGGTCACCGAGTACTGGACCGACTTGCCGTACTCCTGGCGGGACTTGGTGGTGTCGGCGATGACGTCGGACGCCTTGTTGCCGGCCTTCTGGATGGCGTTGAAGATCGAGCCGTCGCCCAGCTGGTCCCACGGCACCATCTTCGGGATCGGCGCCCACGGCTGGTGGCTGGAGGTCAGGATCAGGAACGACATCCGGGACTTGCCGTCGGCCGGCTTCTTGCTGTGCACCCGGTCCTGGAACTGCTGCAGCGCGTACTGGTCGGGCATCGTCGACCAGCTGAACTTCGGTCCCTCGTAGCCGAGCTGGAAGGCGTTGTAGACCTTGTCGAGGCCGTAGTAGCTCTGCTCGGGCCAGCCCTTCTGGATACCGGGCATCACGCCGACGGTGTCGAAGTCGCCGGTCTTCTGGAACGCCTTGGTGATGCTGAGGTGGTTGCTCGCCATGACGGTGCGGTAGCGCTGCTGGTTGCTCACCCACAGCCCCGACATCGTCGTGGAGTGGCCGAGCCAGCTGCTGCCGCCGTAGGTCGCCGAGGTCAGCCAGCCGCTCTTCGCGTGGTAACCGGCCTTGGCGAGCGCCGCGGTCCGGACGGCGAGGGTGTTGTCGACGCCGGGTGCCTCGATCGGGTCCTCGATGGCGCTGCGGCCGTAGCTCTCGATGAACGTGAAGACGACGTCCTTGCCGCGCAGGCTGGTCAGCAGCTGGTCGGGCGGGGTGTTCCCGAAGGCGTCCACCTTGGCGACCTTCCGGAACTCCGCCTCGTCGTGCAGGGTGTCCTTCACCTGCCGGGCCTTGACCTCCAGCGTGGTCGCGGTGCTGTCGGCGGCGAGCGGCACACCGCCGGCGAGCTGGACGCCGAAGGAGGAGCAGGTGATCCAGACGACACCGGCTATCAGCGTGCCGCGGGTGGCCCGCCCGGGATGCCGGGCGAGCAGATTGCTCAGCCGGACCGTCGCCAGCGCGAGCAGCACGAAGACCAGCAGCACGAGGACGACGGCACCGATGCTGACGGCGAGGGTGGCCGTCCGGCCCATCGTGTCCTCCAGGTACGACTCCGCGTCGCCGAGCAGGCTCCAGTCCAGGATGGCGTTGAAGCTCCGGCCCAGGTACTGCTTGAACCCCATGTCGAGGGCGTTGACCAGGGTCAGCGCGCCGAGTACGACACCGAACACCGCGGCCAGCACGATCCGGGGCCGCCGGGGCAGCGCCAGCGCGACGGCGGCCGCGATGATTCCCTCGGAGGGCAGCCGCACGAACTTCGCAGGCCCGAGCTCGACGACGGTGTTCGGCATCACCAGCGCCCCGATCACGAGCGCCGCGCAGAGCACGGTGACACCGATCGACAGCACGGAGGCAGCGGTGGGATGCGCGTGGCGCCACACCTCCCGCCGCTCCCGAACCCGCCCACTCCAGGCGGCCCAGCCGCGCCGCCGGGGTCGGGGGGTGTCGTTGGCGGGAGTGGGTTCGGATCCGGATTCCTGCCCGACTCCGGCGACGGCCTCGGCTCCGGTCTCGCCGGCTGCTTCGGCCTCGGATCCGGCTTCGGTCTGGGGAGCGGCTTCGGCTTTGGAGGTGGCTTCGGCCTTGGGAGCCGCTTCGGGCTCGGTGCCGGCTTCGGCTGCGGCCTCGGGACCGGTTTCGACGGCGGCTTCGGACTCGGTGGTGGCGTCGGCTTCGGATCCGGAATCGGCCTCGGTGGTGGTGTCGGCCTTGGATCCGGAGCCGGTCTCGGAGACGGCTATGGACTCGGGTTCGGCCTCAGAGGTGGCTCCGGCCTCGGGCGCTGCCTCGGCATCGGGCTCGGGAGTCCCGGGCGCCGCTTCCCGCTCGGACTTCAGTACCTCGGACTCCTCCGGCGGGGCTTCGCGTTCGGACGGCCCGGACGGCGTGTCCGATGGCTGGCGAATGCTCGTGTGCTGAGACAACCCGGAGGTCCTTCCGTGCGCGACCCGTGAAACGGAAGCGGGCCCACGCTCGGAGGCCGAACCCGCCACATTTCCGTACGGCCCTCTTTAGGTCCGTGTTCAGGCCATTCGGCAAACACCGGGCAAACACAGCATCCGGCTGCGGCAGCGCCCCGTGAGGGGCGCTGGGGGTATCCCCAGCCTTCGGCTGGGGGAGGAACTGCGCGACAAGCCCCCACCGACCCGCAGCCGAACGCGATGCTAGGCGCCCCCCACCGCAGTGAGCAGCGCCAGCGGAGCCGCCGCCGACCGGGACTCCCGCACGCACGCATGCGGATACGGCACCGGCTCCGGATGCGAATCCCTCCCGTACCCGGCCAGCACCTCCGGCAACCGGTGCCCGCCCGCCGTCGCCGCGTCCACCAGCCCGTGCGCCACCGCCCGCGCCTCGTCGTGCAGCCCGTACCGGGCCAGCCCCAGCGCGATCAGCGCGTTGTCGTGCGGCCACACCGACCCGCGGTGGTACGACAGCGGGTGGTACGCCGCCTGCCCCGCGGCCAGCGTCCGCACCCCCCACCCGGAGAAGAAGTCCGGCTCCAGCAACCGCCGCCCGACCACCTCCCCGTACTCCTTGTCCAGCAGCCCGGACCACAGCAGATGCCCGGCGTCCGAGGCGAGCGCATCGACCTGCCGGCCCTCCCCGTCAAGGGCCAGCGCGGGGAAGGACGCCTCCCGCATCCAGAAGTCCTGCTGGAACCGGTCCCGCAGATCGGCGGCGGCCTGCTCCAGGAGCGCCGCGTACGTCTCGTCGGCCCACGCGGTCCGCGCCAGCCACGCCGTCCGGCGCAGCGCGTCGTACGCGTACCCCTGGGCGCCCGCCGCCATCACGGTCCCCATCGGCCGGGTGCCGTCGGCGGAGCAGATCGCGCCGGGGGAGTCCTTCCAGTTCTGGTTGGCGAGGCCGCCCTTGTCCGCGCGGTAGACCAGGTAGCCGCGCGAGGTCAGCCCGCCGTGGTCGAGCATCCAGCCGACGGCCGCGCGGGCGTTGCGTTCGAGCCGCCGGGCCGTCTCCGCGTCCCCGGTCTGCTCCACGTACGCGCCGAGCAGGATCAGGAACAGCGGTGTCGCGTCCACCGATCCGTAGTAACGCCCGTACGGCACCTGCCCGAAGTGGGCGAGTTCGCCGTGGCGCACCTCGTGGACGATCTTCCCGGGCTGGGCCACGGAGTGCGCGCCGGTCTCGGTGGCCTGGGTGGCGGCGAGGGCCGGCAGGGTGGCGGCGGCCAGGCGCGGGCGGTAGGGGAGGGCGAAGAGAGAGGTGAGGAGGGCGTCGCGGCCGAGCAGGGTGAGGAACCAGGGGGCCCCGGCCGCCGGGACCCTGAGCTCCTCGCCGTCCGGTCCGGTGGCCGGCACCTGGAGCGCGGCGAGGTCGGAGAGGCCGCGGGCGCACGCCGCCGCCAGCTCCGGCCAGCCTGTCGGGAAGGCCACGCCCTCCACGAACTCGCCCTCCAGAGCGAGAAGCTGTTCGTTCAGTGCGGCCGGGTCGCGGGGCACCCGCAGCGCCCGCCGGTCGCCGTGCGGGCGCGCCATCACCCGGACCAGCAGCTCGGTGGTGCCGTGCGGTTCCAGCTCCAGCGTCCACACCATCCGCCGGGCGCCGGTCCCGGTCTCCTCCACGCTGTCCGGGGCCGGCTCGGCGGTGATCGTCGTACAGGACCGCCACTCGCCCCGGCGGTAGCCGAACTCCAGCCCGTCGTCGAGGACCTGGCGGGAGCGGACGGCGCCGGACTTGGTGTAGGTGCGGTGGTCGGCGCGGAGCTCGAACTGGTCGGTGAAGTCGGCGTCGGCGGTGATCGCGAGCCGGATCGTGGTCGGCACCGGGCGGTTGCTGGTGACCCGCAGGGACTCGGCGAACGAGCCGTCGCCGACGGCCTGTTCCCGGAAGAGCGTGTGCGCGGGCGGTTCCTGGCGGCCGCCGCGCGGGACCAGCACACAGCGCGTGCCGTCCCCGTCGGCGACCGGCGTGAGCACCTCCGGCAGCGCCCCGTCGACCGTCAGCTGCCAGCGGCTGAGGTGCCGGGCGTCCCGTACGAATAACCCGTCCGGGGAGCCGCCGCCCCGCACGCCGCTGATGTCGCCGCGGTCGTCCACTGCCGCGAACGTCGTGCCGTGCACGAGCAGATGATGCCGGTCCGTCATCCCCGGTCCCCTCCTTCGTCCCTCTGGTCGAACGTGCGGTGTCCGCCGAAGACACCCCGTTTTGTCAGCTCTTGTGCAGGTTTTGACGTTCGTCATGCGGCTCTTCGCGCGGTGCGGCGTGCCGCCGGTGGTGCAGGTCCAGCGCGAGCGCCGCGGTCCAGCCGAACCCGGTCGCGCCGCACGCCTCGCCGGTGTACGGGTCGACGTACTCGGCGAACCCGCTCGCGTCGGCCGTCCGTACGACCGCCCCGGCGAGCGCGTCCGCCCGCTCCCGCTCGCCCTGCTCGCGCAGCCCCCGCTCCAGCAGCCAGCCGGTGTTGAACCAGGCGGGGCCGCGCCAGTAGCGGTGCGGGTCGAAGGCCTCGCCGAGCAGGTCGTAGCTGGGGACCAGGCCGGAGCCGGTGCCGAAGTGCGGGCCGTCCAGCGTGCGGACGAGCGCGGCGGCGATCTCCGGGGGCAGGCCGGGCAGGAGCAGCGGGACCAGCCCGGAGACCCCGCGTTCGGGGATGAGCGAGCCGCCCGTGCCGTCCCGCAGGTCCCGGCAGAGGAAGATCTCCTTCTCCGGGTCCCACAGCCGGTCCACCAGCGCCTCCGTCAGCCGTTCCGCCCGCGCGTGCCGGGCCGTGCCGGGCGCGCCCAGTTCCCGCGCGATGCGGGCGAGGGCGTGCTCGGAGGCGATGAGCAGCGCGTTGAAGGCGGGGTCCTCGACGGCGAAGTCCCTGGTCCGGTCGGCGTATCCGGCGTCCCGGTAGTCGGCCGCCAGCCGCACGTACCGCCCGTAGTCCAGGTCCGTCGGCCGGTCCTCGGCGGCGCCGTGGTCCAGGTCGGCGCGCCGGAAGGAGCGGGCCGGGGCGGGCGCGACCCGGGCGAGCGGGGCGTCCCAGCAGGGGCTGTTGTCCATACCCTGTTCCCAGGGGTGCACGACGGACGCCAGCCCGCCTCCGCCCAGGTCGCGCCGGTGCAGCAGGTAGCGGTGCCAGGCGGCGAGCCGCGGGTAGACGCCGGCCAGGAAGCCCCGTGCACGCGACAGGCCCGGGTCGGCGAGGTGCACCAGCCAGGCCGCCAGCGCGTGCACCGGCGGCTGCACGATCCCGGAGGTCTGTACGGTGCGCGGGGCGCCCGCAGCGCGCCCCGCGGTCGAGGAGCGCCAGAAGTCGGGGCTCGGGAAGTACGCGTCGAGGGGCACGGAGGGGTTGAACACAATGTGCGGGATCCGCCCGTCGCCCCACTGGGCGGCCAGCAGCGTCTCCAGCTCCGTCTGCGCGCGCAGCGGCGAGAGGTGCCTGAGACCGATCGCGATGAACGCCGAGTCCCACGACCACTGGTGCGGATACAGGCTCCGGGAGGGCACGGTCGAACTGCCGGTCCAGTTGTCGTCGAGCACCTGTGCGGCTCTGACGTGCAGCGACCGTCGTGCGCCGGCGCTGGGTACGGCGCGGGTGGACGGCGGATCGTATGCAATACCGCGATCGAGCGCATGGGTGGTGAGCTGGGCAGTGCGATCCACTCGGGACTCCCCGAAGACGTCCGGCCGGCCGGGTTTGGCAGTGGCTACCGTAGGGTTACGTCTATTTAACACGCAAAACTCAATATGTAATGCAAGCTTGAGAAACACAAGGGGGTGCGCATGACCGGACGTCCCGGCAGGACCGGCAAGGGCGGCGGACAGGCGAGCGCCGGAGATCTGCTCGAACTGGTGCGCAACGGGCGGGCCGTGACGCGCGGAGCGCTCCAGCAGGCCACCGGGCTCTCCCGCGCGACCGTCGGTCACCGCCTGGACCGGCTGTTCCGCGCCGGCTGGCTGCGCGAGGGCGCCGGCGGCCCGGTCGACTCCCCGCTGGGCGGACGCCCTTCCATCACCCTCGAGTTCGACGACTCCCACGCGGTCGTCCTCGCCGCCGACCTGGAGACCCGGCACGCCCGCGCCGCCGTGCTCACGCTCACCGGCGAGATCCTCGCCGAGCACTCCGGCACGCTGGTCATCCAGGACGGTCCGGACGCCGTGCTCGGCGAACTCGGGCGCTGGTTCGCCGAGTTGCTGGAGAAGGCCGGCCACCGTGCGACGGAGGTGTGCGGGATCGGCCTCGCGGTGCCGGGGCCGGTCGACATGGACACCGGCCGGGTGGTCCAGCCGCCGATCATGCCGGGCTGGGACGGCTACGACATAAGGGGCCGGCTGGCCAGGGCGTTCACGGAGCACACGGGCGGGCCGGCCGTCCCGGTCCTGGTGGACAACGACGCGAACCTGATGGCGTACGGGGAGCAGTGCACGGCATACCCGGACTGCTCCGCGTTCGTCCTGGTCAAGGTCTCGACGGGTATCGGCGCCGGGGTCGTGGTGGACGGCGCGATCTACCGGGGCGTCGACGGCGGCGCCGGGGACATCGGCCACATCCGGGTGGGCGCGGAGGCGCAGTGCCGGTGCGGTTCGTACGGCTGCCTCGCTGCGGTCGCCAGCGGCGGTGCCGTGGCCCGGCGGCTGACGGAGGCGGGGATTCCGGCCTCCTCCGGCTCGGACGTGCGCGACCTGCTCGCCTCGGGCCACCCGGAGGCGGCCGCGCTGGCGCGGGAGGCCGGCCGCATGGTCGGAGACGTGCTGGCGACGGTCGTGACCCTCCTCAACCCGGGCGTCCTGATGATCGCGGGCGATCTCGCGGGCACCCCGTTCCTCACCGGCGTGCGCGAACTGCTCTACCAGCGGGCGCTGCCGCGCTCCACCGCTCATCTGGACGTCGTGACGTCGCGGCTGGGGGAGCGGGCCGGGCTGGTCGGGGCCGGGGCAATGGTCGTGGAGTACCTGTACGCGCCGGAGCGGGTCGAGGAGCGGTTGCTCGCGCTGGGCGTGTGACCGGCGCGTTTCCGGCGCGTTCTGGTGTCCGCCCCCGCGTCCGCATGGTGAACTCCGGCGGTCTGTGGCAGCGTGATTCTCGCCACCCTTGATAAGGGTCACGCTCAGATGAGCGGATCATGGGCGACTGCACTTCTCCAAGGGGTGGCACTGGGTGCCACCCCTTGATCGTTCATCGATCGAAATCAGGTGTGCGGTATGGCTGCTCAAGTGAGCGGAAAGGTGCGGTGCTGAGCGGTCATGTGTTCAAGAAGTGAAAACACGAGCCGGTCTCCGCTTGCCAAGCTTTGACTTTCGATCCGGTGGCGGACGACTGGTTACGGGCGCATGACACACAAGTAGACGTACCCAGGCGCCTTCGATCTGGGTATGTTCCTGGCCGTCAGGGCAGCCACCGAGTCTTCCAGGGAGTCGAGACCCGTGTCGGAAAACAAAGAACCCCACGCGGCGAAGTTCGTTTACGACTTCACCGAGGGAAACAAGGACCTCAAGGACCTCCTGGGCGGCAAGGGCGCGAACCTCGCCGAGATGACCAACCTGGGGCTCCCCGTTCCCCCGGGCTTCACCATCACGACGGAAGCCTGCAAGGTCTACCTCGACAGCGGCGAGGAGCCGACGGCACTGCGTGACGAGGTGAGTGCGCACCTCGACGCCCTCGAAGAGCGGATGGGCAAGAAGCTCGGCCAGGCCGACGACCCGCTCCTGGTCTCGGTCCGCTCCGGCGCCAAGTTCTCCATGCCCGGCATGATGGACACGGTCCTGAACATCGGCCTCTCCGACAAGTCCGTGCAGGGCCTGGCCAAGCAGGCCGGCGACGACCGCTTCGCGTGGGACTCCTACCGCCGCCTCATCCAGATGTTCGGCAAGACGGTCCTCGGCGTCGACGGTGAGCTCTTCGAGGAGGCGCTGGACGCGGCGAAGGAGGCCAAGCAGGTCACCGTCGACACGGAGCTGGAGGCGGCCGACCTCAAGAAGCTCGTCACCAGGTTCAAGAAGATCGTCAAGGCGGAGGCCGGGCGGGAGTTCCCGCAGGACCCGCGCGAGCAGATGGACCTCGCCATCCGCGCGGTCTTCGACTCCTGGAACACCGACCGCGCCAAGCTCTACCGCCGCCAGGAGCGCATCCCCGGCGACCTCGGCACGGCCGTCAACGTCTGCTCCATGGTCTTCGGCAACCTCGGCCCGGATTCGGGTACCGGCGTGGCGTTCACGAGGGACCCCGCCTCCGGCCACCAGGGCGTCTACGGCGACTACCTCCAGAACGCCCAGGGCGAGGACGTGGTCGCGGGCATCCGCAACACGGTCCCGCTGGCCGAGCTGGAGAACATCGACAAGAAGTCGTACGACCAGCTGATGCAGATCATGGAGACGCTGGAGAACCACTACAAGGACCTCTGCGACATCGAGTTCACGATCGAGCGCGGTCAGCTGTGGATGCTCCAGACCCGGGTCGGCAAGCGCACGGCGGGCGCGGCCTTCCGGATCGCGACCCAGCTGGTCGACCAGGGCCTGATCGACGAGACCGAGGCCCTCCAGCGCGTCACGGGCGCCCAGCTCGCCCAGCTGATGTTCCCCCGCTTCGACGAGCAGGCCAAGGCCCAGCAGGTCGGCCGCGGCATCGCCGCCTCGCCGGGCGCGGCGGTCGGCAAGGCCGTCTTCGACTCGTACACCGCGGTGAAGTGGTCCCGCTCGGGCGAGAAGGTCATCCTGGTCCGCCGCGAGACCAACCCCGACGACCTCGACGGCATGATCGCGGCGGAGGGCATCCTCACCTCCCGCGGCGGCAAGACCTCCCACGCGGCCGTGGTCGCCCGCGGCATGGGCAAGACGTGTGTGTGCGGCGCCGAGGAGCTCGAGGTCGACACCAAGCGCCGCCGCATGACCGTCCCCGGCGGCCACGTGGTCGAGGAGGGCGACGTCATCTCCATCGACGGCTCCTCCGGCAAGGTCTACCTGGGCGAGGTACCCGTCGTACCCTCCCCGGTCGTCGAGTACTTCGAGGGCCGGATGCACGCGGGCGCCCAGGACGCCGACGAGCTGGTCGAGGCGGTCCACCGCATCATGGCCTTCGCGGACCGCAAGCGCCGGCTGCGGGTGCGCGCCAACGCCGACAACGCCGAGGACGCCCTGCGCGCCCGCCGCTTCGGCGCCCAGGGCATCGGCCTGTGCCGCACCGAGCACATGTTCCTCGGCGACCGCCGCGAACTGGTGGAACGCCTGATCCTGGCGGACACCCAGGAGGACCGCGAGGAGGCCCTGAACGCCCTTCTCCCGCTCCAGAAGAAGGACTTCGTCGAGCTCTTCTCGGCGATGGACGGCCTTCCGGTCACGGTCCGCCTCCTCGACCCGCCGCTGCACGAGTTCCTCCCGGACATCACGGAGCTCTCGGTCCGCGTGGCCCTCGCGGAGTCCCGCCAGGAACCCCACGAGAACGAGCTCCGCCTCCTCCAGGCGGTCCACCGCCTGCACGAGCAGAACCCGATGCTGGGCCTGCGCGGCGTACGCCTCGGCCTGGTCATCCCCGGCCTGTTCACGATGCAGGTCCGTGCCATCGCCGAGGCCGCCGCGGAACGCAAGAACGCCAAGGGCGACCCGCGGGCCGAGATCATGATCCCGCTGGTCGGCACGGTCCAGGAGCTGGAGATCGTCCGCGAGGAGGCCGACCAGGTCATCGCGGAGGTCGAGGCGGCGACGGGCACCAGCCTGAAGCTGTCGATCGGCACGATGATCGAACTCCCGCGGGCCGCCCTGACGGCGGCCCAGATCGCGGAGGCGGCGGAGTTCTTCTCCTTCGGCACGAACGACCTGACCCAGACCGTCTGGGGCTTCAGCCGCGACGACGTCGAGGCCTCCTTCTTCACGGCCTACCTGGAGAAGGGCATCTTCGGCGTCTCCCCCTTCGAGACGATCGACCGGGACGGCGTCGGCTCCCTGGTGGCAGCCGCGGCGAAGGCCGGCCGCGCCACCCGCCCCGACCTGAAACTCGGCGTCTGCGGCGAGCACGGCGGCGACCCGGAGTCCGTCCACTTCTTCCACGAGGTGGGCCTGGACTACGTCTCCTGCAGCCCCTTCCGCATCCCGGTGGCCCGCCTGGAGGCGGGCCGCGCGGCGACCGAGTCGGCGGGCAGCGACCACCGCTGAGGCCCTCGCAGGCCTCCCGCGAACCCCGGGTCCGCCGTCCGTCCCCGACCCTCAAGACCGATGGACGGCGGCCCCGGCACGCAAGAAGAGGGGCGGCACCCTGTGCGGGGGTGCCGCCCCTTCGGGCGTGTGAAAAGGGGGTTTGACGACCTGTTAGCGTGCGCGGATGGAAGATCTGAACCCCGTGGCGTGGCCGCCCGAGCCGATCCGGACCGAGCGGCTGGTGCTTCGTGAGTCCGAGGCCCGGGACCGTGCGGCGTTCGTCGAGCTGTTCGCCTCGCCCGAGGTGCACACCTACCTCGGCGGGCCGCGGCCGCGGGACGAGGTCGAGCGCGAGATGTCCGGGGTGCCCGAGCGGCGGCCCGGGAGCTTCGTCGTCGAGCTCGACGGGGCGATGATCGGCCAGATCCTGCTCAGGAGGGTGCCGGGACACGGCCGCCCGGCTGCCGCGGGCAAGGCCGATCTCGGCTACCTGTTCCTGCCGCGGGCGTGGGGACGCGGGTACGCCGCGGAGGCGTGCGCGGCGGCCCTCGGCTGGCTCGCCGGCGCGCTTCCCGGAGAGCCGGTGGTGCTCCACACCCAGACCGCCAACGTCGCCTCGATGCGTCTCGCGGCGAGGCTCGGATTCACCGAAGTGGAGCGGTTCGAGGCCTGGGGCGCCGAGCAGTGGCTCGGCATGCGGTCCCCGGTCGCGTCAGGAGGCGTCCTTTCGCAGTGACGTGATGAGGAGGTCGAGGTCCCCGCGTGCCGTGTACGTACGGATCGGGTCGATGTAGTCGCGTGACTCGACGATCCGGCCGTCCCGGACCCGCATGACGAAGACGCAGGGCACCTTGCTCGTGGCGCCGTCCGGCCCAGTGAACTCGTAGGCGAACTCCGCCACGATCACCTCGGGATCGGCGGTCTCGTGGACGACGACGTCGACGACCCGTCGCCTCGGCAGCGACTCCCGGCCCCCCGGCGGCAGCGTGAAGTGCTCCTGGAGCGCACGCCGGCTCGACAACGGCTCGGACTCCGGCGTCGCCATCGGATGCCGGACGTCGGTGGCCTCGGCGTACAGGCCGGGCAGCTCTTCGACGTTCCCGTCGGCGACGCCGTGGACAAGCCGGAGGAAGACGTCGCGCGGACTCGGTGTCACAGGACCTCCGTGAGGAATGCGCGGGCGGTCAGAGCAGCCCGAGGTCGTCGAGTTCCTTGTACAGGTCGGAGCGCGGGGAACCGGGGCCGGGCTGTGGGGCGTCGCCGCCGGCCGGCGTCCGGGGCGTGATGCCGCCGGTGGCCGCCCGTGGTGCGCGGCGGTCGCGGAAGAGCCAGGCTCCCAGCAGGCCCCCGAGCAGCCCGCCGAGGTGGCCGAGCCAGCTCACGCCGGGGGTGCCGGGTACGGCCACGGTGAGGAGGTAGGCGAAGGACGCGCCCATGACGATCCCGACCAGCGTGTCGATCAGGTGCCGGTCGAAGAGTCCCCGTACGACGACGTAGCCGAAGTACCCGAAGATCAGGCCGCTGGCGCCGACCGTCGCCACGTCCCCGTGCTCGAAGAACCAGACCACCAGGCCGCTGCTCAGCGCGATCAGCAGGGTGAGGCCGAGGAACCGCGCCACTCCCCGGTAGGCGGCGAGGAAGCCGAAGACGAACAGGGGGCCGGAGTTGCTCTCGATGTGCGCCCAGCTCCAGTGCAGCAGCGGCGCGACCAGGATGTCGGGCAGGGTGCCGACGTCGCCGGAGACCACCGCGTAGTCCCGGGAGAGGGCGTAGTGGTCGGAGAAGTTGGCCAGTTGCACCAGCCAGACGACCGCGAGCAGGCCGAACATCACGAAGAACGCCTTCCGCGCCTCCGCGATCATCTGCTCGGGGCTCATCGGTACCGGTACCGGCCGGTCCCTCTTCGGATCCTTCTTCGGGTCCTTCTTCGGCATGCCCACGGCAGGCTCCCCCCTCGAACGCCGTCGCGTCCCCACCACGGCGAACTCTACGACAGCCCGCCGACGGGCGCCGAGGCCCGGCTACACGGGCGGTTCCGCCCACAGGTCCGCCGGTACCACGCCCACGGAGCGGCCGTGCGCGTCCAGGAGGCGGCCGAGGAGCTTGTCCTGGCGCAGGGTGACGACCCGGTCCGCGATGTCGAGGGTCGGGTGGGCCGTCGCCAGCTGGGTCTCCAGGCGGAGGATGTCGCTGACCGAGTGCAGGCTGGCCTGGAGGACGAGGTTCTGCGGGCCGCTGACGGCGGCGCAGTTGCGGGTCTCGGGGAGGCGGATGAGGGACTGGCCGACCCCGGGGAGGTCGGCGGGCGGCACCCTGGCCCAGAAGGTGACGGCGACCGGCCAGCCGCCGAGGGGGCGGGCGAAGTCGCAGCGGAAGCGGAGCAGGCCGCGGCGGATGAGGGCCTCGACGCGGCGTTTGGCGGTGGAGAGACTGACGCCGAGGTCCCGTGCCAGGGACTGGTAGGGCGCGCGGCCGTCGTGGGCGAGGCGGAGGGAGAGGGCGCGGTCGAAGGAGGTGAGCTGCCGGTGGGCTGTCTGCCGCGCGACGGGAGCGGGTGTCCGCGCCGTCAGCCGGGCGCGCTGGGCCGGGGCCAGGGCGGCGATGCGCCAGTGGCCGCCCTCGGTGAACATGTGGGTGACGATCCGGGACCGTACGGCGGTGATGCCCGGCAGCCGGGGCAGCAGGTCGAGGGTGTAGCGGGACAGGGCCGGCAGGTCGCGGGTGGCGACCGTGGCGAGGATGTCGTGGCCCGAAGCCGTCCGCTCGATCGTCACCATGTGCGGGTGGGCGCCCAGGGCCCCGGCGACCCGGGCCGTGGTTCCCGGAGCGCAGTCGATCACGACGTACGCCACACAGATCTGCTCCAGCAGGCGCGGGCCGGGCGAGAACCCGACCCAGGCCGTGCCCTGCGCGGAGAGGCGGTGGAAGCGGCGGGCCACCGTGACCGGGTCGACGCCCAGGGCGTGTCCCAGTTCGGTCCAGGAGGCGCGCGGGCTCAGCTGCAGCGCGTTGATCAGCGCCAGCTCGTCCTCGCTCAGCAGGGCCGGTACGCCCGCGCTGGTGGCAGCATCCTGCGCTCTCTCGCCATCCGGGCCGGAATCCTGCGTTTCGAAGCCGTTGTGCGCCACTCTCCCATTGTGGACCTCCAGGGACCCGCACCCCGCGGGCGCAGTCGTGAAGAAGGGCGGGAACATGGCGTTCGCCGACTACCAGAACGAGATCTACCTCGACGGGCTGCGCGGAGTGGTGCCGCGGTTCCCGATGTCGTACGACGATCTGGAGCCGCTGGCCCTGGCCGCGATGCCCCCTGCGGTGCGGTCGTACGTCGCGGGCGGCGCCGGTGACGAGCGGACGCAGCGGGCCAACGTCGGCGCGTTCGACCGCTGGGGGCTGGTGCCGCGCATGCTGGTGGGGGCCACGGAGCGGGACCTGTCCGTCGAGCTGTTCGGGATGCGGCTGCCCTCGCCGCTGTTCATGGCCCCGGTCGGGGTGATCGGGCTGTGCGCGCAGGACGGTCACGGTGACCTCGCCGTCGCCCGCGCCGCGGCCCGTACCGGCGTACCGATGGTCGCCTCCACGCTGACCGTCGACCCGATGGAGCAGGTGGCCGCCGAGTTCGGGGACACCCCGGGGTTCTTCCAGCTCTACACCCCCACCGACCGCGAACTGGCCGAGAGTCTGGTGCACCGGGCCGAGAAGGCCGGCTTCAAGGGGATCGTGGTCACCCTCGACACCTGGATCACGGGCTGGCGGCCCCGCGACCTGAGCACCAGCAACTTCCCGCAGCTGCGCGGGAACTGCCTGGCCAACTACACCGGCGACCCCGTCTTCCGCGCCCACCTCGGCAAGAACCCCGAGGACGACCCGCAGGCCGCCGTCGCGCTCTGGGCGGGGATCTTCGGCAACCCGCTCACCTGGGACGACCTGCCCTGGCTGCGGTCGATCACCGATCTGCCGCTGATCCTCAAGGGCCTCTGCCATCCCGAGGACGTCCGCCGGGCCAAGGACGCCGGCGTGGACGGCGTCTACTGCTCCAACCACGGCGGCCGCCAGGCCAACGGCGGCCTGCCCGCCCTCGACGTGCTGCCGGAGGTGGTCGAGGCCGCCGACGGCCTGCCCGTCCTGTTCGACTCCGGTGTCCGCACGGGTGCCGACATCGTCAAGGCGGTCGCGCTGGGCGCCACCGCCGTGGGCGTCGGCCGTCCCTACGCGTACGGCCTCGCAGGCGGCGGTGAGCCCGGCCTCGTCCACGTCCTGCGGGCGCTGCTCGCCGAGGCCGACCTGATCATGGCCGTCGACGGCTACCCGACCCTCGCCGACCTCACCCCCAAGGCGCTGCGGCGCGTCGTCTGACCGGCACCGCGGCCGCTGCGACAGGCCGTCGGCAGCCGGCCCTGCGATGAACAGAATCAACGAAACGTGTACACCATGCCCCTTGGGTATGGTGCGCAGATGACCGCGCCCCGAGGGGACACCCGCCGCCGCGAGCAGGTGCTCGCGGCGGCGCTGACCGTTTTCGCCACGTTCGGCTATCGCAGGACGTCGATGGACGCGGTGGCCCGGGCCGCCGACATCTCCCGCCCCGGCCTGTACTTCCTCTTCTCCGGCAAGGAGGAGCTGTTCCGCGAGACCGTGCGGCAGGAGCTGGACCGGGCGCTGGCGGACGTCCGCACGGCACTGGACGCACCCGGCGCCGACCTCGGCACCCGTCTGGTGGCCGCGCTCGACGCGAGCCTCGGCCGGTACGTCGGCACGCACCTCGACGAGGGCGTCGACGACCTGCTGGAGCACGGGACCGCGCAGCTCCACGACCTCTACGACGACTACCGGGACGCCGTCCTCGACACGCTCGCGAAGGCGATCGCCGACTCCGGCCGGCCCGTCCCCGGCACCGTCACACCGCGGCAGATCGCCGAGGTCCTGCAGGCGGCCGGAGAGGGCTGGAAACACCGGGTCGCCGACCGCACGGAGTTCGTGCGCAGGCTGGGCGTGGCGGTGGGGGTGGCGTTGCGGCCGTAGGGCCGCCTGGGCCTCAGGCGGCGGCCGGAGCGGTGAGCAGGTCGGCGGAGAGCCGCCACAGGAGGGCCGCGTGGTCGGGATCCAGGGCGTGGGCGGCGACCCCCCGGCGGACGCCGGGCCGGTGGGGGCCGGCCTCGTCGCAGTCCTCGAAGTACCGGCCGGTCACGCCCTCGACCAGGGGGGAGGCGGCGAGCAGCACCGACGTGGCGGCGCCCTGCTCGATGTTCTTCCACGACACGTCGGTGCTGGTGGCGCCGAACGAGGCCGGGCTGTTGGAGATGTCCCCGACGTGGCGGCCGAGCCGGGTGCTGGTGATACGGCCGGGGTTGAGTGCGTTGACGGTGATCAGGTCCGGGGCCCAGCGGCGGGCCGCCTCGACGGTGAACAGGACGTTCGCCGTCTTGGACTGGCTGTAGGCCGCCCACGGGTCGTAGGGGCGCCGCTCGAAGCCGATGTCGTCGAAGTCGATGTCGCCGTTGACGTGGCCGACCGAGCTGACCGCGACGACGCGCGCGCCGTGGGCCGAGGCGAGGGCCCCGTGCAGGCCGGTGGCGAGGGCGAAGTGGCCGAGGTGGTTGGTGGCGAACTGCATCTCCCAGCCCTCCCGCGTCCGCTGCAGCGGCGTGGCCATGACCCCGGCGTTGAGCACGAGGATGTGCAGCGGGCCCTGCCAGGCGTCGGTGAAGGCGCGCACGGAGCGCTGGTCGGCGAGGTCGAGGAGGGCGGCGCGTACGCTGCCCGGTCCGCTCGCAGGGGCGATCTCCTCGGCGGCCCGGATGCCTGCCGCCAGGTCGCGGACGCCGATGGTGACCTCGGCGCCGGCGGCACCGAGCACGCGGGCGGTCTCGCGTCCGATGCCGGAGGCGCCGCCGGTGACGACGGCACGCCTGCCGCTGAGGTCGACGCCCGAGAGCACCTCGGCGGCGGTGCTCAGGGCTCCGAAGGGGGTGGTGAAGAGGGGGCGGGACATGAGGTTCTCCAGGCGGGTGGTGGGAGGGGACTCGTGCGGGCGCGGCCGGTGGCGGGTGGGCAGGGGCCGTCGTACCCTCGTATCCGGAACTGGTTCCGGTTCGCGCTTCGACGGTAAGCGGAACTGGTTCCGGTTGCAAGCGGCGGTGACGGGGAGGGGTCTGGGTTGAGCGGCACCGACGGGGGCGCGGCGGCGTCCCGCAGGCCGTTGCGCGCGGACGCGCAGCGCAACGAGGACCGGCTGCTGGAGGCGGCGGCAGCGGCGTTCGCCCGGGAGGGGGCGGGCGCCTCGGTCAAGGACATCGCCGGCCGGGCGGGCGTCGGCGTCGGCACGCTCTATCGCCGGTTCCCGTCGAAGGAGCTGCTCATCGAGGCGGTCTACCGGCACGAGGTGCAGCGCCTGTGCGAGGCGGCGGACGAACTGGCGGCCGCGCTGCCGGCGGTGGAGGCGCTGCGGACGTGGATGGAGCGCTTCATCGACTTCATGGCGGCGAAGCAGGGGATGGCCGACGCGTTGCGGGTGATCCTGACCGACGAGAGCGAGAAGCTG
The DNA here is from genome assembly GCF_055565975.1 of Streptomyces sp. NPDC028289. Taxonomy (NCBI): domain Bacteria; kingdom Bacillati; phylum Actinomycetota; class Actinomycetes; order Kitasatosporales; family Streptomycetaceae; genus Streptomyces; species Streptomyces sp. NPDC028289. The sequence goes on along the minus strand of NZ_JBVHTI010000001.1, from coordinate 1,041,756 downwards.
CACACCCGGACGCTCCTGGTCGATGCGATCGCCCGCCTGCTGGGCGCGGCGGAGGGGACGCCGGTGGCGCGGCCGGGGGTGGACGCGCGTGATGTGCTGATGGCGCTCGGGGGGATCAGCCTGATGGCGGCGCACGAGGGACAGCGCGAACTGGCCCTCCGGCTCGTCGACCTGCTGTTGCGCGGGGTCGTGAGGGGTTGACGGCGCCCGCCTCGGGCAAGGCCGGGGAAACCGTGTTGAGGGGCTGGGCCGTCCTGCGGAAGGCTCCGCGGTCATGGAGTTCTTCTGTTACCACCGTGACCGTGCCGGCTCTGTCGCGTTGCGTACGGAGCTGGTGGAGGACCACTGGGCCTACATGGACGGCTACGCGGCCGAGCTGATCGCCCGGGGGCCGACGTTCGCGGCCGACGCCGAGGTGCCGAGCGGGAGTGTGCACGTCGTCGACCTGCCCGGACCCGCCGCCGCCCGCGCGTTCGCCTTCGACGAGCCCAACTACCAGGCCGGCGTGTACCGGGACGTGCTGCTGCGGCGGTGGCGCAACCTGCTGGGGCGCACCATGTGGGAGTTCCCCGGCGGCCGGAGCGACGGCAACCGGTACCTGGTGCTCGGCCTGGGCCCGGCGCACGACGGCACTGACGGCACCCTCCCCGGCCCCGGTGGCCTGCCGGCCTGCACCGGCCACGACGACCTGATCGCCTTCGGCCCGCTGCTGTCCGACGACGGCACCACCTGGATCGGCACGGCGGCGCTGGTCCGGGCCACGGACCGGGACGAGGCGCTGGGGGTGCTGGCGCCGGTGCGGTACGCGGACGTCGAGGTGCACGACTGGGAGTTCGGCGGGCGGCGGTGACGGGAGAGCGAGCCGAGGGGCGACCGCCTCCGGCTAGACGGCCAGTGCCTCCGCCAGTCTGTCGGCGCACTGGGTGATGCGGTCGAGCCGGGGGCCCGACCGTGCGATGCGGAAGCCGTGCCGGCGGCCCCAGAACGCCGCCTGGACGGCGTGCAACTGGGCCCAGCGGCGCACGCGTTCGCGGTCGAGCTCCGCGGCCTCGGCGAACACGTCCAGGAGGCGGCGCGCGGTCTTCGGGAGGTCGTCGGACCGCATGAGGTTCAGCGCGCGGGACTTGAGGAGGGTGCCGCCGTCGTACGCCGGGTCCCCCGCACAGCCCTTCGGGTCGACCGCCAGCCACGGTTCCCGGTCCGCCCGCAGGATGTTGCGTGCGTGCAGGTCGCCGTGGACGAGGGTGTCCGGCTGGGCCCGGCCCAGTTCGCGGGTGGTGGCGACGGCCGCCTCCAGCGCGCGGGGCGGCAGTGCGTGGGGCAGTTCGGCGGCGTTCTCGCGCAGCTCCGCCGCCCATCCGTCGGCGCGGTCCCGCAGCCGGGGCAGGCCCGGTGGTGCCGGGACGGCGAGGCGGTGGTTCAGGCGGCCCGCGATCGTCATCACCGTCTCGTCGTCGGGCTCCAGCGCCGCCAGCGTCGACACGTGGGCCCGCTCCAGGAGGAGGGCGAAGCGGGCGTCGTCGCGCCGGTGGAGGAGGACCGCGCCACGGCCCGCCCACGCCTCGAACGCGTCCGGCTCGTGGACGTTGCCGGGGTGGGGGAAGGACACCTTGACGACGCAGGGGCGGCCCGAGGACCGCAGGCGGACCGGGACGATCACGCCCACACCGCCGTGCGTCACTTCGCCGTCGGGCACGCAGTCCCAGCGCCGCAGCAGGTCCTCGACCGTCGCCGGGAGTCCGGCGATCCAGGCCGCTCCGCGGTCACCCTCGCGGTCGATCGTGCCCCGTACCAGTGCCTCCGGAATGCCGATCATCCTGGCACCCTACGCGGCCCAGGGGTACGGCGTGCGGCGTACGGCCGCGTCCGGTGCCGTCCCGCGCCCCGCGCTCGTAGGCTGGCCGCACCACGGACCCCACCTGTGAAGGGCGCCCCCATGAGCAGCGGCTGGAGCAGCGGCGACATCCCGGACCTCGCCGGGCGCGTCGCCGTCGTCACCGGGGCCAACAGCGGGCTCGGGTACGTCACCGCCCGGGAGCTGGCGCGCAAGGGCGCGCGGGTCGTGCTCGCCTGCCGGAACGAGCGGCGGGGGAACGCGGCGGGGGACCGGATGGCCGCCGAAGTACCCGACGCCCACATCGAGTTCGGGCGGCTCGATCTCGGGGATCTGGCGTCCGTACGGGACTTCGCCGCCTCGTTCCGGTACGACCGGCTCGATCTCCTCGTCAACAACGCCGGGGTGATGGCACCGCCGTACGGGACCACCGCGGACGGGTTCGAGACGCAGTTCGGCGTCAACCACCTCGGGCACTTCGCGCTCACCGGACTGCTCCTGCCCGTCCTGCTGCGCACCCCCGGCGCCCGTGTCGTCACCGTCTCCAGCATGATGCACGTCCTGGCCAACGTGGACCTCGGCGACCTCGACAGCCGGCGGCGCTACCGGCGCTGGGTCGCGTACGGGCGGTCCAAGAGCGCCAACCTGCTCTTCGTCCACGAACTCGCCCGGCGCGCCGACGCCGCCCGCGGCCCCGGCCTGGTCGCCGCCGCCGCGCACCCCGGCTACGCCGCCACCAACCTGCAGACCGCCGGACCCCGCGCCGAGGGGCGGCGCGCCGCCGAGCGGGCGATGACGGCCGCGAACCTCGTGTTCGCCCAGTCCGCCGAGGCCGGGGCCCTGCCCACGCTGTACGCGGCCACCGCCCCCGGCGTACGGTCCGACTCCTTCACCGGTCCGGCCGTCGCGATGTGGCGCGGGGCGCCGGCCCCCTCCTGGCGGGCGCCCTGGACCCGCGACGACACCATGGCCAGGCGGCTCTGGGACGCCTCGGAGCGGCTCACCGGGGTGTCCTACGACGCCGTCCTGAAGGGGGCGTGAGCGGGGCGGGACCTACGCGGCCCGTACCTCGTACGCCGTCACCCGTACCGTCTCGTCGTCCAGGCACGCGCCGGTCTCCAGGTCGAAGCGCTGCTTGAGGAGCGGGGAGGCCACGAACGGGCGGCCCTGGTGGGTGCCGGTCAGGCCGCGGGAGAGGACCGCCGCGCCGCCGAACGGGTCGCGGTTGTCGATGGCGTAGAGGCGGCCGGCGCGGTCGCGGAAGACGGCGGCCTGGTGGCCGTCCGGGAGGAGTACGGCCACGCCCCGGCCGGGCGTGAGCAGGCTCAGGTCGCAGACCGTGAGCCAGGCGTCGGCCAGCTGGAGCTGGACCTTCAGGTCGGTGGTCTCGGGGGCCAGGGTCATCGCTGGGCGCTTCCTTCCAGAACGGTCGCCGTGCCGTCCGCGCGGCGCAGGCCGATGGACAGCAGGGGCAGGTCGGGCTTCATCTGGTCCCGCTCGGGCACGAAGCCGACGACCGGGTCGGGGGTGTCGGGGGCGTTGACGAAGGACACGAACCGGGCGAGCTTCTCCGGGTTGTCGATGGTGGTCGCCCACTCGTCCGCGTAGCCGGACACGTGCGCCGCCATCAGGGACTCCAGCTCCTCGCAGATGCCCAGGGAGTCCTCGACCACCACGTCACGGACGTGGTCCAGGCCGCCCGGGATCCGCTCCAGCCAGGTCGACGTGCGCTCCAGGCGGTCGGCCGTACGGATGTAGAACATCAGGAAACGGTCGATCAGCCGGACCAGTTCGGCGTCGGTGAGGTCCTGGGCGAGCAGGTCCGCGTGGCGTGGGGTGGCGCCGCCGTTGCCGCCGACGTACAGGTTCCAGCCGTTGGCGGTGGCGATGACGCCGAAGTCCTTCGACTGGGCCTCCGCGCACTCGCGGGCGCAGCCGGAGACGGCGGACTTGAGCTTGTGCGGCGACCTGAGCCCCCGGTAGCGCAGCTCCAGGTCGATCGCCATCCGGACCGAGTCCTGGACGCCGTAACGGCACCAGGTCGACCCCACACAGGACTTGACGGTCCGCAGCGCCTTTCCGTACGCGTGGCCCGACTCGAAACCGGCGTCCACCAACCGCGTCCAGATCAGCGGGAGTTGCTCGACGCGCGCGCCGAACATGTCGATCCGCTGGCCGCCGGTGATCTTCGTGTAGAGGCCGAAGTCGCGGGCGATCTCGCCGATCGTGATCAGGCCCTCGGGGGTGATCTCGCCGCCGGGGATGCGCGGGACGACCGAATAGGACCCGTTCTTCTGGAGGTTGGCGAGGAAGTGGTCGTTGCTGTCCTGGAGCGCCGCCTGCTCGCCGTCCAGGACGTAACCGCTCGCACCGATCGTCGGGGCGAGGGACGCGATGACCGACGCCACCGCCGGCTTGCAGACCTCGCAGCCGTCACCGCTCCGGGCGCCCTCCCGGCCGTACCGGTCGAGCAGGTCCTGATAGGTGTTGATGCGCAGTGCCAGGACGATCTCGTACAGCTCCTCGCGGGTCTGGGCGAAACAGCCGCACAGGCCCTTGTCGACCTCGACGCCGGACGCCTCCAGCTCGGCGGTGACCAGCTGACCGAGGACCTTGACGCAACTGCCGCACGTCGTACCGGCCTTGGTGCACTTCTTCACCTCGGGCACGGTGCTGCAGCCGTGCTCCGTGACCGCGCCGCGGATCGTGCCCTTGCGGACGTTGTTGCAGGAGCAGATGACCGCGTCGTCGGGCAGCGCGGCCGGGCCGAGCTGGACGGACTCACCGGCACCGGCCGGCAGCACCAGCGACTCGGGCGGGACCGGCGGTACCGAACCGGTGAAGGCCTTCAGGGTGCCGTACGCGTCCGCGTCGCCGACCAGGATGCCGCCGAGCAGGGTGCCGTCCCGGCCGATGACCAGCTTCTTGTACAGGCCCGAACGGGAGTCGGAGTACACGACGTCCAGGCAGTCCTCGGCCGTGCCGTGCGCGTCGCCGAAGGAGGCCACGTCCACGCCGAGCAGCTTCAGCTTCGTGGACAGGTCGGCGCCGGTGAAGGTCAGCTGCTCGGCCTCGTCGGCGGCGAGGGCCGCCGCCGCGGTCTCGGCCTGCTCGTAGCCCGGCGCCACCAGCCCGTACACCCGGCCGTCCGCCGCCAGCGCGCACTCGCCGATCGCGAACACGTGCGGGTCACCGACGGTACGGCACTGCTCGTCGACCGTGATGCCGCCGCGCTCGCCGACCGTCAGACCGCAGTCGCGGGCGAGTTGGTCCCGCGGCCGGACACCGGCGCTGAACACCACCAGGTCGGTGGCGAGTTCGGAACCGTCGGACAGCCTCATCCCGGTCACGGCACCCGCGGAGTCGACCACGATCTCCTGCGTGCCGACGCCGGTGTGGACCGTCAGACCCATCTCCTCGATGGTGCGCAGCAGGGCCGCGCCACCGCCCTCGTCCACCTGCACCGGCATCAGCCGCGGCGCGAACTCCACGATGTGGGAGGTGAGTCCGAGCCCCTTCAGCGCCCCGGCCGCCTCCAGCCCCAGCAGCCCGCCGCCGACCACCGCGCCCACGGTCGCCCTCGACTTCGCGTACTCCTCGATCGCGAGCAGGTCCTCGATGGTGCGGTAGACGAAGCAGCCCGTCGCGTCCTTGTGGGGGACAGGAGGCACGAACGGGTAGGAGCCGGTGGCGAGTACGAGCGTGTCGTACGCAAAGGTCCTGCCGGACCCGGCCGTCACGGTCCTCGCCGTGCGGTCGATCGTCTCCGCCGGGTCGCCCACGCACAGCTCGATGCCGTGTGCGTCGATGAACTCCATGTCGGTCATGGAGAGTTCGTCGGGGGTCCGGCCCGAGAAGTACGAGGTGAGGGCGACGCGGTCGTAGGCGGGGCGCGGCTCCTCGCACAGCACGACCACGCGGTGCGTGGCGGTCAGGCCGCGCTCGGCGAGCGCCTCGAGGAAACGCTGACCGACCATGCCGTGGCCGACGAGCACGATCGTGGGGGTGGCCCCGGGGGTGGTGGTCATCAGGAGCCTCCGTCGTTGGGGAGCAGGTGGAGCAGGGGGCGACCGCGCTCGGAGGGCACGCCCGTCCGCAGCGCGCCTTCCGGCTGCACGTGGTCCGACATGTCGTATGCGATCGCGGTGCCGTCCGCGCGGCCGGCGGTCCGGGCGGCGCGGACGGAGCCGGGCACCTGGGCCTCGGCCGGGCCGCCGCAGGTGGGGCGGGCGGTCACCTCGGAAGCGCGGCGGGGCGACCCGGGCGTCACGGGGGCGCCGAGCTCGCCGGGCCACCGGGCGGGACGGGCGCCCGTGCGGCCGGCGCCGATCACCACCACACGCGTATTCGAGGTCATACCCAGGAGCGTGCGGCGCCGACGTTACCCGGCCGCATCACCGCTGTTTCCCGTGAGGAACGCTGCCCTCTTCGGGGGCGGGAGGTGGGTGTGAGGGGTCCGGGGGAGGGACGGCGGGGACTGTGAGGTGGCGGAAACGCGGGGCGGCGGTCGGCCTGCGCCGCAGGTGGGCGGTGGTGGGGGCGGCGGCGGTGCGCCGGTGGGGCGGTGGGGTGGCGACGGGACCGGTTTCGCGGGACAGAGGTTGTGTACGTCGTCCCCGGACCGCGGTCGGTCACCGCCCGCCCGTCACCGACTGCCGGCCGGCGGCTGTCCGTCACCGACTGCAGGTGAACGGCTGCCCGTCAGCGGTTGCCCGTCACCGGCTGCTCGTCAGGTGGGCGAAGACGACGACGTTCCCCTGGTACCCGGTGGTGCGCGAGTAGCCGCCGCCGCAGGTGATGACCCGGAGTTCGGGGCGTTTCGCGGCGCCGTACACCTTCTCGTCGGGGAAGTCGCGGGCCTGGTAGACCTCGACCGCGTCGACGCTGAACACGGCGACGCTCCTGTCCTGCCGGTCCACCTCGATGGTCGCGCCGCGCCTGAGGGCGCCGAGGTCGTAGAAGACGGCGGGGCCCTCGGTGTTGTCGACGTGCCCGGCGACGATGGCGGTGCCGGTCTCGCCGGGGGTGGTTCCGGCCTCGTACCAGCCGGCGAGGTTCTTGTTCCCGGCGGGCGGGACGTCGAGGCTGCCCGAGGGGGTGAGGGCGAGGCCCATGAGGGGGGCGTTCACGCGGATGGCGGGGATGCGGATGCGGGTGGGCGGGGAGGGCGGCAGCGCGGGGGCTTCGAGGGCTTCCTCGCCGGGGTCGGGGCGGCCCTCGGCGGCGGACGGCTGGGGCGGCGCGGTGTGCGGTCCGATGCCGGGGCCCAGCAGCCAGACGCCGGAGCCGAGGGCTATGACGGTCACGGCGGCTATCGCGGTGTCCCCGATCCTGCGCATGCGAACCCCTCTCCCTGAGGGACGAACGTGACCCCCTCCCCCTCCGGGCCGCGAGGGGCGTCGGACCCGGAGGGGGTGGGATGTGCGGTACCGGCGGACGGACAGCGGAGGGTGTCCGTCAGATCACATCGCCTCTCGCCCGGCGATGCAGGAGCCAGGTACCGCCCGCGGCGGCGACGGCCAGAGCCGCCACGCCTGCCGCGGTCTGCACGGGGTCGGAGCCAAGGGCACCACCGACCCCCGTCTTCACACTGCCGTGGGGCTGCACCTGCTGCCCCGCGGCCGGCGCCAGTGCCACCACCAGGTCCCCGGTCACCTGCCGGTTCCCCTCGGCGCACTTCGCGACGATCTCGTACGTCCCCGGTTGCGCGCTCGGCGGCACCTGGAACTGCCCGATCGCCTCGCCTTCGTGCGTGCTCGGCGCAAGGGTGAACGTGCCGGCGCCGACCGAGCCGGCGTCCCCGACCGCCGTTCCCTTCTCACCGCAGGCAGCCGTGTTCACGGTGACCTGGGCGCCTGCCGCCGCGGTCGACGGGTACACGTCGAGGCTGCCGGTGCCGCCACCGTACGCCGGCGCGACGGCGAGTCCGGCCGTGGCCACGGCCAGCGCGGTCCCGGTCACCAGACGGGCGGTGCGTCGCATGGTGCTCCCTCGGTCGAGGTCGTCCACTCCCTTGCTCTACCGAGGTAAAAGCCAACCGCCCGACCGCGCTCCCTGAGGCGCCGTCAGTTTTGGGATGAACGGGTGTCACGGCGGGGGGTCGGGAGCCCCGTTGAGGGGGAATTCGGGCAGGTCAAGGGGGTTGAGCGGGCACCGGTATGAAGAACACACGAATGGTGGGGGTGGGGGGAGTGAACGGGTGACCCTCTCCGGGGGCGAGCGGCCGGGCCGGGCGGCCGGGCCGGGCGGCCGGGCCGGGCGCCCGAATGTCGGATGCATGCCCGAAGGCGAGTGAGTCTGACGTCCGGGCCGCATCTGCGGCGCTACGGCATCCCCTGCCCGCCCTCCGGCACCGTCCGGATCGCCGCGATGTCGAACTGCAGCCGCACCGTCTCGCTCACCATCGCCCCGCCCTCCGCCAGGCGGGAGTTGTAGGCCAGCCCCCAGTCCATGCGGTTGATGGTGGTGGTGCCGTCGAAGCCGACGCGCTGGTAGCCGAAGGGGTCCGTGACGTTGCCGATGTAGGTGAGTTCCAGGTCCACCGGGCGCGCCGTGCTCTTGATGGTCAGGTCGCCGGTCATGACGTAGACGTCCGGCGCTTTCAGGCGTACCGCCGTGCTCTGGAAACGCATCCGCGGGTGGGTCGCGGCGTCCAGGAAGTCGCGGCCGACCAGGTGGGCGTCCCGTTGCTCCACGCCCGTGTCGACGCTCGCCGTGGACAGGATGATCTCCGCCTGGGAGCGGGAGGGGTCGCGGCCGTCGAAGTAGAGGCGGCTCTTGTACTCGGTGAAGGCCCCGCGGACCGTCGTCACCATCGCGTGCCGGACCGAGAAACCGATTCTGCTGTGGGCCGGGTCGATGATCCACTCGCCGGTGAGGGCGGCGAGGGCGGGGTCCAGGAGGGTGGGGGCCGCGGTGGGGGTCGCAGCCGGACGTGGGGGGAGCGTGGGGGTGCGCCGGGAGGTGTGGGGGCGGCTGAACAAGTTCATGATTTATCTAGTTAGTCGACTCGGGGAATTGCCGCAAGTGGCCTTCCGGGCAATGGAGTTCGGAAAACCGGCGGTGCGTCACCGAAACTGCACATCATCGCCATCTGATCCACTCAGGGAGCATTGTGAGAGGGCCCGGCATTCCGGAATTCCGTGATTCCTTGAATTGCGCTATTCCCTGTTGTCTGGGGTGTATGTGACGGCCGCCCCGGTTCGTTCGCCGGGGCGGACGCCCCACCTCGATGCGCCGTGCCTCAGTTCACGTTCACCGCGCTCCACGCCGCCGCCACCGCGTTGTACTCCGTGCTGCCGTTGCCGTACAGGTCCTTCGCCGCGTTGAGGGTTGCCGTGCGGGCGCCCGCGTAGTTCGTCGAGGACGTCATGTAGACCGTCAGGGCGCGGTACCAGATGGCCCCCAGCTTGTCCCTCCCGATCCCCGTCACCGTCGAGCCGTTGTACGTCGGGGAGTTGTAGCTCACGCCGTTGATGGTCTTCGCGCCGCTGCCCTCCGCGAGCAGGTAGGCGAAGTGGTTCGCGACGCCGGAGGAGTAGTGGACGTCCAGATTGCCCACCGACGAACTCCAGTAGTCCGCCGAACTCCCGTCCTTCGACGGCTGGTCCATGTACCGCAGTGCCGTCTTCCCGAAGCCGGAGCGGACGATCTTCTCGCCGATCAGGTAGTCGCCGGGGTCGGAGGAGTTGTTGGCGTACCACTCCACCAGCGTGCCGAGGATGTCGGAGGTCGCCTCGTTCAGGCCGCCGGACTCGCCGGAGTACGTCAGCGCGGCCGTCTTGCTGGTGACGCCGTGCGTCATCTCGTGGCCCGCCACGTCCAGCGCCACCAGCGGGCCGAAGGTCGTCCCGTCACCGTCGCCGTACGTCATGCAGAAGCAACTGTCGTCCCAGAAGGCGTTGTTGTAGCTGTTGCCGTAGTGGACGCGGTTGTACGAGCCCTTGCCGTCGCCGGCGATGCCGTTGCGGCCGTGGACGTTCTTGTAGTAGTCCCAGGTCTCGTTGGTGCCGTACTGGGCGTCGACCGCGGCCGAGGAGCGGTCCGACGTGGCGCCCGTGCCCCAGTGGTTGTCGGCGTCCGTGAACACCGTCGACGGCGCCCGGCTGATGCAGATGCCGAAGATGCACAGGTCCGTCTTGTTCGCCGCGTCGCCCGTGTACGTGTTGCCGCGCGTCGGGTCCGTGAGGTTGTACGTCGATCCGGACTGCGTCGTCTCCAGCGGGACCGTGCCGCTGTACAGCGACTTGCCGTCGCCGGTCGCCGTCTCGATGCTGTCCCAGGCGTCGATCTGGGCGCCGGTGCGGGCGTCCGTCAGCACCGTGCGGGCGACCGGGTTGCCGAGCGAGTCCTTGCCGACGGCGTTGGTGCGCCAGGCCAGCCTCGGGGTGCCGTGCAGGGCGTCGACGACCAGCTGCGGCTTGGCCTGCACCTGCTTCAGCGCGTCGCCGAGGTTCGCCGCCCGCAGCGCGTTCACCGCGAGGTCGGCGGCCTTCGGGGCGGAGACGTCCGGGACGATCGACGCCAGGGATATCCGGCTCCGGGTCGCCCGGTCGGCGCTGCGGTAGGCGCCGTCCGACTTGAGGTGGACGACGAAGTCGCCGCCCAGGACGGGGAGTTGGCGGTACGTGCGGTCGTAACGGACGTGCTGTGTGCCGTTCCCGTCCACGATCACGTCGCGGACCGAGGTGCCCTCGGCGGACGTGAGGCCGAGGGCGGTGGCGTGCTGGACGAGTGCCTGTGCCGCGTTCGCGAGCGTGGTGGCCCGGGTCGGTCTGGCGTCCGCGTGGGCGGCGGGGGAGAGCGCGGCGGCCAGCAGGGTCGCGGTGGTGGCGGCGACGCCGGCCGTGGCGAGACGGGAGGCTCGGGTGTTCCGTGTCCGGCTCATCGGTCTCCTTGGAGATGCGCCTCGAAGGCGTGGGGGTGGCGCTGATGACGACTGAGATTTAAGAGGCCATGACATGTCATGTCCATAGCGCCTCCATGGAGATGTGTGTGGAGGTCGGGAGGGTGCAGAATCCTTTCTGTGACCGCCCGGAACCCCCACCGCCTCCCGTTCTTCGTCTACGGCACACTCCGCCCGGGCGAGGTCAACCACGACGCGTACCTGCGGGGACGGACAAGGACCGAGGAACCCGGCCGCCTCGACGGCGCGGTGCTCTACGACGGGCCCGGCTACCCCTACGTCGTCGAGGAGCCCGGACCGGCGGCGGTGCGCGGCGAACTCGTCACCGCGCGCCCGGAGTCGTACGACCGGCTCCTTCTCGAACTCGACGAGTTGGAGGAGTGCGTGCCGCAGGACCCGGCGAGCCTGTACGTACGCGTCGCGCGGGACGTCGTACGGCTGCGGGACGGGGCCGCGGTCCGGGCCTGGGTGTACGTCGCCGGGCCCGTCGTGGCCGGGAGACTGCGCACCGACGGGCGGCGCATCGACGGCGGCGACTGGCTGGGCCACGGCTGACCGGGGGCTGCCCCCGGAGACCTCGACGCCCGCCCGGTTGGCAGGGGCGACAGGGCCACCCCGAACCGCGGGGCGCGGTACGGGCGGCGGGCGGGCGTCGAGGCGGCCTCCACGTCGACCAGCGTGCGTCCGGTGTGTTACGTCCCGTGACGGACCCGTGTTGCACCGCCGAAACGGTCAACTCCCCCCGGTATCCCTGCCATCGTGAGAACCGATACCGGGCCGCCGGCGTCGGCGCCGCCCCACCCGGGGCCGACGGGTGCCTGGTCCGCCGCCGTCCCTGGGGCACGGAGCCCCCGCAAGTGGCTCATTCCCCACCCCTGTTGGCCGGTCCCACCCCGTTGAGTCTCCAAGGGACCCGACTACAGTCGTCGTCTGCCACCGCCGTCCCCCACCCCGCGTAAGACCCGCACGGCGCTCGACCCCCGCCCTGACCGGGCCCCCGCCGCTCCCGGACTCGGCCTCCCCCCACTCGAAAGAGCCAGCCAGGAGGTCTCCGAGCCATGCCTCTGCGTCACCTCACCCCCCGCGACCAGCACCTCTTCTGGCAGTACGGCCGCGGCGCCGACACACCCGTCCACGAACCGCTCGTCCACCGGGCCATCGAACGGCATGCCATCGTCCACCCCCACGCCGTCGCCGCCGAGCACCACGGCGCGACCCTCACCTACGGCGAACTCGACCGCTACGCCGGTGCCCTCGCCGCCCGGCTGGCCCGCGAGGGTGTCCGACCCGGTGACCACGTCGGCCTGTTCGCCAGGCGCTCCATTCCGATGCTGGTCGGCCTGTTCGCCGTCCTCAAGGCGGGCGCCGCCTACGTCCCCCAGGACATCGGCCGCACCTCCTCGGCCCAACTCGCCGACGTCATCCGCACCGCCGGCACCCGGGTGATCCTCACCCAGAAGGAACACGTCCCGCGCGTCCCCCTCCCCGGCGGCCACCGGCTGATCGCCCTCGACGACCCGGCGCCGTACGATCCCGGGCCCGTGCCGCTGCTGCCGCCGCATCCCGACGACGGCTGCTGCGTCCTCTTCGTCCCCGGGACCGCCGGCCGCCGCACCCACGCCGTGAAGCTCACCCACCGCAACATCGCCAACCTGCTGCTCACCGAACCCGGCGGGCTCGGCATCCGCCCCGGCGACCGGGTCGCCCAACTCCTCGGCATCGCCTCCGGCCCGGCCGCCTGGGAGATCCTCGGCTGCCTCACCCGCGGCGCCACCCTGGCCGTCCGCGGCGAGGACCCCGGTGCCGCGGCCCGCACCGCGACCGTCCTGATCGCCACCGCTGCGGTGCTGTCCGGCATCGACCCGGCCGACTGCCCGCGCCTGCGCACGGTCGCCGTCGCCGGGGAACCCTGCCCGCGCCCGCTCGCCGACCGCTGGTCGCGCCGGGCCGCCTTCTTCCACTGCCGCGGCCCGGCCGAGGCGACCCTCGCCACCACCATGAGCCGCCACACCCGGACCGCCGGGCGGCCGCTTCCCAACAGCACGCTGTACGTCCTCGGCGCCGACCGCCGTGCGCTGCCCATCGGCGAGACCGGCGAGGTGTGGGCGGGCGGCGACTGCGTCTCGGCCGGCTACCTGGGCGACGACACCCTGAACGCCGAGCGGTACGCCCCCGACCCGTTCCTCGGCGCGGGCCGGGCCATGTTCCGCACCCGCGACCTCGGCCGCTGGACAGCCGACGGCGACCTCGAACACCTCGGCCGCCCCGCCGACCGGCTCGGCCCGCCCGGCGAACGGCCACTGCTGCGGCTCGCCGGGGAACGCACGGCGGGCACGGTCGCGGTCACCCGCTGAGGACGACGGCGGGGTGCTCCCGAGAGCTCCGCCGGAAGTGCCGCGATCTGCCGTCTGCCGTCTGCGGCGCCGTCGTGGCTGGTCGCGCAGTTCCTCCCCCGGCCTTCGGCGGGGGACCCCCAGCGCCCCCTTACGGGGCGCTGCCGTCGACGGACGCGCTCAGTGCGGCGCCGCGGCCAGGGCGCGGGCCACCCCCGGTTCCTTCTTCCCCAGGAACCGGGGGTTCGGCTCGAAGAGCACGTCGAGAGCCGCCTTCCCCGCCGCGAAGACCTCCCGCGTCCCGCCGTAGTACCAGGTCACGTCGTGCTTGGCGTCGACCCCGACCCCGTACGACTCGACCCCCGCGGCCTCGCACAGCGCCACCGCCCGCCGGATGTGGAAGCCCTGGCTGATCAGTACGGCCCGGTCCACGCCGAAGATCTTCTTCGCCCGGACGCAGGAGTCCCAGGTGTCGAAGCCGGCGTAGTCGCTGACGATGCGTTTGCCGGGCACGCCGTGCGCGGTCAGGTAGGTGCGCATGGCGTCCGGCTCGTCGTAGTCCTTCCGGCTGTTGTCGCCGGTGACGAGGACGACCTTGACGCGGCCCTCCTTGTACAGCGTCGCCGCCGCGTTCAGGCGGTTGGCGAGGTACGGCGAGGGCTCGCCGTCCCACAGGCCGGCACCGAAGACGACCGCGACGTCGGCGCGCGGCACGTCCGCCACCGTGCGCAGCCGGCCGGCCGTCGACACGTACAGCCAGGTGGCGGGCAGCAGCGCCAGCACGCACGCGGCCATCACGCCCTGCACCAGGCGCCGCCGGCCGGTGCGGGTCTGCGGCAGTCGCGGTCGGCGGATCCTCATACGCTCGTTCCCCCCTTGGGCGCCCCGTGGGCTTCGACCATGGAGGACGCAGCGCAGGAGGTTCCGGTTCGCTCACAGCGTGCGGGTCCCTACCGTGAAGCGCCGGAAAAGACTCGTGACGGTCAGGCAACGGGCGTGCAACCTCGCCCGGCGAGGATCTTCGCATGACGGTGACCGACCTCTCCCCGCGCCCCGGCCCGCCCGCCCTGGTCCTGGTGGCCCACGGCAGCCGCGACCCGCGCGCGCTCAGCACCGTGCGGGCGCTCATGGACCGGGTGCGCGCGCTGCGCCCTGGCCTGCCCGTGCACCTCGGTCACATCGAACTGAACGAGCCGCTGCTCCCGGACACCCTCGCCGCGCTCGGGGAGACCGAGGCCGTCCTCGTTCCGCTCCTCCTCGGCCGCGGCTACCACGTCAAGCAGGACATCCCGGAGATGGCGGCCGCCGCCTGCGCCCGCACGCGCGTCGCCGCCCCCCTGGGCCCGCACCCCCTGCTGGCCGACACGCTGCAGGCCCGCCTGCGGGAGGCGGGCTGGCGCCCGAGGCCCGCGAGCGCCGTGGTCCTGGCGGCGGCGGGTTCCCGTGACCCCGACGCCAGGGTCGACACCAGCCGCATGGCCGACCTGCTCGCCGCCCGCCTGGGCGTCCCGGTCCTCCCGGCCTACGCCTCGGCAGCGGCCCCGACGGTCCCGGAGGCGATCACCGCCCTGCGGGCGAGGGGCCGCCGCCACATCGCCATCGCCTCCTACTTCACGGCCCCCGGCCGCTTCGCCACGGAGTGCGCGGCGAACGCCCCGTGGATCGCGTCGGCCCCCCTGGGAGCCCACGACGCGATGGCCGAGCTGATCCTCCACCGGTACGAGCGGGCCCAGGGAACGCCGGTGACGGCAGCCGCCTAGGGGTGCGCTTGCGGCTGCGGGTGCGTCGTGGTTGATCGCGCAGTTCCCCGCGCCCCATTCAGGTCGGCCCACTGCACCCACCTTCTTGAGGGCGCGGGGAACTGCGCGACGAGCCCCCACGCACCCGCAGCCACAGACGCACCCCGACCCGGCAGACGAGTAGGCGCCCCACAACCGCCGTTTCGTCACCACCAACCCGTACTGTCGAACCATGGCAGGCACCGCACCCGCACCCTCTTCGGCCTACGACCCGGCGTCAGCCGACCGCTGGGCGCCCGAACCCGACAAACGCCCCGGCCGCACCGCCTTCCAGCGCGACCGCGCCCGCATCCTGCACTCCGCCGCCCTCAGAAGGCTCGCCGGCAAGACCCAGGTCGTCACCCCCGGCACCTCCGCCCAGGCGTGGGACGCCAGCCCCCGCACCCGCCTCACCCACTCCCTCGAATGCGCCCAGGTCGGCCGGGAGCTGGGCGCGGCCCTCGGCTGCGACCCCGACCTCGTGGAGGCCGCCTGCCTCTCCCACGACCTCGGCCACCCGCCCTTCGGGCACAACGGCGAGCAGGCGCTGAACGAGTTCGCGGACGACTGCGGCGGCTTCGAGGGCAACGCCCAGTCCCTGCGGCTCCTGACCCGCATCGAGCCCAAGCGGTTCACCCCCGAGGGCTCCGTCGGTCTCAACCTCACCCGCGCCGCCCTGGACGCGGCCACCAAGTACCCGTGGCCGCGCGGCGCGCACCCCACCGACCCGGCGTCCCCCAAGTTCGGCGTGTACGAGGACGACCGGCCGGTCTTCGACTGGGTCCGCAAGGAGGCCCCCGGCACCCGCACCTGCTTCGAGGCCCAGGTCATGGACTGGTCGGACGACGTCGCCTACTCCGTGCACGACGTCGAGGACGGCCTGCACGCCGGTCACGTCGACCCCGACTGCCTGCACGCGGAACCGGAACGGCAGGAGGTGTTCGCCGTCGCCGTCCGCCTGTACGTGCCCGCCGGCACCGACCCCACCGAACTCGCCGCGGCCCTCGACCGGCTCCAGGCCGAGGAGTGGTGGCCGCACGGCTACGACGGCACCGCGGTCGCCCAGGGCCGCCTCAAGGACGCCACCAGCCAGCTCATCGGCCGGTTCTGCCTGGCCGCGGAGGGCGCCACCCGCGAGGCGTACGGGGGCGGGCGGCTCACCCGGTACGGCGCGGAACTCGTCGTACCGCGCGAGGCCAGAATGGAGTGTGCGGTGCTCAAGGCCATCGCCCACCGGTACGTCATGCAGCGCGCCGAGCAGGAGCGGCTCCGTGCCGACCAGCGGGTCGTCGTCGCGGAACTCGCCGAGGCGCTCACCGCCCGCGCGCCCGACGGACTCGACCCGCAGTTCCGGGCGCTGTTCGACGCGGCCGGCGACGACCACGCCCGCAAGCGGGTGATCGTCGATCAGATCGCATCGCTCACCGACGCCTCCGCGCGGTCGCTGCACGCGCGACTGACGGGACGTATGTGAACACTTTGTGACTCTCTGCGACTCCCTCTGGCCTGAACGGGGCAAGATCGCGTCAGCGGGGGTCACTCCCTCTTCCCGCATCACGCTGCGTGCGGGAGGCTCACAGTGCGGCGCATGTGGGTGGCATATGTGGCGGCACCCTTACGAGGAGGCATCAAGTGGTCGACGCGGACCAGACATTCGTCATCGTCGGAGGCGGACTCGCCGGTGCGAAGGCGGCCGAGACGCTCCGAGCCGAGGGCTTCACCGGCCGGGTGATACTGATCTGCGACGAGCGCGACCACCCCTACGAGCGGCCGCCGCTCTCCAAGGGCTACCTGCTCGGCAAGGCCGAACGCGACAGCGTCTTCGTGCACGAGCCCGCCTGGTACGCGCAGCACGACATCGAACTGCACCTCGGCCAGACCGTGGACCGCATCGACCGCGCCGCCAAGACCGTCCGGTTCGGCGACGACGGCACGCTGGTCCGCTACGACAAGCTGCTGCTCGCCACCGGAGCGGAGCCGCGCCGCCTCGACATCCCCGGCACCGGCCTGGCCGGCGTCCACCACCTGCGCCGCCTCGCGCACGCCGAGCGCCTCAAGGGCGTCCTCGCCGCGCTCGGCCGGGACAACGGGCACCTCGTCGTCGCGGGCGCCGGCTGGATCGGCCTGGAGGTCGCGGCGGCGGCCCGGACGTACGGCGCCGAGGTCACCGTCATCGAGCACGGGCAGACCCCGCTGCACAGCGTCCTCGGGCCCGAACTGGGCAACGTCTTCGCCCAGCTGCACGAGGAGCACGGGGTCCGGTTCCGCTTCGGGGTGCGGCTCACCGAGATCGTCGGCCAGGACGGCATGGTGCTGGCCGCGCGCACCGACGACGGCGAGGAGCACCCGGCGCACGACGTCCTCGCGGCGATCGGCGCGGCGCCGCGGGTCGGGCTGGCCGAGGCGGCCGGGCTGGAGCTGGCCGACCGGGCGGACGGCGGGGGCATCGTCGTCGACGAACGGCTGCGGACGTCCGACCCGGACATCTACGCGGCCGGCGACGTGGCCGCGTTCCCGCACGCGCTGTTCGACACGAGGCTCCGCGTGGAGCACTGGGCCAACGCGCTGAACGGCGGGCCGGCGGCGGCGCGGTCGATGCTGGGGCAGGACCTCACCTACGACCGGGTGCCCTACTTCTTCACCGACCAGTACGACCTGGGCATGGAGTACAGCGGGTGGGCGCCCGCGGGGTCGTACGACCAGGTCGTGATCCGGGGTGACGCCGGGAAGCGGGAGTTCATCGCGTTCTGGGTGAAGGAGGGGCGGGTGCTGGCCGGGATGAACGTGAACGTGTGGGATGTCACAGAGCCGATCCAGCGGCTGATCACCTCGCGGGCCGTGGTGGACACCGACGCCTTGGCGGATCCGCATGTGCCGTTGGAATCGCTCGCCTAGGGGGCTGCCGGGAGCTGCCGTCCCGCGGGTGCGGGTGCGTGGGGGCTGGTCGCGCAGTTCCCCGCGCCCCTTTGGGGCGCTGTGGTGACCGTAGAATTCACCCGTGGCTGGACGGATCAATGACGAGGATGTGAAGGCGGTACGGGACGCGGTCCCGATCGACGCCGTCGTGTCCGAGTACCTCCAGCTGCGCAACGCGGGCGGCGGGAACCTCAAGGGCCTCTGCCCGTTCCACGACGAGAAGTCGCCGTCCTTCCAGGTCAGCCCGAGCAAGGGGCTCTTCCACTGCTTCGGCTGCCAGGAGGGCGGTGACACCCTCACCTTCGTGATGAAGGTCGACCACCTCTCCTTCTCGGAGGCGGTCGAGCGGCTGGCCGCCCGCGCCGGCATCACCCTGCGCTACGAGGAGGGCGGGTACAACCCGTCCCACCAGCGCGGTGAGCGCATCCGCCTGGTGGAGGCGCACAAGATCGCCGCCGTCTGGTACGCGGAGCAGCTCGCGACCAGCCCCGAGGCCGAGACCGGCCGGGTCTTCCTGGCCGAGCGCGGCTTCGACCAGGCCGCCGCCGTGCACTTCGGCGTCGGCTACAGCCCGCAGGGCTGGGACCACCTCACCCGCTACCTGCGCGGCCAGGGTTTCACCGACAAGGAGCTGCTGACGTCCGGCCTGTCCCAGGAGGGGCGGCGCGGGCCCATCGACCGCTTCCGCGGCCGTCTGATGTGGCCCATCCGGGACATCGGCGGCGAGGTCGTCGGCTTCGGCGCCCGCAAGCTCTACGAGGCGGACAACGGGCCCAAGTACCTCAACACGCCCGAGACCGCGATCTACAAGAAGTCGCAGGTCCTGTACGGCATCGACCTCGCCAAGCAGCACATCGCGAAGGCCAGCCGCGCGGTCGTGGTCGAGGGCTACACGGACGTCATGGCCTGCCACCTGGCCGGGGTGACGACCGCGATCGCCACCTGCGGTACGGCCTTCGGCGGCGAGCACATCAAGATCCTGCGCCGGCTGCTGATGGACAACGGATCGGCCCGCGTGATCTTCACCTTCGACGGCGACGCGGCCGGCCAGAAGGCGGCCCTGCGCGCCTTCGAGGACGACCAGAAGTTCGCCGCCGAGACGTACATCGCCATCGCCCCCGACGGCATGGACCCCTGCGAGCTGCGCCTGGCCAAGGGCGACGAGGCGGTCGCCGACCTGACCGAACCCCGCACCCCGCTCTTCGAGTTCGCGCTCCGCCAGATCGTCGCCCGCTACGACCTGGACACCCCGGCGGGCCGCGCGGCCGCCCTCGACGAGGCGGCGCCGGTCGTCGCCCGGATCAAGAACAGCGGCGCCCAGCACGAGGTCGCCGTCCAGCTCGCCGGCATGCTCGGCATCCTCGACACCCAGTTCGTGGTGAAGCGGGTGGCCCAGCTGGCCCGTTGGGCCCGGGAGAAGGGCGGCGGCGGTGGCAGGGGGGCCGGCGGCCCGGCGCGCGGCCCGCAGCAGCCGTCGTACGACACCGGCACGGCCCGCCCCGTCGTCTCCGGGCCCGCCCTCAACCTCCGCAACGCCGTCTACGCCACCGAGCGCGAGCTGCTGAAGCTCGCCCTCCAGCGCCCCGACCTGGTCTCCCCGGCCTTCGACGCCTACGGCGTCGACGAGTTCACCGCCGAGCCCTACGCGGCCGTGCGCCAGACCATCATGGAGGCGGGCGGCGCCGAGTACGGGGCGCAGGACCCGCAGGAGTACCTGGTCCGCGTCCGCGACGCAGCCGCCGACGACGCGGTCCGGGCGATGGTCACCGAGCTCGCCGTCGAGGCGATCATGCGCCGCACGGTCGACGAGAACTACGCGGGCGAGCAACTCGTGACCGTCCGCCGCCGCGCCGTCGACCGCCGTATCCACGAGATCCAGATCACCCTCACCCGCCTCGGCAACGGCGGCGACCCGGCCCAACTCGCCTCCGTGCAGAACGAGTTGTGGGTGCTCCAGCAGTACGGCCAGGCGCTGCGCGAGCAGGGTCCGGCCGCCCTCTGAGCCCCGGCCGGCCGGCAGGATAACCGCGCGGTCACGGACCGGACGCAAAAAGTCACCGCACGCCCCTCGTGGCGGCGATGTGTCTTACCCCACACTGGGGTGCGGTGCCTGAGTCCTCGGAGCGCGGCCGGCCCGTCCCGGACGGGTCCCACACCCCCGCCGTTCCACTCATCGCGTACGGGACGGACAGCGGCGAGGCCGTCGTCTCCGCCCCCGAAGTACCGCTGCCGTACCCCCTGGCAGCGATCATCCTGGAGGTCGCCCCCGTGCAGACCCAGACCCTGACCCAGACAGACAGCAGCACGCTCACGGACGAGCCGGAAGCCGATACCGGCGGCCATGCCGGCGTGCCGCCGCAGAGCCGGGCCGCGCTGCACCCCGAGACCGAGCCGGACGGCCCGGCCCCGGAGGAGCTCGCGGCCGACGCCCCCGACGCGGAGCCCGAGCCCGAGCCCGCCGAGCCGCGGGCCGCCGCGCGCGCCGACACCGGCGGTCCCTCCTCGGACCTGTTCCGCCAGTACCTGCGCGAGATCGGCCGCATCCCGCTGCTCACCGCCGCCGAGGAGGTCGAGCTCGCCCGCCGCGTCGAGGCCGGCCTGTTCGCCGAGGAGAAGCTGGGCAGCACCCCCGACCTCGACAGCGAACTGGCGCTGGACCTGGACCGGCTGGTCGTCATGGGCCGCATGGCCAAGCGCCGCCTCATCGAGGCGAACCTGCGGCTGGTGGTGTCGGTCGCGAAACGGTACGTCGGCCGCGGTCTGACCATGCTCGACCTGGTGCAGGAGGGCAACCTCGGACTGATCCGCGCCGTGGAGAAGTTCGACTACGCCCGCGGCTACAAGTTCTCGACGTACGCCACCTGGTGGATCCGCCAGGCCATGTCCCGGGCCCTGGCCGACCAGGCCCGCACCATCCGCGTCCCCGTGCACGTGGTGGAGCTGATCAACCGCGTCGTCCGGGTCCAGCGCCGGATGCTCCAGGAGCGGGGCTACGAGCCGACGCCCGACGAGGTCGCCGCGCACCTGGATCTGGCGCCGGAGCGGGTGGGGGAGGTGCTGCGGCTGGCGCAGGAGCCGGTGTCCCTGCACGCCCCGGTGGGCGAGGAGGACGACGTCGCCCTCGGCGACCTCATCGAGGACGGCGACGCGGCGAGCCCGGTCGAGTCGGCGGCGTTCCTGCTGCTGCGGGAGCACCTGGAGGCGGTGCTGTCGACGCTCGGGGAGCGGGAGCGGAAGGTGGTCCAGCTGCGGTACGGCTTGGCCGACGGCCGTCCTCGGACGCTGGAGGAGATAGGCCGGATCTTCGGTGTGACGCGGGAGCGGATTCGCCAGATCGAGTCGAAGACTCTGAACAAGCTGCGGGATCACGCATTCGCGGACCAGCTGAGGGGCTATCTGGACTGATTGCCGGGTGCGGGTGCGTGGGGGCTGGTCGCGCAGTTCCTCCCCCAGCCTTCGGCCGGGGGTACCCCCAGCGCCCCTTACGGGGCGCTTCGCCCGCCGCTCGTTCCCAGCCACCCTTCTCAGCCGCGGGCAGTCGTGCCGCTGGGGCGGCACGGGTGGGCGCTGGGGGTCCCCCCGGCCGAAGGCTGGGGGAGGCACCCCGCAAGCGCGGGCAAGTGAAACCCCCTGCCCGCGCCCACAGCGTGCCGCACCCGCGTCAGTCCACCTCGGCCACCGCCTGCGCGAACTGTGCCTTGTACAGCCGGGCGTACGCCCCGTCCGCGGCCAGCAGCTCGGCGTGCGCGCCCTGTTCCACGATGGACCCGTTCTCCATCACGAGGATGGTGTCCGCGTCGCGGATCGTGGAGAGCCGGTGGGCGATGACGAACGACGTCCGGCCGTCCGCCAGTTTGGCCATCGCCTTCTGGATCAGGACTTCCGTGCGGGTGTCGACCGACGACGTCGCCTCGTCGAGGACGAGGATCGTCGGGTCGGACAGGAAGGCGCGCGCGATGGTGATGAGCTGCTTCTCACCGGCGCTGACGCCCGTGCCCTCGTCGTCGATGACCGTGTCGTAGCCGTCGGGCAGGGTCCGGACGAACCGGTCGGCGTGGGCCGCCCGTGCCGCCTCCTCGATCTCGCCGCGGGTGACCTCGCGGGAGGCGCCGTACGCGATGTTCTCCGCGATGGAGCCGCCGAACAGCCAGGTGTCCTGGAGCACCATGCCGATCCCGGAACGGAGTTCGTCCCGGGACATGTGGCTGATGTCGACGCCGTCGAGGGTGATCCGGCCGCCGGAGACGTCGTAGAACCGCATCAACAGATTGACGAGCGTCGTCTTGCCGGCGCCCGTCGGGCCGACGATCGCGACCGTGTGGCCCGGTTCCACCGTGAGGGAGAGGTCCTCGATCAGCGGCTTCTCCGGGTCGTACCGGAAGGAGACGTGCTCCAGGGCGACCCGGCCGCGCAGTTCGGCGGGGCGCTCGCCGGGGACCGGGTCGGCCTCCTGCTCCTCCGCGTCGAGGAGTTCGAAGATCCGCTCGGCGGAGGCGACACCGGACTGCACCAGGTTGGCCATGGAGGCGACCTGGGTCAGCGGCATCGAGAACTGCCGGGAGTACTGGATGAAGGCCTGGACGTCACCGATGGACAGGGCGCCGGAGGCGACCCGCAGACCGCCGACCACGGCCACCAGCACGTAGTTCAGGTTCGACACGAACATCATCAGCGGCTGCATGACCCCGCTGTTGAACTGCGCCTTGAACCCGGCCTCGTACAGCGCCTCGTTCTGCTCGGCGAACTGCTGCGCGGACTCCTCCTGCCGGCCGAACACCTTCACCAGGGTGTGCCCGGTGTACATCTCCTCGACGTGGGCGTTCAGCTTGCCGGTGGAGCGCCACTGCTGCACGAAGTGCGGCTGCGAGCGCTTGCCGATGCGGGTCGCGACCAGGAAGGACAGCGGCACGGTGACCAGGGCCACCAGCGCCAGGATCCAGGACACCCAGAACATCACCGCGAGCACGCCGACGATGGTGAGCACCGAGTTGATGAGCTGGCCCATCGACTGCTGGAGGGTCTGGCCGATGTTGTCGATGTCGTTGGTGGCGCGGGAGAGCACCTCGCCGCGCTGCCGCTTGTCGAAGTAGGACAGCGGCAGGCGGGACAGCTTCGTCTGGACGTCCTCGCGCAGTCGGTACATCGTGCGGTTGACGGACCGGTTGACGAGCCGGGTCGCCACCGCCATCAGCAGGCCGGCGACGACGTAGGTGCAGAGCGCGAACAGCAGGACGTTGCCGACCTGGTCGAAGTCGATGCCCTTGCCCGGCGTGAAGTCGGTGCTCCTGAGCATGTCGGCGACCGTGTCCTGGCCCCGCTCGTGCATGCCCTGGAGGACCTGGTCCTTGGTGGCCCCGGCGGGCATCTGCTTGCCGATGACGCCGGCGAAGACCAGGTCGGTGGCCCGGCCGAGGATCTTCGGGCCGATCACGTTGAGGGTGACGCTCGCGACCACGCAGAACAGCAGCAGGTAGATCGTGAGCTGTTCGGGTTTGAACCGGGCGAGGAGCCGTTTGCCCGAGTTCTTGAAGTCCATCGAGCGCTGGTCGGGGCCGCCCCCGGCCATCATGCGTCCCATGGGCCCGGCCATCAGGCAGCCTCCGCTTCCGTGAGCTGGGAGAGCACGATCTCCCGGTAGGTCTCGTTGCCGGCCATGAGTTCGTGGTGGCGGCCGGTGCCGACGACGCGTCCCTCGTCGAGGACGACGATCCGGTCGGCGTCCCTGATGGTCGCCACCCGCTGGGCGACGATGACGACGGTCGCCTCGGCCGTCTCCTGGGCGAGCGCGGCGCGCAGGGCGGCGTCGGTCGCGTAGTCGAGGGCGGAGAAGGAGTCGTCGAAGAGGTAGATCTCCGGGCGCTGCACGAGCGTCCGGGCGATGGCGAGGCGCTGGCGCTGGCCGCCGGAGACGTTCGTACCGCCCTGGGCGATGGGCGCGTTCAGCCCGCCCTCCAGCTTCTCCACGAAGCCCTTGGCCTGCGCCACCTCCAGCGCGTGCCACAGCTCCTCGTCGGTGGCGTCCGGGTTGCCGTAGCGCAGGTTGGTCGCCACGGTGCCGGCGAACAGGTACGGCTTCTGCGGGACCATGCCGACCGTCTGCGCGAGCAGCTTCGGGGCGAGGCCCGAGACGTCCTCGCCGTCCACGAGGACCTGACCGTCCGTGGCGTCGAAGAGGCGCGCGACCAGCCCGAGCAGGGTGGACTTGCCGCTGCCGGTGGAGCCGATCACGGCGGTCACCTCGCCGGGCCGGGCGACCAGGTCGACGGCCTTGAGCACCGGCTCCTCGGCACCCGGATAGCGGAACCCGGCGGCCCGGACCTCCAGGTGGCCGTGGCGGCGCAGCTCGGTGACCGGCGCGAGCGGCGGGACGACGCTGGACTCGGTGTCCAGGACCTCCTCGATGCGCTCGGCGCAGACCTCCGCGCGCGGCACCATCATGAACATGAAGGTGGCCATCATCACGGACATGACGATCTGCATGAGGTAGGCGAGGAAGGCGGTCAGGTCACCGATGGCCATCCCGCCGCTGTCGATCCGGTGGGCGCCGAACCACACCACCGCGATGGACGAGACGTTCACCGTCGTCATGACGATCGGGAACATCAGGGCGAGCATGTTGCCGGTGGCCAGCTGCATCTCGGTCAGGTCCTTGTTGGCCCCGCCGAACCGGCCCTGCTCGTACTCGTCGCGGACGAACGCGCGGATCACCCGGTTGCCGGTGATCTGCTCGCGCAGCACCCGGTTCACCGTGTCGAGCCGGACCTGCATGGCCCGGAACAGCGGGCGCAGCCGGCGCACGATCAGCGTCACGCTGATCCCCAGCACGGGTACGACGGCGACCAGCACCCCGGACAGCGGGACGTCCAGGCCGAGGGCGAGCACGATGCCGCCGACACACATGATGGGCGCCGACGCCATCAGGGTGAACGCCATCAGGACCAGCATCTGGACCTGCTGTACGTCGTTGGTCGTACGGGTGATGAGCGAGGGTGCCCCGAAGTGACCCACCTCACGCGAGGAGAAGGACTGCACCCGGTCGAAGACGGCGGCACGCACGTCCCGGCCGAGCGCGGACGCGGTCCTGGCGCCGTAGTAGACGGCACCGACGTTGCACACCACCTGTGCGAGCGAGATGCCGATCATCAGGGCGCCGAACGTCAGGATGTAGTCCGTGTCACCCTTCACGACGCCGTTGTCGATGATGTGCGCGTTGAGCGTGGGCAGGTAGAGAGTGGCGCAGGTCTGCAGGAACTGCAGCAGCACCAGGATGGAGATGGGTTTCCTGTAGGGCCTGAGATAGGTCCGCAGAAGTCGTATGAGCACGCTACGTCTCTCGGAGTCGGCGGTGGGGTGGGCGGGGTGGTCTGCCCGAAGGGCGGGGTGTTTGCCCTAGGCCCCTATCGTCCGACACTCCACCCGCGTTACCTCAACCGATTAACCCGAGAGCGGACGCCCGGGGACGTGCGCGGCCGTACGCTTCGGGGGGTTTACGCCCGGAACGCCCCCGGATGGGTCTGCTCCCGCACCGAGACGAACTGCTGCCGCACCGCCTGCCCGACCGCCAGCTCGTCCCCGGGCTCCAGGACCTGCGCCGCCGCGCCCTGCCACACCGGTGGCGTCCGCGGGTCCAGCGTCCCCTGCGAGACCCCGAGCGCCCAGGCCGCCTGCCGGGCCGCACCGATCGCCGCGTAGTCCGCCGGCTGCGGTACGACGACCTGCGCGCCGAACAGCATCGGCGCCGCCGCCTGTACGGCCGGCAGCTCGGCGGCCTGCCCCAGCAGGAAGATCCGCCGCACCTCCACACCCCGGCCGCGCAGCACGTCCAGCGCGTCGGCGAGCCCGCAGAGCATGCCCTCGAACGCGGCCCGCGCGAGATGCTCGGCCTTCATCGACTCCCGGCGCAGCCCGGCCAGCGTCCCGGCGGTGTGCGGCAGGTTCGGCGTCCGCTCGCCCTCCAGGTACGGCAGCATGACCAGCCCGTGCGAGCCGGGCGTGGACTTCATCGCCAGGTCGGAGAGGGCCTCCAGATCCGCCAGCCCGAGCAGCTCGGCGGTGCCGCGCAGGGCCCGTACGGCGTTGAGCGTGGTGACGACCGGCAGGTGCATGCCGGTGGCGTCGGCGAGCGAGGTGATCATCCCGGAGGTGTCGGCGAGCGCCTCGGTGTGCACGGCCATCACCGACCCCGAGGCGCCGAGCGAGACCACGGCGTCCCCGAACCCGAGCCCCAGCCCGAAGGCGGCGGCCATGGTCTCGCCGGTCCCCGCGGAGATCAGCAGCCCCTCCGGGGTGGTGCCGGCCGCGTCGGACGGGCCGATCACGTCGGGCAGCATCGCCTGGTGCCCCAGGGCGAGTTCGACGAGGTCGGGCCGGTAACCGCCGGTGGCTGCCGACCAGTACCCGGTCCCGGAGGCCCCACCGCGATCGGTGGTCCTCCGGACCGGCCGGCCGAGCAGCTGCCACACCAGCCAGTCGTGGGCCTGCAGCAGTACGGCGGTCCGGCGGGCGTTCTCCGGCTCGGTCTTCGCCAGCCAGCGCAGCTTGGTGACGGGCTGCGCGGCCTGCGGCACGCACCCCACCGCCTGTGCCCAGGCCTCCCGCCCGCCCAGCGCGTCGATGAGATCGGCGGCCGCGACCTGGGCGCGCTTGTCGCCGCCGACCATCGCGGGGCGGACGGTGTTGCCCTGGGCGTCCAGCGGGATCAGCGCGTTCTGCTGCGCGGACACGCCGATGGCCTGCACGCCCTCCAGGAGCCCGCCGCCGGCGGCCTCGCCGAGGGAGAGCAGCCAGGCCTGCGGGTCGACGTCACTGGGGCGCGCCGCGCCGTCCGGCGTGTCGAGCGGGTGCGGTGCGTATCCCTGGCGGAGCACCGCACCCGTGTCCGTGTCGCAGACCACGATGCGAGTGAAATCGGGTGAGCTGTCCAACCCGGCGACTATCCCCATGACCGAAATTCTGCCGCACGCTCCGCTGTGGTTCGGCCGACGGGCGCCTTCTGGGGTGGGTGCCTTGTGTCGTACGGCGGGTGGGGGCTGCTGGCGCAGTTCCCCGTGCCCCCAGGTCGGACGGGCTGCCCGGCGCCGGAAAGCGCCGTCAGGTGTTGCTGGTACCCCAGTCGTCGCCGGCTGCTCCGTCGGTGTTGCGTTCGCGCAGGGACCGGACCCGGGCCGCGACCGAGTCGGGCATGCGGTCGCCGACCTTCTCGCTCACCGAGTGGATGGCCTTGCCGGCGTAGACGCGGCCCTGCTGGGCGGCGGTCTCGGCGGTGTTGCGGACGGCCGGGTTCTGGGCGACCTGACGGGCCGACTTCTTCAGCTGTTCGTAGCGCTCGCGTCCGGCGCGCGTGCCGAGCACGTAACCCAGAGCGAGCCCGACGACGAACGTGAGCTTGTAACGCATGGCGGCCACCCTTCCGACGTGTGGGAGTACCGATTGGCGGAGCACCCCCCTGCTTGCGCTAATGTATGTGTCGCAGCGAGCGGGCGCCCCCTGGCGAATACCCAGGTAGGTACGTTCGATGCAACGAGGCATTCCTCCGTAGCTCAATTGGCAGAGCAGCCGGCTGTTAACCGGCAGGTTACTGGTTCGAGTCCAGTCGGGGGAGCTCGGTCCTCCGTAGCTCAATTGGCAGAGCAGCCGGCTGTTAACCGGCAGGTTACTGGTTCGAGTCCAGTCGGGGGAGCATGCTGAACGAGGACCCCTGCGGGGGTCCTTTTTCATGTGCGTCGGGCGTCCGTGGGAACCGCCGGGCCTGCGCCGATGTCCTCAAGGTCGTGAACGTCGCAGTTCGCCGACCAGCCGAAGCAGGAGATCGTATGAGCGGCTATGCTGCGGCAGACGGCGCGCACACTTGTACGCGACACGCCGCTATGGGGCGGTAGCTCAGCCGGTTAGAGCAGCGGACTCATAATCCGTCGGCCGTGGGTTCGAGTCCCACCCGCCCCACCACTCGCTGTGCGAGGAGAAACCTTCTGAGCTGCGGCTTTGTCGTGTCTGGCGGGTGGCTCCGCCGGTTTCGTGGAGTCCTGTGCGGGCTCGGCCTGCCTCAGGGGCCGAGCCAGGGGCCGGCGGCCGTTCACTGTGTGGCGTTTTGTCTCGCGTGGGCGATGTCCGGCGCTCGGCACGGGCATCGGGTCAGGGCAGGGCGTTCAGGCGAGTCTGCCGGCCTTGGCGTCGGCGGCGAGTGAGGGGAACCGGTCGCCGCTCATCTGGACGCGTCGGCCGGAGTCCGAGCAGTGTGATCCGCTGCCCGGCGGGGACGCGGGTTGTTCTCGATCCCGACGCGGCGGACGACACCGGAAGGGAATATCCGCCCACGCTCGACGCCGACGCGCACGGGCAGTTCCGTGCGCGTCGGCCTCGTCTGCGGTACCTGGCGATGGGTCAGCCGATCGCCAGCTTGTTCTTCCAGCCGATGCCGTCGCCGTTGCCGATGATCTCCGTACCGGAGCCGCTGAGCGCCGTGCGACTGCCGGTGTAGAAGCGCACGGTGCCATCCACTCTGAGCGTCCAGATGTCGGGGATGCCGTCCCCGTTGGCGTCCGGAGTGCCGAAGACCAGCCTGATGCTGGAGCTGCCCCAGCCCGAGGCACCGTACTCGGTGTCCGCGCCTCCGGAGGAGGCGGCCGCCGAGGCGAGCGAACCGGTGTCGACCCCGCCGGTCGCGGTGTCCTTGATGCCCTTGCGAAGCAGCAGTCGTCCGCTGACATCCGAGCGGTAGACGAAGTCCGTGACGCCGTCGCCGGAGACGTCCTGGGCGGTGACGAGGTCACGCTCGGTCCAGGCTGACGCGGACAGTCGCCGGGCCTCGTCCACCGTGGCGCCGTTGTACCCGATCAGCGCCCACAGCGCGTCGCCGACCGTGAGGAAGAAGTCGGGCTTGCCGTCGCCCGTGGCGTCGCCGGCCGAGACGATCTGGGTGATCGTGGAGGGATCCGGTGCACCGGGCGGCAGCAGGATCTCGTGCCGCTTGCCGATGTCGACGGCACCGTAGCCGTCGCCCGGGTACACCCACAGCTTTCCCGCGCGCACCGCGATCAGGTCCTGCAGACCGTCACCGCCGTAGACGTCGCCGAGGTGGGCGATGAGGGTGTTCTTCCAGTAGCCGGAGGACGGACGGGAGTACAGGGGCAGGTCGTCGCCGTTCGGGTCCTTGTCGCTGTTCTCCTGGTAGGCGCCGGACATGGAGTAGCCGAGGGCGCCGGTGCCCTTGGAGCCGTCGGTGGTGCCCTTGTCCGGGTACATGCGCAGGTTGCCGTTGGCGTCCACGACCATGAGGTCGGGGAAGCCGTCGCCGGTGAAGTCTCCCGGCGCGTCGGCCGCGTCGCGCGGGGTGACGTAGAAGAAGTACTTCCGCGGGTCGGACACGTTCCCGGCGTCGTCCACGGCACGCACGTAGAGCACGTTCGGCCCGGCGAGCGGCGGCTTGGCGCCGGAGTAGGTGGTCAGGGTGGAGGTGGCGGCGCCGTTCGTCCGCGACACGGAACCGCTGTACGAGGCGGAGTTGTAGCCGTACTCGTACTTGACCACGTCGGTCTGCGAGGCCTTGAAGGTGAACGAGCCCGCCGTGCCGAACTTGACGGTGGACCAGGTGGAGTCCTCGTCCGCGTTGCCGAAGCCGTCGTCCTTCGCGTCGGCGTCGGGGAACGTCGTGGAGGTGACCACGGGCGGCGTGGGCCGGGAGCTGTCGAAGACGAACCGGCACGGCGTCTTCGACGGCGTGTAGCCCGATGTCGCCCCGCGCTTGTCCACCGCCTTGACCCGCCAGGAGTACTTGACGCCGTTCTTCAGGCCATTGGTGGAGAACGGGTCGGTGTGCACCCGGGCCGAGTCGGTCTGGCTGCCGACCGTGACCTTGGCCTTGCTGCCCAGCAGGTTCCCGCTGCCGCCGGTCGGCCACAGCTCGAAGCGCAGCGAGTCCAGGTTGGCGTCCTTGTCGCTGCTGTTCGCCCAGAAGGTGATCGAGGACGCGCCGACGTTGACGTAGGGCGAGGTGGTGTCGCAGGACAGGTCGGGGTCGAGGTCCAGGTGGGACGGGGCGGCCGGCGGGCGGTTGTAGACCAGCTCGACGTACGGGTCGTTGCCGCCGTCCGCCTGGAACTTCTTCCACGAGTACGCCGAGTCCTCGTCACCGGCCCGGAAGCCGATGGTGAGGGTGGACCAGCCGTGCGCGATCGCCTTCTGCGCGGCCGGCTTGACGTCGAACGCCTCGTAGTCGTCGGGGCAGCCCGAGGACTTGTAGCCGTGCGCGAAGCTCTTGCTCGCGAGCTTGTTGCCGGCCGTCATCTTCGGAGCGTTGCGCCAGGTCGTCCTGTTGCTGATCGCACCGGTCAGATAGACGTTCATCGTGCGGGCGCTGCACGACCACGAGTAGGTCTCCAGCGCGTGCAGCTTGGCGCTGATGACCGTCGCGCCCTCGAGGTCCGGGTTCCAGTCGATGCTGAAGAACGACCGCGAGGTGCCCCAGGTGTCCGACTCGAAGCCCACGCGCGCTTCGTGGGTGCCCTTGTTGAAGTTGCGCCCGTTGTAGAAGTTCGCGTTGGGGTGGCGGCTGTAGGCGGTGGTCCAGTCGTTGGTGTGCTTGCTGACGGACGGGTCGATGAAGACCGGGTAGACCGTGTCGGGGTCGGTCAGGAAGTCCTGGTCCGGTGTCAGGGACCAGGTGGAGCCGTCGAGGTCGGCCGTGACCAGCGTGCCGCGGGAGTCGGGCTGCGGGCCGGCCAGCGAGGGCAGGTCCAGGGTGGCGGCCGCCCCCGTGTGGGTCGGCTCGGGCGAGGGCTCGGCGGGAACGGACGGCGCGGCGCCCTCGCTCTCGCCGGCCGAGGGGTCGGGAGCCTCGTCGGTCGCGTCGGGCAGCACCTCGTCATCGACATCGCCGTCGTCGCTGTCGTCGACGGAGTCGCTGGGCTCGGGGGAGGCGGTGGGGGACTCCGAGTCGTCCGGTGCGGCACTGGCGTCGTCGGACAGGCTCTCGGCGGCGGTCGGCGACGCGCTCGTGCCCGCCTGACCGTCGGTCAGGGCGGGAGTCCCGGAACTGTCCCACATCAGCGGCGTCGGCGAGATCGCCGCCTCCTCGCCGTCGGCGTCCCGGCCGCTGACGATGCCGGTGGTGGGGTCGAGACTGAAGGTCAGGTCGGGGGAGGTCAGCCCGTAGGCCAGCTGCGCCACCCGTGGATCGGCGGCCGCCTGCCGGGACTTGACCACCAGCAGCTGGGCGAAGCCCCCGTCGTCCGCCGTCAGCACCAGGTCGGCGCCGGGGATGATCTCCGGGTACAGCGCGCGCGAGCCGTCGATCACCGGCGTGGGGATGGTCCCCGGCCAGGTCAGCTGGACGGTGTGCTCCCCGGTGGTGAGCGTCACCAGGGTGGTACCGGTGCCGGCGGCCGCGGTGAGCAGCGAGACCCTGCGCACCCCGGTCCCGCGGTCGGCACGTGCGGAGGCGGTGCGGGAGCCGGCCGAGAACGTGAGACCGACGTTGGTGGCGCGTGGCGACCAGCCGTCTCCGGTGCGGACCAGCGTGGTGTCGATCGACTGCCAGCGGCCGTGGGCCTTGGCGCGGACCGGTGTGGCGTGCACGCGCCGCTGCAACAGCCCGTCGGGCCGTGCCCAGGTGGTCTCGTACGCCGTCCGCAGCGCCGTCACCTCGACCGGCCTGCCGGACCTCGCCGCACGCGAGGCGGCCTCGGCCTCGGTGACCGGTGCGGCCGCGCGGGCCGGGCGGTCGGTGCCGGGGTGCCGGTCCTTGCCGGTGCCGGTCAGCCCGGCGTACGTCAGGCCGCCGACCGTGGCCAGGGCCACGACGGCCGCGGCCGCGGCCCGGCGGGCGCGCGGGCGCCGCCACTTGCTGGTCATGAGCGAGTTTTCCTTCCCCCCTAGGGCAACGGGTGCAGATCATGACCTACGCGAACGCGCCCGTCACGCCTGTGTCTTGAACCGACGGCCGCGGCGGGGCTCCGCGGGCGCCGGAGCATCCCGATTGACGCTCCTTTGACTGTTACATGACGTGATCATTGCCACATGGTCACAGGGAACTCTGGATTTCTTCATGGCATGGACACAGAATCTGGCCGATCTTGAAGTGGCTTCACCTGCGGTCAACCCAGGCGCCACTCCACCTTGTTTCGGGTCGACCGGGGGATTTTCGCCGTGCCCTTCTTCCTGTCCGCGCACCGGCGCAGACGCCGTTCCGCCGTGCTCGCGCCGGTGGCCGCGGCAGTGGCGCTCGCTCTGCTGCCCGCCCAGGCGTTCGCCTCGCCGCCGGACCCCACCACCGCCGACGCGCCGCGCGAGGACGTCGACCTGGTGAAGCTCACCGACGACGAGGCGGTCGCCGGCACCACCCGGGACCCCGGCCTCGACAGCATCCGCACGGACCGGCCCGCCGACCAGACCGAGGCGCCGTCCGGCACCACCACCCCGGCCCCGTCCGGCAGCGTCCCGGTCAGCTTCGGCACCGGCACCACCCAGACCGCCCTGCGCACCGGCGGCTCCGCCACCGCCACGCAGACCGACTACGTGCCCGCCGGCACCCTCCCGGTCAAGCTGGGACCGGCCCCCGACGCCCCCGCCCCCAGCGGCACCTGGCAGGTCGGCGTCTTCGACCGCGCCGCCCCCGAGGCCCAGGGCGTGGACGGCACCCTCGTCAAGGTGACCGCGCCGGCCACCGGCTCGGTTCCGGTCTCGGTCCAGCTGAGCTACCAGAAGTTCGAGAACCTCTACGGCGCCGACTGGGCCTCCCGGCTGCAGTTCGTCCAGTTCCCCGAGTGCTACCTGACCACCCCGGACGTCGAGGAGTGCCAGCAGTACACCGAGCTGGACACGAGCAACGACCCGCACGCCAAGACCGTTACGGCCACCGTCGACACCGCGGCCGACGGGACGGTCAGCCAGGCCGCCGCGAGCGGTCCCGGCTCCGCCGGCTCGGGCGTCGTGCAGGCCTCCTACGCGCAGCCGGCCGCCGCGAGCGGCGACAGCGCCGTGATCGGGGCCGTCGACTCCGGGGGCGGTCCGGCCGGCACCTTCAAGGCCACGCCCCTGACGACCGACGGCAAGTGGGCCTCGGGCGACTCCTCCGGCGCCTTCACCTGGTCCTACCCGCTCCAGGTGCCGCCCGCGCCGGCCGGCCCCCGGCCGGAGATCTCCTTCGACTACAACTCACAGGCGGTGGACGGCAGAACGGCCACCTCCTCGCCCCAGTCGTCCTGGATCGGCGAGGGCTGGAACTACGACCCCGGGCACATCGAGCGCCGCTACCGCACCTGCAAGGACGACCGCGAGGACACCGCCGCGGGGGCGCCCAACAACAAGGACAAGAAGTACAAGACGTCCGACCTGTGCTGGGTGTCGTACAACGCCGTGCTGTCGCTCGGCGGCAGGACCACCCAGCTGGTGCGGGTCGGCGAGACCGACAGCTACCGGCTGGAGAAGGACGACGGCACCAGGGTCGTGCTGAAGACCGGCGGCGACAACGGCGACAACAACGGCGAGTACTGGGTCGTCACCACCACCGACGGCACGCAGTACTACTACGGCCTGAACAAGGTGGGCGGCGGCCATGCCGACACCGACTCCGTCTTCACCGTCCCCGTCTTCGGCAACCACCCGGGCGAGCCCTGCCACAAGGACGCCTTCGCCGACTCCCGCTGCACCGCGAGCGACGGCACCAAGCAGCAGCAGGCCTGGAGCTGGGGCCTGGACAAGGTCGTCGACGTGCACGGCAACACCATGGTCGTCACCTGGCACAAGTCGACCAACTACTACGCCGTCAACAAGAAGTTCAAGACGCCCGAGAAGTACGTCCGCGGCGGCTACCCGGACACCATCGAGTACGGGATGCGCCCCGACAGCCTCACCAGCCCCGCCGCCAAGATCGTCTTCGACGCCGTGCAGCGCTGCGTGGAGACCGACGGTTCCTGCGCCGCCGACAAGTTCGACGACACCAAGAACCCCGCCTCCTACCGCCCCTGGTGGGACAGCCCCGGCAACCTCAACTGCAAGTCCGACTCCAAGCTGTGCCCGGCCTTCCCGTCGTTCTGGATCCGGATGCGGCTGGGCACGGTGACCACGTACGCCGCCCGGCCCGGCAGCAGCGGCCTGGCCCGCGTCGACACCTACACCCTCCACCACTCCTTCCCGCGCGACTGGTACAACACCTCGCCCGGACTGTGGCTGGACTCCGTCACCCGCACCGGCTACGCGCCCGGCGACACCACCGGCACCCTGCTGACCACGTCCGGCGTCAGCTTCGGGCCGTACGTCGTCAGCAAGGACGACCCGCTCGGCGGCTACCTCAAGGACCAGCAGCTGCCCAACCTGGTCCCCCGCTACAAGGGCGACCCGCGGCCCGGGTTCACCCGGCCCCGCATCGGCACGGTGTCCACCGAGAACGGCGGTGACGTCGAGGTCGTCTACCGCGGCGGCTGCCGTACCGAGCCGTCCATCGACCCCGCCGACAACCACGGCACCTGCTACCCCGTGCGCTGGTCGCCGGACGCGGAACAGGCCAAGCCTCCGCTCGCCTGGTTCAACAAGTACGTCGTCGACTCGGTCACCGAGACCGACAAGATCTCCGGTGTCTCGGACCGCGTCACCACCAAGTACGCCTACAGCGACGCGGCCTGGAGCCAGGACGACGACGAGCTCACCAAGCCGAGCCTGCGCACCTACAGCGTCTGGCGCGGCTACCAGAAGGTGTCCACGTACCGCGGTGCGAAGAACGGCGGCACCACCGTGGGCGTCCCGCAGACCCAGTCGTACGGTGTCACCCGCTACTTCCGCGGCACCGGCGGCGAGGTGAAGGACTCCACCGGCACCGTCACACTGGCCGCCGCCGACGCACCCCAGTACGCCGGCATGGCCGCCGAGACCCTCACCTACGACGGCACCGGCGGCCGGCTCCTCAACCGCACACTGAACTACCCCTGGTCGCACCAGACGGCCTCCCGCACCCGGGACGGCGGACTCGACCCGCTCCTCGCCCAGCAGGTCGGGGTCCGGCGCACCGACGCGATCCAGACGGTCGACTCCAGTTGGCAGGCGGTGCGCACCGAGACCGAGTTCGAGACCGACCACGGGCTGCCGTGGCAGGTGCAGACCGCCGTCGTCAAACCCGACGGGAGCGGCGAGAAGCTCAGCGACTACACCTGCGCCCGCACCGACTACGTCAACAACGAGGACGCCAACCTCATCGGCCTGCCCAAGCAGGTCCGGATGACGGCGACCTCCTGCGACGGCTGGGCGACCGCCGACCCGGCGACCCAGCTGATGAACGCCACCCGCACCAGCTACGACAACGGCGCCTGGGGCGCGACCCCCACCAAGGGCCTGGCCACCAGCACCGCCACCCCCGACGGCACCGGCGTCGGCTACTCGGTGGTGACCGGCCGCAGCTACGACCCGCTCGGCCGGCCGCGCAAGATCACCGACCCGCTCAAGGGCGTCACGGAGACCCAGTACACGCCCGCCGACATCGGCGGACCGGTCACCGCGATCAAGACGATCAACCCGAAGGGACACACCAGCACCACCACCTACGACCCGGGCCGCGGCCTGGCCCTGACCGTCACCGACACCAACGGGCACGTCTCCCGCAGTGAGTACGACGCGCTGGGCCGGCTGACCAAGGGCTGGTCGGCGTCCCGCTCCGCGGGCGACCAGTCCCCGGACGTGATCATCGGCTATCAGATGGCCGCCGTCACCTCCAGCACGACCAAGCCCACCGCGGTCACCGTGCAGACGATCAAGGACGACGGCACCTACAGCAAGCAGGTCACCCTCTACGACGGCCTGGGCCGCAAGTTCCAGGTCCAGAGCGAGGCGCACGGCCCCGGCCGCGTCGTCGTCGACACCCGCTACGACGACCACGGCCTGGTCCGCGAACAGACCGGCGACTACCTCGCCAAGGGCGAGCCGGAAGCCGCCCAGTTCAAGCCCAGGAGCCCCAGCCTGGTGCCGAGCATGACCCGGACCGCGTACGACGGCCGGGAGCGCCCGGTGAAGACGACCGCGCTGCACAGCGGCACGGCCGTCTACTCCGACACCACCAGCTACGGCGACAACTGGACGCTCGCCAAGCCCGCCGGCGGAGCCACCCCGGCGACGAAGACGACCACCGACGCCCTCGGCCGGGCCACCCGCGTCCAGCACTTCACCAACAAGGACCTCAGCGACTGGCGCAGCACCTGGTACGGCTACGACGCCCGGGGCAACCGCACCTCCGTCAAGGACCACCAGGGCAACCTCTGGACCTACACCTACGACGCGCGCGGCAGGCTCAGCACCTCCACCGACCCCGACCTCGGCACCTCGTCCTTCGAGTACGACGACCTCGACCGGCAGACCAAGGCGTCCGACGCGAACCAGAAGACGACCTACACCTCCTACGACGCCGTCGGCCGGGTCACCTACGTGCGGGAGGGCTCGCCCACCGCCACGCCGGTCAAGGAGTTCACCTACGACCTGCCCGGCGCGGTCGGCAAGCCCGCCTCCTCCATCCGGCACGACGCCACCGGCGACTACGTCGACTCGGTCACCGGCTACGACAGCGAGTACCGGCCGACCGGACGCGAGATCGTCGTCCCCGCGCAGGCCGACACCACCGGACTCGCGGGCACCTACCGGTACGAGTACACGTACACGCCCACCGGCAAGCCGCTCAGCGTCACCCTGCCGGCCGTCGGCGGCCTCGCCAAGGAGAAGGTCGTCACCCGCTACGACAGCGACGGCCTGCCCCAGTCCACCTCCGGCCTGACCTGGTACACCTCTGACGTCACCTACTCGCCCTACGGCGAGCCCCTGCGCACGGTCAGCGGAGCGCAGCCCTACCGGGTGTGGACGACGAACTTCATCGACGAGCACACCGGCCGCGTCCAGCGCACGGTGTGGGACCGGGAGACCGACAGCTCCCACCGGATCTCGGAC
The DNA here is from genome assembly GCF_055565975.1 of Streptomyces sp. NPDC028289. Lineage (NCBI taxonomy): Bacteria > Bacillati > Actinomycetota > Actinomycetes > Kitasatosporales > Streptomycetaceae > Streptomyces > Streptomyces sp. NPDC028289. The sequence goes on along the minus strand of NZ_JBVHTI010000001.1, from coordinate 1,005,075 downwards.
TCCTACTACTCCTACGACCGGGCGGGCAACGTCACCTCCAGCGCCCGCAAGCAGACCACCGGGTCGACGAGCACCTGGGACACCCAGTGCTTCAGCTACGACTACCTGGGCGAGATGGTCCAGGCCTGGACCTCCTCGGAGGCCGTGGGCACCGCGGGCACCGGCTGCAAGTCCGCGAGCGGCACCGCCTGGGGCTACCGGCAGGACGGCCAGTCCTCGGCCGGCCCCATCGCCGAGGCACCGGACTCCGCCACGGACGCCACCGCGCCCGACAGCGACATGGCGGCCTCGCTGACCGCCGCCGCACCCGCCGCCGGCACGGTCTCCACCGACACCACCGCCTACTGGCAGTCCTTCACCTTCGACGCGATCGGCAACCGGGCGAGCCTCACCGAGCACGACCCCGCCGACACCGCCAAGGACGTCAAGAGCGTCTACGGCTACGGCACCCAGGGCACCGGCGGCACGCTCGCGCAGCCGCACACCCTGACCAGGGTCACCCCGGCCACGGGCACCGCGTCCAGCTACACCTACACCGCGGCAGGCAACGCCGAGACCCGGACCCTGCCCGGTGGCACCCAGAGCCTCCTGTGGAGCGCCGAGGACAAGGTCACCGAGGTCAAGGGCTTCGGCGACGGCGCCGGAGCGGTCGTCGGCCTGTCCGGCAAGTGCCTGGACGACGCCGGCGGTTCCAACGCCGACGACAACCCCGTCCAGCTCTACCGGTGCAACAACTCCCGCGCCCAGCAGTGGCGGACGACCGGCGACACCCTGCGGATCTTCGGCAAGTGCGCGAGCGCCTCCGGCACCGCGAACGGCACCAAGATCCTGCTGGCCGCCTGCGACGGCGGCAGCGCGCAGAAGTTCACCGTCCGCACCTCCGACAAGAGCCTCTACAACCCCGCCTCCGGCAAGTGCGTCGACGTGCCCAGCTCCAACGACGCGGACGGTACCGACCTGCAGCTCTACACCTGCAACGGCAGCGCGGCCCAGCAGTGGACGCCGGCCGACCGCACGTCGTACGTGTACGACGCCGCGGGCAACCGCCTGCTGGAGCACACCGCCGCGGGCAGCGTGCTCTACCTCGGCGAGACCGAGGTGAGCGCGGACACCAAGGGCAACATCGTCGCCGCCTCGCGCGGTTACTCCCACTCCGGGGCGCCCACCGTGGTCCGCTCCACCAAGTACGGCAGCACCACCGGTCACCGGCTGAGCATCCTGCTCACCGACCAGCTCGGCACCGCCACCACCACGGTGGACGAGTCCAGCGGACAGCCTGTCACCCGCCGCTTCTCGAAGCCCTTCGGCGAGACGCGCGGCAGCCAGCCGTCCAGCTGGCCCGACCGGCGCTCCTACCTGCGCACCGGAATCGAGGACACGGCCACTGGCCTGACCCACCTCGGCGCCCGCGAGTACGACCAGTCCACCGGCCGCTTCCTCTCCGCCGACCCGGTCATCGACCCGTCCGACCCGCTGCAGATCAACGGCTACTCCTACGCCGACAACAACCCGGTCACCAAGAGCGACCCGGACGGTCTGCAGGCCATCGAGTGCTGGGAGGGCACGGCGGTGTGCCGCAACGGAGTGCCCGTCGCGGCAGACCCCCCGAAGGAGATCAAACCGGAGCACGCGCTCACCCAGCGCACGGTCAGCGGCCGCCAGGTCATCTACGACGAGCGCGGCGTCCCGCACACCCTGGGCGGGCAGTCGAATATCGCCTCGGAGAAGGTCGCGTTCGACTACATGAACGAGGACCTGCGCAACGGCGGCAAGTACTACGACGGTTCCAAGAACGGCAGCGGCTCCCGGTACCTGTGGCAGGACGACAAGGGTGTGATACCCAGGAAGGGGTTGATGCACGGCCCCAACGGCGACCATGTCGCGGCCGGTGCCACGGCGGACTACATCAAGGTCACCTGGAAGAACGGCAAGATCGTGGCCGTCGACATCTGGGACGCCAACGAGAGCAACGCCAAGGTGTTCAACGCCGACGACGTCGCCAAGACGGTTTCCAACAAGATGAACACCACCAGCACCGGCAAGGGGCAGACCCAGAACGTCGTCTACGTCGCCAAGAGCCAGGCCGAGGCGGAGGCGATCCGGGACAGGTTCGTCGGCAACAAGCACGTGCGCGTGATCTGGCCGGACGGTGCTTTCGACACGCAACGCGTGCAGCCGCTGGTCCGCAAGATCAACGGCGGGACCGTCCGGATCACCCCTGGTGAGGTCACCGAGAAGGCTCCCAGCCTGCCCGATGCGCCGTCCGAGCCCAGGACGGGCGGGGCAGGAAGCCGGGTGGGCAAGCTCATGGGCGGTCTCGGGGTGATCGGTGACCTCTACATGATCTGGGACGCCACCCGGTCGTGGCAGCGGGGCTGTGACGGATGGCTCGTGTCCTGTGACCCGCCGCCGATGATGTGACCATGAGCGTCGGGAACAGACCGAGGAAAGGGCTATGGCGAAAGAGCGAGTGACGGTGTGCGTCCCCCCGTGCGACCCGGGGGACGTCGTCCGGGCCATCGGCGCGGCGATGGCGCCGTACGACTACAACCGTGACGCCGGCGTCGGCGATCCGGACGGCGAGACCTGGTGGGACTACTGGCAGGTCGACGGCGGGGGCTGCGAGTTCCTGGTCGTCCCGGGGCACGAGGGCGACCCGCGCCTCGTCCGGGGTGCCAAGACCCTGTCCGGAGAGCCGCGCAACGTGCCGCCGGCACTGTGCGACGGCGGCCCGCGAGCGCTGCTGGATCTCGAAACGCCGCGGGCCCGGGCGGCCGCCGGGGCCCGCAGGGCCTTCGAGGCATGGCAGGAGTTCGCCTCCGCCTACCCGCCCGGCCGTGCCTTCGGGGACTTCCGGGCCCGGCACCTCGCCGACCCCGGGAGCTATTCACCGATGCAGGCCGTGGAGGACTACCGAGCTCAGCCGGTCATCGCGGCGTTCCTGGACAACCCGGAACTGGAGGAGATCGTGGGCGGCGACCCGATCGCCCGCCTGAGCGGCGACCTCGACGGCCTGGTACGCCACGCCATGGACTCCGCCCTGCCCTCCCACGCCCTGCTGACCCTGGACGGACGCTGGCTGGACATCGCAAACGCCGAGCGGCGCCGCTACTTCAACCACTACCTCGACGCACTTCCGGCCGACGCCTACGCCGTTCGCGTGCTGTACCACGGATGAGGTCTGCGTCCGTGAGTGGGCCATGCAGGAGAGTGAATCCTTACGCTGTCTGGCGGTGCTCTGCATGGTCACTGTGAGGTTCCGGTCCGGCGACTCGGACCGGAGCCTTTGCGCGTTGGAAAGGTGATCCGCTGCGCACCGGTTTCGGACGCGCTCGTCAGGCTGGGCGGACGCCGGCCGGCGCGGGCTCATGGCATTGATCAAAGACGCTCAGGGGCCGGCGGACGTCAAGGTTGGGACGCTGATGGGACGCAAGGAACCGGAAAGGTGCGTCCGAGCCCTGGGCTTGCGCTGCTCCGGCCGTGGTCAGCGGACTCGGTGCGACGTGCGCCGGGCTCCAGGATGCTGGGCAAGGTCTGGGCCGCTGGTGTGCTGCCGGGGCCGGGGAAAACAGTTCAGAATCAGCTCGCCGACTCCGAGGGCAGCCTGGGCCCAGTTGGTGCGCTGCATGACCTGGCCGGCGGTCTGGGCGAAACCGGAGACGGCGTTGCTGAGGGAGCTGGACCAGCTGGCGCCGGTGGGGTCGCTGCCGGTGACCGGGTCGTTGCCGCTGTAGTCGTAGCCGGAGATCTGCGAGGGGTCGGAGGATTCCAGGAGGGGGTCGAGAGAGACGAAGCGGCCCGTCTGTGCGTCGTACTCGCGGGCCCCGAGATCCTCCAGGCCCGTGCCGGAGTCCGCGATGCCGCCGACGTATCCCTTGTCGCCGGGCCAGGGGGCGTCCGGCGGTCCGTGATCGGCGCGGATGTCGCGCTCACGCGATGCTGCGCGGGGCAGAGGCCATCAACTCGATGGCCTCCTTCCCGGCAGGCACCGGTCCGGCGTGGGTGAAGTGGCGGTCGACGCCGTCGAAGACACGGTGGGTGACCGGCAGACTCCCGCGGCCTCCAGAGCCTTGGCGGTTCGTCAGACGGGTGAACGACGTGTGCGGCACCGTGCCGGCGGCGTCCTCGATGCCGGTCGGACGCGACTCGGTGAGGCGGTCCTGCCGCCGGGGCTTGTTGTGGAGGGCCCGCAGCCCGTCATGATGTGCCGAGAGGGCCGCCGTGAAGTGCGGCGGCCCTCTGGGTGGTGGTTCGTCAGGACATCGTCCACTGCTGGCTGGTGGCTCCGGTGCCGGTCAGCTGGACGACGCCGGCGCCCGCGGTGGTCGAGGAGGAGTCCACCCCGATGTTCAGCCCGCTGTTGATGTTGACGAGCATGAACTTCGTGCCGGTGAGGCTGCCCACGAGGTCGGCGGCGAACTGCTGGTTGGCGCCGCCGTTGCAGGTCCACTGCTCCAGCTGGACGTTCTCCGCGGTGGACTTGTTCGGGACGTCCAGGCACAGGCCGCTCTTGACGCTGACGAGCGTGTAGACGTTGTCGGCGACCCGGTTCAGCGTCCACTTCTGATTGTCGCCGCCGGTGGACTGCCACTGGATGATCTTGCCGCCGCTGGTCGTCGAGCCGCCCGAGACGTCCATCAGCATCGAGCTGCCGGCGTCGGTCAGCGTGTGCACCGCGTTGGTGGGCACACCGGAGACGGGCGTCCAGGTGCCGGCGCTGGTGTCGAGCGACCAGCTCGGGTACTGGCCGAGGTTGACCACGGTGCCGCGGATGGTCAGCGGCAGCCAGATCAGCTGGGAGTTGCCGAGGTCGCCGGTGTTCCACCGGTCGCCTGCGTAGATGTACGTGGTGCCGGAACTGCCCTGCACGGTGATGATGTTCGCCGTCTGGCTGTTGTACGTGTGGGTGCCCGGCGCCGCGAAGTTCCGCATCGTCGCCCATGGCCCGCTCAGCGAGGTGGCGGTGGTGTAGACGTTGTCGTTGGTGCTCCAGCCGGTCAGGTGGGAGGCGAGCAGGTAGTAGGTGCCGTTGCTCTTCACCATCGCGGGCGCCTCGTAGCTCGCGGAACCGCTGCTGCCCAGCAGGGCCACGCTGCTGTCCACGGAGAGGTAGTCGGCGGAGAGCTTGTAGATGTGCAGGCCGTTGTTGCGGTCCTCGCTCAGCAGGTACCCGGTGCCGTCGGTGTCCTGGAAGAGGTTCATGTCACGGCTCAGGTTGCCCATCGGGCGGAAGCTGCCCCGGTAGCTGTAGGGCCCGCAGGGGGTGCTGCTGGTCGCCACGCCGACCCGCGCGTCGCCGTAGCTGGTGCTGTCGATGTGCATGTACATCACGTACGTACCGGTCGACGCGTTGTAGATGACCTTCGGTCGCTCCACGATCCGGCTCGGGCCCAGGTCGCCGCTGGCCTGCTTGGCCAGTGCCACGCCTTGGTACGTCCAGCTGGAGAGGTCGGTGGAGGTGTAGCAGGGGATGTCCTGGAAGGACGTGTCGGACGAGGTCTCCCCGGTCTTGTCCTCGCCGAAGCCGTACCAGGTGCCGCCTACCTTGATGATGCCCAGGCCGTGCAGCTGGAGCGTGTTGCCGTTCTGGTCGGTCCTGGTGGCGCCCAGGGTGAAGGAGACGGTGGCGGCACTGGCGGGCGCGGCGGGCAGCAGCACTGCCACGATGCCTGCGAGCAGGGTGAGGAACGCGGCGGCGGTCGCCCGCAACCGGCCGTGCGAGGGTCTGTGGTGGGGTGCTCGGTTCGGCATGCTCTGCCTCTCCTTCGAGGTGCTGACATGACGTCGTCCGCGCGGCGCGGGTGCCTGGCGGCTTGCGGGAGGGGGGAGTTGAGGCCGCGAAGGGTGGCAGACGCGGCGAACGCGCGGCAGCGGATGCGACGTTCAGTGGGAAATGAGAGCTTCCTGTTCGTCGGGGTGTCAAGAGACGCGATCGATTTTGTTTATTCATGACGGAACCGAAGGGGTGAGGGGTGGTCGGTGGGGATTTTTCCGGTCGGAACGGTTGACCCTTCAGAGAGCCTGGGCGTACAACTGCCCGGTGCCGATCGAAAGCGTTCGTAACTGTTCGTTTGTGTTGGGGCAACTCGGGGCGGCCGCCGACTCGGGTCCCATCGATGGAGAGGGGCACCGCCATGGAGGTTCCAGCACGCCCGGTGTCCCGGCGGGGACTGCTCAAGGGCGCGGCTGTCGCCGCCGGCGCCGCCGCGGTCGGGATCGGTACGACGGGCACGGCCGCGGCGGCGGACGCCTCGGTCACCGCGACGGCCCCCGACGGCAGTACCACCATCACGATGTCGCTGACCGGCGGCGTTCTGACCTGGTCGGCCAAGCGCAGGGGTGCGACCGTCGTCGACACCGCGGCCTTGGGCCTGGAGCTGGGCGACGGGACGACGCTCGGCCGTAGCGGCACGGTCATCACCAACTACCAGCACTGGACCGTCGACAACACCTGGACCCCGGTCTACGGCCGCAACGCGACCGTCCGCGACCGGTACCAGGAGATGCGCTGGAACCTCCAGGACACCGCCACCCTGATCAACTTCAGCGTCCAGATCCGCGCCTACCCCAGCGGTGTCGCCTTCCGGTACGTGCTGCTCGACAGGGGCACCGCCACGGTCACGGACGAGCTGACGACATTCGTCTTCCCCGACGGCACCCTCGTCTACAGCGCCCGGGACGAGGACGCGTACAACCCCGTCGCCCCGGGCTCGATCCCGTCCACCGGGACCTCCGGCACCGACACCGGCCCGCTGACCGACCTTCCGCTGACCGCCACGTACGCGAGCGGCGGGCTGATCGCCTGCGTCTGCGAGTCGTCCCGGGTCAACTTCCCGCGGCTGATGCTGTCTTCGGTGTCGGGGCAGCCCGACGCCCTCGCCGCCCACCTGATGGAGCACACCGCCCGCGGGAGCGGGACCGTCCAGACGGCCTCCACGGTGACCACCCCGTTCGCCACCCCCTGGCGCGCGGTGGTGACCGGCTCCACCCACGCCGAACTGGTCGACAACGCCGAGCTGGTGCTCAACCTCGCGCCCGCAGGCGCGCCGGCCGACACCTCGTGGATCAAGCCCGGCAAGGTCTTCCGCTGCAACCTGACCACCGCCGACGGCACGGCGGGCGTCGACTTCGCCGCCGCTCGCGGGCTGCAGTACATCGAGTACGACGCCGGCTGGTACGGGCCGGAGGGCAGCACCACCGACGCGACCGAGCCGATCGACGCCATCGACCTGCCGTCGGTGATCTCCTACGCCACGGGCAAGGGCATCGGGGTCATCCTCTACGTCAACCGCATCGCGCTCACCAGCCCCGACAGCCTCTTCGCCCTCTACCGCGGCTGGGGCGTCGCGGGCGTGAAACTGGGCTTCATCAACGACGGCACCCAGGCCATGACCAACCAGATCACCGGCTGGGCGAAGACCGCGGCCGCGCACAGCCTGCTGATCGACATGCACGACGACGTGCGGCCCTTCGGCTACGAGCGGACCTACCCCAACTGGATCAGCCTGGAGGGTGTGCGGGGCAACGAGCACTTCCCGGCCGCCTCGCACAACGTCACCCTGCCGTTCGCCCGGAACATCGGCGGGCCGATGGACTACACGATCTGCTACGGCCAGTCGCGCGACCGGACCACCAACGCCCACCAGATGGCGATGGCCGCGGTCTACTACCAGCCGCTGAACTTCCTCTACTGGTACGACTCGCCGTCCAAGTACGCCAACACCGCCAACTGGCCCGGCCTGCCATGGTTCGACGCCATCCCCACCACCTGGGACGAGAGCCGGACCCTCGATGGATCGATCGGCCAGTACGTCGCGGTCGCACGCCGCAACGGCTCCACCTGGTACCTGGGGGCGATGACCGACGAATCGGCCCGGACGCTGTCGCTCCCGCTGTCCTTCCTCGCCGACGGCACCTGGACGGCGACGGTCTACGCCGACGGCACGCCCGGCACCTACGCTTATCAGACTCCCGTCGTGAAGAGCACCCGGACCGTCACCTCGGCCACCGTGCTCAGCGTGGCCATGGCCCCTGCCGGCGGTCAGGCGGTGGTGCTGAAACCGAACTGACGCCGGTCCCGGCCGAGGGTCCATCGCCGCCGGCCCGCTGCTCGGTCCAACCCTTTGGCACCGGCACCGGCTCTGATTGTCAGGCGAGTGCGCGGTCGGCGGTGAGCTTGCGGGGGGTTTCGGCGAGCAGCGTGCGCAGCCGCGCCTTGGGCAGCGGGACGCCCGGGTCGTCGGAGGGCGGCATCTGCGCCGGAGCACCGGAACGGATGGCTTCGGCGAGCGTGCCCCAGCCGGCCCGCGTGGCGTCGGGGTCCGTGAAGTACGGCGCCGTCTAGGGGTCGGTCTCCGGCTCGAAGCGCCAGCTCTCGGCCAGGGGGCCGGTGTCGACGGTGTCGAAGCCCAGCCGGCTGATCAGGTCGGCGGCACTGGCCTTGGCCTGCGGGTCGTCGCCGGCGATGGGCAGGGCGGTGCGGTCGGCGGCGCCTTGGGGGCGGGCGAGTGCGGGGATGTGAAAGTCCATGATGTTGTTGAACGCCTTGACCAGCTTCGCGCCGGCCAGGTGCTCCTGGACGAGTTCGCTGGTGGTGGTCTGGCCCGAGTCGAGAGGATCGAGGAGCGGGATTCAGCAGCCGTCCCGCATCGACCGGGCTGTGAGACCGGTCGTCGGCCTCGGCGACGTACGTGGAGCCGGACGGTACGTTCTCGACGGAGTCGTGCGCGGGTCCGATTCGGTCGCGGCGGCGGACATCGCGGTGTCGGGCGCCACCGGCGGGCGTTACCGTCTGAGGTCGATCGCCTGTGCCGGTTGGCCCGTCGTCCGGGCGATGGTTTCGAAGTCGCGGTCGTAGTGGAGCAGGGTGAGTCCTGCCTCTTCGGCGGTGGCGGCCACGAGGAGGTCGACCGGGCCCGCGCTGCGGTGTTCACCCTTCGCGGTGAGCTGTTCCTGGATGACCCGGGAGCGACGGTAGACACCGTCGGGAATGGGGCACCACGTGTAGTGGGCGTCGAGTGCCGTCTTCAGGAGCGCGCGGTCCGCGGCCGAGCGGGCGGAGTAGAGGATCTCGAGTTCGGTGACGTCGCAGATCGCGACGAGGCCTGCGGCGATCCTGTCGTCCCACTCGGTGGTGTTCTGGCCGAGCAGGACGCGGACGAGGGCGGAGGTGTCGATGAGGTAGTCGGCGACGGTCACGGCCGGTACTGCGTCTTGTCCAGCAGTACGTCGATGTCCAGGGCGCCGTCGGCTACCAGTTGCCGGGCGTCTTCGAGCGCGCGCAGGCGCCGGTAGCGGGCGGTGACCTCGCGCAGGGCGGTGTTGATCGTGTCGCGCTTGGTGGTGGTGCCGAGTTCCTTGGCAGCTGCTTCCAGTGCCTCGTCGTCGAGGTCGATGACGGTTCGGCTCACAGCGACTCCCTGTGTATACGGCGTCGTATATCAATATACCTGATCCGTTGTACAACCGAGGCGTCATGTCCAACGCGGCAGTCCTGCCCCTTCCAGCCGCAGAGGCTCCGCATCCTGCACACACCATGGATGCGCACATCGCGGACGTCGGAGGCGTTCAAGGCCTCGGCGTCCTCCCGTGTGCCGTGGCGTTCCCCGCGGATAGGGTGGACGGTGATCGACAGGGACGGGCGGGGCGAGGGCGGCGGACGGCGTGGGCGGTGCCGAGGACAGCAGGAGCACGGGCACCGGGCGCCCCACGTCCCGGGACGTCGCCCGGCTCGCCGGTGTGTCGCACACCGCGGTGTCCTTCGTGTTCAACGGCCGGGCCGAGGGCAACCTGTCACCCGCCACCCAGGAACGCATCCGGCAGGCCGCCGCACAGCTGGGGTACCGCCCCGATCCCGTCGCCCGCGGACTGCGCCGCCGCCGTACGGCCGTGATCGGGCTGGTCACCGACGAGATCGCGTCCTCGCCGTTCGCCGGCCGGCTGTTGCGCGGGGCCATGGAGACGGCCTGGGACAGCGAACACCTCGTGCTCACCGTCGACTCCGGCGGCGACCCGGCCAAGGAGGACGCCGCCGTCGCGGAACTCCTCGACAGGCGCGTGGACGGCATCATCTACGCGGCCATGTCACTGCGCCGGGTGCGGGTCCCCGAGGGCCTGCACCGCACCCACTCCGTGCTGGCCAACTGCCTGCCCGAAGACGACTCCCTGCCCGCCGTGGTCCCCGCCGAGCGCGCCGGCGGCCGTACCGCGGCCCGGCTCCTGCTCGACGCGGGCCACCGCCGGCTCGCCGTGATCGGCGGCCTGGACGACATCGCCTCGGCCGAACGCACCCGCGGCTTCCGGGACGCGCTGCGCGCCGAGGGCGTCACCGTGCCCGAGAAGTGGATCGTGCGCGGCGGCGGGGAGATCTCCGCGGGATACGCGGGGGCGCTGCGCCTGTTCGACGGGGTCGGACCGGACCGCCGCCCCACCGGCGTCCTGTGCTACAACGACCGGGTCGCGGCAGGTGTCCTGCACGCCGCGACCCGGCTCGGGATCGACGTCCCCGCCGATCTGTCGGTGGTCGGTTACGACGACCAGGAGCACATGGCCGCGTTCCTCACCCCGCCCCTCACCTCGGTCGCGCTGCCGCACCGGGCGATGGGCGAGGCGGCGGCCCGGCTGCTCCTGGACGCCATCGACACCGGCCGGACGCCGCCGAAGACCATTCGGCGCCTGGCCTGCCCTGTGGTCAGCCGCGCCTCCGTGGCTCCGGCGCCCACCCGGTGACCCGGGCACCCGGCCCGTCGACCGTCAGCTCCGCGATGTCGCCCGGGCGCCGGTAGACGCGCTCGGTGACCATCGCCCGTTCCGCGACGAAGAGTTCGAGGAGCGAGCCGTCGACGAGCAGCCGGAGCGCGAGTTCCGGCGCCTTCGGCACGTGCACGGTGATCGGGGCGGAGCCTTCCCTGCCGGTGCGGGGCCAGGCGCTGCGGTCGAGGAGGACGGTTCCGCCGGCGGGGTCCGCCCGGACGGTCAGCTCCCGGCCCGACGCGTCCCGGAGCAGGCTCACCGTGGTCGGTCCGCATGCGGTGACCGTCAGGTCGTACGTCTCCGGAAGCGGAACCCGGCCCGGCGCGCTGACGAACGGCTCGGCCGGGCGGAGCAGGTCGAGCTCCGGGGCCGGACGGACGCGCAGCGAACCGTCGGGGTGCACGTCGACGACCCGTGGCGCGGTGAGTACGCCCGCCCATCCCGCCCGGTGCACCTCGTCCTGCGGGCGGGCCTCCCACGACCAGCCCCACAGCAGCGCGCGGTCCGGTTCCTGGAGCACGGCGGGAGCGTAGAAGTCCCGTCCCTGGTCGAGCCGGCCGCCCGCACGTGGCACAAAACGCAACCCGCGTCGGCCGTCGGCCTGCAGACGGCCGGTCAGGTAGCCGGTCGAGCAGGGGTCCCCGTCCCACAGGGAGACCAGAAGTACGTGGTCGCCGCCAGCTGTCGCGTACAGCTGGGGGCACTCCCAGCCCACCGCCTTGTCGCCGAACACGCCGGCGGCCACCGGGTCCCTGCCGTCCAGCAGCACACCGGCGAACCGCCAGTCGGCCAGGTCGTCGCAGTCGTAGAGCAGGACCGTCGGCGTGCCGTCGGCGTGCCCGGCCCCGACGAGGGCCCAGCGCCGGTCCGCGTGGCGGAAGACGAACGGGTCGCGGAACATCACCACGTCCAGTCCCGGCGGCGGTCCGGCCACCACGGGCGTCGGCAGCGGCTTCCACCCGGTCAGCCGCTCGTCGCCCGGGTCCGCCGCCCGCGCCAGGCAGATGGTGCCGAGACCGGTGTGGTGACGGTCGATTCCCGTGTACACGGCGGTCGGTGTGCCGGCGTCGTCGACCACGCAGCCCGACCAGCAGCCGGCCTCGTCCGGGCCGCCGGGTGTCGGCGCGAGGGCGACCGGGTGGTGCTCCCAGTGGACGAGGTCGCGGCTGGAGGCGTGGCCCCAGTGGATGTCGGTGTGGACCGGTGCGCCCGGGTTGTACTGGTAGAAGAGGTGCCGGCGGCCGCGCCAGCGGAACGGGCCGTTGGGGTCGTTGATCCAGCCCGCGGGCGGACGGACCCGGAACCGGGGGGCGTGGGGGTCGTGGCTCACCGGCTGACTCCCGCAGAGGTGATGCCCTCGCGCAGCGGGCGCTGGCCGACGACGAACACGGCGAGGGCGGGGAGCATCGACAGCACGACCCCGGCCAGGACCACCGAGATCGACCCGGTGCCGAGGTTGCCCTGCAGGGAGACCAGGCCCAGCGGAAGCGTGTGGTTCTGGCTGGAGGTCTCCAGGATCAGCGGGCGGAAGAATTCGTTCCAGTGGTAGTTGAAGGCCAGCACGCCGACGATCGCCAGGCCGGGTGTGGCCAGTGGCGCGTACACCGAGCGGAAGATCCGCCAGGGCCCCGCGCCGTCCAGCATGGCCGCCTCGCCCAGGTCCTTCGGCATACCGAGGAAGTACTGGCGCATCAGGAAGGTGCCGAAGGCGGTCGGGAAGGCCGGGATGATCAGGCCGAGGAGCGTGTCGGTGAGGTGCATCGACTTCAGCACCAGGAACACCGGCACGATGGTGACCTGCAACGGCACCATCATGGTCGCGAGGACCAGGCCGAACAGCGGCTTCCTGAGGCGGAACTCCAGGCGCGCGAAGGCGTATCCGGCCAGGCCCGCGGTGAGCATCTGGCCGAGCGCGATCAGCGCCGTCACCAGCGTGGAGTTCAGGGCCAGCAGCCACACGTCGATCTGCTGGAAGACCCCACGGTAGGCCGCGGTCGTCGGGTGCGTCGGGATGATCTGCGGGGGCAGGTCGAAGGACTGGGCCGGAGTGCGCAGCGATGTGGCGACGGTCCAGATGACCGGGCCCAGCGTCAGCAGGGCGCACACGGTCAGTCCGGCGATCCGGGCCCAGGGGGCGAGTGAGTGACGTACGCGGCTCAGGGTCGGGGTTGCTTGGCTCATGCGGCTCACCGGCTCACTGGTAGTGGACGAAACGCCGGCTGAGCCGGAACTGGACGGCGGTGACCGCCATGATCAGCACGAAGAGCAGCACGCCCACCGCGGATGCCTCGCCGAAGTCGAGCTGCTCGAAGGCCCTCTCGTAGATCACCATCACCACGGTGCGGGTGGCATCACCGGGGCCGCCGTCGGTGAGGACGTAGGGCTGTTCGAAGACCTGGAGGGCGTTGATGATGCCGACCACCGACGCGACGAGCAGCGTCGGCGACAGCAGCGGCAGCGTGATGCCGAGGTGCTTGCGCAGGCCGGTCGCGCCGTCGAGGGCGGCGGCCTCGTGGATCTCCTTGGGGATGTTGTTCAGGCCGCCGACGAACAGCAGGAACGAGAAGCCGAACTGCTGCCAGACGTAGACCAGGATCACCGTGGCCATCGCCGCGTGCTCCGAGGTCAGCCACGGCACGGGCGCGACGCCGACCAGGCCGATCAGCCAGTTCACCACCCCGAAGTCCTGGTTGAACAGGTACTTCATCACCACCGAGATCGACGCGGCGGACAGCACCAGCGGAAAGAAGAACGCCGAACGGAACACCGACCGCAGCCAGACCGGCATCCGCCCGTTCAGCGCGAGCGCCAGCACCAGCGCGATCAGCAGTTGCAGCGCGACCGCGAAGACCATGAAGAGGAGCGTGTTGCGGAAGGAGACCAGGACGGTCGAGTCCGTGAAGGTCGTGCGGTAGTTGGCGCCGCCGGCGAAACGGGGCGGGTCGATCACGTTCCAGTGGAACAGACTCAGCACGACGGACCCGATGATCGGCACGACCGTGAAGACGACGATGCCGACGACCGTGGGAGCGAGGAACAGCGCGGCCAGCAGCCTGGCGCCGCGGTCGCGGACGGACGGCCGCACGGCGACGGCGTGTGGGGCGGCGGGCCGCGAACGTACGGGCGGGACCTGGGAGTTCGGGACCTGGGGGTTCGGGACCTGGGTGTTCGTCATATCTCACGCTCCATGGCCTGCTCCAGGTCGCCCTGCATCCGGCGCAGCGCGGGGCGCACCGCGCGCGGCGAGGCCAGCGCGGTGCCGGTGTACTTGAGCAGGACGTCGGTCACCTCGGCGACCTGCGGCGGCGCGGGGATCGGGCCGGTGCCGGGGAACCGGTCGAGGGTGTCGTAGAAGACCTGCCAGTGCGCCGGGCCGCTCGCGGCGTAGCGGGCGGCGTTCAGCATCGAGCGCCGGGCCGGGGTGGTCTGGTTGCCGCGGAACAGCCGGGTCATGGTGTCCTTGCGGGCGGCGTACTTGATGAACTCCCAGGCGGCTTCCTGCTTCTTCGAGGTGCGCAGCAGCGCGTAGCCCGCCGCGCCGAACTGGTGCCGCTGGGTACGCCAGCGCGGGAAGTACTGCACGTCGTAGTCGGCGGCCCGCATGCCGGCCAGATGCAGGCCGCCCGCCCAGAAGCCGCCCGCCGGTGTGACGCCGACGCGGCCGGTGGAGAACACGCCGACCAGATTGCTGCCGTTGCCGCCCTCGGGCCGGGTGCACAGGTCTTCCTGGACGAGGGAGGCGAGATAGTCGTACGCCTCCTCGACCCGGTCGGCGGTGGCCTGCGGGGTCGTCCAGCGAAAGCCCCCGCCGCGTCCCTGCCGGTCGGCGGCCGGGTAGAAGGTGTCCCACAGCCAGGAGCCGCCCGGCGCCTTGGACTCCGCCAGCAGGTTCGTGTCGTTCGCGAAGAGCCAGGGCACCACGCCGCCCCACAGCCTGTTGGTCCAGAAGTACGGCGTGAAGTGCGCGTCGCCGGCCCGCTTCATCTCCCGCAGCAGCGCGGTGAAGTCGTCGCGGCTCCAGTCGGCCGCCGGGAAACCCGCGCCCGCCCGCTCGAGTACCTGCTTGTTGAGGTACATGTCGGCGGCGTTGAACTCCATCGGCAGCTGGTAGAGGTTCCCCTCGTACATCATCGACTCCACCAGCGAGGGGTGGACGTCGGCGAAGTACTCGCGCAGCTCCGCCGCGTCCCGCCGCACCCAGCGGTCCAGCGGCACGCCGAGCCGCCGGGCGAACAACTGCACGCCCTCGGTGGCCACGTACACCAGGTCGGGCGCGCTGCCCGCGGCGATCTGGGTGAGGATCTTCGCGAAGAAATCCGACCAGTCGACGGCCTGCACCGCGTTCACCCGCAGCGGGATGTCGGGGTGGAGACGGTGGAAGCCCTTGGCGAGGGCGTCGACGGTGGCCGGGTCGAAGGCGGAACCGAGGGTGGCGACGACGAGGGAGCCGTCGTCGCGGCCGGGTATGTCCGCTCCGGTGAGCCGGTCCCAGCTCGCGGCGGTCGCGGCCAGGGCGGCCGCTCCCGCCCCGTAGGCGCCGTACCGCAGCAGGGTGCGGCGGGGGAGGTGCGAGTCAGTCATCCAATGGGCCTAACTCGTGTTAGATCAGGGTCGATGCTCCAGATGATGGGAACCGCGCAACAGGAGTGTCAAGGGTCGGGAACGCTTGACCTTTAACGAGTTAGGTCTACAAGTTAGGTCTACAGTCCTCGTTCGCACGAGCCGCCATGGGCCCTCACGAGCCGCCACGAGAGGAACGATGCGTCATGCCCGGAACGTCAGGGATTTCCAGGAGAGCGCTGTTCGCGGGATCGGCGGCGGGCACCGCCGCCGCACTGCTGTCCGCCGAAAAGGACAAGGACAGGGAAGAGGACAAGGAGAAGGGCAAGAACAAGGCCAAGGCCGCGGTGAGCGGCGCGAGTTACCGTGCCGCGTACCACTTCACGGTTCCCGACCAGTGGAAGAACGACCCGCAGCGGCCCGTCTGGATCGACGGCGAGTACCACTACTACTACCTCTACAACGCGGACTACTTCACCGGCGTCGTGGGCACCGCGTGGCGCCTGGCCACCACCGAGGACCTGGTCTCCTTCACCGACCGCGGGGTCGCCGTGCCCAAGGACACCACGCCCAACGGCGATCTCTGGTCGGGTTCGGCGGTGGTCGACACCGGCAACACGGCCGGATTCGGCGCGGGCGCGGTCGTCGTCATCGTCACCATGTCCCCCGGCGGCGGCACCGACCATCAGGAGCAGTTCCTGTACTACTCGACAGACGGCGGCCGCACCTTCGGCAACTACGGGACCGACCCCGTCCTGCCCAACCCGGGCGTCGCGGACTTCCGCGACCCCAAGGTGATCCGCGACGAGGACCGGGACCGCTGGGTGATGGCCCTCGCGGAGAACGACAAGATCGGCTTCTACCACTCCGACGACCTCAAGTCCTGGACGTACGCGGACGGTTTCGTCCACGACGGCATCGGCGTCCTGGAGTGCCCCGACCTGTTCCGCATCACCGCCGGTGACGGCACCGTCAAGTGGGTGCTCGGCGCGAGCGCCAACGGCAAGGGCGCGGGGCTGCCCAACACGTACGCGTACTGGACGGGTTCCTTCGACGGCAGCGCGTTCACCGCCGACGCGAGCGACCCGCAGTGGCTCGACCACGGCTGGGACTGGTACGCCGCCGTCACCTTCGAGAAGCGGGACGCGAGCGGGGCGGTGGACGACGCTGCCCGGTACGCGATCGGCTGGGTGAACGACTGGGACTACGCCAACACCACCCCGACCATCGACTGCGACGGCTTCAACGGCACCGACTCCGTCGTCCGCGAGGTCACCCTCGAGAAGGCGTCCGACGGCACCTGCTACCTCGCCTCCCGGCCCGTCGCCGGCCTCGACTCGCATGTCTCCCGCACGGTGAACCTGGGCGACGTGACCGTGGACGGCACGAAGCTGCTCGACTACACCGGCATCTCCTACGAGGTGACGACCGAGATCGCCTGGTCCCGGCTCACCGGCGCCGGCCTCCAGCTGAGGCGCTCCCCGGACGGCGGTCGGCACATCGACGCCGGGATCTACGCCGACTACGCCTTCCTCAACCGACGCAACACGGTGAACGCCGACACGTCCGGCAAGTGGCAGGAGAGCCACACCCCGTTCGACCCGTCCGCCGGCACGGTGAAGCTGCGCATCCTGGTGGACCGCACGTCCGTGGAGATGTTCGTCGACGACGGCCGCTACGTGCACACCAGCCAGGTGTTCCCGTACCTGCTGGACACCCGGCTCGCGCTGTTCACGATCGGCGGCAGCGCGGTGTTCCGCAACACCGTGATACGCGAGTTCTCGGTGTGAGGCCGGCGGGGGGCGCGTGAACCTGACGGTGGAACGCCCGCTTGGCCCTGTTCGAGGCGTTCACCTCCACCGGCCTGGCCCCAGCAGCGCAACTGACAGGTCTTCGTCGGACCATCTTCGAAAAGCTGGACGCCGCCCACTTCTACGACCAGATCGCCTGGTTCACCAAGGGCCAGCAGCACCGTCCCGTCCTGACGCTGGACGCCGCCGCCGACGGACAGGCCGACTTCGTCGGCGCCCTTCGGAGAAACCGCACGCTGACCGAACTGTCCTGGCACATTTCCGACCACTACCCCCTGTGGGTCGAGTTCACCATCCCCGCCAACCGACCCGGCAGGCTCGGTCGACGCTGCGCACTGCCAGCTGTCGGGTCCGCCCGTAGACGGATGCCACGGTCTGTTGTTCGGCTGCACCGTGACAGGGCGCGGAGAACTCGCTTCCGCAGGCGGGGTCGGTGGCGAGCCCGGGAACCCAGTCCATCACCCGGTGCGTTGCCGTCGGCAGGCGCAATGCCGGGGCGGTCGCCGTCTCAACGATCCGCAGTGTCGTAGCCGTCGACCAGGAGTTGGTCCTCGAGGACCCGCATGCAGTCGCCCCGGGGTGGCTCACTCGTAGGCGGAGAACGTGTTGATGCCAGGAAGCGGTCAGGACGGGGAGAAGGGGGCAACCGTCAGGGTGCCGTCCTCAAGTAGTTCGGCATGTCGGGCGAGCTTGGCAAGAACCTGCTCAGGGGAGAGCCGGACGCCGGAAGCGATGGCCTGCAGTCGGCGGCTGACGTTCTCAGGCAGGTACACCTGCGTCCGCAGTCCGTCCTGCTCCTCCTGATGTTCCTTCAACCAGGCGGCGTATTTGTCCAGGCGGGCCTGCCGCCGGGTTTCCCGCTCACGCGCCCAGGTGGTTCCGTCGTCGTCCCGGTCCGGGTCGTACGCTTCCCGGCCGGAAGTCTCCAGCAAGGCAGCGATCCGAGCCCACTCGGCGCGCTTGGCCTCCCACAGCGCCACAAAGTCTTCCGGATTCGTCGTGTACGGGCTTTGACCGGTCGGCGCAGGCGGCTGCTCCCGGTTCTCCCGCACCCGCACGGCTGCTTCCGCGAGCTTTTCTGTCACCTGTGCGGCCGTAAGGCCTTGGCCCTCACTCCGGACAGCATCACGGGCCAGGTCTTCCCCGCTCCATTTCACGACGTCCGCCCTCCATGTGTCCCTGGCATCATCACGGCCCAGTGCGGTTGCCACTGGTCAGATCCTCCACACATCCTCTCAACTCCCGTTCTGCGAGCGCGGCATGCTGCCCGTGACCCTTTCGCGGCGGCCTCTGGTGTTCAAGACCCACGCGCCCAGCTTTCACGATCCCTCCTGTGTGAAGGGCGGGAGACGGTGCCCCGGCCGGATGCGCGTCACGGCCGAACGACCAACACCTCTTGACCCGCGGCCTGGCGAGGCCGGTGGCGCAAGAGGGGGTGGTCACTCGGGGAGGAGTCAGGTCAGGGCCAGTCGATGTCTCCCGCCGGCGCCGTGGCGACGACCGGCCGGGGGGCCGGCCAGTCGATGTCGGAGTTCACTCCGATGGCCAGGGCGGTCAGAGCAGAGGACAGGATTGCGGCAGAGAAGAGCAGCAGCTGCTTAGGCATGGGATCTCCAATAGGGCCCGGACACTGACGTGGCTGGCGCGGCCAAGCAACGGTTGTTGCCTGGCTTGACCGCCGTAAACCTATGGCGGTCCCGTGAAGCTTGGCAAGTAGCGTTGCCAAAAATTGCCAACTCTTCCAGGCTAGGTGGTGCCCAATGCTGCCTCCTTCGTGGCATTATGTTGACATCTCCGATGCCACGAGGGGGCGTGGCGAAGTCATGGTGGGGCGCGACGTGTCCCGCCCGGAAAGATTGCGGGATTCGTATGACATCCAAGTCGTCCTTCGGGGCACGCCTCAGGTTCCTCAGGCAGCAGCAGGGGCTCTCCCAGGTAGCTCTGGCGGGCGACGAGATCTCCACGGGGTACCTGTCCCGTCTCGAGTCCGGTGCACGCCAGCCGACCGAGCGGGTGATCAGCTACCTGGCCAAGCAGTTGGGCGTGGACCGCTCCGCTTTTGACACCACGCCGACCAGGGGATTTCTCACCCAGGCCCTGAGCATGGCGGCCACGACCGACAACGATGCCGCCGCTGAGGACCTCATCGCCGCGCTCGACGAGGCGAGCGACGAGGATCCCCTGCTGCGCTGGCAGGCCCTGTGGCTCATCGTCGAGTACCGGCATCGGCGCGGTGAGCGCAGCGAGGAACTCGCCGCCCTGGAACAGCTGTCCGAGCTCGCCGACGAGCTCGGACTGCCTGCGCTCCAGTGCCGGTCCAGGACGTGGTTCGCCCGGTGCCTCAGGGCGTCGGGCGAGACCGCCCGGGCGCTGGAACTGGCCACGCGCACCTACCTGGAGGCCAGGGAAGCGCAGCTGTCCACGGTCGACACCGGGAGCGCGCTGCTGGTCCTGGTCGCGACCGAGGCGGAAGCCGGCCGGCTTCCGGATGCCCGCGCGCATGTGCAGGAATTGCTCGAACTCGTGGCGGACGTCCCGGACAACACCCGGCGCGCCGAGGCACTCTGGTCGGCGGCCACGGTCCACTCCAGACTCGGGGACGACGATGCCGCACGGGGCTACCTGGGGCAGGCCATGGAGGTGCTCGACAGCCGGGACGACCTCACACTGTGGGCGCGGCTGCGGCTGGCCGCGGCCTCGCTCTCGCTGCAGTCCCGGCCCGCCCTCACCGAACCGGCCCGCAAATACCTCGCCGAGGCCGGCACGGCGCTGTCGCTCGTCGGCACGCCCGTCCAGGAGCAGGAGTTGCTGACGTTGCAGGCGCACCTCGCCTTCGCCGAGGGGGATCGCGTCGCGGCCCGGGGCTTCCTCGACCAGCTGGACCTGGACCAGTTGATGCTGACCTACCGGGACCAGATCCGGCTGCGCGCCCTCGACAGCCTGCTGCTGATCGGCGAGGGAGACCAGGAGCACGGGCTCGCCCGGCTCAAGCAGTTGGGCGAGGACGCCCGCCGTGCCTCCAACATGGATCTGGCTGCGGAGATCTGGCGTCTCCTGGCCGAGGCGCTGGAGCACACGGACAAGCCCACCACGGGCGCTTGAGCGGCCGGGCAGCATGAAGGGGCCGTCGGCCCCAGGCCCCGCACGACGAGGCCTGGGCCCGACGGCCCTTTCGCGCTGCCTACTGTCCGGGCGTCCGCACCTCGACGCCTGTCAGGAACGGCGCGGTGTACTTCCTCGGGTCCGTGCCGGCAGGTTCGTCGGTGAACAGTTCGGCGTGCAGCATCCGGTCCTCGGCGGAGTCGGTCGCGTAGCCGAGAATCAGGCAAGGACCGCTCAAGTTCGTCAGGTTCAGGACCAGATCCGCCAGATCGCGGCCCTCGGGGTCGTGGAAGTCCTGGGACGGCACACAGCGGAATCCCATGCTCACCTTGAACGAGAAGAGCCCGGCCTTCGTGAGATGCCCGTACAGGTTCGGCTCGTCGCCCAGGGTCACCCACCGGTAGCCCTTCTCTCGGGCTGTGCGCATCGCGGCGAAGTAGAGCGTGCGGGCGAGGCTGGACCGCCGCCACTGTTCCGTCACAGCCGAGAACCTGATGCGTACGGCGTCCTCGTCCGGGCATTCCCGTACCACGCAGCCGCCGACCAGTTCGTCACCCTCGTGGGCATAGACAGCGAAGTACTTCTCTGCGCCGCCGAGAAGGCGGTTGCGCTGCCGTACGGCGATAGGGACGCCGAAGGCCATCTCCTGGACCCGCTCCAGGTAGAGCGCGAGGAAGGGGTCCAGGATCTCGGGCGCCATCGTGTCCTGGACCGTGAACCGCAGCGCGCTCTCCGCCCGCATCCGGGCCCGCCGTACGTCCTGACGCGACTTGTTCTCCAGACGGGACAGGAACTCCGCCTCGTCGGCGCCGAGCTCGGCCTTCCAGCACAGCAGCTCCGGCTTGCGAACAAATCCCGCCGCCGTCAGCTCGTCCCAGCACTCAACCGGCGGTTCGGGGAGCCGAACCACGTCGATGTGCGGGCCGCTGTTGCGCCAGGGCCGGGTGTCCAGGTCCGCCGGAGTGATCAGGGCGACGGACAGCCCGTGTTCGTCGACGATCTCCATCGCGGTCACCCGACCCTGTCGTAGCCGACGGTCGCCAGGACGGGCTGGGCGTCGGTGCCCTCGGCCACCGTCACGCGGAACCTTCGGCCGATCTCCGTCACCCGCTGGGCCACCTGGTCCTCGTCTGCGGCGCGCATCACCACAATGCCGGCGTAGACGGATGAGTCGAGCGGCCCGTGGAAGACATCACCGGCCTTGATCTTGACCTCGGCATGGACCACACCCGGCACCGCGAGCAACTCCCGGACCGGAGTGACCTCGGTGACCGTGCCGAGCGGACGCGGAAGCATGTACTGGATCATGTGGTCCGTGCGGGGCGGCTGCTTGACGTCGACCATGCCCCCCATGGACAGCTCCAGCAACGCACTCAGCTGGTCCACGCCGTACTGGTGCTCCAGCTGGGGAGTGATCCCGCCGCCGCCGGTACGGCAGGCGATCTCGCCGATCAGATAGCCCCGGGAACACTTGAGGACCTCGAGGTGGGTCACCCCGTCGGTGAGGCCCAGCGCGGCGACGACCCGCTCGTGGAGGGCGGTGATGATCTCGGCGTCCGGGTGGTCATCGGGCAGGGTGTACGAGCCGATGACGCCGCCCACGCTGCGCAGTACGGGCGCGAAGTAACGGGATACCGGGGCGAATCGGACCTCCCCGTCCACGACGATGCCGTCGCAGTGGAACTCGGTCTCGATGTCGATCAGTTCCTCGGCCATCAGGGGGTAGGCGCCCGCGCGCAGATTCGCCGTGCTGTCGTCGCCGGCCAGCGCCAGGGCGTGGTCCGCGTCGCGGACCACGAAGACGTCCTCCGAGCCGCCGCCGAAGGCCCGCTTGACTACGATCGGCCAGCCGAGATCGTCCCCGGCGGCCGGCGCGTCGCCGAAGGCGTCAAGTCGCCGGAAGTTCGCCACCGACAGCCCCGCGGCAGCCAGTTCCTGTTTCATCACGAACTTGTTGGAGAAGGCGTTCGACACCGCGTAGCCGGTGCCTGGCAGGCCGAAGTACGAACGGATGTAGCCGCCGGCCTGAATGCTCCACTCGGAAGGGGCCACCACGTAGTCGAACGGGTTGCGGGCCCTGATACGCAGGGCAGCGAGCCGGACCTGGGTGAGGTCCTCGACGGTGTCGATCACCTCGACGTCCACGCCGGGAGAGTAGTAGTGCGCGTACTCCGGCATGGTGATGACGGAGAGATTTATGTCCTCACGCTGTTGGAGCGCTCGGGCCGCGTTCTCCCGGCCTGAGTTGATCAACAGGACGTTCTTCATCACACGGACCTTTCCTCGGCCATGGCGAGTTCGGCGGGTACGGGGACAGGACGAGGGGCGCCGCTCCGGACTGTCCAGACGAGCACCCCGAGCAGTGCGGTCACGG
This sequence comes from Streptomyces sp. NPDC028289, assembly GCF_055565975.1. NCBI lineage: Bacteria > Bacillati > Actinomycetota > Actinomycetes > Kitasatosporales > Streptomycetaceae > Streptomyces > Streptomyces sp. NPDC028289. The sequence goes on along the minus strand of NZ_JBVHTI010000001.1, from coordinate 982,476 downwards.
TGACCGGGAAGAAGATCCGGAGCGAACCGGTGAGGTTGGCCGTGAGGCCCAGCAGGAGCGCGGAGACGGGGACAGCGCCGGTCATAAAGGTACGGATCACCGCGTTCACCCGGCCGGCCAGTTCGCTGGGGATCTCGGCCTGCCGGTAAGCCATCGTCGTGGCATTGACACCGCCCTCGCCGAGGCACAGCACGCAAAACGCGACGACCACGGCCAGGGGCGCGCTGATGAGCAGGGCGATGGAGCCGAGGGCGGCCACCCCGAGCCAGAGGGCGATCCGGTGGTGTCGGCGGTCAGGGGCCAGCACTTTGGGGCTCAGCCAGGCGCCCACGGCGGCAGCCACTGCACCGCAGGACACCGCGACGCCCAGGGCGGAGGAAGACCAGCGCCACTGGGCGGCGCCGACAGTGAGCAGGGTGGGTTCCAATGCTCCAGCACCGAGGTTGTACAGCGCGACGGCAAGGGTCAGCCGCTGGAGGTCGGATCGCGAGCGGAAGTACGTGATGCCCTCGTGAAGCATCGCGGTCAGCGCCGTCCGGGTAGTGGCGGGTGCCGACTTGGGCATGAAGACGACGGTCAGGCTGGTGAGCAGGAAGGTGGCGGCGTCGATCGCCAGGGCCCAGCCTGGGCCGACGCCGGCGATGACGGCACCGGCCAGGGCGGGGCCGGCGAACCGGGCCGTCAGCTGGATGGAATTGAACCAGCTCGACGCCTGGTCCAGGCGGTCACGCGGGACCAGGGCAGGTAGCAGCCCGTAGTCGCCCGCCACGTCGGAGACGACCTTGGCGAGGCCCATGACGAACAGCGCCACGAACACCGGCGCGATCGCCTTCATGGCAAGGAGCAGCGGGATCAGGGCCACGCACACGCCCTGGATCACCTCGCCCGCGGCGAAGAGGAAGCGGCGGTCGTACCGGTCGATGGCCGCACCGAGGAACGGTGCCGCCAGATAGGGAGCGGTCTGGGCGGCAAGGCTCAGGACGGCCAGCAGACTCGACTGTGTCGACTCGACGAGGGCCCAGGGAACGGCCAGATAGAGAAAAGTATTTCCGGCCGTGGACACCGCGGTGGCCCCGGTCAGCAACCAGAACGATTTCATCGGGATTCCTCAACGCAGAAGGACATCAGGGAAAGATCAGAGGAAGTGCCCACTGGCCAGGTACGGTCCGGGTACCGCCATGCCGCGCACTGCGACATAGCCCTCCTGGACGATGTCGAGTCCAGCGGCGAGGCCTACGTCCATCGCCCACTCGTTGACCGCCGTGATCGACGGGACGAACGCCTCCGCCTGGGATGAGGCCAGGGCCTCCCACAACAACGCCCGTGCCGTGTCCTCGTGGGCGGCGGCCAGCAGCGCCACACGGCCCCGGTGGTCGACGTACGCGTATCCCGGCCTGGCATCGGACCGGGACACGATCAGCCGGAGGGTGGCCAGCATGAACGCGTGGTCGGGTCCGTGGCCCGCGCCGCGGAGGTCAGTGTCCAGCCGGTCCATCCAGCTGAAGTCGCCGGTACCGCCCTCGTTGAGACCGGTGACCGCTGGAAGCGTGGACCGGTTGACGGTGCCGGTCATCCGCACCTGAGAGTGGAGCGAGAACCCGGCGAGCCGGTAGCGGCGGGTAGCGCCGGGGTGCACGCTGGAGATGAAAATCCCCTGGCGGTCCCCGGCATGTGCGAGCGCGGCGTCCATGAGGCCTTTGCCGACGCCCTGTCCCTGGTGGCCGGGCAGCACACCGTACGTCGCCAGGTACCAGAGGCGGTCACGGTTCTGCGAGATCGCGAAGCCCGCGACCTCGCCCGCCTCGTCCACCGCTACCCAGCAGCCTCCGGGATCCACGGTGAGAAAAAGGCGCATCCGGTCGATCCAGAGGGCGGAGGCCTCGGCCGAGCGGGGCTGCACCTGCGGCTCGACGACACGCCGGTTGAGCTCCTCGGCCTCCAGGAACGTCGCCGCCGAGGCGCGTTCCGCGGAGTGGAGGTCGTCCTCCCGCATGAGCCTGATCTGCATGTTGAACTCCTGAATTCCCGAACTCTTCCGACTCCGCCGTCCTACCCGGGGAAGCGGCGGCCGGCGAAAGCGACCGCAGGACGGCTTGCCGCCCCGACGAGCAGGAGGAGCCCGGCGAGGACCAGCCAGCCGGGCCGGCCCCAGCCCAGCACCATGACGCCCATCACGGTCGGGGCCAGGGCGTCTCCGGCGCCGGCGCCGAGCCTGAAGACGCCGGAGTACTGGCCTTGTGCCTCGGCATCAGCGAGGCCGAAGGAGTACTCCATGGAGGCCGCGGCGTGCCAGAGCTCGCCTGCCGTGTACACGGCGGTGGCCGCCACCAGGATCAGGACCGAGACCCAGGCCGTCGGTCCGCTGGCCGCGGCCATCAGGACGAGGCCCGTGCACAGGGCGCAGCCGGCCCACAGCATCCGTTTGCCCGCGGCCTCCGTCGAGGTGACCGACCGGCCCGCCATCACCTGGAGGCTCGCCACCATCACGGTGTTGAGCAGCAAGATCGCCGACACGGTCCAGCGCGGGGCATCGGTGTGGTCCACGATCCAGAGCGGCAGCGCGAAGGTCGGCACGGCGTAGTGCACCTGCATGGCCCCGTTGATCACCGTTGCCACGAGGAAGGAGCGGTTGCGCAGGGCCACCCAGCCGAGTCTGTCCGTCGCCCGGGTGTCGCTGCGTACGGGACCGGGCAGCCGGGTGAGCACGAGGGCGCAGCCGACGAAGGCGAGGGTCCGGCCGACCAGGAGGCTCACGTAGGCCTCGCGGGTGTCGGCCTGGATGGCCAGGCCGGCCACCACCGCACCCAGGGCGATCGCGAGGTTCGTCATGGCCTGTAGGTAGGCGCGGTACGCAGCGGGCCGCTCGCCGCCGAACTGCCGGACCAGCGGGTCCCGGCTGGTGGGGTTGGCGGAGTGCACCGCGGCGGTCAGACAGGCCACCGCGATGAACGGCCAGAAGGTGTGGACGAAGAGGTAGCAGGTCATGAAGAACGAGCCGAGCACCATGACGCCGATCTGGGTGCGTTTGGCGCCCCAGCGGTCCGCGACCCGGCCGCCGGCCAGCCCCGCGACGAGACCGACGATGCCGCCCGTGGTGAGACCGATCGCCACCTGAGCGGTGGGCAGTCCGACGACCCGGGTGAAGTACAGCGCGCTGCTGGTGACGAACAGGCCGCTGCCGAAGGTATTGACGAGGGTGGCGGCGGCGAGAATGCGCTGCGGCCCGGGTGCGGGCAGCAGCCTCGCCCACCGGCCTGGTGCACGCCGGTCCGCCGGGCCGACCTTCCGCTCGGTGTTTTCGGTCAGGGCCACAGCCGGTCCCCGAGGTCGCTGTGCGGCCAGGTCGCCCGCTGCCAGGTGCGCAGTTCCTGCGGGGTCGCCGGATGGGGGGCAACGGTCAGTCGCTCGTCGAACCACTGGCGGACCTCGGCGAAGCGTTGCTTCAACTCGGCCTCCGAGTCGGCGGTGACGAGGATCTGGGCCACCCGCTGGTCGGTGCCGGAGGGACCGCCGGTCCAGACCGTTCCGACGGGGGCTTCCACTCGGGCGTACTCGACCTCGGGCAGGGCCATCAGGTCGGCCGCCGAGGGGCGGTCGACGAGGATGCCGGGGCGGCCGGGCAGATAGGCGGTGCCGACCAGGCCCGGCCGGACTTTGACGTTCAGCTCGGGCCGTCGGCCGAGGCCGCACAGCACCATGGCCTCGCCGAGGTCAACGTCGAACTTCGCCTGCACCTCCTCCTGGATGAGTGCACCGCCGCGGCGGGCGCCGCACTCACCGAAGACGAGCCTGCCGGAGGCCGGATTGTGGAAGAGCTCCATGTGGAAGACGCCGTCCGTGAGGCCGAGCGCCCGCAGCGCGCCGAGCACCACGGGTTGAGCTCGCTCATACCGCCACTGCTCGGTGTCCGGGTCGATCCGCCGCATCCACAGCGGTAGTCCCTCGTCGAGCGCGGTCAGGCAGGGGGCGCCGTAGGCGCCAAGGGACCAGAAGAGGACCTCGCCGCCGAAGACGATGCCGTCGGCGATCCATTCCTCGCCTCCGATGAACTCCTCCAGGACGAAGGTGCGTTCAGCGGTGCCGGCCGTGCGGTACCGCCGGCTGAGACCGTGCAACTCCTCGGCAGTGTCCACGACGGCGGTCAGCCGGGTCGAGGCGCCGGCCACCGGCTTGAGCACGGCGCGCGGGTACGGAAGGTCTGTCAGGGCGGAGACGTCGTGAACGTCTTCGATCAGCGTCACCCGGGCGGTGTCGATCCCGGCCTCCGCGACCAGTCGCTTTTGCAGGTACTTGTCGCGGAAGTTGAGCGCCGTGCGCGCGTCGATCGCCCGGCAGCCCAGGTGTTCCGCGATCAGCCCGGCGGTGACCAGCGCGAACTCGTCGGAGGTGACGACTGCGTCGAAGTCGCGGTCCGTGAACCCGCCGCGATGCAGAGCACCGAGGACTGCCTCCGAGGAGGCCTGATGGTCGACCCGCAGAACGGTCACCTGGTCGTCCGCTGCGAGACCGGCGTCGTTCTCCCGGGCGCCCGAGGCGACGACGGCGTCGATGCCGAGGCGGACGCACGCCTCGACCACATACCGGGCGCTGCCCAGGAGCAGGACCAGCGGGCGGTTTTCGTTTTCCATGTCACTTCCTTCCGTATGGGGTGCCGTCAGAGCAGCCGGTAGACCTCGTCCTTGAGGTCGTCGACCAGGGCTCGGTCCCGGCGCAGGCTTGCTTCGTCCGGGCCGGCCAGGAAGAACCGCAGCGGGCTGGTGAGCAGATCCTCGGTGGGCCGGAGGCGCCTTCCGGGGCCGGAGCGGACGACGGCGCTGTGGACGGCGGGGAGCGCGGTGATCCGGTCCACGACGCCCGTGTCGACGGCGGCGATGACGCCGTCGAGAGCGGTGGGCGCGTGGTAGACGGCGGCAGCCTGCATCGGCTGGTACACACGGCCACCGAAACGGCGAGCGAAGCCGGTGGGCTCGGTGTAGGCATGGGCGACCAGTTCCGCGACGTTCGTGCCGAACACGATGTCGTGGAAGTCGGGGTCCATCGAGCCGTTGAGGCGGGCGCCGATCTCGACGAGGGTCGGGCCCTGCGGGGTCATGATGACCTCGGCGTGGGAGGGGCCGTGCCGGATGCCCAGGGCGTCGAGGACGGTGTGGACGTAGGCGTTCAGGGCCGGGACGGGTGCGGCGTCGGGATCGCGCAGCACGCACATGTCGTAGATGGTGCGGCCGCCGTCGATGTGGCGCCGCTCGGACTCCCAGACCCCTGCCAGATAGCGGCTGCCGTCGGCACTGACGCAGTCCACGGCGTACTCGCGGCCGGACAGGAACTCCTGGACCAGGACCTCGGTGTTGCGCTCCGCGAACATCGAGTGCGAGGCGAGGACACGGCGGGCAGCGTCGGCCACCTCTTCGGCGGTGCGGCAGATGTACACGTTGTCGGAGGACGCAGAAGAAAGCGGTTTGACGACGACGGGGGTACGCCCGCGCCGTACCGCCCACGCGGCGGCCGCGTCCGGGTCGTCGGTCTTGAACTGGTCGGCACAGCGGACGCCGGCGGCGCGCAGCGTCTCGATCATCTCGTACTTGTCGCGGCGGGCGGTGGAGAGCGCCGTGCCGTTGGTGGCGAGGCCGAGGCGTTCGCTGAGCATGTCGGCGAGCGGCACCCCGGGCTCCTGACCGGCAAGCACCGCGACCGGGTCCAGTGCGTGCAGCTGGTCGACGACCTGGTCCACCGCGGCCGCGTCCGGGCAGACCAGCCAGCCCCGGTAGTCCTCGGGACGCGGCGGGATCATCGCAGGCCGCGGCTCCGGCGTGCTCAGTACGTGCGTTGAGGCGTACCCGCGCCGGGCGAACGCGGTGACCAGGGACGCGGCGTTGGAGTATCCGTCCACGATCACAACGGTCTTGGGTGGCAAGTGGTCAGCCATCGTCACTCCTTGATCGAGGTCTAAGAGGTTGTCACAGCATTGCCTAAGAGGCAACCATATTGCCAAAGATTGCCATGGCTTCTAAGGTCGGTGCGACAGCCGACTCCGAGACCTTCGGGAGCCCCGATGCCCGCTGAGAGAACGGGCGGCCCATGTGCCGACTGATCCTGGCCCACGGCTCGTTCGACCCGGCGGAGATCGTCGCCGCCGCTGTACAGATGAGCTGTGGAGTCACCGCGAACCACGACAACGCCACCACTGTGCACGCCCACGGCTGGGGAGCGGTATGGCGCGACCCCGTCGACGGCCGGCTGCGGGCCCACCGTGACGTACGCCCTGCCGCCGACAGCGCCGCCGACTCGCCCGTGGCGACCGTCCGGACCGACTTCCTCGCCCTTCACGTCCGCAACGCCACACTGCCCGAGAACCGGGGCCTCGCCTACACCCACCCGCTGGAACGGCCCGAGGACGACTGGTACTTCATGCACAACGGCTACCTGCCGACCGTGCACCGACTGCTTGGCATGCCCGCGTCCGTCTTCGACTCGGCGGAGTACTTCGACTACCTGATCCCGCCCCGGACCCCGCGCCTGGAACAGGAGAGCGCCCTGGAACGGCTGCGGGCGATCCCGGGCGGCGGCATGTCGGGCAACGCCATCGCCATCCACCCCGACCAGGCCCATCTCGTCCACTGGAGCCCGCCGGAGACCCGCACCCCGCGGTTCTTCGCGATGCACCGCCACACCACTGCGGACCGGGTCGTCGTGGCCTCCGAGACCGTTGTGGACCTGGCCCCCGCCGACCAGTGGGAGCCGCTGCCTGCCGACACCGTGTTCACGTTCCCGTTCACCCGGGAAAGCGCCCGCGCCGACGCCGCCTGGGAAAGCGCCCGCGTAAGCGCCTGAGAAGCTCCCGAGAAAGGACCCCCGACATGCCCGCTGCCTGGGAACGCGTCGTTCACCACCTCGACCGGCCTGGGGATGCCGAGCCCCCCGGCCCCGGCATTCTGAAGGGACTCGTCAACGGCGACCACGCCGTGGTCGTCCTGCGTGGCCTTTTCCCCCGGGAGGAGTTCGACGCCGACGTCCAGCGCGTCGTCCCGCTCTTCGGGCAGGCCTCCACCACGCAGTACAGCAATGGCAGTCTGACCACCATCGGCCCGTTCCTGGCCAAGCACCTCGGTGCCGTCGACGCCTACTTCGAGGAGGCCGCCGCGGCCGCGCGGCTGACCGACTCGATCGGCTTCGGCTTGGCTGCGCGCACCCGCGCCCGCCTCGCCGAGGTCCTCGGCCTGAACTCGTTCGAGGCGGCCGTGGAGCCGGACGGCCGGCGATACGCGGAGAACAACGTCCGCATCTACCCGAACGGCGTCCGCACCCCGCTCCACAACGACAACATGATGCGCGACGCGGCCGGCACCGGCCTGCTCCTGCAGAACCTGCGACACCACCTCAGCGTCGTGGTGTGCCTCCAGGAGTGCGAAGAGGGCGGCGAACTGGAGATCCACCGCAAGAAGTGGGCACCCGAGGACGAGAGCTTCAAGGTCGTCCACGGCCTCGGCTACGACGACGCGGTCACCGGGGGCGCTCCCTCGCACCGCTTCAAGCCGGAGGCCGGCGACGTCTACCTGCTCAACCCCACGCACTACCACTCGATCGAACAGCCGCTGGGCACGGCGGACCGAGTCACCATGGGCTTCTTCTTCGGCTTCTTCGACGACGCCCTGACCGACGCCATCGCCTGGGTCTGACCGGCCGGGCCCTCCGGGGCCGTCCAGGACCACCTCAACGACCGCATCCGATCAGAGATGAGAGCTGCTGCACGTGCGTAACCACGACGCCCTGGACGGCATCAAGCACGCCGTCGAACAGGACAACATCGAGCTGATCCGCTTCCTCTGGGTCGACCACAACTCCGTCACCCGCGGCAAGGCCGTGACCCGCAGCGCCCTGCCCTCCCGCATGGAGTCCGGCATTGGCCTGGCCCGTACCCGGCAGGCGTCGAGCCTGCTGGACCTGGGCCAGCCGGTGCCCGGCTTCGACGCGGTGGGTGAGGTCCGGCTGGTGCCGGACCCCGACTCGTTCGTCCGGCTCCCGTACGCCCCCGGGTCGGCTGCCATGCTGTGCGACCTGGTGACCCTGGACGGCGAGCCCTGGGCCGCCTGCCCCCGCACCTTCCTCAAGGAGGCGCTGGCCACAGCCGCCGACTACGAGGTGTTCGCCGCCTTCGAGCCGGAGTTCACACTGTGCGCCGGGAAGCCGTCGCCCGGCCGGCTCGATCTCCTCGACGACGGCCTGTGCTTTGACAACGAGAGCTTCGATACCGCCAACGAGTACGCCGTGGCCCTGGTGCGCGCGCTGCGCGATCAGGGCCTGGAGGTGGAGACCTACCACCCCGAATTCGGCGCCGGCCAGCACGAGATGACACTCCGGTACGCGCCGGCCTTGCGGGCTGCCGACAACTACGTCTGGCAGCGGGCCATCACCCGCGGCCTGGCCCGAGAACGCGGACTCTGGGCCACCTTCGCGCCCGTCCCGCGCCCCGGAATGCGCGGCAACGGCAACCACACGCATCTGTCGCTGTGGCAGCCCGGACCGGCAGGGGAGCCCGCCGTCAACCTCTTCGCCGACCCATCGGACGACCTGGGGCTGTCCTGCCTTGGGCGCCACTTCATCGGAGGTCTCCTCGCGCACCTTCCTGCGCTCATCGCCCTCACCAACGCGAGCGTCAACAGCTACCACCGGCTCCAGCCCGGCATGTGGTCCGGTGCCTTCGGCGCGTACGGGTTCGACAACCGCGAGGCGGCCATCAGGATCCCCAGCCAGCTGCGCGGCAGCGAGTCAGCCTCGACCAACATCGAGGTCAAGACGGTCGACTCGACAGCCAACCCCTATCTGGCCCTCGGGGCGCTCATCCACGCGGGGATGGACGGCGTACGCCGCCGGCTCGACCCCGGTGAGCCGCTCTTGGAGGACCCGAACAAGCTCTCCGACCGCGAGCTGCGCGAGCGCGGCGTCAGGCCACTGCCGAGGTCGCTGGACGAGGCCGTGAACGCCCTGGAGCAGGACGAGTTCATGATGTCCGTCCTCGGTCCGGAACGCCGCGCCCTGTATCCGGCCGTCAAACGGGCTGACGTCCGGGACATGAAGGACATGGGATCCACCGCCGAATTCCACACCCACTCGATCAGGTTTTAGACGAGCTCGGCGCGGAGTATGTGCTTTGGCCCTGCACCCCTCGAAGGGGTGCAGGGCCAAAGCACATACTCCGCGCCGTAGTGCGGCCGGGTCAGCCGGTGAGCTCCGCACGACGGGCCAGGACCCGACGGAAGGCCTCAGCGATGTCGTGCATGTCCTCCTCCTCGCCCAGCAGCGCGGCGTGATGGAACGTGAGGAAGGAGCGGGCAGCGCGTTCGCTGATAGGCAACGCATACCGGCCCGGGTCGAGCCGCTCCAGGTGGCCGGGGCCGATGTCGAACCTGGGGCGGGACGACGGGTCGTACAGCCGGCTGGCGAAGAGCGGCTGATACACGGGGCGCACGTGGAGTCCCAGCTCGGCGGTCAGGGCCTCCGCGACGTCCGCGGCGGCGGCGCCGTCACGGACCTCCTCGGGCAGTTCGACCGCGTAGCCGAAATAGGTGCGCCGGGTCGTGCCCGGGGAGGTCTGCTGGGGGCGCAGGCCCTGCCCGGCCAAGAGCCGGTCGAGCAGGACCGCGTTGGCCCAGCGGGTACTGTTCTGCGCGTCGAGGGTCTTCAACTGAGCGATGAGCAACGCGGACTGGAACTCGGACAGACAGCGGTTGCTGCCCATCAACTCGCCCGTCTCCACCAGTTCGGGAGCGCCCGTGCGCGGCGGCGCCGCCGCCCGGCAACGCCCGTCAGCTCGCAGATGCTCGATTCGCCGGGCGAGCGCCGGGTCGTCGGTGACCGCCGCTCCCCCTTCGCCGCTGGTGAGCACCTTGGTGTGGTGCATGCTGAACGTGCCGACGTCACCGAAGGTGCCGACCTTGAGACCCTCGTACGTCGCTCCGTGGGCCTGGGCGCTGTCCTCGATCAGCGCCAGTCCGTGCCGGTCCGCCACCGCCCGGAGGGCGGCGAGGTCGGCCACGGCCGAGTACAAGTGCACCACCACCATGGCCTTCGTCGCCGGGGTGACGGCGGCCTCGGCCGCAGCCGGATCCAGGCACAGCGTTCGCGGGTCGACATCGGCGAACACCGGTACGGCGTTGACCCCGACCACCGTCGAGGCCGAGGCGGCCCAGGAGAGGGCGGGCACGATCACCTCGTCGCCCGCCCCGACCCCGCACGCCTCCAGGGCCGTCATCAGGGCCGCCGTACCGCTTGCGGTGGGGATGCAGTGGCCGACGCCGAGGTACGCCGCGAAGTCGCCGGCGAACCGCTGCTCGTACGTCGGGACGCCGCCGTACGGGCTGGCGATGGACCACCGGCCCGAATGCAGTACTTCGAGAAGCGCCACGTCCGCGTCCGGGGCGGGCTGCGGCCAGCGGGGCCAGGACCGGCCGGCGCGCACCGGTGTCCCGCCCCGCACCGCGAGTGCCGAGCCCATCAGAGCAGGCCTCGGATCGTGCCACCGTCCACGCCCCAGACCGCGCCGGTGACGAACGAGGCCGCGTCCGAGGCGAGGAACGCGATGACCCGGGCGATCTCGTCCGGGGTACCCATCCGGCCAAGGGGCAGCTGGCGCTTGCTCATCTCGTACTCGACGGCCTGCTTGGCCTCCCGGCCGTGGACGTTGCCGAGGGTCTCGGCGAAGCCGCCCGGCCGGATCCACAGCGGGGTCCACACCGGGCCGGGGGCAACGGCGTTCACTCGTACGGCCGGGCCTTCGGACAGCGCCAGGCTCTTGGTCAAGCTGAGCAGGGCAACCTTGGAAACCTGGTAGTCGGCCGGACCGGCCTCCGGCTGGCGGGCGAGGTCGGAGGCATTGGTGACGATGCTGCCGTACCCGCGCTCCCGCATCCCCGGCAGGACCAGCCGGGTCGCGCGGACCGCGCTGAGGAAGTTGATCTCGAAGGTGTCCAGCCAGTCCTGGTCGGAAAGCTCGTCAAAGACACGGGCGCGGCACTGACCGACGTTGTTCACCAGCACGTCCGTGTGCCCGCCGAAGACGTCGAGCAGGGTGGTGAACGCCTCTGTGACGCCGTCGGCGCTGCCGAGGTCCGCTGTCACCGGTGTCACCTCGGCGCCTGCTTCGGACAACTCCTTGCCGAGCTGGGTGAGTTCCTCGGCGTCGCGGTCTATCAGGCCGAGCCGGGCGCCTTCCCCGGCCAGGGTGCGGGCCGTCTCGGCTCCGATACCGCTCGCGGCACCGGTGATGATCGCCGTCCGGCCGTCGAGTCCGAGCTTCATACGACCCCCACCTCCGTGCTGATCACCCGGAGGGGTCCCGGCCCCGCGGTGCTCGTCGCGGTGAAGGCGAGCCCCGGGGTGACAGCGACGGACAGGCCCGGACCGCCGGAGTACTCGGCGCCGTCGACGGAGATCACGGCGGAGCCGTCCAGGACGTGCAGCACGATGCTGCGGTCGGCCGGCACACTCTCGTCGAGTCGGCCGCCGTCCGGGATCTCCAGGAGCCGGAACCGTTGCCAGTCCCCGGTGAAGTACGGGGTGAGGTCGACCTCCGCCGACCGGTGCCCTTCGCGGGGCGCCAGCAGGTCGGGCACGTGCAGGTGGGCGGGGAGCGCTGCCGGGCCCTCGCCGGGGAAGACCTCGGTCACGAAGAAGTGCATGTCCTCGCCGCCCCGGTTGGCGATGGAGTGGGACGAGCCGATGGGAGTGGTGATCAGATCGCCGGCCTTGGCGTGGATCTCCACACCGTCCATCGTGACGACGGCGTGGCCCTTGACGATGTAGTAGATCTCCTCGGTGCGCAGGTGCACGTGCTCGCCGACAGAGGCGCCCGGCTCGATGACCACGTACTCGACGCAGTTCCACTCGCCTTCCAGGTGCATGCCGTTCATCAGCATCTTCCAGCGGCAGATGCCCTCGCCGCCGACTTGGCGGTGGGTGACGGCCGGCCCGGAGATGTCGTTGGCGATCGGTCCGAAGGGGCGGCGTTCGCCGCGTACCACGGTGGCCATCAGGCACCCACCAGCGAGGGACGGCTGGAGAGCACCGACTCGATGCCGATCCGTACGGTGTCCTCGTCGACCTGGGTGATCTGGTTGCCGCCAGGGCGGTGCGGCCGGCCGAGGCCTTCCAAGAGGATCAGGTCGCACGTGCCGTTGCGGCCGGGGACGTAGCCGCGCTTGTTGTCGAGTCGGACGATGTTGAGCACGGACGTGGTGTCGAGCTCCTCGGGCAGCGCAGTCGGGGCGCCGTTGAGTTCGAGAAGCTTCAGATGGGCCGCCTCGTCGGAGCGGTCGAGCATGCCGAGTTCCCGGGAGACCCGGGCGGCCGCCAGCATGCCGATGCCGATGGCGAATCCGTGGCGCAGTCGTCCGCCGGTGAGCAGTTCGGCGGCGTGTCCGACGGTGTGCCCGTACTCCAGGACGAGCGCCTCGCCCTTCTCGTTGGCGTCGTGACGCATCACCCGGGTCTTGGCGTCCACACACAAGTCGATGAACCGGCTCATCACGTCGGGCGGGTAGCGGCCGTCGGTGCGCAGCAGCCCGGCGACCTCGTCGTAGCGCTCGGGCACGATACCGATCACGTTCTTGATCATCTCGCAGAGCGCGGACTGGATCTCAGCGGCAGGAAGCGACTCGAGGAAGTCCAGGTGGTTCCACACGAGCACCGGGGCGTGGAAAGTGCCCAGGTGGTTCTTGCCGTAGCTGGAGTTCACCGCCTGCTTGAGGGAGAGCACCGAGTCGGACATGCCGAGGAGGGTAGTGGGCATGTGGACCAGCCGAATGCCGCGGAAGACGAGTGCGGCGAGCAGGCCCGCGATGTTGCCGACCGTGCCGCCGCCGAGGGCGACCACGACCGAGCGGCGGGTGATGCCGTGGCGGAGTGTCTCCTCGGCGAGCCGGTCGAGGGTTGTGAGGCTCTTCTGCGTCTCGTCGGCCTGGGCCTTCAGAACCTGGGTGGGCGCGAGCGCGGCCAGGTTCATCTCGGTCTCGGCGAGCAGGTGCGCCGGCAGCCCGGCGTCCGCCACTATCACGAACCGGTCCGCATCGAGCTCCGCGAACCGGGCGCGCAGATCACTCCACGCGCTGTGGCCGTGTCGTACGTGGAAGTCGTAGCGGACGTCGCCGAAGCGGACCTCGCGGTCGAGGCCGATGGCGTTCTCCGACAGGATGGTCACGTCTTCTCCTGGAATCGATCAAGAGCTGTCAACGGGCCTCGTGCCGCCTGTCCGTGCAGACATGAGGCCGCGGGGGAGTAGAGGTGGACAACTGTGAGGGCCCCCGCCGGGCGAGGGCGCGGACGCGCGGAGTGCGCCCGGCCTGGTGACGTCGCGTCGCCAGGCCGGAGTGCTTGCAGGACAGGGCCGGAATCACATGGTCTGCGCCCCGCCGGCGCCGAACTCCACGGTGTTGCCGCGGATCGCGTAGCCCGGCAGGCCGTCCACGCCGACGGTCGTCGGACCCGCGACGGTGACACGCTCGCCGCGCCGGTGCTCGGTGTAGTCCCGGATGGCGTAGTGCAGGGTCGCCTGGTTGTCCCAGATGACCAGGTCGCCCTTGCGCCAACGCCAGCGCACCGTGTGCTCGGGGAGGGTGGCGTACTCGGTGAGGGCACGCAGGATGTCCCGGCCGCCCTGCGGGCTGTAGCCGACGACGCGACGGGCGAACCCACCGAGCATCAGCGCCTTCTCACCGGTCTCCGGGTGCACGCGCACCGCGGGGTGCTCGGCGCTGAACACGTTCTTCAGGTAGCTGTCCTTCACGTCACCGTCGTAGGTGGCGTCGGTGAAGTCGGAGTCGTTGCTGTGGATCACGCGCAGGCCGTCGGCGAGCTTGCGCAGCCCCGCCGGCAGGTTGCGGTACGCCAGGGCGGTGTCGGCCCACATGGTGTCGCCGCCCACCGGCGGGCAGACGACGTTGTGCAGGATCGCGAACGCCGGCGGGTTCTCCATGTACGTGAAGTCCGCGTGCCAGTAGTTGGCACGGGTCCCCTCGCCCATGGAGTCCATCTCCCGCAGGTGCGGGAAGCCCTCGGGGCCGCCGTAGATCGGGTGGCCCAGGGTCAGGGTGCCCAGGCGACGGCCGAAGGCGACGAGCTGGTCGTAGGCGAGGTCCTGGTCGCGCAAGAAGATGACCTTGTGGGTCAGCAGGGCCTGACGCAGCTCGGCGACAACCGGCTCCGGCAGCTCCTCCGCGGCGTTCACGCCGCTGATCTCGGCACCGATGTTGCCCGCCACGCGGGCGATCTCGACACCGGTGTGCTCTCGTGTCAGGGTCTCGGACACTTCATCGTCTCCTTCTCGTCGACTTCGTCGTATTTCGGTCAAGAGTTCTGGGGAGTGGGGTGGGCCAAGGGGTGGCAGAAGGCCGGAGAGAGGGGTGCGCTCAGGCGGTCGGGCCGGCGAGGATCGCGTCCAGGAGCTTTGCGGCACCATCCGGGTAACGGACCACGTCGGTGGTGGGCAGGCCGGTGGCCACCTCGATCTTGGCGATCTCCTCGCGGGCCTGTTCGTCGGAGAGACCTCGGGTGATCAGCGAGATGCCGACGACCGGGCAGCGGCCCTCCGGCCACACCCAGCTCGCGCCCTCCGCGTGCATCTCGATTGAGCGTTCCAGCGACGGGAGCGGGAAGTCCGGCAGCAGCTTGATGGTCGGACGGCTCAGGTCATGGCACAGGATCAGTGAGTCGGCGCGGCTGCCGTGCATCAAGAACAGCGGACCACCGGAGCCACGCGGGTGGTTCAGCGCGCCCTGGCCCTCGACCAGGACGAGTTCGCTCTCCTCCAGCGCGGAGAGGGTCTCCTCCTCGATGATCTTGGCGACGTAGTCGACCATGATCGCGTCGATCGAGACACCACGGCCGGTGATCATGGTCCCGATCTGCCCGGTCGCGACGAATTTCGCCGCGAGCTCGCGGCGCAGCGCCTCCTTCTCGATCTCGAGCATCGTGGTCATCTTGCCGATGCCGCAGTCGGTGCCGACCGTGAGCACGGTCCGCGTGCCCGGACGGTGCGTCGCGATCTCGAAGACCGGCTTGCCGTCCGGCATGAACTCGACGGTGTAGCGCTCCGTGGGCTCACGGCGGACGTCCCAGAGCGTGGCGCCGGTGCGCTCGGCCACGGCGACGATCTCGGCGTCCTCCCCGAGCATGGTGTGCAGGCCGTTGATCACGTCGAGGCCCCGGCCGACCGCGTCGAGGACCATGGCCCGCCAACTCGGCGGCAGAATGCCGCCGGTGGGCTCGGCACCCAGCAGGACCGCGTCCGGCTTGAAGGCCATCGCAGCGTCGACATCCGCAACGATCGGGATCCCGGTGCCGAGGCCCTGACCGACCGCGTCGCCGGTGTCCCGGCCGTCGTTGTGGCGGTCGACCACGGCGACCACCCGGTCGGACCGGTACCGCAGGATGCCCATCAAGGTCTTGGCCGGGCTCGGGGTGATCTCGTCCTCGGCGAGAATCGCGATGCGCTTCAGGTGTTCCATGTCAATGCCCTTCCTCGGGTCGTTCGGGGGTGATTCGGGCTCGTGCGAAGTGGAGACCGGCGCCGGCAAGCGTGGCCGCGCCGAGCGCGAGCCAGTACCAGTCACCCGCGCCGTGGTGGTAGCAGGCCAGGAAGACAGCTCCGCCGGACAGCGATCCGAGGGCCTCGCCGGTGGTCAGCGAGATGCCTTGGAAGTTGGAGGAGGTGATGGGGGAAACGTTGGTGAGGCGGTTGAAAGCGATACTGACCATCGGACCGAACAGCATTTCGGCGAACGCGAACACCGCCACTGCCAGAGCCGCCCCGGCGACGACGGGCAGGCCGACGCCGAGCAGCACGATTCCGGAGCCGAAGGCGGCCACCGCGATGGCCAGGAGCTCCTGCGGAGCCATACCGGCCCGGAGTCTCCGGTTCGTCAGGGCGGTCACCCCGGACTGGAACAGCACGATGAGGATCGGGGGCCCGCCGAGCAGCACCGCGCGGAGCATCGCGGGCTCGACCGCCAAGGCGACGAAGAGCGCGAACGCGGAGTAGAACTGCCCGTAGGCGAAGGCCCCGACCGCCGTGAGCGCGAGGGCGCGCAGACACTGCGGATCCCGCAGCGTACGCATCCGGGCGCGGACCCCGTCGATGCGCCGCAGCGTCCTCGGCGGTCGTAGCCCGAACGGCAGGCCGACGAGGAGCGACACGGCCGCGGCCAGGTAGGCGATACCGACGAAGGCGAGCAGCGACCGGTTGTCGCCCGCAACGTAGAGCACTCCGGCGATGAACGGGCCCAGCGCGGCGGCGGCGTTGGTAGCGATCTGGAGGATGCCGTAGACGGTGTTGCGGGCCGACTCGGCGGTGAGGCTTTCCGCCACCAGCACGCGGACCAACACTCCGTGGACGCTGTTGCCAAACCCGGCCAGGCACAGCGCGAGCAGCACAGACACCGGACGGTCGGTGAAAGCCAGGGTTCCGAATCCGGCGCCCGAGCAGACCATGCCCGCCGCCATGCTCACGGCGTACGGCAATCTCGGCAGCCAGCGGCTGATCAGCAGCGAGGACAAACCCACGCACATCAGGAACGCGAACATGTCGAACCCGGCAGCCGACGCGCTACCTCCGCTGCCACGGGCCAGCATCACGGCCAGCACCGGCATCAGGGAGAACTTGCCGAACTGGCAGCACAGGTAGTTGACGCCGAGGGTGCGCCGCAGCGCCCTCTCGCTCAACCTGGATGCGACACCCGTCCGTGCGACCGTCTCAGTCATCGTCGGCGCTGTCTGTCCGCTGGTAGCCAACGAGCCGGGAGAGGTCGTTCTCGCGGCTGATCTCCCGCTCGTCGGACATCCGGTGCCAGGGCTCCACTGCCGACTGCGGGGTCACGGTGAAGACCAACCGCGCCACGCCCGCCGCGGCGTTGTCCGCCGCCTCGGCCGAGGTGTCCCCGGTGGCGATGACGTACGCGGCCCGGTCGCCCGACCAGCGCACCGGCCCGATGCGCTGTCCGACCTCGTGGAGTACGCGCAGCTCGGTCACCGCTGGATCGGCGACGACCTTCTCCTGGCCGGTCACCGCTTCGAGTTCGCCACAGGGGGCCTCAGCAAACCTGATCGCCGAGCCGCGCAGCAACGGCGGCGGACCGGCCAGGGGTTCGGCCAGGCCCAGCGCCCATGACACGCTCAGGGCTTCCATGTCCACCCCGTGGGCGAGGCGGACCAGTTCGTTGATCCGGTCGCCACCGCGCCGGCAGTGCCCTTCGACGATCCGTGGACCGGCGGCAGTCAGCTTCACCTCGACGTGCGACGGCCCGTCGGTGAGACCGATCACGTCCAGGAACGTCCCGACCAGCTCAACCACGTCAGTGACGACGGCCTCGTCCAACTCGGCGGGAACGGTGTGCCCGGCCTCCACGAAACCGTCGCCGGTCGACTTGTCGGTGAGGGCGAGCACGACGTGCCGGCCAGCGAAGGTGAATGACTCAGCGCTGATCTCGGGTCCTTCGAGGTACTCCTCGAGGAGGAAGGCGCCCGCCCCGCTGTCGGCGAACCGCTCGGCGATCTCGTCCACCCGGTCCGGCTGGACCAGGACGACTCCGAAGCTGCCAGTTGCCGAGACCGGCTTGGCGATGAAGGGGAAGCCGTGCTCGGCACCAAACGCGCGCAGGTCGTCGACCGTCCGCCCCAGAGCGGCCGCCACCGGACTCACTCCGCACTCGGCGAGTGCCGTGCGCATGGCCCATTTGTCGGTGACGAGGCGGACCGTGTCATGGCGCGGCCCGCGCAGCCCCAACCGATCGTTGAGGGCGGCGAGCGACAACAGGGCGTGCTCTTGAATGCTCACGACCGCGTCGAACGGCCGGTACGCGTGCAGATGCGCGACGAGGTCGACAAACGCCGGCTCGGTGTAGTCGGTCAGCAGGGTCACGACCGGAGCGGCGGCCTCGGCGGGCCGCACACGGTCGGGGCGCTGTGCCCACCACACCTCGGCTCCCAGCGCGACGGCCGCGTCGACCAGGGTTTGCTGATCGCCCAGGACCAGTACACGTGGCTTCATGGCAAGAACACTGCCAGATGTGTGCCGCATGAGGCAATCCCTTGGGGGAAAATTGCCAACCATCTCGCAACGGGGGCCCTTCATGCCCTCCGGATCTCTCCATCGCTGCAGGTGGGCTTGGCATAATGCCCGATGGGAGCCGAACCGAGATTGACAATCTCTTGCCAAGAATGTGCCTGACTCGTACGCTCAAGCCTCGCTTCGCCTCGTACTCGCCCTGCGTCCACTGGTCCTGGAGGAGAAGAAATGACGACGTCCATACAGAACGAGGATCTGAGTCTTGACTTCAACAGACTCGACCCTGGAGTGCGAAAACAGCTGAGAGCGCTGTGCACCATCGACAACCACCACGCCCCGCTCGCCCTGATCGGCGACTACCTGCTGCTGGCAGCGTCGATCTACGCGTGTGTCGGCGTCTCCTACTGGTTCTATCCGCTCGCCGTCGTGCTCATCGGCTCCACCCAGCGGGCCTTCGTGAACCTGCTGCACGAGTCCTCGCACAAGGTGCTCGCCCACAGTGGGCGACTCAATCTCGTACTCGGCACCGTGTTCTCGGGCTACCTGGTGCTGCACATGTACAACCCGTACCGCAACTCCCACATCGGCTTCCACCACCGGTTCCTCGGCGACCCGGAGAAGGATCCCGACTACCAGTTCCATCGGGACATCGGCATCTACGACCACCGGGTCTCCGACGCCCGCTTCTTCGCCCGCAACATCGCCTCGGCCCTGCTGGGCCTGCGCGCCCCCCAGTACGTCACCTACGTCGTGCGCGACCGCATCCTCTTCAACGAGAACGTCTCGGTGTCCATGCCGATCCGGCAGAGCACCGAGCGCGCACTGCTGCTCCTGCAGTGGGGTGCGATCGTCGGTGTGTGCGCTTGGCAGGGCTGGCTGCTTCAGCTGGTGCTGTTCTGGTTCGTGCCCCTGTTCACCACGGCCGTGGCCATTGGCTGGCTGTCGGAGCTGGCCGAGCACTATCCCCTGCCGGAGAGCGAGTCTCGGCAGAAGTTGATGACCCGCAACCGGCACGGCTGGGCCATCGAGCGCTTCCTGCTCGGCCGGCACCACGACAACTATCACCTGGTGCACCACCTCAACACCGGTGTGCCGTTCTGGAACATGAAGCGTGCCCACCAGGTGCTGCTCCAGGACCCCGGTTATGCCCGCTGGGACGGCCTCTGGGCCGGTGTCCTCACCCGCTCGCGCGGCCGTGAAAACCAGGAGACGCTGCTGAGCTACGCGTCGAAGTACCGCCGCTGGCGCCGCCTCGGGGGTGATCCCGCGCTGATCGACGACGGTGGCTCCTTCGCCGAGGCCGCCGCGCTCGCCCGCATCCTCTGACTCACCTCATGCCCCACCCCCTCGTCCAACGAAGGAGTCAGCGGATGCCCGTGCACCTCAACACCGCCGGTGCCGGCCTGATGCCCGCAGAGGTCGTGGAGACCATGACCGCCCACCTGGCGGAGGAGGCCGCCGAGGGCGCTTACGAGACGGAACGTCGCCACGAGGCCACCCTGGAAAAGGGCGTCTACGAGGCGCTGGCCCAAGTACTCGACGCACCCGTCGACGACCTGGCGCTCTTCGACAGCGCCACCCGCGCTTGGAGCTCTGCCGTGGACGCACTGCGCTTCACCGGCGCCGACCGCGTCTGGATCACCCCCTACGAGTACGCCGGCAGTCTCATCCTTTGGACCGAGCTGCGCAGGCGAACCGGCCTGCGCATCGAGGTCGTCCCCCTGAACCCGTCCGGGGACCTCGACCTCGAGTGGATGCGCCGCAACATCCGCGAGGACGTGGTGGCCGTCTCCGTTCCGCACGTCCCGTCCGGCTGCGGAATCGTGAACCCGGTGGAGGAGATCGGCCGCATCCTCGCCCCGTGGCCATGCCTCTACCTCGTGGACGCCTGCCAGTCGGTCGGCCAACTCGGCGTCTCTGTGCGCGAGATCGGCTGCGACCTGCTCACCGGCGCAGGACGCAAGTTCCTGTGCGGGCCGCGGGGCACCGGATTCGCCGCCATCGGCCCCCGCCTGCGGGCCGTCGCCGCTCCCGTCTTCCACGACCTCCACGTCGCCGACATGACATCGGCCGACAACTACGAGGTACACACCGAGAGCGCCCGGCGCTTCGAATACGCGGAACGCTCGGCGGCCGCCGTCCGGGGCCTCGAAGCGGCGCTCCAGCACCACCTGGCCGGCTCCGACGGGCCCGGCACCGGACCGAGTCCGCGCGACGCGGTCCGGTGCATCGTCGACGAACTGCCCAGCACCCGACTGATCGACCCCGGGACACGGCACGCCTCCATCGTCACCTTCGTCTGTGAACTGATGCCCGCGTCACGGATCCGTGACGAGCTCGCCGCCCGCGGCGTCAGCGTGTGGGTGGCACAGGGCAACCACACCCCGCTCTACCTACCCGGGCAGGGCGTCGCCCACGGTGTGCGCGTCTCACCGCACCACTACACCTCGCCCCAAGACATCGAGGTGTTCGCCCGAGCACTACGAGAAGTGATCCGTTGACGGTCACCGAGGGAGAACCCGTGCCTCACCCCGCCCCCATCGAACAAATCGACAAGGACGCCGTCAGAGCGCTCGCAGAGGAGCGGATCGACTGGCGCTTCAAAGGACTCCCTGTGTCAGCCGAGGGCAGCACTGTCGCCGAGGTTGCGGCCCGCCACCTCAACGTCTTCGACGACGGCTTCGTCGGCCCACTCATGACCATCGACGCCGACGCCCTTGAGCACAACGTGCAAGTTCTGGCCAAGTGGTGCGCCGAACGCGGCGTCGAACTCGCCCCCCACGCCAAGACGACCATGGCCCCCCAGCTCTGGGAACGCCAACTCGACGCGGGTTCCTGGGGACTGACCGCCGCCAACACCGCCCAACTACGGGTGTACCGCCACTTCGGCGTCTCCACCGTCCTCTTCGCCAACGAACTGGTAGACGCACCGTCGCTGCGCTGGGTCACCGAGGAACTGGACGGCGACCCGTCCTACCGGTTCATCTGCTTCGCCGACTCACCCGAGGTCGCCGAAAGGATGCACAAGATCCTCGCGACACTGGAGCCCGCGCCGTCCCGGCCCCTCGAGGTCATCGTCGAGCTCGGCAGGACGGGCGGCCGCGCCGGCGCCCGCACCGTCGAGGACGCCCTGGCCACCGCACGTGCCGTCAACGCGAGCCCCGCACTGCGTCTCGTCGGCGTCGGCGGCTACGAGGGCGTGCTGGTCAATGACCCGTCGCCGTACAGCCTCTGTGTGATCAACGACTTCCTGAACCGGCTGCGCGAGGTCACCACTCGGCTCCACGACGAGGGCCTGTTCGAGACCGACACCATCATGGTGACGGCAGGCGGCAGCTGCTTCTTCGACCAGGTGACCGACGCCCTCACGCGGCCCTGGAAGCCGGGAATGAACGTCCTGCCGGTGCTGCGCAGCGGCTGCTACATCGCCCACGACGACGGCTTCTACCGCTGGATGTCGCCCTTCTCCCGGGCGGATGACACCGAGCGGGAGCTGCGCCCCGCGCTGCACGCCTGGGGCCGGGTGACCTCGATGCCCGAGGCGGGCCTCGCGCTCATCACGGCCGGCAAACGGGACTTGTCCTTCGACGCCTGGCTGCCCGAGCCGCAGGCCGTCCGCCGCGACGACGGTACGACCCACGAGCTGCGTGACTGTGTCGTCACCGCAGTCAACGACCAGCACGCCTTCATCCGCCTCGCGCCCGACAACGACGTCAAGATCGGGGACTGGATCCGCCTGGGCCTCGCCTTCCCCTGCACGGCCTTCGACAAGTGGCAGCTGATCCCGGTGACACGGGACGAGACGGTCGTCGACTTCGTCCGGACGTTCTTCTGATGCGCCGCCCCGCGGCCTTTTGGAAGGGCCGTCGACTGCTCGCGGCCCTGCACACCTCCATGTCCGGCCCCGCCAGGGCCGCACCCGCTGACCGCACTACGCGTCCTGTGACCTGGCCTGATGGGCTTCGGCGCTGGGTGAACCAACGGACCCCCTGACCGCACCTCAGGTTCGATCACGAAATCCCCCGTGAACCGGTTCCGCCCTTCCGCCGTGACCCCCGCGCGGTGGTTGGGCGGGACCACCCGTCCTCCGGCTCCTGCCCTCCCTCATGGATGAGGGCCTGGAACCGATCGCACTACGGGCCGATGCGAACCATCTCAAAAGCAACCGGAGGAGAGGCACTGTGAAGGCACTCGGCGGTATACAAAGGGAATGGGGTGGCGCGCGCGCAACGCCACCACCTACAACCCCACCCGATCACTCCGGCCGCCGAAACCGAGCCGCCGGCGGCCGGATCGGCATGGTCACTCCTCCCGTCGACATAACCGGAATCCTGCTGGACGGCGAAGACGAAGACCCCGATCCCCCGTTGGAAGAGGACTACCGGCGAAATGTGGTTCGCGGGGCGACGGAATGACGCGGGCGTCATCTGACGGGGCGCCCTCCCCGGGCTCGGCGGCATGAGCTTCGTGCGTCGACCGCCTGCCTCGCCGCCGCGGCCTACCGATCGTCCGCCGGCCAACCCCCACACCGGTCACAGCAGGTCGGGCTGCCATTCGGCGCCGAGGACGTGGTGGTCGAGGAAGTTGAGGAACGTCTCGTACCACAGGCGCGTGTGGTTCGGCCTCAGGATCCAGTGGTTCTCGTCCGGGAAGTAGAGGTACGTGCCGGGGACTTCGTGCCGCTGAAGCTCCTGGAAGAGCGCGGCGCCCTGCCCGATGGGCACGCGGTGGTCCTTCGCGCCATGGATGACCAGCATCGGGGTACGGATCTTCGCGACCTCCAGGTGCGGCGAGTCGGCCTCGTACCGCTCGGGGCGGGTCAGCGGGTCGCCGAAGATCCGCTGGAAGTACCAGGGCGCATCGGTGTCGCCCTGAAACATCCGCAGGTCCCACAGACCCGCATGGCTGACGATCGCCTTGAACCGGTCCGTGCTGGTGGCGACCCGGTCCGCCATGTACCCGCCGTACGAGCCGCCGGCGAGCGCGGTACGTGAGGCATCGATGTCGTCCCGGGCCTCGGTCGCGTCGGTCAGCGCGATCACATCGGTGTAGGGACGCCCGCCCCACTGCCCCCACCCGCGCCGGTGGTTGATCTGCCTGTAGCCGGTCGACAGGGCCGGATCCGGCAGCAGCACCGCATAGCCGCGCGCGGCGAACGGCCACGGATTCCACCGTCAGGTCCAGCCGTTCCAGCTGAACTGCGGTCCGCCGTGGACGGCGACGAGCAGCGGAGCGGGCCGCTCGGCGGACGCGCCCTCCGGCAGCACGAGCCAGGCGCGCAGCACGAACCCGTCGTCCGCCGCCGCGTGCACCTCGGTGAGTGTGCCGGGCAGCCGGCCGACGCCGCCCGGGGCGGGCAGCCCCGCCGGAGTCTGGTCGACGACGTCGGCGTCGATCCGGACGGGTGTCGGCGGCGCGTCGACCGCGTGGCGCAGGGCGTAGAGCGTCCGCCCGTCGGGGGCCACGGTCAGCGAGTCGTACGCGCCCGAAGCGGTGAGGCGTGTGACGCCACCGTCCGGGTCGCGCCGGAAGACGGGGGCGTGTCCCTGCTCGTCGGCCGTGAAGAAGAGCGTGTCGTCCACCGGTGAACAGGCCACGCCACCGGGCCAGTTGTCGAACTCGGGCAGCAGGTCCTGCACCGTGCCGTCGGTCAGGTCGATCCTGACGAGAGTCGCTTCCCAGGGGTCGTCGTACGTCGGGTAGCGCATCCGGCAGCACACGACGGCCGCGCCGTCATAGGTGAACCGTGGAACCTCGTAGAGGTGTTCCAGATCACCGACGACGTGGATCTCCTCACCGCTGACCGCGTTGGCACCACCACGGCGGTGCGATGCTCGTCCGGGACCCGCCCGGGCACGAACCTGCGGTACGCCACCCGTGTGCCGTCCGGCGACGGTCGTCGCCCTCAGCTCGGACGGCCGGCAGATCGAAGCCGTGACCTTCGCGACGCAGACGGCGCGCTACATCAAGGGTGGTCAACACCGGTAGCGCTGACAACTGGTGGTCGATCGCAGAGTTCAACGCATACGACTGAGCACCTGAATCGCGCTCCCGAGCCCGGGTCGGCTTGCTGACCCGGGCTCGGGGTTGCGTCAAGCCTTTCGGCCCCGGGCAAAGCCCGAGACAGAGCATCTGCGCGTTGGTAGGTGAATCCGCTGGGCGTGGGTCGGAGAGACGGCCGTTCAGTCCCCGGCCCGTACCAGCCCGCTCTCGTAGGCGAAGATCACTGCGTGGACACGGTCGCGGAGGCCGAGTTTGGTCAGGATGCGGCCGAGGTGGGTCTTGACGGTCGTCTCCCCGACGAAGAGGCGGTCGGCGATCTCGCCGTTGGCCAGTCCCCGGGCGACCAGGGCGAGGACCTCCCGTTCCCGCTCGGTGAGCGCGGCCAGGCGGCTGCGCTGGGCGGGCACGGACGTGGGGGATTGCAGGACGAAGCGTTCGACCAGGCGCCGGGTGAGTGAGGGCGCCACCATGACCTCGCCCCGCAGCACTGCCCGGACGGTCACCAGGATCTCCTCGGCGGGCGCGTCCTTGACGAGGAAGCCGTTCGCGCCGGCACGCAGGGCCGCGTAGGCGTACTCGTCGAGGTCGAAGGTGGTGACGACGAGGATCCGGGGCGCATAGGGCTGCGCGCAGAGGTGTTCGGTCGCGGCGAGCCCGTCCAGGCCGGGCATGCGTACGTCCATCAGGACGAGGTCCGGCTCCAGGGCGGCCACACCCGCGATCGCCGCGTCGCCGTCGGCGGCCTCGCCCACCACGGTGAGATCGGGCTGGCTGTCGACGACCATGCGCAGTCCCATCCGGATCAGTTCCTGGTCGTCGCAGATCAGCACCCGCGACGGTGGCGGGGTGGGGGCCGGGCCGGTCATGGGGTCGCCGGGGTGGGCTCGGGCTCGGTGGGGCGCAGGGAGGCGGTGACCCGGTAGCCCCCGTCGGGTGTGGGTCCGGCGTCGACGCTCCCGCCGTACAGGGCGGTGCGTTCGCGCATGCCGGTGAGTCCGTGACCGCGGGCGTGCAGTCGGGCGGGGCGCTCCGGGACGGCTCCCGCTCCGGCCGAGTTCTCCACCCGGACGCGGACCAGCCGTCGGGGCCCCTCGGTACCGGTGTCGACCCGTACGTGGATCGTGGCGTTCGGCGGCGCGTGCTTGACGACGTTGGTGAGCGCCTCCTGCACGATGCGGTACGTCTGCACGGTGAGATCCGACGGAAGGCCGCCCGGCTCTCCGCGAAGGTCCAGCCGGGCGCGCGTGCCGTTCGTGTTGAGGCGTCCGACCAGCCGCCGCAGATCGGCAAAGAGGGAATCACCGGCTCTGGCCCCACCGTTGCCGGGTCCGGGGTCGCCGGACGAGGCGTCCGCGTCGGGGGTGCGCAGCACCTCGAGCAGCCGGCGCAGTTCGTCCAGGGCGTCCCGGCCGGTCGCGCTGATGACGCCGAGGGTGCGGTCGACGACCGCGGGGTCGGTGTGCCGCATCAGCCTGCCGCCCTCGGCGTTCAGCACCATCACGCTCACACTGTGTGCGAGGACGTCGTGGATCTCGCGGGCGATGCGGGCCCGCTCCTCGGCGACGGCGAACCGGGCCAGGGCGAGACGTTCCGACTCGGCGAGCACGGCCCGCCGCTCGAACTCGGCGACATAGGCGCGCCGGGCACGGACGTACTCGCCGAACACCCAGGCCCCGGCCAGCAGGAGGCCCACGGCGAGCGGGGTGAGCCAGGCACCGCGGGCACCCGGGCCCCCGTAGTCCCGCTGCCAGGCGGGAATCCACAGCAGTACACAGCCGGCGGCACAGATCACCGTGGCCGCGGCGGCCCGGCGCAGGCCGCGGACCGTGAGGGTGGCCAGGACCGCGGCCAGGGCGACGGCGCCGCGTCCCGGTTCCTGTCCCCACACCTGTCCGAGGTACTGCGCCCAGAACGCGGCCGTCACCAGGGCCGCGACGAGCACCGGCCGGCGGCGGCGCCACAGCAGGGGCAGCACCAGGGCGGCGTACACGACCGCCTGTACCCAGACCGGTCGCCAGCCCGGCTGCGGGCGGATCACCGGGGGCACGGCAACCAGCACGACCAGCAGGACGTCCGTCAGCCACGGATGTCCGCGCCGCAGGCGGGGCAGGGTCTCGATCAGCCGGTGCACCGCCTCACGCTACGGCCGGGGACCGCTCCGGGGCATCGTCCTGGCGGGCGTCACCGGGTCCTCCCGCAGTCGTACGGACACCGGCCGGGGACACGACGTGCGGCCACCCCGGGCGCTTCCAGCATGGCCGCCATGTCGATCACCACCGAGTTCCTCAGACGGCCCCTCATGACCGGTGCCGTGGCGGCCAGTTCACGACGGCTGGCGTGCGCGATGACCGAGGGCATCGGCCTGGAGCAGGCCCGGACCGTTGCCGAACTCGGCCCGGGGACCGGGGTGTTCACCGACGCGATCCTCGCCCGGCTCGCCCCCGGGGCACGGCTGGTCGCCGTCGAGCTCAACCCGGTGCTCGCCGCCCGGCTGCCGGTCACCCGGCGCGACAGCCGGCTGACCGTGGTCCATGGCTCGGCCGCCGACCTGGCCGCCGCGGTGGGCGAACCGGTCGACGCGGTGGTCTCCGGGCTGCCCTGGACGGTCATGCCGCAGAACCGGCGCGGGTACATCCTGGATGCCGTGACCGAAGTCCTCGCGCCCGGTGCCTGGTTCACCAGCTTCGCCTACCTGCACGCGGCCTGGACCCCGCCCGCCCGTCACTTCACCGCCGAACTGGCCAACCGTTTCGACCGGTTGGAACGCTCGAAGACGGTGTGGGCGAATCTGCCACCCGCCTTCGTGCACCGGGCCACCCAGCGGCCTTGACTGGGGGGTGCGGTGATCCGCGGTTGGGCGCCTCGCCGACCTGCGGTCATGCCTCGTGCGGTTGCTCTCGCGGGCTGGGGCGGACGGTCTGATCGGCGGGCGAGGACGGTAGTTGGGACCCTGATGGGACGCAGGGAATCGGAAGTGGCTGCGGCGGTGCGATGTGGACGGCCCGCACCGAAGCGGCCCACTGTGCCTGCGGTCCGGCTTGGCCGGCAGGCATCGCCCCCAGGTGCTCAGTGCTCGCCGAAGAAGATCTCCTTGACCTCGCGCAGCGCGTAGTGGACCAGCACGTATCCTGCGGCCGGGTCGGCCCACCACAGGCCGGCCACGGAGTTCAGCAAGAGGCCGATCAGCACGGAGGCGGCCAGTAGGCCGTCGATCAGGGTGACCCGGCCCTCGGTCTTGAGTACCGGGTTGTCCAGCGCGGTGCCGGTGCGTGCCTTGCCTGCAGCAAGCGTGAACATCACCAACGCCGTCACCGCAGTCCAGCCGATGCCCAGAGGTGAGTGACGGGGCCGGAAGCCGCTGGCCAGCACCCAAGTGGACTGCACCAGCAGGTACACCGCCAGCAACGCAAAACCGACACCGATCAGTTTCAGCGCGAAGCGCCGGCGGTGCTCGCCGGTACCGGACAGTTCCCAGATCACCACGGTGGAGGCGCCGATCTCGATCAGGGAGTCCAGCCCGAACCCGGCCAGCGCCACGGATCTCGCCGCGATCGCGGCGACGGCGAGCACCACGATGCCGATCACGTTCCAGCCGAGGGTGGTGTACTCCAGGGCACGGCCGCGGCGGACGAGCGTCCTGCGGGTGGCGTCGTCAGTGCTGGTCACCGCGGGATCCTCCCAGAACCTGGGCTGTCTCTCCACAGCGGGTTCCTGAGACGCCCTGATGCGCGCTCTGCCCCGGCGCGACGTGCTTGCCGCTCCCGCTGCTGTGTTGATGTTCGCCCTGGTCGGCTGCGGCGGCTCCGACCGGAGCCGCCGCTGACCGGGGACATCAAGCAGAAGCCCAGGGTGCGGCTGCCGTCAGTGCCCCGGCGACCCCGCCGATCATGATCTGGAGGAGGACGTCCTCGCGGACGACCCGGACCCGGCGGGCGCGTCGGCCGGTTTCGTGGAACAGATGAGTACGGAGGAAGGGGGACGCGCTACGCTCGGCGCTCCGAGCGGTGAAGAGGCGGAGCAGCGCATGATCACAGCCGCGGGGTTGGCCGGATACGCGGTCCTGGTGGGTGCCGTGGTGCCGCCCCTGCTGGCCAGGGCCCCGTGGGCGCACCGGGCCCCGGCCGTCGCTGTGCTGGCGTGGCAGGGCCTCATGGTCACGTTCGTCGTCGCCACCGCCCTCTCGGTGTACCACGCAGTGACGGCCGAACAGCATGTGCACGACGGAATGATCGGTCTGCTCACCGCATGCGGACTGCCCGCGGACGCCTCGTCGGCGGGCGGCGCGCCCCCCACCTTCGAGGACGCCCTGGCGATCGCGGCACCCGTCATGGTCGTCCTGCTGCCGGTCGGATGGCTGGTCCGGTGCGCCTGGCGGGCGCGACGTGCCGGCAACCGTCAGCTGGACATGCTCACTCTCGTCGGCGAACCCGCGCCCGAGTACGGCGCCACGATCGTCGACCACGGCATTCCCGCGGTGTACTGCCTGGCCGGACGCCGCGCCCGCGTGGTCGTCACCAGCGGCGCGCTGGACATCCTCACCGAGGAGCAGTTGCGCGCCGTACTGGACCACGAGCGCGCCCACATCGTGGGCAGGCATCACCTGTTGAAGATCCTGGTGGACGCGTTCTCGCGCGCGTTCCGCGGTCTGCCGCTCGCCCGGCACGCAAAAGAGCAGACGAACCTGCTGCTGGAGATGATCGCGGACGACCGTGCCCTGCGGCATCACTCCAGGGAGACGCTGGCGACGGCGATGTGCGAGGTCGCGGCGGGGCGAGCGCCGGCGGCGGCCCTGGGTGCGGGCGGCTCGGGAGTCCTCATCCGGCTGCGGCGCGTCCTTGCACCGCAGCCCCGGCCGCACCGCGTGGCATGGCTGGGCATCGTCGTGGCCACGGTCCTGGCTCCGCTGCTGCCCCTGACGGTGGCGTGCGTGCCCTGACTCCCAGCGGACCCGCACCATCCCCAACAGGTTGATCAAGGCGCCTTCCACAACCTGCGTTTCGCCAACCTGCGTTTCGCCGGGAGAGCGGCGCGACGCCGGCCCGCCGGAGAGCGCCGTGGCCGGGCCGCTGAAGACCACCGCACGGGCACGGGCGCGCTGCTCGTCCCAGCGCGCCATCGTCTCCGGCATCGCGCTCATGGGTACGGCCTGCCTCCCCCCGCTCATCGGCACCGGCACGGCGCCCGCGTCTCCGGCCCGGCGGCCCGGGCCGTGACACTGGCACTGGCACCGTTGTCCGCGGCAGTGGTCCTGCCGGGACGGGGCACGGCGGCGGTTCACCTGTTCGAGACGGACACCGTCGTGCGGTCGGCCGAGGCCGCCCGGGGCGGCCTGGTCCTGACGGACATCCGCAGGCCGGCCCTCGACCGCCTCGCCGCAAACCCGTCTGATCACCGTGGACGAGGACCTGTCCAACGACGAGATCGCCGCGCGGCTCCGAGTAAAGACCTCGTCATGCGCGTCGACTTCGTCTGAACGGTCAGCTGTCTGCGAACGTACTAAGGGCATCAGTAGATAACCCGTGTGACAACAAGGGAGAACTCCGTGTCCCGGCACCGCATTGCCCTCGTCATGGCCTCGGGCGTCGCCTCGGCGTTGCTGCTCACCGCGTGTGGATCGTCCAGCGACGGCTCCACGAATACCGGCGCGGCCGCACCGGCGGCCTCCGCTCCGGCCGGTACCACGGCACCCGCCGACGGCGGCACGTCCGCCCCGAGCAGTGGCACGGGCCATATGGTCAGCACGAACATGCTGATGTCCAAGACGATGTCCGGCATGGGTGCGGTGGTCACCGACGCCGAGGGCTTCACGCTCTACCGGTACGGAAAGGACCAGGTGAACATGTCGATGTGCACCGGCAGCTGTGCGCAGACCTGGATGCCGGTCATGGCCGACGGCACCCCTCAGGGGATGGGCGTGCAGGCCAAGGTCGGCGTCGTCACCCGCGACGACGGCATGAAGCAGATCACCCTCGCCGGCTGGCCGCTGTACCGCTACATGGGCGACACCAAGGCCGGAGAGATGAACGGCCAGGGCAAGAACGGCGCGTGGTTCGCCGTGACACCGGCGGGCAAGGAGATGACCGCCTCGGGGTGACGGGTGCTGCGTGCCCTGCGGAGGCCGGTCGTCGGCCGATGTCGTGTACGCAGCTCGCTTAGTAGAGTCATATACCCCTAGTGGGTATAGTGGGTGGGTCGTGTCAGACAGAACGGGGCGCGGAAAGCGATGACGACAGCCACAGAGCGGCAGGCCGGACCCCGAGGCAGCGCAGCGCGCTGCGCGCGGGCCGTGGTCGTCGCGCTGCTCGCCGCACTCGCTGTCCTCGTCCACCACGACACGACGTCGGCTGTCACGCCCGCCCACTCCATGAGCGCGATGGCCGGCATGGATCACACCTCCGCCGCCATGACCCCGATGCCCGCCCCGGTCGCGCACGGCGCGGTCCTGAAGACCGCGGACACGGCGACGGGCGATGACGGCGGCGCCTGCTCGGGTCCCGGCATGCAGCACTGCTCGGCTGGAAACGTAGGCACGGCGAAACTCCTGCCGCCGCCCGCCGCTGCCACCGTCGTCCGGTCGGATGCCTTCCGTTCCATGCCCGCCCAGCGTGATCCGACCGGGACGTCGTACCGAGCGCCCCCCGATCTCTTTGTCCTCTCCCGGCTGCTGATCTAGGCCGGATCCTGCGAGCCGCCGCCGCGTCCCCCTGGTACGCGAGCGGTGCTGCCCGCACGCGGTCCGGCCGACGGCACATCGAGTAGAGGACTCCCCACGTGAACGACATGAACAGCATCAACCGCCGCTCCGTCCTGCTGGCCGGGCTCGGCGTCGCGGGCGCGGGCGCGCTCGCCGCGTGCAGCAGCGGCTCCGGCAGCTCCGCCCCCTCCCTGGTCAGCCCCGATGACGCGGCGGTCGCCGCCGTCGAGAAGAAGCGCAGGACCACCGGCAGGACGCAGCAGGCGACCCTGACCGCCGCGCGCGCCATGCTCGATCTCGGCGGCGGGGTCACGGCGGCCAGCTGGGCCTTCGGCGGCCGGACACCCGGCAAGGAACTGCGGCTGTCCGTGGGTGACACGCTCGCCGCCGAACTCTCCAACCAGCTGCCGGACCAGACCACCACCTCCATCCACTGGCACGGGATAGCCCTGCGCGCCGACATGGACGGCGTACCCCCGGCCACCCAGGCCGCCGTACGCGCCGGCAGCAACTTCACCTACCGCTTCGTCGCCGACGCCCCCGGCACCTACTTCTTCCACCCGCACGTCGGCGTTCAGCTCGACCGGGGTCTCTACGCCCCGCTCATCGTGGAAGACCCCAGGGAACCGCTCCAGTACGACGACGAGTGGGTCGTCATCCTCGACGACTGGGTCGACGGTGTCACCGGCACCCCCGACGAGGTCTACGCCGAGGTCAAGCAGGGCATGGGAGGCATGGACATGGGCGGAGCCGGCGCCGGCCCCAGCGACTCCTCCAGCGACGACATGGGGGGCATGGGCGGGATGGACATGAGCAACATGGGCACGGACAGCGGGAGTCCGGACGCGAGCGCCTCGCCGTCCGGCTCCGGCGGCATGTCGATGAAGTTCATGCTCATGGGGGCTCGGAGCAAGCTGCTCGGTGGCGACGCGGGCGACGTGAAGTACCCGTACCACCTGGTCAACGGACGTGTCCCGGCCGACCCGGAGGTGTACACCGGCAAGCCGGGCAAGCGCGTGCGGCTGCGGATCATCAACGCGGGCGGCGACACGGCCTACCGGGTGGCGCTCGGCGGGCACAGGCTGACCATCACCCACACCGACGGATACCCCGTTCAGCACCAGCGGGTCGACGCCCTGCTCGTCGGCATGGGAGAGCGGTACGACGTCCTGGTCACCCTCGCGGACGGCGTCTTCCCGCTGGTCGCCCTCGCCGAGGGGAAGGATGCCAACGGTATGGCGCTGGTCCGAACCGGTTCCGGCAGCGCACCGATGCCGACCGTCCGCCCGAAGGAACTCGACGGCCTGATCATGACCGCCGCGCGGCTGAAGGCGGCGGACGACGTCCGGCCGGCGACGAAGAGGGCCGACCGGGTGCACCGTATCGAACTGACCGGCAGCATGGGCGAGTACAACTGGGGCATCAACGGCAAGCGGTTCGACATGAGCAACCCGACCGCGAACCCGATCCTGGTCGAGCAGGGCGAGCGGGTCCGCCTGGACTTCGTGAACAGGACGACGATGTGGCATCCGATGCACCTGCATGGTCACACCTACCAGCTCGGCAGCGACGGCCCGCGCAAGGACACCACCATCGTGCTGCCGAAGAAGACGGTGTCCGTCCACTTCGACGCCGACAACCCGGGCCAGTGGATGCTGCACTGCCACAACGCCTACCACGGTGAGGCCGGCATGATGGCGTTGGTGGCCTACCAGGCCTGACGAACCTTCATCGAGAACTTCGCGTCCGGATCGGGCGGAGTCTCGGAGAGGACGTCCGCCCTGCGCCCGCCGACGTCAGGAGCGAGCGGCGGGCCAGGGCGACGTACTTTCCCGTGAAGTCGTCGGTGATCTGCCCGAACTCGGCCTCGCTCAACGGCTGGAGCGGCGAACTTGGCAGAATGGCGACCCTGTCCTCCAGCAGCGCCAGTTACGTGTCGGCGCGTCTTCCCGCGTTGCGCAGGGCTTTGCGGAGCGCGCTGATCTCGGCGGAGGACATCTGGTCCACGAAGTGGGTCAGCGCCACAGGGCGGTCCTCGCTGGCGCTCAGGGCGTCCTCCATGAGGGCGGCCGCGTACTCCTCGCGAGTGCGCACCGGTTCGTACAGCCAGGCCCGGCCGTCCTTCTGCTCGCGTACCAGCCAGCCCTTGCTGTGGAGGATGTTGGCCACCGTCATCACGGTGGTGTAGGCGACGGGCCGGGTCCGGTTGATGTCGTCGACGATCTCGCGCACGGTCGCCGGGCGCCTCCACCTCCACAGACGGTCCATGATCTCCGCCTCCAGATCACCCAGCCGTCGCATGCCCAGCGTCCCCTCCTGCACCGCGGTAACAGGAGTCATCGTAAAGGGTGCGGTACGGCCGGTGGGGTGACCTGATCGCGGACGAGCCCGACGCGGCCGCCGCGAGCCTGGCCTGGGGACGGGATGACGTGCTGTCGCCGGCCGTCGCCCCGAGACGACGAGTCTCCCCCACCCCACCACTCGCTAGGCGAGGAGAAACCTTCTGAGCTGCGGCTCTGTCGTTCCCTCGCTCCGGGGGGCGAGGTCTACCCGGCGTCGCCGAAGCCGGCGATCGACAGTTGGGCGCCGCCGACCAGGTAGTGGCCGAGGGCAGTGCCTGTCGTCGGCACGATGGCCGCCGGGATGGCGCCGGTGCCGGTCCAGCGGACCTGTAGGTGCTTGGCCGGTTCGGCGTTGACCGGCTCGCCGGTCCACGCGTGGGTGGCGAAGACGACGGTGAGGAAGCCGCACGGCGCCTCGACGCCCCAGGCGCCGTGGATGAGGTGGGCGACGCGCAGTGACCTCGGATCGACGACCAGCCCGGTCTCCTCCCGTAGTTCACGCACGGCCGTTTCGGTGATGGGCTCGCCGGGGTCGCTCTTGCCGGCCGGAAGGTCCCACAGACCGTTCCCGTACTTGGCGCCCGGGCCGCGCTGCAGGAGGACGACCCGGTCGTTCTCCTTGTCGTGGACGATGACGGCGGCCGCCAGGAGGGTCATCGACTCCACCGCGGGCCGCAGGGCCGGTGGCCTGCCGCCGGTGCGCCGGTCCGCCACGGGTTTCCCTTCGTAGATGGGCTCGTTCGGCATGCTAGGGGAGGGTCGTCCGGCCGCGGTGCGGAATCGGTCCCGACGGCCTGCGGACGCCGTCGGTCGCTCCACCGAAATGCGGATTGACACGCACAAACCACCGTCCTTGAGTGGACGCCAGGCAGAACCGCAGGGGGAGACGTCATGCCTGGTCACAGCAACTCATCCGCGCCGCAACCGCCGCTGCAACCACCACTGCCCGGAGTTCCGAACGACCGGCTCTGCAATGAGTTACTGGGGGCGAGCGACGCCGCCGCCGACACCGGCGACCTGGCGACCGCCGCCGCCCATGCCCGTACCGCGGCGATGCTGGCCGCCTCCGCAGGGCTGGCGTCCCACCTGCGGGCCGCCCAACTGCGCCAGGGACGCCTGGCCCTGCTGGCCGGGGACCGTGAGGCCGCCGCCGACTGGTTCCGGCAGGCCGGGGCGCCGGACGCGGACCGGACCCCACCGGACGACGCGGCCCGAGCCGACCCCGGCGCCCGGCTGTGGGGGCGGCTGCGCCACACCTGGCGTGCCCCGGAACCGCAACGGTCTCCCGACCCGGCCCAGCCTGCCGCGCACCTTGCGCCGCAGCTGGCGATCGCCCTGCTCGGCTCGCTCAACGTCAGCGTCGACGGCGTCCCCGCCGAGGGCTGGAACGGCCACCGCACCCGCTCGCTGCTCGCCTTCCTGGCCACCCACCGCGACCCCTGGCCGCACCGGGAGGCCCTGATGGACACCTTCTGGCCGGACTCCGCACCCGAGGCCGCCCGCAACAGCCTCGGTGTCGCACTGCACCAACTGCGCCAGACCCTGCGCACCGCCACCGGCGACCCCGTGGTCGTCTTCAGCTGCGGCACGTACCGGCTCTGCCCGGGCCTCGGCCTGTGGCTGGACTGCGACGAGTTCGAGCTGCGGCTGCGCACCGCCCGGGACGCGGAGGACCGCGGCGACAAGACCGACGCGGTGACGGACTACGAGCAGGCGCTCGCCCTCTACCGGGGCGAGTTCCTCGCCGAATCCCCGTACGAGGAGTGGAGCGCCCTCTACCGGGAGCGGCTGCGCCTGGCCCACCTCGACGCCCTCGCCCGGCTCAGCGAACTGCACTTCATCACCGGACGTTACGTCCCCTGCGCCGAGCTCTGCCGCCGGCTGGTCGAGCTGGACCCGTGCCGGGAGAGCGCCCACCGCCGCCTGATGCGCTGCCTGAGCCGGATCGGCCAACCCCACCTGGCCATCCTCCAGTTCCGCTCCTGCGCCAAGGCCCTGCAGGCCGAACTCGGCATATCGCCACAGCGCGAGACGGCGGCACTCCACGACCGGCTGCGCGCCGACCTTCCGGTGTGAGCGTCGCTTAACGCGTGGCTCAACGCGCCGGTCCGCGCGATTAAGCGGTGCCCGGCGGGGCCGTTAAGCGGCGTCCGGCATAACCGGTGCCATGGCCGGCGGCACTCCGCCACCGAGCCGACCGCTCACGTCTCAGGGGGAGACCAGCATGACCGGACAGCCCGAACCCGGCAGCAACATCGCATTCGTGATCGACGCCACAGCCGTCCACGTGACGGACAACGACGGCATCCCGTCCAAGTACGTGCTCGACGCCGACAAGCAGATCAGGATGAACCTGGTCTTCGAGATCGACGGCCTCGTGATCCCGTCGATGGACGGCCAGAAGTACCGGGTGACCTACGCCTTGGCCCCGCTGACCGACACCCCGCCGTACAAGGCGGTGCACGAAGGCAACCTGAGGACAGCCCTGCCGTCGCCCACGAAGGTCTACAAGGAGGCCGACACCGAGGTGAAGATCCCGGCCGGCGCCGTCGAGCCAGGGCTCTACCAGCTGTCGGCGTTCGTCCAGTTCCCCAAGAACCCCGGCATCGCCGCGTTCACCACGCTCCCGGTGATCGAGGTCATCGAAGAGCAGCCGTGACCGAGGAGCTGACCCGCATCGACGGCGTCGGCGCGTCCACCGCGCGCAGACTGGCCGCCGCCGGAATACGTACCTGCGCCGAACTCTCCGCCGCATCCACGGACGAGGTGCTGGCCGCCGTGCACGGCCTGCACGGCATGTCCGTGAGCAGGGCCGAGCGGTGGCGCAAGGACGCGGCGGAACGCGCTGCGGCGGAACCCGGGCCGGAGCCGGAGCCGGCCGACGAGGAGGGGTACGAGAGCTTCGTCCTGCGGGTCCGGCTCGACCGGGGCCGGGTCCGCGCGACGGAGATCCGCAGAGTACGCACCGGGGAGAGCCGGCACTGGCCCGAGTGGGACGCCGAGGCGCTGCTGGCCTGCGTCCTGGGCCGGCCGGCCCCGTCGGAGGCCGACGCACAACCGGAGCCGGAGCCGGAGCCGCAGGCAGCGGCGGCCGACGAGCCCGAGGATCGTCCCGTACCGCCGACCGTCATCCTGGCCCAGCCCCGGCTGTCGGTCGGTGACGGCGGCACCGTGCGGGCGTGGGTGCCGTTCGTCATGGACGTCACGCTCGAACTGCCGCCGTCCGGTGACCCGGAGCAGCGTTTCGCGTACTACGCGGCCGCCACCGAGATCCTGACCGACGCCGGACGGCGGATGCTGGCCGACGGCGGGGGCGTGGTGGTCGCCGGACACCCCGTCATCCGGCTGCCGTTGCCCGGCCTGCCGCCCGGCACCCACAGCCTGGGCATCGCGGTCAGCCTGCGCGAACCCGGCGGGCTCCACCCGAGCGCGCTGGCGGCCACCGTGGACGGGCTCGTGCTCAGCCTGTGACGGTGACGGGCACCGGACCACGCCTCACGCGGCGGAGCCCGAGTCCGGGCCCGCCTCGTCGTCCCAGGCGATGCCGATCTCCCGCAGCCAGCGGCTGTCCTCCGGTCCCGGCCCGGAAGGCATGGCCAACGGCTGCGGGACGGTCGGCGTGGCGGGCATTTCGGTTCGTACGATCGACAGGCCGCCCTTCCCTCCCGCATGGGTGACGGTCTCGTCGCCGCGCTCCAGCACCACCAGCTCGTATTGGGGCGGCCACTGCATCAGTATCCGGCGCCGGCAACTCGGGCAGAACCATTCCTCGGCGCCCGATGCCAACGTGTTGACCAACTGCATTTCATGGGTCGCGCTCATGGCGTCCCTCCGTACCGGCGCGGAACAGGGGAGTCGGATCGGGAACCGGATCGGCCGCGGGGTGGAGCGGCCGTACGCCCGTATGTGCTTCATGCCCACTGCGCGCTGATCGCCAATCAGCTTTCGGCGGATCGCCGGGGCTCGGGCAGGCTCGCCCGAGCCCCGGCGGCGTCCCACGCAGCGGACTGTGCGCATCCGAGAGGGGCTACTAAGTGAGCCCGAGTTCGCCGGACTTCTCCAGAAGGGGACGCGGGGTGTCGGACGGGCGGTCCTCCGGGGCGGGCCCGGCGTCGGTCGGGCGGAGGTCCGTGGCGAGGCCGGGGGCGGACGGCTCCTCGGAGGCCGTCACGGCTTCCGCGGCCGTCACGGTTTCGGTGGCTGTCACGGCTTCCGCGGCTTCCGCGGCCTCCGCGGGCGCTGCGGTCGCCCCCTGCCTGCGGGTCATCCCCACACCCACCAGTACCACCGCCATCCCCAGCACCACCCGGATGCTCAGGTCCTCGCCCAGAACGACGGCCCCCAGCAGTACGGACACCACCGGCAGCAGGTAGCCGACCACGGCGGCGTTGGTCGCGCCCTCGTCGTTGATGATCCGGTAGGTGAGGTGGAAGGTGGTCGCGGTGCAGAACACGCTGAGGACGACGGCCGCGACGAGGACCGTCGGGCCGGGGTCGATCGCGTCCAGGCCGCCGATCGGCACCGCGAGGGCGGTCAGCCCGCTCGCGGCGACGAGCTGGGCGGCGGAGAGCGAGATCGTGGGCGTGCCCCTGCGGACCAGGGTGCGGCCCATGTACGTGAACGCGACGGCGTAGCTGGCGGCGGCGCCCAGGATCGCGAGGGCGCCCCAGCCGGTGGCGCCGGTCGTCCGCCAGGGGGCGAAGATGACGATCGTGCCGGTGAAGCCGAGCAGCAGCCCCGCCAGCCGTACGGGCCGCAGCCCGCGCTCCGAGCCGAGGGCGAGACCGAGGATGATCGACCAGAGCGGGGTCGTGGCGTTCAGGACGCCCGCGAGCCCGGAGTCGACGGTCTGCTGGCCCACGCTGAACAACGCGAACGGCAGGGCGTTGCAGAAGAAGGCCGCGACGACGATGTGCCGCCAGACGGCGACGCCCGTCGGCAGCCGGTGCCCCGTCGCGTAGCAGGCGACGACGAGGACGAGCGCGCCGAGGGCACAGCGCGCGAACGTGACCTGGAGCGGGGAGAGCCCGCGCAGCGCCAGCTCGATCCAGAGGAAGGTCGAGCCCCACAGCAGGGCCAGCACGGCCACCCGCAGGCCTCCCCACAGGGCCCGCGTACCGCTGTTGTCGGTCATGGCGTTTCCCCATTCTCGTCTTCTCGTCCGGTGGTCGTGTCGTCCTCGCCCCACGACTCCTTCGACTCCGACGGTGCCTCAGCCGAGCTTTGAGCACAAGCAAACGCTTCTACTCATACTGTTAAGCTGTCCTACATGCTGGATGTGAGACGACTGCAGGTCCTGCGCGCGGTGGTCACCAGCGGCACGGTCACCGCGGCCGCGGCCCACCTCGGCTACACCCCGTCCGCCGTCAGCCAGCAGGTGGCGGCGCTGGAGAAACAGGCCGGTACGGCGCTGCTGGAGCGGGTCGGACGCGGGGTGCGCCCCACGGCGGCCGGGCTGCTGCTCACCGAGCACGCGGCGCTGATCAGTTCGGCGGTCGCCCAGGCGGAGACGGCGCTCGCCGACCTCCGCGCCGGGCGCACCGGCCGGCTGTCGGTCCGCTACTTCGCCACGGCCGGCTCCACGCTGGTGGCACCGGCCCTGGCCAGACTCCGCGCCGAGCACCCCGGCGTCCGCGTCGACCTCGAACTCGCCGACCCGGAGGACCCGTTCCAGGAGGTGGCGGGAGGCCGGGCCGACCTGGCCGTGGTGGTCCAGGCGCAGGACCGCACGGGCGGCGGCTTCCGGCTCGTCCACCTCCTCGACGACCCGTACGCGGCCGTACTGCCCCTCGGCCATCCGCTCGCCGGCAAGAAGACGATCGACCTGCACGAGCTGTCCGGTGAGCAGTGGGTGGGCAGCGAGCCCCCCGGTCCCTGCCTCGAACCCGTCATCGACTCCTGCGCGGCGGCCGGCTTCAGCCCCGACTTCGTCATCCAGAGCGAGGACTACGCCACCGCGCAGGGCTTCGTCGCGGCCGGCCTCGGCGTCGGTCTGATGCCGCGGCTCGGGCTGCGCAACCGGCACCCCGGTGTCGTCGTACGCCCGGTCCGCAACCCCGAGCCGGTCCGGGTGATCTCGGCCGCCGCCCGGGAGACCGCCCTCGAACAGCCGGCCCTGCGCGGCCTGTTGGACGCGCTGCGGGACGCGGCCGCCACCGCCGACCCGGGTGACGAGCCTCGGTCGCCATGACCGCGGCCTGCGGCGTGCGGGCCGCGGGGGCCGGCGGCGGTGGTGTGCGGGGCGCGTGTCAGGCGCCGTGCGCCCCGGGCACGGCGGGCACGGCGGGTACGGCGGGTACGGCGGGTACGGCGTTCAGGGTGACCACACTGGCGAAGATCTCCTTGTCGTGCTGCCGGGCGCTGATCCGTACCCGGCCGGGGTCCGCCAGCCGCTCGGTCTCCATCCAGCAGGGGGCGTCCATCTCGGCGTAGCGGACGAAGTCGGAGTCCATGCCGGTGACCGCCGTCGTGCCGGGGTGTGCCGTGGCCAGGGCCGCCTGGCGGGCGGCTTCCAGGAGCAGCATGCCCGGCACGTGGTCGACGAGGTGGTCGAAGAGGGTGGGATGGGTGGTGTCGACGCGCAGCTGCCAGCGGTCGGGGCGGTCGGTGGCGGCGAGCACCACGTCCTCGAAACGGTCGCGGCCGAACGGTGTGAGACCGGCCGGTGGCGGCAGCGGCACGGCGCGTGCGGTCGCCGCGGCCGCGTCGGCGTACGAGCCGCGGAGCCGGTTGTAGACGGTGCGGTCCTGGACGGTGAAGCGGGAACGGGCCGAGGCGAGGTGCCGGCCGCCGCGCTCCACCTCGACGCTCAGGGATATCGCGGCGGCGCGTTCGCGACGGTACGTCACCTCGGTGCAGGTGATGTGCAGTTCCAGCTCGGCCGGGTCGCCGTCGGCGTACGCGGCCGACGGGTCGAGGCTCCAGCCGAAGTCCTTCCACAGTAACTGGTGGCCGAACGGCACCCGGTAGGCGCCGTGGGACAGCAGCGGCAGCGTCTGGCGTACGGTTTCGCCGAGCAGGAGCGGGTCGTGCAGGCCCAGGCGGTTGACGTAGAACGGGTGCGTGGCGGGCCAGGCGGCGGTGACGGTGAAGGCGTCGGGCGCGGTCCGCCGCCAGTCGCGCAGCAGTACTTCGGCCTGGTTCGTCTTGTGCGTGAAATCCGCTGAAACCCTCTCAAAACGATTTTCGAGGGCGTGCTGGGCAAAGCTGATAGACATGGTTGACCCCCTGTTGCGGTGACTCTCCTGTGGGCACGCGCAGGTGAAACGAGGGCGCTCGCAGTGACAGGGCGGCGCCGACGTGAATAAAATAGAGGTCGTTCTTTTTGTTTGTCTACGGATACGAGGGAGTCCGCTGATGGCGCGACAACGACAGGAGCGGGCGGAGCGGACACGGGTCGCGCTCATCCATGCGGCGGCGGAGGAGTTCGACCAGGCCGGGTACCACGGCGCGGGTCTGAACGCGATCCTGCGGCGGGCGGGCATCACTACCGGAGCCATGTACTTCCACTTCAAGTCGAAGGAGGAGCTGGCCCGTG
Source organism: Streptomyces sp. NPDC028289 (assembly GCF_055565975.1). Classification (NCBI taxonomy): domain Bacteria; kingdom Bacillati; phylum Actinomycetota; class Actinomycetes; order Kitasatosporales; family Streptomycetaceae; genus Streptomyces; species Streptomyces sp. NPDC028289. The sequence continues at coordinate 941,851 of NZ_JBVHTI010000001.1, read as the reverse complement.
CGGTCATCGTCGACCAGGCCGCCGAGCTGCGCTGGCCCCAGGAGCGGAAGGGCCTGCAGCAGCTGATCGACGTGTGCCAGTACCTGGCCGTGCAGATGCGCTCGAACGTGTTGTTCCGGGCGGGTGTGCGGCTGGCCGTCGAGCAGAGCGAGATGAACCTTCTCGACTACTCGATCTACGACTGGTGGGCCGAGCAGTTCGCCACGCACCTGGCGGAGGCGCGGGAGCTCGGGCAGTTGCGTCCCGACGTCGACGAGGCCGCGTTCCCGCAGGTGATCGTCGCCGCCTACACCGGGACGCAGATCATGTCCCGGCTCGCCACCAACCGGGTCGACCTGCCCGAACGCATAGAGACCATGCTGCGATGTCTGCTGCCGGCCCTCGCGCCGGCTGAGGTCGTCGACACGCTGGAGTTCCCGGGAGACGCCGACGGGGCGAAGGCGACGGGGGAGGCTGCCGCTTCATGAAGCCTGTCCGGGTCTTGCTGACGGGCCCGACCGGGTTCGTGGGGCGGGTGGTGCTCGGGGCTCTGCCGCGCGCGGAAGGCGCGGGCGGGGGAGCGGTCGAGGTGCGTGCGGTCGCCCGCGCGGTTCCCGCGGATGCCGGGGCGCCGGCGGGCGTGGAGTGGGTGCGGGCGGACCTGGCGGACCCGGCGTCGCTGGCAGGCGTGGCGAGCGGCACGGATGTGCTCGTGCATCTCGCCTGCCGGGTCGACGGCGACGCGGAGGAGTGCGAGCGGACCAACGTCGATGGCACCCGGGCGGTCCTCGCCGAGGCCCGGCGGGCCGGGGTGGGGCGCGTCGTCCACCTGTCCACGGCGGCGGTGTACGGGCCGGGACCGCATCGGGGCATCGCCGTCGACGGGGTGACGCCGGCACCGGTGTCGGCGGCCAGCCGTACCCGGTTGGCCGCCGAGCGCATCGCGCTCGACGCGGGCGGGGTCGTGCTGCGGCCCGGTCTCGTGCTCGGGGCCGGGGACCGCTGGGTGGTGCCCGCGCTCGCCGAACTGCTCCGGCGGGTGCCTGCGGGGTGGGACGGCGGGCGCGGGCGGGTGTCCGCGGTCGACGTCGGGGACCTGGCCCGGCTGGTGACGGCGGTGGCCCTGGCCCCGGACCGTGAGGTGCCCTCCGGGGTGTACCACGCCAGCCATCCGGTGCCGGTGCGCAACCGCGACCTGATGGCCCGGCTGGCGGAGCTGGACGTCCTGCCGCGGCCGGCCGGTGACCTGCCGTGGGACCGGTGCCTGGCGCGCCTGCGGGAGGCCCCGGGGCGCATCAGCGAACGGCAGTTCGCACTGCTGGCCCGGGATCACTGGTACGAGAGCGAGGAGATCTGGCGGTTGACGGGCTGCGCACCGGGACCGGGACCGCTGGAGCGGTTGGGCGGGGCGGCGGGGTGGTACCGGAGGCAGCTCGCGGCCGCCGGGTGACGGTCTGCGACCGCCGTGCCCGCCGGGCCTGCCGGGCCGGGGGTCCGGCGGGCGGTGCCCCGTGCCCCGGTCTCCCCGCTCCGCGACGGTGGCCGCGGCGGCACCCTCCCGTCCGCAGGGGGTGCGGATGCCCGGCCCGGCGCACGCGGTTGCCCCCGGAGCCACCCGGCCGCCGGCCCCGAGGCGCCGCCGACGGGCCGGCGTGCCCTGGCACATACCACCGGCATTACCTCAACTTGGCCAAGTAGTTGCCGATTTGGGCACACGGGGTGTCCAACGGGGAAGCGGCGGTAGGTTCGGGAGACTGAGGGCCCTGCCCTCTCGTCCCACAAGCGAAGGAACGGCGGGCGGGAGCGCGACGACGGGTCCCCGCCCCCGGTGCCCGGAGCACGCAACACCGTCCTGTGGCCCGTGGGTGTCAGTTCCCGTGACGGATACCGAGGTCAAGCCCATGGTGAAGCAGGTGCGAGCGGAACGCACCCGGCAGGCGCTGGTCGCGGCGGCGGCCGTCGAGTTCGACCGACAGGGGTACGCCGGTACCTCACTGTCCGCCGTGCACCGGGCCTGCGGGGTGACGATGGGGGCGCTCACCTTCCACTTCTCCGCCAAGGCGGAGCTGGCCACCGCCGTCTGCCACGAGGCCGAGGACGTCACCCGGCGGGCGCTGGCCCGGCCCGCCCCGGACGGCGCGCTCCAGCCGGTCGCCGAGTTCACCTTCGCGGTGGTCCGGCTGCTGGACGAGGAGGTCACCGTGCGCGCCGCGGCCCGGCTCACCCAGGAGCAGGCCGTCTCCTTCCGCTGGCACGCCGTCTGGCGTACCGCCCTGCGGGAGGCGGTGGCCCGGACCCGCGAACGGCCCGGACCCGAGCCCGAGGAACTGGAACTGCTGGCCCTCTACCTCACGGCGGGCGCCGAGGCGGCGCTGCGCGCGGGCCGCACCGGCAAGGAGGTCCGCGCCCAACTGGAGCGTCTGTGGGCGCTGGTGCGCGATCCCGGGCCGTCGGCTGCCGCCGCGGCGCGTCCACCGGGCGCCGCCGCGTGTACACCGGGCGCCGCCGCGAGTCCGGTCGGCGTCCTTCCCCCAGCCTCTTCCCCTTCCGCGTCCCCTTCGTCGTCCCCCTCTCCGTCCCTGCCCGCGTCCTCATCCGATACGAAAGGGCTCACTCCATGATGCGACGCTGCGCGCTCGTCACCGGCGGTTCCCGGGGCATCGGGGCCGCCATCGCGACCGAACTCGCCGCCGCCGGGCACCGGGTGGCCGTGCACTGCCGTGCCGAATCCGCCGCCGCGAAGGCCGTGCTGGACGCCCTGCCCGGCACCGGTCACGCCCTCGTCACCGGCGACGTCGGCGCTCCGGGCGCGGCCCGGGAGATCATCGAGTCCGCGGTGGGACAGCTCGGCACGGTCGACGTCCTCGTCAACAACGCCGGCGTCTACGCCGAACAGCCCGTCGCCACCACCTCGTACGAGGACTGGCGGGCCGACTGGCGACGCCTGCTCGACGTCAACCTCCTCGGCCCCGCCGACCTCGTCTGGCACCACGTCGACCACCTCCGCCACCGGCTCCAGGGCCCCCAGGGCGCGCGGATCGTCAACGTCGGCTCGCGCGGCGCCTACCGCGGCGAACCCGACGCTCCCGCCTACGGCGCCACCAAGGCCGCCCTGCACGCGCTGACCCAGTCGCTCGCCCAGTCGCTCGGCCCGCTCGGCATCGCGGTGACCGCCGTCGCACCGGGATTCGTCCGCACCGACCTCACCGAAGCCACGCTCGTCGGGCCCGTGGAGGACGACGTACGCCGGCAGAGCCCGCTCGGCAGGATCGCCGTGCCCTCCGACGTCGCGGCCGCCGTCGCCTGGCTGAGCAGCGCCGGGGCCGAGTGGTGCAGCGGCACCGTGCTCGACGTCAACGGCGCCTCCCACCTGCGCTGAACCCCGTACCCACCGACCACGAACGGAGACACCGTGCGCGCCGCCCTTCTGCAGATCGCCGTACGACCGGAAGAACCCGTCGCCGAGCGGCGAGACCGCGTGGCCGCCCTCGTCCGCGAGCAGCACGGCGCCGATCTCGTGCTGCTGCCGGAACTCTGGACGCTCGGCGCGTTCGCCTTCGACACGTTCCGGGCCGGGGCCGAGCCGCTCGACGGGCCCACGGCCCTGGCCATGGGCGAGGCCGCGGCCCTCGCGCGGGTCTGGCTGCACGCGGGCTCGATCATCGAACGCGGCCCGGGCGACACCCTGTACAACACCTCCCTGGTGTTCGCACCCGACGGCACCCTCCACCGGGCGTACCGGAAGATCCACCGCTTCGGCTTCGATCGCGGCGAGGCGACGCTGCTCGCAAGGGGCGAGGAGACCGTCACCGCCGTGCTGGACGGGCCCGGCGGGGCCGGACTCACCGCGGGGCTCGCCACCTGCTACGACCTGCGCTTCCCCGAGCAGTTCCGGCTGCTGGTGGACGCCGGTGCCGAACTGTTCCTCGTCCCGGCCGGCTGGCCCGCGGCCCGCCGCGCCCACTGGTCACTGCTGGCCCGCGCCCGGGCCGTCGAGTCACAGGCGTACGTCCTCGCCTGCGGTACGGCCGGCACCCACGCCGGGGTCGAACAGGCCGGGAACAGCGTCGCGGTCGACCCGTGGGGCGAGGTGCTCGCCGAGGCCGGGCCGGGCGAGGAGACGCTCGTCGTCGACCTCGATCCGGCGCTCGTGGCGAAGACCCGCGCCGAGTTCCCCGCGCTCCGCGACCGAGTGCTCGGTGTGCCGGCGCCCCGGTGACCGGCTCCCGGCGACGGGTGTCGCCCGCCCCGCGACCGCCGGGGCGGGCGACACCCGTCGCCCGTGCCGGACGCGGACCGTCCCTGCCGTCAACCGCCGCTCCCCGCAATCCCGTTGGATCCTTTGCCGTGGCCCCTTGCGGGCCACGCGGCAGACGTGTAACACTCTTTCGCGAGGCAGTCTGCCCACTTTCAGGTGCTCCGAAAGTTCCGGGAACTCTCCCTTGGGCCCTCGCACTGCTGTCGCGTCGCCATCGAGCGGCGCTTTTTTTGTTTCCCACGAAGGTGAGGCGTCCATGGCCGACCCGACCCCGTCGCAGTCCCGCCCGCGGCAGTGCGCGTCGCACCGCTGCGGCCGGGCGGCCCGTTCCGACGCGCTGCGCCGCAGGCCCGCCGCGCCCGGCGCCCGGCTCTGCGGATCGTGCGCACGCGCCCTCGCGGCCGACCTGGCGGCGCTGCCCGCGCTCCACCACGAGAGCGAGCAGCAACTCGTACTCCCCGCGCGGCGAGCGGGCCTCGCCCGGGTCACGGGCAACCACCCGGACGCACCGCCGGTGAACGACGCGGCGCTGGAGGCCCGCCACGACGCCGTCGTACGCCTGGCCTCCTGGGCCCGGCTCGTGCTGGACGAGTGCGCGGACGCGGACGCCGGGGCACCTCCCGGCCGTACCGTCCCCGAGCTGGCCGCCTTCCTCGGCCGGCACGCCGGCTTCCTGGCCGCCCACCCCGCCGCGGGCCCGGCGGCCGACGAGATCGCCCAGGTGGCCACCGCCCTGCGGCTCGTCGTGGCGTCGCCCCGGCCGGAACTCGTACCGCTCGGCCGGTGCGTGGAGCCCGGCTGCGACGCCGAGGTGTCGCTGCCCGGGCGCGGTGGCGACGAACTGGTGCTGCGCGGACCGATGTGCGACGCCGGACACGTCCTCACCCCACGCCAGTGGCTCCTCCTGAACCAGCGTCAATCCACGGCCCGGACCAAGGAGTCCGCATGAACGACGACGTACAGACCCCGCGCGGCAAGCGCGTCCCCACCTCGCTCGCCGCACTCGCCCTCGGCGTCCGCGAGGGCACGATCCGCCAGTGGGCCCGCCGGGGCAAGATCACCCGGTACGGCACGAAGCGCCAGGCCCTGTACGACCTGAACGAACTGACCGCGCTCGCGGCCGGCGAGAGCGCCACGTAGCCACACCCGGCACCACGTAACCCCCCCACCCACAGCACCGTTCGGCACCCGCCGCACGGCGCTTCCGCCTGCCCGGAAACGGGCCGGCACCCGAGGAGAGACGACAGTGGAGACACCCCAGATGTCCCAGGCACCCCAGGCATCCCAGGCGACCCAGTGGCAGGAGCACTGGCAGACCCGCCGCGATCCCTTCGTCGCGGAGTGCTTCCGGGCGCGGGAGAGCCTGCGCGCCGACCTGAAGGACCCGCGTGCCGCCCAGGCCCGCGTCCTGGACGACCTCATCGACATCGGCGCCAGTTCGCTGCACTGGAAGGAGGAGGGGTACGACGTCATCGCCGCCGACCCCGCCACCTTCCGCTCCGTGCTGCCGATCATGCGCTACGACGACTTCGCCGAACAGATCGACCGGGAGACCCGTACCAAGGGCGGCGTCCTCTCGTGCAGCCCCGTACTGCGCTGGCTCAAGACCAGCGGGACCACGGGCACCCCCAAGCGGATCCCGTACACGCTGCACTGGCTGCTGAAGTACCGGATCCCCGCGATGAAGGCCATGTGGGGCACCTACCTGGAGCACCACCCCGAGATCCTCGCCCACCCCTGGGCCACGCTCGACACCCAGACCGTCCGGGAGGACGTCTACGACTTCGTGCACGGGGTCGAGCACCAGGCGATCAGCAACCGCCACCCGCAGATCAACAGCCTCGACTGGAACCCGCCGTGGTACGAGTCCCCCTGGTTCGGCCCCGACGCCCCCACCAGCCACGCCGGGCGGATGTACCACCGCGTACGGCACCTCGTCGGCAAGGACCTGCACTACATCTCGGCGATCAACCCCAGCACGCTCGTCTCCCTGCGTGACCTGATCGCCGAGCACGGCGCCGAACTGGTGCGCGACCTGCGTGAGGGCACCTTCCGGGGCAGGCCGTGGACCGACCCCGACGAGAAGGCCGCGCTCCACCTCGAACAGGCTCTGGCCAAGCCCGACTTCAGCCTCGTCGACGTCTGGCCGTCCCTCACCCTCTACAGCTGCTGGCTGTCGGCCTCGGCGGAGCTGTACCGGCCACGCCTGGACGCCGTACTGCCCGGTGTCGCCAAGCTGCCGTTCATGAGCTGCGGCACCGAGGGCGTCACCACCATCCCCGTGGACGAGACCCTGGAGAGCCAGCCGCTCGCCGTCACCCAGGCCTGGTTCGAGTTCGTCCCCGCCGACGTACCGCTCGGGCAGCTCCTCGACGCCGGCGAGAAGGTCGAGACCCTGCTGTACGACGAGGTCGAGGCCGGCCGCGACTACCACCTGATCATGTCCCAGGGGAACGGCCTCTACCGGCTGTGGACCGGCGACATCTACCGTGTCGACCGGATCGTCGACGGCACGCCCTGGATCCACTTCACCCACCGCGACGGCGTCTTCCACTCCTTCACCGGCGAGAAGATCACCGAGAGCCAGGTCACCCAGGCCATCCGGCAGGGCCTCGAAGGCAGCGGCCTCGACACCGGGCTGTACATGTGCGGGCCGCGCTGGGACGAGCCGCCGTCCTACACCGTCGTCGTCGAGGTGCCCGTCCCGGGGCCCGGGCTGGACGCGGAGCTGTCCGCCGCCATCGACCGCGAGCTGTCCGTCATCAACATCGAGTACGCCTCGAAGCGGGACAGCGGACGGCTCGCCGGCCTCAGGGTCCGGACCGTGGCGCAGGGCGCGATCGCCGCGTACGTCGAGTCGCGGCGGCAACGGGGCAACGCGACCCAGTACAAGTACAAGCCGTTCCAGAAGGACACCGACTTCGTCGACGCGATCGTCACCGGCTGACGCCCGCACCGCCGGTGTCACTTCCCCGGCATCCCCGACCACGCACGGAACGACCACCACCGAACGACCACGCACCGAACGACCACGCATCGAACAAGGAGAGTTCGCCATGCTGGAAACCCTCAGGCCCCCGCAGAACACCCGCCGCGAGATCATCGACCTGCCGTCCGGCGACGGGGTCCGGCTCGCCCTGCACGTGTGGCGGCCGAAGCAGATCAAGGGAGCCGTCTTCTACTTCCACGGGCTGCAGAGCCACGCCGGGTGGCTGTGGGAAGTGGGCCCGCAGTTCGCCGACAACGACATCGCCTTCTTCGTCCTGGACCGGCGCGGCAGCGGCATAAGCCCCGGCGCGCGCGGCGGGATACCGGACGTCGGCACGGTCCTCGGCGACTACGCCCAGGCCGTCGCGTTCGTCCGGGAGATGATCGGCGACACCGTACCCCTGTCCCTGTTCGGGCACTGCCTCGGCGGCTCCTTCATGGCGGCCCTGATGAGCTGGGAGGGGTTCACCACCTCCTACGACGCGGCCGTGTTCTGCTCCTCCTGGCTCGGCCGGATGCACGCCACGCTCGACGCGGACGCGCGGGCGGCGATCGCGGCGGACACGAGCGAGGAGCCGTGGGACGCGGGGCTGGACAGCGCCGACTTCACCGGCGAGGCCAAGTACCGGCACTTCATCGACCACGACGACCTGGCCGTACGGCAGCTGACGCGGCGGTCGCGGGCCGTGCTGCTGGAGCTGGAGCAGCTGTATCTGGCGCGCGGGCGGACCAGGCCGAGGGTGCCCGCGGCCACCTTCGTCTCCGGGATGACCGACCCGATCGTGAACCTCGACGCGGCCCACTCCGTCTTCCAGGACCTCGTCTCCGGGCGCGGCGCGATCATGAAGTTCCCCACCGACAGGCACTACCTCTTCTACACCGACGTCAGCGGCGACCTGGTCGACTGGACGTCGACGTACACCCTGCTCCAAGGGGTGAACCGTGGCGCCTGAGACCGGGAGCCCCGGACGGGCCCGGCTGTACCACGTCGAACTGCCCATGCGGACGCCGTTCGAGCATCCCGCCGCCCGGCGCCGTACGTCCGACAGCCTGGTCCTGAGACTCTCGGCCGACGGCGTGGACGGCATCGGGGAGTGCGCGCCGCGCTCGTACGTCACCGGCGAGACCGCCGCGAGTGTGCGCGCCGCGCTCGAACAGGTCGACTCCGCCGCGCTGTGCGCGGTGCTGACCGGCCGCGCCCCGGAGGAAGTGCTGGGCCTGCTGCACCGGGACGGCTTCTCCCGGACCTTCGGGATCACCGGCGGCAACAACCTGCTCTGTCTGCTGGAGACGGCGGTGCTCGACTGGCTGGGGCGGCGGCTGGGCCTGGGCGCGCGCGCTCTGCTGCCCGGGGCGGAGGCCGGGACCCCACCGTCCCTGCCGGTCTCCCAGGTGCTCGATCTCAGCCTGGACGCCGAGGAGTTCCTCGCCACCCGGGGCCCCTTCCACTTCGTCAAGATCAAGGCGTCGGACGACGTCGAGCACGACGCGCGGACCGTCCGCACGATCCGCGACAGGATCGGCGGTGACGTACCGGTCATGGTCGACGCCAACATGTGCTGGACCCCCGCGAACGCGGTCGGCCACGCCCGCCGGCTGCGCGAGGCCGGCGTCGACTACGTGGAGGAACCGCTGCCCAAGGGCTCCTGGGAGGCGCTGCGCGTGCTGCGTCGCGACGGCGGGGTGCGGATCATGCTGGACGAGTCGGTGTGCACGGCCCGGGACGCCCGTACGGCGGTGGAGTCCGGGGCGTGCGACGCGTTCAACATCCGGGTGTCGAAGAACGGGGGACCGCTGCCGGCGGCCGGGCTCGTCGACTACGCCCGCGAGAACGGGGTCGGCTTCCAGTTCGGGGTCCAGGTCGCCGAGGTCGGCCCGCTCATCAACGCGGGCCGGGCCCTGGCCTTCGGCCGCCCGGACGCGCTCACCGTCGAGGCCGGCCAGTCCGACCGCTTCTTCCCCGAGATGATCGTCGCCCCGCCCCCGGCCGTCGACCGCGGCACCAACACCCTGTCACCGGCGGGCGGCACCGGCTGGGGCATGGCCCTGGCCGCGAGCGCGGAGCGCTGGGCGGTACGGGACCTCTGAGCCCGCCCCTCGCCCGAACCGCCCTCTCCCTCCTCCCACTTGCACGTCACACACCGCATCCCCCGCCCGAAAGGGAAGACCGTCATGACCGTACTGTTCGAATGCGCCTACCGGGGCGGCCGTTACTTCGGCCTCGGAATCCCCAAGGACGGCGAGCCGCTGCACATCACCCCGCTCGGCAACCTGGACCTGGGGAAGCTGCTCGTCCGGGGCGGCGACGCCGCGGTGCGGCACGCCGCCGCCGAGGCGGTGGCCGTTCCCGCGAGCCGGCGCGACGCCGTGTCCTTCCGGCCGCCGCTGCTGCCCGCCCACCTCGGCGACGCCATGGTCGGCGGCTTCATGCAGACCCACAACGTCAAGGTGGACGCGGACACCCCGAGCCAGCCCAACTGGTTCCTCAAGGGGCTGGGCGAGGTGCTGAAGACCTCCGGGGAGGAACTGCGCGCGCCCGCCGGTTCCGTCGCGCTGACCGAGGAGGCGGAGATCGTCCTCGTCTACGTCACCGACGACGACCACCGGCCCCGGTACGTCGGCCACACCTTCGGCAACGACCTCACCGACATCGGCCGCTTCCGCCGCCACCGCGGCCACCTCTCCTACGCCAAGCTGTGCGACGCGGCCGTGGCACCCTGGCTGTTCCTCGGCGAACCGCCGCGCCACGTCACCGGGCACGTCACGATCGAACGGGACGGCGAGCCGTGCTGGCGGGGCGACTTCACCACCGGGACCAAGGCCCTGCACTACGGGCTCGACGACATCATGTCCGAGCTGTTCTCCTACGACGCCCTGCTCACCCCCGGCCGCGTCCACTACGTCTACATCGGCGCCGACCGCAGCAGCTTCCACGACGGCCACCGCATGGCCGACGGCGACCGTGTCACGCTGGACTTCGCCAGCCACGGCGTCACCCTCTCCAACACCGTGCGGTGGGCGTCGCCGGGGCTCGCGGCCGCCACGCACGAGGGCTCGTGAGCCGGGGCGAGAGGGTGCGCAGGCTCGGCGACACGGAGGCGGCGTTCGCCTACGCCCACGCACTCGTGCACGGCAGCGGGCGGCTCACCACCACCTTCACGGTGAACGGCGTCCTCGCCCCGGAGCGGATCGAGCGCGCGGTGGAGACGTGGGTACGGCGGCTGCCGCTGCTGTCGCTGCGGATCGAGGACACCGGCGACGGCGGACTGTGGTTCCGGCAGGGGACGCCGGGACCGCACCCCGTCCGCGAGCGGGAGGTGGACGGGGAACGGCTGTGGGCGCTGAGCGTCGGACGGACCCCGGTGGGTACGACCCGTTTCTCCCTCGCCCTGCACCCCGCGATCTGCGACGGATACTCCGTCGGCCGCCTCGTACGGCCCTTGCTGGACGCCCTGTTCGGCACGCCGGGTTCCTGTTCGGGGGAACAGGAACTGCCTCCCGACCTCGACGGGCTCACCTACCAGGGCGGGGCCGCGTGCGGGTGCGGGGTGTGCATGCCCTCCGGGTCGCCGCGGCGGGGCAGGCGGGACGCGACGCCGTGCGCGGGAGACCGTGACGGCCGGGCCGGGCGGGTGGACCGCGCGGGTGACGTCGTGACCCTCGCCCTGGACGCCCGCGCGTCCCGTCGGCTGCGTGACTGGTGCGGGACCCGGCAGTTGACGGTGAGCGGGTTTCTCACCACCGTGCTGGCCGACGCGCTGGTCCGGGCGAGCGGACGCACCGAGGTCACGGTCGCCACGGCGGTGTCCCTGCGGCGGAGCTACGCGGAACGGACGCTGATCACCGAACAGGGCTGTGTGCTGGGCATGGTGCGGGCGGCGCTGCGGGCGAGGCCGGGCGGCGACCCGGTGGGTGCGGCCCGGGCGAACACGGCGGCGCTGTGCGCGGCGGGGCGTGCGTGGCGTCCGGAACGGCGCGCGCACACCGCGGTCCGCCGCGCCGTGGAGCGGGTGGCGGCGGGGGAGGGCGGGGTGGAGTTGCGGGTCATCGACGCCGGTTCGCTGGACACCGCGCTGGGCCCGCACGCCGGCAGGGTCACGGGGCTCCGGACCGTCGCGGCACATGGGGGGACGCGGCTCGGCGGCACCCTTCACCTGTCGTCGTTCAAGGGGGCGTTGACGGTGGCTCTCGCCGCCGGCGGGCCGTGGGCGGCGGTCGCGGAGCGGGAGCTGACGGATGCGGCGCTGCTGCGGTCCGCCCTGCTCCCCGTGTAAAGGCACAGGTGGGAGCGGTGCGCGGGGGCGGACTCCTCAAAGTCGTAGCCGGGTGGCCCCCTTTCTTGAAAACAAAGAGTTCGTTCTCTATTTTTTTAGGGCGGGCCTCGGACCGGTGAGGCCCGCCCAACCGCGCACAGCCGAGAGGAAGGAGGCGCGTCATGGCGAGGACGCTTTCCGCGGTGGCTCCCGGGCCGGTCCGGACGGTGGCCGGCTCCGTCGCGCACCGCACCGCCCTCGACGCCTTCGTCGCGGAGATCTTCGACCGACTGCCCCGCTCCGACCAGCGCAGATGGGCCCATGTCTACACCCGTGGCCTGCTGGTGACGCCGGGTCGCAAGACGGTACGGCGGCTCGCGGCCGCCCTGCCCGACCCGGCCACGGCCGCCCAGGCCCTGCACCAGTTCGTCAACGCCAGTCCGTGGGACTGGGCGCCGGTCCGCGCCCGGCTCGCCGACTGGGTCGTACGGCGGTCCCGGCCCCGCGCCCTGGTCCTCGGCCCGGTGGTGCTGCCCAAGCGCGGCAACAGCTCCTGCGGGGTGCACCGCCGCTTCGTCCCGCAGGACGGACGTACCGTCAACTGCCAGCTGGGCGTCAGTGCCTTTCTCGCCGCGGACGACGCGACGGTCCCCGTCGACTGGCGCCTGCTGCTGCCCGGCGCCTGGTCCGAGGACCCGGAGGTCCGCGGCCGGGCCCGGGTGCCCGAGACCGCCGGCGGCCCCCAGGACTCCGCCGAGGCACAGGCCCTGGACCTGGTCGACGAGGTCGGTCGGGGCCTGCCGGACCCGCACGGGCTGCCGGTCGTCGCCGACCTGGTCGGCTTCGCGGACGGCGGTGCGCTGGTGAGCGGACTGGCCGCGCGGCGGCGGAGGTTCGTGGTGGCGGTGCCCGGGGACCTCGTCGTGGTGCCGGACCGGCCGGAGGGAGGCGGGGCCGGGCGCGTCCCGCCCGGGGCGTACGGCCGGGCCGACTCGGGCACGGCGGGACCCGCCGGGTCCGGTACGGCCGGGGCGCGGGCCGGTGCCGTCATCGCGCGGAGCCTGCTCGCGGCCCGCCGCGCCCGGCCGCAACTCGGCCCCCCGGCGGGGACCGAGCCGGACCGGGCCCCCGCCCCGGAGCCGGCGGCCGTGGCGACGGGGGTGGTCCGCCTCCCCGGCCTCCCCGTCGCCCTCCGGCTGGTCTGCGAACGCCGGACGGAGGGGACCGGGGGCCCCGGTGACGGCGTGCGGGTCTGGCTCACCGATCTCGTGGACCGGCCGGCGCAAGAGGTGCTGGCGCTGGCCCGGCTGCACACGGAGGCCGTCGACACGGTGGAGCGGCTGGCCGAGGACTTCGGGCTGCGTGCCTTCGAGGGGCGTTCCTACCCCGGCTGGCACCACCACATGACGCTGGTCTCCGCCGCCTTCGCCTATGGCACCCTCGGCTCCGCCACCGCGCCGCCGGGCCCCCCGGTCCCCGCCGCACACGCACCGAGGGCCGGCCGGCCGCCGCGCGGAGCGCGCAGCGGTACGGCACCGGCCCGGAGCGCCGGGGGCCCGGGCCGGGGTGGGGAAGCCCCCTCGCGGGCTGCCGCACACCCGCCGCGGCCTTCCGCGGTCCCGACCGCCCCGCTCTCCCCGCGCCCGTCACCTGTTCCGGTCAACGGCACAGCGGGCGACAGGCCACCGTCCCCTCAGCAGGCTGTGCTCGTGGGCCGAGGCAGCACAGGCACCGCGCCAGGTGCGCCGCCGCCCCGGGGTCCTGAAGGAGGGCACATGGACTCGTCCGCGACGCGCCGAGGGCACGACGAGAACGCCCGAACTCCCCGTGGCATCGCCCCCCACCTCTCCGACACGACTGGATGCTCCTGATGACCCTTCCCAAAGCGTTCTGGCTGCTCTGGTGCGGGCAGACCGCCAGCCGGCTCGGGACGCTCGCCCCCGCCTTCCTCGTCCTCTACCTGGAGCAGGACGGCCGCGTCGCCCCCGGCACCACCCCGCTCGTCGTCGGGCTCTTCGGCGCCGGTGTCGTGCTGTCCGGCCTGGTGGGAGGGGCGGTCGCCGATCTGATCGGACCGCGCCGGACCATCGTCGCCGCCCAGCCGGTGACCGCCGTGATGGCCCTGCTGTTCGGTGTCGCCGACCATGTCGCCGCGTTGTGCGCGCTGTCGCTGATCACCGGGTTCCTGTCGGCGGTGGACCGGCCGGCCGGGGCCGGGCTGATCTCCGCGATCGTCCCCCAGGAGCAGTTCTCGAAGGCGTACAGCCTCTTCCTGGTCGGCTTCAACATCGGGATGTCGCTGAGCCCGGTCGTCTCCGGGTTCCTCCTCGAGGTCAGCCCCGGCGCCCTGTTCGTGGTCTGGGCGGTCTCCAGCCTCGTCTACGCGGCCCTGGTCTTCGCGGTGCCCGCCGACCCGCGGCCCGCGCGGGACGCCGACCGGCCCGCCGGGGCCGCGGCCGCCCTGAAGTCGGCCGCGCGCGGCATCGCCGAACCCTTCCGCACCCCCGTCCTGGTCGCCTTCCTCCTGCTGACCTTCCTGCTGGCCTGCATCTACCTCCAGGTCAACTCCGCGCTGCCGCTGGACATGCGGGACAGTGGGCTGACCACCGGGGACATCGGGTTCGTGTTCGCCGTCAACGCCGTACTGTCGGTCCTGCTGCTGCCGCTCGTGCCCCGCCTGGTCGGCCGGCTGCGCGCCCACGTGCCGCTGGTCCTGGCCGCCGGGTTCATGGCGCTCGGCTTCGGGGCCAACGTCCTCGCCGACGGCATGGTGACCTTCACCCTCGCCACCGTCCTCTGGACCCTCGGCGAGGTGCTGTGGGCCCCCATGTCCGCGACCTTCATCGCCGACCGGGCTCCCGCCGGACGCACCAGTACCTACCAGGGCTCGTACTTCTTCGCCTGGAACGCCGCGTTCGTCGTCGGCAGCCCCGCCGGACTCGCCTTCGCCCACGCCCACGGCTACGGACCGCTGTGGCTGTCCGTCCTCGGCCTGGGCCTGGCCGTGGCGCTCGGCTTCGCACTGCTGCCGAGGCTGACCGGCTTCGCGGCCGGGACCGCCCCCGAGTCCGAGTCCGAGTCCGAGACCGAATCCGACGCCGTCCCGTCGGGCGCCGTCCCGTCGGAGGCCGTCCCGACGAGCGACCTCCGCTGAAGAAATCCCGACCACAGAGACAAGGTGATCCCACATGTCCGCACCCACCCCCCGCACCGCACTCCTCGTCGGAGCCGCCGGCGGCATCCTCACGGAGGTCTCGCGCAAGCTCGCCGAAGAGGGTCACACGCTCGTCCTGTTCGACCGGGACGCGGAGGCCGTGGGCCGGCTCGCGACGGAGCTGGGGCAGATCACGAAGGTCGAGGCCGTCGTCGGTGACATCACCGACATCCCGGCGGCGGAACGCCAACTGACCGACATCGTCGACCGGTTCGCCCCGTCGATCCTCGTCAACGGCGTCGGCGGCGACACCCGGGTCATCGGCTACGCCGACCTCACCACCGACCACTTCGACCAGTCGTTCCTGGAGAACGTGGTCAGCAGCTGGATAGCGGTCAAGGTGTGCGCCCCGCGCATGGCCGCCGACGGCTACGGCCGCATCGTCAACTTCGCCTCGGCGGGCGGCCGTACGTACAGCCACTTCAACAACGCCGCGTACGTCGGGGCCAAGGCCGCCGTCATCGGCATGACCAAGCAGATGGCGTACGAACTCGCCCCGACCGGGGTCGTCGTCAACGTCGTCGCCCACGGTCCCGTCGCCACCGAGCGGGTCGCGGGGGCGTTCGAGCGGCGCGACCCCGCGCAGCGGGCGGCCGTCCTGGCCAAGCTGCCGATGGGCCGCTACGGCACCGTCGCCGAGGCCGTCGGCAGCGTGCTCCACCTCTGCTCGGAGAGCGCCGGCTACTCGACCGGGTCCGTCATCGACATCAACGGCGGCCTCTACATGTGAGCCCCGCCCCCGTCTCCACCCCCGCCCCCACATCGTGACAACGGAGGTTTCCATGGCGCAGTTCGTCGTCGAGTTCGAGTACAACGTCGACCGTGCGGGCCGCGAGCACCTGCACCCCGCCCACACCGACCACCTGCGGGCCCTCACCGACAGTGGCGTACTGCTGCTCGGCGGGCCGCTCCAGGACACCAACGGCGGTCTGCTGGTCTACGAGGCCGAGGACCGGGACGCGCTGCAGCGGATCCTGGACGCCGAGCCCTACGTCACGGGCGGCATCGTCCGCCGCATCCGCATCCGGCAGTGGGCCCCCGGCAAGGGGGCGTGGGTCGCGGGGCAGTCCCGGACGGCGGCCTGAGCCCGACGGCCTTCCGCCCCCCGCCGACCCCATCCGTTCCCGCCCTCCCCGGGGGCTGCGCTCCCAGACCCCCGCGTTCGCGAAGCGACCTTCTCCGAAAGGACCGACTGACGTGCTTCTGACGCCAGTGCCGCAAGCCGCCACACCTCTGCCCCGTGAAGCGCTGCACGCCGGCATCGTGGACCCCGACATGGACTCGATGCGCCTGCTCAGCGAGACGGCGATGAGGTTCCCCGAAGCGTTGTCGTTCTCGTCGGGGGCGCCCCACGACGGTACCCACGACCTCGCGAGGCTCTCCTACTACGTCGACCGCTACATCGCGCACCTGCGGGAGAAGGGGGTGCCCGAACAGCGCATCACCCGGCTGCACTTCCAGTACGGACCCGTCAACGGGTTCATCCAGGAAGAAGTCGCGCGGATGCTCGCCAAGGACGAGGACATCGTTGTCTCGCCCGAGGCCGTCATGATCACGCACGGCTTCCAGGAGGCGGCACTGGTCGCCCTGCGGGGGCTGTTCCGGTCGCCCGACGACGTGCTGCTGTCCGTGTCCCCGGCGTACGTCGGCATCCGCGGGGCCGCCCGCATGCTGGACATTCCGGTCAAGGGCGTCACCGAGGGGCCCAACGGGCTCGAACCGGAGGCCGTGGCCGCCGCGGTGCGCGCCGTGCGCGCCGAGGGCAAGCGGCCCGCCGCGCTCTACCTGGTCCCCGACTTCTCCAACCCGTCCGGCACGGTCGTACCTCTGGAGGCGCGGCGGCGGCTGCTCGCGCTGGCCGCCGAGGAGGGGTTCACCATCCTGGAGGACAACCCCTACGGGTTGTTCGCGAGCGCCGAGGAGCGGCTGCCCACGCTGAAGTCGCTGGACACCCGGGGGGACGTCGTCTACCTCGGTTCCTTCGCCAAGTCCGCCTTCCCCGGCGCCCGGCTCGGCTATCTGGTCGGCGACCGCGAGGTGGTCGGCGAGGACGGCGTCCGGCGCACCCTCGCCCAGGAACTCTCCAAGGCCAAGGCGATGTTCACGGTGGGCTCGTCGTCGCTCTCCCAGGCGGCGATCGGCGGCATCCTCGTCGACGCCGGCCACGACCTGCGCGCCGCCACCCGCGATCTGGCCGCCGTCTACCAGAAGCGGCTAGCCGCCACCCTCGACGCCCTCGCCGAGCACTTCCCGCCCGAGCGGTACGCCGAGCACGGCGTGCGCTGGAACCGGCCGCGCGGCGGATTCTTCCTGGTCGTCGAGGTGCCCTTCGAGGCCGACCTGGCCGCCATGGAACGGTCGGCGCGCGACTACGCCGTCAGTTGGGCGCCGATGAGCATGTTCCACCTCGAAGGCGGCGGCGAACGCGCCCTGCGCCTCGGCTTCAGCAACCTCACCCCCGCCGCGATCCGCGAGGGCATCGCCCGCCTGGCCCGCTTCATCGAGGACGAGTCCACGTCCACCCCGGAGGCCGTCTCATGAACAGGACACCCACCCGCCCCGTCGCCGTCGTCGTCGACGGCTACTCCGCCGGCAACTTCTACCCCGCCGCCTTCGCCGCGTACGGCACGGACGTCGTCCACGTCCAGTCCACCCCGGCGCTGATCCCGACAATGGCGCCGCCGGACCTCGCCGCGTACACGGAGAACATCGCCGGCCACGGCGACGAGTCCGCCCTTGCCGAGCGGTTGCGCGCCCTGCACCCCGTGTGCGTGATCGCCGGGCAGGAGTCGTCGGTGCCGCTCGCCGACCGGCTGAGCGAGGCGGTCGGTGTCCCCTCCAACGGCTCGGCGCTGTCACCGGCCCGCCGTGACAAGTACGAGATGATCGAGACGCTGCGCCGGGCCGGGGTGCGCTGCGCGCGGCAGTTCAAGACCGACGACCCGGACGCGGCGGTCAACTGGGCCGAGGAACACGGCAGTTACCCGGTCGTCGTCAAGCCGCTCAGCTCGGCGGCCTCCGACGGTGTCGTCGTCTGCGACGGCCCCGACGCGGTGCGCGCCGCGGCCCGGACCGTGCTCGACGCGCCGAACATGTTCGGCCTCGCCAACACCGAGATCCTCGTGCAGTCCTATCTCAAGGGCACCGAGTACATCGTCGACACGGTCAGCTGCGGCGGCGAGCGGTACGTCTGCGGCGTCTGGGAGTACGAGAAGACGCTGCTGCCGTCCGGGAAGAACATCTACAACCGCGACCTCCTCGCCGACCCGGACGACAACCCGGTGGTCGCGGCGCTCACCGGGTACGTCGACGAGGTCCTCGCCGCGCTCGGCGTCGCCTGGGGACCCGCCCACGCCGAGGTCATCGTCACCGACGAGGGCCCCGTCCTGGTCGAGATCGGCACCCGGCTCAACGGCAACATCAACGCCCCCTTCCACGACCTGTGCCTCGGCCACAACCAGGCCGCGCTCACCGCGCAGGCGTACACCCGGCCCGAAGAGTTCCGCGCCGAGCGCGCCGGCCGGACGTACGCCCGGCTGCAGCCCGCCGTCGTCTACAACACCCCGACCGAGCTGGACGGTGTCGTGGAGTCCGTCGACGAGACGGCCGTCGCGGAGATCCGGTCCCTGGAGAGCGTGTTCTTCGCGGCCGTCAAGTTCGGCCCCGGCGCCCGCATCAAGCCCACGGTCGACCTGCTGACCAGCTCCCTGCGGGTGTTCCTCACCGCACCGGACGAGGCGACCCTGGCGGCCGACTACGAGAAGGTCCGCTCGCTGAAGGACGCGGTGTACCGCGTCGCCTGACCGTCGCCCTGCTCCCTGTGTTCCTCGCACCTCTCCCGCGCACTTCCCGCGCGCACTTCTCGCGCGCACGACTCACTTCGCGTCACTTCCCGTCACATCCCGGAGGCTTCTGTCATGCACAGCCGTATCGGTCTCTTCCTGTCCCCCGTCCACGAGACCGGCCAGGACCCGCACCTGGCGATCCGCCGCAACCTGGACCTCGTCGAGTACGTCGACGACCTCAACTTCGACGAGGCGTGGTTCGGTGAGCACCACACCCTGGGCTGGGGGCTGGTCGGGGCGCCCGAGACGCTGATAGCCGCCGCCTCGCAGCGCACCACCCAGATCAAGCTGGCCCACGGTGTCGTACCGCTCTCCGGCCACCACCCCTTCCACGTGGCGAGCCGCGCCGTCCACCTCGACCACCTCACGCGCGGCCGTTACATCCTGGGCGTCGGCCCGGGCGTGCCCTTCGACGCGAAGATGTTCGGCCTGGAGCAGCCGGTGCAGCGCCGCCGCCTGGAGGAGGCCCTGCCGACGGTCCTGGAACTCGTCAACGGCGACGAGCGGATCACCCAGCAGACCGACTGGTTCGAC
The DNA here is from genome assembly GCF_055565975.1 of Streptomyces sp. NPDC028289. Lineage (NCBI taxonomy): Bacteria > Bacillati > Actinomycetota > Actinomycetes > Kitasatosporales > Streptomycetaceae > Streptomyces > Streptomyces sp. NPDC028289. The sequence goes on along the minus strand of NZ_JBVHTI010000001.1, from coordinate 922,780 downwards.
CTGCGCGACGCCAAGCTCCAGCTGCCCCGGTTCAGTCCGCAGGGCATCGAGGTCGCCGTCGCCACCTCCGGGACCTCGCAGTCCAGCCCGCGCCTGATCGGCCGGTACGGGCTGAGCATGACGTCGTTCGCGCTCCCCTTCGCGCTGCTCACGCCGGGCGCGCCCGCCCACATCAACCTCGCCCACCAGTGGAAGTACGCGGAGGAGGCCGCCGCCGAGCACGGGCAGACCCTGGACCGCGACAAGTGGCGCATCGCGCTGCCGGTGCACGTGGCCGAGACCCGCGAGGAGGCGTACGCGGACGTCCGCGAGGGGTACGACCGCTGGCTGTTCGAGTACTTCGGCAAGGCGGCCGGGCGTGACGTCCTCAGCCCCGACGTGCCGCGCGAGAAGGCACTGGAGGCCCGGGTCGAGGCGGGCGGCGCGCTCGTCGGCTCGGTGGACGACGTGGTCGCCGGCATCGAGCGGCTGCACGAGATCACCGGCGGCTTCGGCACGCTGCTCGTCTACGTCGCCGACTGGACGTCCTGGGAGAAGACCAACCGCAGCATGCAGCTGCTGGCCCGGCACGTCGCGCCGCGCATCACCGGTTCGGCGGTGCGCCCGCAGGAGGCGGTGGACTTCGCGATCGCCAGCCGCGGGAAGTAGCCGGGCCGACGGGCCCGACGAGGCAGGCGCGCCCCTCACGTCACTCACGTCGCGTCCGGCCGGGCCGTCTCGCCGGCCCGGCCGGGCATCCCACCCGATCGGAAAGAACTCATGCTGGAGCAACGCTCGTTCCGCGACATACTCGGCCGGTTCACCACGGGGGTGGTACTGGTCACCGCAGACACGACCGAGGGCCCCAAGGGCATGGCCGTGAACTCCTTCACCTCCGTCTCGCTGACCCCGCCGCTGGTCGCCCTGTGCGCCGCGGACACCTCCTCCACCTGGCCGGCCATCCGCGACACCGGTTCCTTCGCGGTGACGATCCTCGGCGACCGGCACGCGGAACTGTGCCGCCTGTTCAGCACGAAGGGCGCCGACCGCTTCGCCGCCGGCGACTGGTCGACGACCCGTGCCGGGCACCCCATCCCGGCCGACGGCCTCGCCTGGCTGGACTGCCGTATCACCGCGGTCCATCCGGCGGGCGACCACGAACTGGTCATCGCCGAGGCTCTGGAGGGGTCCCTGAGCGAACAGGCGGACCCCCTGGTGTTCCACGCCGGCCGCTTCACGGCCCTGGCAGTGGCCTGAGCCGGACGAACACCGACGCGATTCGGGTCGATTCGCCTCAGTTCTCCGACGCGGGGTACGTGTCCGGCCGCCCGGCCGGGTCCGGGCCTCGGCCCGCGGCCCGGTCCGGCTCCTGGCGCGGCGACCCGGCGACCGGCCCGGGGCCCGGCTCAGGTCGTGGTCTCCGTCCGGGTTCCGGTTCCGGCTCGGCGGCCCGGTTCGGTTCCGTCGCGGCCCCGTGGTCCGGCGGCCGGTGCCGGCCTCCGAGCCGGCTCGGAGCCCGGCTTCGTGCCCGGCCCGGCGGCCCGGTGTGGTTCCGGTCCCGGGGCCGGCGGTCCGGGGATCTGGCGGTGTCCGGCGATCCGGGTCGGTGCGGGACCCGGCCGACGGCCGCCCGTCACCGCCCGGCTCCTCCCGTCCACCGGGCCGAGGCCACCGGAGTCCTCGGCCCGACCCGGCCCGGTCCGGTCCGCCCGGCAGGGCATCCGCACCGCTTCCGGTCCGTGCCCCCGCGTCGACGCCCACGAGAAAGGCAACCTGCGTGTCCTTCACCGATCCCACACTTACCGTGCCTCTGCCGCCGGATGCCCTGGACGAGGCCGACCTTCACTTCGTGCGGACCGCCCCACGCCATCTCGTCGACCGCAGCGCGGTGGCCGAGGTGCTGATCACGGACTGGCGGCGGCTGGGCCCCGACGCCTTCCGGCTGGGCGCGCAGTGGCCGCGCGGGCACCACTTCTACGTGCCCATCGCCGGTGCCTGGTACGACCCCCTGCTCGCCGCGGAGTCGCTGCGGCAGGCGTCCGTCCTGGTCGGTCAGACGTACTACGGAGTCCCGGCGGACCACGGCTTCACCATCGCAGAACTGGAGTTCGAGGTGGTGCCGGGTGTCATCCTGCTCGGCACCCGCCCCGCCGAGGTGCGCCTCGACGTCGCGGTCATGGACCTGCGGCATCACCACGGCACCCCGAGCGCGCTCACCCTGGAGGCCGACCTGCTGCGCGGCGCCGACTTCGCCGGCGCCGGGCGGCTGACCCTGCACACGAAGGCGCCCCGCGACCCCGCCGCAGGGGAGGGCGGCGGGTACCCGCCCCTGCCCGACCCCGTTCCGCCGGCGATCGTGGGGCGGCTCGACGAACGCGACGTCGTCCTCGGCGTCCCCGGCTCCGCCGGTGCCCGCCGGGGGCTGGCCTGGGACCTGCGGATCGACCCCGGTCACCCGGTCCTCTTCGACCATCCCACCGACGAAATCCCCGGGATGGTCCTCCTGGAGGCGGCCCGCCAGGCCGTCCAGGCGGCCTGCGCCCCGTACCGTGTCCTCCCGGTGGAACTGCGCAGCGCCTTCCACTTCCCCCTGTCCCTGTCCGCTCCCTGCCGCATCTCCGCGACCCGGCTGCCCGCCCAGGACGCGAGCGAGGACGCCGCCGTCCGGGTCACCGCCTGGCAGTCCGGCCGCCTGGCCTTCGACAGCCTGGTGGTGGCGAGCCTGTGCGACTGAGCACGGGCCCGGGCGCTACCGGCGGCGGGGCGCGGCCGGGTGGGTGACCGCCTTCGCCGTCGGCGGCCACCGGACCGCGACCCGCCCGCCCCCGCCGTCGACGTCGGCCACCGGTCCGGCACCGCGCACGGCCCGTCGGGTCTCCTGAAGAGGCGCCCGACGGGTCTTTGCCGTCGTGCGCCCGCTCGGTGTCCGCGACGTCGGCCCGGCGCTGAACTCGCGACGGCCCCGTGTTACGTTGCGCCCCATTGATCGTGAGGGTTGTGTGGGGGGCCTTTCATGAAATCCGTGCGGTTCTTGCCGTCCGTCGCCGTCTCCGTCGCCGGGGCGCTGGTCCTCGGGGCGACCGCCGTGACCGTCGTCGGTCCCGGTGCGGGGGACTCGTACGCGGCGTCGGACGTGGCACTGCCGATCACGCACTTCGCGCACCTGGTCGTGGACGCCCCGCACGGGCACCTGTACATCAGCGGCGGCGCCGGTACCGACGGCATCCTCGTCACCGATCTCGACGGCGGCGACCCGACGACGATCAGCGGTGAGCCGGGGGCGACCGGGCTCGCCCTGTCCGCCGACGGATCCGTGCTGTACGCGGCTCTCCCGGGCGAGGACGCCATCGCGGCGATCAGTACGGCGGACCTGACCGAGTCGGCCCGCTACGGCACGGGCGCCGGTACCCGCCCGGACTCGCTGGCCGTCGCCGGGGGCACCCTCTGGTTCGGGTACGGCGCCGCGGGTGCCGGCGGCATCGGTTCCGTCGACGCGGCCGGGGCGGTGCACCTCGGGCGGGATCCGGGAGGTTGGGCGGCGGCGCCGACGCTGGCGACGACCCCGGTGCCCTCCGGCGCCCTCGCGGCCGCCGTGCAGACGGGCGACACCTCCGCCGTCGTCACGTACGCGGCCGAGGGCGGCGCGCTGACCCGCCGGGCGGCGAAGTCGCTGCCCGTGCCCGACCTGAGCGACCTCGCGGTCACGGCGGACGGGCAGCATCTGGCGATCCCGTCGTTCCACGGCGCCGTCGCCAACCGGTACCGCACCTCGGACCTGGCGGTGGACGGGCAGTTCGCCACCGCGGTGTACGGCAGGGCCGTCGCCGTGGCCCCGGACGGGACCATGGCCGGTGGCGACCGCGCACTCACCACGTTCCCGGAAACCGGCGAGGGCCGGTACACCGAGTACTACTACGCCCGCGAGCTGAACTCCGCCGCGCACGGTGTCGCCTGGGCGCCGGACGAGAGCCGGGTCTACGGCGTGGCCGTCGACGGCTCCGGGGGAACGCCGACGCTCCACATCTCCCGCGACCCGGAAACCGCGCCGGTCATGCTCTACGGAGGCCCGACCACCCCGCTCGCCCCCGGCGAGACCTACTCGTTCGCGGTGTCGCCCGATTCGCCCCTCGCCCTCGGCGCCGGCGAGTCCGTGCTCCCCGGCACCGTCCGCGTCACGCGCTACGACGACGCCGATCCGGACGGAGTGCCCGTCCCGGACCCGACGGCCACCCCGGCCCGCCCCCCGGTCGACTTCTTCGGTACCTACCAGGTCTCCGGCACCGCTCCCCGCACCGGCACCCTGGGCTTCCGGGTCGACTACTCCGGCGGCGGCCACTACGGCCCGGCCACCCGGACCTTCGACGTCCCCGTCGCGAAGTACGCGCCCACCATGACGCTGAGCGGGCCGGACACCGCGGGCCGGGCCGCGCCGCTGACCGTCACCGGGCGGCTCGGCTGGCCGCACGCACACGTGGACACCGGTGCCGTGCACGTCGTCAGGACCGACCCGGCGCACCCCTCGGGCTACTCGCTGGGCACCGTGCCCGTCGCCGCCGACGGCACCTTCGCCCTCCACGACACCCCGCAGACCGGCGGCACGAACACCTACTCCTTCAGCTACGACGGCGGCACCTCCTACCTCCCGGTCACCGCGGCGCGCACGGTCCAGGTGTCCCGGGCCATCCCGGCCCTGACCGTGGCGACCGACGCGAAGTCGTACCGCTCCGGCGCGACCGTCAAGGTCACCGCGCACCTGGGGACCACGTACAACTCCCGCAGCCTGACGCTGTACGCCCAGCCCGCGGGGAAGCCGCGGACGGTCCTCAAGACCGGCGGGGCCGACGCGCACGGGAACCTCGTCGCGTCCTACAAGATCACCCGCAACACCGTCTTCACCGCGGCCTTCGCGGGCGACTACCGCTACGCACCGCGCACGGTGACCACCGGCGCGACCCTCACCCCGACGGTCCGGACGAAGCTGCAGAACGCGCTCGGGACCACCCGCATCGGATCCACCGCCTACCAGGTCTTCTACAAGTCCGAAGTCACCATGGGCTTCGAGCTCCAGGTCACCCCCCGGCAGTCCGGAGGCTGCGCGTCGGTGTACGTCGAGCACTACTCCTCGGGCGCCTGGCACCAGGCCGCCTCGCAGAAGTGCGTGGCCCTGTACTCCGACGGCTGGTACGGCTACAGCCGCGCGCTGAAGCTCTTCACGAGCAACGACCGGTACCGCGTCCGCGGTCTCTACGCGCCGCCGGCCGGGGGCGCGCAGACCGGCGGTGCGCAGAGCGGGTGGACCTACTTCACCGTCCGGCCGGGCACCGTGAAGTAGCCCGGCCGGTCCGGCTCGTCCGGCGTCGCTTGACAAAACGGGACGCTGTTCCGGATAGTAATCGGGACAGTGTTCCGTTTCGCCTGCCCGTGGCCGGACGCAGAAGGGAACCGCTCATCATGAGTGCATCCACCGACATCGCCACCGACACCACCGCCGGCTTCGGCGCGCCCGCTCCCGTCCTGTCGTACAGTCCGGTGACCCTGTCCGTGCCCGGACGGCCCGTGGACCTCCAGGTCCGTGTCTCCGTGCCCGCGACCGGGGTCGGCCTGCCCGTCGTCCTGCTCTCCCACGGGCACGGCGGCTCCAACAACCTCTCCTCGCTGAACGGGTACGCCCCCCTCGCCAACCTCTGGGCGGCCGCCGGATTCGCCGTCGTCCAGCCCACCCACCTCAGCTCCCGGACCCTGGCCCGGCGCGTCGCCGACGCCCCGGGAGCCCCGTTCTTCTGGCGCTCGCGCGCCGAGGACATGAGCCGCATCCTCGACCGGCTCGACGAGATCGAGAAGACCGTGCCGCAGCTCGCCGGGCGCCTCGACCACGACCGGATCGCGGTCGCCGGACACTCCCTCGGCGGCCACACCGCGAGCCTCCTGCTGGGTGCCCGGACCACCGACCCTGACACCGGGGCGGAAGCGGACCTGCGCGAGCCCCGGATCAAGGCGGGCGTGCTGCTGGCCGCACCCGGCAGGGGCGGCGACGTCCTCAACGGGTGGATGGCCGAGAAGGTGCCGTTCTTCCATGCCACCGACTTCTCCACGATGGCCGCGCCCACCCTGGTCGTCGCCGGTGACAAGGACGAGTCCCCGCACTTCACCGACATCGGCCCCGGCTGGCATGCCGACCCCTACCACCTCGCCCCCGCCCCCAAGACCCTGCTCACCCTCTTCGGCGCCGAGCACCTGCTCGGCGGCATATCGGGATACGACGCCGACGAAACCACCGACGAGAACCCCGAGCGCGTCGCCGCTCTCGCCCACCTCACCTCGGCCTACCTGCGCACCCAGCTCCAGTCCGACCCCTACGCCTGGCAGGCGGCGTGCGAGACGTGGACGACCGGAACCGCTCCGGCCGGACGGGTCGAGTGCAAGTAGGCCGTGCGGGGGAGTGGCGAGTTTGTTTGACGGCGTGTCAAATTCCTTGACTGAAAAGGTCATTGTCGGTCGCATCAGGGCAACGGAAGAACGTACGCGCTCCATTTCCGCGGTGTAGCTTCTACCCGTCAGTAGAGGCTTGAGCAACGGGGGACGACGCGTGGTTGCCTCTCCGCATACCGAGAAGTTCGCCGCCCGTCTTCGGATGCTGAAGGACCGCAGCGGCCGGGGATACGACCGCCTCGGCAAGGAGGCGGGCGTCAGCGGTTCCAGCCTGCATCGGTACTGCTCCGGCCTCAGCGTCCCGGTGGACTACCGCGTGGTGCACGCCTTCGCCAAGGTGTGCGGCGCCGGCCCGGAGGAACTCCGCGAACTCCACAGGCTGTGGGCCCTGGCGGACACCGACCGGGACGTGCCGGCCGCCGCGGCCGAGGCGAGCGAGCCGGACAGCGTGCCGGAGAGCGTGCAGGCGGGCGCCGTACCCGGCGACCTTCCCCCGCCGGAGGCCGAGGTCACCGCGCCGGAGACCGGGCGGCCGCGGCGGTTCCGGGTGCCCGAGAAGCTGTCCCCGCGTGTCGCGGTGCTGGCCGCCGTGGTCGCGGTGGTGCTGGTGGCCGGCTTCGTGTGGCTGCCCGGCAGCACTCCTGATGGTGCCGCGCCGGCGTCCGGTGACAGGCTGCTGGACTCCCCGGCGTGCAAGACCGTGAGCATGGGGCAGCACGACGCCTGTGTGCGCGAGGTCCAGACCCTGCTCACGCGGGCGAAGGGCAAGCTCGCCGTCGACGGCGACTTCGGGCCGGAGACCCTGCGCAGAGTGACCGCGTTCCAGGTCCTGGCCGGGCTGCCGGCCACCAACGTGGTCGACGACGCCACCAAGAAGGCTCTCTACGCGCACCAGGTGAGCATGACCACCTGGCCGCCGGCCAGGGTGGCGAAGCGGATCCGCGAGGTGTTCGTCGAGGATCCCGGCACCGCCGTGGCCGTCGCCCGCTGCGCGTCGTTCCTCGACCCGCTGTACGTACTGCCGAACACCAACGGCAGCCGCAACTGGGGCGTCTTCCAGATCTCCGACGCCCGGCTGCAGGACCTCGACGGCACCCCGCTGCGGGCGTTCGACCCGGACTGGAACATCAGGGCCGCCCACCGGCTGTGGAGCGTCCGGCACGACTTCCACGACTGGCCCTCCTGCGAGGCGGCGCTGAAGAGCACACCCGACAGCACACCCAAGAGCACACCGACGGGCTGAAGCCCGGAGCTCCGGGTACCGAAGCGGCGGTACCCGGAGCTCCGCTCCCCCGGAAGCGGCGTCAGACCGTGCCGTCCTCCCACCACCAGTCACGGCCGAGGTCGGCCCTGCTGTCGACGTGCTGGTGGTCGACGGTGTACGTCTCCAGCCCGGAGAACCCGCAGGTCTCCGCCTTCTGGTAGACGGTCTTGGTGGCCACCCCGGGCACGTCGAGGTCGGCCGCCGTGCCGTACAGGTGCATGCTGTCGCTGGCCCCGCCGATCTCGGCGTTGTGCGCGATGCTGCGGAAGCCGGAGTTGACCGTGATCGGCTTGTCGCCGAGCTTCTTGCGCAGCGCCTCCAGCTTGTACATGCAGCGCCGGACGTTCTCCTTCACCTGGGAGGCGCTCAGCTTGCCGCCGTTGAAAGTGCCGTCCGACTGGTTCACGAACTCGCTCCAGTTGAAGTGGAGCGTGGAGCCGTCCGACTGCTCCAGGGAGTTGAGCTTCGCCTGGGTGTTGGGGCCGACCTCGGCGTCGACGCTGAGACCGTACGCCGCCTGGAACCGGCGTACGGCCGCCGCGGTACCGGAGCCGAAGTCCCCGTCGATGCTCACCCGGCTGTGGCCGGCGCTGTCCGCCGCCCAGCCCGCTATCCGGATCTGCAGTTCGGTCACGTCGGCGCCGGTGGCGCCCTGGGTCAGGGTGCGTGACCAGGAATAGGCCTGAGCGGTGCCCGAGAACAGCAGCTGGCCGAAGGCGACGCCGGCGCCGGCGGCCAGCGTGCCGCGCAGCATGGTGCGGCGGTCCAGGGGACGGGAGGAGGAGGTCATGGTCGTCCTTTCGAATGCGAAGAGGTCAGTAGGCGATCTGGAACGTCACGTTCTGGGCGTCGATGTCGTAGGCGTGCACGCGCAGGACGAAGTGGGTGCCGTCCTTGACGTCGGTGGCGACGGTTCCCCACTCGGTACCGTGCGTGGTGTAGGCGTCACCGTTGTTGCACTTGCTGGTGTGGTCGACGAACACCACGCAAGCGTCCAGGTACACGCCCGGCTCGTCCGTGATGAGGCGCAGGTTGATGTCGTTGCACCGCGAGGACGTGGTGTAGGTGCCGTACTCCTTGGCGGCCGCCTGGTAGTGGTACGTCAGGGTCTTCGCGCCGCCGTAGCAGCTGGTGGCGGCGGCCGAGGCGGCCGACGTCTGTGCCGAGGCGGGCACGGCGCCCACGCCCAGCAGGGCGGCCGCGGTGCACAGGGCCGAGGCGAGCGTTCTGTTGCGGATCATGGTGGTCTCCGTACGGCCGGCGGGTCAGAAGGCGATCTGCATGACGGCGTCGTCGCCCTCCAGGGGCACGCCGTTGGGCACCGTGAACTTGGTGCCGTCCAGCACGTCGGTGGCGATGGTCGTCCAGCTCCGGCCGACCTTGGTCCAGCGGTTGCAGGTACCGGTCTTCGCGAACTTCACGCAGGCGTTCACGTAGTCCGCGGTGCCGCCGGTGACGCGCATGTTGATGTCGTTGCAGCGGCTGGTGGTCCAGTAGGGCCCGAAGTCGACGACGTCCCCGTAGCGCACCGTGACCGCCCCGCCGTAGCAGGTCGTCGCGGCCGGGGCCACCGACGCCGCGGTGGTGAGGCCGGTGGTGAGGCCCGTGGTGAGGCCGGTGGTGCGGTTGGCCAGCCGGTCCAGGTCGGCCTGGGTGCCGTTGAACACGTCCGCGGTCGCCGGGGCCTTGATGCCCGGGAACAGCGCGGCGTCGGTGTACTGCCACATCCCCCAGGTCGTCGAGCCGTTCGGCAGCGGCGGCTGGGTGATCGACTGGCGGTAGTCCGCGAGTTGCATCGGATACCGGGCGAAGGCGGTCGTCGACCCCAGGCAGTCGTCCAGGAAGGACTTCTGGGTGTAGATGATCGGAGTACGTCCGAAGGCCGCCTCCACCTTGTCGAGCCAGGCCTTGGCGTCCGCCACCGTGGCGTAGGTGGGACAGCGTCCGGTGCCGTCGTCCATGCGCTCCAGGTCGAACACCGGCGGCAGGTCGCCCGCGCGCTGCCCGGTGTAGCCGGTCGCCCGCACCGCGGCGATGAACCGGTCGGCCTGCGCGCCGCCTGTGTCGGGCGCGCTGCCCGTGTAGAAGTGGTAGGGCGCGACGGCGAGTCCCGCGGCCCTGGCCGCCGGCAGGTCGGTGGCGAGGTACTCGTCGGTGACGTTCAGGCCGCGGGTGGCCTTGACCGTCGCGAACTCGACGCCCGAGGCCCGTACGGCCTTCCAGTCGATCGGCGCACCGCCCGGGTGCTGGTACTTGGCCGTGTCCAGACCGTCGACCGGGTAGCCGGCCGGGCGCGGCGGTGTGCAGTACGCATGACGGCTCGACCAGTCCACCAGCTTCGCCCAGGTGTTGGGGCCCACGACGCCGTCGGCGCTGAGGCCCGCACAGTGCTGGAGCTCGACGACCCGGCCCTCGGTGCCGCCCCCGAAGTCGCCGTCGATCGTCAGCGGCGGGTAGTGGAAGGGCTCCATGGCCAGGTTCAGCCGGCACTGCAGTTCCTTGACCTCGACGCCGTTCGCGCCCTCGCGCAGGGTCGGGCGCGTGTCGGTGTGACCGCACACGGTCGCCTGCGCCGTGGCCGACGTGCCCTGGGTCGCGCAGGTGTGCGGCTGTGCGGCCCAGGTGTTCAGCGCGGCCCAGGTCTGCGGCCCGAGCACACCGTCCACGCTCAGCCCGGCACACGCCTGGAACTCCTTGACCCGCGTCTCCGTCGCCGGACCGAACGAACCGTCCGCCGCGATCGGCGTGTACCGGCTCGGCTTCGTCGCGAGATCGAGTTCGCACTGCGCCTCGACCGTCGGGTCCCCCGTCGATCCCCGCTGCAGCGTGGGCTGTTCGCTCGTGTGCCCGCAGACCGCGACCGCGGTGGCGGTGGTGGTCGCCGCGGACTGCGCCGCGTGCACCGCCGTGGGTCCGTACAGGGGCAGGACCGCTGCCACGGCGAGGGTCAGACCCCGCAGTAGCGTCCTCCGTCCCATCTGTGTTCCCCCTCTGTGAGTGGCCGGGAGCTCCCGGCGGGGGACATGCTGGCAGCGCCCGTCCCGAACTCCGGCCCCCTCGCCCCGGATCGGGACGCCGGGACGGTCGCGCGCCGGTGACCTGCGGGGACGGAGTGCCGCTGGGACGGGCATGGGACACGGCGGGATGTGACGGGCTGCGGAGGGAGTGGGTACATCGCGCAACTGCGTGGACGACGGGCGGAGACGACCCGGGCCGGGGGATGAGTGGGGCGCGGCTCAGGCGGTCGGACGGCGGTACCGGTTCCGCAGGGCGGTGCGGACCGGGCCCGGGCGGAGGGTGGTCTTCGCCAGGTGGAAGAGAGCGTCGTTGAGCTGCTCCGCTTCCTGGTCGTCCCGACGCACGATCCCGATCACGCTCGTCAACGACCAGAACATGTCGGTGACGCGCCACGCCTGCCGTTGCGCGGTGGCGACCGCCAACAGGATCACGCTCGCCCGGCCGCGCGTGTCGTTCTCCGGCAGACCGGACAGCACCCAGTGGTACGCGGCCATGGTCCGCTCGGCCCGTGGCGCGTCCCGGGCGGGCAGGCCCAGGTCGCCCAGTGCCCTCCGCTCGCACCAGGTGTCCTCCAGTTCGCGGTAGCGGCCGATCGCCGCGGCGGAGGCTTCCAGGGCTCGCGCCCGCCGGCGCCCGCTGCGCAGCGTCGTCGCGAGGCGTTCCAGTGCCTCGGCCTCCTTGTGCAGGTCACCACAGGCCTGGAACAGCGCGATCTCCCGTTCGTGCACCTCGGCGGCCTCGGTGAACCGGCCGGCCGCGCACAGGGCGCTGCCGAGGTCGCGGAGCACGCCGGTCAACTGGGTCTCCTCGTCGCGCTCCTCGTGGATGGCCGCCGCCCTGCGGTGGGCCGTGACGGCCTCGTCGTACCGGCCGAGCCGCTGGAGCCTGTCGGCCAGGGCTCTCAGGGCCAGGGCCTCCAGCGGGCGGTCGCAGACCTTGTGGCAGATGGCGACGACCTTCTCGTAGTTGTCCACCGCCTCCTCCGGGTCCATGTCGCTCACCCTCCACAGGTGCTGCATGGCGATGGCCTGGTGGTGTTCGTCGCCGCGCTCCTGGTAGACCGCGAGGGCGCGGCGGTAGGAGGCGACGGCGTCGTCCGACCTCTTCAACGCGAGCAACGTGTCCCCGAGCCCCAGGAGGTTGAGGCCCTCGGCATGCCAGTCACCGGTCTCGGTGAAGTGCCGTACGGCCTCGGTGAGCAGGCCGGCGGCCTCCTCGTGCTCCTGGCGGTCGCGCAGGGTGTCGGCAAGGCCCACGAGCGCCCGGCCGATCAGGTCCCGGTCGCCGAGTTCCTCGCAGAGGGCCAGGCTCTCGGTATGGGCCTTGACGGCCTCCTCGAACCGCTCGGCGCGGCGGAGCGAGGTGCCGAGCACCCGCAGCGCCGTGATCTGGCGCTTCCGGTCGGCGCGGGCCCGTGCGATGTCCAGGCTCCTGGTGGCGGCCTCCACCGCCTCGGGCAGCCGTCCGCAGTCGCCGAGGGCCTGGCTGAGGTGCTCCAGGGCGGTTGCCTCACAGCAGGTGTGACCGATCGCGCGTGCGCTGTCGACGGCGTGCTGCGCGGCCGTCACCGCCTCGCCGGCGTACCTGCGCCGTTCCAGCAGGAACAGACGTATGTGCTCCTCCAGGTCCAGCACCGCATGCGGGTGTCCGGTGGCCGCGGCCCGGGTGACGAGGGCCACCAGGTTCGCCCGTTCCGCCTCCAGCCACTGCACGGCGTGCGCGCGGTCCGGGAAGTCACCCGGCAGGGGCCCGTCGTCGTGGGTGTGCCGATGCGCGTCGGCCGCGCGCGCGAGCTTCCCGCAGTGCGTCAGCAGCCGGATGAAGGCGGCGTCCCGCCACTTGGCGCTGTCCTTCTCGACCAGCGCGGCCGCGTAGACACGGAGCAGGTCGTGCATCCGCCAGCGTCCCGAGAGCACCGGCTGCTCCGCCAGCAGCCCGGCGCGGGCGAGCGCGGCCAGGGAGTCCCGGGTCCGGCCCCGGGACCGTCCCGCGAGTGCCGCCGCGGCGTCCGTGCCGATGTCCGGACCGGGGCTGAGGGCGAGTTGCCGGAACAGTTGGCGGTGGAGCGGTGGCAGCCGCTGGTACGAGAGGTGGAACGCCGCCTGGACCGCCGTCGTGTGCCCGCCGTCCTCGAAGCTCAGCACGTCGAGGCGGGTCCGGGCGTCGGCCAGGTCGGCGGCGAGGGCGGCGATGGACCGGCCCGCGTCGGTGGTGAGCAGGCAGGCGGCGATCCGCAGGGCGAGCGGATGGTGGCCGCAGTGTCCGGCGAGCTCGGCCAGCGCGTCGGCCTCCCGCCGCGGACGCGGATCGTCGGGCCGGGCGTGCCGCAGTGCCTCGGCGATCAGGTCGGCGGCGCCCTGCGGCGTCAGTTCGTCCAGGCCGATCAGCCGCGGCTGGAAGGCGGGGCTGGTGAGCAGGTGACGGGAGGTCACCAGCAGCCGGTGCGCGGAGCGGGCGGGGACGAGCCGCTCGATCTGTGCGGCGTCGGCCGCGTCGTCGGCGATGAGCAGGACCGCCCTGTCCTCGTCGGCGAGCCGGTTCAGCGCGGCCTGGCAGAGACCCGTCTGCTCGTCCGGTGTCCTCGCGTCCTCCACGCACAGCGCCCGTGCCAGCGCGCCGACCGCCTCGTCCGCGCCGACCGGCCCGGCCGGGTCGTAGCCCCGCAGGTGCAGGAAGACCGCGCCGCCCGGGAACCAGCCCCGGGCCACGGCCCGGTGGGCGACATGGAGGGCCAGGGCGGTCTTGCCGATGCCGGGGAGCCCGGACAGCAACGAGACGACGGCGTCGGGCCGGCCGCGGGACACGGGGGCGAGCAGCGCCAGTACGGCCTCGGCCTCCTTCTCCCGGCCGGCCAGCCGCGTCGGCTCCGCCGGGAGGTGCAGCACCGGTGACCGGTGCTCGGCGCCGGACGCGCAGACCTGGTTTCCGCTGCCGCTGATCTGGATGACATGGCCGTGCCCGGAGGCCGCGGCGGCCTGTGCCTGCGCGGCCCTGCGCCTACCGGTCACCACGCCCGGGACCTGCCGTGCCGTCGTCCCCGCCGACCTGGGTGACCCGGGACCTGCCCGCCGCCCTGACGCGCTGGGCCAGCCTTCCGGGGCGTTCCGCGGGGACGCCGGGCCCGGGGTGCCGGTGCCCCGCGACCTGCGTGACCCGGGCGTCGTCCGACACCGTGGCCTCCTGCCGCACGGCCCCGGCTTCCTCGGCCCCCGCCCCCGCCCACCACCCGGCCGCCGCCCCGACCAGCGCGGCCACCGTCGTCGCGAACGCCGTCGCCACCACCCACCGGTCGGCCTCCGCGCGGGGCAGAAACCCGAACGACGCGGCCCGCGCCGCCCACAGACAGCCCACGAACGACCCGGCCCCCGCGCACACCGCGACAACCCAACGTCCTGCGCGTTGCATACGTCCCCCCTTGCCTCGACGCGTGCTGCCAGAGGTACAGCGGGGAACGCCCCATCGGGGGCGGAACATGGAAAGCGAGGACAGAGACGTCTTCTTGGGGTATATCGCTCGGTGGGTGTGGGTGTGGGTGTGGGTGTGGGTGTGGGTGGTGTTGGCGGGGTGCGTGCAGGTGGCCTTGGCGGGTGCGGGTGCGGGTGCGGGTGCGGACGGTGGGTGGGTGGCGGTGAGAGGTGGGTGGTGGTGGGACGGTGGGTGGCGGTGAGAGGTGGGTGGTGGTGGGACGGTGGGTGGCGGTGAGAGGTGGGGGATGGTGGGTGGTGGTGGGACGGTGGGTGGCGGTGAGAGGTGGGGGATGGTGGGTGGTGGTGGGACGGTGGGTGGCGGTGGGAGGTGGGGGATGGTGGGTGGTGGTGGGACGGTGGGTGGCGGTGAGAGGTGGGGGATGGTGGGTGGTGGTGGGACGGTGGGTGGCGGGGAGAGGTGGGGGATGGTGGGTGGTGGCGGGATGGTGGTGGGGTCGGCGGCGGTGGTGGGTGATGGCTGCCGGGGTCGTCTGCGGCGGCGTCGTGCGTGCGCGCAGTTCCCCGCGCCCCTGTGGGGCACGGCACGGCAGCGCCCGGAAGGGGCGCGGGGAACTGCGCGACCAGCCCCCACGGACCCGCGGACGACCGCGGCGGCCACGGCGGTGCGAGATGGCGGTGAGGCCCGCGCGGACCCAACGGCCCTTGCCGCCGCAGCGGTTCGCAGGCGTGATCTCCCTCCCCCTCGGGTAGCAACGTCCTGCTTCGCAGCCGTGTGCGGGGACGTGTGGAGGGGGATCACAGGGTGTCGGACGACGGCCCGCCGGACGGCTGGGAGGCGCACGAGCGTCGGCTGTGGGAGGCGTACCGGCGGGGCGAGTGGTGCGAGGACGTGCCGGTGGTGCGGGCCGAGGCCCTGCGGTGGCTGCTGGTCGCCGCGCCGCGCCCCGTGCCCGGGCGGCTGGCCCGGCTCCGGCTCCGCGGTGCCCGGATCACCGGCACCCTGGATCTGGCAGAGGCGGCCGTCCGGGGCGCGATCCGTCTCGACTCCTGCCGCTTCGACGACGTGCCCTGCTTCGACGGCGGGCAGTTCGGTGTGCTGCAGCTGAAGGACTGCGCCCTGCCGGGGCTGAGCGCGGCCGGGGCGCGGGTGGGCCAGGAGTGCGAGTTCGTGGGCTGCGCCTTCGACGGCACCCTGAACCTCCGCTCCCTGACCGTCGGTACGCATCTGCTGCTCGACCGCTCGACGGTGCACGCGCCCGACGGCACCGCGGCCGTCGACGCGCAGTCGCTCGCCGTCGAGGAACACTTCTCGGCGACCGGCCTGGTGTGCACCGGCCCCGTCCGGCTCATGAGCTCCCGGGTGCAGGACACCCTCGGCTTCCGCGGTGCCCGGCTCCAGGGCGACCGGGCCTGCCTCCAGGCTCCCGAACTGACCGTGGGCGGCGGCCTCTACCTCGACCGGGGGTTCTCCAGCGACGGGGGGATCAACCTCTACGGCGCCTCGGTGGGCGGTTCGCTGCACCTGGAGGACGCCACCCTCACCGGCCCGGACGCGCAGGGCGCAGAACCCGCCCTGCAGCTGCTCTGCGCATCGGTCGGCGGCGACATACAGGCCGGCTCGGGGCTCGCCGTGCGGGGGAGCGTCGACATGCGCGACACCTCGGTGCGGGGCAGCGTCGTGCTGCGGCGGGCCCGGCTGCACCATCCGGCCGGCACCGCGCTCAGGGCCCACCGGCTGCACGTCGGCGGCGACCTCGACTGCCGGGACGGCTTCGTCTCGCAGGGCACCGTGGACCTCTGCGACGCCCGGGTCGGCGGCTCGGCCCTCTTCGAGGGCGCCGAGCTGACCGGCCGCGCCGGGGCCGCCGCCCTGCGGGCCAACGGCATAGAGGTGGGGGCGGAGTTCAACTGCTGCGACGGGCTGACCGCACACGGCCGGATCTCCCTCAGCAGCATCACCGTACGGGCCAGGCTCTGTTTCGAGAACGCCCTGCTGGACGTCCCGGCGGGGGAGCGGGCCCTGATCTGCCGGCGGTCCGCGGCCGCCGAGCTGACCCTGAAGCCCCGCGAGGCACCGCACGGCATCGTCGACCTCAGCCACACCCGGGTCGGCGTGCTCCGCGACGCCCCGGCCGGCTGGCCCCGCTCGCTGGTCCTGGAGGGCCTCGCCTACGACAGCACCAAGCCGGCACTGCCCGGGCGCCGTCGGCTGACCTGGCTCGACCGCGACCCGGCCGGCTTCGCACCGCAGCCCTACGAGCAACTGGCCGCCAACTACCGGCGCCACGGCCGGGACGCCGACGCCCGCCTCGTTCTGCTCGCCAAACAGCGCCGCAGGCGGGCCACCCTGGCCTGGCCCGCCCGGATCTGGAGCCTCCTGCAGGACCTCACCGTCGGCTACGGCTACCGGCCGCTGCGCGCGGTGCTGCTGCTCGCCGTCTTCTTCACCGTCGGCACCGTGCTGTTCGCGACCTGGCCGCCGCTGCCCTACGGCGACGGCACACCCCCGGACTTCCAGCCGGCCGTGTACACCCTCGACCTGCTGCTTCCGGTGGTCGACTTCGGGCAGGAGCGGTCGTACAGCTCCCACGGCGCCATGCAGTGGGTGGTGGTCGTCCTGGTCAGCGTGGGCTGGGTCCTCGCGTCCACGGTCGTGGCGGGGGCCAACCGCGTCCTGCGCAGATCCTGATCCCCGAAAGAGCGGTGGCACCCGGCCGCCCGCTGTGAACACAGTGGGAACAACGGGGCAACCATGGCGGTCCTTCACATGTCCAGCAGACGTGACACAGCATCAGGACTCGCCGTACGGAGGCGGCGAGCCGTCGATCCCGAAGGGGGATCCCATGCGCATCCGCCCGGCCGTCGCCGCCGTATCCCTTGCCACCGGCCTCTCCGCCCTGACCGCGTCGGTGCTCCCGGCAGCCGCCCAGGCGGCGGACCGGGCCGCGCCCAGTGACACGGTGTTCTCGCACGTCGTCGTCAACGGCGGCAAGGACATCGTCCTCGGCCTCACCACCAAGAAGACCGTCACCATCACCTGGACGGCCACGGACCCGGACGGCGTCGTCGCCTCCTGGGCCTACCTGTGGCACGGCCCGAACACCGACGACGAGGACGGCATGCTGCCGCAGTACCCGCCGACGGGCACGTGCACGGTGTCGGCCACCGACCCCACCACCTCCACCTGCGCGGTGAGCATCGCCGTGGACGCCGCGCGGGACCTCGACCACAACGGTCTCGCCGGTACCTGGAAGGTGCTCGCCGGGGCCCAGGACCGCACCGACGACTGGACGGAGATCGACGAGGCCGGCACGGCCCGGGTCAAGCGGCTGGCCAAGGTGACGGTGAACGCCTCGCCCGAGCCGGTGAAGAAGGGCAGAACCGTCACCGTCACCGGCAAACTGAGCCGGGCGAACTGGGAGAGCGGCAGCTACACCGGCTACCAGGGGCAGTCCGTCAAGCTGCAGTTCCGCAAGAAGGGCAGCAGCACCTACACCACCCTGAGGACCGTCACCAGCGGCAGCGCCGGAGCCCTGCGGACCACCACCAAGGCCAAGACCGACGGGTACTTCCGGTTCGTCTTCGCCGGTACCGCCACCACCGGTCCGGCCACGGCGGCCGGCGACTTCGTCGACGTCCGGTGAGAACGGCGTCAGGGGAGAACGGCTGCCCCCGCGTGGGCCGGGAAGTGGTCCCGGTCCACGCGGGGGCGGTTCGCCGTTCGGCGGGTGGCGTCAGCCGAGGAGCTTCGTCGCCAGCGTCGAGGCGTTGTACGAGCCCCAGCCGGTGGTGAAGTCCCAGCCGGTGGCCGCGGAGTAGGCGCCGTTGCTGCCGCTGGTGATGTCGTGGAACCCGGTGCCGCTCGCCGCGTAGAGGGCGGGGTTGGCGAAGCCGAGGTTGGCCTTGCCGGCCGCCGCGGCCTGCTGGTTGTAGAGGGCCGCGAACGCCGCCCACTCGGGGGCCGCGGCGCTGGTGCCGCCGACCGAGGACCAGGAGCCCTGCGAGTAGATGGAGACACCGGGGCTCGGGTTGGCGTGCGCCGAGACGTCCGGGACCTGGCGGTAGCCGCCGCCCGCGCTCTTCTGGACGGCCGTCTGCCAGCTCGGGATCTTGAAGACGGAGGACTTGCCGCCACCGCCGCCGGACCAGGCCACCTCCTTGCTGAAGGCGTTGGCGGAGGTGACGGTCAGCTTGGTGCCGCCGACGCCCGTGACGTACGGGTCGCTGGCCGGGTAGTCGACGGAGGTGCCGCCGTCGCCCGCGTCGTCGGAGCCGTCGTCACCGGAGGCCGCGTAGAAGCCGAGGCCCTCGGCGGCGCCCGCCTTGAAGACCGCGTCCACCGCGTTGATGTTGGAGGTGGTGCGGGCGGACTCGGCCGCGCCCCAGCTGATCGAGGTGGTCGGGATGCCGCTGTCGACGATGGCCTGGTACGTGTCTACCTCGCCGGCGTCCGAGTTGGGGCCCTCGAAGACCGTCACGTTCGCCTTCGGGGCGATCGCGTGCAGGACCTCGATGTCCAGCTCGACCTCGACCTGGCCGTCGCCGAGCGCACCGGAGCCGCCGTCGACCTTGGACACGGTCGGGGTGGGCGAGCCGAGGCTGTAGTTGGTGTCGTACTTGGTGATGTTGGACTGCTGGAAGCCGTCGAACTCCAGCAGCGCGATCTTCTGGCCGCTGCCGGTGTACGTGCCGGAGACGTTGTAGCCGCCCTTGAGCTGGGCCGGGGTGTAGCCGCCGCCGGGGCCGTTGTGCGGGGAGACGGTGTGCGGGGTCGCCTGGTGGTGCAGCTGGACGCGGTTGTTGAGGCCGGCCACGTCGCTGACGATGGCGGCGAGGGAGGACGGGAGCGTCGGCGCGCTGTCGTTGGCGTAGAAGGAGCGGCCCGTCGCGGCGTCCTTCCAGGTCGACAGCCGGGTGCCGAACGCCTTCTGCAGCTGGGCGGCGGTGCCGCTGGCGTCGACCAGCAGGTTGCCGGAGTGCACCTTGCCGACGGTGACGCCCTGCGCCCGCAGGTAGTCCTTGAGCTGCCTGACCTCGGCGTCGGTCCGGCCGAACCGGGCCGCGAACTGGCCCTTCGTCAGGTAGTGGCCGTAGGCGGCCGAGTGCGGGTCGCTGACCTTCGCGATGAAGGTGTCGAGGGCGCTGCCGCCTCGGGGCGTCAGGCTGATCGCCACCGATATGCGCTTGCCCGAGGCGACCTCGCCGGTGCGGGACGCGTCGTGCTTCAGGCCGGGCAGGACGTCCCCGGCGACGGCGGCACGGGCGGTGTGCGGGGCGTCGGCCGCGTAGGCGGCGGGGACGACCGCCGTGATCAGCGCCGGCGCGGCGACCAGACCGAGCAGTTTCAGGCGTGACTTCACCGAAGTTCCTCCGGAGGGTGGGGGGTGGGGAGTGTTCCGGAAGCGGAACGGGATCACCGTAGGAACTCCGGTCCCACCCCCGTAAGCGGGGGAACCCTTGCGTTCTGTGTTAACTGCCCATGTCACGTCAACGGCGTGTGTCGAGCGGACGGGGGAGCCGGGCCCGCGCGGTCTGATTTACCGTCACCGACTGTGCGGTGGGTGCGGGTTGGTCGTCGTCGCCGGTGTCCACCGCCGCGCCGGCGGCGATGACGGCGACCGCCATCGCGTGCGCCAGCGCGGTGCGGGAGCGGACACCGACCTTGCGGTAGACCCGGGACAGCGCGCCCTCGACCGTCTTGACACTGATGAACAGCTCTGCGGCGACCTCCCTGTTGGTCGCCCCGCCGCCGACCAGTTCGGCGATCCTCGCCTCCGTGGGCGTGAGGTCGGGCCCGGCCGCGCCCGCCTCGCCGCCGCGTTCCCCGGCCGCCAGCCGGGCCAGTTCGTCCCTCGCCCGGGCCGCGAGCGGGGCCGCGCCGATCCGGGTCGCCGTCTCCAGGGCCTCGGCGAGGGCTGCGCGGGCCGCGTTCCGGCGGCGGGCGCGGCGCTCGACCGCGCCGAGCGCGATCAGGGTGCGTACCAGTTCGACGGGGAGCGGCAGCGGGCGCAGCCGGTCGACGGCGGTACGCAGCCGTACCGCGCCCTCCCGGGCCCGGCCGATCCCCGCCTCGCGCAGCCCCTCCGCCCGGTCCAGCGCCGCCAGGACGCTGCCGGGCGCCCCGTCCGGCACCCGGGCGCGGGCGTCGTGGAGCACCGCCCCGGCCGCCTCCGTCTCGCCGAGCACGACCAGGGCCTCGGCCAGGTCGCCGTACCAGTGCAGCAGCGGCGGGTCGGCGGCGCACATGGCCTCGCCGAGTTCCTTGACGCGTTGCAGCGCCTCGACGGCGGCCGCCGCCCCGCGCGGATCGCCGCCGAGGAGTTCGGCCTGCCCGAGGACGGCGAGGGCGCGCAGCAGGAACAGCCGGTCGCCGTCGGCCTCCGAGGCGCGGACCGCCCGTGCGGCCAGCTGCCGGGCCTCTTCGGGGGTGCCGCCGGTGGTCGCGGCGAGGGCCGCCGCGTAGAGCGCCGGAGCCGCCTCGGCCAGGGCGCGCGAGCAGCGGGCCGCGGTGCGCAGCGCCTCCCGGCAGTGCCCGGCGCGCACCTGGATCCGGGTCAGCGCCACCAGGGTCGCGACGGTCTCCTCGGCTCCCGCCGGTTCGCCGGTCGCGGCGAGTAGCGCGACGACCTGGTCGCGGGCCTCGGTCACCCGGTCGGAGTCCAGGGCGAGGATCGCCCGCATCCGGATCAGCCGCCTGCTCTCCGGGCCGCCGAAGCGCTCCGCTGGGAGCGCCGCGACGTGCTGTGTGTCGACTGCGGCGCCGTCGTGGTCGGCTGCGCGCACGCGGCGGCAGCCGCATATCGGATAGGGCCCCGCGCCCCTGGAGGGTGCTGCTGGGTCCGGGTGGACTTCGACTGCGGCGCCGTCGTGGCTGGTCGCGCCCACGCGGTGGCAGCCGCATATCGGATAGGGCCCCGCGCCCCTTTGGGGCGCTGCCGGGCCCGGGTGGACTTCGGGTGCGGCGTCGTTGGGGCTGGTCGCGCCCACGCGGTGGCAGCCGCATATCGGATACGGCCCCGCGCCCCTTCGGGGTGCTGCCAGCAGGGACAGGGCCTCTGTCAGGGCGGCGTCGGCGCTGGCCGGGTCGCCGGCCAGGGACTGCACCCGGGCCAGGGTGGCGAGCGCGTCGATTCTGGTCCCGGTGTCGCCCGCCGCGGCCGCCCGCCGGGCGTGCGCGGCCGCCTCGGTCAACTCCCCGCACAGCAGGCCCCGGACGGCGGCCCAGTGGTGCAGCCGGGCCTCGGAGCGCGGATCGCCGGCCGCGTCGCGCAGGCCGTCCGCGATCAGGTCCTCGGCGCCCTCCAGCGCCTGCCCGGCGCCGCGCAGCAGCACCAGCCGGGCCTGCACCCGCTGTGCCGCCGAGCCGGACCGGGCGAGTACGGCCCCGGCGGCCTCGGCCGCCTCCTCGGTGCGCCCGGCGTCGCAGGCGTACTCGGCTGCGGC
The DNA here is from genome assembly GCF_055565975.1 of Streptomyces sp. NPDC028289. Classification (NCBI taxonomy): domain Bacteria; kingdom Bacillati; phylum Actinomycetota; class Actinomycetes; order Kitasatosporales; family Streptomycetaceae; genus Streptomyces; species Streptomyces sp. NPDC028289. The sequence continues at coordinate 901,219 of NZ_JBVHTI010000001.1, read as the reverse complement.
CAGCAGCCGTTCGGCACGTTCCGCCGGGTGGGCGGCCGGGGTGCGGCGGGCGGCGAGGGCGGCCAGTTCGAAGGCGGTGCCGGGGGCGCCGTCGTGGCGCGCGGAGCCGGCCGCCGCCATCAGGGTGCGGGCCGTGTCCTCGTCCTCGTACGGGTGGGCGAGCGCGAGATGGCGGGCCCGCTCCACCGGCTCGGGCACCGCGCGGAGCAGCAGCGCGTGCGCCTGCCGCCGCCCGTGCTCGGAGGCGTCGGCGTGCACGGCCGCCCGCAGCACGGGGTGGTGGAAACGTACGACCCCGTCGGCGTCGGCCGTCGCGATGCCGAGCCGTTCCGCCTCCGCGAGGTCCGCGGCCGGATCCGGGAGCCCGGCGGCGCGCAGCAGGGTGAGGCTGGGGCGGGCGGCGGCGCTCGCGACGAGGAGGGTGCGCCGCACCGGCTCCGGCAGTGCACGGGCCCGCTCCAGCAGGCGGGTGCGCAGCCCCGGGGGCACCGGCGGCAGCGTGCCGAACCCGGCGGACGGCGGGGCGGTCCGGGCGGCGCGTCCCAACTCCCGTGCGTAGTAAGGGTTTCCGGCGGCGGTCCGCTGGATCGCCCGGAGCAGCGCCGGGGGCAGGTCGGCGCCGAGGTCGGTGCGGACCAGGTGGGCGGTCTCGCCGTCCGTCAGGGGCGGCACCGGGAGTTCGACGGTGCCCGGCGGGCAGCAGTGCAGCCGCTCGGGCCGGCCGCCGTCCGGCACCCGCTCGGCGGCGAGCATCCGGACTCCGGGGTCGTCGAGCCGGCGTACGGCGAAGGCGAGGACCTCGGCGGTCGGCCCGTCGAGCCACTGCAGGCCGTCGACGACCAGCAGGACGGGACCCGCGGCGGCCAGGGCGCGCAGTGCGTCGAGGACGGCGACGCGCACGGCGAGCAGGCCGCGGTCGTCCGCCGGTCCGCCGCCGCGCAGCAGGGCCGCCCGTAGCGCCGCCCGGGGCTCCGGCGGCAGGTTCTCCAGGTGGCTGTCCGGGACCCGCGCGAACAGGTCGACGAGCCCGGCGAAGGGCAGCCGGGCGTCCGCCTCGGCGGGCGAGCAGTGCAGGACGGTCCCGGCGGCCGGGTCCGCCGCGAGGGCCGCCACGAGCGCGGACTTGCCGATGCCGGCGGGACCGTGGAGGAGCAGTCCGGGGCGGGCCGCCGCCTGGCCCCGGGCGGCGTCGAGCAGCGCTCGGCGCCCGGTCAGTTGCATGTGTTCATGACAACCTTCGGTGATCGGTGTGTCAATGACGTCCGTCACTCCGCGGCGGCGGCCCCGTTGCCCGACATGGCGTAACAGGTCATGTCTTCTTCCTGAATCCCTCGTTACGGAACGCGGAAGGCTCTTCCGCCCTCCTCCTGTGCGGAAGCAACGGAGCACGGGCAGGGAAAACAGGGACTGAGTGACATGGGTTTGACCAGTCGAACGACCGTATACGCGCTGGCGGCGCTGTCCGCCCTGTGTGTGGCGCTGCTGGTCTGGCTGTGGCCGCGGCTCGCCAGGCCGGGGCTGTGGCAGGTGCTGGGGCGGCTCGGGGCCGTCGCGGTGACACAGGTGACGATCGTCGCGGCGTTCGCCTGCGCGGTGAACTCGTCGTACCAGTTCTTCGGCTCCTGGAACGAGCTGTTCGGGAACGTCGACACCGCTCCGGTCGGCGTGACCCAGGCGGCCGGCGGGAACGGCGGCGGCTCGGTGAACGGCATAAGCAGCGTCCACGGGGCGTCGCTCGTGCAGCCCGCCGGGGACCAGCAGCTGAGCAGGGTCAGCGGATTGCCCGACGGGCCGGCGGCGACCGTCGGCCGGGTGGAGTCCGTGAAGATCATCGGCCGGCGCACCGGCGTGGTCGACCCGGCCTTCGTCTACCTCCCGCCGCAGTACTTCCAGAAGGCGTACCACCGCATGCGGTTCCCGGTGATCGTCGCGCTCAGCGGCTACCCGGGCAGCATCTACAACCTCGCCCAGCACCTGCGGGTCTCCCAGACCGCGGGCGAACTCCAGCGCAAGGGCCAGATGCAGCCGACGATCATCGTGATGATCCGGCCCACCATCGCCCCGCCGCGCGACACCGAGTGCGTGGACGTCCCCGGCGGACCGCAGACCGAGACGTTCCTGGCCAAGGACCTCCCGGACGCCGTCAAGTCCGTCTACCGGGCCGGCCACGACGCCAGCTCCTGGGGCGTCATGGGGTACTCGTCCGGCGGCAGTTGCGCCCTTCAGCTCACGATGCGCGACCCCGGCGTCTACACCACGGCCGCCGCCCTGTCGCCCGACTACCGGGTCAAGGACGACCCCACCACGGGCAACCTCTTCGGCAGCGGTCCCGGCCGCCAGGCCCGGATCGACGGCCACGACCTGATGTGGCGCCTGAAGCACCTGCCCGCGCCCCAGGTGTCGGTCCTGGTCGCCAACAGCAAGCACGGTGAGAAGGGCTACGCGCAGACCGAGGCCTTCATCAAGGCCGTCAAGGCGCCCATGCGGGTCGTCTCCATCCTCCCCGAGAACGGCAGCCACAACTTCCCCACCTGGGTACGGGAGATGCCCGCCGCCCTGAAGTGGATGAACGGGCAGCTGACCTTCCCCCAGGACGTCGTGCCCCGGCACCACGCCGGGAAGCCGGTGACCGAGGCGGCGGGCACACCCACCCCCGGCCCCACTCCCGCCCACGGCCACCGCTCGCTGCGCGCGGAGGGCCCGGAGCCCAGCCCCACGGCCACGGCCCACCGCTGACCGGCCGGGTCACGGCACCGCGGCGGCCGTGGCGGAGCCCGTAGAGTGGGCAGCCGGTGCCGGACCGGTGGAGCAGGGAGTGGGGAGTGGCGATGCAGGTAGCCGTGGTCACCTTCGACGGGTTCAACGAGCTGGACTCCTTCATCGCCGCCGCGCTCGTCAACCGGTGCCGCAAGAACGGGCTGGAGGCGTTCATCACGACGCCCACCCCCGTCGTCACGTCCATGAACGGCGTCGAGGTGACCGGGCAGCGGCCGCTAGAGTTCGTGGCCGAGGCCGACGTCGTGCTGGTCGGCAGCGGGGTGCGGACCCGGGACGTCGTCGCCGACGACCGGCTGGTCTCCCGGCTGCCGCTCGACCCCGGGCGCCAGCTGATCGGCGCACAGTGCTCCGGCGCCCTGGTGCTGGCCCGGCTCGGTCTGCTGGACGGCAGGCCCGCGTGCACGGACACGGTCAGCCGGCCCTTCGTCGAGGCCCGCGGGGTCACCGTGCTGGACGCGCCGTTCCACAGCGAGGGGAACATCGCCACGGCCGGCGGCTGCATGGCCTCGCAGTACCTCGGCGCCTGGGTGATCTCCCGGACCCTCGGCGACGAGGCCGTGCGCGAGGTCATCGGCTACACGGCACCCGTCGGCGAGAAGCAGGAGACCGTCGACCGCGTCCTGCGCGCCGTCCGCACGGGCGAGGCCGCCGCACTGCGCTGAGCGCCGCAGCCGGCCCGGGCCTCAGATCCAGGTGTCGAGCCACATCCTGGACTGCCAGCCGCTGTAGGGAATCGTCTGCCCGGTGTAGATCGGGTAGAAGTAGACGAAGTTCCAGGCGATGAGGAGCACCAGCACCCCGGCCGCCACCGCGCCCCGCAGCCGCCGCCGCTCCGTCGCACCCGGCGGCCCGAGCAGGGCCCCGATCATCATCGCCACGGCCAGGCACAGGTACGGCACGAAGACCACGGCGTAGAAGGAGAACACCGTACGGTCCTGGTACAGGAACCAGGGGAGGTAACCGGCCGCCACCGCGCAGAGGATCGCACCGGCCCGCCAGTCGCGGCGCAGGGCCCACCGGTAGAGCAGGTAGGCGAGGGCGAAGCAGGCCGACCACCACAGCATCGGGGTGCCGAGGGCGAGGACCGTGCGGGTGCAGGCGGTCGCGGTGGAGCAGCCGTCCTGGCCGGGCTGCGGGGAGTCGTAGGCGAACAGCACGGGACGGCCGAGGACCAGCCAGCTCCACGGGTTGGACTGGTACTTGTGCGGCGTGTGCAGGCCCACGTTGAACTGGTACACCAGGTACTCGTAGTGCCAGAAGCTGCGCAGCGGGGCCGGTATCCACGACCAGGTGCCGCCGCGGCCGTCCGCCCAGTGCCGGCCCCAGCCGTCGTCGGACAGGAACCAGCCGGTCCAGGAGAGCAGGTACGTCAGGAGCGCGGTCGGGACGAGGGAGAGGACCGACCGGCCGAGGTCCCGGCGCAGGACCGCCCGGTACGGGTGGCGGGCCCCGGCGACGCGGCGGGCGCCGACGTCCCACAGCAGCGTCAGGACCACGAAGAACACCAGGACGTACAGGCCGTTCCACTTCGTCGAGGACGCGAGGCCGAGCAGCACGCCGGCCGCGAGGCGCCAGGGCCGCCGGCCCGTCCCGGCCCGGTCGCCGGTGTCCGCGTCCGGGCGCACCCGGCCCGCCGCGTCGGCCGGCAGCGCTGCCGCCAGCCGGGCCCGGAACCGGTCCCGGTCGATCAGCAGGCAGCCGAACGCCGCCAGCACGAAGAACATGACGACGAGGTCGAGCAGCGCGGTGCGGCTCATCACCAGGTGCAGGCCGTCGATCGCCATCAGCACCCCGGCCAGGCAGCCCAGGAACGTCGAACGGAACAGGCGGCGGCCGATCCGGCACAGCATGAACACCGACAGGGTGCCCAGGGCCGCCGTCATGAAGCGCCAGCCGACCGGGTCGAGGCCGAACAGCCACTCGCCGATGGCGATCACCCACTTGCCGGTCGGCGGGTGCGCGACGAAGGAGCCGGTGTCCGAGAGCGAGATCACCTGGGGGTGCGCCAGGATCTGCGGGTCGGCGATCTTGCGGTCCGGCCAGGTGCCCTCGTAACCGAGGTGCAGCAGTGCCCAGGCGTCCTTGGCGTAGTACGTCTCGTCGAAGATGAGGTCCCGCGGCCGGCCGAGGTGCCAGAAACGCAGGACGCCGGCCAGGACGGCGACGAGCAGTGGCCCCAGCCACTCCGTCGCCCTCGCGAGCCGCCGCGCCCGGGTTGGGCCGAGGCCCAGGAACTGCCAGAGCCGGGCGGTGGGCTCGGGGAAGGGCGGGACCAGGCGTTCCCGGACACCGGCGGGCGGGCCCGTGCGGGTGCCGGTGCGCGGAGGCCCGGCGTAACCGAACCGGCGCAGCCGGGCCGGCCACGCCGGGGACTCCGGCGCCGGACGTATGCCGTCGAGGTCGTGGGAACGCGTCGCGCTGCTGTTCGTCACCGGACGACCTTAGGCCGTGGCCGCATCCGGCCGCGAAGCGGTGGCCGGGCAGCGAGTTCCGTGCCTGTGATTGACCGTACCGGGGTGGCCACGTGTAAGGCCTGGGCCATACCCTGGACCCAGGGCTACGGCACCCGGACTGCCTTGCAACGGAAGGGACTTGGGGGGCACAGGAGCCGTGAACGGGGGACGCTTGTTCAGTGTGAGAAACGGCGGTCATGCGGCGGGGTTCGAGCATGAGCTGGTAGACCAGATGTGCGCGGTGTCGGGACTCGATGCACCGGGAGGGCGCGATCTCTTGATCGACATGCTGTCGGGCCGGTTACCCGAGTTGGCCAACGTACGGCGACACGACCGGAAGCGGCACGACATCCTGGAGATAGCCCGAGCCTGCTGGCAGCAGCCCGCGGGACTGTCGGTGTTGGTGGACACCCTCCAGGTGTACGACCCCGGGTCGATTCCCGTGCTGAGGATCGTCGAGCTCGTCTCCGGCTCGCCGGTTCTGGCGGTCCTGCCCGATGCCGAACTCCGCAGGGCCCGCACGCTGCTGGGCCGGTTACCGTATCCCGACGCGCAGGGCCTGCTGTACGCGGCGGCCGGCGACCTTCCGCTCCCGGTGCACCCGGTCACCTCCCTCCAGGAGGCCTTCGACTTCCTCGCCGGGGCCAACGCCCGCCCCGACGGCCTGCTTCCCGTGCTGGTCCTGGTGGAGCACGCGATCGCGGCGGGCACGGCGGCCGACGCCGACCGGCAGGTCGTCGACGGCCTGCGCGGCTGGATCGACGATCAGAGCACCCGACTCGACCTGGTGAAACCTCTCGAAGCGCTCCGCTCGCAGATAGCGCGCGGAGCGGCGGAACCGGCTCCCGCCTGTCTCGTTGTCCAGTTGAGCAGACACGGGATGAGTTCGGACGAGTACCTGCTGTCCCACTGGCGCCAGCGGCGGCCCGGCTCGTGGCGGCCGGAGCGAGGAGAGGACCGGATCGTGGCCTTGGACGACGTCGAGGCCGCGGTGGAGCAGCTGGTGGAGAGCGTCGAGGAGGACTGGGGCGAGCAACCCGGCCGGCCGGTCCTCGAGTTCGTACTGCCGCTCCACCTGCTGAACCGTCCCATGGAATGGCTGCCGACCGCCTCGCACTCGCCCTCCGCGACCGCCCTGTGCCTGGACTACCCGGTGGCGCTGCGGAGCCTGGAGCGGATGCGGGCCCGCCGGTACCACCGGCGCTGGCGCAACCGCTGGCAGCAGCTGGCGGCCGGTCCCCGGATCGTCTGCCACTGGGACACGACGGGGGAGCGCGGCCACGACCCCGAGCAGTGGAACAGTGCCCTCGCCGCCGACGAGCGGCTCGTGTCGGTCGCGCTCACCGGGCCCCCGCTGCCCGGACCCGGCGGCCGCCAGACCACGCTCGAAGCCGCGCTGCAGGCCGGGGTGCCGTTGGCGGTCTGGGACCGCCGGCCCACGCCCCCGGGCGACTTCCGGAAACGGGTCGACAGACTGCTGAAGGGAACGGTCGCCGAACTGCCGCAGCGCGTGAAGAAGTTGCGCAGCGAGGCGGCCACCGCAGCCGCCCCGCAACGCGATGCGCACGCAGGACGTCACCTCGCGGTGCTCCTGGACAACCCGAACCGGATGGTGGACTGGTCCGAATACCCGGCGTCGGATCCCGGCAGTGTGCGCGGCGGACACGACGACGAGGGGACCTCATGAACGGCGTCCAGCACCCGGTGGAGAACAGCCGCAACGGCGGCCCGGTCAGCCGCAGTTGGTGGATCTACCGGGGCACCGGGCAGCCGCTGCCCGACATCCGCCTGGCCGACGTGCTGCCTCCGCCGCCCGGCTGGCGGACCTTCGACGGCGGCCCGGTGCTGCCGCCCGTACCGGCCGAGAGCGCCGAGACCGACCGCCGGCTCGGCAGCGTGGGCCGCACCACCTCCCGGCAGAACCCGCACGACATCGACATGATCAACACGGCCCTGCTGCTGCGCAGGCCGCTGCTGGTGACCGGCCGGCCCGGCATCGGGAAGTCCACGCTGGCCTACCTGGTCGCCCGCGAACTGGGCCTGGGCCGCGTCCTGCACTGGGGGATCACCTCGCGCAGCACCCTGCGCTCCGGACTGTACGAGTACGACGCCATCGGCCGGGCCCAGGCCTCCCTGGGGCGGCGACCGGCAGCCGTCCCCGACGGCGAGGACACCGCCGAGGCGCCGCCGGACGGTGGCACCGGCGCCCGGATCGGGGACTTCGTGCGGCTGGGCCCGCTGGGCACCGCCCTGCTCCCGTACGAGCTGCCCCGCGTCCTGCTCATCGACGAACTGGACAAGAGCGACATCGACCTGCCCAGCGACCTCCTCCACGTGCTGGAGAACGGCTCGTACGACATCCCGGAACTGGTCCGCGCCCGTCATCACGAGGGCCGGGCACGGGTGTTCACCGACGACCCGGACACCACGGTCACGGTGACGGACGGCCGGGTACGGTGCCGGGCCTTCCCGTTCGTCGTCATCACCAGCAACGGCGAACGGCAGTTCCCGCCGGCCTTCCTGCGCCGCTGCGTCCGGCTGGACGTCTCCCCGCCCCGCGAGGACCAGCTGGCCACCATGATCGCCGCGCACTTCCGGGACCAGGAGGGCCGGCACGACGACATGATCCGGGCGTTCGTGGAACGCAGCCGGCAGAACGGCGGACTGGCGACCGACCAGTTGCTCAACGCCATCTTCCTGCGGACGGCCGGGGTCCGGGAGGACGACGAGTCCTGGGGCGAGCTGCTGGAGGCCCTCTGGCGCGAGCTGTCGGGGGCGCCCTGATGGGTGACGACCCGCGTGCCCGTCCGGAGGCCTTCGAAGTGGCGGAGGGCCTCTGGCTGCACGCGTACCAGACGCTGGCGGCCCGGCTGCCGGCGTCGGACCGCCCGCCCCAGCCCCGGCCGACCGCGCTGTCGGGGCTCTCCGGGCTGCCCGAACCGCTCGACAGGCCGCCGGTGTCCGGTGGGACGGGCGGCCGTACGACGGGTGGGACGGGCGGCGGTACGACAGCCGGGACCGGTGGCGGTGCGACGGACGGGACCGCCGGAGGTACGGCGGGCGGGGCCGCCGGTACGGCGAACGGGACCGGAGGCGGCAGTTCGGCGGAGACCGGGGACGGCACGACGGACGGGACCGCCGACGGCGCGGTGCGGGAGCCGTCCGGTGACCTGGCCGAGGTGCTGTTCCTGCCGTTGCCGCCCGCCGGAGCGGAGGGGGCCGGACCCGGTTCCGCGCCGGAGCGGGCGACCCGGTGGCTCCGTGCCGAGGCGGTCGTACCGGCCGAGCCGGCCGAGGCCGTGCCGGACCTGCGGGACGCGACGGGGATCACCCGTGCGCTGCGAGTGCTGAAGCAGCTGGTGCCCTCGGCGTCCGAGGTCGAGCTGGACGAGGAGACCACCGCCGAACGCGCCGCCGAAGACGGCCTGTGGGTGCCCTACACCCGGTCGGCGGACGAGCGCCGCTTCGATCTGGTGCTGGTGGTGGACGACCACCCGACCATGGTGATCTGGGAGCAGACGGTCGCCGAGTTCACCACCGTGGCGGAACGGCTGGGCGCCTTCCGCGACGTACGGGTGCGCCGGCTCGGCCTGCGCGAGACCCTGCGGGGGCCGGAGGCGGTGCTGCGCGGGCCGTATCCGGACCACGACGTCCTCGGCGTCCCCGGCGAACTGGTGGACCGCACCGGCCGCCGGATCATCCTCGTCCTCACCGACGGCCTGGGACCGCTGTGGCGGACCGGGGCCGGCCGGCAGGCGCTGGAGCTCTGGGCGGCGGCCGGGCCGGCGGCGGTGGTGCATCTGCTCTCCCAGCGGGACTGGCACCGCACCGCGCTCACCCCCCGGCCCGCACGGCTGCGCAGCCCCCGCGCGGGGGCCCGCACCGACGAACTGGCCGTGGACTTCCCGGCCGAGTGGCGCGACCCCTTCGATCCGCCGCCCGGCACCTGGACGGCGGCGGTCCCGGTCCTGGAGCTGGACGCCCGGTGGCTGGGCCGCTGGGCCGGTCTGGTGGCCGGTGCGGAGCCCGGCTGGGTCGAGGCCCCGGTGCTGTTACTGGGCGCGCCCGATGTGCCCGAGGAGGATGTCGACGAGCCGCCGGCCGTCGTCCCGCCCCCCTCGGTACAGGAGCGCATCCGGCGCTTCCGCAGCCATGCCACCCCCACCGCCTTCCGGCTGGCCACGCATCTGGCCGCCGCGATCCTGGAGCCCCGCCTGGTGCGGGACGTCCAGCGCAGGCTGGTGCCCGAGGCGCAGCCGGCCCATCTGGCCGAGCTCTTTCTGAGCGGCCTGCTGGAGCAGCCGACGCCCGCCGGTGCGCGCAGCGCCACCGCGCCCGCGCCGCTGGAGTTCGTCGACGGGGCGCGCGAGGCGCTGCTGGCGGGCGCGATGCGTGCGGACACCGCCCGGGTGGTGAGCTCGGTGTCCGAGTTCTACGGCGACCGGTTCGAGGCGGCCCGCGGGCTGCACGGCGCGCTGCTCGCCCCTGACGAGGAGCCGGTTCCACAAGTGACGGCGGAGAGTCTGCCGTTCGTGCGTGTCGAGCTGGCCGTGCTGCGCGCCCTGTCCGGGCCCTACCTGCTGCGCGCCCGCCGGGTCGGCGCGGCGTTGGAAGGGGCTCCTTCGGGTGCGTCGATCACTGAGAATTCGCGGCAAATGAGCCACGATATCCGTAATAAAGATGTTGTAAATTCAGACTTGGGCGGCCTGGACATGACCGACACCACTGCCAGTGAGCACCAGCATGCAGCGGGAGAATCCGCGAGCGGGACTCCAGTGCGGGAGATTCCCGTTCCGAGCACCGACGGGCTGCCGGGCGCCGACCTCTCGTCACCCGGCAGGACGGTCCCCGGGCCGGCCGCACCCCAGTCACGCTCGGCCCCGCAGCGCGCCTCCGTACCGGTGGTCTGGGGCAACGTGCCACCGAACAACCCCAATTTCACCGGGCGGGAGGAACTCCTCGCGCAGGTGCACGAGCAGTTGCTGACGGGCGACACCTCGGCGGTGCTGCCGCACACCCTGCACGGCATGGGCGGGGTCGGGAAGTCCCAGATCGCCATCGAGTACGTCTACCGGCACTCCTCCGAATACGACGTCATCTGGTGGATCCCGTCCGAACAGCCGACGATGATCCTCACCGCGCTCACCGAACTCGCCCACCGGCTCGGTCTGAACGTGGGCGCGGAAGCCAACAGGGCGGTCCCGGCGGTCCGCGAGGCGCTGCGCCGCGGGGAGCCCTTCGGCCGATGGCTCCTGGTCTTCGACAACGCCGAGAACGTCGAGGCCGTACGCCCCTACTTCCCGACCGGCGGCACCGGGAAGATCCTCATCACCTCGCGGAACCAGGAATGGGACCGGGTGGCCAGGACCCTCTCCGTGGACGTCTTCACCCGCGAGGAGAGCAAGGCCCTGCTCCGCCGGCGGGCCCGTGACCTGAGCGACTCCGACGCCGACCGACTCGCCGAGGAGCTGGGCGACCTGCCGCTCGCCATCGAGCAGGCCGCGGCCTGGCAGGCCGTCACCGGTATGGCCGTGTCCGAGTATCTGGGGCTGATCAGGGAGAAGATCGCCGAGCTGATGCTCGAACTGGTCCCCTCGCCGGACTACCCCATGTCGGTGGCCGCCGCCTGGGACGTCTCGCTACGCCAGCTCGAACAGCGCAACCCCGCCGCGCTCCAGCTCCTCCAGGTCTGCTCCTTCTTCGCTCCCGAGCCGATCTCGCGCGCCCTCTTCAACAACTCGCGCAGCACCATCTCCCCGGAGCTCGACGAGGCCCTGCGCCACCCGATCAGGCTCGGCCGGGCCATCCGCGAGATCAACGTCTACGCCCTGGCGCGTATCGAGCACCGGCACGACACCATCCAGCTGCACCGTCTGGTCCAGGCGGTCCTGGTCAACCGCATGTCCCCGCAGCAGCAGGCGGACATGCGGCACGGCGCGCACCTGCTCCTCGCCGACGCCAACCCCAACAGTCCCGGCTCCAGGGAACTGTGGCCGCGCTACCAGCAGTTGCTGCCGCACATCGTGGTGTCGCGGGCCGTGGAGTGCGACTCGCCCTGGGTGCGCAGCCTGATCCGGGACGCCGTGGACTTCCTCTACATCTGGGGCGACCACGACGGCGCGGTCGCCATGGCGCGCGAGGCGGTCCAGCTGTGGACCGGGAAGTTCGGCGCCGAGGACCAGCAGACACTGGAGATGGCGAAGACGCTGGCCTTCCTGCTGCGTACGATCGGTGAGTACGAGGAAGCCGCCGCCATGATGCAGCGCACCGCGGACACGTACATCCGGATCGCCGGCGAGGACGACGAAGGCACCCTCGACGCCCTCATCCAGCTGACCAGCGGACTGCGGCTGCGGGCCGAGATGGCCCGGGCCCTGGAGATCAACCGATCGGTCTACTCGCGCGCTCTGCGGGCCTTCGGCGACGACGACCCGGCCACCCTCCGCGCGGCCCACAGCCTGGGCGTCGGCCTGCGCCTGATGGGCCTCTACCAGGAGGCCCGGGAATACGACACGGAGACGGCCCGGCTGCGTGCCCTCGCCCTCGGCGAGAACCACCTCGACACGCTGAACACCCTGAGCGCCCTGTCCCTCGACATCCGGGAGACCGGTGACTACCTGGGATCCGTGGTCCACCAGGAGGACGTCTACGCCCGTTACGTCGCCGCCTACGGCGAGGACAACCCCGCCACCATCAGCTGCGCCCGGGTGCTCGCGGTGTGCCGGCGGCGCGCCGGCGACCACGACGGGGCGGTGCGGCTCAGCGAACTGGCGATGGCGCGGTTCGAGACCCGCTACGGCGCGGACCACCCGGACACCATCGCCTGCGCGGCCAACCTGGTCGTCGACCTCCGGCAGGACGGCCAGCTGAGGCGTTCGGCGGAACTGGGCGAGGCGACCGTCTCGCGCTACGAGGCCAAACTCGGCGCCACCCATCCCTACACCCTGTCGGCCCGTACGAACGTGGCCATCACCCTGCGCCACCTGGGCGAGCTCGACGCCGCCGGGGAACACCTGGACAAGGCGCTCGGCGGCATGCGCGAGTCGCTGACCGACGAGCACATCCTCACCGTGACCACGGCCCTCGGCATGGCCAACCACCACAGCGCGCTCGGGCGCCACACGGAGGCCCTGGAAGCGGACCGGCAGAGCCTGGACATCCTTCGGCGGACACTCGGCCCGGACCACCCGACCACCCTGGCCTGCGCCAACAACGTGGCCCTGGACCTGCGCGCGCTGGACCGCGTGGACGAGGCGACGGTGCTGCACACCGACACCCTGACCCGGTTCCGCCGGACGCTGGGCGAGAGCCACCCGGCGACCGTCGCCGCCGCCAGCAGCCAGCGGGCCGAGGCGGACATCGCTCCGGTGCCGTTCTAGCCAAGGGCTGCCGGTCGGGCGCTGGGCGCCCGACCGGCTCGGCCCGGTGGAGTCACGGCAGCGGAGTCACGGCTGTGGCCTCACGGCTGTGGCGTCGGCTCGGCGTCCACGGCCTGCCCGGTGTCCGGCGTCTGCTCGCCACCGGGGTCCGCCTCGGTGCCGGCGCGTTCGGCCGGTGAGGTGCCCTCCGGGCGATGGAGCGGGCCGATCAGCGGTCCGGCGGCGGCCGTGGTGAGCAGCGCCATCACGACCAGCAGCGCATACAGCCGGGGTCCGATCACCCCGGCCTGCAACCCCACGTTGAGCACGATGAGTTCGGTGAGCCCTCGGGTGTTGAGCAGCACACCGATCAGCAGGGAGTCACGCCAGGGCAGCCGGGCGGCGCCCCGGGCCGACAGGGCGCCGGCGGCCACCTTGCCCGCCACCGCGGCGGCACATATCACCAGCAGGAGCAGCAGGTCGGAGGCGTGCAGCCCGGTGAGCTGGACCGACATCCCGGAGATCGCGAAGAACACCGGAAGCAGCAGGCCGCCGGTCTCCTGGAGCGGGCGCAGCACCTGGCTGTCCGGAGCGCCGTCGGACTGGCGGGGCATGATGATCCCGGCCAGCAGCGCACCGAAGATCACATGCAGTCCGAGCGCGCTGGTGACCCAGGCCGAGGCCAGCGCCAGGGCGGCGGCGACCGGGACGTGATTGGTCATCAGGGCGCCGGACCGGTTCATCCACCACTTGAGCACCGGCCGCACCACCACGAACATCGCCAGCACGTAGGCCGCCAGGAGCGCCACCTTGACGGTCCAGCCGCCCAGTGAGCCGTCCTCGCCGCCGATCAGGGCGACGGCCAGTACCGGCCAGCTCAACGCGTCGATGACACCGGCGGCCGCCATCGCGATCGTGGCGGGCCTGGTGCCGGCCAGCCCCTGGTCCCTGATGATGCTGGCCAGCACGGGCACCGCCGTGATGGACAGGGCGACCGCCATATACAGGGTGAATGTCGCGTCGACCGGATGTCCGCCGTTGGCGGAATGGAAACCTCCGGGATAGAGCAGAACGATGCCCGCCCCGATCAGCATGGGAATCGCGAACCCGCTCAGCGAGACGGCGGTCACCGCGCCGCGATTGCGCAGCTGGCCGAGGTCGAGTTCATAACCGACCGCGAAGAGGAAGAGCACCAGCGCGACTTGGGCCACGGAAGTCAGAATTGGCTTGATCTGGTCCGGGAAGATGGTTTCATACACCCCGCCGGGGGCCAGTCCCAGCAGACTGGGGCCGAGGGCGATGCCGGCGAATAACTGCCCGATGACCGGCGGCTGGCGGAGCTTGCGGGCCGCCGCTCCCAAGAGCGAGGAGAGCGCGATCACCACCGCGAGAGCTGCGACGACGTGAGTGACAGTGGAGTCGATGCTCACCGGCATCCCCCTTCGGCAAGTGCCTCACCCTGTGGCGTTGTTCATACGCAGTGTAGCCGGTGTGGGGGCAACTGATCTATTCTTGCATGCGTTTGGAATATGCCGTCAGAGGGCGGGGGGTCGACGGTGGCAACGGTCTTATTCGTACACGGCACCGGCGTACGCGAGCCGGGATTCAGCGGAACCGTGGAGACCGTACGGCAAGGATTGCGGCCGTTACGGCCCGAAGTCCGTATATCTTCCTGTTATTGGGGGGGAACTGCCGGATCGGTACTGCATTCGAACGGTATTTCCGTGCCGGGGTACGCGACGGGGCGTGAATTGCCGGGAGCGGTCGCCCCCGGCGCACCGGGAGAGGACCTCGACGAGGACGTCGAATTCTGGGGCCTCCTCTATCTGGACCCGCTGCTCGAACTGCGCCTGCTCACCGCGGAAACCACCGGGAGAGCCGAGTCGGCCCCCGGCACCCGGCCGCCGGGCGAGGTCCTCTCGGCGGCGGCTTCGGCGCTCACCGCGGACGACCGGTTGCGCCGACTGCTGGACGCGGCGGGCCTCGCGGAGGACTTCGCCGCCGCCGTGTCCGCCGTGCTGACCGCCGACGACTGCCGCCGTTTCCTCCGTGCCCCGGCCGAGGGCACCGGCCCGGCCGAACTGGCCCGGGCCTTCGTGGCCGAGGCGGTACGCCGCCGGACCGAGCGGCAGGGACCGGCGACGGCCCTCGACGGCACCGCCCGCGACGAGGCGGTCGCCCGGATCGCCGGCCTGCTCCCCGGCCCCTCCGCGACCGGGGACGAGCCCGGCACACACCGCGGCCCCGTGACCCGGCGGATCAAGCGGCTGACGGGACGGCTGGCCCTCGGCCTGGCCTCCGCCCAGGCGGTCAGACGGCGTTCGGCGCTCACCGACGCGGCCCATCCGGCAGCCGGGGACGTGCTGCTCTACCTGGCCCGCGGCGGCCCGATCCGCGAGTTCGTCGCGGCGGCCGTCGCGGAGGCGGAGCCGCCGGTGGTCCTGCTCGCGCACAGCCTCGGCGGGATAGCCGCGCTGGACCTGCTGGTGCTGCGGCCGCTGCCGCAGGTCGAGCTGCTGGTGACCGTCGGCTCGCAGGCGCCGTTCCTGTACGAACTCGGGGCCCTGCCCAGCCTGGAGCCGGGCAGCCCGCTGCCCGCCCACGTACCGCGCTGGCTGAACGTCTACGACCGGCGGGACCTGCTCAGCTACCTCGGCGCCGGCGTCTTCCCCGGCCGGGTCCGGGACATCGCCCTCGACAGCCGCCAGCCCTTCCCGCTCTCCCACAGCGCCTACTGGAGCAACCCCGAGCTGTACCGCGTCCTGGCCGAGGAGCTGCCGTGACCGCCGCCCGCCCGGACCGGACCCACGCCGTCGTCGTCGGTGTGGAACGCTATGCCGCCGGCCCGTCCTGGGACCTGCCGGGTCCGGCGGCCGACGCCCGCCGCTTCACCGCCTGGCTGCGCGGCCGCGGCGTGCCCGCGGCCCACATCTCCCTGCTGCTGGGCGCCCTGCCCGGGACCGGCGGGCCCGAGGTGGACGTGACCGCCGGCAGCGCCGGTCGGGAGGCCGTGCAGGAGGTGCTGACACGCCGGCTGCCCGCGCTGGAGGGCGACCTGCTGTTCGTCGTCTGGGGCGGTCACGGGGTCACCGATCCGCAGGGACACCGAAGGCTCTTCTACGCCGACGCCACGGCCGACGACAAGCGCAACCTCGACCTGGACGCCTGGCTGACCACCCTCACCACCGACGCGCTGCCCGGCTTCCGGCGCCAGATCTGGCTGGTGGACTC
The DNA here is from genome assembly GCF_055565975.1 of Streptomyces sp. NPDC028289. NCBI lineage: Bacteria > Bacillati > Actinomycetota > Actinomycetes > Kitasatosporales > Streptomycetaceae > Streptomyces > Streptomyces sp. NPDC028289. The sequence continues at coordinate 885,399 of NZ_JBVHTI010000001.1, read as the reverse complement.
CTGCCAGACCTTCGTCGAGGACCTCGGCTTCGTCCGCTCACTGCCCGGCGAACTCCCGTCCCGCGGCGACCGGTTGCCGGGCCGGGAGCAGTTCGTGCTGCTGGCCTCGGGACCGGGACAGCGAGCGGCCAACGATCCCGTGCGGCGGACCGGGGCGTTCTCCCGGGCCGTGCTGGCCGTACTGGAGGCCGCGGACGACGAGAACTGGCCACCGGACATGGGTACGGTGGCGGACACCGTGATCGGACGGTTCACCGAGGGGGGACAGCGGCCCACCTCGCTCTGGTACCGGTCCGGGGCCGGCGACGTACGCCACTACGACTTCCCGGCCACCCGGCGCCGGGCGGAACCGGTACCGGACTCGGCCCTGGCCGAACTGATCGCCCTGCTCGCGGGGTGGCCCGGCATGGCCGACCGCGACCAGCGGCAGCTCGTCATCGACATGCTGCCGGTCGACCTGGGCGGTGCCATCCCCAGGCTGGGTGCGGCACGGGCCGACATCATCAGCATCGTGCGTACCTGCCGTCTGCACCCGGGCGGCCTGGCCGCCCTCGTCGACGTACTCGCCATGATCGATCCGGGCTCGCTCGCGCGGCGCGACCTGAAGGACTGGGCGGCCCGCTGGCTGGCGCCCGAATAGGAGGCTGACCGGCCTGATCACGGCCTTCACGGCACCTGGAGCATGCGTCATCATGAAGTCAACGGGAGGACGTCCTCAGGGGGATGGCACATGAACACGCCCACGGAATCCGTGTGGTCCGAACTGCCCGATCTCAGCGAGACCACCCTTGCCGGCCTACGGGTCCAGAGCACGGACGTCTACGCGCGTGCACTGGACCGGTTGCTGCGGCAGGTCGAGCGGCCGCGGGTCAACTTCGCCGGTGACGGACCGCCCAAGCGGGCCGACTGACGACCGTCGTGGAAGGAGCCGTGTGCAGCCGGACGGACGCTCCGCACTCGCCCATGCCGCTCACCACGTCGTTCCCACGGCGTGTTTCGACGATCTGGCCGCGGGCCGGGGCGGTCCGGAGACCGTTCGTTTCCTGTGGAGCACCGAGTACAGCAGGCGCCTGCTGCTACTGAGGGCCCTGCTCGACACCGCCGCCGCGACCCCCGGAGCGCTGGGCCCGCTGCCGCCCGTGGACGACGCGTGGGACATCCTCACGGCGGCCCAGCAGCGCGCCCCGCGCGCGTTCGGGGAACTGCTGCTGCACCCGCAGATCGGCACCTGGCTGGGGCACGGCCTGCGCCGGCTCAGGCACACGGCCTGGGGCGACGGGCCGCTCTGGACCGACCTCGGCCATCTGCACGCGGTGTGCGCGGTCGCCGCGCTGCGCGCCGGGCTGCCCCTGCGCACCACCGTGCCGTTGCGGGACGGCACCGCGATGTTCCCCGCCCTCGGACTGGCCCGCCTGCCGGGCCGCCCACGGTGGGGGACGGCGGAGGTGGCGGTGGAGGCGGGGCGGCTGCGGGTCGACCCGCACGGCGCCGGCGTGGGCCCGCCCGAGCCGCCCGGAGGCCCCGACGGCGATGCCCCCGGCTGGCAGGGGCTGCGCAGCCTGCGGGCCGGGCCGGCGGAGCGGCTGGTGACCGTCTGGCTGGACGACATCGACCCGTACCGGGACCTGAGTGAGCCACTGCCCCCGCAGCGCCTCGGCAAGGACGAACTCGCCCGCTGGCAGGAGCGGTTCGGTCTCGCCGTGGACCTGCTCGGGGCCAGCGATCCGGGCATGGCCGCCGCCATGGCGGAGGGACTGCGCACGGTCGCAGAGGTCCGGTCGGCACACACCTGGACGGTTGCCAGCGCCTCCTCCGGCGACGCCTTCGGCGGCCTGCTCTCCTCGCTGCCCCCGGACCCGGTCAGTTTCGCGGTCACCCTCGTCCACGAGTTCCAGCACACCAAACTGGGCGCGCTGCTCCACCTGCTGACGCTGGAGCGGGACGGCGGGGCCGAACGGCACTACGCCCCCTGGCGCAACGACCCGCGCCCGCTGAGCGGCCTGCTCCAGGGCGCCTACGCCTTCCTGGGCATCACCGACTTCTGGTGCAGGTACCTGGACCACGCACCGCCGGCCGCGCGCCAGGAGGCGGAGTTCGAGTTCGCGCTGCGCCGGCGGCAGACCCAGGAGGCGGTACAGGCCCTGCGCGCGGACCCCGGCCTGACCGCGCACGGGCGCCGTTTCCTGCGGGGCATGGCAGCGCGGTTGCCGGCCTGGTGGTCGGACCCCCGGGTCCGGCCGGACGTCGCCGCGCTGGCCGAGCTGGCGGCCACCGACCACCGCACCGGCTGGCGGCTCCGGCACCTGGCCCCCGCCCCGGACGACGTCCGCGCCCTGGCCAGGGCCTTCACCGCCGGTGCCGCGGCCGACGGGCCCATCGCCGCGTCCGCCGTCGTCCCCGATCCCGCCGCGCCCTGGTCCCAGGCCCGCAACGGACTGATCCGGCAGCGCCTCGCCGTGCCGGACGCCGGCGACTGGCCCGTACCGTCCGCCGCCGACCGTGCCCTGGTCGCCGGGGACCCCGACGCCTCCGACGCCTACGCCCGCCTGCTGGCGGGCGACCCCGAGGACGCCGACGCGTGGACCGGCCTCGTCCTCGCCCTCGCCGAGCGCCCGCTGCTGCAGCGTCCGGAGCTGCCGCGCGCGGTGCACCGCGAACTCCGCCTGACCGGCACGGCCGCCGACCCGCGCGACGTCGCGCGCTGGCTGGCGGCCGGCCCGGCCGTCTGAGAACAGTGTCGACACCGCGCCCGCCCGGAGCACGGTCTCGATGGCGGCCGACGGGGAGCCGACCGCCATCGAGCCGGGCGGGGACTGCAGCGGGGCGATCTCCCTGGCCGTGTCCTGACGGCCTGGCGTGATCAGCCGCACGAGCCGGTGAGCACGTCCACCGCGTCGTCGCTGCTGCTCGCCACCAGCAGGTCCTTGGTGCCGTCTGACGTCACGTCGGCGGCGGCCGCCTCGCAGGCGCCGCCCGCCGACAGTTCGGTCAGTTCGGTCAGCTCGCTCAGCGAGCCGCCCGAGGTGCCGGTGCAGACCGAGACCGAGTTGCCGTTGAGGGACGACACCAGGACGTCCGGGATGCCGTCGCCGTTGACGTCGGCCGAGTTTGGCACGGGAACCTACGGGCGCCGCCTGGGAGTCACGTGTTGTCGGACCGCGGTTTCCCGGAGTTCCGTGGCCGGAGGGGTACGGCGACGGTGGCCGTCCCTCCGTCGTCGTCGCTGACGGTGACCACCGGCCGGTGCCCGCCGGGCCTCCGGTACAGGTGCTCGGCACGGCAGACGGAGCCGCGGACCTTGCCCTGCGTCGGGCGGGTGCCGTCCTTCCAGTCGACGACGCAGGTGTGGGTGTCGGAGGCGCCTGGGTCGGTGAAGCGGACGGTGACGGTCACCCGCCGGTCGCCGTGGCCGTGCGCGTCGGTGATGGTCGGCGGGGCGTTGGAGACGGCCACGGTCGTGGTGTCGGTGCTGCGGCCGCCGGTCAGGGTGAGGGTGAAGGTGCCGTTGTCGGTGCAGGTGACGGTGGTGGCGGCCGATCCGGGGTCCGCGATCGTGCAGGGGGCACCCGCGGGGAGGGTCCACTTGCCGGGACCGGCCCCCGACACCGTGCCGGCGAGTGGGATCGCGTCCCCTTCCGTCCCGTCGGCGTCCGGTCCCGCGTGCACGACGGTCACCGGATCGATGCTCGTCAGCGTCGGGACGACGGGCTTGATCAACCCGTCCGCGTCGAACTCCAGCTTGTCGACGGTGGTTTCGCGGTGGGTGCCGTCGCCGCCGGGGATGGCGAACCGGTGGTAGGCGATGTACCAGTCGTCGGTGTTCGGGACGTGTACGACGCTGTGGTGGCCGGTGCCCTTGATGCCCAGGGAGAGGTCCTTGGAGAGGATCACGCCCCGCTTGGTCCAGGGGCCGGTGGGGGAGGGCCCGGTGGCGTAGGCGACGCGGTAGTTCTCGTCCCGGGTGTCGTTCTCGGACCACATGAAGTAGTAGATCCCGTTGCGCTTGATGACGAACGAGCCCTCGTTGTAGCCGCTCGGCGTGATGTCCCTGACCTTCGCCGTGTCGATGGACGTCATGTCGGCGTTCAGCGGGACCACGTAGGCGTGGCCGTTGCCGAAGTAGAGGTACGACTGCCCGTCGTCGTCCGTGAAGACGGCCGGGTCGATCATCTGGCCGCTGAAGTCACCGGACTTGAGGAGGGGTTTGCCCAGGGCGTCCTTGAACGGGCCGGTCGGCGAATCGGCCACCGCCACCCCGATGTTCGCGTCGGCGCAGAAGTAGAAGTAGTACTTGCCGTCCTTCTCGGTGATCGTCGGCGCCCAGGCCCTGCTGTCCGCCCAGCTGACGTCGGGACCGAGGTCGAGGACGACGCCGTGGTCCGTCCAGTGGACGAGGTCGGTGGAGGAGTACGCCTTGAACTGGGTGCCGCTCCAGCCGTCGTAGCCGTCGGTGGTCGGGTAGAGGTAGAAGGTGTCGCCGAAGCGGACGATGTTCGGGTCGGCGTTGAGCCCCGGCAGCACCGGGCTCTTCATGATGAGAGCCGAGACCGTCCAGGTGCGCTTCCTGCCGTCGGAGCCCGTCACCTCGTAGGTCACCGGCTTGCTGAAGTCCTGCACGCTCCCGGAGGCCGGGCTGATCGCGGCGCCGTGGGCGAGGGTGAACTCCGGTGCCAGAGAGGTGAGATCGGTGCCCTCGGTCATCGGCAGCGTGATCCTGCTCTCCGCGTCGTCGACGATGGCGTCGACCTTCAGACCGGTCTCGGCCGCCTTGGCGATCCCGGCAGTGTTGCCGCTGAGCTCCATCACCTCGGCGGCCGAGAGGGCCCGGTCGTAGATGCGGAAGTCGTCGACCTCACCGCCGAAGTACGGGTCGGCCGAGTACAGGGAGCGGCCGATGTAGCCGGTGTAGTCCTTGCTCGCGTCGTACAGCTCGGACGGCTTGATGGTGGTCGTCGTGCGGGCGGCCTGGATGCCGTCGACGTAGAGGACCATCGTGCCGGTCGCGCCGTCCAGGGTGACGGTGACGTGCTTCCACTCGCCGGGCGTGAGCTGCGAGCCGGCCGTCAGCTTGGACTCCGCCGACCAACTGGCTTTCGTGATGGCCGAGTAGAGGCTGGAGCCGCCGTTGGACGGGGTCGCGAAGAGATACCTGTCGCTGTCGGGGCCCAGCCCGAACAGCCACTGGAAGCTGTCGCCGCCCTTCCACTTGGCGTACGTCGACACGGTCACGCTGTCGGCGTTCTCCAGCACCCCGTTCGGGATCTTCACGTACGGCGAACTCGTCGCGTCCCCCGACATCTTGAAGGAGCCGCCCTTCACCCCCGTACTGAACGCGGGCGTGCGGACGTACGTGCCGTGGTAGCCGTGCCCGCTGGAGTCGACGGCGATGTTGCCGCCGGTGTCGTCGAAGTCGTAGTGCAGCAGCAGGTCGGCCGGGACGTCGGGACCCTCCTCCGACACGGTGACCTCGGCCTGGACCGGGATGGCGGTGCCGTCCGGGAGGCTGCCGGTGACGGTGAAGGTGCCGGGCTGCGCGTACGCGGACGCCGGGACGTCGTCCCAGGTGACGGCCACGGGCCGGTCGACGCCGTCGGCGTAGGTCGCGATGACGGTGGCGGGGAGGACCGGGGCCTGCCCTGTCCTCGTCTTCACCCTCACGCTCGCCACGCTCTCCACCAACTGGTCCGGCTGGTAGGCGCGGAGGAGCCGGTCGTACTCGGCCTGGGTGACCGGGAGCACGGTGCCGTGGCGGGGCTTGGCGGGCAGGTCGTAGTCGGCGACCGGGGTCCAGACCCCGGAGTCGAGATCGTCGGTCTCGAACGGGATGTATCCGCGCCCGCCGAACTCGTCGAGGAACGCGTACCACTTGTCCTCCGTGTTCGACTTGAACACCAACGGTCCCTCGGCCGCGCTCATGGCCCCCTTGCCGATGCCCTCCGCGACCGGGGTCCAGTCGGTGCTGAGGATCGAGTCGCTCTTCTCCTCGAAGATGAACTTGCTGTTGGGGGTCGAGGAGGTGTTGTTCCGCTCGTCCTTGGAGAGCCGGTAGTAGGTCCCGTCCTTCTGGATCATCGTGGAGTCGATGACCGACCAGCCGCGGTCGATCCACACCTTGGGCTCGCTGAAGGTGTAGAAGTCCCGGGTGGTGGCGTACATCATGCGGTTGTACGTGTCGCCGGAGTGCGCCTCGTCGTCGTACAGCTTCGACGCCCAGAAGACGACGTACTCGCCGAGCTTCGCGTCGTAGAACGCCTCGGGCGCCCAGGTGTTGCCCGCGCTGTCCGGGGCGACCTTCACCAGCCGCTGGTCCGTCCAGTGCACGAGGTCGGTGGACTCCCAGACCATGATGGACCTGCTGCCGGTGCGCTGGGCGGCGTCCCAGTCGCCGTTGCCGTAGATCCTGAGGTCGGTGGCGATCTGGTAGAACTTGTCGCCCTCGGGGGAGCGGATGATGAACGGGTCGCGCAGGCCCTTCTCGCCGAGCGTGGAGGTCAGGACGGGCTTCCCGTCGTTCAACTCCCGCCAGTTCAGCGGGTCGTTCCCCTTGCTGAGGGCCGCGTAGAGCTGCTCGCCGTCGGCGGTGCCCTCGCCGGTGAAGTAGCTGAACATGTAGCCCTTGAGGGTTTCCCTGGCGGGGAGTTCGGGGACCCGGGCGGTGAAGGTGCGGGTGCTGTGCGCCTCGCCCCTGGTGACGGTCGCGGTCAGGTCGACCGTCGTGGCTCCGGCGCCGTGCGCGGGGCGGTGGACCGTGCCGTCGGCGGCGATGACGTCCGGGTCGGCGGAGGACCAGGTGACGGCGGTGCCGTAGGGGCCGTCGGCGGGCAGGGTGAGGTTGCCGCGGACGTCGTCGACGTTGTGGACGGTGAGGGCGCCGGCGGCCTGCTCGGCGGCGGTGGGGTCGTCGAAGTCGGCGCGGACGGTGATGTCGAAGGTCCTGGTGTCGGTGACCGTGCCCTTGGTGAGGGTCGCGGTGAGCGTGGCACGGGCGTCGGGGGAGCCGGCGGCGGGCCGGGTCACCTTGCCGGAATCCGACACGGCCTCGGGGTTGTCGCTGGACCAGCTGATGGCCGACCCGCCCGCCGTACCGGTCTTCGGCAGGTCCAGGTCGGCGGTCACGGCACCGGTGTCACCGAGGCTGAGGGCCGCCTTGTCGTCGGCGACGCCCTGGGTGTCGACGGGCAGGGCGAGCTGCCCGACCTCGGAGCCGTCGAGGGCGCGGTCGTATACGCGGAAGTCGCGGATGCGGCCCTTGAAGAGCTTGTCGCCGGAGTAGACCGACTTTCCGATGTAGTTGGCGACGGTGCTGCCCGACCCGATGGCGCCCGGGGTGATGGTGACCGAGGTGTTGCGGCCGACCTCGACGCCGTCCTCGTAGAGCACGCCCGTGGTGCCGGTCTGGGTGTAGGCGACGTGCTTCCACACCGCGCGGGTGAGGTTGTGGGAGTCGGACGGCCTGGTCGTCTGCTCGGTCGACCAGTTGCCGGTGGCGAGGGAGGTGCGGAAGGAGTTGCCGGTGGTGAAGAGGTAGCCGTTGCCGCTGCTGCCGCTGGAGTTGCCGAAGCCGTAGAGGAAGTACGGGGTGGACTGGGCGGAGTCGATCCGCACGTCCATGGACACCGTGATGGCGTCCATGCCCTTCATGACGTCGTCCGGGACCTTGACGTAGGTGCCGGAGCCGTCGAAGCCGAGGCCCTGGCCGGAGGCCGACCAGTCGGCGGTGCCGTTGAGGGTGCCGTCACGGCCGTTGCCGGAGGCGTCGGGGACGGTGGTGCCGGTGTCGGCGTCCAGGGGGTACCAGAGGGCGAGGCCGTCGGTGAGAGCGGCGGGATCGGCGACGGCCTCGGTGGTGGCCCGGGCCGGAAGGGCGGGGCCGAGGAGTGCCAGGAGGGTCGAGGCGGCGGTCAGTCCGGCGAGCTGCCCCGCCCGGCGTCTCGCGCGGCCGCGCAGGCGTGAGGTGTGCGTCATGTGCGGCTCCCTGCCAAGTCCTCAGCGGTTACACGGAGATGACATTGCGTTGCGAGAGTGTCAAACGATGTCCACGGGGCCGTCAAGAGTTTTCGAACAACGTCCGACTGGTCGAACGTCCTGTCCGGCCCCCGCCTCGGTGGCCCCGCCAACTTTGCTGCCCCGCACGAGGCTTGGACCTGCCATGCGCGGGGCAGAGCCCTCCTACCGGACAGCAGGCACCGGTCAGGGCTCGGCAAGAGGAGGGCGTCATGGACGGTCGGATCCGCGTACGCGTTGTTCGTCGGCCCGCTCCCCGCGGGCAGGAGATCGACCGCAGGACGCCTTCCGGGCGCATCCTGCCGTACTAGTGCGGGTGTGCGGGCGGGCGGTACGCGCCGGCCGCACCCGCGCCCCGCGCCCGTGGCCGCGCGGGCCGGTTTGGACCGGCGGCCACGGGGCACGTGTGTGAGCCGGCGGCAGGAAGGCGGGCACCGTGACCATCCGGGAGCCGGTACGGCGTGCGGCGACGCCGTCATGACCGGCACGCCCGGCCCCTTCGCCCACCCCGCCCTGTTCTACGGCGACGAGGGCGAGTACCTGGCCGGGACGGTGTCCTTCGTCCGGGCCGCACTGGCTGCCGGCGATCCGGTGACCGTCGCCGTGCCCGGCGAGAACCTCCGCCTCATCCAGGACGCGCTGGGCGCCGACGCCGGGCCGGTGCGCTTCCTCGACATGCGGGAGGCCGGCCGCAACCCGGGGCGGATCATCCCCGGCGTCCTGCACGCCTTCGCCGACGCACAGCCGCCCGGCCGCCGCGTCCGCATCATCGGCGAACCCGTCTGGCCCGGCCGCACCACCGCCGAGTACCCGGCCTGCGTCCAGCACGAGGCCCTGATCAACGCGGCCTTCCGGGACCGTACGGCGACCGTCCTGTGCCCGTACGACACCCGGCGCCTCGACCCGCAGGCCATCGCCGACGCCCACGTCACCCACCCCACGCTGCGGCAGGCCGGCGGCGGACCGGACCAGGACAGCCACGCCTACGCCCCCGCCGACGCCCTCGCCCGCTACAACGAACCCCTGCCGCCGCCCGACGCCGTCCCGGCGGTCTGCTTCGAGCCGGGCTCCCTCTCCGAGGCCCGCCACCTCGCCGCCGCCGAGGCCGCCCGGCTCGGCCTGACCGGCGGCCGGCTTGCCGACCTGACGCTCGCCGTCGCCGAGCTGGCCACCAACAGCGTGGTGCACGGCGGGGGTTCGGGCACGCTCGCGGTGTGGGCCGAGGACGGCGTCGTGGTGTGCGAGGTCCGCGACAAGGGCCACCTCTCCGACCCCCTGGCCGGCCGCCGCCCGGCCTCCCGCGACCGCTCCGGCGGCCGCGGCCTGCTCCTCGTCAACGTCGTGGCCGACCTGGTCCGCCTGCACACCGGGCCGGAGGGGACGACGGTGCGGTGCTGGTTCGCGCGCTGAGCGGCGGGGACCGACCCCGGGGGGCTCACACGCCCAGCGGCTCCAGGACCCGGTACACCCGCCGTTCCTCCAGCACGAAGCGGGTGATGCCGTTGTTCTCGCCGAGCTGCCGGCGCAGCCCCTGCAGCCTCCCGACCGCTTCGTCGCGCAGCGCGCGGGCCTCGTCCGGGCGGCCGAGGGCGGTCAGGGTGAGGGCGCCGTTGCTGACGACGGCGAGGGTTTCGGGATGCCGGGCGCCGAGGTCGGCGCGGAGCGCGTCGGCGCTGCGCTGCTCCCGCTCCCAGGCCTCCTCCGGGCGGCCGGTCTCGGCGAGCACGATCGCGTAGTTGGCGGAGCAGAACCGGGTGTGCGGGTGGTGGGCGCCGAGTACGGCGGTCATGCGGTCGAGCACCTTCAGGAAGACCTCCTCGGCCTGCGCACTGTCACCGCAACCCCAGTGGAAGACAGCGAGGTTGTTCATCGCGGCCTGCGTGTAGGGGTGGGCCTCGCCCGGCGTCTTCACGTACTCGGCGAGCACTTTCTGGGCGACGTCGCGCGCGCCTTCCCGGTCCTCGGCCGCGAACAGGTCGGCGGCGAGGTTCAGTTCGCAGGCGAGCGAGTCCGGGGTGGGCGCGGTGTACTGTGCCCGGTACTGCTCCAGGGTCGCGGAGGTCAGCCGCCGCGCGTCCTCCAGCTCGCCTGCCCTGCGCAGCGACACCGCGAGCGACCGCGCGCACCGCAGGGTGCCCGGGAAGTCCTTGCCGAGCACGCGCTTGTGCTGTTCGTACGCGCGGGACAGCACGGCCACGGACTCGGTGTACTCGCCGACCTCGCGCAGGTCGCGGCCGAGGTTCTCGGCGGACGAGAGCGTGTAGATGTGATCGGCGCCGTGCACCTGGGTGCGGCGGGCGAGGGTGAGCTCGTCGATCTGCCGGGCGTCCCGGTACCTGCCGGCCATGCGCAGTGCCAGGGCGAGATTGCCGGCCGCGTTCAGGGTGCGCGGGTGGGCCTCGTAGAGGAGGTCGCTGAAGCCGTCGTGCGCTTCCTTCGCCAGCTCCACGGCCCTGGTGTACTCACCGAGCGCCGCGAGGTCGCCGGAGAGGCCGGAGGTGGTGATCAAGGTGTGCGGGTGCCGGTCGCCGAGCAGCCGGCGCTGCCGCCCCAGCACGTCGTCGTCCAGCTCCCGCGCCTCGACGTACAGCCCCTGGGAACGCAGCACGTGGGCGAGCTGGCAGCGCAGGTACAGGTACTGCTCGTCGTCCTCGCCGAGGGGCTCCCTCCAGTGGTCGAGGAGTTCCTCGGCGAGTCGCCGCGCCCGCGGGAACTCGCCGCGCTTCCACAGGTAGCGGACGCGGTCGATCAGCAGCCGGCGCGGTTCCGCCTCGGTGCAGTTGCGGAGGTCGGAGGCACCGAGATGCGGCCAGATGATGTCGAACCGCGGCCAGTTCTGCCGGTCGTCGACCGGCTCGTCGCCCCTGGGACGGGCTCCTCCGAGGATTTCGTGCACCGTGTGCCGGGCGATGCGCCGCTCATCCTCCGACATCTGGGAGCGGACCACCGCCTGCACGAGCCGGTGCACCTGGATCGAGCAGGAGATCTGGTCGACCTTGGCGAGGGCGAGCCGGCCGATCTCCCGTACCAGCCGACCGATCAGCAGGCTCTCCGTCAGGGTGGGGTCGAAGGGGCGCAGCGCGGCGAGCATCTCGTCGCTGCCGTAGAGCAGTCCGGAGGAGATCGGCTCCGCGGCGAGGAACGCGCACAGCTGCAGCAGCCGTACCGAGGCGGGCGACCGCTCCTTCAGCCGCTCGATGGAGACGTTCCAGGTGGCGGCCACCGTATCGGGGTGGTCGGCGGGCTGGTTGAGCCCCATCACCGCGGCCGTCTCCTCGGTGAGGCGGCGCAGGTACTCGGCCGTCGGCATGGCGGTCTCGGCCAGCCAGGACCCGGCCTGCTCCACCGCGAGCGGCAGGTCGCCCACGGCGTCCGCGACCTGGTCGGCCTCCGCCGGGGTCAGGCCCGGGGCGCGCCGGGACAGGTGCTCGACGCTCTCCTGCCGTGGGAAGACGTCCACCTGCAGCGTCTCGCCCGTGTCCGACCACGCCTGGTTCCGCGAGGTGATGAGGATGTGCCCGACGCCGGTGCTGGGCATGTACCCGGCGAGGCCGTCCGGGTCGTCGGCGTTGTCGAAGACCAGGATCCACCGCTGGGTGGGGTTGCCCCGGGAGAGCATGCGGACGGTTTCCTTGCCGACCAGCGCCATGTCCTCGCCGCCGGGCGCGCCGATGCGGGAACCGAGTTCGGCGAGCGAGGCCACCACGCTCTCGACGCTTTCGGCCGGCACCCACCACACCAGGTCGTAATCGGCGCTGAACCGGTGCACGTACTCCAGCGCGATCTGCGTCTTGCCGACCCCGCCCGTCCCGAACAGCGCCTGGTGCTGGGGCAGTACGGCGGTCGTGCCGCTGCGCAGCTGCTCCCGCAGCCTTTCGATGATGTAACCCCGGCCGGTGAAGGTGCTGTTGCGCTGCGGCACGTTCCAGTGATCCGGTTCGTGGCCGGGGAACCGGGGCGCCGCCGGTCCGCCCTTCGGCACCTGTCCGGGCAGCCCGAGCGCGCCGAGCAGCGCGTCCTCGCAGCCCGCTTCGTCGAGTCCGTGCAGGTCGATGACGAGATCGGTCCGGTCCCGGTACGACTCCGGCAGCCGGACCTCGTCGACCTGCACCGGCACCAGTGATCCCGGTGCCCCGCTGTCGGCCGCAGGGTCCAGCAGGCTCCCGGTGTGCCGGGAGCCGTACAGTGCCTTGGACCACAGCACCAGGGTGCGGGTGCCGGGAATGGCGGGGCTGTCGGGCGCCCCGGCGGCCACGTCGTGCGGCGTGACGGTGCAGCCCGCCCGCTTCAGCAGCGACTCGATCCAGTCGGCCCACATCCGGTTCTCCGCCGCGTACACGATCGCCACCCGCGCCCCGTTGGCCTGCGGCCGGCGCCGGGTGAACGCGTCCCGGCCGCGCAGCCGCGCCTGTTCCGGGATCTGCGGCAGCGCGGTGACCTCGTCGTCGGTCACGGCCGCGGTGAGTCGTTCGAAGGCGGCCAGCAGCGACTTGGGATCGCCTTTCCTGTCCCCGACGACGGCGAGGGTCTCCTCGTACGCGTAGTACGGCTTGTACGGAATTTCGACGCTGCCCCAGTAGGCGGTGACCTCGTCGGCGCTCAGCCGCTCCCCGTCCGGGCCCTTCGGCAGCCCGGCGAACTTCAGCCGGGCCACCGCGCGGCCCGCCTCGACCTTGTCCTTCTCGCCGTCGTCGACGCGCATCGGTACGGGCAGCACCCGGATCCGCCGCTCGCGGTGCTCGTCGGCGACGCTGTGCGCGACCTCGGCGGCGCCGTCGATGGACTGGTCGCTGAGGGTGAAGCAGTCCACGAGGACGTCGGGCATCTGGCGGGTGCAGATGTCCGCGGTGTCCGACAGGCCGGTGCGCGAGTCGATCAGGACGTAGTCGTAGCGCCCTTTCATGTTGTCGCGCAGCGCCTCCAGGAACATGCCGCCGTCGAGGCGGTCGTAGAAGTTGTCCCACTCCAGGGAGGAGGCCGTGCCGGTGTAGGCGCGGAACCGGCGGCCCGCGGACAGGAAGTCGAGCGAGCCGCCGGGCCCGAAGGCGAGTCCCTGGCGTTCCGGGGAGAGCGAGACGGCGTGCTGCTCCACGTCCGCGAACTCCAGGTGCCACGGGCCCGTGCGGCTGATTCCGTCGGTCGCCGCCCAGGCGTAGTCCTGCAGGATGTCGATGACGCCGCCGGTGGCGGTGAGCACGTCGGGGTCCAGGAACGGATGGAAGAAACGATGCAGCCCCGGGGCCTCCAGGTCCCAGTCCACGGCGAGGACCCGCTTGCCGTTGGCGGCGAGGATCCACGCCGTGTTGGCCAGCGCCATCGTCCGTCCGGTGCCGCCCCTGTACGAGTAGAAGGTGATGATGCGTCCGTCCCCTGCGGCCGTCATGCCTCTCCTCCGGGATCGTCTCCCGCGTCCGGGCCGGACGGCAGGTAGGGGTCCGTCAGACGGGGTCCGGGGAAGTGCGGGCCCGGCGGCAGCCGGACCTCCGCGCCGCTCCAGTTCCTCGTCGGTGGTCCCGTCGTCGAAGGCGGCCATGGCCGGCCGGATCCGCCGGGGGCCGGTGCCGTGTGATCCGAAGGCGCTTGGGGTGTTCTCGTACTCCCGGGGGCGCCCGGGCGGCAGCCGGGTCTCATGGGCCGCCTGCACGATGCGCTCGGCGAGGCCGAACACGGTCTCGTCGTACTCGTCGCGCAGCCGGCCGAGCTTGATCAGTCCGTAGATCCCTCTGCTGCGGCTGCGTCCGCCGGACGAGAGGTCCTCGATACCGATGTGCCTCACGGAGTCCGGAAGTTCGTGTCTTTCGACGCGTGTCCACAGGACGGGCACGATGGCCGGGGCGGTGGCCGTCCCGGTGGTCCCGGCGCTCTGCATCCGCTCGTGGAACGCGTACCACTCGCGGCCGCACTTCTCGCTGGAGAAGTAGTGCGGCGAGAACAGCGGCACGAACACCCGGCAGACCGCGAGGTTCTCGCTCAGCTTCTCGGGCCGGCCCTCCCCGGAGCGCGTCTCCCGGTCCATGAAGCCGGCCGGGGAACCCGCGGGCAGGCCGATGAGCGCCCCGACGTGGTTGCACAGGTCGTCGAAGAGGACGCGCACCCAGTGGTCCGGGTCGCCGCCGTCCGGGCCCCACTGCGGGGTGTGGGCGTACGACAGGAAGAAACAGGGCCGGTTGCCCGCAACCCGATCCTGCACCCGTTCGCCTGTACCCACGCATCCCCCTGTCCGCTGACAGGCCGTCGCCTGTTCCCGCCGACGGTGCCCCACGGCCGGAACCAACAATGTGCCCGACCGCACGTCATACGGTTGGTTGCTTTCAGGACAAAGGATGGCCATATCTGGACATGTGGATCCTTACCTGTTCAGGCAGGACGGTCCGCCCACTGCGCCCACATGCGGGCCACCAGCACGGCGCCGGTCAGCGTCAGCTCGTTCTCCGGCAGCAGGGTGAGTGCGGTGAGGGCCGCTGCCGCCCTCTCGTACGCCTCCCGGCCGAGTTCCTCGTCCGCCAGATCCAGCAGGGAGCCAGCGGGGCTGCCAGGCCGGTGCAGGTCGGCCGTCTCGCGCAACGCCGTGAGGCGGGCCCGGCGGCCGACGCGCGGGAGGTCCCGGGCGAACTCCTCGGGGGTCACGTCGACCGCCACGCCCAGCGCCCCGAACCCGTGGCTGCCGAGGACCAGGCCGCCGCCCGCCGCCAGCGGGGTGAGGACGGTGGGGCGGAACGCGTCCGGGCCGGAGTGCCGGTCCGGTGCGTCCTTGGCCAGCAACTCGTAGGCACGCGCCATCCGTTCGGCGAACTCGCCGCACTCCAGCGGCGGGGCGACGGGGCAGGGATAGCAGTCGCGGTAGGGGTCGGCGTCGTCGACCAGCGGGCCGTCCCGGACCGGCAGCCGGTCGACGGGGCGCCAGCGCGTGGAGACGGGGACCTCGTCGAGGCGCACCCAGCTGCCGTCGGCCGCGTGCTCTGCGCGCACCCGGAAGGCGTCCGGCGCCACGGTGACCTCGATACGGCCGGGGGCGTCCAGGCGGTAGGTGCCCCAGGTCGGCAGGTGCAGCCGGGTGCCGGGCTGGTCCCAGGACAGCGTGGCAGGTACCCCTGCCCGCAGGGCCGCCGCGGCGGCCAGCGACATGAACCGGGCCGTGTCGGCGGGGCCGCGCAGGGACCGCCGGAGGCTGGTGCGCACATAGGGGTGCGCCAGCACCTCGTCCAGGTGCGGGGCGGTGCCGGGGTCGGCGTCCAGGGCCAGCAGCAGCCGCCAGGCCTCCGCCCAGTCCGGTTCGGACGCCAGGTGCTCCTGCGTCCGGCGCAGCAGCACCCGGTCCAACTCCAGCTGGGCCCAGGCGAGCCGGTCCGAGCCCAGCACCGCGGGCGAGAACGCGTGGTCGGTCATCCGGTCCGCGATGCCCTCGACCAGGGAGCGAAGGTCGCCGCAGAAGACACTGGGGTTGTCGAAGCCGTTCTCCGGGCGGTACCGGTGCCCGTACAGGCCGCCGCCGCAGGACCCCACCACCGGGCAGCCGCGGCAGGTGTCGCTGAGTCCGTCGACGCCCCGCTGCCGGGCCTGCACACCGGGGTGCGCGGCGAACTCCGCGAAACCGTGCCGGAAGACGTCGTAACCCGTCTCGGGAGCGCCCGCGTAGGCGGTCTTCAGCCAGTCGGCCTGCTCGAAGGTGCCGTCCGTCTCGATCACGGCGAGGTCGCTGGGCGCCAGCCCCAGCGCCTCGGTCAGGGGCGGTCCGCCGCGCAGCGTGCTGAGCACCGAGTCGAAGGTCCGCACCGGCATCGGACGGCCCTGCTGCTCCCAGCGGTCGAAGACCGCGAGCAGCCAGTCGGCGTACGGCGTCGGCGTCCCGGCCGGGTTGGGCGGCGGGCTGTCCCAGGTGGAGTGCGGAAGCAGGTAGTCGATCCGCGGCGGGTCCAGCCCGGTGAGGGCGTCGTGCACGGCGACCGGGTCGTTCGCCACGTCCACCGTGCACAGCACTCCGCTGAACAGGTGACGGTACTCGGGCTCCTGGAGCAGCCGGATGCCGCGGACCACGCGGTCGTGGCTGCTGCGGCCCCTGCGGTCGAGCCGGTGCCGGTCGTTGGCCGCGCGGTCGCCGTCGAGCGACACGCTGACCCGGACCCCGAACTCCCGGCAGACGTCCAGGTGCCGCCGGTTCAGGGTGACCGCGTTGGTGTGCATGCGCAGGTCGAGCGCGGTCACCGGGGAGAGGGCGCGGGTGAGTTCCGCGCAGATGTCCCGCAGCCGGGCCGGGCCCACCAGCAGCGGTTCGCCGCCGTGCAGGATCACCGACACGGAGTCGAGGGCCCGGGATTCCACGTGCTCGGCCAGCCGGGCGGCGACGGCGCGCACGGTCTCCGGACGGATGAAGGTCGGGCGGGACCGCCAGCTCTGGTCGGCGTGCTGGTACACGTAACAGTGGTCACAGAGCAGATCGCACCTGCTGTGGATCTTGAGGACCAGCTGTCTCAGAGGCGGGCTGCCGGGAAGCTCCGGGCGTCCCGCGGCTGTTGATGCCCCGTCGGCGCGTTGCCCCACGTCAGCCCTCCCCGCTCAGCAGGCCGAGTTGAACGTGACGGGTCGGTTCGGACGGTTGTCGGGGCAGGTCACGCGGCCCGCGGTGCGCGCGGCGGCGGCCGTGCACGGTCCGATGTCCCTCAGGTGTGTGCGTCCCGACGTGTTCGTGGTGGTGGGGGAAGGGCGCCTCGCCGGCGTCACCGCAAGGATCATGGTGTCTCTCAGCTCCGGTTCGGATGGGTGCAGCCGCTGTCGTCCCAGTGACTGTCGCACACGCAACTCCTCGGCGGCTCACAGGATTTACGGACGTCCGCGCCAGTCTGGTCGTGCTGACGCGGAACCATATATCAGGAATGCCTCACTTGTGCGCGGGACTGGTTTCCGCACCCGGGGACTTCTTACGCTGGTTCTTCGGAGGCGCGCGGAAGACTGTCGGGGGCGCGCAGCGAATCCAGGGGGCGTCATGGGGGCGGCTGTCACTCCTGTACCGCGGACCACGTTGAGCGACGGGGACCTGCCACCGCTGTTCCAGGTGAGTGACCGGTGGGCGTTACGCCACCAGAGTGACTCGTTCCGGGCGGTGCGTACGCATCTGATCCTGCTTCTGCTGGCCACCACGGCGGCGGTCCTGACCGAACAGGCGTCGGGGCACGTCATGACGGTGCTCGCCGCCGTGCTCTACGGGCTGACGATAGCCCTCGGCCTGAGCACCTCGCGCCGCCGGTCCCGCGCGCACTGGCAGGCGCACCGGGCGGCCGCCGAACTGCTCAAGTCGCTGGCCTGGGAGTACATGGTGCACGGCGGCCCCCTGCACTCCCATGTCGCCGACCCGGACGCGGTGTTCGCCGAACGCCTCGAACAACGCCTGCGCGAGCTGCGCACCTGCGGCTGGGAGGACTCCCGCGAACCCGGGGAGCGGGGGAAGGGGCAGATCACCCCGCGGATGCGCGCGGAGCGCGCCAAGTCCTACGCGGCCCGCCGGGACCTCTACCTGCGCGACCGGCTCCTCGAACAGGCGGTCTGGTACAAGAACCGGGCCGCCCGCGCGCACCGCGCCGCCGCCCGCTGGTCCTCCGTCACCGCGGCGCTGACCCTGTGCGCCCTCGCGGCCGCCCTGCTGCGCACCGTCGGTCTGCTCGGCGGCGCCGACCTCGCGGGGCTGCTCAGCGCGGCCGCCGCGGCGGGTGTCGCCTGGCAGGAGGTACGCCGGCACGGCCCGCTGACGCAGGCCCACTCCCTCATCGAACAGGATCTGGAGACCACCCGGATCGCCATGGCCACGACGGTGACGGAGGCGGGCTGGGCCGAGGCGGTGGGGGAGGCGGAGCGCCTGATGTCCCCGGCGCACACCGAGTGGCTGGTGCGCTTCGGCACCTGACGCCCCCCGCACGCCCGCCCGCAGCCCCGCACGCCCGCGCCACGGCGGGCGGGCCGGCGTCAGTCCCGCCGTACCCCCGCCTGCCACAGCACCGTCACCGGCACTCCCTTGCGCCGCGCGTAGGCCACCACGTCGCCGGTGCCGCCGAGGCCGCGCGCCGGGCGGCCGTCCCAGACGGCGATCAGGTGGTCGGAGTGGTCCACGACCCAGCAGCCCGCCGCGAAGTACGCCTGCTCGTGCGTCGGCTGGACGGGCAGCTCGACGCGGTTCCGGCAGGACCGCAGGAGCCTGCGGTACGCGGTCCGGGCCTCCTCGTCGCCCAGGTGGGCCTCGTAGTCCATGCCGGGGATCACGGCCGTCACCGGGACGCCGTGGGCCAGGGCGATGTCGGCGAACAGCTGGTCGGCGCCGGCCGCGAGACAGCTGAGGGCCTCCCACCGCACGTCGCTGCGGCTGAACTGGCGGCGCAGGGCGGAGCGGACGAAGGGCAGGACGGACGGTGGGATCGCGCGGTGTCCGGTCACGCCGACGCGGGTGACGGCGAGGCGGGGGACCGGTGCCGTCTCGGCGAGGTACTCGGTGAACATGGCGATATCGGCTGTCACGGAACGTCCCCTCCCGTCACCATCGGTGAGTCCACCCTAATCGAGGGGCGCCAAGGTGCGCAGGGGGCGCGTCGACTCACGTCGGTGCCGCGCGCGGCATACGGGGTGTTCAGGCGGCCAGCGGGTCCAGCACCAGGGGCTCGATCCGGCCCTCCAGCATCGCTCCGATGCCCTGGACGGCGCACACGTCCGGCCGCTCCGCGATGTGCACCGGCATGCCGGTGGCCTCCCGCAGCAACTGGTCGAAGCCGGGCAGCAGCGCCGATCCGCCGACCATCATGATGCCCCGGTCGGCGAGATCGGCGACCAGGTCGGGCGGGCAGTCGCGGAGCACCTTGCCGATCCCGTCCAGGACGGACATGAGGGGCGTCTGGATGGCGTCCCGGACGGCGGCGGTGTCGACCCGCACGCTGCGGGCGAGCCCGGTGACCACGTCCCGTCCGTGGATCTCCGTGGAGGCCGGGCCGTACGGGGTGAGGCCGTTGTCGTCCAGGGCCAGCTGCAGGGGCCGTACCGACTGGTTCGGCAGCATCAGCTCGTGCTCGTGGCGCAGGTGCTGGACGATCGCGTGGTCCACGGCCTCCCCGCCGACGGGCATCCGCTCGGCGCAGACGATCGAACCGAGGGAGAGCACGGCGACCTGCGTCGCGGCGGCCCCGCAGACGAGGATCATGCTCGCTTCCGGCCGCTCGACCGGCAGCCCGCACCCCACGGCGGCGGCGATCAGCGTGTCGACCAGCTCCACCCGCCGCGCCCCCAGCCCCACCAGCGTCTCGATGGTCGCCCGCTGGGCCAGCGGGTCGGCGTCGTGCGGGGTGCAGGCCGCCGCCCGCAGCCGGGGCCTGCGGCGCAGCGAACGGCGGATCTTGTCGCCGAGCAGATGGCGCAGCATGCGCTGGGCCATCTCGATGTCGACGACGGTCCCGCCGGAGACGGGCCGCACGACACGGATGTAGTCGGGGGTACGGCCCGTCATCTTCTCCGCGAACTCGCCGACGGCGATCAGGGCGCCGGTACGTGTGTTCATCGCGGCGACGGAAGGCTGGTCGACGACCAGGCCCATGCCCCTCACGTACACCCGGGTGCGTGCGGCCCCCAGATCGACGGCGAAATGGCAGCGGCGCAACTGCTCCAGACTGACGGTCACGGCAGATCCTCCCGGTGCGCGGGCCGTGTGGGGTGGTACCGCCGGTCGGCGGCCTGCTTCGCATCCTCCGGGGGATCCGAGCGGCGCGCCTGCGGGGAGGGGCCGGGCGGGGCGCGGCTGAACGGGGGGTTTCGGGCCGGCCGGGCCGCCCCGGAGGTCAGCCGGGCGGGGTGAGGCCGTCCGTGGAGTGGCCCACGATGCCGCGGACCACCCCCAGCTCCACCAGGTCCTGGGGGCGGATGCGCAACTGGCCGGCGGTGGTCTCGACGTCCTCCGGGGGGCGCTTCAGGATCGCCGCCGCCAGTTCCGGGGCGATGACGGAGAAGTAGCTGTCCGGGGTGGCCCAGGTGTTGCCGGGCGCGGCCAGTGCCAGGGCGCCGCCCGAGCCGCCCTCCCCGACGACGAGGGTGGTGATCGGCGTCCGGGCCGCCGCGACCTCGCCGAAGAGCTCCGCGATGGCGGCACCCGCGCCCTGGCGTTCCGCCTCGGCGTCGTTCGCGGCGCCCGGCGTGTCGACGAGGGTCAGCACGGGGATGCCCAGCCGGTCCGCGAGCCGTATCAGGCGGGCGGCGGTGCGGTACCCGGCGGGCCTGGTCGCCGTCCCGGTCTGCGCGGCGAAGGCGACCGTACGGCCGTCCGCCCGCTCGCCGAACCCGCACAGCATCCCGCCCGGGTCCGCCCCGCCGCACCGGTCGCCGGTCAGGGCGACCCGGCGGGTGAAGTACGCGTCCAGGTAGGCCTCGGCGCGCGGGCGGTGCGGGGCGCGGGCGCGCCGTACGGCCTCCCAGCCGGTGGCGGGCAGCGCGGCGGAGCCGAGGGCGGCCGGCGGGTCGGCGGGTATCGGGGCGGGGGCGGTCAGCAGCCGCAGCCACAGTCCGAGCGTCGCCTTCAGCTCCGCCGGGGGCACCACGGCGTCCGCCGACCCCGCCGCGAGCTGCGCCTCCGCCGTGTACGCGGCCGGGTCGGCGTCCGGCGGGCGGACCCGGGAGCCGGCGAAGCCCACCTGGGCGCCGGGCAGCGCCAGGATCACGTCGGCGCCGGCGCCCAGGGTGGCCCAGCCGCCGCCGGTCGTCGGGTCGCGCAGGACCGCGACCTGCGCCAGCCCCGCCTCCCGGGTGAGCGCCGACTGGCGGGCCACGCGCTGGAGCTGGGACAGGGCGAGCATGCCCTCCTGCATCCGGCTGCCGCCGGTGGCGACCAGCGGCACGACCGGGAGCCGGTGGGCGCGGGCATGGACGTACGCCGCCTCCAGCCGGTCCCCGGTCCGCTCGCCGAGCGAGCCGCCGAGGAAGCCGAACTCGAACGCGATCAGCACCGCCGCCGTGCCCTCGACGCGCGCGGTGCCGACGACGACGGACTCCTCCTCGCCGATGCGCTCGGCGGCGCGGGCGCGCGAGGCGTCGTACCCCTGCCAGCCGAGCGGGCCGTCGGGCGGCGACTGCAGGGCCGGATGCGGGAGTTCGGCGAAGGTACCGGGGTCGGTGACGAGGCCGAGGACCTGCCGGGCGGAGAGCCGCTCGGGCGTCGGCTCAGGCACCGAGGGCCCGCTTCATGATCTTCCCCATGTCGTTGCGGGGGAGGGCGTCGAGGTAGTGGACGACACGGGGCCGCTTGTGCGGCGCGAGCCGCCCGGCCACGTGGTCCGCCAGCTCCTCGGCGGAAGGCGGCGACTGGGGCTCCGCCGGTACGACCCAGGCGACGACCCGCTCGCCCAGGTCCGCGTCCGGCTCCCCGGTGACCGCGGCCTCCCGCACCCCCGGATGTTCCAGCAGCGCGTTCTCGATCTCCCCGGCGCCGATCTTGTAACCCCCGCTCTTGATCAGGTCGGTGGCCTTGCGCCCGACGATCCGCACATAGCCGTCCGGCTCGCGCACCGCCATGTCCCCGGTGCGGAACCAGCCGTCGGCGGTGAAGGCGGCGGCGGTCGCGTCGGGCCGGTTGAGGTACTCGGTGAACAGGTTCGGGCCGCGCACCTGGATCTCCCCGACGCTCTCCCCGTCGTACGCCGCGATCGCCGTCCCGTCCTCCTCCACCAGCCGCAGCTCCACCCCCGGCAGCGGCACGCCCACGGTCCCCGCCCGGGCCTCCCCGTCCGCGCGCACGCTGGTGTTCATCAGCGTCTCCGTCATGCCGTACCGCTCGACGACCCGCCGCCCGGTCGCCGCCGCGATCCGCTCGTGGTCGTGGACGGGCAGCGCGGCGGAGCCGGAGACCAGCAGCCGGGCCCGGCCGAGCGCCTTCGCCAGGCCGGGGTCGGCGGGCAGCGCCTCGGCGATGCGGTGGTACATGGTCGGGACGCCGAAGAGCATGGTCGCCCCGTCGTTCAGCTCGCGCGCGACCCCGTCGGTGTCGAACCGCCCCAGGTGCCGGACCGAGCCGCCGCGCCGCAGCGGCCCGAGGATCCCCAGCACGAGCCCGTGGACGTGGAAGAGCGGGAGGCCGTGCACGAGGACGTCCTCCCCGGTCCACTGCCAGGCGTCGGCGAGCGCGTCCAGGGTGGCGGCGAGCGCCCGGCGCGGGATGACGGCGCCCTTGGGCGGGCCGGTGGTGCCGGAGGTGTAGACGACGAGGGCCGGGTCGGACTCGGCGGTACGGTCCTCGGGCAGCACCCCCACGGCCGCCGCGTCGACCTCGATCCGCTCCAATCCGGCCAGCGCGGCCGGGAGTTCGGCGCCGGGCGCGGCCAGCACCGCGGCCGGCGCACTGTCGGCGAGGATGTGCGCGAGTTCCTTCTCGCCCGACTTCGGGTTGAGCGGCACGGCCGCCCGCCCGGCCAGCAGCGTGCCGACGACGGCCACCGCCGTCTCCAGCTCCGGCGTCGCCCACACCGCGACCCGCTCGGCGCCCCGGACCCGGCCGGCGACGGCCCCGGCCGCGGCGGCGAGCTGTCCGTACGTCAACGACCGCGCCCCGAACCGCAGGGCCAACCGCTCGCCCGGACCGTCCACCAGGGCCGGAAACAGAAACGACACGCGACGACTCCTCACCGTCCGGAACCTCGACAGCCTCTTCCTACACCAGCCGCCACCCTCCAGGGCCGCCCCACTCGCGTTCCGCACCACGACGTTGATCACATCACCCGGCCCGCACCGCCGCCGCGTCCCGACGACCGCGCACAAATCGGGCGCGAGCCGCACCTCCACCGCCCACGGCCCGCGAGCTCCAGCCAGTGCAGCCGCGCCCGGTCGACCCTCCGGCCCACGGTCGGCGTGCTCGCCCCGCGGTCGCCCTCCCGCCCCGGTCCCCCCGGCCCTGCGGTCGGCGCGCTCGCTCCGCGGCCTGTCGTCGGTCGGGCCGGGGGGCCTGGGCGGCGGCTTTTCACTCCGGTCGGGTCTCGTTCTGCCCTGGACTCCTGTCCGACCGAGACGGGTGGGTGGGCGACACGACGTCGGCGACGACCGCGCTCACGTTGTCGGTGCCGCCCGCCTCGTTGGCCGCCCCGACCAGTACCCGCACCGCGTCCCCCGGCTCGCCCCCGCCCAGCAACTCCCTGATCCGCTCCTCCGAGACCTCCCTGGTCAGCCCGTCCGAGCAGACCAGGTACCGGTCGCCTGCCCGGGCCTCGTGCAGTTTCAGGTCCGGGGTGTCGGCGGTGTCACCCGGCAGGGCCTTCGCCAGCAGCATCCGCTGCGGATGGCTCTCGGCCTCCTCCGGCGTCAGCCGGCCCTCGTCGATCAGCGTCTGCACCACACTGTGGTCGTGCGTGATCCGGAACAGCTCCCCGTCCCGCAGCAGATACGCCCGCGAGTCCCCGATGTGCACCAGGGCCAGCCGGGACCCGGTCCACAGCAGCGCGGTGAGTGTCGTACCCACATCCGCACTTCCCTCCGCCACCCCCCGTACGGCCTCGGCCGCCGAACGCACCGCGTCCTCCAGGAGGTTCAGCACGTTCCCGGCCGGAAGCTCCGCCTCCTCCAGGGGCTTGAGCGCCGCCACGGCGGCGGCACTGGCCGATGCCCCGGCCGGCCCGCACCCGTCGGCGACGGCCAGCAGCCGGCGCCCCGCGTACGCGGTGTCCTGGTTGGACGGCCGGACATGCCCCCGGTCCGAGTGGGCGGCATAACGCAGTTCCAGCATGTTCGTCGTGTCCCTTCTCGACTCTCCGGACAGGTGGTCGACGAGGAACGCGGCCAGGTCCCGCCGTACGGCGGTCTCCGCCTCGACGCGGGCCCAGTACGCCCGCACCTCGCGGGCGGCCGGTCCGGGCGGCAGCGCGCACACCTCCCGGATCCGCGCCAGCGGCATGCCCAGCCGCCGCAGCCAGGCCACCAGCCGGGCGCGTTCCAGCTGCGCGCCGGCGTAGTACCGGTAGCCGGTCTCCGGATCGACCCGGGCGGGCTTCAGCAGGTCCAGCTCGTCGTACAGCCGCAACGCCTTCGGCGACAGCCGGCACGCCTTCGCGAAGGCCCCGATGGTCAGCCACTCCATGCCGTCTCCCCGCCCGTCTCACGTTCCTCGACGTCCGCCACCGATGCTGGGGCTTCACCGAAGGTGAAGGTCAACAGCGTTCCCGTTAGCCTGCCGGGGATACGCGGTCGCCGTCAGCCAAGGGAGCTCCACCGTGCCTCGCATAGCCCTCGCCACCTACGACCCCGGCACGGAACTGAACAGGGACCAGGACCTGCCGGTACTGCTGCGGGCGTTGGCCGACGCGGGGGCCGAGGCCGTCGCCCGCCCGTGGGACGACCCGGAGACGGAGTGGGGCGCCCACGACCTGGTCGTCATCCGCTCCGCCTGGGACTACAGCTGGCGCGCCGACGAGTTCGTGCCGTGGGCGGAGCGGGTGGGGAAGGCGACCCGGATCGCGAACCCGGCGGAGGTCGTGCGGTGGAACACCGACAAGCGGTATCTCGGTGACCTCGCGGCGGCCGGTGTGCCCGTCGTGCCGACCCGGTACCTGGCCCCCGGTGACCCGGCCGGTCCCGCCCTCCCCGCCGACCGCGACTTCGTCGTCAAGCCCACCTTCGGCGCCGGTGCCCGGTTCGCCGCCCGCTACACGCCCGGCGAGCACGGTACGGCTGTACGGCACCTCGCCCGGATGCACGAGGAGGGGCTGACCGCGATGGTCCAGCCGTACGTCTCCGGGATCGACGTCAGCGGGGAGCGGGCGCTGCAGTTCTTCGGCGGGCGGCTGCTGCACGCCAGCCGCAAGCGGGCGGTGCTCACGCCGGGCACGGCGTACGACGCGGACAAGGTCGCCCACCCCGATCTGGAGACCTGGACTCCGACTCCGGCCGAACTCGCCGTGGCGGAACGCGCGTTGGCCGCCGTACCGGATGCGCCCGAGCTGCTGTACGCCAGGGTGGACCTGGTCGACGGCGCGGACGGGCAGCCGCAGGTGATGGAGCTGGAGCTGGTCGAACCGAACCTGTTCCTGTTCCTGCACCCGGGATCGGTGGCCGGGGTGACCGAGGCGATCCTCACCGCGGCTCGTCGGTGACGGCGGTGCGCTGCAGCAGGCCCCAGGTGAACTCGGCGACCACCTGACGGCCGTCGGGCACCTTGAAGGTGAGCCCTGGGGGTCCCCCCACGAAGTGGGGGAGGGCCGGGGCCGTGCCCTCCAGGGGGCGGGCGGGGGCGAAGGCGCGGGCGGCCTCGTCGACCGTGCAGGACCAGGGGGTGAGGTCGTCATAGGTCTCCAGCCTCGGGGCGGGGGCGCCGGGTGCGCGGACCAGCCATTCGTTCCAGACCGCGCCGCCGGGGCCGACCACGACCTCGAAGCGCAGGGTGGGCCAGAGGGGGAGCGGCCACTGCCAGGCCGCGCACTCCAGGTCTCCGACGGTGAGTTTGGTCTCCCGCTCGGGCGGCCCGAGGACCGACCGGTAGCGGGCCGCCGCCGAGCGGGAACGGGGCGAGCGGGCCATCGCCTGCCAGCGTTTGTTGGCCTCCCGCATGTCCGCGATCGACGCGCCCAGCGTGCGCCGGGCGTCCTCGACCAGGTCCGGGTTGTGGTCGGCCATGCGGCGCAGCAGCACCAGCTGGAAGTCCAGTTGCATGCCACCCATGGTGCACGCGCCGCTACCCGGCTTCTTCCAGGCCATTGCCCGTGGAATCCCAGATGGCTAGCCTGTGTTCGTCATGCCGATCGCCTGTTGATATCTCGAACGGCTCCGCAGCTGAGACGCGCGCCGCACCGATATCCGGCGCCTAGACCCAAGGGAGGGGGCCGGACGTGGGACGCCTCGTGCCTGCCGTGACCCGGGCTCTCGACATTCTTGAGCTCTTCCTCGACGGGGACGGGACCCTCTCCGCCCCCGACATAGTCCGCAAACTCCAGCTGCCGCGGACCACCGTGCACGAGCTGGTGACCACGCTCTCCGCCCGGTCGTACATCGTGCCCGTACCCGGACAGCCCGGACGTTACCGGCTCGGCGTCCGTCCGTACCAGCTCGGCAGCCGGTACGCCGAGCAGCTCGACCTCGCCGCCGAGGGCCAGCAGGTGGCCCGGTCCGTCGCCGAGACCTGCGACGAGACCGTCCACGTGGCGATCCTCGAGGGCACCGACGTCATCTACATCGCCAAGGTCGACTCCACGCACGCGGTCCGCATGGTCTCGGCGGCCGGCCGCCGGCTGCCCGCCCACTGCACCTCGGTCGGCAAGATGCTGCTGGCCTCGCTGCCGGAGCCGGAGCTGACCGCGCGCATCCCGGACGACGCCGACCTCGTCGCGATGACCCCGAACAGCATCACCGAGCCGGGCGCCCTGCGCGAGGCCCTCACGGAGATCCGCGCGCGCGGTATCGCCGTGGAGAGCCGCGAGTCCAACCCGGACGTCTCCTGCGTCGCCGCGCCGGTCCGCGACCGCACCGGCCAGGTCGTCGCGGCGCTCTCCATCTCCGTCCCGATGATCCGCTGGAGCGACGAGCGCCGCGCCGAGCTGGAGCAGCTCGCGGCCAAGGGCGCCGCCGAACTCTCCGAGCGCCTCGGCCACCGGAGCGTGGCATGACGACGGTGACGACGACGGCGTACGAGGTCGCGGTCGCCACGGAGGCGACCCTCGGCGAGGGTCCCACCTGGGACCCGGCGACCGGACGCCTGATATGGATCGACGTCCTCGGCTCACGGATCCACACGTACGACCCCGCCACCGGGCGCCGCACGATCCGTACGACGGACCAGCACGTCGGCGCGGTCAAGCCCCGCGCGGGCGGCGGCCTGGTCCTCAACCTCCGGGACGGCGTCGGCCTCCTCGACCCCGACGGCACGTTCCGCTGGCTGCACCGCGAGCCGGTCCCGGGCCGCCGCGCCAACGACGCGGCCGTCGCGCCCGACGGCTCCCTGTGGGCGGGCACGATGCGCTACGACGAGGCGACCGGGGGCGGCACGCTTTCCCGGGTGGCACCCGACGGCACGGTGACGACGCTGCTGCCGGACGTCACCGTCAGCAACGGCATCGGCTGGAGCCCGGACGGCAGCCGCGTCTACTACGTCGACACGCCGACCCGCCGGGTGGACGTCTTCGACCACGCCGACGGACTCCCCACCAACCGCCGCCCGCTGGTGACGATCGAGGAGGACGCCGGTTTCCCGGACGGCCTGACGGTCGACGCGGACGGCTGCGTCTGGGTGGCGTTGTGGGGTGGGGGAGCGGTACGGCGTTACACGCCCGACGGCGACCTGGACCGGATCATCGCCCTGCCCGCCACGCTCACGACGGCGTGCGCGTTCGGCGGCGCCGATCTGACCGACCTGTACGTCACGACGGCCCGCGTGGGGCAGAAGGCGCCGCACCCGACGGCCGGGTCCCTGCTGGTGATCCCGGACGCGGGCAGGGGCGTGGCCCAGCCGGCCTTCCAGGGCTGACCTAACGGCAGCGCCCCGTCAGGGGTGCGGGGCCGCATGTGATGTGCGGCTGCGGCCGCGTGGCCGCGATCAGCCCCCGCAGGCTGCCGACGGCCGTTCGGCAGGCTCCGTCAGGGGTGCGGGGCTGCGTGTGATGTGCGGCTGCCGCCGCGTGGCCGCGATCAGCCCCCGCAGGCTGCCGACGGCCGTTCGGCAGGCTCCGTCAGGGGTGCGGGGCTGCAATGAATGTGCGGCTGCGGCCGCGTGGCCGCGATCAGCTCCCGCAGGCTGCCGACGGTCGTGCGACAGCGCCCCGTCAGGGGCGCTGGGGGTACCCCCGGCCGAAGGCTGGGGGAGGAACTGCGCGATCAGCCACGACGGCGCCGCAGACGGTCGACTGCCCAGCGCGGCAGGGTGGTCTTTCGCCTGCGGGTGCGTGGGGGCTGGTCGCGCCCACGCGGCGGCAGCCGCACATTCACCACAGCCCCGCGCCCCTGACGGGGCGCCTCGCAGCGGCTCTACTGCAAGCCCGCCCTCTTCAACTCCTCCGCGGTGAGCGGTGGGCCGGTCAGGGCCGGTTTCAGGGGGCCCGCCAGGGCTGCCAGCAGGACGGACGGGGTGAGGAGTACCTCTGCGCGGCGCTCGAGTGAGGTCACGTCCGTGACGCGGCGGGCGATGCGGCCGTTGCCCGTGGCCGTGTACATGAGGCGGGAGACGTAGGCGGACAGGATGCGGTCCCGGGCCGTCGGCCCGTTCTCCGTCGCGCCGGGATAGAACACGTCCTGCCCGATGGCGAGGTCCCAGGCCGCCCCGACCGGCCGGGCGACCGCCTTCTGGACGCGCCGGGACAGGCCGGGCGTGCCGAGGCCGTGACGCCGGGTCAGGTCCCGCAGCAGCAGGGCGCTCTGCGCGCCCACGGCCAGTCCGTGGCCGTAGACGGGGTTGTACGCGGCCAGGGCGTCGCCGAGGACCGTGAAGTTGTCGGGCCAGGCGCGCATGCGTTCGTAGAAGTACCGGCGGTTGACGGTGGCGCGGGTGACGGCGACGTCGGAGAGCGGCTCGGCCTGTGCGAGCAGCTCGCCGATGAGCGGGTGCCGCAGCCGGTCGCGGGCGAACGGGACGAAGTCGTCGGCGGAGGAGCTCGGTTCGCCCCCGCGGGTGCCGTTGAGGGTGACGATCCAGCGGCCGTCCTCGATGGGCAGCAAAAAGCCCGCCCGGCCGGGGCCGGGGTCCCGCGGGTCCGGCTGCACGTTGATCACCGGGAAGCCGGCGCGGGCCTGCTCGGGTGCGAGGTAGAGCCGGCTGGCGTAGGCGAGACCGGTGTCGACCTCGCGGCGCTCCGGCGCGGGCAGCCCGAGCGCCGCGAGCCAGCGGGAGGCTCCGGAACCCCGGCCGGTGGCGTCGACGACCAGGTCCGCCTCGACGGTCCGCTCCCGGCCTTCGCGGTCCCGCACCCGGACCCCGGTGACCGCCGCCGCGCCGCCCGTGAGCCCGAGCACCTCGGTGCCTCCGAGCACCTCGACGCGCCCGTCCGCGAGGACCCGCGCGCGGACCGTCGCGTCCAGCAGGTCCCGCCCGGCCAGCAGCACGTGGTGGGACTCGGGCCAGCGGCGGAACCAGCCCTGTGCCGAGAGGGCGACCATGTCCGTGGTGACCGGGGCCCGGCGCGCCCCGGCGTCCAGGAGGGCCGCGGTGACGCCCGGCAGCAGTTCCTCCATCGCCCGTACGCCGCCCGACCAGAGCATGTGGGCGTGCCGGGCCTGCGGAAGTCCCTTGCGGGGAGCCGGCGTCACGGGCAGCTCGTCGCGTTCCACGACGACGACCCGCTCGGCGAGGCCGGCCAGGGCCCGGGCCGCGAGCATGCCGGTGTGTGATCCCCCCAGGACCACGGCGGCTCTGGCGGGGGAGGGACGTTCACTCATGCGCGGACATGCTCTCTGCCGGGACGGTCGCACGGGTGCGTACCGCCGTGATCTCGTCGGGGTGGCCCAGGACCTCGGAAACGGCCTGGATCTCCTGGAGCAGGTACGAGGTGTCGGTCTCGCCCGTGCCGCCGTCGTCCGGGGCGTGCCGTCCGCTCGCGACGGCCTCCAGGATCGCCACGGCGGCGGCGAGGGACTGGGCCCGGCCGGGTTCGTGGCCGAGGGCGAGAGCGGCGTCGTAGGCCCGGCCGCGGAGCTTCTCGTCGAGGAACCGGGACAGTTGCAGGAGCGCGTCCCGGATGTACGTCTCGCGGCGGATCAGGCGCATCTCGGCGGTGGCGCGCAGCGCGAGCGGTTCGCGGTCGCCGGTGACGGTCCGCATCAGCCGGGCGAGCGGCTTCAGGGCGCGGTGCCGGCGGCGCAGCAGCCAGCGGTCGTGGAAGTACTGGCCGGCGTGCGGGACGATGAAGCCGATCGCGACGAACGTGGCGGCGATGCAGGCGGCCGACGGTGCGATGTTGGTGTTGAGCCAGTCCAGGTCGTGACCGGTCCAACGGGCCACCACGGCCGTGAACTTGGCCGCGCTGAAGAGCAGGTTCGTCGCGTAGCCGATGCCCAGGAACCTGAGTCCCCAGCGCAGCCAGGCGTCGAGGCCGTCGGTGCGGATCCAGTTCCACACCAGCCGGGTGGTGATCGCGCAGGCCACGGTGTGGGCGAGGAGGTAGAGCAGGATCTCCTCGCGCATGAACGGCGTACTGGCGTAGTAGGTGTCCAGGTTCCGGACCTGTTCCACGGGCACGTCGGAGAGCGCGAACAGCACCCAGAGCGCGACGACCACGGCGGCGTAGACGCAGACCACCCAGCGGGTCGCGCGCCGGGTCTGCTCCCGGCGGTCGGTGTGGCCGTTGCGCCAGTGCACGACCAGCAGCAGCCAGGACGCGGACAGCGCGGTGATCAGGGAGTACACCAGGGGCGCCGAGATGTTCGGCACGCCGGTGACCCGGTTCGTCCAGGCGATGGTGGCCGGGGCGGCGAAGGCGAACACCGCGCAGGCGAACAGCAGCAGGCCGCCGACGGCACGCAGCAGCGGGTCCCGCCAGAGTTTGAGGATGCTGGGCAGCTTGATCACCAGGGCCGCGGTGAGCACGAGGCCCGGCAGCCAGAAGGAGACGTACAGACCGGTGAAGAACGCGGTCGGGCCCTCGGCCAGTGGGGAGTACGTCACCGCGGTCCGCCTTCACGTCCGGGGTAGCCGAGGGACCGCTGGACCGGGTCGGGCGCGGCCTCGCCGCCCCGTCCGGGCAGGAAGGGCCGGAGCGCGGCCGCGAGCCGGTGCCCGAAGTCGTCGGCCTCGGCCTCGTCGGCTTCCCGGGAGCCGTTGCGGGCGGCCACGGTCAGGGCGACGGAGTTCCAGTCCGGCCGCCCGGCGAGGGCGTTCGCCGCGGCCGAGCGGTGATGCGTGTGACGCGCGTGCATGTGCCACAGCTCATGGCCGAGGATGACCAGTTGCTGTACGGCCTCGGCCCGCTCCTCGACGATCACCAGGTCGAAGTCCTGGAACTCCACCCACACTCCGGTGACCTCGATCTCGTCGGGGAACCGTTCGAACCGCAGCTCGACGGGCCGGCCCTCGCGTCCGAGGCTCATCTCGTCGCACAGCGCCCGGCACAACTCCCGTACCCCGTCCGGCTTCTGGGACCTGGTGCGGACGGCGGCGGTGAGGTCGGCGGCGAGCCGGCGCATCCGCGTGTTCGCCCGGGACCGCCGCAGCCCCGCGGCCGGCCGGGAGCGCCGCAGCCCCGCGGCGATCCGGGCCCACCGGTGCCGCGCGCCGGCCAAGTCCATCGCTCCCCCTTCGCACCGCCCCGACGGCGGTCACCGCGCTGCGTCGGCTCGTCCGAGACTACGCGGCCGGATGTGTCCGCGTCATGCCATCCGGGGCCGGTAGTTCGAGCGGTAGTTCATATGGCAACAGCTGCCCGATGCACGAAAGTCACGCGCGACCCATTGACGCGCAAGCGCTTCGATTTTACGGTCCCGTTCGAAGTTACGAGCATGAGCCGATATTTCGAACAAGGATCACGCACGAGTACGACGGATCCCGAAGGTAAGGGCAGGCAATGGGACGACCTGGCCTCAGTCGCAGGCACCTACTGGGCACGGCGGGAGGGTTGGCGGTGGCGGCGAGCTTCGGCTTCGCGGCCCTCGGCACCGGCGCCGACGCACTGACATCGAGCGCGCGCACCCGCGTCCGCTACTGGAACCTCTTCTCCGGCGGCGACGGCGCCAACATGCGGGCCATGGTGGACGCCTTCCACACGGCCCACCCGGACACGGACGTCAAGGCGTCCACCCTCACGTGGGGCGACCCCTACTACACCAAGCTCGCCATGGCGGCCGCCGGCAACCGCGCCCCCGACCTGGCCGTCATGCACCAGGGCCGGGTCACCGGCTTCGCGCCGGGGCGCCTCCTCGACCCCTGGGACATCGGCAAGCTCGCCGAACACGGCGTCCACGAGGCCGACTTCAACCCCACCCTGTGGAAACGCGGCATCGTCGGCGGCCAGTTGTACGCGCTGCCCCTGGACGTCCACGTCCAGCTGAACTTCTACCGCAAGGACGTCTGCCGGAAGGCGGGCCTGCTCGACGCGGACGGCAGGCTCCCGCACGCCACCTCCGAGGACGACTGGTTCGCCATGCTCAAGGCCGCCAAGTCCAAGCTCAAGGGCGGCCTGCAGACCCTCGGCATGCACGCCAACGACCAGAACTTCTCCTGGTGGTTCTTCGTCGCCTTCTACCAGCAGCTCGGCGGCGGCTATTTCAACGCCGACCAGACCGGCGTGGTCTTCGACACCGACAAGGCCACCCGGGTCCTGGAGTTCTTCCGCAAGCACGTCACCGACGGCTACGCGATCGCGGGCTCGGACGACGCCGCGATGTTCCTGGCCGGGGCCCCCTTCGTCTGGGAGGGCGACTGGTCGGTCCCGGTCTACACCCCCGCGAAGATCGACTACGGCGCCACGCCCCTGCCCCCGGTCTTCGGCACCCCCGGCACCCACGCCGAGTCCCACTCCTTCGTCCTGCCCCACCAGGCCGACCGCGGCGGCGCCGCGAACGAGGGCGCCTACGCGCTCGCCGCCTACCTGGTGAAGAACGCGGCGACCTGGGCCCAGGGCGGCCACGTCCCCGCCTACCTGCCGACCTTCAAGGACCCGGCGTACACGAAGCTCTCGCCGCAGCGCGAGTACTCCCAGGACGCCATGCAGCACCTCGCGACCGAGCCGCACATCTGGTTCGCCGGCTCCACCGGCACCCTCTCCAAACGGGTGGGCCCCCTCATCGCCGGCTCGAACCTCGGCTCCACCAAGCCCGACGCCACCGCCCGCGCCATGAAGAGCGCCCTGGAGGCCCTGCTCGCCTCGAAGAACCCGATGGACGGCAAGACCGCCGCCCAGGAGCTGAAGGGAGCCGGCGCATGAGCTCCACCGCCTCCACCACGGCCCTGCCCTCCGCCACCCGCGCGGCCCGCACCGCCACCGGCACCGACACCCTGCGCCTGCGCTGGGGCCGCCGCCTCCAGCACGGCGGCTGGTTCGTCACCCCGTTCTTCGTCCTCTACGGCCTCTTCGTCCTCGTCCCCATCGTCCGAGGGCTGTACCTCTCCTTCACCGACGCCAACATCTCCGGCGACCACACCAGCTTCATCGGCCTCGACAACTACCGGGAGGCCCTCCAGGACGACCTGGTCTGGCAGTCCCTCTGGCACAGCGTGAAGTTCACCCTGTGGGTCGTCCCGCTGATCGTCGTCATGGCCCTCCTGATGGCGCTGATCGCCCACCACACCGTGCACTTCAAGTGGCTGTGGCGGTTCTGCTTCTTCGCCCCGTTCCTGCTCCCGTCGGCCGTCGTCGCCAATCTCTGGTGGTGGCTCTTCCAGCCGGTCAACGGCCTGGTCAACCACACCCTCGGCCTCGACACCCCCTGGCTCACCCAGAAGTCCACGGCCCTGCTGGCGAGCGTCATCGCCACCCTCTGGTGGACCGTCGGCTTCTCCTTCCTCCTCTACCTGGCCGCCCTCCAGAACATCCCCCAGCACCTCTACGAGGCGGCCGAACTGGACGGCGCCAACGCCCTCCAGCGCATGATCCACATCACGGTCCCGAACCTGCGCAACATCACCGGCCTGGTCATCGCGCTCCAGATACTGGCCTCGCTCCAGGTCTACGACCAGGTCGTCATCATGTTCCAGTTCGGCTCCGGGCCCGAGAACTCCACCCGCACCTTCGTCCAGTACATGATCGAACAGGGCTTCACCGGCTACCGCGTGGGCTACGCCTCCGCGATCTCCATGATCCTCTTCATCATCATCGCCGCCGTCGCCCTGGCCCGCATGTGGCTGCTGCGCACCCGCGAGGAGGCCACCCGATGACCAGCCCCACGCCCCCCGTCCTGCGCACACCGCGCTCCACGTGGACCCCGGCCCAGATCGCCCTCACGATCGTCGCCGCCGGCCTCTCCCTGGTCTGGATCGCCCCGCTCTTCTGGGCCCTGTCGACCTCGCTCAAGACCTCCACCGAGTCGGTCGCCTCCCCGCACTGGATCCCGGACCACCTCACCTGGGACTCCTGGAAGGGCATCTTCGACGCCGGCAACATCCCCAACTGGTTCGTCAACTCGGTCGTCGTCTCGGTCTGCGTCACCTTCATCGTGCTGCTCGTCGCGTCCCTCGCCGGATACGGCTTCGCCCGCACGGAGTTCCGCGGCAAGGGCGTCCTGCTCTCGCTCACCATGGCGGGCCTGATGTTCTCCCCGGCCATCCTCGGCGTCCCGCTGTTCACCACGGTCCAGTCGCTCGGCATGGTGGACACCTACTGGGGCATGATCCTTCCCCAGTGCGCCCCGGCCGCGATGGTCTACATCCTCTACAAGTTCTTCCAGTCGCTCCCCAAGGAACTGGAGGAGGCCGCGTTCATCGACGGCGCCGGCCGCTGGCGCATCTTCTTCACCATCGTCCTCCCGCTCTCCAAGCCGTCCCTCTCGGCGGTCGGCATCTTCACCTTCATCGCCTCCTGGAACAACTTCCTGTGGCCGTACATGGTGACCAACAACCCCGACCTGATGACGATGCCCAACGGCATCGCGACCGTGCAGAACGCCTTCGGCATCATCTGGCCGCAGCTGATGGCCGGCGGCCTGATCGCGGGCCTCCCGCTGATCATCGTGTTCGTCTTCTTCCAGAGCCAGATCGTGCGCGGCGTGGCCCACACGGGCCTGGCCGGCCAGTGAGGAGCCGGAGTTGAAGCGCTTCCCCAGACTCGCCGCGCTGCTCGCGGCCGCGACCATCGCCCTCCTCCCCACCACCGCGACCGCCGACGTCACCTACCCCGACCCGCTGCCCCTCACCGGCCAGCAGATCATCCACGACCCGACGGTCCACCAGCTCAAGAACGGCCAGTACGTCGCCTACTCCACCGGCGGCATCATCGGTGCCCGCCTCTCCCCGAACCTCCGCGACTGGACCGACGCGGGCAACGCGTTCACCACGCCCCCGAGCTGGTGGTACGACTACAACTCCACCGCCGACCCCTGGGCCCCCGACCTCTCCTACCGCGACGGCCGCTACTGGCTCTACTACGCGGTCTCCTCCTGGGGCACCAACCACTCCGCGATCGGCGTCGCCACCTCCCCGACCGGCCTCCCCGGCACCTGGACCGACCACGGCCCCGCCTTCACCTCCGACACGACCGACTCCTGGAACGCCATCGACCCGGCCCTCGTCCGAGCCGACGGCAAGCTGTGGATGGCGTTCGGCTCGTACTGGACCGGCATCCGCATGGTCGAACTCGACCGGAGGACGGGCAAGGCGATACCGGGCGCCCCGGTCGCCCACCTGGCCACCCGCCCGGACGCCCCCTACGCCGTCGAAGGCGCCTCGATCCTCCACCACGGCCGCTACTACTACCTCTTCGCCTCGTACGACGCCTGTTGCGCGGGCGTGAACTCGACGTACAAGATCAGAGTGGGCCGCTCGACGACGGTGACGGGCCCGTACGTGGACAGCACGGGGGCACCCATGCTCCAGGGCGGCGGCGACCTCCTCCTCGCCTCCCACGGCCGCTACATCGGCCCCGGCGGCGAGTCCACCTTCCGCACCCACGGCAAGACCTGGCTGGCGTACCACTACTACGACGCCGACGACAACGGCACGCCAAAGCTGGGTCTGAACCCTTTGGGTTGGACAAGGAACGGCTGGCCACAACTCACTTAGGGGCAGCCAACCCAGGGGCGCGGGGAACTGCGCGACCAGCCACAGACCACCCGTACTCGCCCACGATTCAGCAACAACCCACCCCGAAAGGCGAACATTGCGCACCGCCCGCTTCACCCTCGACCCCGCCTTCACCACCGGCGAAGTCACCCCCCGCCTCTTCGGCTCCTTCGTCGAGCACCTAGGCCGCTGCGTCTACACCGGCATCTACGAGCCGACCCACCCCACGGCCGACGCCGAAGGCCTCCGCACGGACGTCCTCGACCTCGTCCGCGAACTCGGCGTCACCACCATCCGCTACCCCGGCGGCAACTTCGTCTCCGGCTACAAGTGGGAAGACTCCGTCGGCCCCGTCGAGGACCGCCCCCGCCGCCTCGACCTCGCCTGGCGGTCGACGGAGACCAACCGCTTCGGACTCGCCGAGTACATCGCCTTCCTGAAGAAGGTCGGCCCGCAGGCCGAGCCCATGATGGCGATCAACCTCGGCACGCGGGGCGTGGCGGAGGCCCTGGAACTCCAGGAGTACGCCAACCACCCCTCCGGAACCGCCCTCTCCGACCTCCGCGCCGCCCACGGCGACAAGGACCCCTTCGGCATCAAGGTCTGGTGCCTGGGCAACGAGATGGACGGCCCCTGGCAGACCGGACACAAGACGGCGGAGGAATACGGCCGCATCGCCGCCGAGACCGCCCGCGCCATGCGCCAGATGGACCCGTCCGTGGAACTGGTCGCCTGCGGTTCCTCCAGCCAGTCCATGCCGACCTTCGCGGAGTGGGAGGCGACGGTCCTCGCGGAGACGTACGACCTGGTCGACTACATCTCCCTGCACGCCTACTACGAGCCCCAGGACGGCGATCTCGACTCCTTCCTGGCCTCCGCCGTCGACATGGAGTCGTTCATCGAGAACGTGGTCGCCACCTGTGACCACGTGGGCGCCAGGCTGAAGTCCCAGAAGAAGATCAACCTCTCCTTCGACGAGTGGAATGTCTGGTACACGTCGAGGTGGCACGAGATCGAGAACTCCGCCGCGCGGGACTGGGCCGAGGCCCCCCGCCTCCTGGAGGACAACTACAGCGTCCTGGACGCGGTGGTCTTCGGCTCCCTCCTCATCGCCCTGCTCCGCCACGCCGACCGCGTCACCGTCGCCTGCCTGGCCCAGCTGGTCAACGTCATCGCCCCGATCATGACCGAGCCCGGCGGCCCGGCCTGGCGCCAGACGACGTTCTTCCCCTTCGCCCAGGCGTCGCGGTACGGCAGGGGCCAGGTCCTGGACGTCCGGGTCGACTCCCCGACCCACGAGACGAAGAAGTACGGCGAGACCGACCTGCTGCACGCCACCGCCGTCCGCGCCGACGACGGCACGGTCACCGTCTTCGCCGTGAACCGCAGCCGGACGGAACCGCTGCCGCTGGAAATCGCCCTGAACGGCCTCGACCTGACGCAGGTCACGGAACACAGCGTCCTCGCGGACGCCGACACCGACGCCCGCAACACCTTGGCGGAGCCGGAGCGGGTGACGCCTCACCCGGCCGAGGGCACATCGCTGGACGACGGCACGCTCACGGCCCTTCTTGAGCCCTTGTCATGGAACGTGATCCGACTGGCCTAAGGGGCAGCGCCCCTTGCTTTTAGGGGCGCTGGGGGTACCCCCGGCCGAAGGCTGGGGGAGGAACTGAGCGAGCACCCCCCCCACAACCCGCAGTCAACGGCCGGGGGAGTCCACCCCCACAACCTCGACTCCTCCGACCGCACTCCCCAGCAACTCCAGCCGCACAACCCCCGGCCCGACCTCGCTCGTCCCATCCGAAAGCACGGCCAGCGCCAACGTGTTGGAACCCCGGGTCCGCAGAATCCCGTTCGGCAGCACGAACGTATGCTGCGGCCCCACGTCATTGACGTACTGCCCGAGGTTCCACCCGTTCAAGAAGATCTGCACCCGATACGCCCGCGCCGGATCGTCCTCCAGCACCAGCCCCACCGACGCGTCCACCCCGCCCGGCACGGACAGCCGGAACCCGGTCCGGTACCAGGTGACCCCCATCCCCTGGTCGGCGCGGGGAAACGCGGCCGCCTCCCACCCCGCGTCCGCGAACCCGGGCAGGTGCCAGCCCTCCCGCTCCCCGTACAACCCGCCGTTGTTCTGCGGCCCCCGCACCGGATCCGGTGCCGCGGCCCCCTGGATCCGCCAGCTCACCTTCGGCGTGACGCCCTTGAAGGAGACGGCGGTCAGTCCACGCGCCACCTTGTGCGTGTCCAGCGACCCGCCGTCCATGTCGTGCTGCATCCGCCGCACCAGCACGGACAGCACGTGTCCCGGCTTCTTCCGCCGCTTCTTCTTCAGCCCCTCGGCGGAGAACTCGGCCGTGGCCGCCCAGCTCCCCTTCCGTACCGTCCTCGCATCCGGCACCGGCATCCGGTGCGAGCCCAGCGGCACCCCGTCCAGCCAGGCCATCAGCATGCCCTGGGTGCCCGTGCTGTAGGCGAGCGAGACCGACTCCAGGTCCGTCAGGTCGCCCTCCACCCGTCCCCGGTACCAGACGTCCCCGTAGTGGAAGCCGTAGTCGTCGGCGAAGAGCACCGGCTGACCCGCCGGGACGGCCGTCGTGCTGAACGACGTCTTCTTGTCGGCGGCCGTCCACGCCGAGTCGTCGAAGCCGCTCGCGGCCTCGGGGTTCTCGGTCTTCCGGCGCCAGCCGGCGAGGACCGGCAGCGCCGGCCGCGGCGCCGCCGGCATCTCCGACAGGGCGACCAGGCTCTCCGAGACGGTCACCCGCGTCGGTACCGGCTGCCCGTTCCAGGTGACCGAGGTGATCCCGCGGGGCCCCCAGACCTCCACGCCGCTCGTCCCGACGATGTCCCCGGTGAGCCGGACGGCCGACCCGTCGAGCTTCGCGTGGCGCAGCAGCGCCGGGCCGTAGACCAGGAGCGTGCCGGACGGGGTGTCGTACGGGAACAGCCGTACGGAGGTCGTGTCGTCGGCGAAGAGGAGGAGCAGCGGGGTGTCGGACTCGCCGCGCTGGACCAGGACCCGGGTGAGGCCGCCCTGCCCGAGCGGAGCGGTGACGTGCAGGACGCCCTGGTCGTAGACCCAGGCCGCCTCGGCGTCGAGGCGTTGGACGAACGGCTCGGTCGGGCACTCCAGCACGAGGTGCGCCATCTCGCCGTAGCGGCCGGTGAACAGGGCGATGTCCTGGCGTCCCGCGGTGAGCACGAACATCGGCTGGGCGGTGCAGTAGCGCAGCTTCCGCTTGCCGAGGGAGAGGCCGGTGGTGACGAGCCGGGCGTCGTGGGCCGCGACGGTCAGTTCGACGTCGTCGCCGTCGGCGGTCCGCAGCGTGGAGGTGACCTCGTCGGCGCCGTCGTTGCGCAGGACGTAGACGTGCGCCTGGGTGTCGGGGTTGGTGAGGTGGTACGCCTTCAGCCCGGCCACGTGGACGTCGGCCGCGCGGTCCAGCTTCGCGAAGTCCGGGACGCGTTGCAGGAGATGGCCGAGCTGGTGCATCGGCGCGATCTTCGTGGTGACGTTGCGGGCCTCGTCGATGGCGGCGCCGTAGTCGTACGACGTGTAGACGACCGGCGCCGGCAGCCAGCCCCAGGTGGTGCCGCCGTAGGTCATGTAGACGTTGTGGAGGGTGAGGCCGTTGGCGAGGTTGGTGAGGTAGAAGCGGCGTTCGTAGGCCGCGTCCCGGGTGCGGCGGGACTCGGCGTACCCCTTGCCGCCGAACTCGACGCCGCCCCACGGGTCGAACCAGCCGCCCCCGTACTCCGGCACGAACCCGGGCGTACGCGGGCTGGCGGTCGCGCCGCCCTTGAGGCCGCCGATCCCGAAGTCGCCCCAGTCCGGCGGGGGCTGGGAGGGCGACGGGTAGCCGTCGAAGCCGTACAGCCACTTGCCCTTCTCGCCGCCGGTGTCGAAGGAGCCGGGGATCCAGTAGCCGTTGCGGCCCTTGTCGTTGTGGAAGAGGGGGACGTGGATGCCGTCGGCCCGCACCTTCCGGTAGAGGTGGGACATGTAGGCGGGGCCGCTGGGGTCCGTGACGTGGCCGTCGTACTCGTTCTCGATCTGGTAGAGCAGGACGGTGCCGCCGCCGTCGGTGTGCTGGTGGCGGCGGACGATGCGGTTGACGGCCGTCAGCCACTGGTCGACGTGGCCGAGGTAGGTGGGGTCGGTGCCCCGGGCGGCGCCCTCGGTGGCGGTGAGCCAGCCGGGGAAGCCGCCGGCGTCGACCTCGGCGTTGATGTAGGGGCCGGGGCGGACGATGACGTACAGGCCGGTCTCGGCGGCGGTGCGCAGGAACAGGTCGAGGTCGCGGACGCCGGTGAAGTCGTACGTGCCGGGTGCGGGGGAGTGGTAGTTCCACGCCACGTAGATGCTGACGGTGTTGTAGCCGTGCGCCCGCATCTTCTCCAGGACGTCCCGCCACAGGGAGGGGCTCGGGAGGCGGAAGGGGTGCATCTCGCCGGACCAGACCACCAGCCGCCGCCCGTCCACCACGAGGGAGTGGTGGTCGTAGCCGATGGTGTGCCGCTGTCCGTCGGCTCTCGGCGCGGCCGGTGCCGGGCCGGTCGGCACACTGCGTGCCGCGTAGGCCGCGGGCGCCCCGGGGCCGCCGCTGCCGCCCAGGGCGAAACCGAGCGCGGCCGAGCCGGCGAGGGCACTGAAGGTACGTCTGCTGAGCGCCAAGGGATCCTCCCGGGCGATCTTACGGGGCGCGGGTGCGGCCATTGTCCACGGGAGGACGCCCCACAATGGACGCATGAGGATCTCGGCACGAGCGGATTACGCGGTACGGGCGGTTCTGGAGCTCGCCGTACGGCAGGGTGAGGGCCCCGTGAAGGCGGAGGAGATCGCCGGCGCCCAGGACATCCCGCACAAGTTCCTTGAGGGCATTCTGGGTGACCTCCGGCGCGCCGGGATCGTCGACAGCCGGCGGGGCGGGGGCGGCGGCTACCGGCTGGCGCGGGAGGCGTCCGCGATCACCGTGGCCGACCTGATCCGCGCGGTGGACGGCCCGATCGTCTCGGTGCGCGGCGAGCGCCCGACGGGGCTGGCCTACACCGGCACCGCCCAGCCGCTGCTGCCCCTGTGGATCGCCCTGCGCGCCAACGTCCGCAGGATCCTCGAAGGTGTCACGGTGGCGGACATCGCGGCGGACGCCCTGCCGGAGCCGGTCCGGGCGCTGGCGGCGGAACCGGCGGCCTGGGAGAACCCCTGAGCCTTCGGCGAGGTGTGAAATCCGGCGTTGTGAATGGCCGGAGTTCACCCTGACCGGTTCGCGTGGGGCTTCCTACGATGCGAGCGCCCCGGCCTTCACAGGAAACTCACAGTTTCTTCAAAGATGAACTACGGACGGCCGCGGGTGCAACCCCCCACTCGATCACCGAACCGGAGAAACCATGGGATCCAGGAGGCACGGACTCCTGCTCGGCGGAGCGCTCGCCGCGCTGCTCACCACCGGGCTGCCCGCTCAGGCCCAGGCCTCGTCGTCGCCCGTCTTCGACGACCCGCCGCCGGACAAGATCGTCATCAACGTCGCCACGGTGAACGGCTCCGGCTGTCCGCAGGGGACCACGGCGGTCGCCGTGTCCGAGGACAACGAGGCCTTCACCGTCACCTACAGCGCCTACCTCGCCCAGGCCGGCGGCAACTCCGACCCGACCGTCTTCCGCCGCAACTGCCAGCTCAACCTGGTCGTCCACGTGCCGGGCGGCTTCACCTACGCCATCGCCAGCGCCGACTACCGCGGCTTCGCGTCGCTCCAGCCGGGCGCCACCGGCACCCAGCGGGCCTCGTACTACTTCCAGGGCTCCTCGAACACCGCGTTCGCCAACCACCCCTTCACCGGCCCCTACAACGACAACTGGCAGGCCACCGACACCACCGACTGGGCCCAGCTGGTCTGGGCGCCCTGCGGGGTCCAGCGCAACTTCAACATCAACACCGAGCTGCGGGTGAACGCCGGGAGCGCGAACCCCGGCAAGGTCAGCTTCATGACCATGGACTCCACCGACGGCGAGATCAGCACCGTCTACCACCTCGCCTGGAAGCAGTGCCCGGGCAAGTAGCCCGCCGGCCCGAGTCCGGCTCGCCCCGGCGCGACGCGTCCCGGTGACGGGACCTCGCGCCGGGGCGAGTCCCTGCCCGCTCAGGCCTTGCTCACCGCCGTGGCCCGGAACGTGTTCCGGTAGGCCTGCGGGGAGACCCCGATCGCCGCGTGCAGGTGCTGCCGCAGCGACGTGCCCGTGGCGAAACCGACCTCGGCGGCGATGCGGTCGACCGACAGCTCGCTGGTCTCCAGGAGGTCGCGGGCGCGCCGTACCCGCTGCTGGATCAGCCAGCGCCCGGGGCTCGTCCCCGTCTCCTCCTGGAAGCGGCGGGCGAAGGTGCGCCGGCTCATCCGGGCGTGCTCGGCCAGCTCCTGCAGCGCCAGCGGCCGTTCCAGGTTCTCCAGGGCCCACGCCCGGGTGGCCGCCGTACCCGTGGCCCCCTCGTCCGGCACCGGCAGCTCGATGTACTGCGCCTGGCCGCCGTCCCGCCACGGCGGTACGACACACTGCCGGGCCACGCTGTTGGCGACCGCGCTGCCGTGGTCGGAGCGCACGATGTGCAGGCACACGTCGACGCCGGAGGCTGCTCCCGCCGAGGTCAGGACGTCCCCGTCGTCGATGAACAGCACATCCGGATCCAGCGCCACCTGCGGGAACATCCGCCGGAACCGCGGCGCCAGCGCCCAGTGCGTCGTCGCCGGCCGCCCGTCGAGCATCCCGGCCGCCGCGAGCGCGAACGCCCCCGTACAGATGGACACGATCCGGGCCCCGGGCCGGATCCGCGCCAGCGCGGCGGCGACGGGCGCGGACAGCTCCTGTGAGATCCGCGCCATGTCGTACGGCGGCACGACCACGGTGTCCGCACTCTCCAGCGCCTCGGGCCCGTGCCCGACGGTGACGCTGAAGTCGGCGCTGGTCGCCACCGTACGGTCCGCCGTCGCCGCGCACGTCACCACGTCGTAGGCACCGGGCACGCAGGGAAAGACCCGGTTCGGGATCCCCAGCTCGAAGGGGTAGACCCCGTCGAGAGCGAGCACGACGACGCGGTGCGGGCGGCTGGGCAGGAAGTCGATGTCGGCGGACATGGCACGATCCTATCGCTTGCGGCCTATCCTGCCATCGGACGGGTGACCCTACTCAGCGGGGGCTTGATGAAACTGCTCCTCACCGACTCCGGTGTCCGGAACGAAAGCATCCGGGCGGCGCTGGTCGATCTCCTCGGCAAACCGATCGCCGAGGCCGACGCCCTCTGCATCCCCACCGCCGGCTACGGAGGCCCGTACGGCGATCCGGGCGGCCCGTGGCATTTCATCAGCGGCCGGTCTCCCAGTCCCATGACCGGGCTGGGGTGGCGGTCGGTGGGCGTGCTGGAGCTCACCGCACTGCCCGGCATCGACCGGGAACGCTGGGTCTCCTGGGTCCGGGCGGCGGACGCCCTGCTGGTGAACGGCGGCGACGCGCTGTACCTGTGCCACTGGATGCGGGAGTCCGGACTCGCCGACCTCTTCCCGTCGCTGCGCGACACGGTCTACGTGGGGCTCAGCGCCGGGAGCATGGCGCTGACGCCCCGCGTGGGGGAGTTCTTCGTCGGCTGGGAGCCGCCCACCGGCGACGACGCCGCGTTGGGAGTCGTCGACTTCTCCCTCTTCCCGCACGTGGGCAGCCCGGACTGCCCGGAGAACACCATGGCCGCGGCGGAACGGTGGGCCGCCGGTCTGGCGGGTCCGGCGTACGCCATCGACGCCCAGACGGCCATCAAGGTGACCGACAGCGGCGTGGCCGAGGTCGTTTCCGAGGGGAACTGGAAGCTGTTCGACCCGGCGGGATGAACCTCGGCGCGGCTCTCTCTGGCCGCCTATCCGGCCATCGCGCGCAGCAGTGCCGCCGTACGCGCGTCCGCCGGGAAGAACGTCTCGACGGCGATCTCGTCCAGTGTCACGTCCCTCGGTGATCCGAACACCGTGGTGGTGTAGAGCAGGGCGAGGTCGCCGTGCTCGGACGACAGCCGCAGCGGAACCACCAGATCGTCGTGGAACGATCCGCCGTCCCGGGCCTCGTCCCTCCCGGGCGCCGGGTAGCCCTCCAGCTCCGCGAGCAGTTCGGCGAGCCCCGTGGCCGACGTCCGGTCCAGCTGGCGGCGGACCCGGCGCAGTACGTGCGCACGCCACTGCGCGAGGTTCCGGATGCGTCCGGACAGG
Source organism: Streptomyces sp. NPDC028289 (assembly GCF_055565975.1). Taxonomy (NCBI): domain Bacteria; kingdom Bacillati; phylum Actinomycetota; class Actinomycetes; order Kitasatosporales; family Streptomycetaceae; genus Streptomyces; species Streptomyces sp. NPDC028289. Next base: position 841,530 of record NZ_JBVHTI010000001.1, on the reverse strand, counting down.
CCGTCGGGGTGCAGGGTCGCCCGCAGTACGTTCAGCGGCGGCCCGGTCACGTCCGCCGGGACGTCACCGAGGAACAGTCCCATGGCGCGGTTCGCGGCCAGCAGCTCCCACCGCACGTTGACGGCGAGCGCCGGATTCGGCTCGTGCCCGGCGAGCACGGCCTCCACCGCCTCGCGCGCCGCGCCCAGATCGGCGTAGGCACGTTCTTTGTGCACCGGAGCGAACCCGGCTGCCAGGTAGAGCGCGTTGCGTTCCCGCAGCGGCACGTCCAGCTCCTCGCACAGCCGCCGGACCATGTCCCGGCTGGGGTTCGCCCGCCCGGTCTCGATGCAGCTCAGGTGCCGGGTCGACAACTCGGCGGCGAGGGACACGTCGAGCTGCGAACGCCGGCGCCGCTCCCGCCAGCGGCGCACCAGCACCCCGACCGGTTCGGTGGTGGTCGTCGTCATGTCCCTCAGGCTGCCCGGCGGCACGGGCCACGGCAATGACCTCGCAGGTCATCGACAGCGCGCGCCTCTCGCCCGCAAAGTCGGGACGAGGCAACGCAGTTCGCAGCGAAGGGAAAGTCACCATGACCGAAACCGCCGAACAGCTGGAGCAGTACGTACGGTTCTGGAACACCGGCACGGAGCAGGAGCAGCGCGCCTACGCGGAAGCCGCCTTCACCGACGGCGTCGAGTACCGCGCCCGGATCGGAATCCTCAGCGGGGCACAGGCGTTGATCGACTTCCGCAACCAGTTCGCCGCCCACATGGGCACGGTCACGTTCCGCCTGCGCGAACAGCCCCAGGTCCACCACAGCCGCGCGAGGCTCCAGTGGGAGATCCTGACCGGCGAGGACGAGGGCACGCCCTTCGCCACCGGAACCGACGTCCTGCACCTCGACGAGGACGGCCGGATCAGCTCCGTCACGGTCTTCCTGGACCGGGCGCCCGAGGGTTTCGACCCCGCGGCGCACGACTAGACCGCGTTGTGCCGCCGGGTCCGTACGAGTACGGCCCTACGCCCAGCGCCCTAGTCCCGCCGCCGGATGTGACCGGGTGCGTCACGTCATAGCCTCGCCGCATGGCATCAGTTGACTCTCGCCGCAGCGAACCCCGAAGCCAGGAGCAGCGCAAGCACGAGGCCCTGGAACGGCTCGCGCGGGACAATGACGTATGGGTCGCCACGGCCGACGGCACCGGCGAGCCGTGCCTCGTTCCGCTCGCCTTCTGGTGGGACGGCGAGAGCGTGTGGCTGGCCACCCGCGACACCAACCCGACCGGGCGCAACCTCCGTGCCTCGGGCCGGGTCCGGCTCTCCTTCGGCCATACCCGGGACGTGGTCCTGGTCCACGGCACCGCGCGCATGCTGACCAGGGAGGAGCTTCCGGTCGGGGTGGGCGACGCCTTCGCCGCCAAGGACGGCTGGGACCCTCGCGAGGACCACCCGTCGTACGTCTTCTTCCAGGTCACCCCGCAGGTCCTGCAGGCATGGGGAACCGTTCCCGAACTGGCCGGGCGGACCCTGATGCGCGACGGGAAGTGGCTGGTCTAGGGCTTCAGCCGGTCACGGGCTTGCCGAGGCGGATCCGGGTGTCGCAGCCGATGTCCTCGTGGTGCGTGGTGGAGCCCTGCCGGTACTCGTAGCGGCAGTTGGTCAGGTCACCGTGCACGGTGCCGGTCACCTTGATCCGGGCCTCGTAGTAGAGGTGCGACAGGGTGTGCGCCGGGATCCGGAACGAACTGCCCTTGTGAGCGAGGGCGCTGTCGTCCGTGACGCCTACGGGTACCACCCCGATGGGATGAGGGCCGGCGCCGTCGCTGACCACCCGGTACGTCGTGATCCGCAGCCCGGCCGGCACGTGAACGATCTTCCCGCTGAGGACGCTGAGCGGCTTCCCCGACGTGTTCTCCATCTGCGGCATGGTCACCCAGTACTCCTTGCCGACCTGGGTGTGCTCGTACCCGACCAGGTTGCTGCTCTTCCCGGCACCGTCCAGGGCCGTCCCCCCGCCGTCGGAGCACGAGGTGAGGGTGGCGGCGCTCAGCGCCAGGAACACGGTGAAAAGGCGTCTGGACATGGCTGGATCTCCCCCGGTGGACTCGCAGTACCGGGATCAAATCACGCCGTTCGCGACATGTGCAGGTCGGATGGGGGAAGAGTGTGCACGCCCGTTGGAGAAGGACCGTCGGGCAGCCCGCTTCTCCGGCCAGTGTCGTGCTTCCGCGCACCGAGTAAAGGGCGCTGCGCGTCGCCTTCGGCGATGGGCCTGCGGCCCACCCTTGACTCGGTGCGCTCCAGCACGGGAGAGAAGCGCGCGGGCGGCCGGAGGGGAACGGTGGCCGACCGGGGTGTTCCCAGCCGTGGGCCAGGTCCGCATCGGAGGTTAGGGGGCGCGGTAGCGCCTCGCCGGCACGCCGGGCGGGCAAAGCGGCGAACGGCCGGTGGGGGAGGTGGGAGGCGGACCGCTCTGCCCGCCTGCGGGCCCCCGCCGTTCCGGCGTCACGGGTGGATTGGAGGATTCGTGCCATCCGCACCCCGGTCCATCCCCGCCTCACCTGGGAAAACACCGCCCCTGCCTGGCACATATCCTCCACTCGCCACTCCGGACGGTGCGGGAGGGGGTGCGACGGCCGATGCGGAGCCGATGGCTCCGGCTCTTGCTCCGGCCCTGGGCTGCGGCCACTCGCCACCCGCCGTTCGCCGCTTGGCCGGCCCGGCGTGCCGCCGAGGCGCGATCGCGTCCCTTCACGCCGGGCGCGTACGCAGCCGACCGTGGGGCCCTGTTGGCCTGAGCCGCCCACTTTCCCGGGCTGCCCGCTCGCTTCTTCCCCGTGGTGGAGCGACCCGTGTCAAGGGTGGGCCGCAGGCCCATCGCCGAAGGCGACGCGCAGCGCCCTTTACTCGGGTCGTGGAGACACGACCATGAAAGAGAAGCGGGCGTCCCCGCGGTCACTTTCCGGCGTGCGTAAGGAAGTCGGCCCAGGCGTCGGGGGAGACGGCGAGCCGGGGGCCCTGGCGGTTCTTCGAGTCGCGGATGTGGATGGTGGTGGGATGGGTGGCGACGTCGACGCAGTCGCCGGAACCGCTGATGCTGTAGATGGACTTGCGCCAGGAGAGGGCCACTTCGACGCAGTCGTCGCCCGAGCCGCCGCTGTAACTGCTCTTGAACCAGGCCAGGTTGGTGGTGCTCATAAGTCCCCTCGCATCCGCTTCAGCAGGCCGACTGAGTCTCTAATAGTGTGAGCCTGCGAGCGCATCCTGGCATACCGCATCTGGAGCATGCTGACCACTTTTGGATCAGCGATCAACTGGCCGCTCTCCTGACCCTCGCAGTACGCGAACCAGCGGTTCTCCGATGTCTCCAGGAGCCGCATGGGGCCGTCGAGGCCAGCGTGCGTCTCCTGCACCTGCGGCATGACCTGAACCTCGACATTCCGCAGCTCCGCCAGCCGCAGCACATGATCGATGAGCTCCCGGGTGACCTCCGCCCCGCCGGTCCGGCGCAGGAAGACCCCCTCCTCCAGGATGAAGCTGAACGCCGTGTTGGGGCGCTCGTGCAACAGTCGCTGCCGGTCCGCTCGGGCCATCCACTGCGCCTCGATCTGCTCGTCGTCCAGCGGTGGCAGCTGCTGTGTGAACAACGTGCGCGCGTATGCCTCCGTCTGCAACAGGCCCGGAAGCAACCGGCATTCGTACGTATACAGCGTGATCGCCGTCGCCTCCATCCGCGCCCACCGCCGAAACCAAGCCGCCAACCCCGGCTGCCGAGCCACATGCCCCGCCGCCCGCCGTAAGGCCCCCGTGTTGCCGAGCGCGTCCTCCGCCGCCTCCACGAACGACTCGTCCGGCATGCGGCGGCCCAGCTCCACGGACGCCACCGTGTGTTTCGAGAACCGCACCCGTTCCCCGAACTCCTCCCGGCTCAGCCCGGCGTGTTCGCGCAACGCCTGGACCACCGCCCCGAAGGTCCGCAGACTGTCCGACGACTCCGGCTCCGCTCCATCGCCCACGTAGGCCACCTCCCGGCCCCATGGTGACGGCGAGTCACCAGTACGGTCCAGTCCGTGACCGCGTACGCGGGCCCGGCGTACGTGGCTCTCACCTGGAGAACCGCCCGTTCCAGGCGGCAGATTGGGGGCATGGACGCACCCCCCACCACCGTCACCGTCAGTCGAACACTCGCCCAGCGGCTCAGTGGCACCCCGCGGGGTGCCCGGCTCGCGCGGCATCTCGCCGTGGCCCAACTCCACGCGTGGGGCGGTCGGTTCGCGGCGGCGGAGGTGATCGACAAGGTGTCGGTGATCGTCGCGGAGCTGGCCGCGAACGCCGTGACGCACGGGCGCGTGCCGGGGCGGGACTTCGAGCTGCGGCTCTCGCTGGTGACGGGGAGCGTGCGGGTCGAGGTCACCGACACGCGGGCCGAACGGCGGCCGCCCGGCCCCCGGGACGTGCGGCCGTCGGGGCCGCTGGACGCCGGGGGGCGCGGGCTCGTGCTCGTGGACGCGCTGGCCGATCGGTGGGAGGTGCTGGAGCGGGACTGCGACGGCGCACCGGGCAAGACCGTACGGGCCGAGGTGGACCTGCCGCTTCGTCGCAGACCCTGAGCGGGCCCCGGGGTGCGCATGCCCCCCCGGGGCCCGGGGGCGTCAGGTCGAGACGCCCAGGGTGAGGGTGCCGGTGTAGCCGGCGGACGTGGAGCCGGTGACGGTCATGAGGCCCGACGAGGCGCCTCCGTCGTCGTAGATCCCGTCCTGGGCGAGCGTCGTGCGGGTGACCGTGTTGGTCGAGTAGGGCGAGACCTTGGCGACCGCCGTGGTGATGGTCTCGTTGATGAAGAGCTGGCCCGTGTGCAGGGTCGAACCGCCGGTGAAGGAGCCGTCGGAGGTCAGGGTGACGCCCGTGTGGACCTTCACGTGGATGTGGACGCAGCGGCCCCGGTACCAGCCCGGGTAGATGGTGGTGATGTTGGCGACGCCGTTGGAGTTGGTGAGGACACCGCCGCGCAGGAAGGTGCCGTCGTCGGTCTCGTTGTGGCCGTTGGCGCCGACGTAGCCGGAGTACTCGCCGAGCGCGTCGGCGTGCCACACCTCCACGAGGGCGTTGGGGATGACGGTGCAGGCGGAGTCGACGACGGTGAGGGCGAGGTTGAGGGTGATGCCGGACTTGGCCTCGGTGATGTTGGAGCGGATCAGCGCGCCGTCGAGGTAGTAGGGGCCTTGGGTCTGTTCCTCCGTGAGCGTGCAGACCGCCGCCGCGGCGGCCGGCCGGAGGTCGGGGGCGGCGGCTGCCGCGGGGGCCTCGGTCGAGACCGCTGCGCCTACGGCCAGGGCAGCGGCGGTCGTCCCGGTGGCGACGAGTACGGTACGGCGGCCGACGGAGCGGGCGCCGTCTGAGGTGTCTGTCATGAGCACGGCACCGTAGGAACGGCACCTGTCGGTGAGCTGTCAGTTCCGTAAAACGGCCTTCCGTCAAGTCCCGTGTTGAGACAGGTGAGTTGACGCGTGATGCCTGTGAAGACCGTTGACGGCAAAACGATTCGATTCTACGGTCCGTCCGAATTGACGATCGACGTTCGGCATGTCGAACAAAGTCACAAGGAGGCCCAGCGTGCCCCGCACCCGCACCGCACTCCTCGCCCTCCCCGCCGCGATCCTGCTCGCCCTGGTCCCGACGAGCGCGTCGGCCTACCCCAACCCCGGCACGGTCGCCGGTGACGTCGTCGTCCACGACCCGACGATGATCCGTACCTCCGCCGGCCGCTACCTGCTCTACTCCACCGGCGGCGGCCTGGCCTACAGGACCTCCACCGACCGTGTCGCCTTCACGGCGGGCTCCGACGCGTTCACCACCAAGCCGAGCTGGTGGTCGACGTACGCCACGGAGGCGTGGGCGCCGGACATCTCGTACCACGGCGGCAAGTACCTGATGTACTACGCCGTCTCCACCTTCGGCTCCAACACCTCGGCCATCGGACTGGCCGGTTCCACCACGGGCCTGCCCGGCTCCTGGTCGGACTACGGCATCGTCTACACGTCGAACTCCGCCAGCGACTACAACGCCATCGACCCCAACCTCTTCGTCGACGACGACGGCACCTGGTGGCTGTCGTTCGGCAGCTGGTGGACGGGCATCAAGATGATCCGCATCGACCCGTCGACCGGGAAGCAGTACGCGGGCAACACCACCCGCTACTCCCTCGCCGCGCGCCCCACCGGCAGCAAGGCGGTCGAGGCGCCGTACGTCGTCAAACGCAACGGCTACTACTACCTCTTCGCCTCCTACGACCTGTGCTGCCAGGGCACGAGTTCGACGTACAAGGTGAAGGTGGGGCGGGCGACGTCGGTCACCGGGCCCTACTACGACAAGAGCGGCGTGGCGATGACCGGCAACGGCGGCACGGCGGTCCTGGAGTCCCACGGCAGTGTCATCGGCCCCGGCGGCGAGTCCGTCATGAACGACGTCGACGGCGACCTGATCGTCTACCACTACTACGACGGCAACGACGGCGGGACCCCCAAGCTGGGCATCAACCTGCTGGACTGGAGCTCGGGATGGCCGGTGGCGTACTGAGACGTCACCCGCACGTCGCCCGGACGAAGCGTCCCCGGCAGTCGGCGTTTCCCCGGTGGCACAGCCTGCGTTGATACCGTCCCGGTACCTCGTCCCCTTGTCGTCCGACCGAGAGAGACCTGATGTCCCCGACGATCCGCAGGGCCGTGATCCCCGCCGCAGGACTGGGCTCCCGCCTGCTGCCCCTGACCAAGGCCACGCCGAAGGAGATGCTCCCGGTCGGTGACAAGCCGGTGATCGAGCACACCGTGCGGGAGCTGGTGGACTCCGGGATCACCGACATCACCATCGTCGTCTCGGGCGGCAAGAGCCTGATCCAGGACCACTTCCGGCCCAACCCGGCCCTCGTCGAGCAGCTGCGCAGCGACGGCAAGACCGCCTACGCGGACGCCGTCGAGGAGGTCGCCGAGCTGGCCCGCAAGGGGCACATCACCTACCTCGACCAGTACGGGCCGTACGGCAACGGCACGCCCGTGCTGAACGCCGCCCGTTCCTTCGGCGACGAGCCCGTCCTCGTGCTCTGGCCCGACGACGTGTTCGTCGCCGAGGTGCCCCGCGCCCAGCAGCTGATCCGCGCCTACGAGCAGACCGGCTGCCCGGTGCTGGCCCTGCTGCCGATGGACCCCGCCGACTCTCAGCGCTACGGCGTGCCCATCGTCAAGGAGGACCTCGGCGACGGCCAGCTGCGCATCACCGGCCTGGTCGAGAAGCCCGCGCCGGCCGACGCGCCGTCGCCGTACGCGGCCATCGGCGGCTATGTCGTCACCCCCGGCATCATCGACGAGCTGCGCGAGCAGACCCGCCGCTGGTACGAGCACCGCACCGGCGAGGTGTACCTCACCGACGCCATCAACGCCTACGCCGGCAGCCGGGCCGTGTACGGGCAGGTCATCCAGGGCCGCTGGTACGACACCGGCAACCCGGCCGACTACCTCGTCGCGCAGATGGCCTTCGCCCTCGCCCACCCCGAGTACGGGCCCGTGCTGCGCGGTCTGGTCAGCAAGCTCGACGAGGGCGGGAGCCAGGGCGAGTTGCAGGGCGACGTGCAGCGTACGGTATGATCGTTTCAGAGCTGGTCGCCGTAACTCACGGTGGCTGGTGCTGCGTTGGTGGTCCAAGGAAAGACGCCCCGCTTCCTGCGGGGAAATGCAGGTGCAAGGCCTGCCCGGCGCTCGATCCGGTGCCCGTTCGCATTCGATGCGGACGGGCACCGTGCCGTTTCCCCCGGTTTTCGGCAGCTCTCGTCACCTCAGGCAACCCTTTAGGGGTAATTAGTCCGCTTCTTCCCCTTATGTAAGGGATGTGGCTGATAAGAAACCTTCTGGACAGAGGGCAACTCCAGGGGTGGGGAATGACAACAGCACAGGTCGGTGTAGTGATCGTCGGCGCCGGCCCGGCAGGGCTCGTACTGGGGAACCTGCTGCTGGACCGGGGCATCGACTGCGTGATCCTGGAGCGGCGCGACCGTGCCGCGGTGGAGGGCAGGGCCCGCGCCGGATACCTCGCGGCCCACTCCGTGCGCGTGCTGACGGAACACGGCCTGGCCGGTGGCCTGTCGGCCCGCGGAAAGACCCACAGCACCTGTCTGTTCCGCAGCGACCGCGGCGAATTCACCCTGGACTACGGCAAGTCGGGCCTCGGTGAACCGCACACCGTCTACCCGCAGCAGGAACTCGTACGGGACCTGGTCGCCGAGTACCTGCGGCGCGGCGGGGAGATCCGGTTCGGCGCCGAGGCCGCGGAAGTGGCCGAGGAGTTCGCGGCGGCCCGGGTGCGGGTGCGCGGCGGTGCGGACGTCACCGGGCGGTACGTCGCCGGCTGCGACGGGCACCGGGGGATCGGCCGCGCCGCACTGACGGCCCGCGGCACCCGGACCGCCCGCCGGGACCACCGGGTCTCCTGGCTGGCCGTACTGGTCGCGGCACCGCCCAGCCTGGCGGCCGTCGGATACGCCCTGCACGAGCGCGGGTTCGCCGGCCACATGGCGCGCACGGACACCGTCACCCGGTACTACCTCCAGTGCCCGCGCGGCACCGATCCCGCCGACTGGAGCGCGGACCGGATCTGGACGGAGCTGGCGACCCGGCTGCGGACCGCCGAGTTCGGGCCGCTGCGGCACGGCCCCGTCCTGGAGAAGGCGGTCGTCGACCTGCGCTCCGACGTCCTGGAGTCCCCGGGCACCGGACGGCTGTGGCTGGCCGGCGACGCCGCCGGACTCATCAGCCCCTCGGCCGCCAAGGGCGCCAACCTCGCCGTCCTCCAGGCCGAGTTGCTGGCCCGCGCCCTCGAAGGGGCGCTGGCCCACGGCGACGGGACCGGCCTCGCCCGCTACGCCGCCGACTGCCTGCCCCGCGTCTGGCGGGCCCACGAGTTCTCGCACTGGATGGGCGGCCTGCTGCACGGCCCGGCCGGCGAGGACGACGAGGCCCGCTACGGGCGTGCGCTGCAGTACGCCCGCCTGGAGAGCCTGCGCACCTCCCGCGCCCACCAGGACTTCTTCGCCGAGAACTACACCGGCATCTGACCCCCGGGGCCCCTAGTCCCCGGTTCTTCCTGCCCCACGATCACCGGGAATTCTTCATGAACCTCTCCGTCGTACAGGCATGTCTGACGGAAACCGACCTGGACCGGATCCGGCGCGCGGCCGACCACGTCCGCGACCACGACACGGACCAGGTCCTCGCCGGGCTGCTGCCCGGCCTGACGGACGACGAGCGGGCCGACGCCGCCCGCCACCTCGGCTACGACCACACCGCCGTACTGGTCTTCCCCGCCGCCCTCGACGGGCTCCGCGACGAACTGCGCGGCGCCGGCCTCGACCCGGGCCCCGTCACCCCCAGCGTGGTGGTGCGCGGACGGCTGGCCCGCCGCTACGGCGCCGCCCTCGCCGACAGCCAGGTCGGAATCGTGCACGTGCCGGTGGCCGGGCGGACCGTGGAGATCTTCGCGCTGCCCGTGCCGCCCGGCTCCCCGCTGGAGACGGTCGCCGCCGACGAGCGGACCAACGGCCACGAGTCGCACCACGCCTTCGCCGTGACCGCACCGGGCCGGGTGATCCCCGCCGGACTGCGCACCCTGCTGACGGAACGCGGCGGCGCGGTCCCGGACGGCGGCGGCTACAACAACCACGAGAACGTCACCGTCCTCTACTTCCGCACCACCGACCACCGGCGCTTCGAACTCCGCCTCCCCGGCCGCCAGGAACCCCTCCCCGACCCCACCCTCGCGCTCCTCGGCGTCATGACCGGCGCCTGGGCCACCCAGGCCGTCCGCACCATGGCCGAACTGGGCATCGCCGACCACCTGGCCGCCCACCCCGCCCTCGACACCACCACCCTCGCGAGCCTCACCGGCACCGACGCCGACGCCCTCCGCCGCCTCCTCCGCTACCTCGCCACCCTCGGCCTGCTGACGTCCTCCCCCGACGGCACCCACCACCTCACCGCCCTGGGCGAACCTCTCCGCACCAGCGCCGAGCACTCCCTCCACCCGCTCGCACTGCTCTACGGCGGCCCGTTCTACGACTCCTTCGCCGGGCTCCCGTACGCCGTCAGCACTGGGAAGGAAGCTTTCGCCCACCGCTACGGCGAGCACCACTTCCCCTACTTCGCCGCCCGCCCCGAACTCGGCGACCTCTTCCACCGGGCGATGGCGGCGAGCGCGGAGATGTTCACGCCGGTACCGGCCCTCGTCGACTTCTCCGCGGTACGACGTGTCGTCGACGTCGGCGGCGGCAACGGCGCCCTGCTCGGCCGCATCCTCCGCGCCCACGGCCATCTGGACGGCGTCCTGCTGGAACGCCCCGAGGCCCTGGCGGCGGCCCGCCCGGAACTGGCCGACCTGTCCGGCCGCTGCACGTTCCTCGCCGGGGATTTCACGGAGGGCGTCCCGCCCGGCGGCGACGTCTACCTGCTCTCCCGCGTCCTGCACGACTGGACCGACGACCGCTGCCGCACCATCCTCCACCGCTGCGCGGAGGCGATGCGCCCGGGCGCCGAACTCCTCGTCGTGGAACGCCTCCTGCCCAGCGACACGGCCGCGGCCTGGGACCTGCACATGCTGTGCAACGTGGGCGGCCGGGAACGCGATGAGCCCCACTACGGCCGCCTCCTGAAGGAAGCAGGCTTCAAGCCGACGTCCTGCCACGCCCTGCCCCTGGGAGCCGCGCTCCTACGGGCCACGCGCAGCTGAACGCTCCGCTGGTTGCGGCCGGTTCCTTCACCGCGGGCCGGTGGGGGGCCGGCCGCGCAGTTCCCCGCGCCCCTGAAGGGGCGCGATTCCGCAGCCGACGTCATCCGGTGGGACGGAGCTGATCAGCACGCGGTTCGTTCCCCGCGGGCCGGTGGGGGCTGGTCGCGCAGTTTCCCGCGCCCCTGAGGGGCGCGGCGCTCCGTTCGTCCACCGCGGGCCGGTGGGGGCCGAGCGCACAGTTCCCCGCGCCCCTTTCGGGGCGCTTGATCCCGCCGGCATCACCAGTCACCGTGGCTGGTCGCGCCCCTTCAGGGGCGCGGGGAACTGCGCGACCAGCCACGATGGTGGTGCACCCGGCAGCGCACCGGATCCCTGCGGCGGCTAGCCGGCCTGTCCCATCCCCGCCGCGTTGGGCCAGCTCTGGGCGTTCGGCCAGCCGGTGGCCGGGGCGGGGGCCAGGTTGGGGGCCGGGGGCGCGGGGGCCGTCATGCCTCGTACCTGGGCGGCCGTGAGACCACCACGCGCGGGGACCCCGGGCGGGGTAGGCCCGGCCGGGGCCGGGGCCGGGGCCGGGGCCGGGGGCTGCATCTGCATGGGCATCGGGGCCGGGGCGGGAGCCGGTGCCGGTGTCATCGGAGTCACCGGCGCCATCATCGGCTGCTGCATCTGCTGAGGCTGCTGCATCTGCATGGCTGCCGCCGGCATCGGCATCCCGACGCCCTGCTGCGCGGCGACGGGGAGCGGCATGCCGACACCGGCGGCGGGAGCGGCGGCGAGCCCCGGGACGGGCCCCGCGCCGACGGCCTGCGCGAGCTGGATGCCCGCCCCGTTGGTCTCGCTCACCAGCCGGTCCACCGCCGCCGTACCCGAGCTGTAGCTGGTCCCGGTGCTCAGCTCGGGCACGGCGGCTCCCCTCCTGGTCCCGTAGAGCACCTGTTCCATGGCGGACACCAGGCGACGCACGTCCACTTCGGGGCGCACCACGAGACGCAGGAAGCGGCTGGAAGACCCGATCTTGTTGCCGCACTCACGGACCAGGATCCGGTGCTCGGTGAGCATCCGGTCCCGCACCACGGTGCCCTCGGCGCCGACGGGAAGGCGCACGAAGAGGAAGTTGCCCTGCGAGGGGTAGACCGTCAGGCCGGGCAGGGTGGCGAGCTGGCTGGCCATCTCCAGCCGGTCCTTGCGGACCTGCAGCAGGCTCTGCGCGTACTCGGCGCCGTGCTCCTTGAGCATGAAGACGACGTACTCGGCGAACGCGTTGAGGTTCCACTTCGGGAGCATCGAGCGGACCTTGCCGGCCAGCGAGGGGTTGGCCACCATGTAGCCGAAGCGGACGCCGTGCAGGCCGAAGTTCTTGCCGAGGCTGCGCAGGACTATGACGTTCGGGCGGAGCATCGCCTCCTGGACGACGCTGGGCTCGGCCTCGGCGTCGGCGAACTCCAGGAACGACTCGTCGATGACGATCAGGTCCAGGTCGGCCATGGCGTCCATGAACTGCACGAGGGCCTGCTTGTGGATGAAGCCGCCGTCGGGGTTGTTGGGATTGCAGATGACCGCGACCTTGGTGCCCCGCTTGCGGATGAACTCGGCGTACTGCGCGAGGTCGAGCGCGAAGCCGTTGGACTCCTGGAGCGGGAACATGTCGACGCGCTTGCCGGTCTCCATCGGCTGGTCGGTCCAGCGGCCGAAGGTGGGGACGGGGACGGCGAGGGACTCGCGGACCAGCAGGTGGTCGATCCAGGTGATCAGCTCGGTGGACCCGTTGCCCATGGCCACGGCCTGCGGCGGGAGCTGGAGGAGGTTGCAGAGCTCGGCGGTGATGGTGTCGGCGCTGCTCGGGTAGAAGGTGATGATGTCCTTCAGCCGGGCCGCCATCGTTTCCATCATGGCCGGGGTGGGGAAGTAGGGGTTGCAGGGAATGCAGAAGTCGACCGGGCCGGTTCCGTCGCCCCCCTCGCGTGCCAGCGCCGCCATCGACGGGCTGTGCGCACCGCTGCGGAACAACGAGGTGACGTTGCCGGCCATTTAACCTCCGTATGAGGCGGGCCCGATGGGGACGTCCGGGCCCGTCGTCTTGGGCGGCCCGCGCGGGGGAGCACGGGCCGCCCTTGAGTACGGGGGCGGGTGCGGCGCTGTTCAACCGGTGTGAAAAAAGTGTGAGTTTACGTTTCTTCCCCGGCGTGGGCGCGACCAGCCCCTTACCGGCCGCGCCCACGCGCCTCAGGCGTCGAACGAATGAACCGTCCGCGTCCTGTAGACCTGCCCCGGCCGCAGCACCGTCGACGGGAAGTTCGCGTGGTTCGGAGAGTCCGGGAAGTGCTGGGTCTCCAGGCACAACCCGTCGCCCTGCCGGTAGGTGCGCCCGGAGGTGCCGATGAGGGTGCCGTCGAGGAAGTTGCCCGAGTAGAACTGCAGGCCCGGCTGGTCCGTGGCGATCTTCAGGGTGCGGCCGGAGCGCGGGTCGCGCAGCGTGGCGATGTGCTCCGGCTTGGCCGTGACGCCCTTGTCGAGGACCCAGTTGTGGTCGAAGCCCTTGGCCTGCACCTGCTGGGGGTGACCCGCGCGGATGTCCCGGCCGACCGGCTTGCCCTTGCGGAAGTCGAAGGGGGTGCCGGAGACCGTGGCCAGCTCGCCCGTCGGGATCAGGCCCGAGTCGGTGGGCGTGTAGCGGCCGGCGGCGATCGTCAGCTCGTGGTCCTCGATCGTGCCGTTGCCCTCACCGGCGAGGTTCCAGTAGGTGTGGTTGGTGAGGTTGACCACGGTCGCCTTGTCGGTGGTGGCCTCGTAGTCGATGATCCAGTCGCCGTGCCGGTTCAGCGTGAAGGTCACCTTGGTCTTGAGGGTGCCCGGGTAGCCCATCTCGCCGTCGACACTCGTGTAGTGCAGGTGCAGGCCGACGTCCGAGCCCGAGGTGAAGCCCTCGATGTCCCAGACCTTCGTGTTGAAGCCCTTGGCACCGCCGTGCAGGCTGTTCACGCCGTCGTTGACGGAGAGCTGGTAGGTCTTGCCGTCGAGGGTGAACTGTCCCTTGGCGATCCTGTTCCCGTACCGGCCGATGGTCGCGCCGAAGAAGGTGGTCCCGGCGACGTACGCGGCGAGGTTGTCGTAGCCGAGCGACACGTTGGTGTACCTGCCGTGCCGGTCGGGGATCTCCAGGGACTGGATGATGCCGCCGTAGGAGAGGACCTTGAGGCGGGTGCCGCCGTTCTCCAGGGACCAGCGGTAGACCTTGGTCCCGTCGGCGAGGGTGCCGAAGAGCTCCTTCACCGGCTTCCTGCCTCCCGAGGCGGCCTCGGCGGTACCCGTGCCGAGGGTGGTGGCGGCGATACCCGCCGCCGCGGCTCCTGCGATGACCGTGCGTCTGTTCAGTTCCATGTGCGGCTCCCACAAAGGTGGGGCCCCGCCTTCCGGCGGGGCCCGAGCGACTTACGAACCGGACTTGCGCTTGTTCCACACGTCGAAGCCGACCGCCGCGAGGAGGGCGAGGCCCTTGATGACCTGTTGCCAGTCGGTGCCGACGCTGAGGAGGTTCATGCCGTTGTTCAGCACGCCGAGGACGAGACCGCCGATGATGGCACCGAGGATGGTGCCGACACCGCCGCTCATGGAGGCGCCGCCGATGAACGAGGAGGCGATCGCCTCCAGTTCGAAGCCGTCGCCCGCCTTCGGCGAGGCCGCGTTCAGCCGGGCCGCTACCACCAGGCCGGCCAGGGCCGCGAGCACGCCCATGTTCAGGAAGACGTAGAAGGAGACCTTCTTGTCCTTGACGCCGGACAGCTTGGCCGCCGGCAGGTTGCCGCCGATGGCGTAGATGTGCCGGCCGAAGACCGCGTTGCGCATCACGTAGCCGTAGCCGACGACCAGCGCGCCCAGGACGATCAGGATGATCGGGGCGCCCTTGTAGCTGGCGAGCAGCATGGTGAGGACGAGGATCGCGGCGACCAGCGCGGTCAGCTTCAGCAGGAACAGCCGGGTGGGCGGCACCTCCAGGGCGAACTCCTGCTGGCGGCGCCGGTCCCGGAACTCCTGCCAGACCACGGCGGCGATCAGCACGATGCCCAGCAGCAGCGTGATGTTGTGGTAGTTGGTGTTCGGGCCCACCTCGGGGAGGAAGCCGTTGCCCAGGTTCTGCAGCCCGTTCGGGAACGGGCCGATGGTCTGGCCCTGGAGCAGGATCTCCGTCAGACCGCGGAAGAGCAGCATTCCGGCGAGGGTGACGATGAACGACGGTATGCCCAGGTAGGCGATCAGGAACCCTTGCAGCGAGCCGGCCACCGCACCCATCACCAGGCACAGGATCAACGCGACCGGCCACGGCACGCCGTGGTTGACCGTCAGTACGGCCGCGAAGGCGCCCACGAACGCGGTCAGCGAGCCGACCGAGAGGTCGATGTGCCCGGCGATGATCACCATCATCATGCCGATGGCCAGGATCAGGATGTAGCTGTTCTGGAGGACCAGGTTGGAGACGTTGCGCGGCAGCAGCAGGTCGCCGTCGGTCCAGACCGCGAACAGGGCGACGATCAGACCGAGCGCGATCAGCATGCCGTACTGGCGCATGTTGCGGCGCAGCCCGTCCAGGACCAGCTGGAGCAGGTTCCCGTCGGCGGCCGATCCGCTCTTGCCCGGCGGCGCGGGCGCCGGGCTCTTGGCGGTGACATCCGTGCTCATCGCGTTACCTCTTTGTCCTTCGTCATATGGCGCATCAGCACTTCCTGCGTGGCCTCGGCCCTGGGCACCTCACCGGTCAGGCGGCCCGCGGCCATGGTGTAGATGCGGTCGCACATGCCGAGCAGTTCGGGCAGCTCGGAGGAGATGAAGACGACCGCCTTGCCCTGGGCGGCGAGCTGGTCGATGACCGTGTAGATCTCGTACTTGGCGCCGACGTCGATGCCGCGGGTCGGCTCGTCGAGGATCAGCACGTCCGGACCCGCGAAGATCCACTTGCTGAGGACGACCTTCTGCTGGTTGCCGCCCGACAGCTTGCCCACCGGCTCGAAGACCGTGGGCGCCTTGATGTTCATGGACTTGCGGTAGCCCTCGGAGACCTGCCGCTCCTCGTGCTCGTCCACGATCCCGCGCCGGGCGACCTTGTTCAGCGCGGTCAGCGAGATGTTGCGGTTGATGGTGTCGATGAGGTTGAGGCCGTAGTGCTTGCGGTCCTCGGTGACGTAGGCGATGCCGTGCCGGACCGCCTCGGCGACCGACTTGGTACGGATCTCCGTGCCGTCCTTGAGGACCGTGCCGCCGTCGTAGCGGCCGTAGGTCCGCCCGAAGACGTTCATCGCGAGTTCGGTGCGGCCGGCGCCCATCAGGCCCGCGATGCCGACGATCTCGCCGCGCCGGACGTGGATCGACACGTCGTCGACGACCTTGCGCTCGTGGTCGATCGGGTGCCGCACGGTCCAGTCGCGGATCTCCAGGGCCGGCGCCGCGTCCTCCTCGCCCTCGTAGGGGGTGCGCTCGGGGAAGCGGTGGTCCAGGTCGCGGCCGACCATGCCCGCGATGATCCGCTCCTCCGTCGTCTCCTTCGACTTCACGTCGAGGGTCTCGATGGAGTGGCCGTCCCGGATGATCGTCACCGAGTCGGCGACCCGGCGGATCTCGTTGAGCTTGTGCGAGATGATGATCGAGGTGATGCCCTGGTTCTTCAACTCCAGGATCAGGTCGAGGAGTTTGCCGCTGTCCTCGTCGTTCAGAGCCGCGGTCGGCTCATCGAGGATGAGCAGTTTCACCTTCTTCGACAGCGCCTTCGCGATCTCCACCAGCTGCTGCTTGCCCACGCCGATGTCGGTGACGCGGGTCTCCGGGTGGTCGTCGAGACCGACCCGGCGCAGCAGCTCGGTGGCGTGCCGCAGGGTCTCCCGCCAGTCGATGAACCCGCCCTTGGCGTGTTCGTTGCCGAGGAAGATGTTCTCCGCCAGCGAGAGGTACGGCGACAGCGCCAGCTCCTGGTGGATGATGACGATGCCGCGCTGCTCGCTCGCCCGGATGTCACCGAACTTGCAGAGCTCACCCTCGAAGAGGATGTCGCCCTCGTAACTGCCGTGCGGGTGGACGCCGGAGAGGACCTTCATCAGGGTCGACTTGCCGGCGCCGTTCTCCCCGCAGATGGCGTGGACCTCGCCCTGGCGGACGGTCAGCGTGACGTCCGACAGCGCCTTGACGCCGGGAAAGGTCTTGACGATCGAGCGCATTTCCAGGACGGGTCCCGCCATGGTCTGCCTTCCAATCAGTGCTTGTCGATCAGGGGTCGGCGGATTACTTGAGCTCGGCGTCCGTGTAGTAGCCGCCCTTGACCAGGACGTCCTCGTAGTTGGTCTTGTCGACGCTCACCGGCTGCAGCAGGTAGGCGGGGACGACCTTGGACCCGTTGTCGTACGTCTTGGTGTCGTTGACCTGCGGGGTCTTCTTGTTCAGGACGTCGTCGACCATGGTCGCGGCGACCTTGGCGAGCTGCCGGGTGTCCTTGTAGACGGTCTGCGTCTGCTCACCCGCGATGATCGACTTCACCGAGGCCAGCTCGGCGTCCTGGCCGGTGATGACGGGCAGCGGCTGGCTGCTGGAGCCGTAGCCGTCCGACTTCAGCGCGGCGATGATGCCGATCGAGATGCCGTCGTACGGCGAGAGCACCGCGTCGACCTTGGCGGACTTGTACGAGGAGGTGAGGATGTCCTCCATGCGGGACTGCGCGGTCGCACCGTCCCAGCGCAGGGTGGTGACCTTGTTCAGCGCGGTCTGGCCGGACTTGACCACCAGCTGCTTCTTGTCGATGTACGGCTGGAGCACGCTCATCGCGCCGTTGAAGAAGTACTTGGTGTTGTTGTCGTCGTTCGAGCCGGCGAACAGCTCGATGTTGAACGGGCCCTTCTTGCCGCTGTCCAGGCCCAGCTTGTGCACGATGTACGTGCCCTGTTCGACACCGACCTTCTCGTTGTCGAAGGACGCGTAGTAGTCGACGTTCTTGGTGCCGAGGATCAGGCGGTCGTAGGCGATGACCGGGATGTTGGCGTCCGCGGCCTCCTGGAGCACGTTGTTCAGGGACTTGTTGTCGATGGCCGCGATGATCAGGCCCTTGACGCCCTGCGTGATCAGGTTCTCGATCTGGGAGACCTGGGTGTCCGGGTCGTCCTCGCCGTAGACCAGCTTGGTCTTGTAGCCCTTGGACTCCAGGTCCTTGACGACGTTCTTGCCGTCCGCGATCCAGCGCTCGGAGGACTTGGTCGGCATCGCGATGCCGATCGTGCCGCCCTTGGCACTGCCGCTGTCCTCCTTGCTGCCACCCTCGCTGCTCTGTCCGCACGCGGACAGGGTCAGAGCGAGCGAGGCGGCCCCGGCTATGAGGGTGAGGGCGCTTCTGCGAGTACGCATGGTGATCGATCCCTGTTCTTCTCGTCGTTGAGAGGTTTCAAGCAAGGTCGGTGGAGCGCCCCGTAAGGGGCGCGGGGCTGCGATTGATTTGCGGCTCCGCCGCGCGGGCGCGACCAGCCACGGTGGACTCGCAGTCCCCAACGTTCGTCAGGCAGAACCCTCGGTGGGGAACCGGCGGAGAGAACCCGGCAACCGCGACCCCAGCGGTGCCATCTCCCCGTCCGCCCCGTGCCGCGCCAGCAGGTCCAGGGCGAGCCGCCCCCGCCGCACCCGCTCCTTGGCGGTGCTGAGGGTCACGTCCCGCAGGTGGTTGCCCCACGGGTAGATGCCGGGGGCCTTGGACAGGCCGAACTTCAGGTACACCGGCGCGCCGCGCCGGATCAGCTCGGCGACCTCGTACATCCGGATGTAGCCGCCGAGGTCGTCGGGAGCCTCGATGTACATGTCCATGGGGGCACCCGACACCCGCCGGATCTCGGTGAGGTGATCGAGCGTCAGGTCGCTCGGCACGTTGATGGAGTCGGCGCCCAGGTGCTCGAAGACGGAGTACGAGGCGGGGTTGACGGGACCGACCAGCGCCGAGACCTTCAGGGTCGTGTCGGCCGGGATGATCCCCGACTGCCGGGCCCGGTGCAGCGTCCACAGCACGCCTTCGTCGGCGACCAGCAGGCACTTGACGCCCAACTCGGTCGCCCGGACCGCGTCCTCGACGCAGCCGGCGACGGCGTCGTGGCCGCGGGCACGCAGTCCGGCCCCCCGCGAGTCGGAGCGCACCGAGCCGCCGATGTCCCAGGTGCCGCGCGGTCCGGTGAACAGGCAGAGCTCGATGTCCCGTTCGTTCGTCGCCTCGACCATCTCGGTGATCTCGGCGTCGGTGAGCATCCACACCCCGCTGCCCTGGCTGATCCGGTGGATCGGCACGTCGAGCCGCGAGGACTCCTTGAGGACGACGGCCAGCGCCTCGGGCCCCTCGCAGGAGGGGATCTCGGTGCGCCACTTGCCGCCGCCCGGGAAGCTGTGGGCGGAGGCGTCGGCGGGGTCGAGAGCGGGCGCGCCCAGGCCGAGGGCGGCGAGCGCCTGCTCACCGGGGCGGCGGGCCGCCGTAACGGAAGCGTCGGTCGTCACAAGCTGTCCTTCGTGTTCGGTATTTCGGACAAGGTTCGCGGCTCGGGGCAGAAAAAGGCTTTGGTGGTACGCCGGTCACGGCGAGGTCAGGGCACGCCGCGACCGGCGTACGACTAGGGGCGGAGCAGCACCTTGCCCACCTTCGGATCACCGGCCCCCACCAGCTCGATGGCCTGCGGGAACTCGGTCAGCGGCAGCTCGTGCGTGACCAGCGGCAAAGGGTCGAGGAGGCCGGCCCCGAAGACGCGGACCGTGTGCGACCAGGCGTCCGGCGGTGCCCCGAAGACGGTGTGCACCTCCAGTTGCCGTACGACGAGATCGGTCGGGTCCAGGCCGTCGGCGCCCGCGGCCGGGATCCCGGTCAGGACCAGGCGTCCGCCGCGCCTGAGCAGGGAGGCGGCGGTGCGCGCGGCGGACGCGGACCCGGCGGTCTCGATGACGACGTCGAAGTCGTCGGGAAGTTCCTGGTCCTTGGTGCGGAAGTCGGTGGCCCCGAACTGCCGGGACAGCGCCTCCCGGTCGTTGCGCGTCCCGACCACCAGCAGTTCACTCGGCGAGATCGCGCGCAGGAACTGCACGGCGAACATCCCGAGCGTCCCGGTGCCGACCACCGCGACCCGCTCGCCCGGCTGCGCGTTGCCCTTGAGCGCGGCGGCCGCGATGCAGGCGGCCGGCTCGAGCAGGGCGGCGGCGGTGAGGTCGGCGTCGTCCGGGAGGGCGTGCAGCAGGCGGGCGGGGAGGGTGAGGGTGGCGGCCATGGCGCCCGGCTGGGTGAAGCCGGTCTCCTCGTAGCCGTCGGTGCACAGGGTGGTCTCCCCGGCGTGACAGCGGTCGCACACCTGGCAGTTCCGGAACCCCTCGCCGACCACCTTGCGGCCGACGAGCGAGGCGGGCACTCCGGCGCCGACCGCCCGTACCGTCCCCGACCACTCGTGGCCCGGCGTCAACGGGTAGCGCACATACCCCTCGGGCCGGTTCCCCTGGTACACCTCACGGTCGCTTCCGCAAATCCCGACCGCGTGCACGGCGACCAGCGCCTCGCCGGGACCCGGCTCGCGGGGCGTGTGCTCCTCGACCCGGTGGGCGCCCGGAGCCTCGACGACGACCTGGGAGCTCACTTCGACGTCCCCTTGGGCTTGCGCTGCTCCCAGCCCTCGGCCCACAGGTCGAACCGGGCCTGCTGCTGCGGGAACTCGGCGGCCGCGTCGGCGTCGAACTCGACCCCGAGCCCCGGCTCGTCGGACAGGTGGAAGTAGCCGTCCACGACCTCCGGCGCCCCCTTGACTACCTTCTTGATCTCGGCGTCGGCGAAGTCGTTGAAGTGCTCCAGGATCTTGAAGTTCGGGGAGGTGAACCCGACCTGGAGGGAGGCGGCGGTGAGCACGGAGCCGCCGACGTTGTGCGGGGCGACCAGTACGTAGTGCGTCTCGGCGGTCGCGGCGAGCTTCCGGGTCTCCCAGATTCCGCCGATATGGCCGACGTCCGGCTGGATGATGTCGACGGCCTGGCTCTCGAAGAGCTCGCGGAACTCGATGCGGTCGTGGATGCGCTCACCGGTGGCGACCGGGATGTCCACCTTGGCGGCGACCTTCTCCAGCGCCTTCAGGTTCTCCGGCGGGCACGGCTCCTCCAGCCAGGCCGGCTTGAAGGGCGCGAGCTCGCGCACGAGCCGTACCGCGGTGGAGGGCGAGAACCGGCCGTGCATCTCCAGCATCAGCTCGGCGTCCGGCCCGATGGCGTCCCGGACGGCCTCGATGAGCGACACGGCGTACAGGGTCTGCTCGTGGTCCAGCTCGAAGTGCCCGGTGCCGAACGGGTCGATCTTCAGCGCCTTGTACCCGCGCTCCATGACCCCCTGCGCGGCCTTGTGGTAGGCCTCCGGGGTCCGCTCGGTGGTGTACCAGCCGTTGGCGTACGCCTTGACCTTGTCGGTCACCTTCCCGCCGAGCAGCTGCCACACGGGCACGCCCAGCGCCTTGCCCTTGATGTCCCAGCAGGCCATCTCGATCACGGCGATCCCGGACATCACGATTTCACCCGCCCGGCCGTAGTCGCCGTACTTCATCCGGCGTACCAGGTCTTCCACCGCGAACGGGTCCGAACCGAGAATGTGGTTGGCCTCGGCCTCTCGCAGGTAGCCGATCAGCGCGTCGGTGTGACCGAGCATCCGGGTCTCGCCGACTCCGGTGATCCCCTCGTCGGTGTGCACCTGGACGTACGTCAGGTTGCGCCACGGCGTCCCGACCACGTGTGTGCTGATTCCGGTGATGCGCACGGCGGTTGCCCCTCAGCTGTTCGAGATTTCGTCACACGTTCGAAATGCTGGCGTGACAGTAAGGACGGGGCGGCGGGGGTGTCAATGGGTCGAACAGGTAACGGTTTCGGCAAGGCTTTCGACAGCTTTTTCGGTCCCCCACAGAACCTTCACAGAGGTGCCTGGTTATGTGACCGGTGGGGAACTTAGTCTTCCCGCGTCATGGACTACTGCCACCCGTGCCGACGGCACCTCAACGGCGCCCTCGCCTGCCCGGGGTGCGGCACCGCCGCCGAAACACTACGCGCGTCAGCGCCGGGGGCGGCCCCCTCCGGATCGGTCACGCCCGGTGAAGCGCCGTACACGGAGCCGGAGTTCGCCGACGGCGGATACGGCCCCGGACCGGCCGGCGACGAGGACGCCGAGGCCGACGGACCGTCGGCGGGCGGCCGGGCCGAGCGGCGGCGGGCGGCGCGCGGGCGCGGCGGCCGGAGCCGGGGGCAGACCGCCGAGAGTTTCGCCGGGGATCCCGAGGAGCCGCTGTCCGCCCCCGACGGAAGCCGTCGCGACCGCAAGGCCGCGGCCCATCGCCGACGGCGCCGCAGGGTCCTGCTGGTGGCCGCGGCGTGCGTGCTGGCGGCGGGCGGGCTGAGCCTCGCCGAACTCGGCACGGACGCGATACCGTTCACCAGCCCCGGCCCGGCCTCGGCGGGCGGCGACACGACCGACGGCGGCACGTCGACGTCGTCCCCCGGCGCGACGGCCCAGCCCCTGGACGACACCTCCGGCACGACGGGCGCCACGGGCTCCGCCTCGGCCACCCCCTCCACGTCCCCGTCCCCCTCCTCCTCGAAGGACAAGGCGTCCGGCTCCCCGTCGGCGTCCCCGAAGGACACGGACGCCCAGTCGGCGACGACGGGCCCGGTCAGCAGCAAGCCGACGGCGACGGCGACATCCACGGCGGGCTCCACCCCGACGGCGAACCCGACGACGTCGGACCCGTCCCCGGCCCCGTCTCCGAGCGAGACGTGCAACCGGTTCTTGTGGTGGTGTACCTGAAAGAAGCGCCCGCTGGAGCGCCCCGTAAGGGGCGCGGGGCTGTATCGATCTGCGGCTCCGCCGCGTGGGCGCTACCAGCCCCCACCGGCCCGCACCCAAAGAACCCACCAAAGCAAATCCAGCAAACGTGTCACATTCGACGAACCCGCTCCGTCGTAGGGGTGCAACCCACTGAGCCACACCACAGGGAGCACCCCATGGAAGCCCGTCTGAATCTCTTCGCCGGCCCCGCCGGCAACAGGCTGATCAAGGCCTTCAACGGCGCGGGCAAGGCCGCCGAGGGGACGTCGATCCCCGCCGCCACCCTGGAACTGGTCAAGATCCGCGCCAGCCAGATCAACGGCTGCGGCTTCTGTCTCGACATGCACACCAAGGACGCGGCCGAAGCCGGCGAGACCCAGCAGCGCCTCCACATGGTCGGCGCCTGGCGCGAGGCGGCCGTCTTCACCGAGGCCGAGCGCGCCGCCCTGGAACTCGCCGAGCAGGGCACCCGGATCGCCGACGCGGCGGGCGGTGTCCCCGACGAGGTGTGGGAGAACGCGGCCAAGCACTACACCGAAGAGGAACTCGTCGCGCTGGTGGCGACGATCGCCCTGATCAACGCCTACAACCGGCTGAACGTCATCTTCCGGCAGCCGGCCGGCGACTACCGGCCCGGCCAGTTCGCGTAACCCGCTCCGAGAGGGCCGGCACCGTGAGGGGCCGGCCCCTAGGCGTCCAGCATCCTGCGCAGCAGATCCCGCAAGGACAGCCGCTCCTCGTCCGACAGCCCGGCCAGCGGCTCGCGCGCGAAGCGCAACCCCTCGCGCAGGTCACGGGCGACCCGGCGCCCCTCGTCCGTCGCCGCGGCCAGCTTCACCCGGCGGTCGGCCGGGTCGGGCCGCCGCTCCACGAGTCCGCGCGCCTCCAGCCGGTCCACGATCCCCGTCACGTTGGACGGCTCGCACTTCAGCTTCTGCGCCAGCTTCCGCATCGGCAGCGGCTCCAGCGAGAGCAGGCTGAGCAGCCGCGCCTGCGCCCCGGTGAGCGCGTGCTCGCCCGCCGCCTCCTCGTAGTCCGCGTAGAAACGGGCCACGACGTCCCCGATGAGCTCGACGACCTCCAGGGTCAGGGCGTCGGGGCGGCGGGTCTGCGCTGGGGTGGACTGTGTGGAGGACATGCGCTCCAGGGTACCGCGTTACTTGACATCCTGAAATATTCAGGAGCATGGTTGTTTCAGGTACTGAAGTAATTTTGGAAAGGCGCATGTCATGATCAACCGCGAGTGGCACCTGCTCAGCCGTCCCGTCGGCTGGCCGAAGCCCGAGGACTTCGCCCTGGTCGAGGCGGAGGTCCCCACGCCGGGTGAGGGGCAGGTGCTGGTACGGAACAAGTACCTCTCCGTCGACCCGTACATGCGCGGCCGGATGAGTGCCGCGAAGTCGTACGTCGCCCCCTTCGAGCTGGGCAAGGTCATGCAGGGCGGCGCGGTCGGCGAGGTCGTCGAGTCGAACGCCGAGGGCCTCGCGGCCGGCGACCACGTCCTGCACTTCTTCGGCTGGCGCGAGTACGCGGTCGTGGACGCGAAGAACGCGGTCAAGGTCGACGCCGGCGCCGCGCCCCTGTCGACGTACCTCGGCGTCCTCGGCATGACCGGCCTCACCGCCTACGCGGGCCTGCTGCGCACCGCCTCCTTCAAGGAGGGCGACTCCGTCTTCGTCTCCGGCGCGGCCGGCGCGGTCGGCAGCCAGGTCGGCCAGATCGCCAAGCTCAAGGGCGCCTCGCGGGTGATCGGCTCGGCCGGCTCCGACGAGAAGGTGAAGCTGCTGGTCGAGGAGTACGGCTTCGACGCGGCCTTCAACTACAAGAACGGCCCGGTCGGCGAGCAGCTCCGCGCGGCGGCGCCCGACGGCGTCGACGTCTACTTCGACAACGTCGGCGGCGACCACCTGGAGGCGGCGATCGGGCAGCTGAACCGGGACGGCCGGATCGCCGTCTGCGGCATGATCTCCGTCTACAACAGCACCGAGCCCGTCCCCGGCCCGAAGAACCTCGCCCGCCTCATCCAGACCCGCGGTCGGATCGAGGGCTTCCTGGTCGGCGACCACTACGACCTGCAGCCGCAGTTCGTCGCCGAGGTCGGCCCGTGGGTGGCCTCCGGACAGCTCAAGTACCGCGAGACGGTCGTCGAGGGCATCGAGAACAACCTGGAGGCGTTCCTCGGGGTCCTGCGCGGCGACAACACCGGAAAGATGATCGTCAAGCTGTAGGCGGAGATTCCGGGCGTCGGCGAGGGGGTGCTCGGGTCTGCCTCTACTCGAAGGCGACGCGGGAACATCAGCGTGACGCCGGCCTGACGGTTGTCGTTGGCGTAGTGCGGAGGCCGCACCCTTGGACGTGGGGTGCGGTCTCTCGTCTGCCGGGTGCGGGTGCGTTGTGGCTCTCGCGCAGTTCCTCCCCAGCCTTCGGCCGGGGGTACCCCCAGCGCCCCTTGGGCGGGTTGCGCTCAGCGGGTTTCAAGTGCGGCCCTGTTGACGGCCAGCGCCAAGCGGTCGTTCTCCGGTGCGGCGCCGCCTGGGAAGGCGAAACGGCGCCGCGTGTAGCCGTAGGCGATGCCGCTCCTCGGGTCCGCGAACGCCTGCGAGCCCGCCGCACCGCTGTGGCCGATCGTGCCCGCGCCGAGGAACGGGTGCCAGGTGTCGGCCGTCGCCTGGAAGCCGAGGCCGTACGACTTGTGGGTGCGGGCCACCAGGTCGTAACCGACCGAGTGGACCTGGCCGAACTCCGCAACCGTGTCCTCCTTCAGCAGCGGCGCCTTGCCGTCGATCTCGCTGAGCAGGGCCGCGTACATCCCGGCCAGGCCGCGCGCGGACGCCACGCCGCCGAAGGAGGCCGGCCCCTTGGCGCGGACCAGGCGGTCGTTCGGGAGGAGGGTCAGGTCCGCGGGCTCGGCGGCGTGTTCGTTGAAGGCGATCCCCGCGAGGGTCTGCGGGCCGGACGGGACGGAGTCGAGCAGGGACTGCTGGTCGGGGGTCGGCAGCATCGGCTGGGTGGTGCGGAAACGCGGCTCGTGCGCGGCCGGCAGGCCCAGGAAGAAGCCGATGCCGTACGGCGCCCGGACCCGCTCCTCGTACACGTCCTGGAGCGTACGGCCGGTCGCGCGCCGTACCACCTCGCCGGTGAGCGCCCCGATGACGAGGGCGTGGTAGCCGAAGGCCGTGCCCGGGCGCCAGAACGGCCGCTGGTCGGCGAGGCGTTCGGCCATCGCGCGGTCGTCGGACAGCTCCTGCGCGCTGAACCCGGTGTCGGTGCCGACCAGGCCCGCCCGGTGCGCGAGCAGGTCCCGCAGGGTCAGCGTGCCCTTGCCCTCGGCGCCGAACTCCGGCCAGTAGTAGGTGACCTTGCGGTCCAGCTCCAGTGTGCCGTCCTGCACCAGCATCGCCACGACCAGATGCGCCGCCCCCTTCGTGGACGAGAACACGCCGTACAGGGAGTCCCCGCCGGCCCCCTCGCCCGCCCACAGGTCGACGACCCGCCGGCCGTGGACGTACGCACACAACTGCCCCTCGTAGTCGGCCGGTCCGCCGGCGACGAAGGCGGCGAACTCCTCGCGCACCGCCTCGAAGCCCTCCGCGACCGTGCCCTGGACGGTGATCTCCTGCGTCATCCGTTCTCCTCAACCGAGCCGCCGGGGCAGCTCCCACTGTGAACAACGCCCTACCCACCTGGGCGACCTACCCCTTCCTGCGATCGGTACGGCGAGATGTACCTGTTC
Organism: Streptomyces sp. NPDC028289; assembly: GCF_055565975.1. NCBI lineage: Bacteria > Bacillati > Actinomycetota > Actinomycetes > Kitasatosporales > Streptomycetaceae > Streptomyces > Streptomyces sp. NPDC028289. The sequence continues at coordinate 815,218 of NZ_JBVHTI010000001.1, read as the reverse complement.
GACTCAACCGGGGCATGCTGAGGGCGGACACACCGCGGACAGACCCCACAGCGGCGGGAGGGCCCCGGCCCATGGCGACGATTCCCTCACTTCCCGGCAGGGCGGACGTGCTGCGCATGGCCCGCAGCACCACCGACATCACCGGCCAGCTCCTGGACACCGCCCAGAACCTCACGAAGATCGCGATCAACACCCTGGACCCGCGCGAGGGCTCGGCCCCCGAACTGCTGCGCGTCCTGCGCCGTACGACCGCGGAGCTGGCCGAGGCCAGTGCCGCACCGGGGGCGCAGGAGGCCTTCTACCGCGTCGTGGAGACCCTCACCCGGCTCGGCACCAGCGGCGCCCCGCTGGCCGTGCACCCGGTGGCCGAACCGCTCCTGACGGCCCTCAGGGACAGCCTGCTGCCGATGCTGGACGCGGTGGAGCCGGCGGTGGAGGAGTTCGCGGCGGCGCTCCGTGAACTGACCGAGGCGCTGTCCCCGTTGCTGCCGGCGGCCGCGGGCGGGGCGGCCGGCGTCCTGCTGGCCCTCACCCCGCTGCTGCGCACCGCGGCCGAGGTCCTCCGCGACTCCGCCCCCGAACTCCACCGCATCGCCGACGCCGTCACCTCGGCCGTGGCCCCGCTGCTGCCCCTCCAGGCGGCCCTGGCCGAGCGTGCGACCGCCGCGGGCGCGGGCGTGGTCCGGGCCGCGCTGCCGCCGCTGGCGGACCTGACGGAGGCGGCGGCGAAGACGGCCAGGGCGGCCGGCCCGGCCCTGATCGCCGCCGAGGAACTCGCCGTGACCGGACTCGAACAGCTCCAGCCCCTCCTGCTGGCCGGTGCGGCCCGTGCGGGCCGGGTGGCCAGGGCGACGGCGGTACGGGTGTCGGCGGCGGCCAGCCCGGCGGCGGACCGGGGTCTGGTGGTGGCGGTGACGCCCGCGTAGGCGCTCCGCCGGGATGGCCGCACATGCGCCGTCGTTCGTCCGCGGCGCCGTCGTGGCCGGTCGCGCAGTTCCTCCCCCAGCCTTCGGCCGGGGGTACCCCCCCCAGCGCCCCGTAAGGGGCGCTGCAACGTCCCCGGTAAAGTTTTGGCCATGCGTGATCTCGGGGTGGGCTTCGGATATCTCCTCAAGGGCCAGCGGTGGGTCGGCCGGCACGGCAGGCAGTTCGGTTTCGGCCTGCTGCCCGGCCTGGTCACCCTCGTCCTCTACGCGGCGGCCCTGGTCGCCCTCGCGATATGGGGAGCGGACTTCGTCGCCTGGGCCACCCCGTTCGCCGACGACTGGTCCAGCCCCTGGCTCGGCCTCTTCCGCGGCTTCCTCACCGCAGTCCTGTTCGCCCTCGGCCTCCTCGGCGCCGTCCTCACCTTCACCGCGGTGACGCTGCTGGTCGGCCAGCCGTTCTACGAGAACCTCTCCGAGAAGGTCGACGCGGACGTCTCGCCCGACGGCACCGCGCCCGAGTCCGGGCTGCCGTTCTGGCGCGAACTGTGGATCTCGGCCCGGGACAGCCTGCGCATCCTGGTCCGGGCCGGCCTCTGGGGCGTCCTGCTCTTCGCCCTCGGCTTCCTGCCCTTCGTCGGCCAGACCGTCGTCCCGGTCATCGGCTTCTTCGTCACCGGTTTCTTCCTCACCGAGGAACTCACCGCCGTCGCCCTCCAGCGCCGGTGCGTCGACCTGCGCGCCCGGCTCACCCTGCTGCGCTCCCGCAGGACCCTGGTGTGGGGCTTCGGCACCCCGCTGGGCCTGGCCTTCCTGGTCCCGTTCGTCGCGGTGTTCCTGATGCCGGGCGCGGTCGCGGGCGCCACCCTCCTCGCCCGCGACCTGCTGGGCGAGGAGACGGCGGCGGAGGACGAGCGGGCGGACGAACCCGTCAGTTCCTGAGGCTCGCGTCCGCCGCCACGGTCACGATCGCCCGCACCTGGTCGATGATGTCCACCCGGTTCCGCACGAACTCCGGGTCGGTCACCTGTGTCGTGTTCCCGGCACCGAACTGCAGCACCGGCGTGTGCACATGGCCGCCGGGCAGCGTGTCGTGCAGCCCGAGCCGGTCGCGCAGCAGCGTGGCCCGGTAGGCGATCTCGTTGGACAGATAGTCCCCGCCGCCCCCGGCCCGCGCGGTGGACCCGGCGGTCGGCCCGTCCGGCCGGACGACGGGATCGCCGCCCCCGGCCGGGATCTCGGTCACCTCGGTGTGGTCGTAGACCGGGAACCGCCCCGTGTCCGCCGCCGTGATCGCCGCGTACGGGAGGGTGGTGGTCGTCCACTGCGGCTGCGAGGCCGGGTCGGTGACCGGCACGGTCCCGGTCCGGCCGATGTTCTCGTTGTCGGGGAACCCGCCCCGCCAGGCGCCGTTCGTCCGCTCCACGTCGAACCGCCCGACGCGCCCCTGGCTCACGGTCGTGAACAGGTCCACCTTCGGCAGGTACGGCCGGAGCGTCCGCTCGACGGTCCCGGCCGCGAAGTCGTCCCACCGCACCGGGAACACGGCCGTCTCCACCCGCGCCGGCCCCTCGTCGGTCTCGATCACGGTCCCGTCCAGGGCCAGCGCGCTCGCCCCGGACGGGTTGGAGATCCGGATGTCCCGGTCCAGCGTGAACGGGTCGAACCCGGTGACGAGGATCCGCCGCACGTCCTTGCCCGGGTACCGGATGCCGGTCTGCCCGCGCGAGGTCCGCTCCAGCAGGTCCAGCAGCGCGGCCCGCTGCCGCTCGCTCACCCCGAACCCGGGCTCCCAGGTGCGCACCTCCCGCGTCATCCCGAGCCGCGCCCAGTACAACGGCCGGTCGTCGTCCCGGCTCAGATCACCCCCGGCGGGCCCGCGCCCCTGGGCGCGGGCCACGGCCCGCCGCCACAGCGCCGACCCCTGCCGTTCCACGGCCTGCCGGGCCTGTGCGTAGGAGTGCGCGTTCTCCAGCGCACGGGCGAACCCGGGTGCCACGGCGTCGAACCCGGACCGCCGGAGTATCTCCTGCGGCACCGGCTGGTCGAGCCGTTGTTCCTCGACGGTGAGGGAGGGGGTGGTGGTCGCGTGCGCGGCGGTGGGGACGAGTGCCCCGGCCAGCAGCGCGATGCCGAGAATGCCGATCCGAACACGTGGGGAAGTCAAGGGAGTTGGCCTTCCGTCGCAGTGGGGTGCGTGGTGCCGATCGGGCGCAGTATCGCGTGTGGGCTGCGATGTGGTCTACACCATGGAGCGCCCCCACGAGCCCGTGGGCGTTTGTGAAGGGTTCGTACGAGAACGCGGCGCGGCGCCCGATGACCGGCCGTCGGCTCACAGCCGCGGCTAAGGTCGGAGCCGGGACGCGTCCCCCTTGAGCAGCCCCGGTCCGGGACCTGACCCCTGGACCGGGGCTTGCGTGTCGATGGACGGCGTCAGTGAGTGGCGTCGGCGGGTGGCGTCAGTCCCGCACCCCGAAGCCGTACACCGTCGCCGAGCGGTAGGTCCCGCCCGGGTCCAGCCGGGTGCTCGGGAAATCGGGGCGGTTGGGGGAGTCCGGGAAGTGCTGGGTCTCCAGGGCGACGCCGTCGCCGGGGGCGAAGGGGCCGGTCAGGTGCTCGGCGGTGTAGAGCTGGATGCCGGGTTCGGTGGTGGCGACGGTGAGGGTGCGGCCGGACACCGGGTCGTACAGCTCGCCGATCTCCACCGGGGTCTCCGTCACCCCCTTGTCCAGGACGAGGTTGTGGTCGTAGCCGGAGCCGACCTTGCGGGCGGTACGGAAGTCGAAACGGGAGCCAGAGACGTCCTCCGGCACTCCTGTCGGAATGAGATCCCCGTCCACGGGGGTGTAGCGCGAGGCCGCGATCCGCAGCTCGTGGCCGCCCGCGTTCCCGGAGCCCGCCAGGTTGAAGTAGCTGTGGTTGGTGAGGTTCACGACGGTCGGCGCGTCGGTGACCGCCTCGTAGGAGATGTGCAGCGCGCCCGACTCGTCCAGCGAGTACGTCACGGCGACCTTCAGCCGCCCCGGGAACCCCTCCTCCCCGTGCGGGCTCACCCGCGACAGCCGCACCCCGTGCTCGACGGCCGCCACCTCCCACACCCGCTTGTCGAAGCCGCGGGCGCCGCCGTGCAGGGAGTTGGGGGCGTTGTTGGGCTCCAGGGCGTAGGTCACGCCGTCCAGCGGGAAGCGGGCGTGCGCGATCCGGTTGGCGTACCGGCCGACCAGGGCGCCGAAGTAGGGCCCCGGGTTCTCCAGATACCCGTCGAGATCGGCGAACCCCAGCACCACGTCCGCCGTCCGCCCGTCCCGGTCCGGGACCTCGGCCGACTGCACGATCCCGCCGTACGACAGCACCCGCACCCGGGTCCCCGCGCGCTCCAGCGTCCAGCGGTGCACCTCGGTGCCGTCGGAAAGTGTGCCGAAAAGTTCGCTCATGGGGAAACCCTAAGCCAAGGGTCTAGTCCACCGGGTCCTTGGCGGTGATGGCCCGGTAGGCGATCGCGGCGAGCTTCGACTGGCCGTCGGTGCTCGGGTGGAACCAGTCCCAGTGACTCAGCTGGTCGGTCCCGAACCGGTACGCGTACACCGCCCCGCCGTCGAAACGGCACCGCCGGTCCTTGGCGCAGACGTCCGCCAGCACCTTGTTGTAGTCCTCGACCCGCTGCTGCACCCTGTCCCGGCGCACGGTCGCCACGCTGGTCAGGTTGTCCGCGTCGGACAGCATGGACGGGCAGATGCCCAGCTTCCACACCTGCTTGCCCAGCGGGTTGGTCCGCCCCTCCGACCACAGCCGCTTCAGGTTCGGCACGCTCGCCACGTACACCTGCGTCTTCGGCAGCGCCTTGTGGAGGGTGCCCAGCGCGTCCTCGAACTCGCTGCGGAAGTCCGTCACCGAGGTCATCGCCCGCACCGACGTACGACAGGCGTCGTTCGCCCCCACCATCACCGTCACCAACTGCGGCTTGCGTACCACCGCGTCGGCCATCTGCGCCGGCAGGTCGGCCATCCGGGCGCCGGTCTCCGCGTAGTTCCAGCTGTGGTCGGCCGCCTGCGCCCGCCCCAGCAGCCGTACCGCAAGACTGTCCACCCGGTCACTGGTGCCGGTCGCCCAGGACACCTCGGGGCAGTCCGAGAGGACCGTGCAGGCATCGAAACCGCGGGTGATGGAGTCGCCGACGGCCGCGATCGAGGCCGGGCTGCGGTCCCACACCTGCACGGCCCGCGAGGCCCGCGTCTTCTCGCTCTTCGTCGCGGCGGAGGAACCGCCCAGGACACCGCACCCGGCCACCCCCAACGCGGCGGTGACGGCGACGGTGCCTGTCAGGGCACGCGAACGCCGGCGTCGCTGCTTGCGCATACCCCGTCGGTCCTCTCCGTTTGCCCGATCGTCCCCCGTAATGACAACGCACGGGAGTTCCCGCCCCGCGCCCTGCAACGGACCACCCCCGTACAAGCGTCCCCCTGGGTGAATGGCGGGGGTTTCCTGGCCGCGGGACCGACGGTACGTCACACTCCTTGCGCCACCGCACGGTAGCCTCGCCATCAAGGCGGCCGTCGTGCCACTGCCGCCGGCCAGCCAGCAAGATGTCCCGCTCAGCCCGGAGGTTCCGGTGACGACACGTGGAGTTCTGTACGTGCACTCCGCGCCCCGCGCGCTGTGCCCGCACGTCGAGTGGGCCGTCGCCGGGGTGCTCGGCACGCGCGTCAACCTCGACTGGATCCGCCAGCCGGCCGCCCCCGGCACCTGGCGCTCCGAGTTCTCCTGGCAGGGCGAGGTCGGCACGGCCTCCAAACTCGCCTCCGCCCTCCGCGGCTGGCACCTGCTCCGCTTCGAGGTCACCGCCGAGCCCTGCGCGAAGGCCGAGGGCGAGCGCTACAGCTGCACCCCCGACCTCGGCATCTTCCACGCGGTCACCGGAATCCACGGCGACATCCTCATCCCCGAGGACCGCCTGCGGGCCGCCCTGACCCGCTCACAGCGCGGCGAGACGGCCCTGGAGGCGGAGATCGCCAAGCTGCTGGGCAAGCCGTGGGACGACGAACTGGAGCCCTTCCGCTACGCGGGCGAGGGCGCGCCGGTGAGGTGGCTCCACCAGGTGGTCTGAGCGCCGTGGCAGCTGCGCGACAAGCCCCCACCGGGCCGTCGGCCGACAACGAAACGCACTGTGGCCCGAACTCCACCTGGGGAGTCCGGGCCACAAGCCTTGGTGCGACGCTTCTCACACGGTCCGGAACGCCAGGACCACGTTGTGCCCGCCGAACCCGAACGAGTCGTTCAGCGCGGCGATCCTGCCCTCGGGCAGCTGCCGTGCCTCGCCCCGCACCACGTCCGCGTTGACCTCGGGGTCGAGGTCGTCGAGGTTGATGGTCGGCGGCGCCGTCCGGTTCACCAGCGCCAGGATCGACGCGACGGTCTCGATACCACCGGCACCACCGAGCAGGTGACCGGTCATCGACTTGGTCGCGGAGATCGCCATGTGGTCGACGTCGTCGCCGAACACCTTCCGCAGCGCCTTGATCTCGGCCACGTCACCCTGCGGCGTCGACGTCGCGTGAGCATTCACGTGCACGATCTCGGCCGGCTTCAGATCCGTGTTGTCGAGCAGGTTCTGCAGCGCCTGCGCGATCCCGTTGCCCGACGGCTCCGGCTGCGTGATGTGGTGCGCGTCGGCCGAGATGCCCTGGCCGACCGCCTCCGCGTAGATCCGCGCCCCGCGCGCCTTCGCGTGCTCCTCGGACTCGAGGACGATCACGCCCGCGCCCTCGCCGAGGACGAAGCCGTCACGGCCGGAGTCGTAGGGACGCGACGCGCCCTCGGGGTCGTCGTTGTTCTTGGACATCGCCATCATGTTGCCGAACGCGGCGATCGGCAGCGGGTGCACCGCGGCCTCCGTACCGCCGGCCACGACGACGTCCGCACGGCCGGTGCGGATCATCTCGATGGCGTACCCGATGGCCTCGGCGCCGGAGGCGCAGGCCGACACGGGCGTGTGCACACCGGCCCGCGCACCCAGCTCGATACCGACGTTGGCGGCCGGTGAGTTGGGCATCAGCATCGGCACGGTGTGCGGGGAGACACGGCGTACGCCCTTCTCCTTGAGCACGTCGTACTGGTCCAGCAGGGTCGTCACACCGCCGATGCCGGAGGCGATGACGGCGCCGACCCGGTCGGGGTTGGCGGACGCGTCCTCACCGGCCTTGGCGGTGAAACCGGCGTCCTTCCAGGCCTCCTTGGCGGCGATCAGCGCGAACTGCGCCGACCGGTCCAGCTTGCGGGCCTGGGGGCGGGGGATGATCTCGCCGGGCTCCACGGCAATCTGCGCCGCGATGCGGACGGGCAGCTCGGCCGCCCAGTCCTGCTCCAGGAGGCTGACGCCGGACTTGCCGGCGACCAGTGCCTCCCAGAACGAAGCTGCGTCGCCACCCAGCGGTGTGGTTGCGCCGATACCGGTGACGACCACGGTGCGATTGGTCGGGCTCACGGGAATTCTTTCTCCAACGGATACGGGATTCGACGGCGCCACCGCCGGGTGGCGGGGCATTGCAGCCGGAGGCTAGTTAACTGCCTCAGGCCTGGTGCTTGAGGATGTAGTCGGTCGCGTCGCCGACGGTCTTGAGGTTCTTGACGTCCTCGTCCGGGATCTTGACGTCGAAGCGCTCTTCGGCGGCGACGACGACCTCGACCATGGACAGCGAGTCGACGTCCAGGTCGTCGGTGAAGGACTTGTCCAGCTGGACGTCCTCAACCGGGATGCCGGCGATCTCGTTCACGATCTCGGCGAGACCTTCGACGATCTCTTCCTGAGTGGCGGCCATGTCAGGCGCTCCTTCTTAGATGTTCCAGACGGTTGCTGCGGTACTGCGGACGGCGACCCGTACCGGATGCATGATCCGGCACGGAGTGCCTAGGGGAGGGTAACGACAGTGGCGGCGTAGACGAGACCCGCCCCGAACCCGATGACGAGTGCGGTGTCGCCGCTCTTCGCCTCGCCGGTCGCCAGGAGCCGCTCCATGGCGAGCGGGATCGAGGCGGCCGAGGTGTTGCCGGTGGTGCGGATGTCACGGGCGACCGTGACGTGCTCCGGCAGCTTGAGAGTCTTCACCATCGAGTCGATGATCCGCACATTGGCCTGGTGCGGGATGAAGACGTCCAGGTCGTCCGCGCTGATCCCGGCCGCGTCCAGCGCCTGCTGGGCGACCTTCGCCATCTCGAACACGGCCCAGCGGAACACCGCCTGGCCCTCCTGCGTGATCGCGGGGAACTTGATGTTGCCCTGGCTGTCCACCGGCAGCCCGGACCTGTCACCGAAGTGGAAACGGTCCCAGGGGATGGTCTGCTTGATGGTCTCCGACTTGTCGCCCTCGGAGCCCCAGACCGTCGGGCCGATCGCCGGCTCCTTGGAGGGGCCGACCACGACCGCGCCCGCGCCGTCGCCGAACAGGAAGGCGGTGGCCCGGTCCTCGAGGTCGGTGAGGTCGCTGAGCCGCTCCACGCCGATGACGAGCACGTACTCGGCGGAGCCTTCCACGATCATGCCCTTGGCGAGGGTGAGGCCGTAGCCGAAGCCCGCGCAGCCGGCCGAGATGTCGAAGGCGGCGGCCTTGTCCGTGCCGAGCTTGTCGGCGATCTCGGTGGCGACGGCCGGGGTCTGGCTGAAGTGCGAGACGGTCGAGACGATCACGGCGCCGATCTGCTCGGCGGAGATGCCCGCGTCGGCGATCGCCTTGCCGGAGGCCTCGATGGACATCGCGGCGACGGTCTCGTCCGGGCCCGCCCAGTGCCGGGTCTCGATGCCGGAGCGCGACCGGATCCATTCGTCGGACGAGTCGATCGTCTCCAGGATCACCTCGTTGGGCACCACACGGATCGGGCGGTAACCGCCGACGCCGAGGATGCGCGCGTAAGGAGCACCCTTGCTGGGATTGATCTTCGACATCGCTGTGCGCTCCTAGTTCAGCTGTGCTCGGCGATGAGCTCGCGGGCCGCGTCGAGGTCGTCGGGGGTCTTCAGCGCCAGCGTCTTCACGCCGGGCAGGGCGCGCTTGGCCAGGCCGGTCAGGGTGCCGCCGGGGCACACCTCCAGGAGGGCGGTGACGCCGAGCTCCTTGAAGGTCTCCATGCACAGGTCCCAGCGGACCGGGTTGGCGACCTGGCCGACGAGGCGCTCCACGATCTCGGCGCCGGACGCGACGGCCTGCCCGTCCTTGTTGGAGACGTAGGTGAACTTCGGGTCGAGCGGCGTGAGTTCCCTGGCGGCCTCCGCCAGCTTCTCGACCGCGGGGCCCATGTGGTGCGTGTGGAAGGCACCGGCGACCTTGAGGGCGACGACCTTGCGGACACCCTCGGGCTTGTCCTCGTTCAGCGCGGCGAGCTGCTCCAGGGTGCCGGCAGCGACGATCTGTCCCGCGCCGTTGATGTTCGCCGGGGTCAGACCGAGCTTCTCCAGGTGCGCGACGGAGACCTCCGGGTCGCCGCCGAGCAGCGCCGACATGCCGGTCTCGGTGATCGCGGCGGCCTCGGCCATCGCCAGGCCACGCCTGCGGACGAGGCTCAGCGCGGCGGTGTCGTCCAGGACGCCCGCGAAGGCGGCGGCGGTGATCTCGCCGACGCTGTGCCCGGCGACCGCACCAGGGGCGACGTTCGCGATGTCACCGAGTGCCGCGCCGGACAGGATCCCGGCGGCGACGAGCAGCGGCTGGGCGATCGCGGTGTCCCGGATCTCGTCCGCGTCGGCGTGCGTGCCGTAGTGCACGAGGTCGAGACCGATGGCGTCCGACCAGGCACGCAGACGGTCCTCGACACCGGGAAGGTCGAGCCAGGGGGTCAGGAAGCCAGGGGTCTGGGCGCCCTGGCCGGGAGCGACGAGTACGAGCACTCTCACACTCTCTCTTGGGGACGGCCACGGCCGCCCGTGGGGACAGGGACGAAGAACACGAGGGGGTTTTGTGGGCCCCCGACAAAATCCTATGACTGGGGATCTCCATCGACCAGACGCCCCAGGATCAGCGCGATCCGCAGTGTGAACGCGGATCGTACATCGGAAGGTGACCATCCGGTGACGTCAGTCACACGTCGGAGCCGGTAGCGCACGGTGTTCGGGTGAACGAAGAGCATCCGGGCCGCACCCTCCAGGCTGCTCGCCTGTTCCAGATAGACGCTCAGCGTTTCCAGCAGCGCCGAACCGGCTTCTTCCAGCGGTCTGTAGATCTCCTCCACCAACTGCTCGCGCGCACTCGGATCGCCCGCGATGGCGCGCTCCGGGAGGAGATCGTCCGCCAGCACCGGCCGCGGCGCGTCCTGCCAGGCGGAACAGGCCTTGAGCCCGGCGGCGGCGGCCTGCGCGGACCGGGTGGCCGCCAGCAGGTCCGGCACCACCGGCCCCGCGACGACCGGTCCCGCCGCGTACGGCCCGATCAGCGACTTGGCCACGGCCAGCGGATTGTCGTTGCCGCCCGCGATGACGACGAGGCGGTCCCCGAGCACCCCCGTCAGCACCTGCAGTTTGGCGTGCCGGGAGGCCCGCCGGATCGCCTCGACGGTCAGCTCGCTGTCCCCGTCGGGCGCGGTCCCGAGCACGACGCACACATGGTCGGGCGAGTTCCACCCGAGCGCCGCGGCCCTGCTCACCGCCCCCTCGTCGGCCTCTCCGCTCAGCACGGCGTTGACCACCAGCGACTCCAGCCGCGCGTCCCAGGCACCGCGTGCCTCGGCGGCCTGGGCGTACACCTGGGCGGTGGCGAAGGCGATCTCACGGGCGTACACCAGCAGCGCCTCCCGCAGCACGCTCTCGTCGCCCGGCGCCGCGACCTCGTCGATCGCGCTCTCCATCACCTCGATGGTGGTCCGCACCATCTCCACGGTCTGCCGCAGCGTGATCGCCCGGGTCAGCTCCCGCGGCGCGGTCCCGAACACGTCCGTCGAGATCGCCTGCGGGGCGTCCGGGTGCCGGAACCACTCGGTGAAGGCCGCGATACCCGCCTGGGCGACGAGCCCGATCCAGGAGCGGTTCTCCGGAGGCATGGCCCGGTACCACGGCAGGGTCTCGTCCATGCGTGCGATGGCCTGGGCGGCGAGGCTGCCGGACGACTTCTCCAGCCGCTTCAGGGTCGCGGAGTGCGGGTGGACCGGACGAGCCGAGGGGTCGGACTTGCGCATTACGGGTTCGGGCACGGGGACAAGACTGCCTTATCCGGACGGGAGCCTGCGCCGCCGGGTGCCGACTGCGGTCTACCGTGGTGCTGTGATGGACGTCAGGCGCGCGGCGCAGCGCTATCCGGGAGGCGACCCGGCGACCGGCATCGAGTCGTCGCACGCCTTCTCCTTCGGCCCGCACTACGACCCCGACAACCTGCGCTTCGGGGCGGTCATCGCCTGCAACGAGGAGCGCCTGGCACCGGGCGCCGGCTTCGGCGAGCATCCGCACAGCCACACCGAGATCGTGACGTGGGTGGTCGAGGGCGAGCTCACGCACCGCGACTCGGCGGGCCACGAGACGGTGGTCCGGCACGGGGACGTCCAGCGCCTCAGCTCGGCGGGGGGCGTCCGTCACGTGGAGCGCAACGACGGGCCGCTGCCCCTGACCTTCGTCCAGATGTGGCTGGCCCCGGTGCGGCCCGGCGGTGAGCCCTCCTACGACGTCGTCCGCGGCATCGCCGACTCCACCCCGTACGCGGTCCCCGAGGCCGGCGCGATGCTCCACGTCCGCCGACTCGGCACGGGGGAGCGGACGGCGGTGCCGGACGGGGCGTACGTGTATGTGCACGTGGTGCGGGGGGATGTACGGCTGGGGGACGAGGAGTTGGGGCCGGGGGATTCGGTTCGGGTCACCGGCGCGAAGGACTTGGAGGCGTCGGGGATCACGGACGCGGAGCTGTTGCTGTGGGAAATGGCGGGGTAGCGACGGTCGTTGTCCGGCTGCGGCCGGGTGGGGGCTGATCGCGCAGTTCCTCCCCCAGCCTTCGGCCGGGGGTACCCCCAGCGCCCCTTATGGGGCGCTGCCCAGCCGCGTCCCACATAGCCGCGCGGCCGTGTCGGCTACCTAGCCGCGGGCGGCCGTGTCGGCTACTCAGCCGCGGGCGGCCGTGTCGGCTACTCAGCCGCGCGTGGCCGTGTCGGCTACTCAGTTGCGGGCGGCCGTGGCAGATACCCAGCTGCGGGCAGGCGTGCCGCAGGGCGGCACGGGTGGGCGCAGCGGCACCCTGCAAGCGCCGGTAAGCGACCCCCCCGCCCCCGCCGGCCTCAGCCTCGCAGCTCCGCCAGCACCGCGTCCGTGAACGCCGGCCACGCCTCGATCGCCCATGGGCCGAACGCCCTGTCCGTCAGCGCGACGCATGCCAACCCCACCTCAGGGTCCACCCACAGGAACGTGCCCGCCTGCCCGAAGTGCCCGAACGTCCGCGGCGAGGACGAAGCCCCCGTCCAGTGCGGCGACTTGGAGTCGCGGATCTCGTAGCCCAGCCCCCAGTCGTTCGGGTTCTGGTGTCCGTACCCCGGCAGCACGCCCTTCGTCCCCGGGTACTGCACCCTCAGCGTCGCCTCCGCCACCGTCCGCGGGTCCAGCAGCCGCGGCGCCTGCAGCTCGGCCGCGAAGCGGAGCAGGTCCGACACGGACGACACGCCGTCCTTCGCCGGGGAGCCCTCCAGCGACGTCGACGTCATGCCCAGCGGCTCCAGCACCGCCTGCCGCAGGTACTCCGCGAACGGCATCTCCGTCGCCTTGGCGACATGCTCCCCGAGCACCTCGAACCCCGCGTTCGAGTACAGCCGCCGCTCCCCGGGCGGCGCCATGACCCGGTGCTCGTCGAAGGCCAGCCCCGAGGTGTGCGCGAGCAGGTGCCGTACCGTCGCCCCCTCCGGCCCCGCCGGCTCGTCGAGCTCGACCGCCCCCTCCTCGTACGCGACGAGCACCGCGTACGCCGCCAGCGGCTTGGTGACGGAGGCCAGCGGGAAGCGGTGTCCGACCGGCCCGTGGGTCCCGGGGACCGTCCCGTCGGCGCGTACGACACCCGCCGCGGCGGTGGGGACGGGCCAGTTCTCGATCGACGCGAGGCTGTTCAAGGACATGCCCACGACCCTAAGCGGCTCAGAGCCGCAGCATCATCGTGGGGTCCGGCTTGTGGACGAAGCCCAGAGCGGCGTAGAGCGGCTCGGCCTCCGCGGACGCGGTCAGCATGACCTGCCCCGCACCCCGCTCACGGAACCAGGCCAGCAGCTCCTCCATGCACGCGCGCGCGTACCCGCGCCGGCGGGCGTCCGGGTCGGTCGCCACGCTGAACACGTACCCGGAGCGGCCGTGCGGGCTGCCCGCCTTGCCGATCCGGTAGTCGACGGTCCCGGCGACCAGCGCCGCAAGCGCCCCCGGCCGGTCCGGATGGTCGACGACGAACGCGGCGAAGTCCCCGTCCGGCTCGCCCAGTCTCTCCGCCAGCGCCGGCCGCGCCTGGGCATGCCATCCTGTGGAGCTGTCCCCGCCGGGCAGCGCGTCGATCATCACCTGGCGCAGACGCAGCACTTCCGCGGCGTCCCCGGCCGTGGCACGGCGTACGAGACTCATGCCCGCACGCTAGTCACCGTCCGGCCCGCCCGTCGCGCGTATTTCTTACCGGGTTCCGCTTGCTTCGAGTGCACTCCAAGGCCATAGCGTGGGCGCATGACGGTGATGCAGACCACGACCGCGGCCCCCACCCAGCAGCCCGACCGAGCGCCCGCCGACATCTGTTCCGCCCCGCCCCGCCGGCATCCGCGCCCCGAGGGCCAGGACCGCTACACGATCAGCGAGGTCGTCGCCTTCACCGGACTGACCGCCCACACCCTGCGCTGGTACGAGCGGATCGGCCTGATGTCCAGCATCGACCGCTCCCACACCGGCCAGCGCCGCTACAGCAACCGCGACCTGGACTGGCTCGACTTCGTGACCAAGCTCCGCCTGACCGGCATGCCGGTGGCCGACATGGTCCGTTACGCGGAACTGGTGAGGGAGGGCGAGACGACCTACGCCGAGCGCCGAGAACTGCTGGAGCAGACGAGAAGGGACGTCGTGGCCCGCATCGCCGAGCTCCACGACACCTTGTCGGTCCTGGACCGGAAGATCAGCTTCTACGAAACCGGCGGCAACTGAAAAGCGCCCCCTTGGGGGGCGCGGGGAACTGCGCGACCAGCCCCTACCGGCCGGCAGCCGAACAACCGCTCCTCACAACTCCGCCAGCAACTCCGCCTTCTTCGCGGCGAACTCCTCATCGGTCACCAGCCCTGCCTGATGCAGCTCCACCAGATGCCGGATCCGCTCCGCGATGTCCGCGGGATCCCGCCGCCCCGCCGGCACCGGCACCGCCGCGGCCCCCTTGGCCCGCAGGGCCTCCAGCACCGCCGCGGCGAACGGCAACGACTCGTGCACCGGGCCGTATCCCAGCCCGAACACCACGGTCGCCGGATCCTGGTCGGCCGGGACCGTCGGCGCCGCCCCCGCGAGGTCCCGCCGCAGCAGTCGCAGGTGCCCCTCGAAGACCTCGGGCGACCGCCACTCCACACCCCCGAGGTCGGCGACGGCGAAGCTCTGGTCGCCGGCCTTCCACTTCGCCGTGGACGCGCCCGTCCACGACCACCGGAAGTGCACGGCCCTGCCGTCGAAGCTCGCCTTCCCGTCGTACGCCTTGAACTGCCGGGGCCCCTCGGGCGCGGCGACCAGGAACCGTTCCGCCGGTCCCGACGCGGTGAGCAGCGGTCGCAGTTCGTCGGCGTAGTACTCGGCGAGGGTCGCCCGCTCCGCCGGGACCACCAGGCGGTACGGGTCGCTGCCGTCCTTCAGCTGTCCGGCCGCCGCCTCCAGCAGGGGGTCGGCACCGGGGCGCGGCTCGGCCTTCAGTACGACCGTGCCCCGCTTCCCGGGCGTGAGCGTCACGCCCTCCAGCGCGGCCAGCGGCACCCGGCGTTCACCCAGGCTCTGGAACAGCTTGGGTGTTCGAATCCCCCGTTCGTAGCGGATGAGCACGGAGTCGGACTCGAACTCCCAGGCAGCATGAAATCCGGCCAGTACGTCACCCATGCGGCTCATCGTATGCGGCACGTGCTTCCCAGTCCCATCCCCGCGCATACCGCACTTCCTGCTGTCTCTACGCGCGTCCGGCCATCAACGTGCCGGACAAACCCGCCCGGCACCCGTCATCGTCGTGGGCGCAGGTCACCGCGCCGTATGCGCCGACCCCGACGTCCGCGAGGTTGCGCAGGCTGTCCGTGCCCGGCTCGAAGTAGCCGGCGTGTCCCTTCGCGTCGTGCGCCGACAGCACCCGGGCGCCGAAGGAGGAGGAGACGGGGTCGGCGCCGTGGCCGAGTCCGCCGAGCTCCAGGTAGGGGACGTCCTGGATCCAGTCGGAGGCGTCCCGCATCGCCCACACCCGGGCCGAGGTGCCCAGGTGGGAGGCGTTCTCGACGCGCATCCCGGGGCTCGCGGCCACCGCTATGTCGGCCACCCGGTCCGGCATGGCGTGCGCGGCGACCCCGCAGACCACCGAGCCGTAGCTGTGGCAGAACATCGACACCGGCGCGTCCCCGGGCAGCGCGCGCAGCAGCGCGTTGAGGCGTACGGCACCCTGCTCGGCGGCCGTCCCGGTCGCCGCACCCACGCCGAGGCCGTCGGGTGCGGTGTAGTCGGCCCAGGCGATCACCGCCGTACGGGTCGAGGGGCTCGCCGTGCGCTCCGCCCGGTACAGCGCCCTGGACATGCCGACCGGCGCGGTGTACTGCCGGTTCGTCTTCTGGAAGGTGAGCAGGTCGGTATCGACGCCGGGGACGACGACGGAGATCCGCTCGGCCTTCGTGAGGTCGCCGAACACCTCCGCGACCCGGCCGCTGCCGTCCGGGTCGAAGGCGAGGATCTGCCGGCCCTTCGTCATCAGCGCCTCGTAGCGGTGCATACGACGGCCGGCGTCCTGGTGGCCGGCCGCGCTGAGCCGTGGGTCGTGCATACGTTTCTTCTCGACGGCGCGCTGCTGGTCGAGGGCGATGTCGTTGGCGCGGTAGCGCAGTTCGACCGGGGCGCCGTTCATGTTGCCCACGGCGAGCGGGTAACGGTGCACGAGCCGGTCGCGCTCCTGCGCGGTGAGCGACGCGAAGAACCGGGTGAGCAGCGCGGGCGACGCCTCCGGGTCCGGCAGGCGCAGGCCGTGGACACTGCCGTGCTCCCACTTGGCGAGGGAAGCCTGCAGGGCGGTGGTCTCACGGTGCGCGCGCAGGGCGGTCCAGCCGGTGGTCGCGAGCATCACGAACACGACGGCCAGGGCAAGCAGTGCGCGCCAGACGTTGAGGGGCGGGGAGGTGTCGAAGGAAGTCACTGGGAGGACACACTAGGAGAACGAAGGGGTCTCGCGGTAACTGAGTGACAGTTATCACGTTTCGGCAAACGTGAGGCCTGTCTCAGGGCCGTGTGAAAAGGCGTCAGACCTCGCGCCAGTTCCCGGTGAGGGCCGGTCCCACCTGATCGAGGTACGACGCGGTGAGTTCGCGGATCGCCGTGACGCTGAAGTCGTCGCCGACCGACCAGTGCCGCTCGGTGACCCGGATGACCGCGCCGAACACGGCGACCACGAGCCGGGGCCGGGGGTCGGTGTCCGGGTCGACGCCCTCCCGCTCGGCGACGATCCGCGCGATCTCCTCCTCCGTCTCCGACTGGCGCCGCAGCCGGGCGGCGAACAGGGCCGGGGTCGCCTCGATCATCTTGTACGTGCGCAGGAACAGCTCGACCGGGACGTACCGCTCGATGGCCTCCTCGATGGTGTCCCAGCTGTCCATGACCGACCGGCGCAGCACCTCCAGCGGGGGCTCTCCGGGCGGGCGGCGGCGCACCGCCTCCACGTAGTGCTCCTCGGTGAGCCGCGGCACGAAGAAGGCCACGTCCTCCTTGCTGGCGAAGTAGCGGAAGAAGGTGCGCTGCGAGACGTCGACGGACGCCGCGATCTCGTCGACGGTGGTGTGCTCGTAGCCCTGGGTCACGAACAGTTCGAGTGCGGACCGCAGCAGCATGTCCCGGGTGCGCTGTTTCTTGCGTTCGCGCAGCGTTTCCATGCCTGACAGTTACTGACTAGTGAATTTGTTTGTCAACTGTCAGCGGCTGTCACTAGCCTCGAACGCATGACTAGTCAGACCACGATCGACACGACGGGGTCGGGGGACAAGGCGCCAGCAGCCCTGCCGGAACAGCCGCCGGCCTCCGGCCTGCGCGGCCACCCCTGGTTCACCCTGATCACCGTCGCCGTCGGGGTCATGATGGTCGCCCTCGACGGCACCATCGTGGCCATCGCCAACCCCGCGATCCAGAAGGACCTCGGCGCCACCTTCGCCCAGGTCCAGTGGATCACCAACGGATACTTCCTCGCCCTCGCGGTCTCCCTGATCACCGCGGGCAAGCTCGGCGACCGCTTCGGCCACCGGCAGACGTTCCTGATCGGCGTCGTCGGCTTCGCCGCGGCCTCCGGGGCCATCGGCCTGTCCGACAGCATCGGCCTGGTCGTCACCTTCCGCGTCTTCCAGGGCCTGTTCGGCGCGCTGCTGATGCCGGCCGCGCTCGGCCTCCTGCGGGCCACCTTCCCGGCCGAGAAGCTCAACATGGCGATCGGCATCTGGGGCATGGTCATCGGCGCCTCCACCGCGGGCGGCCCGATCCTCGGCGGTGTGCTGGTCCAGCACGTCAGCTGGCAGTCGGTGTTCTTCATCAACGTGCCGGTCGGTGCGATCGCCCTGGTCCTCGGCGTGGTGATGCTGCTCGACCACCGCGCGGAGAACGCGCCGCGCTCCTTCGACCTGCTCGGCATCGGCCTGCTCTCCGGTGCCATGTTCTGCCTGGTCTGGGCGCTCATCAAGGCACCGAGCTGGGGCTGGGGCGACGGCAAGACCTGGGCGTTCATCGCCGCGTCGGTGCTGGGCTTCGCCCTCTTCTCCTTCTGGGAGACGAGGGTGAAGGAGCCGCTCATCCCGCTGGGCCTGTTCCGCTCGGTCCCGCTCTCCGCGGGCGTCGTGCTCATGGTCCTGATGGCCATCGCCTTCATGGGCGGCCTGTTCTTCGTGACGTTCTACCTCCAGAACGTGCACGGCATGGACCCGGTCGACGCAGGCCTCCACCTCCTCCCGCTCACCGGCATGATGATCGTCGGCTCCCCGCTGGCCGGCGCCGCGATCACCAAGCTCGGCCCGCGCATCCCGCTGGCCGGTGGCATGGCGGCCACCGCGATCGCCATGTACGGCATGTCCACGCTGAAGGCGGACACCGGCAGCGCGCTCATGTCCCTCTGGTTCGCCCTGCTCGGCCTCGGCCTCGCGCCGGTCATGGTCGGCGCCACCGAGGTCATCGTCGGCAACGCGCCGATGGAGCTGTCCGGCGTGGCCGGCGGTCTCCAGCAGGCCGCGATGCAGATCGGCGGCAGCCTCGGTACGGCCGTCCTCGGCGCCGTGATGGCCTCCAAGGTCGACGGCGACCTGCCGGGCAACTGGGCCGACGCGGGGCTGCCGAAGCTGACCGACGCGCAGCTGGCGCAGGCCTCGGAAGCCGTCCAGGTCGGTGTCGCGCCGGTGGCCGAGGGCACGCCGGCGGAGATCGCCGCGAAGATCACCGGCGTCGCCCACGACACGTTCATCTCCGGCATGAGCCTCGCCTCGCTCGTCGCGGCGGGGGTGGCGGCGGTCGCGATCGTGGTCGCGCTGTTCACCAAGCGCGGCGAGAACGCGGGTGCTGACGCGGGCGTGGGCCACATCTGAGGCATCTCCAGGCGGAGTTCACCTATCAGGGTGACTCCGCTAAAGATTCCTCGCCCTCGGCACGCGCCGCAGGTCACAGTGGGTCAAGTCCTCCGCAGGGCATGGGGGGACAGCCGGGCCGCGGCGCGCTGCCGGAGGGGGGCAGCGCGCGGGCAGGTCTGCGGACGCGGAACAGGGGTACCCGATCGTCAACCCGAACAGGTCACGGAGACCGAGGAGTTGATGATGGCGAGCTTCGGGCAACGAACACGCGGGTACCCCCGTTCACGTGGCGCCGCAGGCCCACGATGGGGGTCCCCCCGCTCGAGCGCAGCCGAGAGTGGGGGAGGGCTGGACCGCGACACGCTGGGAATCATCGGCACGATCTGCGCCGTCGCCGGCTTCTTCACGCTGGGGATCGTGCTGGGGCCTGCGGCGCTGGTGTGCGGCTGGCTCTCCATGGGCCGGTCGTGGAACCCGAAGAGTTCCATACCGGCGCTGGTGGCAGTGGTACTGGGAGCGATCGACACGCTGCTGGCGCTGCTGTGGCTGGGTGGCGTATCACCGCTGTAGCCCGCGCCCCGGTGGGGGTTGCTCGCGCAGTTCCTCCCCCAGCCTTCGGCCGGGGGTACCCCCAGCGCCCCTTACGGGGCGCTCCCCAGCCGCATCCGTCTTCCCAGCTGCGGGCAGTCGTGCCGCTGGGGCGGCGCCCACCCACGAAGCGGTACCCGTGCAAGCGTCTCAGCTGCGGGCAGTCGTGCCTCCCCCAGTGCCCGAAAGGCCTGGGGGGACCCCCAGGCGGCACGGGTGGGCGCAGCGGCACCCGGCCGGCGCCGGTGAGCGCAACGCCGTCACCTCAGCCCTGAGCGCCCGTACCTCCTCCGTCAGCAGAGCGATCGCCTCCGTCTGCCGGCGCTCCTCCACGTCGTCCTTCTCGAAGCGCGCGATGAACCAGGTGGCGATGTTCGCCGTCACCACACCCAGCAGGGCGATCCCGGAGAGCATGAGGCCCACCGCGATCATCCGGCCCAGCCCCGTCGTCGGCGCGTGGTCCCCGTACCCCACCGTCGTCATCGTCGTGAACGACCACCACAGCGCGTCACCCAGCGTCCGGATGTTCCCGTTCGGCGAGTCGCGTTCCACCGACAGGACGGCCAGCGAGCCGAACATGAGCAGGCCGACGACCGCGCCGACGACATACGTCGTCAGCCGGATCTGGGAGGCCATCCGCGCCCGTCGCCCGACCAGCATCAGCGTCGCGACGAGCCGGAGCAGCCGCAGCGGCTGGAGCAACGGCAGCACCACCGCGCACAGGTCTATCCAGTGCGTCCGCACGAACTCCCGGCGCCGGGGCGCCAGGGCCAGCCGTACCAGGTAGTCCAGGGCGAAGGAGCCCCACACCACCCACTCCGCGACCGTGCACGCGGACGTCAGGACGTGCCCCGCGGAACTGTCCACGATCGGCAGCGCATAGGCGATGGCGAAGACCACCGCGAGCGCCAGCAACGGCCGTTGAGTGACCTGCTCCCAACGGGCCTGCGCCGACTGTCGTTCCATGGGGGCATCGTAGGCAACTCCCGCGCCCCGAAGGGGGCGCTGGGGGTACCCCCGGCCGAAGGCTGGGGGAGGAACTGCGCGATCAGCCCCCACCGGACCCGCAGCTCCCCACCGTCTGCACCGGCCGAAGCCGAGCGCAGCGACTACGCGGCTACGCGTCGCCGCCCGCCGCGCCCGGGTGCGCCGCCGTGACGTCCAGCAGCTGGTACCGGTCGATGGCCTGCTTGAGCACCGAACGGTCGAGCTTGCCCTCGCGGGCCAGCTCGGTCAGCACCGCGACCACGATCGACTGCGCGTCGATGTGGAAGAACCGGCGCGCCGCGCCCCGCGTGTCGGCGAAGCCGAAGCCGTCGGCGCCCAGCGACTGGTACGTGCCCGGCACCCAGCGCGCGATCTGGTCCGGAACCGACCGCATCCAGTCGGACACGGCCACGAACGGACCCTCGGCGCCGCTCAGCTTCTGCGTCACCCACGGCACCCGCTGCTCCTCCTCCGGGTGCAGCAGATTGTGCTCCTCGCAGGCCACGGCCTCGCGCCGCAGCTCGTTCCAGGAGGTGGCGGACCAGACGTCGGCCTTCACGTTCCAGTCCTCGGCGAGGATCTTCTGCGCCTCGACCGCCCACGGCACCGCCACGCCCGACGCCATGATCTGCGCCGCGACCGTGCCCGCCGTGCCCGCGCTGATCCGGTGCACGCCCTTGAGGATGCCCTCGACGTCCACGTCGGCCGGCTCGGCCGGGTGCTGGATCGGCTCGTTGTAGACGGTCAGGTAGTAGAAGACGTCCTCGCCGTGCGGGTGCTCCGCGTCGCCGCCGTACATGCGCCGCAGGCCGTCCTGGACGATGTGGGCGATCTCGTACGAGTACGCCGGGTCGTAGGCCACGCACCCCGGGTTCGTCGAGGCGAGCAGCTGGGAGTGGCCGTCGGCGTGCTGGAGGCCCTCACCGGTCAGGGTCGTACGGCCGGCGGTCGCGCCCAGGACGAAACCGCGCGCCAGCTGGTCGGCCATCTGCCAGAACTGGTCGCCGGTGCGCTGGAAACCGAACATCGAGTAGAAGACGTAGACCGGGATGAGCGGCTCGCCGTGTGTCGCGTACGCCGAACCCGCGGCGATGAGGGAGGCCGTGCAGCCGGCCTCCGAGATGCCGTCGTGCAGCATCTGTCCGGTCGGCGACTCCTTGTAGGCGAGCAGCAGGTCGCGGTCGACCGCCTCGTACTGCTGGCCGAGCGGGTTGTAGATCTTCGCGCTCGGGAAGAAGGAGTCCATGCCGAAGGTGCGGTACTCGTCCGGCGCGATCAGCACGAAGCGGCGGCCGAGCTCCTTGTCCCGCATGAGGTCCTTGAGGAGACGGACGAAGGCCATCGTGGTCGCGATCGACTGCTGGCCCGTGCCCTTCTTCACGGTCGCGTACGTCTTGTCGTCGGGCAGCGCGAGCGGCTTGGAACGTACGACGCGGGTCGGGACGTAGCCGCCCAGGCCCTTGCGCCGGTCGTGCATGTACTGGATCTCCTCCGAGTTCCGGCCCGGGTGGTAGTACGGCGGCAGGCCGGACTCCAGCTCCTTGTCGGAGATCGGCAGGTGCAGCCGGTCCCGGAAGCCCTTGAGGTCGGCGACCGTCAGCTTCTTCATCTGGTGCGTGGCGTTGCGGCCCTCGAAGTTCGGGCCCAGCGTCCAGCCCTTGATCGTCTTGGCCAGGATGACCGTCGGCTGGCCCCGGTGCTCGGTGGCCGCCTTGAAGGCCGCGTAGATCTTGCGGTGGTCGTGGCCGCCGCGGCCCAGGTGCAGGATCTGGTCGTCGGTCATGTGCTCGACCATCGCGCGCAGCCGCTGGTCGTCGCCGAAGAAGTGGTCGCGGATGTACGCGCCGGACTCGGTGGCGTAGGTCTGGAACTGACCGTCGGGGGTCGTGTTCATCTTGTTGACGAGCACGCCGTCGCGGTCCTGGGCGAGCAGCGGGTCCCAGGTGCGGTCCCAGACCAGCTTGATCACGTTCCAGCCGGCGCCCCGGAAGACCGACTCCAGCTCCTGGATGATCTTGCCGTTGCCGCGCACCGGGCCGTCGAGCCGCTGCAGGTTGCAGTTGACGACGAAGGTCAGGTTGTCGAGGCCCTCGCGAGCCGCGATGGACAGCTGGCCGAGCGACTCCGGCTCGTCCATCTCGCCGTCGCCGAGGAACGCCCACACGTGCGACTTCGAGGTGTCGGCGATCCCGCGCGCGTGCATGTAGCGGTTCATCCGCGCCTGGTAGATCGCGCCGATCGGGCCGAGACCCATCGACACCGTCGGGAACTCCCAGAAGTCCGGCATGGAGCGCGGGTGCGGGTAGCTGGAGAGGCCGTCCGGGTACTTCGACTTCTCCTGGCGGAAGCCGTCGAGCTGGGCCTCGCTGAGCCGGTCGAGCAGGAACGCGCGGGCGTAGATGCCGGGGGAGGCGTGCCCCTGGAAGAAGACCTGGTCGCCGCCGAGGCCGTCGTCCTTGCCGCGGAAGAAGTGGTTGAAGCCGACGTCGTAGAGGGACGCCGAGGACGCGAAGGTGGCGATGTGGCCGCCGACGCCGATGCCCGGGCGCTGGGCGCGGGAGACCATCACCGCGGCGTTCCAGCGGGTCGCGTTCAGGACCTTGCGCTCGATCTCCTCGTTGCCCGGGAAGAACGGCTCGGCCCGGGTCGGGATCGTGTTGACGTAGTCCGTGCTGCGCATCTCGGGCACCGCGACGCGCCGCTCGCGGGCGCGCTCGATCAGGCGGAGCATCAGATAACGGGCCCGCTCCCGGCCGCGCTCGTCCACGGCGGCGTCGAGCGAGTCGAGCCACTCCTGGGTTTCCTCGGGGTCGAAGTCAGGAACCTGACTCGGAAGGCCGCCAATGATGATCGGGTTGCGATCGGATCCGGAAGCCACGCTGTTCCTTACCTGTCAGAGGGGCACTGATTCCCTGGTTTTTTCTGTTTTCGCCGTTTTTCCCTGCGTTTTGCCTGCACCGCTGTCCATCGTCCACCCCGGGGCTGTGCACGTCATCTCTACCGCGGGGTAACTCGGGACCGGCCAAAACGCAACGATACGCCCGGGGTGTGACGCGCTCGGCAAACTCGTTCGACCGTCGTATGTGAGGATGATTCCGAAAGCGGCATAGCGGGCAAAAGGGAGTGGTGTGTGTCACGCCCGTCCGCGATACGGTGCCGGGAGTTGCGGCGACACGGCCGGGATCGTCACCGTTTCGGCGGTCCGAACGGCCGGGTACTTGCGCGATCCGTCCCGCCCGTGTGGACTACGGCCAATGCTTCGCGCACGCGCGTGGCTGAGTTCATCACCAAGACATGATCAGGAGGCAACCCGTGAGCGCGACCGCGGACCACGCGGAGGAGCGGACCACCCCTGCCGTCAGGCTGGGGTTCCAGCCAGACCAGGTGGTCCAGGAGATCGGCTACGACGACGACGTCGACCAGGAGCTCCGCGAGTCCATCGAAGAGACCATCGGCAACGAGCTGATGGACGAGGACTACGACGACGTGGCCGACGCCGTGGTGCTCTGGTTCCGTGAGGATGACGGCGACCTGACGGACGCGCTGGTCGATGCCCTCGGCTTCCTCGAGGAAGGTGGCTCGATCCTGCTGCTGACGCCGAAGACCGGCCGCGACGGCTACGTCGAGCCGAGCGACATCGGCGAGGCGGTCACGACCGCCGGCCTCTCGCAGACCAAGAGCGTCAGCGTGGGCAAGGACTGGAACGGCAGCCGGCTGAACACGCCGAAGGCCGCCGCCAAGAAGCGCTGAGCTCCGCCGGTGGACGGACCGGACGCCGGTCCGTCCACCGGCCTGCCGTGATCGCCGCGCAGGAGTCGCCGCATAGGGTGTCCCCACCCGAACAGCCCCTTACGAAGGGATGCAGCGATGGCGATCCAGATCGGCGACAAGGCGCCCGACTTCGAGCTCAAGGACAACCACGGCCGGGCCGTGAAGCTTTCCGACTTCCGCGGCGAGAAGAACGTGGTGCTGCTCTTCTACCCGTTCGCCTTCACGGGTGTGTGCACCGGTGAGCTGTGCGAGCTGCGCGACAACCTGCCGAGGTTCGAGGACCGCGACACCCAGCTGCTGGCGGTCTCCAACGACTCCATCCACACCCTGCGCGTCTTCGCCGAGCAGGAGGGCCTGGAGTACCCGCTGCTGAGCGACTTCTGGCCGCACGGCGAGACCTCCCGCGCCTACGGCGTCTTCGACGAGGCCAAGGGCTGCGCCGTGCGCGGCACCTTCGTCATCGACAAGGAGGGTGTCGTGCGCTGGACCGTGGTCAACGGCCTGCCGGACGCCCGCGACCTGAACGAGTACGTGACGGCGCTCGACGCGCTGTGACCCCCTAGGGGTCCGCATGGCCGACACCCCGTGATTCTTCGGGGTCCAGGGCCTGCGTGCGGCGGGAACCCGTCACTAGGATCGAGTCGTTGATCCGGTATCCGAAGCACGACGGGGCTCCCCGCCCCTGGACACACATGGGAGGACTCGTGGGAGTCAGCCTCAGCAAGGGCGGCAACGTATCGCTGACGAAGGAGGCCCCCGGCCTGACCGCGGTCCTCGTCGGTCTGGGCTGGGACGTCCGGACCACCACCGGCACCGACTTCGACCTGGACGCCAGCGCACTCCTGTTGAACTCGGCGGGCAAGGTCGCCAGCGACCAGAACTTCGTCTTCTTCAACAACCTCAAGAGCCCCGACGGCTCGGTCGAGCACACCGGTGACAACCTCACCGGTGAGGGCGAGGGCGACGACGAGGTGATCAAGGTCAACCTGGCCACGGTCCCCGCCGACGTCGACAAGATCGTCTTCCCGGTGTCGATCTACGACGCCGACAACCGCCAGCAGTCCTTCGGGCAGGTCCGCAACGCGTTCATCCGCGTGGTCAACCAGGCCGGCGGCGCCGAGATCGCCCGCTACGACCTGTCCGAGGACGCCTCGACCGAGACCGCGATGGTCTTCGGTGAGCTCTACCGCAACGGCGCCGAGTGGAAGTTCCGCGCCATCGGCCAGGGCTACGCCTCCGGCCTGCGCGGCATCGCCCAGGACTTCGGCGTCAACGTCTGAGCCAGGTGAACGCCCCTGGGGCGTTCGAAAGTCCGCTCTGTCCGGCGCCGCACCGTTTACGGTCGGCGCCGGACGTGCAGGACAACCGGAGAAACACCGCTAGGGGAGGACCATCACCATGGGCGTCACGCTCGCCAAGGGAGGCAATGTCTCCCTCTCGAAGGCCGCACCGAACCTCACCAACGTCATGATCGGACTCGGCTGGGACGCCCGCTCCACCACCGGCGCCCCCTTCGACCTGGACGCCAGCGCATTGCTGTGCCAGGGCGGGCGGGTCCTCGGCGACGAGTGGTTCGTCTTCTACAACCAGCTCAAGAGCCCGGAGGGCTCCGTGGAGCACACCGGCGACAACCTCACCGGTGAGGGCGAGGGCGACGACGAATCGATTCTGGTCGACCTGCCCAAGGTGCCGGCCACCTGCGACAAGATCGTGTTCCCGGTCTCGATCCACATGGCCGACGAGCGCGGCCAGACCTTCGGCCAGGTCTCCAACGCGTTCATCCGGGTCGTCAACCAGGCCGACGGCCAGGAGCTCGCCCGCTACGACCTGTCCGAGGACGCCTCCACCGAGACCGCCATGATCTTCGGCGAGCTCTACCGCTACCAGGGCGAATGGAAGTTCCGCGCCGTCGGCCAGGGCTACGCCTCCGGCCTGCGCGGCATCGCGCTCGACTTCGGTGTGAACGTCTCATAGCACCGCACAGTCCGGATGTAGGGCCCGACCCACCCGTAGGACACCGGCGCCCTCTACACTTCGTGGTCAACAGTAGGTAAAGCCGAGTACGGCGCGAGCGAGACCCGTACACACAAGATTGGGTAGCCAGTGCTTCTGAAAACCTTCGGCTGGTCGTTCGCGATCACCGCGCTCGGCCTGGTCGCCGCGGTCTTCTACGGGGGGTGGGAGGCCTTCGGCATCGTGGCGATCCTCGCCGTCCTGGAGATCTCCCTGTCGTTCGACAACGCGGTCGTCAACGCCGGGATCCTGAAGAAGATGAACGCCTTCTGGCAGAAGATCTTCCTCACGGTCGGCGTTCTCATCGCGGTCTTCGGCATGCGGCTGGTCTTCCCGGTCGTCATCGTCGCGATCACCGCCAAGATGGGCCCCATCGAGGCCGTCGACCTCGCGCTCAACAACAAGGACCGCTACCAGGAGCTGGTCACCGACGCCCACCCGGCGATCGCCGCGTTCGGTGGCATGTTCCTGCTGATGATCTTCCTGGACTTCATCTTCGAGGACCGGGACATCCAGTGGCTGCGCTGGATCGAGCGCCCGCTCGCCAAGCTCGGCAAGGTCGACATGCTGTCGGTCTGCATCGCCCTGATCGTCCTGCTGATCACCTCCTTCACCTTCGCCACCCACGCCCACCAGCACGGCGGCGGTCACGTCGACAAGGCGCAGACGGTCCTGATCGCCGGCATCGCCGGCCTGATCACCTACATGATCGTCGGCGGCCTCTCCGGCTTCTTCGAGGACCGCCTCGAAGCCGAGGAGGAGCGCGAGCACGAGGAGGAGGAAGAGGCCGAGCGCACCGGCAAGAAGAAGTCGGCGGTCCTGCTGGCCGGCCAGGCAGCGTTCTTCATGTTCCTCTACCTGGAGGTCCTGGACGCGTCCTTCTCCTTCGACGGCGTGATCGGCGCGTTCGCCATCACCAACGACATCGTGCTCATGGCCCTCGGCCTCGGCATCGGCGCGATGTACGTCCGCTCGCTCACCGTCTACCTGGTCCGCCAGGGCACCCTGGACGACTACGTCTACCTGGAGCACGGCGCCCACTACGCGATCGGCGCGCTGGCCGTGATCCTGATGGTCACCATCCAGTACGAGATCAACGAGGTCATCACCGGTCTCGTCGGCGTCGTCCTGATCGGCTGGTCCTTCTGGTCCTCCGTACGGCGCAACCAGCGGCTCGCGGAGGCCGAGGGAAACGCCGGGTCGGACGACAAGGCTGAGGTCTCCTCCGGGGTCTGAACCGGCTCGCCGGGCCGAAAACGGAGGGTGTGACGCCCTCCTCGACGAGGAACGCTCTGATGGGGGCGGCCGACCGGTCGGCCGCCCCCAGGCGTTTTCAGGAGTTACTGGGGGCGGGAATGGGTTTCTTCGACGGGCTGCTGGGCGGGAAGGCGGCCGAGTTCGACTCGGGCAGCGCCGCGTCCAACTCCATCGAGCTCACCAGGCGGCACCAGCAGGTGTCCCTCACCAAGCAGGGCGCGGCCACCGGCAACCTGCGGATCAACCTGAGCTGGCGGATGCGGACGTCCGACTTCGACGGCGAACAGCGCACGAGTCTGCTGCGGCACCCCTTCAAGGCGCTCAGGCCGCCGGAGGTGATCGGGCACGGGCAGAGCATGGTCAACGTCGACCTCGACCTCGGGGCGCTGTACGAGCTGGCCGACGGGACGAAGGGGGTGGTCCAGCCGCTCGGCGGCCTGCTCGGGGACGTGAACGCACCGCCGTACGTCAAGCTCAGCGGCGACGACCGGTTCGGGTCGGCGTCCGGCGAGACGATGTACGTCAACCTCGACCACCGGGACGACATCAAGCGGCTGCTGGTGTTCGTCTACATCTACGACCAGACACCGGCCTTCGACCGCACCCACGCGATCGTCACGCTGTACCCGAGCAACGGGCCGCGGATCGAGATAGGCCTCGACGAACGGCATCCGCAGGCCCGGTCGTGTGCGGTGGTGATGATCGAGAACGTGAAGGGCGAGCTGGTCGTCCGGCGTGAGGTGAAGTTCGTTTACGGGTTCCAGGGGGAGCTGGACCGGTTGTACGGGTGGGGGTTGCAGTGGGGGCGGGGTTACAAGACGGCGGAGCGGTAGTTCGCTACCGGGGCGTGGGCGCTGTGAGTGCGCGAGTGCGGGTGGTTCGTGGTTGCTCGCACAGTTCCTCCCCCAGCCCTCGGCCGGGGATACCCCCGGCGCCCCTGGGCAGGGGCAGTCACCGCCCGATGAATTGCGGGCCCTGGGGCGGCAGCCGGAAGTCCGCGTTCGGGACCGTTGCCACCGGGATCGGGGCCGGGGGCGGGTAGCCGTAGCCCGACTGGGGCTGCTGCTGGGTGTAGGCGGGCTGCGGGTAGCCGTAGGTGGCCGGCTGGGGGTAGCCGTACGCCGGCTGGGTGGGTACCGACGTCGGCTGCTCGGGCGGGAGCGGTAGGGACGTCAGGGGTTCCTCCATCGGTTCGGACTCGTCCACCGAGATGCCGAAGTCCGTGGCCAGGCCCTTCAGGCCGTTGCTGTAGCCCTCGCCGAGCGCACGGAACTTCCAGCCCTCGCCCCTGCGGTACAGCTCGCCGCAGATCAGGGCCGTCTCGGCGCCGGTCTCCGGCTTGATGTCGAAGTGGGCCAGCGGTTCGGCGTCGGGTGCCGAGGCGTCGTACAGCAGGATGCGCAGGGCGGGTACGTGTTCGAACGGGACGCCGTCCGCCGACGCGACCAGGAGGATTCGGCCGACACTGGGCTCGACACCGGGGAGATCTGTCTGGATCGTGTCGGTGAGGCCCTCGGCCACCCGCTTCTTGCCGAGCCGCCAGACCTTCCCGGAGGGGTGCCGGGGCTGGTTGTAGAAGACGAAGTCCTCGTCGGAGCGCACACGTCCGTCGGGGCCGAGGAGCAGCGCCGAGGCATCCACGTCCGGAACTCCCTGCCCGGGCGTCCAGCGCAGCACGGCCCGGACCGTGGTGGCTTCCACGGGGACGTTCGACCCCTTCAGCATCGCGTGCGTCATGCGGTCATCCTGCCCTCTCGGTCCTGGTCACGACAACGCGGGGGGCGTCGCGACCGACACAGGCGGGTTACCTGAAATTCATGCCCGGCGGGAACCCCGGACATGGCTTTGTACGTACTATTACCGGCCACCCTTTACCAATTTCACAGGCTCGGCCCATGCCACGGGGGAGTTCTATGCGTCATTTCGGGCACATCGCACCTGAGGTGCGGCAGCGCCTCTTCCACCAGGAGCCGTGCGAGTTCACCGCCGACTCCCCGGCCCGGCTGCTCTCCGCGGCCCTGGGCGCCACGCTGTACAGCCCGGCCACCCGGCCGCGGCTCGCCGACGACATCGTCAAGCAGGCGGCGCTCGGCGTGGTCTCGATGGTGCTGTGCCTGGAGGACTCGATCGGCGACGAGGACGTGCCGGCGGGCGAGGAGAACCTGGTCCGGCAGTTCGCCGACCTGGCCGGGCGCGAGCGCGCGGGCGTCGAGCTGCCCCTGCTCTTCATCCGGGTGCGCGAGCCCGAGCAGATCCCCGATCTGGTACGACGGCTCGGCGGCAGCGTGTCGCTGCTGTCCGGATTCGTGTTCCCGAAGTTCACCGAGGAGCGCGGCATCCCCTTCCTCCAGGCCCTGGACGGCGCCACGCTGCGCAGCGGCCGCCGCCTCTTCGGCATGCCGGTACTCGAGACGCCCGAGCTGATGTACCGGGAGACGCGTGTGGACGCCCTGGAGGGCATCGCCCGCGCCGTCGACAAGTACCGCGACAAGGTGCTGGCGCTGCGCCTCGGGGTGACCGACTTCTGCTCGTCCTACGGGCTGCGCAGGGCCCCCGACATGACCGCCTACGACGTGCAGATCATCGCCTCCGTCATCGCCGACGTCGTCAACATGCTGGGCCGGGCCGACGGCACCGGGTTCACGGTGACCGGGCCGGTGTGGGAGTACTTCCGGGTCCCCGAGCGCATGTTCAAGCCGATGCTGCGGACCAGCCCCTTCCTGGCGGAGCAGGCCGTGGAACTGCGCGACCGGCTCATCGAGCACGCCATGGACGGCCTGCTGAGGGAGATCTCCCTCGACCAGGCCAACGGACTGCTCGGCAAGACCTGCATCCATCCGTCCCACGTCATTCCCGTGCACGCGCTGTCCGTCGTCAGTCACGAGGAGTTCTCCGACGCCCAGGACATCCTGCGGCCGGAACGCGGCGGCGGGGGTGTACTTCGCTCGGCCTACACGAACAAGATGAACGAGGTGAAGCCGCACCGCGCCTGGGCCGAGCGGACCATGCTCCGCGCCGAGGTGTTCGGCGTGGCCAACGAGGACGTCGGCTTCGTGGAGCTGCTCGCCGCCGGGATACCGGCTTGACGGACGCTACGGGACGACACAGGGAACCCATGAACATCGCAGCGAACAACGGGGTCTGGTCCGGCAGCTGGGTCGCCGAGCGGCTCGGCGTCGAACTCGTGGGCGACGACGGCCTGACGGCCCTCCTCGGCCTGGCCCTGCGCCGCAACCCCAGACGCGCCCACCTCCTGGTCTCCAACGTGCTCGGCAAGCACGTACCGCAGTCGCCGTCCGTGGTGTACGGGCATGGGTTCAGTCTGGGCCGACGGGTGCGTGACCTGCTCGGAGAGTCGGAGGCCGGGCAGGCGGTCGTGCTGGGCTACGCCGAGACGGCCACGGGCCTCGGGCATTCGGTGGCCGACGGAATCGGCCTCGCCCCGTATCTCCACTCCACGCGCCGGCCGGTCGCCGGGGTCGCGCCCGCGGGCGGCTTCGAGGAGTCCCACTCGCACGCGACCTCGCACCTGCTGCTCCCCGAGGACCCCGCCCTGCTCTCCGGCGACGGCCCCCTGGTCCTCGTCGACGACGAGTTCTCCACCGGCAACACGGTCCTGAACACGATCCGCGACCTGCACGCCCGTTATCCGCGGAAACGTTACGTCGTGGTGGCTCTGGTGGATATGCGGTCGGCGGCGGACGCGGGGCGACTGACCTCGTTCGCCGAGGAGATCGGCGCCGGGGTGGACCTGGTGGCGGCGGCGTCCGGCATCGTGAAGCTGCCGGAGGGTGTTCTCGAAAAGGGCCAGGAGCTGGTGGCGCGGTACGAAGAGATTGCCGCGACAGGTGTTTCGTCGTCTGCGGCAGCGCCGGGGCTGGTCGCGCAGTTCCCCGCGCCCCTTCCCGGCGTTGCCCCTGAAGCCGGCTTCAAGTCCAGCCCCCTGGGGGCGCGGGGAACTGCGCGACCGGCCCCCACCGGCCCGCAGGCGACCGACAACCGCACCGCCCCTCACCTCACCCGCGTCGACCTGCACTGGCCGCACGGCCTCCCCGACGGCGGACGGCACGGGTTCACCCCGGCCCACCGCATACGCCTGGAGTCGGCCCTCCCCCTCATGGCCGCGAGGCTCGCCGAAGCCCTGCCCCCCGACGCCCGCCGCGTGCTCACGCTCGGCTTCGAGGAGCTGATGTACGCCCCCCTGAGGATCGCCCGCGAGCTGGAGGCCCTGGTCACCGCCGAGGTGCGGTTCTCCACCACCACCCGCTCGCCCGTCCTGGCCGTCGACGACCCCGGCTACGCCATCCGCAGCCGCCTCGTCTTCCCGGCCCACGACAACCCGGCCGACGGCCCCGGCGAGCGCTACGCGTACAACGTCGCCGGCGCCGGCTTCGACGCCGTCGTCCTGTTCGTCGACTCGGCCGGTGACACCCCCGAACTGCACGCGCCCGGCGGCCTGCTGGACCGGCTCGGCGCGCATGCCCCGCACGTCCTGCTCGCGGTTGTACCGTCGTACGTCCCCGCGCTGACCGAAGAGAGCCCCGCCATGCTGCCCGAGCCCCTCCGCGGTCCCGCCTTCTCCTCGTACCCGGCGGAGGACGTCGGCTGGCTGCTCCAGGACCTCTCGGACGTCACGCTGGAGGCGCCGACCGAGGAGCGCGAGGAGGCGATCCAGAGCGGCGGCGCGCACTACGCCGAGTCGCTGCCGGTGGAGTACCAGCCGAGCGACCAGTACCAGGCGCTGTTCCACGCCGCCCTGGAGACCTCGGCGGCACGGATCGCGCAGGCGGTCGGGGTGGTCACCGAGACCGTGATGGCCGAACTCCCCCACTCTCGGCTTCGCTCGAGCGGGGGGACCCCCATGCCGCGGCCGGTACTGGTGTCGCTGGCGCGGGCCGGCACCCCGGTGGGCGTGCTGATGCGCCGCTGGGCGCAGTTCCGGTACGGCCTCGACCTGCCGCACTACGCGGTGTCGATCGTGCGCGGCCGCGGCATCGACGCGAACGCGCTGCGCTGGCTGGCCGCCCACCACGACCCGCGGGACGTCGTGTTCGTGGACGGCTGGACGGGGAAGGGCGCGATCACCCGGGAACTGGCGGACGCGGTCGAGGAGTTCGAGGCGCGGGAGGGGGTCTCCGGGTTCGATCCGGAGATCGCGGTGCTCGCCGACCCCGGGTCGTGCGTGCGGACGTACGGCACCCGGGAGGACTTCCTGATCCCCTCCGCGTGCCTCAACTCGACCGTCTCCGGGCTGATCTCGCGGACCGTGCTGCGGGCCGACCTGGTGGGTCCCGGCGACTTCCACGGCGCGAAGTTCTACCGCGAACTGGCCGGCGCCGATGTCTCGGTGGCCTTCCTGGACGCCGTCGCGGCGCGGTTCGCCGAGGTGGCCGACGCCGTGGACGCATCCGTGAAGGAGCTGGCCGTCGCCGACCGCACGCCGACCTGGGAGGGCTGGGCGGCCGTCGAGCGGATCAGCGAGGAGTACGGCATCCACGACGTGAACCTGGTCAAGCCGGGTGTCGGCGAGACCACCCGGGTGCTGCTGCGCCGGGTGCCCTGGAAGATCCTGGCGCGGGCCGGGGCGGGGGCCGACCTGGACCATGTGCGGCTCCTTGCGGAGCAGAGAGGGGTGCCGGTGGAGGAGGTCGGCGAGCTGCCGTACACCTGTGTCGGGCTGATCCATCCCAAGTACACGCGCGGGGCGACCGGTGCCGACGGCCGGGCGGTGAACGTCTGATGGCGGTGCTCGTCGCGAGCGACCTCGACCGTACGCTCATCTACTCGGCGGGTGCCCTGGCGCTGACCATGCCGGATGCGCGGGCGCCCCGTCTGCTCTGCGTCGAGGTGCACGAGAGCAGGCCGCTGTCGTACCTGACGGAGACGGCCGCGCGGTTGCTGACCGAGCTGGGGGACGCGGCCGTCTTCGTGCCGACCACCACCCGGACCCGTAAGCAGTACGAGCGGATCAACCTGCCGGGGCCCGCGCCGAGGTACGCCATCTGTGCCAACGGCGGGCATCTGCTGGTCGACGGGGTGTCCGACGGGGACTGGCACGGACGGGTGCTGGCGCGGCTGGCCGACGAGTGCGCGCCGCTGGACGAGGTGCGGGCGTATCTGACGGAGCACGCCGACCCGGTGTGGCTGCGCAAGCAGCGGGTCGCCGAGGACCTGTTCGCCTACCTGGTCGTGGAGCGGGAGCTGCTGCCCGAGGAGTGGGTGAAGAGCCTCGCGGTGTGGGCGGAGAACCGCGGCTGGACGGTGTCGTTGCAGGGACGGAAGATCTACGCCGTGCCGAAGCCGCTGACGAAGAGCGCGGCCATGCGGGAGGTCGCGCGCCGGACCGGGGCCGAGCTGACGCTGGCCGCCGGTGACTCCCTGCTCGATGCCGACCTGCTGCTGGCCGCGGACCGCGGCTGGCGGCCGGGGCACGGGGAGTTGGCCGACGCCGGGTGGGCCGGGCCGGCCATTGCCGCGCTGCCGGAGCGAGGGGTGCTTGCCGGTGAGCGAATCGTGCGGGAATTCCTGAAGGCGGTCCGTGCCGGGAGCTAGCCGCAGCAACCGCCGCCGCAACAGCCCCCACCGGAGCCGGCGGGGGCGCCGGAGCCGGCGGCGGACGCGGAGGCCGTACCCCCCACCGCCACTGTCGACAAGAGCTTTACCGTGTCTTGATGTCCCTCCGGGCATGCTGCCGGAGCCGATGACTCGGCCATGGGGCGGGACAGTTCGAAAGTGTCGCCGCAGGTGCGGCAGCGGTACTCGTAGCGGGGCATGAGGGACAGGCTAGCGGCAGCGATGCGGGAGTGACGGGCATCACTGCACCTCAGAATTTCATGAGTGTTCCTTTCTGTCCGATACTTGTGCGGAGATATTGAAAAGATCGCTGATAATTTGAGCTGGCCGCGAGGAGCCAAAAGACCGGGGGAAGAGGGGGGCTCGAAGCGCCGCGCCCGCCGCGGCCCTGCCACCCGTCGTGTCT
This sequence comes from Streptomyces sp. NPDC028289, assembly GCF_055565975.1. Classification (NCBI taxonomy): domain Bacteria; kingdom Bacillati; phylum Actinomycetota; class Actinomycetes; order Kitasatosporales; family Streptomycetaceae; genus Streptomyces; species Streptomyces sp. NPDC028289. Next base: position 780,977 of record NZ_JBVHTI010000001.1, on the reverse strand, counting down.
ACCTGCGCGCGCAAGACCGAGTGCGAGGGGAGACGCAGTCGTGACGGACGCAACGGAGCGGACGGGCGACCCGGAGGACGGCCGTGACCAGGCCAAATCCCGGGATCGAAAGCCGTTCGAGCCGGACGCGACGCTGCATCTGAAGGTCGACGGCCTGCGTGCGGAGCATGCTCTGTGGCAGAAGGGCGACGACGCTCAGCGTGCACAGGAGGCCGCACGGCAGAAGGCGGAGGCTCTGTGGAACGAGTTGCACGCGCTGCGGGCCTCGGATGCCGATGCCGCGAAGGCGGGCGAGAGCAAGGGAAGCATCCCCGCGCCTCGTGAGGGGGTCCGGCGGAACAAGCCGGATCTGCCGGTGCACGACGAGACCCTGCATCTGAAGGTGGACGCCCTGCGGGCGGACGTCACGATGCAGATCCGGGTGCCCGAACAGCGGCAGACGGAGCCGGAGCCGACGGCCTCCGGCGGCCGTGCGGAGCGGCGCCGCAGCGCCCGCCCGTCGCCGCGTGAGCGCGTGCTGGAGGCGGTGGCGGGGTTCCGGGCTCTCGTGGGGCCCCGGCTCGAGCCTCTGGCGCCGTACGCGCGGAAGCTGCGGCCGCTGTACCCGCGGCCCGGCCGGAGCGGCTGGCGGCGCTGGGTGCCGTCCTGGCGGCAGTGGCTGGGGGCCTGGCTGGGGGGTATCGGGCTGACCGGGCTGTTCCTCGTGGTCGCCTACGCCGCGACGGACATACCCTCCAACCTCAACACGTACGCCACCCAGCAGGACAACGTCTACTTCTGGTCCGACGGGACGCCGATGGCCCGGACCGGCTGGGTGCAGCGGCAGGACATGCCGCTCAAGGACATACCCGTGGACGTGCGCTGGGCGGTGCTCGCGGCGGAGAACGAGAGCTTCTACACCGACCCCGGCATCTCGGTCAAAGGCATCGCCCGGGCCCTGTACCGCACGGTCGGCGAGGGGGACACCGAGGGCGGATCCACCATCACCCAGCAGTACGTGAAGAACGTCTACCTGACGCAGAACCAGACCATCAGCCGCAAGTTCACCGAGGCGATGATCTCCCTCAAGCTCGACAACAAGATGAGCAAGGACCAGATCCTGGAGGGCTACCTCAACACCAGCTGGTTCGGCCGGGGCACGTACGGCATCCAGCGCGCCTCCCAGGCCTACTACGGCAAGGACGTCAGCCAGCTGAACGTCAGCCAGGCCGCCGTGCTCGCCTCGCTGCTCAAGGGCGCCGGCCTCTACGACCCGACGCTCGGCAAGGCCAACCACAAGCGGGCGGTGGAACGCTGGTCCTGGATCCTTGACCGGATGGTCAAGATCGGCAAGCTGTCGCCGGCCGAGCGCGCCAAGTACACGAAGTTCCCCGAGCCGATCGCGACCAACAAGGTGTACGACACCGGCAGCCAGAGCGACTACCTGGTGGAGCTCGCCCAGCAGTACGCCAAGAAGTCCGCCCATATCTCGGACAAACAGTTCGACCTGGGCGGATACCAGATCTACACCACCTTCGACCGGAAGAAGGAGAACACCCTCACCAAGGCCGTGACCAAGGCCCGCAAGGACGCCAAGGCGAGCGACCCCAAGAACGCCGCGGCCGCCCACTACGGCGCCGCCTCGGTCGCGACCGACGGGCGGATCGTCGCCGTGTACGGCGGACCCGACCACCGGACCCAGGGCTACAACGAGTCCAACGCCACCACCGTCCCGGCCGGCACCGCCTTCCTGCCCTTCGTCTACGCGGCCGGGCTGCAGAACGGCGTCCACAAGGAACGCGGCGGGGCCGCCACCGACGTCCTGCCCGAGACGCTCTACGACGGCGACGACAAGGTCCCGGTCACCACACCCGACGGACCGTACTGGGACCGCAGCGGCAAGAAGGTCTACGCCAAGAACGACGACGACAAGTCCTACGGGCAGATCAGCCTGGACAACGCCCTCGCCCGGTCGGTGAACACACCGTTCATGCAACTCGGCATGGACACCGGACTCGACAGGGTGCGCGCCACCGCGGTGGCCTCCGGGCTGCTCTCCGAGAGCATGGGACCCCAGGTGCCCGCGCTGTCCATCGGCAGTTCCACGCCCAGCGCGATCCGGATGGCGAGCGGATACGCCACGTTCGCGGCCGGCGGCGACCACACCGAGCCGTACTCGGTCTCCAAGATCACCCGCAACGGCCAGAAGATCCTCCTGGACACCCCCCGGCCGACCCGCGCGGTCCGTGACGACGTGGCCGAGGACGTCGAACAGGCACTCTCGGAATCGTTCCGCCTGGCCCACCCGACCCCCGCCCTCACCAACGCGGCGGCCGGAAAGGCCGGCAGCACCTACGCCGGCGGCAAGGACACCGCCGCCTGGTACACCGGCACGCTCTCGAACGTGACGACGTCGGTCGTCGTGTACCGCATCGACCTGAACAAGTCCCTGGAGCCACTCCCGCTCAAGGGAATCGCCGGATCCGGCACCGACAACGTCCCGTACACGGTCTGGGCACAGGCCATGGGCCTCGACTGACCCCCGAGGCCACGAAGCTCCCCACGCCACCCACCCGCAGAATGAGCCGAGCATGAAGCCCCGCACGAAGCCGACAGCCGGCGGCCACCGCCGCAAGGCGCCCGCCCGTGACCGCCGTCCAGCCCGCCCGGAGGTCATGACCCTGGCCGCCTTCCTGGTCGTGGCCTCCCTCGTCGCGGGCTACCTGGTGCTCACCAGACAGGACGACACCGCGCCCACCGCCGCCGGGACCACGAAGGCCTCCCCGTCGGCGTCGGCGTCGCCGAAGTGGGACGGCAAGACCCACGTCCTGGGCGACGGCTCGACGTCCTACACCGGGCCGCAGAAGGACCAGCTGAAGCCCGAGAAGCTCAAGCCGGGGGAGAAGCCGCCCCAGTTCGTGGTCTTCTCCTGGGACGGCGCCCTGGAGGGCTCCGACCATCTCTTCTCGCACTACCGGGAGATGGCCAAGGAGTACAACGCCCACATGACCTTCTTCCTCACCGGCATCTACCTGCTGCCCAAGAGCAAGAAGACCCTCTACACCGGTCCGATGCACCAGCCCGGCGACGCCGCCATCGACTACGCCACCGACGAACACATCCGCACCACCCTGGAACAGCTGCGCGAGGCCTACAACGACGGCAACGAGATAGGCACCCACTTCAACGGCCACTTCTGCGAGAAGAAGGGCGGCGGCGAGTGGAGCGTCGAACAGTGGAAGAGCGAGATCGACCAGTTCTACAAGTTCGTGGAGAACTGGAAGACCAACACCGGCTTCAAGGACATTCCCGCCCTGCCCTTCGACTTCAAGCAGGAGGTCGTCGGCGGCCGCGCACCCTGCCTGGAGGGCCAGCCCAACCTGCTGAAGGCCCTGCAGAAATACGGCTACAACTGGAAGTACGACGCCAGCTCCCCCGGCGACTTCCAGATCTGGCCCTCGAAGAAGGACGGCCTCTGGAACTTCCCGCTGGAGATGCTCCCCTACCCCGGCGGTGACTACCAAGGCCTGTCCATGGACTTCAACTTCCTCTACAACCAGTCCAACGGCGAGACCGACGGCGACCCCTCCAAGTACGCCGATTGGGAGCAGCAGACCGTCGACTCCTACATGGACGGCTTCAACCGCGTCTACTACGGCAGCCGCGCCCCGCTGTTCATCGGCAACCACTTCGAGGACTGGAACGGCGGCATCTACATGAAGGCCATCGACCAGGTCATCCCGAAGATATGCACCAAGAAGGGCGTCAAGTGCGTCTCCTTCAAGGAACTCGCCGACTGGATGGACGCCCAGGACCCGGCCACCCTCGCCCGGTTGCGCACCCTGGACCCCGCCCAGGCCCCGGCGGACTGGTCGAGCATCGTGAAGTGAGCCTTGTACCGACTTATGACAGGCGGTTCAAGTCGGCGCGGCAGCAAGCGGATTCCAATCCTGCAACCCCCTTCACAGGAGTCACACACGCCGTGCGAAGATGCCGTCGCCCGGTAGGAGTACCGGCGTAGAGGGGAACATCATTGAAATCCAGAAAACTGAGCCGTAAGCGCAGCCGCGCGGCCATAGTCACGGCGACGGCAGCCTCGGTCGTCGCGGGCGTCGCCTTCGCGGCGAACTGGAGCGCGGGCGCGGCCGTCGTCGACGACCCGACCGTGAACGCCGCGACCAAGGCGACTTTCCAGAAGCTGGCCGACGCGGTCTTCACCGACCGCACCCAGGCCCTCGTGCAGGGTGCCTCGCAGAAGAAGCAGACGTCCCGCTTCTCCGGTGACGTCCGGCTCTCCGGCACCCAGTCGCGCGACGAGAACGCGGCGCTGACCCAGCTGCGCGGCCGCCAGAGCAGCATCGCCAAGGCCGGCGAGACGTACAGCGCCGGCAGCACCCAGGTCACGCTCGACGCGACCCGCGTGACCGGCCGCACCGCCAAGGCCGACGTCACCGAGACGACGACGCTGACCTACGCGAAGGCCGCCTCCGGCACGCCGAAGACCACCGGCTTCCAGGCCCACCACGAGCTGACCTTCAAGGCCGACCGGCAGGGCACCTGGCAGCTGACGAACATCCAGGACACCGACGACGGCGGCCTCGCCGTCAACACGCTGTCCAAGCCCTCGGTCAAGGCGCCCGCCACCGGCGACGACGGCAACACCACGCCGGACGCCCCGCGCGCGGCCATCACGCGCAACCCGACGCCCGTGCCGAAGACCCTCACCGGCGGCACGTACGACTACAAGGCGATGGCCGCCTACGCCGAGAAGTACGTCTACAACTACAACCCGGCCTACCCGGACTACAACAACGAGACGGCCGGCGGCGACTGCACCAACTTCGTCAGCCAGTCGCTCAAGGCCGGCGGCTGGAAGCACGTCCCGGGCTACGTGTACGACTACACGAAGTGGTTCGGCACCGCCGACATCCAGTCGGACTCGTTCGTCGGCGTCAACGAGTGGTCCTGGTTCGCCCAGAACTCCAAGCGGACCACCCCGCTCGCCAACGTCTTCCAGGCGCAGGTCGGCGACGTCATCCAGATGGACTTCGACCGGGACGGCTCGAAGGACCACACGATGATCGTCACGTACGTGGCCAACGGCATCCCGTACGTGACCTACCACTCCAACAACACCTACCGCAGGTCGCTGGCGAGCCTCGTCGCGTCGTACCCGAACGCGTACTACTACGCCTACCGCACCTGATCATCGGCAGCTGTCACGGCCCGCTGCTCCGCCTCGGGGTGGCGGGCCCGCCAGTACGGGTTGTCGTGCGGCAGGTTCGTACTGACCCTGCCGTACATCCCGAACACCATCAGCACGAGACCCACCACGAAACTGAACAGCACGTTCTGGATCTTGAAGGCCAGGAAGTCCGAATCCGTGTCCAGCAGTCCCAGGAACAGGAAGCCGTTCAGGATGAACAGCACCCCGAGGACCATGTTCAGCGTGGACGCGAAGTTGCCGCCGATCACCATCCCCACGAACAGCAACAGCCCGACACAGATCGACAGCACACTCAGCGCGCCGTTGGTGTTCAGGCCGATCGCGGAGTTCCCGCCCGTGTCGAAGAAGCCGATGTTGTCGGTCAGCCCGAGGATCCCGAAGGCCAGCAGGAACAGGCCCATCAGCCCCGCCCCGATCCGGTAGACCCGGTTCAGCCGGTGATCGACGGGCAGCGCCTCGTCGAAAACGATCCGCGGCCGCGACATCCCCGAATGTGCTGAGTGTCCCGAATGAGCCGTGTGTGAGGCCATCTCCGCCTCCCCATCTGGATTGCGGGTCGCCTCCCAATATCCGCCTGCGCCGACCGGACGGCAAACGGCTCACGGGTGACCGGTGCCGCGGTCCTCCCGGATCTGCGCCACCGTCCGTGCCACCGACTGCCGCACCGCCTCCGTCTCCGTCAGGAAGTGCCAGTAGTCGGGATGCCGCCCCTCCAGCGTCCCCACCGCCCGGTCCAGCCGCGCCACCGCGTCGTCCAGCGGCCGCGCGTGCCGCGGATCCGGGCTGGACCGCCCGGCCATCGCCAGCCGCTGAGCGTCCCGGATCGCGAACCGCGTCCGCTCGATCTCCGCCTGCGGATCCTTCTGTACGGCGTTCAGTCGGCCCAACCGGTCACCGGCCGCGGAAACCGCCTCGTCCGTACTGTTCAGCAGCGCCCGCACGGTCGACAGCAGCGACGTGGCGTCCGCCCACCTCTGCGCGTCCCGCGCGGCCTGCGCCTCCCGCAGCTTCACCTCGGCCTGCCGCACGTTCTCCGCCGCCTGCTGCGGCACCTGCTGCAGGTCCTGCCAGCAGGCCGCCGAGAACCGCCGCCGCAGCTCGCTGAGGACCGGGTCCACCTGCCCGGCCCGCGTGGTCAGCGCCTGCGCACGCGTCCGCAGGCTCACCAGCCGGTGATCGATCTCCGCGGCCTGCTCCGGCAGCCGCTCGGCCTCGACCCGGATCGCCTCGGCCTCCCGCTGCACCCGCCCGGCCCGCTCCAGCGTCGCCTGCACGCCATGCTGCCCCGCGCCCTGGTTGAGCCTGGTCAGCTCGGGCGACAGCGCGGCCAGCCGGGCCGCCAGCTCATCGGCCCTGAGGGGGGTCTTCCGCACCGCATCCAGCGCATTACTGGCCGCCAGCAGCGCCTGCCGGGCCCGCTCCACGGCGGGCGCCAGCCGCGCCAGCTGCGTCTCGGCCTTGCCGAGCAACGGCCCGAGCGACTCCCCGAACCGGTCCAGCTCCCCCCGGACCCGCACCAGCTCGTCCTTGGCCCCGGAGATCTCCCCCCGCGCCCGCGCCGCCGTGGCGGCCTCCAGGTCGTCCCGGTCCAGGTCATAGGCGTCGATGGCCTGGATGTACCGGTTGCTCACCTCGTCGATCCGCCGGCCCAGCGCCTCGAAGTCGGAGACGGCACGACGGGCCGCCGGCGAGTCGTCGACGGCGGAGATGGTCTCTATCGAGATCCGCAGGTCCCGCTGGGCGGTGTCCAGCTCGTAGAACGCGGCGGCCGCGGCGTCCTTGGCCGCCTGCGCCTCCGCCCGCTGACTCTCCGCGCGCCCCCCGAACCACCGCCGGGTCCCGCCACCGGCGAACGCCCCCGGCACCACCAGCACCGCCAGCAACGGCAGGCTCACCAGCCCGAGAACATCCCGGAGCGGCGTGCGCCGGGCCCGTACGGGAGGCGGGTACGACTGCTCGGATACCGCCGAAGTCGCCGATGTCCCCGTCACTTCTCCCTCTCCCGTACCACGCTGCGCCCTCTGTCCTGGCGGTCGCTGCAATTCTCCCACCGATCTTTCCGGGCAAGGGTGCCCGGTTCTTCAGGGCTGCAGTGAATGCCCGTTCCCGCGTAGCGGGGAAGGGGTTGCAGGGTCGCCGCCGGGGCGATCCGGCGTACCTGAGGACTCGGTGGCACGCCGCAGGTACCACAACATCTGCCCATGGGCGGAGCGTCCGTCACGTTCGGCCGCTGCCTTGATGGCCGCATGAAGGTCGTCGGGGAGCCGGAGATTGAAGTTCACCATGCACCCAGAGTAGACCCGGATCGGGTTTGGCCGAGGATCAAAGTGCACCCATAATGGGTGCATGAGTCGTTTCCGGATGTACCCCACGGGCGAGCAGGAGCAGCAGATGCTGCTGCACTGCGCGCACGCTCGGTACGTCTGGAACCTCGCTGTCGAACAGCACTCGCACTGGAAGCCGGGCCGCAAGTCCGCCCCTGGCTTCGTCGAGCAGTGCCGCCAGCTCACCGAAGCCTGACACGGCAACGAGTGGCTGCGCGCCGGCAACCAGACCGTCCAGGCCCAGGCTCTCAAGGACTTTGCCCAGGCCAAGAACGCGCGTGTCACCTCCGGGTTCGGGGAACCGACCTGGCGCAAGAAGTTCCGGCAGGAGGGCTTCCGCGTCATCGGCGACGAGCGCGTACCCGAGTACAACGAGGACGGCACGCCGAAGCTGAACGCGAAGACCGGCAAGCAGGTCATGGGCCGGTCCGTCGTGGTGCAGAAACTGAACCGCCGCTGGGCGCAAGTCAAGGTGCCCGGCTGCGGCTGGGTACGCTTCCGCCTCGGCGTCAAGGGAAACGGTGCCGAGCTCCCGTCGGCGAAGACGTTCCGTGTGACGCTCAAGAACGGGCAATGGCACGCCGCGTTCGCCGTCATCCCCGACCCCATCGACGCGCCGGGCACGGGCGAGGTCATCGGTATCGACCGGGGCGTGAAGATCACCGCCGCTCTCTCCGACGGCCGCACCCTCAACTGTCCCCGGCTCACCACCAAGGAACAGGCGCAGGTCCGCAAGCACCAGCGGCGCGCGGCACGCGCGCCCAAGGGCAGCGAACGCAAAACGGCCGAGTACGCCAAGGTCGCCAGGCTCAAGGCGCGGGAATCGGACCGGCGTAAGGACTGGTGCGAGAAGACAAGCACCATGCTCGCCCGGTCGTACGACCTGGTGCGGTTCGAGAAACTGAACATCACGTCGATGACCGCCAGGGCCAGAGCGAAGCCCGACCCGGACCGGCCCGGCCAGTACCTCAAGAACGGCCGGGCAGCCAAGGCGGGACTCAACCGGGCGATCCTCGCCCAAGGGTGGGGGCTGCTGCGGCAGCGCGGGCACAAGGCCCCCGGCCGGGTCGAAGACGTACCGGCCCCGTACACCAGCCTGCGATGCAGCGCCTGCGGATGGATCGAGAAGAAGTCGCGCAAGAGCCAAGCCGACTTCGAGTGCGTATCCTGTGGGTTCACCTGCAACGCAGACACCAATGCATCAACCAACGTCGCGGCAGGACAGGGCGGCATTCTTCGCCCCCGGCGCTCAGCCGGTGCCGGAGGGACGACACCGCCCCATCAGCGGTCGAGCGTCCGTGAACTTCAACCCACCTGGGTTGGAATCCCCCTCTTTTGAGAGGAGGAGGATGTCAATCGTGAAAGACGAACACACGCGACACGCGGGCGAAATGCGATGAGCCGGGCACGGTTCGAACGTCCGGTCGGCGACGGCACGCGCGGTCGGCCTGGATACGGGTTTGCGGGACAGCGGCCCTGGCAATGTAGGCTGTCGACTCGTCTCGGGTGCGTAGCTCAGGGGTAGAGCGCCTGCCTTACAAGCAGGATGTCGGCGGTTCGAAACCGTCCGCGCCCACGTGAACAGAGGACCCCGGCCGATTCGGCCGGGGTCCTCCGGTGTTCTCAGCCCTTCTCGTGCGCGTGCTTGAGCCGGCTCCGGGCGTCCATGCGGTCCGGGGCCGTGACCTCAGCCCAGAAGCGGTGGCCGCTGACGAACACCGCGAGTTCGTGCTCGCGGCGGCGCAGCTTCTCCACCTCGGCCTGTTCGTCCTCGGTCCAGCCCGGGGAGGCGGGGCGCTCCACCTTGCGCCAGCCGCCCTCGTCGCTGAATCCGTCCAGCGGCTCGACCGACCAGGGGAGCCGCTTCAGCAGGGCCGACAGCTCGGCCCGGACCTGATGCAGCTCCTCCTGACCGGCGAGGAGGTCACTCGGAAAGTCATAGGTCGCAGCCACGCGGCAATGGTACGCCTGTTCGATTTTAGGTGGCGAGTTTGTTCGTGGGGTTCATGTGTTCGACGCGTGGTGCCCTCGGACCGCATCGTCACGCGCCGCCCCAGAGGTCGATCACCACCACCAGGCAACCCCCGGTGACCAGCCCCTGCACTACCGCCATGACCCACATGCGTACGCTCCACGCCGCGGCCGCCAAGATCCCCGCACACAGGGCGAGACCTCCCAGGCACGCCAGCGGGACCCACGCCGCCGCGAACGTGTAGAACGTCAAAATTGCGAGGACTCCGAACAGTGCGACCGCCTCGACCACCACCATGGCCACCGCCGCGACCGCGTCCCCGGCCCACTTCGCGCACCGTCTGATTCCGCTGTCCACGGCGGCAGCGTCTCCCGGAGCCGTGGACTCCGTCGGCCACGCCCTCATACCGATACCGGACCGGGACCCCACCGGTGGGTGGAGGCCCTCTCCATCGACCCGTGGGTGGTGGTGACCGGCCGGGTGCCGGAGGAGCCTTGAGGCATGGGATCACTGCACTCGGCACTCGTCGCTCTCACCGGTGTCTGCGTCCTGGTCTTCGTCGTGGCCTGGATCGCGGGTGCCGTCTACTTCGGCATGAAGAGCCAGGCCGGTGCACGCGGTTGGGTGCGCGGGCTGCGCCGTACGCTGCCCCGCCGGGTGCTGCTGGTCGCCGGGGTCTGGCTGTTCTCCTGGCTGGTCGGGCACACCGCCGGGTTCTGGCACCGGCTGCAGTACTGGCAGCCCGGACTCGCGCTGTTCGGCGCCCTGCTCGTCGTCGCCGCCACCGCTCTGCTGCTGTGGGCCCGCTGGGTCCTGGGCACGATGTGGGCCAGCGTCCCGACGGTCCTGGAGCACCACGAACTGCGCACCGACGGGCCCTACGGGCTGGTTCGCCACCCTATATACACCGGCCTGCTCGGACTGGTCGTCGGCGCCATGCTGGCCTGCGGCTTCGGCGTCTGGACAGCCGTCCTGGCGGTCGTCGTCCCGTGGCTGCTGAGCCGGGTACGGACCGAGGACGCGCTCATGGCCGGCCGGTTCGGGGCCTCGTACCAGGCCTACCGCCATCGCGTCCCGGCCCTCATACCGTGGACCCGGCCGACGCGGGTCCGTACCCGCCACGTATAGCGCAGGGCGGCGGGAGTCCTCCGCTACGGCCGGTGCGGCACCAGGCGGACGGTCATGTACGACTCGCCCGGGCCCGGGGCGCGGTTCCAGGGGCGGGTGCGGAGGGCGTGCAGGCGGCCTTGGGTGAGTGCGAACCGGGGCAGGCGGACGCCGAATTCGGTTCCGAGGGCCTCCAGGACACGGCGCTCGTGCTGCCGGTGCTCGTCGGGGCCGTCCGGTGGGAAGCGGAGGGGCTCCGGGACGGGACCCCGGTGTTCGGTCGTGGTGCCGAGGGCGGTCACGCCGTACCGCTCCTCGCCGTTCTCGGCCACGGAGAGGTGGAAGACGGCCGGGCGGTGGTCGCGCGACGGCCGGCTCCACACCGTGACCGTGCGAGTGTCCCGGGAAGCTGCCAGGCCCGGGGAGACGAAGCGCCGTTCGTCGAAGTTCCCATGTGACCGTGCTTCGAACACGAAGCTCCAGCCGGGGCCCGCCCGGCCGACGGCGGTCAGCGCCGTGTCTGCCCACGGCGGGATGCTCTCGACGGCGCGGAAACGCGTCTGGGCCTCCCACGGCGTCGTCGGGGCGTAGAGGGCGGTGGGTTCGCCGGCGGCGATGCGGGACGGCAGGTCGGCCGGTGCCACACCCTCCACGAGGACGAAGCGGTACGAGGCTCGCGAGGTGCCGGGGGTCTCGTCGGTCAGCCAGGTCAGGCCCGGGGGGTCCAGGTCGGCGGTGGGCGGCGGGGTGTCGCCCGGCTGTCCGGCGCGGGGTGTGGCGAGGAGTTCGCGGCCCCGGTCGGGTGTGATCAGGGGGCCGAGGAGCGGGTCGGCGCACAGGCCGAGCGGGGCGAGGTGCTCGGGGCTCAGCGGCCGCCAGTCGGGCAGGGCGGCGCGCAGGGTGTGCCAGGCCGCGTCCGTCTCGCCCCAGCGGGCCAGTTCCCGGGCCTCCTCGACGGCCCGGCCGAAGGGGCCCTCGGCGGTGTACTGGTAGGTGCCCTCCTGTATCTGCCGCAGGACCTCGTCCGCTGCCGCGCGCACCGTGTCGGAGGCGCCCGGCAGGTCGTGGGCCGCCAGACCGCCGTGCCGGCGCATGCGGGCGTGCTCGGCCGCCAGCACGGGCACGATCTCCGGGACGTACACCGGGTCGGCCGTCAGGCCGCGGAAGGACACCAGGTACGTCTCCCCGAGCAGCCGGCGGATCTGGTCGTGCAGCCCCTTGGCGCGTGGCCTGCCGTAGGCGACCGCCTCCGCCAGTGCCGCTGCTGCCTGCTCGTACCTCCCGCCCAGCGCGTCCAGCCGTGCGGCTGACACGGAGGCGTCCAGGGCGCGTGTCGTCGCGTTGTCGAACACCGGCCCGCCCTGCTGCGAGTCGCCCGCCCACAGGTGGTGGAACTCGCGGTACATCGTCTCCATGAACGTACGGAACGACCCGTACCGAGTCGGTACGTCCGCATGCCACGGCGCCCACGTGTACACGGCCCACTCGCCCGCGTCGTCCACGTCCCCGGGGTCGAGCAGGACGTAGAGGGCGTCCGACTCCACGTCCAGCTGCAGTGCCCGCCCCCACATCCCGGCGAGGAGTTCGTCCTCGGGGGTGGGGTCGTCGTCCAGCTCTCCCGGGAAGTCTTCGGACAGGCCCGCCGCGTCCTCGTGCCACCGGGCCTGGCCGGTGCCGGCGAGCACCCAGACGAACCCGCCCGCATGCCGCCAGCCGTCGCTCACCGCGAGGAAGGACCGGTACGACGGCGGCAGCCGGTGCCCGAGCCGCTCCTCCAGCTCGCGTATGCGCTCCTCCGATGCGGGCGGGAACCCCAGCCAGCGCGTCCGCAGGGGTTCTTCGTCCCGCTCCGTCGCGTCGCCGCCCTGCGCGTCCGCCCACTCCTGGCTCCAGCGGACCAGGAACGACCGCCAGTCCTCGCTCGTCTGCGTCATGCCGGTGATCCTGGCAGCCACCACTGACAAACGGCCCGGCCCGCGGGCTGAGAAGCTGGGGGACAGGGACAGGGACAGGATCGTGTTCCCGCCGGGCGGGAGAACGGAGCAGGGACAGGATGAGCGGGCAGCGGCAGCCGGCGTTCGTGAAGGTGTGCGGGCTCACCCGGGAGGAGCAGATCGACTGGGCCGTCGAGCTGGGGTACGACGCGGTCGGGATCGTCGTGACGCCGAAGAGCAAGCGGTACTGCCCGCCCGAACGGGCCGTGGCGCTGGCCGGATACGCCCGGGGACGGATCCCCGTCTTCGCGGTGGCCCTGACGCACGCAGAGACGGCCGCCGTCGCCGACCACGTCGACGTCGTCCAGATCTACGAGCCGGCCGACATCCCGAACCTCGCGCTCGCCTCCGGCACCCCGCCCGAGAAGCCGGAGGCGCTCCGGTACTTCTTCTACGACGCCAGCGCGGGCAGCGGCGTGTTCGCGGACATCCCCGACTGGGTCGGCGAGGTGCCGGGGAGGGTGGTGATCGCCGGCGGCCTCGACGAGCACAACGTCGCCGGTGTCATCGAGGAGTTCGGGCCCTACGGCGTGGACGTCTCCAGCAGCGTGGAGACCGCGCCGGGGGTCAAGAGCCGCGAGAAGATGGCCGCCTTCCTCGCCGCCGCCCGCACCCCGGGCGGAACAGCCGCTAGCGTCCGGCCTCGCGCAACTCCCTGACGATGCGGGCCGTCACCGGCACGGGTACGCCGTGCCGGTCCGCCGCGCGCAGCAACGCGCCGCCGATCGCGTCGAGTTCGAGCGGGCGTCCGGCCTCCGCGTCGCGTTGCATCGAGGACTTGGCGGCGGGCGGGAAGGCGTCGTACCGGGCCAGGGCCTGGGCCGGGTCGACGGGCGCGCCGCAGGCACGGCTGACGGCTGCGGTCTCCGCCACGAGGGAGGCCAGTTCCTCGCGGTGCCGGGTGCGGGCCTCGCCGAGGGGGAGGGCGTAGCGGGTGGTGAGGAGGGCGAACGGGGCGAGGAAGGACATCTTCGCCCAGAGGGCGGTGGTTTCGTCGTCCAGGACGCGGGTGGCCGGGCCGGCGGCGGTGAGTGCTTCGGCCAGGGACTCCAGGCGGGGGCGGGGGACCTTGTCGCCGGTCAGGTCGATCTCCGCGAAGGGGCTGGTGTGTTCGATCAGGCCGGGGGCGGTGCGGGTCGACTCGACGCGGATCACGGAGGGGGCCACGCGGTCGGGGGCGTACCGGGCGCGCAGGAGCGCGGGGTGTTCCACGCCGTTCAGGAACGGGACGAGGAGGGCGTCGCCGAGGGCCTCGGGCGGGATCCGGGTGAGGGCCGCGTCCAGGGCGGTGGCCTTGACGGTGATCAGGCAGGCGTCGACGGGTTCGCGGAGGGCGGTGTCGGCGTCGACGGGGGCCGTGAAGTCGCCGAACCGGGCGCTGCGGACCTGGATTCCGGTGGTACGGAGGGTGCCTGCCGTCTCCTCGCCCGCGAGGCAGAGGACGCGGTGGCCGGAGCGGGAGAGCAGGGCGGCGAGCAGGCCGCCGACGCCGCCGGGGCCGAGGACGGCGACGGTGAGGCGGGGGACGGGGGTGTTCGGGGTGTTCGGCATGAGTTGTCCTCTCGTCGGTCGGCCCCGGGAGCGGTGGCCGCCTCTGGAAGATCCTCGCAGGAAGGAGGGGGTCTGCGGGAGACTGGGGACATGTGCCGGAGTATCAAGACCCTGCGTCCGCCTCAGCTGGCCGAGGAGGCCACGGAGGAGGAGATCCGTGCTGCCGCGTTGCAGTACGTGCGGAAGGTGTCCGGGTTCCGGGCGCCGGCCGCGCACAACCGGGAGGTGTTCGAGCGGGCGGTGGACGCGGTTGCGGAGGCCACCGCTGCGTTGCTGGGGGGACTGGAGGTGAGGGGGCAGGGGGCTGTGAGCGGGGGCTGAGGTGGGGGTGGGGACGCTTACCGGCGCCGGCGGAGGCACGACTGCCCGCGGCTGAGGAGCTGCGACGTCGCCCGCGGCCGGAGGCGGTGGGTACTACGCCGGGCGGCGTCTTCGCATGAGGTAGCCGGCCCCGGCACCCGCGCCGAACAGTGCCGCCACCGACACCGCCGTTGCCATCCAGGTCGCGCCCAGCCACTGGGCGCCCAGCCAGCCGAGGGCGACGCTGTAGACCGCCCAGGTCAGGCCTGCCAGGGCGGACCAGGGGAGGAAGTCGCGGACGCTGCGGTGGGTCGCGCCGGCGCCGAGGGAGACGATCGAGCGGCCGGCCGGGGCGAAACGGGCCAGGACCACCAGTGCGCCGCCGCCCCGGGAGAGGGCCTCGCCGAGACGTTCCTGCGCGTTGGTCAGGCGTCGGGAGCGGGCGATCGCACGGTCCAGGCGGGCCCCGCCGCGCCGGGCCAGCCGGTAGGCGAACAGGTCGCCGAGGACCGACGCGGCGGCCGCGCAGAGGGTCAGCGCCAGGATGTCGGGCAGGGCGTGCGGCGGGACCCGTCCGGCCGACGCGCCGGTGCCCGCCGCCGCTGCCGTGGCCGCGGTGATGACCAGCACTCCGCTCGGCAGGACCGGCAGGAACACATCAAGGAGCACGGAGAGGGCCACCATGGCGTATATCCATGGTCCGGCCTCCAGCGACCCCATGCTTTCCCACACGACGGTTCCCCCGCGATTGTCCTGTTGTGCCCCCCGGCGACAGCCATACAGCGTACGCGGGGGGTGTGACAGGAGTGTCACGGGGGGCTCGTATGTTCGGCAAAGGGTTATCGGCGAACGGTCATGCGGGTGTCGTGCGGCGTCATACGGCGACCGGCGCCGGCCGTTCGGCCGCCGCCGGCCGCTCCCGGTCCGCCGCCGTCCGTGATTCCCCCTCGGCCGCCGTCCGCAGCACCGCCCGTGCTATCGCGTCCGCGTCCGACAGGGTCACCGAGTCCACACCCGGCCGGGCTCCCGCCGCGGTCACCCAGTGCACCCCCTCGGTGGGCACCCCGAAGGCGAACCGCCGTGCGTGCGGGCGGCCGTGGCGGTCGACGAGGCGGTACGGGCGTGGTGTGACGTCGACGCCGCCGGTCTCGTGGCCGTCCACCACGTGCGGGCGGCACGCGCCCTCGCGAAGCAGGCCGGCCAGCAGTGGGTCGGCGGTGCGGCGCAGGTCCGGCTCCGGGAGGCGGGCCTCCACGACGGTGGTCACCCGGACCTCCGAACCGGGGACCTCGGGGGAGCGGGCCACCCAGGCGCCGTCCGCGTGGTACACCTCCACCCCCGGTCCGAGCACGTCCACCACGCCCGCGGCCAGCAGCGCGGCGAGCTCCTCGATACGGCGGCGGGGCGGGCCGATGGACAGGAACGCGTTGAGCGGGGTGTACCAGCCGTCCAGGTGGGCCCGCCGGGAGGCGCCGGCCAGGCCGCCGTGGTCGACGATCAGCCGTATCTCGTTGCGCAGGTCGCGCAGCACGTCCAGGGCGGCCTTGAGAGGGCCGCGCACGTTGCCGAGGGCGGCCTGTGCCGCGTCCTCGCGCAGATACCCCAGGAGCCAGGCCCGCCACTGCGCGGGACCGGCGAACGTCCGGTCCCCGTACGGGTGCTGGAGGCGAGCCCAGGACCAGCGGTCCGGCTCCGGCATGCCGTGGGCGTCGAGTACGGCCGTCTCCGCGCGCCGGCCGGCGGCCGCGAGGAAGCGGGCGGTGAACCGCGGGTCGCCGGTCAGGGCGGCGTAGTAGACCGTCTCCACCTCCTTCGCGACCAGCGGCCAGATCTCCGTGAGGAAGTCGGGCGCCGCGCCGGAGTCCGCGCGTTCACGGAAGCCCGCGATCACCTCGGGAGTGAGCAGGAGCGGGGTGTGGCGGCCGTACGGGCCCTTCGCGTTGTCGCCGCGTGCCTGGTACGGGACGCCGCGCCGGGAACCCGCGTACAGGCGGGGCTCGCGGCCGGAGGGGGTGTAGTGCAGGGCGCCGTCGGGTGTGCGGGTGAAACGGCCGCCGCGGCCGGTGGTCAGCAGGGCCAGGTGGTCGAAGAAGTTGAGGCCGAGGCCGCGCAGCAGCACCGGTTCGCCGGGCGCGAGCGGGGTGAGGTCGACGTCGGCGGGGTTGGCGGGCGGGATGTGTCTGAGGCCGTGCCGGGCGGCGTGCGCGGCGAGCCGGCGTTCCGTGGTGGACGCCGTCGCCGGGAGGTGGCCCTGGGCCAGCACCACCGCCGCCAGGCCGGGCAGGGTGCGGCCGTCGTCGAGGGTGAGGGTCTGACGACGGCCGTCGGGGTCGTCGTCGAGCCGTACGGCACGGGCGCGGTGGGTCTCGACGTGGACGGCCGCCGGTGCCCGGGAGACCGTCCGCGCGAACACCCACTCCAGGTAGCGGCCGTAGTGGGCGCGGGTCGGATAGTCGTCGGGGCCCAGTGCGCCGCCGGCCGCACCGGCCGCCCACGCGTGCAGGCTGGGGCCGGGCCGTACGGGGCCCGCGCAGTCCACGCTGTCGTCGGTGAACAGGGTGACCTGGCTCGCCACGGTGTTCATCAGCAGCTCGGCCGACTGCGTCGTACGCCAGACCCGGCCCGGGCCCGGTGGCGCCGGGTCGATCACGTGGACCGTGAGACGGCGTCCCGGGGGCAGCAGTTCGGGGGCGGAGGCACAGAGGCGTTCCAGGACGCTGGTGCCGCGCGGGCCGGCACCGACCAGGGCGACGGAGACCGGCTCGGACTCCTGGACGGATTCCCGGACGGACTTCTGGGGGGACTCCTGGGGGGAGGAGGACAAAGACGTGACTCCCGGGCGAGTGGGGGCGCAGGGCAGTGACACCGCCCGCACGGGATCAGGAAGCGGACGGTCCGCCTCATCATGCCGTCGCGGTCAACGGTTGCCAACGCGCCCCCCACGTAACGCAGTTGTCACTCGGCTGACCTCATCGGGCGGTGAGGACGGACTCCGCCACGGTCTCCAGGGTCCCGTCCCGCCGGGCCCGCTCCAGCCGCAGCCGGGCCGAACGGCCGTGCAGCGTCAGCGTCATGAGCTGGTTGCCGAACCACGGGCCGCCCCTCCTGCGCCACGTCACCGGAGGCCGCGCGCACCGCCCGTGCCGGACCAGCCACCGCCCGAGGAACCGGGCCAGGGCGCTCCAGCCGAACCGGAAGCCGATCCGGATCGTCGGCGGCACGGAGTTGTGGACGGGGGAGCAGGTGAGTTGCAGCACGCGGGATTCGGGCGCGGTCCCGGCGGGCCATGCGGGCTCGGCGACGTAGGCGTGGTGGACGTCTCCGGAGAGCACGCAGACGGAGGCGGGTGCCCCGGGCCCGGAGCCGGTCCGGGCGAACAGGCCGGCCAGTTCGGCGAAGGACGCGGGGAAGGCCGCCCAGTGCTCCAGGTCGGCCGCGCGGCGCAGCCGTTCCCCGAACCGGGCCCAGCGGACGCCCCGTTCGCCCCGGCACAGTGCCGCGTCCCAGGTCTCGAGGTCGTGTATCAGGTGCGGCAGCAGCCAGGGCAGCGAGGTGCCGACGAGGAGATGGTCGTACGACTCCCGGGCGTCCAGGGCCTGTTCGCGCAGCCACTCGGCCTCGCCGGGGTCGAGCATGGCGCGGTTCTGCTCGTCCAGGACCCGGGCCGCCCGGGTGTCCACCATCAGCACCCGCACCCGCCCGAAGTCACGCCGGTAACTCCACCGTACGGAGGCCGGGTCGGCGTCGGCCCCGGCGGCGAAGGCGCGCAGCTCGTCCGTGCCGTCCGGTGCGTCGCACACGGCGGTGTACAGCGGGTCGGCGGCCAGCTCGGCCGGGGAGAGGTTGCCCAGGTGCTGGTGGACCCAGTACGACATCAGCCCGCTCAGCAGCCGCTCCTGCCACCAGGGCGTGGCGCGCAGGTCGGCCAGCCAGGCCGCGGAGGTGTTCCAGTCGTCGATCAGGTCGTGGTCGTCGAAGATCATGCAACTGGGCACGGTGGAGAGCAGCCAGCGCACCTCGGGGTCGAGCCAGGACTCGTGGTAGAGGCGGGTGTACTCCTCGTAGTCCGCGACCTCGGCGCCGGGCGCGTCCGAGAGGTCGCGGCGGGCGGCCAGCCAGCGCCGGGTGGCCGCCGAGGTCTCGTCGGCGTACACCTGGTCGCCCAGCAGCAGGAGCACGTCCGGCCGTTCACCACCGGCGGCGATGCGCGCGGCGAGGCTGTCGAGGGCGTCCGGACCTACCGGGTCCCGGCCGTCGGCGGGCGGCGCGGCCCAGCGGCAGGAGCCGAAGACGACGTGCAGGGGCTCGCCCGCGGCCGGGGTGCGGATCACCGGGGGCGGGAAAGGGGAGCCGGGCGGCGGCCACACGCGGGTGCCGTCCAGGAGGACGTCGTACGACGGTGCGGTGCCCGCAGTCAGCCCGGTGACCGGGACGAGGGCGTAGTGGTGGCCGGCCACCTGGAAGGTGCGCGCGGTGCCGCCGGCGCCGTCCGAGCAGCGCACCTCGGCGGTACCCGGACGGCTTGCCTCGACCCAGACGGTCGCCGACGAGCCGTCGGTGTACCTCAGCAGCGGTCCCAGGCGCAGTCCGGCCACAGTCCCCTCCTCCGTCGCCCCGTACGGTACGGAACGACGGAGGCCCGCGGGGAGGTTCCGGTGCTCAGCAGGCGGAGAGGTAGCTGGTGAGCGCGCTCTTCTCGGCGGAGTCGACCGAGAGGTTGTAGTAGTACTTCACCTGGACCCAGGCGCGGACGTAGGTGCAGCGGTAGGACGTGAGGGAGGGCATCCACTCGGCCGGGTCCTTGTCGCCCTTGGACTGGTTGACGTTGTCCGTGACGGCGAGGAGCTGGGGGCGGGTGACGTCGTTGGCGAGCGCCTCGCGCTGGGCGGTGGTCCACTTGCTCGCCCCGGAGTCCCAGGCCTCGGCCAGCGGGACGAGGTGGTCGATGTCGACGTCGGAGGCGGCGGTCCAGGTGGCGCCGTCGTAGGGGGAGTACCAGGAGCCGCTGGTGGCGGTGCAGGCGGAGTTGGTGACGACGTTCGTACCGTCGCGCTTGAGGATCCACTCACGGGTGTTGCAGGTGCCGCTGATGGTGTCCCAGGTGGGGAAGAGGTCGCGGTCGTAACCGGTGCGGTTCTCGGTGGCGACGGTGAGCGAGGCGAGGTAGGTGCGGGCGGTGGCGGCGCTGACCGGGGTGGGGAGGGCGGCGGAGGCGCTCGGCGAGTTGAAGAGGGCGACAGAGGCTATGAGTCCGGTAAGAGCCGCGAGTATGCTGACTCGTCGACGCGCGTAGAACGTTGAGTTGCGTGCCATGCGAACTCCCTGGTGGGGGTGGGGTGTTGGAGCGCGAGCGAGGGAATGCTCGCGCCGCCGTGTTGCCGGTGGGTGAGCGTTCGGTAAGAAGCTAATGACGCGTTCATGACATGACAAGCCGTGCGACGTGACTCACAGGCGGGACTCCCGGCCTTGGGACCGATGGCGCGGTCACGTACTCTTGACGGCGTTGAAGGGGAGTAGCTCTTCGCCGGACCGTCGACATACTGCTCAGCCCGTCTGAGCCGGCGCCCGGAGGCGGACCTCGGTCATTTCGGCCACGGCGCCGCCAGCGAGACCTTCGGCAAGCAGTGCACGCCCGTGCCCCACGGCACGGGCGACCGTGTGTGCTGCCGTGCCGAGGTGTGTCGTCTGCGAAGTGCGGTGCTCTCGGTGGGGTGGCCCCGACCGATTGAGGACCCTTGATCAGCATCACCGTGACGGCGATCGTCTTCGGCGTCATCTTCCTCGCCGAACTGCCCGACAAGACCGCGCTCGCCGGTCTGGTCCTGGGTACGCGCTACCGGGCGTCGTACGTCTTCGCCGGCGTCGCCGCGGCCTTCCTGCTGCATGTCGTGCTCGCCGTCGCGGCGGGCAGTGTCCTGACCCTGCTCCCGCAGCAGATCGTGCATGCCCTGACCGGCGTGCTCTTCCTCGGCGGCGCGGCCGTGCTGCTGATGAAGAAGGACGAGGAGGACGAGGAGATCCGCAAGCCGGCCGACCAGTCCTTCTGGAAGGTCGCCGGCACCGGGTTCACGCTCATCCTGGTCGCCGAGTTCGGGGACCTCACGCAGATCATGACGGCGAACCTCGCGGCGCGCTACGACGACCCGCTCTCCGTCGGCCTCGGCGCCGTGCTCGGCCTGTGGGCGGTGGCAGGACTCGGCATCGTCGGCGGCAAGGCGCTGATGAAGAAGGTGCCGCTGCGGCTGATCACGCAGATCGCGGCGGTGCTGATGCTGGCGCTCGGCGGGTGGAGCCTGTGGGAGGCGATCGCGGGCTGAGCGGGGGCTCGCTGCGGTCCGGTCGGGTTGAAGAGTGGGTGAACGGTCGGCGAAGGCGGTGGCGGGATCGGCGTTCTGTTTTGTACCGTAGAGAAACAAAGTGGCTCCCGCCCGTTTTCCCTGACCGGCGGGCGGGGCCGCCTTGTTCTTCCCGGCCTGCTTTCGGCCTGTGCACTAGGAGCTGCCCGATGACGGCCACCGTCCTCACCGCCCGCGCCCTCCTGCTCGACATGGACGGCACCCTCGTCAATTCCGACGCCGTCGTCGAGCGCATCTGGCGGCGCTGGTCCGAGCGGCACGGGCTGGACGGCGACGAGGTCATGAAGGTGGTGCACGGGCGCCAGGGGCATGCGTCCATGGCCGTGCTGCTGCCGGACCGGCCGATGAAGCAGAACCTCGCGGACAACGCGCGCATGCTGGCGGAGGAGACGGCCGACGTGGAGGGCGTGGTGGAGGTCCCGGGCGCCGCGGCCTTCCTCGCCTCCCTCCGGGGGCTGCCGCACGCGCTGGTGACCTCGGCGGACGTGGCGCTGTCCACGGTGCGGATGGCTGCCGCCGGGCTGCCGATGCCGGCGGTGCGGGTGACCGCGGAGTCGGTGGGCGCCAGCAAGCCGGACCCCGAGGGCTTTCTGAAGGGGGCGGCGGAGCTGGGGGTCGCTCCGGCGGACTGCGTGGTGTTCGAGGACTCGGGCGCGGGGATCGCGGCGGGGCGGGCGGCCGGGATGCGGGTCGTCGGCGTCGGCGCGCGGGCCGGGGCGCATGGGCCGGACGCGGTGGTGCGGGACCTGAGGGAGGTGCGGGTCGAGGCGGTGGCCGACGGATCGATCCGGGTGCACGTCGGCGAAGCCTGAGGCCGGAGGCAGGGACGCTCACCGGCGCTGGCCGGGCACCTCCCCCAGCCTTCGGCCGGGGGGACCCCCAGCGCCCACCCGTGCCCCCCTAGGGGCACCTCCCAGGCCCTTGAGGCACTGGGGGAGGCACGACTGCCCGCGGCTGGATCAAAGACACGGCAGGACAGCGCCCCGTAAGGGGCGCTGGGGGTACCCCCGGCCGAAGGCTGGGGGAGGAACTGTGCGACCAGCCCCCACGCACCCGCAGTCACACCACCACCGCAACCACCCCGAACCGCTCCACCCACCCGCGGACACCCACCACCGCACCCCACCCCACCACCACAACCGTCCCGACCCGCACCACTCACCGACCCCCCGGCAACGAACCCCCCTCGGCCCGCCCCCCTACGGCTTCGTCGTCTCCGACTCCAGTGCCGCCCGGGTAGCCGTCCCGTACACCCCCGACTCGTCGGTCAGGATCCCCCGCGTCAGCTGGTACGTGCGCACCGCGCTCTCGGTCTTGCTGTCGTAGTGGCCGTCGGCGGTCCCCGAGTAGAGGCCCACCTGCTTCAGCCGGAGCTGGAGTTCCGTGACCTGCGCACCGCTGTCGCCGGGGCGGAGGATCGGCGGTGCGGAAGGCCGGGCCGTTGCTGACGTGCTGGTCGCCGGAGTCGACCGGGTGGGGGAGGCCGAGCGGGAGACGGTCGGCGAGGGCGTCGCGCTCGACGCCGTGGCGGAGGGGCTCGGGCTCGCCGACGCCGACGCGGACGCCGACTCCGAAGGGCGCGACGAGGCCGTCGGCGCCGCGGCCGAAGGCGACGCCGTGCTCGGCGTCACGTCCGGGACGCTCTCCCGTACGTCCTGCGGCGCCGCCCCGTCCCGCTCCGGTGTCAGCCGGGAGAAGAGGCCGCTCACGAAGCCCGCCGCGGCGAGCACCGCCACCACGGCTCCGGCGACGGACAGCAGCAGGGCCCGCCGGGAGCGCCGGCGAGGTTCCTCCGGGGAGGCCGTCGGCTCGGCGTCGGAGACCGGCCCGCGCTCCGGCCCCGTCACCGCCGGCAACGGGATCGTCGGCTCCCCCACCGCCCGGACCGGTTCGGTCTCCGCGCCGCCGGCGCGCTCTATGTCGATGTACGGCCGTATCCGCAGCGGGTCGAAGTCCTCCGCCGCCGCCTGTTCGGCCGTACGCGCGTCGCGCAACGCGTCGGCGGTCCGCTGGTTGCAGTCGCAGGCGGGGGAGCCGTCCGGCCCCTTCGGCGTCCCGCACTCCGGGCACTGGTGGCCCCCGCTCCCCGTCGTGTCCGTCACGGCGTTCGCCCTCCCCTCACAAACTCCACAGATTATGCAGAGCACCCACACGTACGTTCCCCCGAACCCCTCGTCTCAGGGGCACCGAAAAGGACCCGACGGGCCATACCGGGTGACACCGTCCACGATGGAAGATGGCCCAAAGCCCCGGGAGGTCTCCATGGCCCTGGAAACGACGCACACCCAGGCGAAGGACGCGGAGCGCGTACCCGGCAACGTGCTGGTCCCGATCGGCGCGCTGCTGCTCGGGCTGCTGCTGGCCGCGCTGGACCAGACGATCGTGTCGACGGCGCTGCCGACCATCGTCAGCGACCTCGGGGGGCTGGAACACCTGTCCTGGGTGGTCACCGCCTATCTGCTGGCCTCCACCGCCGCCACCCCGCTGTGGGGCAAGCTCGGCGACCAGTACGGGCGCAAGCGGCTCTTCCAGCTCGCGATCCTGATCTTCCTCGTCGGGTCGGCGCTGTGCGGGATGGCCCAGAACATGGGGGAGCTGATCGGCTTCCGCGCCTTGCAGGGTCTGGGCGGCGGCGGGCTGATGGTGCTGTCGATGGCGATCGTGGGGGACATCGTGCCGCCGCGGGAGCGGGGGCGGTACCAAGGGCTGTTCGGCGCCGTCTTCGGTACGACCAGCGTGCTCGGGCCGCTGCTCGGCGGGGTGCTCACCGAGCATCTGAGCTGGCGCTGGGTGTTCTACGTCAACCTGCCCGTCGGCGTCGTCGCGCTCGCGGTGATCGCCGCCGCGCTGCACATCCCGCGCCGGACCGCCCGTCACGTCATCGACTACCTCGGCACCCTCCTGATCGCCGCCGTCGCCACCTGCCTGGTGCTGGTGGCCTCGCTCGGCGGGACGACGTGGGCGTGGGGGTCGGCGCAGATCATCGGGCTCGTGGTCGTCGGGGTGGTGCTCGCCGTCGCCTTCGTCGTCGTCGAGCGGCGGGCCGCCGAACCCGTGCTCCCGCTGAAGCTCTTCGGCATCCGCACCTTCACCCTCGCGGCCGTGATCAGCTTCGTCGTCGGGTTCGCGATGTTCGGCGCGATGACCTATCTGCCGACCTTCCTCCAGGTCGTTCAGGGCATCTCGCCGACCCTGTCGGGTGTGCACATGCTGCCGATGGTGGTCGGTCTGCTGCTGTCCTCGACCGTTTCCGGGCAGATCGTCAGCCGTACCGGGCACTGGAAGGTGTTCCCTGTCGCCGGCACCGGCGTGACGACCATCGGTCTGCTGCTGCTCCACCGGCTCGACGAGCACAGCTCGACCGCCGAGATGAGCGGCTACTTCTTCGTCTTCGGCCTGGGCCTCGGGCTGGTCATGCAGGTGCTGGTGCTGATAGTCCAGAACTCCGTCTCGTACGAGGACCTCGGCGTCGCCACCTCCGGCGCGACCTTCTTCCGCTCCATCGGGGCCTCCTTCGGCGTCGCCGTCTTCGGTTCCGTCTTCGCCGGCCGGCTCGCCGACAAGCTCGCCGACGCCTTCCGGGGCGTCCGCCTCCCGCCCGGCGTCACCCCGTCCGCCCTCAAGGCCGACCCGCGGGGCATAGCGACCCTGCCGCCCGCGCTGCGCCCGGCGGCCCTGCACGCGTACGCGTCCTCGATCACCGACGTCTTCCTGTACGCCGCTCCGGTCGCCGTCCTCGGCTTCGTCCTCGCCTGGTTCCTCAAGGAGGACCCGCTGCGCGGCTCGGTCACCGCGCCGGACGCGTCCGAGACCATCCCGCCCAACCCGGTCCAGCGGTCGTCGTACGACGAGTGCTCCCGGGCGCTGTCCCTGCTCGGCACCCGGGAGGGGCGCCGGGAGGTCTACCAGAAGATCAACGCCCGGGCCGGGTACGCCGACCTGCTGCCCGCGTCCGGCTGGCTGCTGCTGCGGATCCGGAAGTACGGCTCGGTGGAGCCGGGGCGGCTCGCCGAGCGCGGCCCCGTCCCGATGAACGTCGTCCTGGCGGGCGCCCGCCAGCTGGAGGAGCGGCACCTCGCCGACCGCCTGGGCCTCGACCTGACCCTGACCGAGGAGGGCCGCGAGGTCGCCGCCCGGCTCGCCCGGGCCCGCGAGGAGTCCCTCGCCGGCCTCCTCGGCGACTGGTGGAGCCCGGACCGGCCCACCGACCTGGACCGCCTGGTGCGGGAGCTGACCGACGAACTGTGCGGCACCGAACGCGAGCAGCCGCAGCACCCCGCCGCGGGCCAGGTCAGCTGACGAGCTCCTTGCGGAACCAGTGCTCGGCGTAGACGTCGTCGTTGTGCCGCGCGGTCTCCGTGTAGCCGAGCCGCGCGTACAGGGCGCGGGCCTCCACCAGGTCGGTGCGGGTGTCCAGGACGATCCGCGCGGCCCCGAGGGCACGGGCCGCGTCCTCGGCCGCCGCGACGAGGGGCGCGGCGCCGCCCCTGCCGCGCAGCTCCTCGTGCACGAAGACCCGGGTGAGCTCGGCGGTGGCCGGGTCCAGGAGCCGTACGCCCGCGCAGCCGGCCGGCTCACCGTCGTACCGCGCGATCAGCAACCGTCCGGTGGGCGGCGCCAGTTCGGAGCCCGGACGGGCGGCGATCTCCCGTTCCAGCTCGGCCGGGTCGGTGCGGTGGCCCTCGTGGTGCAGGTACCAGCGGTCGCTGACCTCCGTGTAGTACGCCCGCCACAGGGCGACGGCGGCGGGGGAGTCCGGGCGTTCCGGGGTGATCGTCCAGGAGGTCATGGGCCGTAGTCTCCGGCGGACCGGGGTGTTCCACGCAACCGGATATCTGCGGTCTCGGGCCGGCTCCGTCCGGCCGGGCCGTTTGCGCGGCGGCGTGCGGGTCACCCGGACGCGGAGACGGCCCGTCGGGCCGAGACACCGGAAGGCAACCATGTCCACAGGCTTGATCATCGTGATCGTGGCCGCCGTGGTCGTCGTCGCGGCCCTGCTGGCCGTGCGCGCCAGGGGCAGCGGCCCGCAGGGTCTGAAGCGGCGCTTCGGGCCCGAGTACGAGCGGACGGTGGCCCAGCACGGCGGCGACACCAAGGCGGCCGAGCGGGAACTCGCCGAGCGGGTGCAGCGCCACGGCGGACTGCACGAGCGTGATCTGGAACCGGCGGAGCGCGAACGCTACGCGGCGCGCTGGACCACCGCGCAGGAGCACTTCGTCGACTCGCCCCGGGAGTCCGTGACCGAGATCGACCGGCTGCTCGCCGAGGTGGCGGCCGCCCGGGGCTTCCCGGCCGGCGCCCAGTACGACGACCAGGTCGACGCCCTCTCCGTGCACCACGCGGACCACGTCGACGGCTACCGCCGCGTCCACCGCGCCGCCCTGGCACCCGCGGGCGGCTCCCCGCTGGGCCGGGCCGGGACCGAGGAGATGCGCACGGCCATGATCGAGGCCCGCTCCCTCTTCGACGACCTGGTCACCCCGTCGTCCCGCGAGCACGGCCGGCACCGCGCCGGTGTCGGTGCCGACACCGGCGGACACCTGCCCTGGTCCGCCGACCAGAGCCGCCCGAAGGAGAGTTGACCGACATGACCGACGCCAGGACCGGATCGGGCCGCCGCCCCGTGGGCGGCGACGTGTATCCCGGCGGTACCGCGATGCCCCCGGGACGTGAGGAGGGGACGACCGACTGGGGCGACGCCTCCGTGAGCGGTGTCACCCCGGGACGGGAGGAACCCGAACGCATGGACGACCGGGACGACCGGGGTGCGCCCGGACAGGCGGTGCTGGTGGCCGGTGACGGCCCGGGGCACGAGAGGGACGCGGGCCGCGGCGGCGGGCAGCTGATGCCCAGCGAGGAGTGCGGACAGCTGGAGCGCCGGCTCCAGCACGCGGTCACCGGTTTCGTCGACGAGCCGCGGACGGCCGTCGAGGAGGCCGACCGGGCCGTCGAGGAGATCACCGCCCGCTTCACCGACGCCGTCGACCGGCGCCGCCGCACCCTGCGCGGCAGCTGGCAGTCCGCCGACGCGAACCACCCCGGCAGCGCCGACACCGAGCAGCTCCGGCTGGCCCTGCGCGACTACCGCGAACTGGCGGACCGGCTGCTGCACATGTGAGCCGCCCGAGCCGCCCGGGGAGTCCCGGGACCCGGAGTCACCCGTGCGGGTCCGGCTCCGGGTCCCGCTCCGCCCCGGCCGCCGTCCGGCGCTCCCGCCACTCGCGTACGACCTCCTCGACGTCGTACGGCTTCTTGCCCAGCGGGGGCCCGGGCGGCGGCTTGAACATCATGTCGCGGATCTTGACGTTGACGTCCGTGATGATCTTGCGGACGATCCGCTCCGAGGGCGCCGCCCAGGCGGCCGCCAGCGCGTCCTCGGCCTCCTTGCGCAGGGCGAGCGTCGGAGGCAGCATCGCCAGGCCCTCCCGGGCCATCTTCCGCTTGATCCACCACAGTTCGTCGTACGACGTCTCCAGGGCGGCCGGCAACGGCTCGCCCGCGCCCGGCAGTTGATCGAACTCACCGCGCCGCTGGGCGTCTTGGATCTGCTTGTCGACCCAGGACTCGAACGGCACCCCGGGTGGCTTTCGCTCGGTCATGACTCCATTGTGCCGGACGTGGCCCGGCCGGGCGTTTTATCATGCGCCGGAGATCCACGACGGATCACGAAGGATCCAGGAACCGCGCAGGGGGAACGCACGTGCTCGAACTCACCATGGCCTCCGTGTCCGGAGAAGCGGGCGAGACGGCCGGAATGCTCATGGCCGACGCGCCCAGCGACCCGGGTGCCGTGCTGCGGGTGGGCCGCGACGCCGCCGCCTGCCGGCTCGCCACGCCCGACGACTGGCTGTTCGTCTCCCGGGTGCACCTGGAGTTCCTGTGCGGGCCCGAGGGCGGCTGGCAGGTCACCTGGCTGCGCGGCTCCCAGACCGAACCGTCCTCCGAGGTGCTGCTGACCGTCGGCGAGTACGCCCAGGCCATCGCCTACGGCGGCACGGTCGCGCTGCCCCGGGGCGGCTCCGGCGAGATCGTCATCCGGGACCGCACCGCCCCGCGCAGCGTCAACGTGGGGTTCTACCAGGAGGGTTGAGCAACGTCTCCCGGCCGGCTCGGCCGGGTCAGTCGAGGACCCGCGCCAGCGCGAAGCCGTCGTAGCCCTTGCTGCCGACCGTCTGGATCGCCGTGCCGGTCAGCCTCGGGTGCGCCGCGATCAGCTCGATCGCGGCGCGGGTGCCGACCACGTCCGGCTCGGCGCTCTCGGCGTCGACGACCCGGCCGCCGCGCACCACGTTGTCGACGATGATCAGGCTGCCGGTGCGGGTGAGCCGGAGCGCCCACTCCACGTAGTGCGGGTTGTTGGCCTTGTCGGCGTCGATGAAGACCAGGTCGAAGGGGGCCGGGTTCTCGTCGGCGAGCTTGGGCAGCGACTCCAGGGCGGGCCCCACCCGCACCTCGACCACCTTCTCCAGGCCCGCGCGGGCGATGTTGCGGACCGCGATCTCGGCGTGCCGGGCGCTGTACTCCAGCGAGATCAGCCTGCCGTCGGCGGGCAGGGCGCGGGCCAGCCAGATGGTGCTGTAACCGCCGAGGGTGCCGATCTCCAGGATGTTCCGGGCGTCCTGGATCTGGGCGAGGAGCTGGAGAAGTTTGCCCTGGTTGGCGGTGACGTTGGCGTGCGGGAGCTCGTTCGCCTCGCTCTCCCGCAGGGCCGCCTGGAGCGACTCGTCGTCCGGTGACAGGTGGCTGGTGAAGTAGAAGTCGACGTCGTCCCAGAGCTGAGAGCCGCTCATGCTTCCGCTGCCTTTCGCCTATGCAGATGGCTGTCCAGTGACAGCTACCTGGATAGCACTACTCAGGCGACGGACGCGCCGGTGATCGACCGCCCCGGTGCCGTACGGAACTCAGCCGATCGGCGCAGGGGGCGTGGGGGGCTGCGTCGGAGGCGGCGGGGCCGGGTGGCGGGAGCGGCGTACGGCCGCGAGCGAGGTGACGGTGACGACCAGCAGCAGCGCGGTGCCGACCGTCAGCAGCCAGGCCGGGATCCCGGCCACCTGGCGCAGCCGGTCCTCGTAGACGACCTGCTGGAACGGGGTGTCCGAGGCTGCCCGCCGCAGCACCAGGTCGGCGGAGATCTGGGACGGGTACGGGAACTCCTGGCCGATCGCCGTCAGGTACGGGGCGCCTGCGGCCAGCTCGCCCAGGTCGCCGGCCGGGCGGCTGAGCCGGCCGGCGTAGACGACCCGTGGGCGGTCGCCGCCGATCGCCGAGCGCGGCTCCATGCGGTGCGCGGCGAGGACGTACAGGCCGAGTGACTGCGGGGTGGCCGCGAGCCGGGACAGCCGCATCGGGTAGACCGGGCGGCTGCTGGCGAAGGCGAGGTGGAGCGGGTCGAGGGCGCCGCGCAGCGCGGTGTCCGCGGTCTGCGGGGCGAGTCTGACCGCGACGTACTCCCAGTGGTCCGCGACGTAGGGCTGGAGCGCGGTGTTCAGGCGGGGCGGGAAGGGGAAGCCGTTGCTGCGCAGCCAGCCGTCCAGGGCGCCGGAGTCGGTGGCGGTCAGCTGGGCCACGTCGAACGGGCCGAGCCGCTGGCGGCCGACCACGCCGACGCGGGGGGCGGTGGCGCCGGCGCCGGGCGGGCCGGTGGCGGTGCCGCCGCCGGTGGTGAGGGGCCAGTCGCCGTCCTCGGGCCAGAAGTGCGAGCGAGTGCGGTGCACCGGGGCGGTGAGGGTGTGCAGCTGGTCGAAGAGGGCCGGGTCGGCGAGGGCGACGGTGGCGCGGTGCGGGACGGGCATGATCCAGGCGGCGCGGTCGGCGTCGCCGCCGACCGTCAGACGCATCACGATCTGTTCGCGGGTGCCGTCCCAGCGCAGGACGGATTCCTCGCGGCCGACGGTGACCCGCTGGGCGGCGTCGGGGACGAGGGCGCCGCAGGCGCAGGCGAAGGCGGGGGCGGCGAGCCGGCCGAGCTGGATGCCGGTGAGGATGAGGAGGACGGCGAGCAAACGTGTGCGTCGGCGGGGTCGCCGCTGGCCGATCATGAACCGATGCCCTCCGCCCTACCGTCGATCAGGACTACAGACGGTATAGCGGAGGGCGTGGTTCCTGGGCCGTTCCGGACAGCCACCGTCTGTCTACCGACGGTACGGGCGGAGGGGGCCGATCGTTCGAACGTGCAGGTGAGTGGGGGATTTGCGCAGTTCCCCGCGCTTCTGGAGGGGGGCCGCCGGGTTCTGTGGGTGCGGGCCGGTGGGGGCTTGGCGCGCAGTTCCTCCCCCAGCCTTCGGCCGGGGGTACCCTCAGCGCCCCGTCGGGGCGCTTCCTTCGGGACGCTTCTATCGGGGCGCTTCTACGGAGGGCGCCGAGCCCGGCAGGGGCTTGCCCGCTGTTTCTGCCATCCGCCAGGCGGCGAAGCCGCCCACGATTGCCGCGGCCATCATGTAGTACGCGGGCATCATCAGGTTCCCCGTCGCTCCGATCAGGGCCGTGACCGCCAGGGGGGTCGTGCCGCCGAAGAGGGAGACCGAGATGTTGAAGCCGATCGACAGGGAGCCGTAGCGGACCCGGGTGGGGAAGAGGGCCGGGAGGGCGGCCGGCATGGCCGCCGTGAAGCAGACCAGGAGGAGGCCCAGGGCGCCCATGCCGAGGGCGACCGCGAGCAGGCTGCCCTGGCGGATCAGGAGGAGGGCGGGGACGGAGAGGAACAGGAAGCCGGCGCAGCCCGCCGCGATCACCGGGCGGCGGCCGACACGGTCGGTCAGGGCTCCGGCGAACGGCTGGACGATCATCATCAGCGCCATCACGCCGAGGACGACCAGCAGGCCGTGCGTCTCGTCGTACTTCAGCTCGCTCGTCAGGTAGCTGGGCATGTACGACAGCAGCATGTAGTCGGTGACGTTGAAGACCAGGACCAGGGCCATGCACAGGAGCAGGGCCGGCCACTGGCTGGTGATCATCTCGCGCAGGGGGACCTTCGGGCGGGACGACTCCGCCTTCTCGACCTCCGCCGCGAACGCCGGGGTCTCCTCCAGGCGCATCCGCAGGTAGAGGCCGATGATGCCCATCGGGCCCGCGATCAGGAAGGGGATGCGCCAGCCCCAGGAGGTCAGGTGGTCCGAGGACAGCAGGGCCGTCATCAGGGTCACCAGGCCGGCGCCGCCGATGTAGCCCGCCAGCGTGCCGAACTCCAGCCAGCTGCCGAAGAAGCCGCGCTTCTTGTCCGGCGCGTACTCGGCGATGAAGGTGGACGCGCCCGCGTACTCGCCGCCGGTGGAGAAGCCCTGGACCAGGCGGGCGGCGAGGAGCAGGAGCGGGGCGCCGACGCCGATCGTCGCGTAGGAGGGGATCAGGCCGATCGCGAAGGTGCCCGCCGCCATCATGATCATGGTGAGGGCGAGGACCTTCTGGCGGCCCACGCGGTCGCCGAGCGGGCCGAAGACCATGCCGCCCAGCGGGCGGACCAGGAAGGCCGCGGCGAAGGCGCCGAACGTGGACAGCAACTGGGCGGTCGGGCTGCCGGACGGGAAGAAGACCTTGCCCAGCGTCACCGCGATGTAGCTGTAGACGCCGAAGTCGAACCACTCCATGGCGTTGCCGAGCGCGGCCGCCTTCACGGCGCGCTTCACCAGCGCGGGGTCGGTGACGGTCGGGGCGGGGGCACCGGCCGCACGGGGGCCGGGGACCTGGACGGACGGGGTGACTGCTGTGACGGTCGCCAAAACGGGGCTCGCCTACCTTTCGTGGGGGACAGGGGCGCGGCCCGTACGGCGGCGGACGGGACGAAAAGCGACGATAGGAGTACTTGGGGGCGTTACGTCGCGTACGCGCTTACCTGCACAGTGCAGCCAAACGCGCTGTACGCAGGGACGTCTGCCCGCTCCCGCGGGGGCATGCGTGTTGCGCAGTGTGATCCTTGTCGCGCTCCGTGGTGTCAACCCTGCCCCCGGGGCACGGTCGTCTTCCGGACAAAAGGCGGAGGGACGTCAGGTGAAGTGGGGGTTGCCTGCGTCTCTGTCCAGAGGTGATGGGAGCCTCGTAGGGTTCTCGGAGCGATCGAGCGGACCAGCGGGTGTGCGTAACGGGGCGGGAGGCCGGCGAGGCGTGGCGAACGTGGAACACGGAGGACGAGCGGGGGAGGCTTTCGGCGGGGCGGAGGCCGGAGCACGGTTCAGAATGGCCCGGCTCGGCCTGTGGGCGGTGGCCGCGATCCTCGTCGTACGGCAGCTGGCCGCCGTCCTCGGCACCCCGAGCGGAGAACGGCTGACGGACCTGGAGACCTGGGTCGGCCCCGACGGCGTGCTGCACGTCAAGGGTTCCCTGTACGACTCGACGCAGTTCACCGGCACCCCCTTCGGCGGGCTGGTGCTCAAGCCGCTCACCAGAGCCGCCGAGCAGGCCCTCGGCTGGGGCTGGACCTTCGGCACGCTGCTGCTGGTGGTCGCCCTCGGCCTGGTCGCCGCCCGCGCGCTGCCCCAGCCGGTGAGCCGCCGCACCTCGCTGCTGGCCGCGCCGGTCGCGATCAGCCTGCTGCTGCTCTCGCTGCCCGTCCGCAACACCCTCTGGCTCGGCCAGACCAGCATCATCCCGGTCCTGCTGGTGCTGCTCGGCTGCTTCGCCGCCCGCGGGCAGCGCGAGAGCGGAGTGTGCGTCGGGCTGGCCGCCGCCCTCCAGCCGGCCCTGCTGCTCTTCGTCCCGCTGCTGTGGTTCACCGGCCGCCGCCGGGCCGCCGTCGCCGGCGGCGCGACCTTCGCCGTCTGCACGGTACTGGCCTGGGCGGCGATGCCGCACGACTCGTACACCTACTGGATCCACCACATGGCCGGCACCGGCCTCGGCGGCGAGGCGGACGCGCTCGCCAACCAGTCGCTGCACGGCGCCCTGCTGCGGTTCGGGCTGAGCGGCCCGCTGGAGATCGTCCTGTTCCTGGCGCTCGGCGCGGCCGTGGCCGTCGTCGCGCTGCGCCGCGCGGTGCGCTACGCCCGCGACGGGCAGCTGCTGCTGGCGGTCGCGATCACCGGTTGTGCGGTGATCGCGGTGTCGCCGACGGCCTGGCAGCACCAGCTGCTGTGGGTGCTGCTCGCGGTGGTCGGCCGGGCCGGGCGGCGTGCCGCCGACCGGACCGTGTGGCCGGTCGTGGTCGTCCTCGTGATGACGCTGCCCGCCAAGGCGATGCTGCCGAACCAGTCGCTCTTCATACCCGTGCGCGACAACGTGATCCTGTTCGCCGCCCTGGCCGCGGCCACGGTCGTCCCGTTCCTGTCCCGCAGCGCCCCGGAGTTCGCCCGCCCGGTCCCGACGGACTACGCCGAGCCGGTCCCGGCCCGCCTCCGGCAGGTCCCGCTGGCCCCCTCGCTGGGCCGGGTGCTGACCCGCCCCAACCTCTTCCTCGAACTGGTCGCGATGCGGCTGGTCTACTTCGTCTACCAGCAGATCCGGCTCGCCGCCGCCGGGGACGGGAACGGCACCTCCGGGCGGGCCCGTGCCGAGCGGCACGGGCACCAGATCCACGACATCGAGCGGTTCCTGCACCTCGACATCGAGCACTGGGCCAACCACACCGTGTACGGCATCGGCTGGCTGCGCGGCTTCCTCGACTTCTACTACGAGTCCTTCCACTTCGTCGTCCCGCTGACCGTCCTCGCCGTCCTCTACGTCCGCCGCCCGGTCGACTACCGCTGGGCCCGCACCGCCCTCGGCTTCGCCACCGCGTTCGCCCTGATCGGCTTCTGGCTCTACCCGCTGGCGCCGCCCCGTCTGATGCCGGGCCTCGGCATCATCGACACCGTGCACGGCCCGCAGGACTTCGCCAAGCCGGACTACGGCACCCTCACCCAGCTGACCAACCAGTACGCGGCGATGCCCTCGCTGCACTTCGGCTGGGCGCTGTGGTGCGGGATCGTCATCGCCGTCGTCGCCCCGAGGTGGTGGCTGAAGGCGCTCGGCCTGATCCACCCCCTCTTCACCGTCTCGGCGATCATCGGCACCGGCAACCACTGGGTCCTGGACGCGGTGGGCGGCGCCGCGGTGGTCGGCGCGGGCTTCGGCGTGGGGTATCTGCTGCAGGGGCCGCGGGCCCTGCGGGTGGCTGGGGCCGACAAGGAGGTCCGGGAGCCCCGGGAGCCGGTGACGGCACCGGCTCCCGGGTGAACGTGCGGTTGTAAGTGGTGCGGTGGGACGTCGTTCGGCTGCGGCGCCGTCGTGGCTGGTCGCGCAGTTCCTCCCCCAGCCTTCGGCCGGGGGTACCCCCAGCGCCCCTTTCGGGGCGCTGAAC
Organism: Streptomyces sp. NPDC028289; assembly: GCF_055565975.1. Lineage (NCBI taxonomy): Bacteria > Bacillati > Actinomycetota > Actinomycetes > Kitasatosporales > Streptomycetaceae > Streptomyces > Streptomyces sp. NPDC028289. The sequence goes on along the minus strand of NZ_JBVHTI010000001.1, from coordinate 746,900 downwards.
TCCGGGCGCTTTTCAGAGCCGCTGGATGATCGTCCCGGTCGCCAGGGCGCCGCCCGCGCACATGGTGATGAGGGCGAACTCCTTGTCGGTGCGCTCCAGTTCGTGCAGGGCGGTGGTGATGAGGCGGGCACCGGTGGCCCCCACCGGATGGCCGAGGGCGATCGCGCCGCCGTTGACGTTGACCTTGTCCAGGTTCTGCTCGAAGACCCGGGCCCAGCTCAGCACCACCGACGCGAACGCCTCGTTGATCTCGACGAGGTCGATGTCCCTCAGGCTCATGCCGGCCTTGCCGAGCACCGCGCGGGTCGCGTCGATCGGGCCGTCGAGGTGGAAGTGCGGGTCGGCGCCGACCAGGGCCTGGGCGACGATCCGGGCCCGGGGCCGCAGCTTCAGCGCACGCGCCATCCGCTTCGACGCCCACATGATGGCGGCGGCACCGTCCGAGATCTGGGAGGAGTTGCCCGCCGTGTGCACGGCCGTCGGCATCACCGGCTTCAGGCCCGCCAGCGCCTCCGCCGAGGTGTCCCGCAGCCCCTCGTCCTTGTCGACCAGGCGCCACATGCCCTGCCCGGCGTGCTGCTCCTCCTCCGTCGTCGGCACCTGGACGGCGAAGGTCTCCCGCTTGAAGCGTTCCTCGGCCCAGGCGTGCGCCGCCCGCTCCTGCGAGAGCAGGCCGAGCGCGTCGACGTCCTCCCTGCCCAGGCCCCGGTTGCGGGCGATCCGCTCGGCGGCTTCGAACTGGTTGGGCAGGTCGACGTTCCACTCGTCGGGGAACGGCTTGCCCGGCCCGTGCTTGGAGCCGGAGCCCAGCGGCACCCGGGACATCGCCTCGACCCCGCAGCTGATCCCGACGTCGATGACCCCGGCGGCGATCATGTTGGCGGTCATGTGCGAGGCCTGCTGGGAGGAGCCGCACTGGCAGTCGACGGTGGTGGCCGCGGTCTCGTACGGCAGCCCCATGGTCAGCCAGGCGGTACGCGCGGGGTTCATGGACTGCTCGCCGGCGTGGGTCACCGTGCCGCCGACGATCTGCTCGACCGCGTCGGCGGGGATGCCGGTGCGGCCGAGGAGTTCACGGTAGGTCTCGCCCAGGAGGTAGGCGGGATGCAGGTTGGCGAGCGCGCCGCCGCGCTTGCCGATGGGGGTGCGTACGGCTTCGACGATCACGGGTTCCGCGGCCATGGGGGCTCGGTCCTCTCCTCGGTCACCCGCGCGGCGCAGGGGCGTCCCGGCCCGGCCCGCCACGCAGAACTAGAACGCGTACTAGTTCTGGGTGCAGTCTGCTGACAGGCCGTCCACAATCGCAAGAGGGGTGCATGCAATTGGGGTGACCGTGCCCCTTGCGAGTTGTAGAACCCGTTATTACCTTCTCGGCAACCGGCATTTCTGATGGTCCGTCAGAACGGCTGTCGGAACGGCCGCAGGAACGCCGACACGTCCAGGTCCGTACACGGTGGGAGTGAGTCGCCATGCCCTGTCCCGCGCTGCCCGACGGGTTCGACCTCACCGACCCCGATCTGCTCCATCACCGGGTGCCGCTCCCGGAGTTCGCAGCCCTGCGCCAGGCCGAACCGGTCCGCTGGATCGAACAGCCGCACGGCATCGCCGGCTTCGCGGACGACGGCTACTGGGCCGTCACCCGGCACGCGGACGTCAAGTACGTCTCCACGCACCCCGAGCTCTTCTCGTCCTGGCTCAACACGGCGATCATCCGCTTCGGCGAGCACATGCAGCGGGACGCGATCGACGCCCAGCGGCTGATCCTGCTGAACATGGACCCGCCCGAGCACACCCGGGTCCGCCAGATCATCCAGCGCGGTTTCACGCCACGCTCCATCCGCGCCCTGGAGGAGCGGCTGCGCGCCAGGGCGGGGGCGATCGTCGAGGCGGCCCGTGCGCACTCCGGCCCCTTCGACTTCGTCACCGAGGTCGCCTGCGAGCTTCCCCTCCAGGCGATCGCGGAACTGATCGGCATCCCGCAGGACGACCGGGCCAAGATCTTCGACTGGTCCAACAAGATGATCTCGTACGACGACCCGGAGTACGCGATCACCGAGGAGGTGGGCGCAGAGTCGGCCACCGAGCTGATCGCCTACGCGATGAACATGGCGGCCGACCGCAAGCAGTGCCCGGCCAAGGACATCGTCTCCACGCTGGTCGCCGCCGAGGACGAGGGCAACCTCAACTCCGACGAGTTCGGCTTCTTCGTGCTGATGCTCGCGGTGGCCGGCAACGAGACCACCCGCAACGCCATCACCCACGGCATGCACGCGTTCCTGACCCACCCCGAGGCCTGGGACCTCTACAAGCGCGAGCGCCCGGCGACCGCGGCCGAGGAGATCGTCCGCTGGGCCACACCGGTCAACTCCTTCCAGCGCACCGCGACCCAGGACACCGAACTGGGCGGCAAGCTGATCCGCAAGGGCGACCGGGTCGGCGTCTTCTACGCCTCCGCCAACCACGACCCCGAGGTCTTCACCGACCCCGACGCCTTCGACATCACCCGCGACCCCAACCCCCACCTCGGCTTCGGAGGCGGCGGCCCCCACTACTGCCTCGGCAAGTCCCTGGCCGTCCTCGAAATCGACCTGATCTTCACCGCGATCGCCGACGCGATGCCGAACCTGCGCCTGACCGGCGACCCGGACCGGCTCCGCTCGGCATGGATCAACGGTGTGAAGCACCTCCAGGTCACCACCGCGTAGGCCGCCTCGGACCCGAGGCGCGCCGCACGACACCCCTCCGACCCGGGCCGACGGCTCCCGGCGCCGCCGGCCCGTCCCGAGGGAGGCAGGAGCACCCCCTCCCTACGCCCCGTTCCTGCCTCCCCCGAGACGCCGGTCACCGCCCTCTCCGGCGGTGTCCGGACATACGTCGGCACCCTCGCCCAGGAGAAGGGGCGAGGGTGCCGGGGTTCAGGGGCGCGCGGCGCCGGGGATCAGCGGCGGGTGCGCGGCTCGGCCGCGATCGACCGCGGGTGCGCGCGGGTCGGCCGGCTCAGTACCAGCCGTTGGCCTGCCAGAAGCTCCAGGCGGCGGTGGGGCTGCCGTAGCGGGAGTTCATGTAGTCCAGACCCCACTTGATCTGGGTGGCGGGGTTGGTCTTCCAGTCGGAGCCGGCGGACGCCATCTTCGAACCGGGCAGGGCCTGGACCAGGCCGTAGGCGCCGGAGGAGGAGTTGGTGGCGGAGGGGTTCCAGCCGCTCTCGTGCGAGACGATCTTGCTGAACGCGTTGAACTGCGCGGCGTCCGGAATCATCTTGTGCGCGATCGCCTGGGCGGAGGAGGCCGACGTGGTGGCGGCCTGGGCGGGCGCCGCGGTCAGGGCCATGCCGGCGGCGGCAGCGGCCACGGCGGCGGTGGTGAGGGCCTTCTTCGGGGAAGCGATGCGGCGGATGAAGGACACGGACACGGAGAACCTCGTTCGTCGGGGACAGGGAGTCGCCGTGTGCTCCGGAACCACCTGTGGGGGCTGTCCGTATGCGTCGGCGCCGCGGCCCGCTGTGGGCTCGTGGCGCCTGGCGACGTCGTCCAGACAAGCAGGCCCGGAAGTCGTCCGCAATCACCCCTTTTACTAGTGGTGGTCGCATAGGCGGATTTGGTCCGTTGTGTGGCGTAGCTCTCAAACCGCAGGTCAATGGGGGTGGCAAAACGGACATAGTGGCAAAGCCCGACTACTGTTCCGGATCGTAGGTGACGTGCGTCATGTGGGGTGCTTCACCGGTCGCGTCACCGGCCGCGTACGACGGCTCACGTCCCGGGACCGTCGAATGTGACCGCGGTCTCGAAAGCGGCCCGCCTGGTGGCTCGGCGCAGCGCCCGCAGCAGTGCCGGACCGAGGAGGAGGGTGAGGACGACCGTGCACAGGGCCCGGCCCAGGTTCCAGCCCATGGCGGTGGCCAGGCTGTAGGCGAGGAAGCGGGCCAGGTTGGCGGCGGGCCCGGCGTGCGGGTCGAAGGCGAGGTTCGAGGCGTTGCCGGCCAGCAGCGGCCAGCCGGCCAGGTCGACGACCAGGCCGTAGGCGAAGGCCGCCAGGAAGCCGTAGCCCGCCAGCAGCGCCAGCTCACCGCGGCCGCGCAGCCGCCCGGCACCCGGCAGCAGCCCGGCCCCCATGGTGAACCAGCCCATCGCCAGCATCTGGAACGGCAGCCACGGCCCCACCCCGCCCGTGAGCAGCGCCGACGCGAACATGGTGAGTGAGCCCAGGGTGAACCCGAAGCCCGGTCCGAGTACCCGCCCGCTCAGCACCATCAGGAAGAACATCGGCTCGATCCCGGCGGTCCCGGCGCCGACCGGCCGCAGCGCCGCCCCGGTCGCGGCCAGCACGCCCAGCATGGCGACTGCCTTCGGACCCAGCCCGGACTCCGCGATCGTCGCCGCCAGCACGGCGACCAGCAGCACCAGCAGACCCGCGAAGAGCCAGGGCGCGTCCTGGGCGTGCGAGGCGATCCGGGAGGACGGCGGGGCGAGGAACGGCCAGCCGACGGCGACCACCCCGACCGCGCTGACGAGGAGCAGAGCGACGAGGGAGCGGGGGCCGAGCCGCACCGGGCCGGTCACGCCAGGGCCTCGCGGACCTGGGCCACGGTGAGCCACCGCTCGGGCGCGAGGACCTTCGTCACCTGCGGCGCGAAGGACGGCGAGGAGACGACGATGTCGTCGGTCGGCCCGTCCGCGATGACCTCGCCCTCCGCGAGCAGCACCACCCGGTGCGCGAGCTCCGCGGCCAGCTCCACGTCGTGCGTGGCCAGCACGATCGCGTGCCCGTCGGCGGCGAGCCCGCGCAACACGCCCACCAGCCGGGCCTTCGCCGCGTAGTCCAGGCCCCGGGTCGGCTCGTCGAGCAGGAGCAGCGGCGGCCGGGCGGTGAGGACGACGGCCAGCGCGAGGGCGAGCCGCTGCCCCTCGGAGAGATCACGGGGGTGCGTGTCGTCCGCCACCCCGGGCAGCAGGCCGGACACCAGCCCGCGGCAGGTCCCCGGCGCCGCCCCGGCGTCCCGGTCGGCGGCCGCGCACTCGGCACCGACCGTGTCGGCGTACAGCAGGTCACGGGGTTCCTGCGGGACCAGCCCGACGAGGCGCACGAGGTCGCGCGGGCGGGTGCGGTGCGGGACCGCGCCGCCGACCCGCACCGCGCCCGAGCCCGGCTCGACCAGCCCGACCAGGGCGCCCAGCAGCGTGGACTTCCCGGCGCCGTTGCGCCCCATGAGGGCGACGGTCTCCCCGGCGGCGACGGTGAGATCGACGCCCCGCAACGCGTCGACCCGGCCCCGGCGGACGCCGAGGGAACGGACCTCGGCGAGGGGAGCCGCGGGGCCGGCCGCGGCGGTCGCGGGCCGCTGCTCCGGGACCCGCCCGCCGAGGCGCTCCCGCAGCCCGGTCGCCGTCGCCCGGCGCCGGGCGTCCCGCACGGTCATCGGCAGCGGCGACCACCCGGCCAGCCGCCCCAGCTCCACCACCGGCGGACACACCGGCGACACGGCCATCACCTCGGCGGGCGTCCCGCACACCGGCGCGGCCCCGGCCCCCGGGAGCAGCACGACCCGGTCGGCGTACTGCACGACCCGCTCCAGCCGGTGCTCGGCCAGCAGCACGGTCGTGCCCAGGTCGTGCACCAGCCGCTGCAGCACGGCCAGCACCTCCTCGGCGGCGGCGGGGTCGAGGGCGGAGGTCGGCTCGTCGAGCACCAGGACCGCGGGATGCGGGGTGAGCACCGACCCGATCGCGACCCGCTGCCGCTGCCCGCCCGAGAGCGTGGCGATCGCCCGGTCCCGCAGTTCGGCGAGCCCCAGCAGGTCGAGGGTCTCCTCCACTCGCCGCCGCATCACGGCCGGGGCGATCCCCAGCGACTCCATCCCGTAGGCGAGTTCGTCCTCCACCGTGTCGGTCACGAAGTGGGCGAGCGGGTCCTGCCCCACCGTGCCCACCACATCGGCGAGTTCACGCGGCCGGTGGGTCCGGGTGTCCCGGCCGGCGACCGTCACCCGCCCGCGCAGGGTGCCGCCGGTGAAGTGCGGCACGAGCCCGCTCACGGAGTTCAGAACCGTCGACTTCCCGGTCCCGGACGGGCCCACCAGCAGGACGAGTTCCCCTTCCGGCACCTCGAAGTCGACCCCCTGCACGGCGGGTCGGGCCGCGCCGTCGTAGGTCACGGAGACGTCCTCGAAACGGATCACGACGGCTCCTCCTCGGGACCCTCGGGAACGATCAGGGCGGGCAGCAGGCCGAGCAGCACGGCGGCCGCGGGCCAGAGCGGAAGCGTGGGGGCGACCAGCGGTACGACACCGGGCTGCAGGGCCGCCGGGTCGCGGACGGACGCCAGGGTGAGCAGGGCGGCGACGGCGGCGCCCGCCCCGGACACCAGCCAGGCCCGCGCGTCCCACGGGTCCGGCCGGTACCGGGTGCGTGGCGAACGCCGGCCGCCCAGCCGCAGCCCCGCCAGCGCGGCGGCCACCCCGGCCGGCAGGACGGGCAGCCCGTAGCCGCCGCCCTCAGTGGTGAGCAGCCCGTACAGCCCCGCGCAGACGCCGAGCAGACCGCCGAGGGTCAGCCCGGCCGTCGTACGGCGGACCCGGTCCGGGACGTCCGCGCTGCGGCCGTACCCGCGCGCGTCCATCGCGGCGGCGAGGGCGACCGACCGTTCCAACGCGCTCTCCAGGACCGGGAGCGCGACCTGGAGCAGGCCGCGGATGCCGGAGTCGGGACGGCCGCGCAGCCGCCGGGCGGCCCGCAGCCGCTGTACGTCGGCGACGAGGTGCGGGGCGAAGGTGAGCGCGACGACGACGGCCACGCCCAGCTCGTACAGGGCCCCGGGCAGGGACTTGAGCAGCCGGGCCTGGTTGGCGAGCGCGTTCGCGGCACCGACACAGATGAGGAGGGTGGCGATCCGGAGCCCGTCGTAGAGGGCGAAGACGAGCGCCTCCGCGGTGACCCGGCCGCCGAGGCGGATGCCCTGGGCCCAGTGCGGGAGCGGGACTTCGGGGAGGGTGACGAGGGTGTGCGCGCCGGGGACGGGCGAGCCGAGGACGACGGTGAACGCGAGCCGCACGAGGAGGACGGCGAGGCCGAGCCGCGCGAACGCGGCGTAGGAGCGCGCCCAGGGGGCGGTCCGGCTGCGACAGGCGGCCACGACGTAGGCGGTGACCGCGATGAGCAGCCCGAGGAGGAGCGGGTTGGTGGTCCGCGACGCCGCGACCCCCATCGAGAGCGACCAGAGCCACCAGGCGCCGGGGTGTACGGGTGAGCGGCGCTGGTGCCGGGGGACGGCGGGTTTCACTCGCCCGCGCTCGCGGGGTGCCTCCCCCAGCCTTCGGCCGGGGGGACCCCCAGCGCCCACCCGTGCCGCCCCAGCGGCACGACTGCCCGCAGCCAGAACGTGCCCCGCAAGGGCCGCGAGCCCCCACCGGCCCGCGGTGGCGTGACTGCCTGCGGTTGGGGCGTGCCCCGTCAGGGGCGCGGGGAGCTGCGCGGGAAGCTCCCACCGGCCCGCGGTGGCGTGACTGCCTGCGGTTGGGGCGTGCCCCGTCAGGGGCGCGGGGAGCTGCGCGGGAAGTTCCCACCGGCCCGCGGTGGCGTGACTGCCTGCGGTTGGGGCGTGCCCCGTCAGGGGCGCGGGGAGCTGCGCGGGAAGTTCCCACCGGCCCGCGGTGGCGTGACTGCCTGCGGTTGGGGCGTGCCCCGTCAGGGGCGCGGGGAACTGCGCGGGAAGTTCCCACCGGCCCGCGGTGGCGTGACTGCCTGCGGTTGGGGCGTGCCCCGTCAGGGGCGCGGGGAGCTGCGCGGGAAGCTCCCACCGGCCCGCGGTGTCAGGCATTTCTGCGCCGCCGTGTCTGCCAGAAGGCTCCCGCGGCGAGGAGCACGACAACTCCCACACCGGCCGCCGGCCCGAGCGACGGTCCGCTGCCCGGCGTACCCCCGGCCCCCGCCGTCGCCGTCACCTTCTCGCCGCAGCCCCGGGAGGGATACCCCCCGATCGCGCACAACAACGCGTTCGTGTCGTACCGCAGCGGCTTCGCCACCGCCGCCAGTGCCGCCGCCGTCGTCGCGTCCTCGGACACCACCGCGCAGGCTGTCCGCCGCGCAGGCGGCCGCTCTCCCGAGGGCGCGTCCGCCGTCGTACCGAAGTCGACGACCAGCCCCACCCGTTTGCGGCCACCGACGGCGGGGGTGTCCGCACAGATCGTCCCGAAGTCCGCCGTGCCGCGCGGCTGCGACGCGTCCGCCGAGTCCTCGCTCACCGCGAAGCGGAACCCCTCGACCGACCCGTCGGCGGGCTGAGCGGTAGAGGGGCCCTGCGTGGCGTACGTCCAGTGCGCGCCGTCCCGCTCCCAGAAGGACCAGTAGCGGTAGCCGGTGGCCGCCGCAGGCCCGGCGGCCGTCGCGCACAGCGTCAGCGCGGCCAGGAGCAGCAGCGCCGCACGACGGACCGCGGTCACGGCTGCTGCTGCTTCCGGCGGCCGCTGAACAGGAAGCCGATGCCGATACCGGCGACGAGCCCGGTGCCGACGATCCACCACACGCTGTTGCCCGACTTCTTCCCCTCGCTGTGCTTCTCGGCGTGCTTCGCGGTGGCGGCCTGCGGGGCCGGTCCCGTCGCGTCCAGCGCCGTCACCAGGTTCGTGCCGCCGAAGTCGCGCGGGTCCGCACCCGTCGCGTGCGCGGCGAGGACCAGCTCGGCGTAGGCCGCGGGCCCGCTCTGCGCCGCCCACGGCGCGGCGTGCGCCTCCAGCCAGGCGTACGGCTTCCGCGCCTGCGCGGTCCAGCCCTGCGCGGCCAGGGCGACGACCGCGTCGGCGGTGTTGCCGTAGTCCGGCTGCGGGGTGGCGCCGGGGAGCGCGGAGACGAGGTGGCCGGTCGTGGACATGGCGTCCGCCAGGTACGCGGCGCCGTTGCGGGCCACCTCCTCCCGCGTGAGCGTCTTGCCGGAGTCGGCGCACGCGGGGCCCTTCGCCGGGGCCTTCCCGGCCGTCGTCACGAACCCCTTGCCGAGGGCTCCGAGCACGCCGGCCGCCGTCGCGTCCGCGTTGGCGGCCAGCTTCCCCTGCTTGTCCGGCTGGTAGGCGAGAGCACCGCCACCGTCCTGGCCGCACGGGAGGGACCACTTGGCGAGGAGGTCGTACGGCGACCTCGGCGCGCTCGCGCCGGCCGCCGCGAGCGCGCCGACGACCACGCCGGTGGAGTTGGTGTCGCTGGGCGAGCCCGGGGTGTAGCCCCAGCCGCCGTCCTTGTTCTGCTGCGACTTCAGCCAGGTCACGGCCTTGTCCGCGGCGGCGTCGTGCCCGCCGACCGCTTTCAGTGCCTGTACGGCGGCGGCCGTGCTGTTCGTGTCGACCGTCACCTTGGCGTCACAGGCCGCCGTCGGCTCGGCGCGGAACGCGGCGAACGCGCCGTCCGCGCACTGCTGCCCGGCCAGCCAGTCCACCGCCTTCACGGCCGGGGTCACCCCCACCGCGCGCTGGGCCAGCAGAGCGAGGGACTGGCGCCAGACGCCGTCGAACTTGGGGTCCGTAGCGCCGTACAGCCCCGACGGGAGCACCGCCGACGCGGACGGTGACGGGGACGTGCTGCCGGCGGCCAGTGCGGTCGTCGCGGGCGTGGCGGTACCGATGACGGCGGTGGCGGCCAGCACTCCGGCGGTGCGGCGGAGAACGGTCATGGTCGGCGGGTGCCTCTCCCTGCGGGGAGCCGGGCAGCGCGGGAGACCCCGGCGGCTCGGCTCCGTAAACCTCGACGGTGCCGTGCGACGACGGGTGCCGGCGCACACGAGCCGATCAACGTCCCGGGCGCGGCGGTCCGGCTTGCCACGGGGCGTGTGGCTCACGGTTGCGGGTCAGCGCCGGAATTGCACCGGCTTCCCCCCGTACGGGTGATGACGACCCGGCTACTTTACCGGCCGCCCCGGGGAAGCTGAGAGGGGGCTGTGCGGGGACCGTTTCGTTATGGTCCTGCCATGACGGGGAGACTGCTCGGTTCAGGGCGTTCGGCCGACGTGTACGAGCTCGACGAGGCCTGGGTGCTGCGCCGGGACCGGGACGGCTGGGGGGACGCGGCCGCCGAGGGCGCGGTGATGACGTACGTACGGGAGTACGGGTACCCGGCGCCCCGGGTACGGCCCACCGGGTCCCGTACCGAACTGGTCATGGAGCGGCTGTCCGGGCCCACCATGCTGGCGGCGCTGCTGGCGGGGGAGACGGGCCCGGCGGAGGGCGGTGCGCTGCTCGCCTCGCTGCTGCGGGAGCTGCACACCGTGCCCGGCCGGGACCCGGCCGACCCCGGCGTCCGGGTCCTCCATCTCGACCTGCATCCGGACAACGTGATGATGACCCCCGACGGTCCCCGGGTCATCGACTGGAGCAACGCCGAGGACGGGCCGCCCGGACTCGACTGGGGCATGTCCGCGGTGATCCTCGCCCAAGTGGCCCTCGGCGCGTACCCGTTGGCCCATGACATGCTGACGGCCCTGCTCGCCGACCCCGGCGAACTGACAGAGGAGGGACTGACGGAGGCCCTGCGCCGCCGGGCGGCCAATCCGACGATGAGCCGAGGGGAAGTCGAAGTGCTCGGTGCGGCGGGGCAGTTGATACGGTCGATCGCCTTCTAGCCTTCGAGCACCGATCCCCGCGTGAAACCGTGGCTCCGCTCCACTTTCGCCACGTGCAGGGTGTAGCTCTCGTACCACTCGGCCCGCCCGCGCTGCTGCGCCGCGCGATGCTCGGCGTCGGTCCGCCACCGGGTGAGCGCCTCGGCGTCGCGGAAGTACCCGACGGTGATGCCCAGCCCGCCGGGAGTCTGCGCGTGGTCCATCCCCAGGTAGCCGGGGATGTCCTTGACCAGGTCCTCCATGCGTGCGTTGGTCTCGCTGTAGCCGCTCTGGTCCTGGGTCCGCACCGTGGTGAAGACGGCCACGTAGTAAGGGGGTTCGTAGGCCTCGACGGGCGCGACAGGCGCTTCCGGGTGATTGCTCATGGCGGCACCGTAGGGCGGGACGCGCCCGGCGATCCAGTTTCTTTCCCGAACGGGATGCACACGGGATCGAACTCCTGACTCTTTGCCAAAACCCTTAGGCCGCGTTCGCGAGCGGGGTGATCTCCGCCGACAGGTGGCGGGCCATGCGGCGCAGTGCGTCGTCGCAGGCGTTCGGGGTCTCGCCCAGCGCCACCCAGAGGGCCAGCCGGTCGGCGGCGGTGGCGTGCGGGCCCGCGGTGACGTGGGTGCCGGTGTGCTGGGTGAGGAGCATGCGGTCGGCGCCGGACTCGTGGGCGGCGTCGGGGGAGAGGTCCAGGCGGTCGAGGCGGCCGGTGGCGGCAGGGTAGGCGAACTGGATCGCGGCCGCCCGCTGCCGGGTGGGCGTCGTGTCGGGCACCTCGCCGGTGGCGAGGGCGGCCGCGGCCTGGGCGAGGTCGACACCGGTGGCCCGCTTGACGAGGAGCGGGATCAGGTCGCCCGGCAGATGCGGGGCGACGTCGGTGACCCGGGGGCCGCGGTCGGTGAGGGTGAGGCCGATGTGCAGGACACCCCGGTCGACGCCGAGGGCGTGCACGGTGCGGTCGACGGCCAGGCGCAGGAAACGGTTGTGCAGCAGGCCGTCGTGGGCGTGCACGGTGTGCCGGAGCGGCTGCCGGGCGGGCGCCGGGCCCAGGGTCGTACGGGTGATGGCGGCGATGCGGATCTCGCCGTCGAGGACGACCGTCTCGGCGGAGACGCGGGGCGCGCCGGGGGCGTCGAGGTCGCCGGGGTCGCCGGTGGGAACGGTGCGGGCGGCCAGCAGCGCGCGCAACGCGGGCGGGTCGGTACAGGCTTCGGCCGCGGCGAGGGAGGGGCCGGGCAGCCCCAACTGCCCGGCGATCCTCGCGGCGGCGACCGCGTACTCGCCCGAGTAGGTCAGCACGCCGCGGACCCGGTGCCGGGCCGCGAACCGTACCACCGCCGACGCTGTCGCGCCGCCTTTGCCGGGGTCCGCCGCGAGGTGACCGGCCAGGCACGACTGTGCCCAGGCGGGCGGCGCGGCGTCCACCAGCAGCACCGGGCGGGCCGCGGCGATGCGCGTCAGCACGAACTCGTCGTACGCGCACCGGTGTCCGGCACCGAGGAGCAGCACGGGCTGCGGCATCGGTCGCCTCACCTTCCGGGAGGAGGCGGGGCGGCTGGTCGCCCCGGATGCCACTCCCCCATAGGCGGCACCCGGGGCGGGTCGGTTCGACCGTGGCCTGGTGACGTGATCCTTTCGTGTCGGTCCGTCATATGTCAACAATTGCTGCCCTCTTGGGCAGCGGTTCTTGTCATGTCTGGTGGGCGGGACCGGTGATTCGATAGCCTCGCGTCTGCCCGGCCCCGCTCGGCCGGCCGACCGATCACGCGCGTCCAGGGGGACCTTGGTGAGTGACGCCCATGCCCCGCTGACCGGCGTACTGGAACGGCTCGGGGAGCTGACCGGACGTCCGGGACGGCTCTCCGAGGCGCTGGACGTGGCCGACCTGTCGTACCGCACCGGGATCCCGGTCGGGGTGGTCGCCGAACTTCTCGCAGGCGGGGCCGCGCCCGAGGCGGGGCTCGCCGAACGGGTGCGGCAGCGGTTGGACTTCATCCGCGAGAACCGGCGCCGCCCGGACGGCAAGCGGTACTCGCTGGGCGAGCTCGCGGCGATCGCCGGCACCAGCCGGCAGTGGCTGAGCGAGTGGCGCAAGAGCGGGCTGCCGAGCCTCGAACACACCGACCGGCTGCGGCGGTTCTTCGGACTCCCGCCCGGCTTCTTCACCGCCGACGAGCCCGAGGCACTGTACGAGGCGCTCCAGCCGGTGCTCCAGAGCCTGGAGGCCCGGGCCGACCCGCTCTCCCGCCTCCGCGAAAGCGGCCTGGTCCGCCTCGCGGCCCGCGCCCCCCAGATGAACCCCCGCCAACTGGCCACCCTCGCCGACCTGGCGGAAATGCTGATCACCGCCGAGGGTGCGGTCAACTGAGCCGCATCGCCTGCACCGCCACGTAGGTCACCGGCTCGCTCCCCGCCACCGCCTCCGCCCGGCCCAGCTTCACCAGGCGCCGCAGATGGGCCTCGGCCTCCGAGACGGCGATGTTGCGGGAGCCGTAGGGGATCTGGTCCCACGGGCGGTTCCACTCCATCCGCACCGCCAACTGCCAGGGCGTGAGCGGCTGCTGGAGGAGGGAGAGCAGGCCGGCGAGGCGTTCCTCGTGATGGGCCAGCAGTGCGCGTACCCGGGCCGGTGCGTCGGTGAAGGTGTACTGGTGGGCCGGGAGGACCTCGGCGGGGGCGAGGCGGCCGACGCGTTCCAGGGAGTCGAGGTAGTCGCCGAGGGGGTCGGTGACGGTCGCGTCGTCGGGGTCCTCGTAGAGGCCGATGTGCGGGGTGATCTCGGGGAGCAGGTGGTCGCCGGAGAACAGGCGTCCGTGGCCCGGCAGCTGGGCGGGGTGCTCCTCCTCCAGGTGCAGGCAGACGTGACCGGGGGTGTGCCCCGGCGTCCAGACGGCGCGCAGCCGGCGGCCCGGGAGGTCGAGGAGTTCGCCGGGGAGGATCTCGCGGTCGGGGAGGGCGGGGGCCAGGCCGGGCGGGGTGCTGCGGCGGGGTCCGCCGCGCAGCGGCGCCACGTGCTCCTCCGGCGCCCCGGCGGCCGTCAGCTTCGCCGCCATGTACGTGAACCACCGCTCCGGCCGGGTCTCCCGGGCCCGCCGCACGATCGCCGCGTCGGCCGCGTGCATCGCGATCCAGGCCCCGGACGCCTCGCGCACCTTCCCCGACAGGCCGTGGTGGTCGGGATGGTGGTGCGTGATGACGACCCCGTGCACCTCGCCGACGCCCGTACCGCACGCCTCCAGCCCCGCCACCAGCACGTCCCACGATTCGGGGTCGTCCCACCCGGTGTCGACCAGCACCGGCCCCCGGTCGGTGTCCATCACGTACACCAGCGTGTGGCCGAGTGGATTGTCCGGGATGGGCACCGCGACCGAGCGCACACCCCCGCCGAGATCCCGCACCGCGACCTCCGGCCGCACCTCCGCCGACTCGCCCAGACCGTCCGTCATCAGCCTTCCTCCGCCCCCGCCCGGTCCCGCCGGCCCCACGGCCACTGCCCACTATAACGAGACCTGATGACGCGTCAGACAGGCGGTGGGCGAAGTTCACTTGACGACGCTCCGGCCTGCGGCGGCCACAAAACGGTTTGCCGCCGGCCGGCCCGGCCGGATAGGAAGCACGCATGCTCAGAGGCAGCACGGTCGGGCTCCGGGCCCGGCACGAAGAGGACATCCCGGTCCTGCGGGCCGAGCTCTACGACGACGTGGTCTACTCCTCGCTGGTCGACAGCGATCCGTGGCGGCCGGTACCGGCCGGGTCGAAGGACCCACGGCTCACGGTGGACCACAAGGACGACGGGAGCGTCAGGTTCTCCGTGGTGGAGCTGGCGGGCGGCACGCTGGTCGGCACCGCCACGCTGTGGGGCATCGACACCCACAACCGCCTCGCGCACCTCGGACTGGGCCTGCTGCCTGCCGCCCGCGGCCAGGGCTACGGCACCGACGTGGTCGCGGTCCTGTGCCACTACGGCTTCGTCGTGCGCGGCCTGCGCCGCCTGCAGATCGAGACCCTGGCAGGCAACGCCGCGATGCTGCGCGCCGCCGAGCGCAACGGCTTCGTCCGCGAGGGCGTGCTGCGCTCCTCGGCCTGGGTGATGGGCGAGTTCGTGGACGAGGTGCTGCTCGGACTCCTCGCCGAGGAGTGGCAGCAGGCCTCGAAGTCCTAGGTCTGGGGCCAGGCCCGGACCTCAGGTCCAGGTCTGTGTCTGGGCCTGGGGCCTGTACAGGGCCCGTACTCGGGGTGATCAACGGGCGGTCGCGATATTCCGTGCCGTCGTCCCGGACGAATGACACAGTGCCGGGCATGGTGACTTCCCCGCTGCTGCGACAGATCGCCCGCACCCGCCGCTTCACCCTCGGCGCGCCCGCCCGTTTCACCGTGGCGCCGGACGGTGCCTGTGTCCTGTTCCTGCGGAGCCGGGCCGGGGACGACCCGGTCGGCTGCCTGTGGAGGCTCGATGCGGCGACCGGCGCGGAACGGCTGCTGGCCGACCCCGCCGGACTGCTCGGCGACGCGACCGACGAGGTGCCGGAGGAGGAGCGCGTCCGGCGCGAGCGCGCCAGGCAGCAGGGCGCCGGGATCACCGACTACGCCACCGACGCGGCCGTCCGGACGGCCGCGTTCGCGCTCTCCGGACACCTGTGGGTGGTGGACACGGTCTCCGGCGCCGTACGGCAACTGCCCGCCCGGCAGCCGGTGGTGGACCCGCGCCCGTCCCCGGACGGCCGGTACGTCGCCTACGTCTGCGGCGGTGCGCTCCGGGTGATCGGCGCCGACGGCGGCGGCGACCGGGCGGTGGCCGCGCCCGAGCCGGCGGAAGGCCCGGACGTCTTCTTCGGCCTGCCGGAACATGTGGCGAGCGAGTCGATGAACCGCCACCGCGCGTACTGGTGGGCACCGGACGGGGAGCGGCTGCTGACGACCCGGGTGGACAACCGCGAGGTCGGGCTGTGGTACCTCGCCGATCCGGCCGACCCCGCCAAGCCGCCGCGCACGATGCGGTACCCGCGCGTCGGTACCGCCAACGCCGACGTCACGCTGTGGATCGCCGACCTGGCGGGCAACCGCACCGAGGTCCGCTGGGACCGGGCCGCCTTCGAGTACCTGCCCGCGGCCGGCTGGGACGGGCACGGCCCGTTCGCCGCCGTCCTCAGCCGCGACCAGCGCACGCTCCGGGTGCTGGCCGTCGACCCGGGGGACGGTGCGACCGGCCTCCTGGCCGAGCGGCGCGACGAGCGATGGGTGGAGCTGCTGGTGCCCGGAGTGCCCGCGCGGACGGCCGGCGGCGCCGTCGTCGACTACCTCGACCGGGGCGAGACGCGGCACCTGGGCATCGACGGCACACCGGTCACGCCGGAGGGCCTGCAGTTGCACGAGGTGCTCGCGGTGGACGGGGAGACGGTGTTCTTCACGGCGGCCGCTGAGCCCACCGAGCGCCATGTGTGGAGGTACCGTCCGGGCCAGGGCGTACAGCGGTTGACCGAGCAGCCTGGCGTGCACTCCGGCGCGTTCGGCGGCGGCACGTTCGTCCGCGTCACGCGCACACCGGATCTGCCGGGCTCGCGCACCACCGTGCACCGGCTGACCCGGGACGGCCTGCCGGAGCCGGACGGCCCCGCGCCCGTCAAGATCGGCTCGCACGCCCAGCGACCACTGCTGAGGCTGCGTGCCGAGTCCGCCGTCGTCGGGCCGCGGGAACTGCGCACCCGCCTCTTCCTGCCGTCCTGGCACCAGGCCGGTGACGCCCCGCTGCCGGTGCTGGTCGACCCCTACGGCGGCCCCGCCATGCAGAAGGTGCTGGCCGAACAGGCCTCGCACGCCTTCGTCTCGCAGTGGTTCGCCGAACAGGGCTTCGCGGTGCTGGTGACGGACGGCGCCGGTACGCCCGGCCGCGGGCCGCGCTGGGAGAAGGAGATCTTCGGCGACCTGATCGGCCCGACCCTGGACGACCAGGTAGCCGCGCTGCACGCGACGGCGGAACGCCACCCGGAGCTGGACCTCGGCCGGGTCGGTATCCGCGGCTGGTCGTTCGGCGGGATCCTGGCCGCCGCCGCGGTGCTGCGCAGGCCCGACGTCTTCCACGCCGCGGTGTCCGGCGCCCCACTCACCGACCAGCGGCTCTACGACGCCTGCTGGAAGGAGCGTTTCCTCGGCCTGCCCGACCGGTACCCGGAGCACTACGAGCGGTCCTCGCTGCTCGCCGACGCTCCGAACCTCAGCCGTCCGCTGCTGCTGGTGCACGGGCTGGCGGACGACAACGTCTTCGTGGCCGGCACGCTGCGGTTCTCCAGCGCCCTGCTGGCCGCCGGGAAACCGCACGAGGTGCTGCCCCTGAGCGGCATGACCCACGCCGCACCGACCGACGACACGTTCGCCCGGTTGCTGGGGCACCAACTGGAGTTCCTCCGCCGTCACTTGACCGACTGACCGGGCACGGCGCCCGGTCAGCGCGCATGGCGGCCCTTTCGAAGGCGTCAAAAGTGCTGGTGGGAGCCTATTCGGCCCTGCCCCTGGCTTAGTTCAACTAGAACTGGTATCAGTTCTGAGACATCGTCAGGAAGGGTGGCGGGGCGCCATGACCGAGTTCCTGGAACACGGACAGCTGTTCATCGGCGGGGAGTTGACCGACCCCCTGGGCAAGGACGTCATCGAGGTGGTCTCTCCGCATACCGAGGAGGTCTTCGGGCGGGTGCCGCACGCCTCGCGGGAGGACGTGGACCGGGCGGTGGCGGTGGCGCGGCGGGCCTTCGACGAGGGGCCCTGGCCGCGGATGACGCTCGACGAGCGGATCGAGGTCGTCACCCGCATCAAGGAGGCGATCGCCGTACGGCACGAGGAGATCGCCCGGGTGATCTCCTCCGAGAACGGTTCGCCGTACTCCTGGAGCATCCTCGCGCAGGCGCTCGGCGCGATGATGGTGTGGGACGCGGCGATCAGGGTGGCGCGTGACTTCACGTACGAGGAGACCCGCGACGGGGTGCTCGGGAGGATCCTGGTGCGGCGGGAGCCGGTCGGGGTGGTGGCGGCCGTGGTGCCGTGGAACGTGCCCCAGTTCGTGGCCGCCGCCAAGCTCGCCCCGGCGCTGCTCACCGGCTGCACGGTGGTGCTGAAGCCGTCCCCGGAGTCGCCGCTGGACGCGTACATCCTCGGCGAGATCACGAAGGAGGCCGGGCTGCCGGAGGGCGTGCTCTCCATCCTTCCGGCGGACCGCGAGGTGAGCGAGTACCTGGTCTCCCACCCGGGCGTCGACAAGGTCTCCTTCACCGGCTCGGTCGCGGCCGGCAAGCGCGTGATGGAGGTCGCCTCGAAGAACCTCACCCGGGTGACCCTGGAACTCGGCGGCAAGTCGGCGGCCGTCGTGCTGCCGGACGCGGACGTGGCCGCCGCCGTCGCCGGCATCGTGCCCGCGGCCTGGATGAACAACGGCCAGGCGTGCGTCGCCCAGACCCGCATCCTCGTCCCGCGCTCGCGCTACGACGAGTTCGCCGACGCCTTCGCGGCCGCGGCGAGCGCCCTGAAGGTCGGCGACCCGCTGGACCCGGCCACCCAGGTGGGCCCGCTGGTCGCGCGCCGCCAGCAGCAGCGGAACCTGGACTACATCCGCATCGGCCAGGAGGAGGGCGCCAAGATCCTCACCGGCGGCGGACGGCCGCCGGGCCTGGAGAAGGGCTGGTACGTCGAACCCACCCTCTTCGGCGACGTCGACAACTCCATGCGGATCGCCCGCGAGGAGATCTTCGGTCCGGTGATCTGCCTGCTCCCGTACGGCGACGAGTCCGAGGCGCTGAAGATCGCGAACGACTCGGACTACGGCCTGAGCGGCAGCGTCTGGACGGCGGACGTGGCGCACGGCATCGAGGTCGCGCGGCAGGTCCGTACCGGGACCTACTCCGTGAACACCTTCAGCCTCGACATGCTGGGCCCCTTCGGCGGCTACAAGAACTCCGGTCTGGGGCGGGAGTTCGGGCCGGAGGGCTACGGCGAGTTCCTCGAACACAAGATGATCCACCTCCCGGCCGGCTGGGAGGGGTGAGCACGCATGGGGGACCGCTGGCACGTCGAGGTCGACCGTTCGATCTGCATCGGCTCGGCCCAGTGCGTCCACCGCGCCACCGGGGCCTTCCGCCTCGACTCCGCCATGCAGTCCCACCCCGTGGACCCGGAGACGGACGCCAGCGGAAGGGTCCTCGACGCGGCGGAGAACTGCCCGGTGGAGGCGATCACCATCACCCTGCTGGACAGCGGGGAGCCGGTGTTCCCGCCGGAGGACTGAGCGGGCCGGAAGGGGCTAGCCGGCCTGCAGGGCCGCGAACAGGCCACGGGAGCGGGTGCCGTCCGGCTGTTCCCAGGCACCGGTGACGTGCCCGACCGCACCGTCGGGCGCCGTCGAACCGGCGGTCAGCACCCGCCGCAGCCGCAGCACCAGCCCGCCGTCCGGTACGGCGAACTCGGTGCTCTCGTCGGTGTCGACGGGGGCACCGAGGCCGGGCACGGGGCCCGCACCGGCGTAGGACCGCGCGACCTCGCGGTCGGGGGTGTCGGTGACGCTCTGTGCCTGGGCCTCGGCGCGGCCCTCGATCAGGGCGAGCAGCCCGGCGGTCAGGACCGGGTCGTGGCACCCGTCGTAGGCCCAGCGGGTGCCGAGGACCCCGTGCTCCATGGTGCCGACGAGCGCGTCCTCGGCGCCGGGCAGCGGGGCGCCGCGGTAGGTGAGCGGTACGAGATAGGCCGCTGAGCCCTCCGTGACGACCATGAACTCGATCCCGACCTCGCCCGCCGGGTCGTCCAGCCGGAAGCCGCCGGCCTTCGCCAACTCCGGCGCGGCGGAGCCGTGGTACCAGGGGCGGGTGGGGAGCCAGCCGGCGAGGAGCTCGACCTTGGTGGGCTTGAGGGTGGTGTGGTGGATGAGTGCCATGGGGGGATTCTGCGTTCGGGTGGCGGTTCCTCGCCAGGCGGTTTCCGCCCCGGCGGCCGCCCTCAAACAGAAAAGTCCAAAAAATCACTCTTTGGGGGTTTTCTTCTGCTCCAGGTGTTCTATTCTGGAATCAGCCTACGAGGCGAGTGAGGGAGTCCGAGCGGAGTAGCCGACTCAGGCGTGACGCAGATGCAGAAGCATCCGCCGGTGCCGACGTCGACGGTCGGGCTGAGAGGCCGGAAGGCAGCAGCAAGGCCGGACGGCGACCCCCAGCACCTGATCCGGACCATGCCGGCGAAGGGAACCCGTCTCGTAGGTCTTCGCATGCCCTGCGGCGGCTGCGGCTTCTCTTACGGCTGCTGCTTCTCCGGCTCCGTCGGGTCGATGGCTCCCTCAGGTCGATGGCTCCGTCAGGTCGATCAGGCGGCACACCGTCTCGATGTCGATCTTCACCTGGGCGATGGAGGCGCGCCCCGAGAGCCAGGTGATCAGCGCCGAGTGCCAGGTGTGCTCGATCACCCGGACGGCGGACAGCTGGGCCGGGGTGGGGTCGGTCAGGCCCATCGCGTCCAGGATGATCGCCGTCGTCTGCCGGGAGACCTGGTCCACCTCGGGGGAGACGCTGCGGTCGGCGAAGGTGAGGGCGCGGACCATCGCGTCGGCCAGGTGCGGCTCGCGCTGGAGGGCGCGGAAGGCCCGCATCAGGGTCTCGGCGACCCGCTCGGACGCCGTCTCGCCCGCCGGCGGCTTCTTGCGCAGCGTGCCGTGCATGTGTTCCAGCTGGTCCTGCATGGTCGCGACCAGTAGGTGCACCTTGGACGGAAAGTAGCGGTAGAGCGTCCCGAGGGCCACCTGGGAGGACTCGGCCACCTCCCGCATCTGCACCGCGTCGAAGCCGCCCCGGCTTGCCAGCTGGGCGCTCGCGTGCAGGATCCGGCGGCGCCGGGCCTCCTGCCGCTCGGTGAGCGGCGGGGTGGCCGATCTGGCGCCGATGTCCACCTTGGCTTCCGCAGGCATGGGTCCCGTCCGTGACAGTCGGTGAGGGCAGTGCTCAGGGCGAGTGATCAGACAGCATGGCAGGGGTTCCCGCCGTGGCGCGAATCACCCGATCCACTGCTCACTCCGCCCCTACCTGCCGGTAGATTCAGAGGCTCTTGAACGATCAAGTCTGAAACTTGTTCTAGATTAGCGTCCCGGCGTAATCTCACGGGAAAGTGCAGGGAGAAGGGGGCCCGGAGTGACCGCTGAGGCCAGTCGGGCGGGTGCCGACGAGGAACCCGCCGCCGACGGCGAGCGACCGCTCGGCATCGCGCTCCTCACCTATAAAGGGAACCCGTTCTGCGGCGGCCAGGGTGTCTACGTACGGCACCTGTCGCGCGAGCTGGCCCGGCTCGGGCACCGGGTCGAGGTGATCGGGTCGCAGCCGTACCCCGTCCTGGACGAGGGCTACCCGGGCCTCACCCTCACCGAGCTGCCCAGCCTCGACCTGTACCGCTCCCCGGACCCCTTCCGGACGCCGAAGCGGGACGAGTACCGGGACTGGGTCGACGCCCTCGAAGTCGCCACCATGTGGACCGGCGGCTTCCCCGAACCGCTGACCTTCTCGCTGCGCGCTCGCCGTCAACTGCGCGCCCGCGCCGGGGAGTTCGACGTCGTCCACGACAATCAGACGCTGGGCTACGGCCTGCTGGGGGACATCGGCGCCCCCCTGGTCACCACCATCCACCACCCCATCACCGTCGACCGGCAGTTGGAGCTGGACGCCGCCGAGGGCTGGAAACGGCGGTACTCCGTACGGCGCTGGTACGCCTTCACCCGGATGCAGAAGCGGGTCGCCCGCCGGCTGCCCTCCGTGCTCACCGTGTCCGGCACCTCCCGCCAGGAGATCGTCGACCATCTCGGCGTACGCGAGGACCGCATCCACGTCGTCCACATCGGCGCCGACACCGACCTCTTCGCGCCGAATCCCGCCGTCCCCCAGGTGCCCGGCCGGATCGTCACCACCTCCAGCGCGGACGTGCCCCTCAAGGGCCTGGTGTACCTCGTGGAGGCGCTCGCCAAGGTACGGACCGAGCACCCCGCCGCCCACCTCGTCGTGGTCGGCAAGCGGCCCACCGAGGGCCCGGTCGCCACGGCGATCGAGCGCTACGGCCTCGAAGGCGCCGTCGAGTTCGTCAAGGGCATCTCCGACGCCGAGCTGGTCGACCTGATCCGCTCGGCCGAGGTCGCCTGCGTGCCCTCCCTGTACGAGGGCTTCTCGCTGCCCGCCGCCGAGGCCATGGCCACCGGCACCCCGCTGGTCGCCACGACCGGCGGCGCGATCCCCGAGGTCGCCGGCCGTGACGGGGAGACCTGTCTGGCCGTACCGCCCGGCGACGCGGGCGCGCTGGCCGCCGGGCTCGGCCGACTGCTCGGCGACCGTGAGCTGCGGGTGCGGCTCGGCCACGCGGGCCGTGAGCGGGTGCTGAAGCACTTCACGTGGGCCCGAGCCGCCGAGGGGACCGTCGCCCGATACCGCGAGGCCATCGCCCGCTCCGCGGGCCCCCGCCGCGCCGCGGCGACCGCCGCCCGCTCCGCGGCCCAGACTCCCGGCCGCTCCGCGGCCCCGGCAAGTGTTGCAGGCGTCTCCTCCGAAAGCAGGGCCACGTGCTGACCGTCGACTTCTCCCGGTTCCCGCTCGCGCCGGGCGACCGCGTCCTGGACCTCGGCTGCGGGGCCGGCCGGCACGCCTTCGAGTGTTACCGGCGCGGCGCCCAGGTCGTGGCCCTCGACCAGAACGGCGAGGAGATCCGCGAGGTCGCCAAGTGGTTCGCGGCGATGAAGGAGGCCGGCGAGGCCCCGGAGGGCGCGACCGCCACCGCCATGGAGGGCGACGCCCTGGCCCTCCCGTTCCCCGACGAGTCCTTCGACGTCGTCATCATCTCCGAGGTGATGGAGCACATCCCCGACGACAAGGGCGTGCTCGCCGAGATGGTGCGGGTGCTCAAGCCCGGCGGCCGGATCGCCGTCACCGTGCCCCGCTACGGCCCCGAGAAGGTCTGCTGGGCGCTCTCCGACGCCTACCACGAGGTCGAGGGCGGCCACATCCGCATCTACAAGGCCGACGAGCTGGTCGGGAAGATCAGGGAAGCCGGTCTGCGGCCCTACGGCAGCCACCACGCGCACGCGCTGCACTCGCCGTACTGGTGGCTGAAGTGCGCGTTCGGCGTCGACAACGACAAGGCGCTGCCGGTGCGGGCGTACCACAAGCTCCTGGTCTGGGACATCATGAAGAAGCCGCTGGCCACGCGCGTCGCCGAGCAGGCGCTGAACCCGGTCATGGGCAAGAGCTTCGTCGTCTACGCCACCAAGCCGCACCTGCCCAGGCTCCCCGAGCAGACCGGGAGAGCCGGGAAGGCCGCGAAGACCGGGGTGGCCGCCAAGTGACCACCCCCCGGACAGAACACCTCGTCCTGCCCGGGGTCCTCACCGCCGAGCAGGCCGCCGCGACCGTCCGCGGCATCCTCGCCGTGCAGCGGGAGGACGGCGCGATCCCGTGGTTCCGGGGGCACCACCTCGACCCCTGGGACCACACCGAGGCCGCGATGGCGCTGGACGCGGCCGGTGAGCACGCGGCCGCCGAGCGGGCGTACACCTGGCTGGCCCGGCACCAGAACGAGGACGGCTCCTGGTACGCGGCCTACGCCGACGGCGCGCACGACGACGTCACCGACCGCGCCCGCGAGTCCAACTTCGTCGCGTACATCGCCGTCGGCGTCTGGCACCACTACCTGTCCACCGGCGACGACACGTTCCTCGACCGGATGTGGCCCGCCGTCTACGCGGCCGTCGAGTGGGTGCTGCGGCTGCAGCAGCCGGGCGGTGAGATCGGGTGGCGCCGCGAGGACGACGGCACGCCCACCGACGACGCGCTGCTGACCGGGAGTTCGTCCATCCACCACGCGCTGCGCTGCGCGCTCGCCATCGCCGAGCAGCGGGAGGAGCCGCAGCCGGACTGGGAGTTGGCGGTGGGCGCGCTGCGGCACGCGATACGGCTCCACCCGGAGCGGTTCCTGGACAAGGACCGGTACTCGATGGACTGGTACTACCCGGTCCTCGGCGGGGCGTTGACGGGTGCGGAGGCGGGTGCGCGGATCGAGAAGGACTGGGAACGTTTCGTCGTGCCCGGGTTCGGGGTGCGGTGCGTCGTCCCCAATCCGTGGGTGACGGGCGGCGAGTCGGCCGAGCTGGCGCTGGCGCTGTGGGCGGTGGGGGAGTCCGACCGGGCGCTGGAGATCCTCCAGTCCATCCAGCATCTGCGGGACGCCGAGTCGGGGCTGTACTGGACCGGGTACGTCTTCGAGGACGACGCGGTGTGGCCGCGGGAGCTGACGACGTGGACGGCGGGGTCGTTGCTGCTGGCCGTTGCCGCGCTGGGCGGGCATGACGCGACGTGTGCGGTGTTCGGGGGCGAGCAGCTTCCTTCGGGGCTTGAGGTGGATTGCTGCGCCTAGCGGGGCGGGGGGTTCTGTGCTATGGCGGGTGCGGCGCCGTCGTGGTTGCTCGCACAGTTCCTCCCCCAGCCTTCGGCCGGGGGCACCCCCAGCGCCCCTGACGGGGCGCTCCACCGACCGGCGTTTGTCAGTGCCGGTGCATGCGGTTCGCGATCGCGTGGCCGACGAACAGGTAGACCACCGCGGCCAGGCCGTAGCCGGCCACCACTCGCGCCCATGCCTCGTCGAAGGTGAACAGGTCGTGTGACCAGCCGGCGAGCCAGCTGGCCGCGTCGTGGACGAACTGGACCAGGCTGTTCGCCCGGTTCGCGTCCAGCAGATACATCAGGATCCAGAGGCCCAGGATGAGGGCCATGACGTCGGCGACGATCGCGACGACCCTACCGGCCTGATTGGCACCGCGTTCAGAGGACATACCCTGCGGCTTGCCGCTGAACGGTCCTTGAAACCTGAAGCGCGTGCTCCCCGAGTGGCGAGGTGCCGCCATCTGGGTGAGGCTGCCGGAGGAAGCAACCCGCTCGGGGACGACACCGAGACACACGGGAGGACCCCGTGCCCGTACCGATACGGCGCCTCGTCGTCACGCTCACCCTCTGCTGCGCCCTGGTCGCCGGTGTCACCGCCTGCGCCGGCAGTACCCGGAGCAAGTCCGTCGACACCGGCGTAGCGGCGGCCCCGGTGGCCGGCACGCCCAGTCCGAGCACGTCCGCGGAGAAGCAGAAGTTCGCCAAGACCCGGTTCGTCGCCAACGCGGGGCTCGCCGCGGGTGCGACCTACCAGTGGATCGTGAAACCGTGGAAGGCCGGCAAGTTCAAGAAGGGCGCCCACGGCCGCACCTTCGCCCTGATCAAGGCGGCCGCCGCGGGCGGGTTCGCGTACAACAGGCTCAAGGCCGCCAAGCGGAACGCCCAGGGCGACCCGTTGCTCTCCAAGGCCCTCGCACCGCTCTCCGCCGGTATCGACGGGCTGAAGGACCTGCCGGCCAAGCTCCGCAAGGGCGACGGGAACGCGGCCGGTGCCTTCGACGACATCATCAACAAGGTCAAGTCGGCGGGACAGAGCGCCGGTGCCCCGGTGCACAACCAGGTCCCCTCGGCCGGTCAGCTGACCGGAGGCTAGGAGTTCAGCTCGGCGAGCACCCGCAGGGTGTGAGGGTCCGGGGCCAGGGCCAGCAGGTCGGTCACCGGGCCCTTGCGCCACAACTCCAGCCGCTCGGCGATGCGTTCGCGGGGGCCGACCAGCGAGATCTCGTCGGCGAACGCGTCCGGTACCGCCAGCACGGCCTCCTCGCGCCGCCCGGACAGGAACAGCTCCTGGATCCGCCGCGCCTCCTCCTCGTAACCCATGCGGGCCATGAGGTCGGCGTGGAAGTTGCGGGCGGCGTGACCCATGCCGCCGATGTAGAAGCCGAGCATGGCCTTCACGGGGAGGAGCCCGGCCGCCACGTCGTCGCAGACCCTGACCTGGGCCATGGGGGCGACCAGGAAGCCCTCCGGGAGATCGGCGACCGCGGGGCCGTACACCTCGGGCCGGCTCGGCGCCCAGTACAGCGGCAGCCAGCCGTCGGCGATCCGGGCCGTCTGGGCCACGTTCTTCGGCCCCTCGGCACCGAGCAGGACCGGCAGGCCGGCCCGGAGGGGGTGGGTGATCGGCTTCAGCGGCTTGCCGAGACCGGTGGCGTCCGGCCCCCGGTAGGGGAGGGGGTGGAAGCGCCCGTCCACCGTCACCGGTCCCTCCCGGCGCAGCACCTGCCGTACGACGTCCACGTACTCCCGCGTCGCGGTCAGCGGCGACTTCGGGAACGGGCGGCCGTACCAGCCCTCGACGACCTGCGGCCCGGACAGCCCGAGCCCGAGCAGCATCCGGCCCCCGGACAGGTGGTCCAGGGTGAGCGCGTGCATCGCGGTGGTGGTCGGCGACCGGGCCGCCATCTGGGCGACTGCCGTACCCAGCTTGATCGTCGAGGTCTGCGCGGCGATCCAGGTGAGCGGGGTGAAGGCGTCCGAGCCCCAGGACTCCGCCGTCCACACCGAGTCGTACCCGAGCCGCTCCGCCTCCCGCGCCAGCGGCACATGGTCGGGGGAGGGCCCGCGCCCCCAGTAGCCGAGTGCCAACCCGAGCCGCATGGCCGCCTCCTGACGTCACGTCAGATGATGTGCCGGGTGACTGTACGACAGCGGCCCCTCACCCGGAAGGGCAAGGGGCCGCACGTGCGGGGCTGTTCAGCCGCGCTGGATCCCGGAGGTGTCCTGGAGCACGCCGCGGCGGCCGTCCTGGGTCTGCGCCACCAGGGCGGCACCGCGCTGCTCGACCGCCAAGTACCAGGTGCCGGGCGCCAGTTCGGCGATCGGCGCGGTCGAGCCGTCCTCCGCGAACAGCGGCCGCGACACCGGTACGGCGAACCAGAACGGCGAGAAGTCGGGGGCCGGCGGCTGCTGCGCGGCGGCCGGGGGCTGCTGCTGGCCGAAGGGCTGACCGGGCTGCGGCTGCGCGCCGTAGGGCTGGCCGGGCTGCGGGGCGCCGGCGCCGGGGTAGCCGTAGCCGCCGGGGGGCTGGGCGCCGTAGGGCTGCGGGGCCTGCGGCTTGGGGGCCGGGACCAGGGCCGCCTGGAGCGCCGGGACCAGCGGGGTGGCGATGGCGGCCGCCGCCAGGACCAGCGTCGCGATCAGGCCGAGGATCAGACCGGAGCCCGCGCCGACGTCGGCGCCGCCCAACTGGTCGGAGAACGCGCCCAGCGGGTCGATGGTCGACCAGAACGCGGTCCACAGCGAGAACACCGTGAGGCCGACGCCGATCTGGCCCAGGTCGAGCCCGGCGAACTTGAACGGCTGCGGCAGTGCGCGGGCGAGGACGATCAGGACCGCGCCGGCGATGCCGCCGACGTACATGCTCATCACGAGGCCGAGGTTGTCCCAGGCATTCGGGCCGGACTTGTCGAACGTGTCGAGGAACGACGCGATGAACAGCAATACCGCTGCTCCGATCACCGCGCCGTCGCCTCTAGTGAGGGAGCGGATATTCACTTCAGGTCCTTCGTGGGTCGTCTCGGCGGAGGAGGCGTCGCGCGTGGCCTCTCATCGTAGGAAGGACACTATCGTCAGGTCGATCAGGGTGTCCGCCCGGTCCTGCCCGCCAATGGCCACCTCGCGCAGGAAACTCACGATTCCGTCACCCGGGACTCAGTGATTCCTCAGCATCCCGGCGGTTCCCGGTACTGACGGACCGCTCGGCAGCCGGCGACTATTTCCCGAGGAAGTGGGCGATGCCGTCCGAGATGCCCTGTGCCGCCTTCTGCCGCCACGCTCCACTGGTCAGCAGTGCCGCGTCCTTGCTGTCGCGCATGTTGCCGCACTCGATGAACACCTTGGGAACCGTCGACAGATTGAGGCCGCCGAGGTCCTTGCGCACGTCGAGACCTGTGCCGTTGCCGACGTAGTTGGACGGCGCGCTGCCCGTGACCTTCGCGAAGTCGCTCTCGACGTGCTCGCCGAGGGTGCGGGAGGAGTCGACGATCGGGCGGGTGTCGGCGGCGCCCGCGTGCACGGAGGCCGGGAGGATGACGTGGAAGCCGCGGTCGCCCTCGGCAGCGCCGTCGGCGTGGATGGAGATGGCCGCGTCGGCGTGCGCGGCGTTGCCGATCTCCGCGCGCTTCGTCACGCACGGCCCCCAGGCCGGCTGGTCCCCGTCGTGCGTCAGCTTCACGGTGGCGCCCTGCTTCTCCAGCAGGGTGCGCAGCCGGTGCGCGACGTCGAGGGCGAAGCGGGCCTCGCTGTACCCGGCGTTGGTGGAGGTGCCCGTCGTGTCGCACTCCTTCCAGTTCGTCCCGATGTCCACCTTCTGGTTGATCTCGGACGTGTGCTGGAAGTTCCCCGGGTTGTGCCCCGGGTCGATGACGACGACCTTGCCCTGCAGCGGGCGGGCCGCACTCGGGCTCGCGGTCGGCACCTTGGCGTCGTCGCCCGGCACCGCGGCCGCCGACTTGGGCGTCGCCGCGTCCGCCTGCCCGGCATTGCTCCCGCCGGGCCTGCCCACCCCCTCGTACACCACCCATCCGAGCAGCGCACCGGGCACCAGCGCGGCGAGACCGACGGCGAGCGGCGCCCGCCGGAACCGGCGCTGCTGCGGGGAATGGAAGTCCGGGCCTGTGTACGACACGTCTGCGACTCTAACCGCGACCTCAGATCCCCGCCCCCGTTCGCCGCAGGACACGCAGCGAGTCGTGGGCCGAGACCTCCGTGAAGGCGCCCGACTCCAGGGCGCGGAGGTAGACGCGGTAAGGGGCCTGGCCGGTGAATTCGTCCTTCGGGTCCGGGAAGACGTCGTGGATCAGGAGGAGCCCGCCTTGGGCCACATGGGGGGCCCAGCCCTCGTAGTCGGCGGTGGCGTGCTCGTCGGTATGGCCGCCGTCGACGAAGACGAGGCCGAGCGGGGAGTTCCAGAACGCGGCGATCTGCGGGGACCGGCCGACGACGGCGACGACGTGGTCCTCCAGGCCCGCCCGGTGCAGGGTGCGCCGGAAGGTGGGCAGCGTGTCCATCAGCCCGATCTCCGGGTCGACCGTCTCCGGGTCGTGGTAGTCCCAGCCCGGCTGCTGCTCCTCGCTGCCCCGGTGGTGGTCGACGGTGAGCGCGGTGACCCCGGCCGCACGGGCCGCGTCGGCGAGCAGGACGGTCGAACGCCCGCAGTACGTCCCGACCTCCAGCAAGGGCAGGCCGAGCCGCCCCGCCTCGACGGCGGCCGCGTACAGCGCGAGTCCCTCGCCGACGGGCATGAACCCCTTCGCCGCCTCGAAGGCGGCCAGGATCTCGGGCTTGGGGGCTGCCGCGGTCATGGGCGTCCTCTCACTCGTTCACTCGTACGACTCTCCGGGCGTCCATGCTGCCGCACGCGCTTCGCCGACCGGTCGACCGGGGGTGCGCGGGCGGCACCGCCGGCCCGCCCCGGGCGCCGGTGCCCGGGGCCGTCATGGCGGGCCACGGCCGCCAAGTCTGTTGTGGATCAGTGAAGTTGGCCGCGGGAGCTGGCTTTCAAGTGCACTCCAGCACCTACACTGACGCCGCCAACCCACCCCACCTGCGACGGAGCACCGACATGCGTTATCGCGTCCTCGGCAAGACCGGCATCGAGGTCAGCACCCACTGTCTCGGCACGATGATGTTCGGGGGCATCGGCAACCCCGACCACGAGGACGGCGCCCGCATCATCAACGCGGCGCTCGACGCCGGCATCAACTTCGTGGACACCGCCGACATGTACTCGGCCGGTGAGTGCGAGGAGATCGTCGGCAAGGCGCTCAAGAGCAGGCGCGACGACGTGGTGCTCGCCACGAAGGTGCACTTTCCGCTGGGGGAGGGCCGCAACCGCAGCGGCAACTCGCGGCGCTGGATCCTCAAGGCCGTCGAGGACAGTCTGCGGCGGCTGGACACCGACTGGATCGACCTCTACCAGGTGCACCGCCCCGACCACACCACCGACATCGACGAGACCCTGTCCGTCCTCGGTGACCTGGTGACGGCGGGGAAGATCCGGGCGTTCGGCTGCTCCACGTTCCCCGCCGAGGACCTCGTCGAGGCGCACCACGTGGCGGAGCGGCGCGGGCTGATGCGGATGCGCACGGAGCAGCCGCCGTACTCGGTTCTCGCCCGCGGCATCGAACGGGCCGTGCTGCCCACCGCGCAGCGCCTGGGCATGGGCGTGCTGACCTGGTCGCCGCTCGCCTCGGGATTCCTCTCCGGTTCCCACCGCGAGGGCCGGCCCGTCGACCTCACCACCGGCCGGGCCAGGCTCTCCCCGCAGCGCTTCGACCCCGCCGCCCCCGGCAACGCCGCGAAGTACGCGGCCGTCGAGCGGCTTGTCGCGCTCACCGAGGAGGTCGGCTGCACCCTGCCGGAGCTGGCCGTCGCCTTTCCGCTGGTGCACCCGGCCGTGACGTCGGTGATCATCGGCCCGCGCACGATGGACCAGCTCACCGCGTCGCTCAAGGGGGCCGAGCTGGTCCTCGACGACGAGGTGCTCGACCGCATCGACGAGATCGTGGCCCCCGGCACCGACCTCTACCGCGCAGACGGCGTCTGGCAGCCCCCGTCCCTCACCGACCAGTCCGCCCGCAGGCGCCCGACCGGGGAACGCGCGGCGGCGGGCTGACACCGGTTCGTCCGGCAGCGCCCCTTCAGGGCGCTGGGGGTACCCCCAGCCGAAGGCTGGGGGAGGAACTGCGCGACCTGCCATGACGGCGCCGCGGCCGGCAGTCGGCGCAGTGTGGCACTTCGCGGCGGAGCACGTGGGTCCGGCAGCGTCTTGAAGGGGTGCTGGGGGTACCCCCAGCCGAAGGCTGGGGGAGGAACTGCGCGACCTGCCATGACAGCGCCGCGGCCGGCAGTCGGCGCAGTGTGGCACTTCGCGGCGGAGCACGTGGGTCCGGCAGCGTCTTGAAGGGGCGCTGGGGGTACCCCCAGCCGAAGGCTGGGGGAGGAACTGCGCGACCAGCCACGACGGCGCCGCGGCCGGCAGACGGCGCGTCGCGGCACCTCCCACGGGAGCGCTCGGGCCCCGTAGCAAGTGGGGGCGGCCGCGTCGTACCAGCGGCCGCCCCCCACGGAGTGTCACGCGCTGACCGTCTCCCCGGGGAGCGCGAGGTCGAGGTCGACCGCCCGGTCGTCCCCGGCGTGGGTCGCGGACGAGGCGAGCGGGCCGTGGCCCGCCGCCTTCGCGGCCAGCACGTACGCCCCCTCGGCCGGCACCGCGAGCGCGTACGTGCCGTCCTCCGCGGACAGCGTCGCCCCCGCCTGCCGCCCGCGCCGGTCGATCAGGGTCACCTTGGCGCGGGCCACCGGCACGCCCGTGGCGTCCACGACGCGGCCGCGGAAGCCGCGCAGCACCGCCTCGGCGCCCGCGAGCACCGCCTCCTCCTCGCTGCTCGCCCGCAGCTGCGTGTGCTGGGCGACCTCGGCCGGCCGGCCCCGCTTCGGCAGGAGCAGGGCGAGCACCAGACCCACCGCGACCGCCCCGGTGGCGATCAGGAACGAGACCCGGAAACCGTGCATGGTCGGGATCGCGACGCCGCCCACGTGGTTCGCCGTGTTGGCCAGCACCATGCCGATGACGGCGCTGGACACGGACGTGCCGATGGACCGCATCAGCGTGTTGAGACCGTTCGCCGCGCCCGTCTCCGAGGCCGGGACCGCGCCGACGATCAGCGCGGGCAGCGAGGAGTAGGCGAGGCCGATGCCCGCGCCGAGGACGACCGCGATGACCAGGCTCTGCCAGGGCGCGCTCATCAGGCCGAGACCGGCGCCGTAGCCGATGCCGATGATCAGCATGCCGAGGATCAGGGTGGTCTTCGGGCCGTACTTGGCCGACAGGCGGGCGTAGACGGGGGCCGTGAACATCATCGTCAGGCCCAGCGGGGCGACCAGCAGGCCGGCGGTGACCATCGACTGGCCGAGGCCGTAGCCGGTGGCCTTCGGGAGCTGGAGCAGCTGCGGCAGGACCAGCGAGACGACGTAGAAGCTGACGCCGACCATGATCGAGGCGAGGTTGGTGAAGAGCACGGCCGGGCGGGCCGTGGTGCGCAGGTCGACCAGCGGGGCCGAGTGGCGCAGTTCGAAGACGCCCCAGAGGAGGAGGACGGCCACCGAGGCGGCGAACAGGCCGAGCGTGGTGCCGGACGACCAGCCCCAGTCGCTGCCCTTGGTGATGGGCAGCAGGAGCAGCACCAGACCGGCCGACAGGCCGATCGCGCCGGGCACGTCGAAGGAGCCCTCCGCGCGCATCGGGGATTCCGGTACGACGAGGAGGGTCAGGGCTATGGAGAGCACACCGAGGCCGGCGGCGCCGTAGAACAGGGCGTGCCAGTCCATGTGCTGCGCGACCAGGGCCGCGGCGGGCAGCGCGAGGCCGCCGCCGACGCCGATCGAGGAGCTCATCAGCGCCATGGCCGAGCCGAGCTTCTCGCGCGGCAGCATGTCGCGCATCAGGCCGATGCCCAGCGGGATCGCGCCCATGGCGAAGCCCTGGAGGGTACGGCCCACGATCATCGTGAGCAGGTCGCTGGTGAGCGCGCTGATCAGCGCGCCGACCACCATCACGGCGAGGCTCAGGATCAGCATCCGCCGCTTGCCGTAGAGGTCGCCGAGGCGGCCCATGATCGGGGTGGCCACGGCGCCCGACAGCAGCGTCGACGTCAGGACCCAGGTGGCGTTGCTGGGTTCGGTGCCCAGCAGCTGCGGGAGGTCCTTGATGACCGGAACGAGCAGGGTCTGCATCACCGCGACCACGATGCCCGCGAAGGCGAGGACCGGGACCACGGCCCCGCTCGCGCCCCGGGCGGGCTGGTCGGTCGTGTGCGTCATGGGGTGGGGCCTCCGGGCCGAGAGAGTGACGGGAAGTACGGCATGCGTGCGGGATAAGTGCTCGGTAAACCTCGTATGCACAGGCAACTATTCCGTTGCTTCGAGCCGCTAACGAATCCTTGACCCTCCCATGGGTTTCTGACTCACCGTCAAGGTCTGGTCTGTTGGTGGAACGTGTTCTACTCTTCCGCGTCATGGCTGCTGCGAAGGCGTACGTCGCCGGGGTCGGAATGACCAAGTTCGAGAAGCCCGAGAGCCGTGACTGGCAGTACTGGGACATGGTCCGGGAGGCCGGCGGCTCCGCGCTCGCCGACGCCGGGATCTCCTACGCCGATGTGGAACAGGTTCCCGTCGGCTACTGCTTCCAGCCCTCGACGGCCGGTCAGCGCGCCGCCTACGAGCTGGGCCTCACCGGCGTCCCCGTCTACAACGTCAACAACAACTGCGCCACCGGCGCGACCGCCCTGATGCTCGCCCGCCAGCTGGTCGAGGGCGGGGCGGCCGACTGCGTCCTGGCCCTCGGCTTCGAGAAGATGAAGCGGGGCGCCCTGGGCGGCGGGGCCGACGGCGGCGACTTCGCCACCTCTCCGGTCGCCCGGCACTACGGCGTCATGGCCGCCCGGCACGGCTTCGAGATGACCCCGCCCACCGCGCAGATCTTCGGCGACGCGGCCCGCGAGCACATGGAGCGGTACGGCACGACCGAGGCGCAGCTCGCCGCCGTGGCCGCCAAGAACCACCGGCACTCCGCGGACAACCCGTACGCCCAGTTCCAGGACGTGTACGACGTCGCCGGCATCCTCGCCGCCCGCACCGTGCACCGCCCGCTCACCAAACTCCAGTGCTCGCCCACCTCCGACGGCGCGGCGGCGGCCGTGGTCGTCTCGGAACGGTTCGCCGAACGGCGCGGCCTCACCGGTCTTGTCGAGATCGTCGCGCAGGCGATGACCACCGACACCGAGGAGTCCTTCGCGTCGGGCTCGTGCATCGACGTCGTCGGACAACCCATGTCACGGGTCGCGGCCCGGCAGGTGTACGACCGCTCCGGCCTCGGCATCGAGGACGTCGACGTCGTCGAACTCCACGACTGCTTCTCGGTCAACGAGCTGCTGACCTACGAGGCGCTCGGCATGTGTGCCGTCGGCGAGTCGGGCAAGCTCGTCGAGTCCGGCGCGACCACGTACGGCGGCCGGTGGGTGGTGAACCCCTCCGGCGGGCTCATCTCCAAGGGGCATCCGCTGGGGGCGACCGGGCTCGCGCAGACCGCCGAACTGGTCTGGCAGCTGCGCGGCACGGCCGGCGACCGGCAGGTGCCCGGGGCCCGGGTGGGGCTCGCGCACAACATCGGGCTGGGCGGCGCGGCCGTGGTGACCCTGTTCCGGCGGGCGGCGTAGGCCGTACGACCGAGGGCCGGGGACCGAGGGCCGGGCGGGTCGCATGGGCCGAAAAGCCGATGCAAGGACCGTAACCGGCTTGAGAGCATGACGCCCATGCTCGAAGCCGCGGACACCTCACACATATCCCGCCGTGTCGCGCCCCCCACCTGGCTGGTGGTGTCGCTCGCGTGCGCCGGGCAGTTCCTGGTCGTGCTCGACGTGTCCGTGGTGAACGTGGCGCTGCCGTCGATGCGGACCGACCTGGGGCTGAGCGCCTCGGGCCTGCAGTGGGTGGTGAACGCGTACGCCATCGCCTTCGCCGGGTTCATGCTGCTCGGCGGCCGGGCCGGTGACCTGTACGGGCGCAAGCGGATGTTCCTGGTGGGGCTGGGCCTGTTCACGCTGGCCTCGCTCGGCGGCGGGCTCGCCCAGGACGGCTGGCAGCTGCTGCTCGCCCGCGCCGTGCAGGGGCTGGGCGCCGCCGTGCTGGCGCCCTCGACGCTGACCCTGCTCACGGCCGCCGTGCCGGAGGGACCGGCCCGGGCACGGGCGATCGCCACCTGGACGGCGGTCGGCGCAGGCGGCGGCGCGGCCGGCGGACTGGTCGGCGGCGTCCTGGTGGACGTGCTGTCCTGGCGCTGGGTGCTGCTCATCAACGTGCCGGTGGGCGCGGTCGTCCTCGCCGGGTCGTTGCGGTGGCTGACGGAGAGCCGGGCCGGGGACGGCCGGCGACTCGACCTGCCCGGCGCGCTGCTGGTGACGGCCGGCCTCGGGACCCTGGCGTACGGCATCTCGCAGACCGAGGCCGAGGGGTGGACGGCCGCCGCCACCCTGGTCCCACTGGCCGCCGGACTCGCGCTGCTCGGGCTGTTCCTGGCGGTCGAGGCGCGTACGGCGGCCCCGCTGATGCCGCTCGGGCTGCTCGGCAGGCGGCCGGTGGCCTCCGCCAACGCGGCCATGCTGGTCTCCGGTTCGGCCATGTTCTGCATGTGGTACTTCATGACGCTCTACGCCCAGAACGTCCTCGGCTACAGCCCGCTGGAGGCGGGTCTCGCCCTGGTGCCCAGCTCGGTCGCGGTGCTCGTCGGCTCCAAGGCGGCGCCGCGGCTGATGCGGCGGGCGGGGGCGCGGACGGTGGCGGTGTCCGGCACGCTGGTCGCGGCGGCCGGGTTCGCCTGGCAGTCGACGATGGGCCCGCACGGCGCCTATGCGACGGCCATCATGTTCCCCGGCATCCTGATGCTGCTCGGCGCGGGCCTGGCCGCGACCCCGCTGGCCGCGCTGGCCACGTCCGGGGCAGCGCCGGCGGAGGCCGGACTGCTCTCCGGGCTGGTCAACACCTCGCGCACGATGGGCGGTTCGCTGGGGCTCGCGGTGATGTCGACGGTCGCGGCGGCCCGGACGGGCGGGGGCGAGGGGGCGGCCGCCCTGACGGCGGGGTACGCGGCCGTCTTCCGCGTCGGCACCGGGGTGCTGCTGGGCGGGGCGGTGCTGATGCTGCTGTGGCTGCCACGCCGGAGGGTCCCCGCGAAGTAGGGCGGAAATTCCGGGACGGCGGGCAACGGTCCGGGCGGCTCGTGGACTCCTTTGTGTATCTAGGAGGTGCCCATGGGGGAGCGGAAGGATGCTCGGAACGAGGAGTTCCAGAGCTTCATGATCGGCCGCTGGCCGCGGCTGATGCGTACGGCATTCCTCCTCACGGGGGAGCAGCACGCCGCCGAGGACCTGGTCCAGTCGACGCTCGAACAGGTCTTCGTGGCATGGCGGAAGGTCGGTTCGGCCGACGACCCGGAGGCGTACGTACGGCGCGTGATGATCAACGCGCACGCACGCAGGCACAGAAGGAAACTCAAGGAGTTCCTCGCGCCGAAGGACGACTCGGGCCTGGTGCGCGAGGTGCCGGACACGGGTGACCGGATCGCCCAAGCCGACGACCGCAGCGCCCTGATCGAGGCACTCGCCCAACTGCCGCCACGGCAGCGGGAGGCGGTGGTGCTGCGCTACTGGGAGGACCTGACGGAGACCCAGGCGGCGCAGGCGATGGGCTGTTCGGCGGGCACGGTCAAGAGCAACGCGGCCAAGGGCATCGCGAAACTCCGTGCCATACCGGGACTGGCCGACATGGTGACGCAGGGAGGGCGTAACTGATGAGCGCGGACCGGGAGAACCACGACATGACACAGGCGGAGTCGGACATCGCCCTCCTCCTCGCGGACGCCGCGGACGAGGTCGAGATCGGCATAGCCCCCGTACAGGCGGTGCTGCGCGGCGGCCGGCGGCGCAGGTCCCGGCGGTGGGCGGTGGCGGCGGCCACGGCGGTGGCGGTGCTGGGCGGATCGGCGGGGGTGACGCTGGCGTTCGCCGGGCTGCCCGGGGAGCACCGGGCGCAGGAAGTGGCGAAGCCGGCGTCTCCCGAGGCACGGCACGTGTACGAGCCGCAGGTCACCGAGCTGTCGAGGGGCGTCTACAAGGGTCAGGAGTGGCACGTCTCGGTGCAGGTCTGGGGCGCGCCGCGTACCAGGGCGGAGGCAGAGCGGCAGTGGCATGCCATGTCCGCGCTAGGCATGGCGCCGGCCGTCGGCAAGCCCGCGGAACTGGTCGGAAAGATCTCGTACTTCGCGGTCCGGGCCAATGGCGGTGACCACCCGCAGCAGTTGATGTTCAACTCGGTGAGTGCACCGGAGCCGCAGGTCGGCACGGACCTTCAGTCCATGGCGACCCGCTTCACGCCCGACGCAGCCAGCTCCGGCCAACTGGTGATCGGCGAGGTGGCCACGACTGCGCGGGAAGTCACCTGCTGGTGGAAGGACGGCACCTCGACCGTCGCCCGGGTGGCGACCGGCCATACCCCGGGCGACCCCGTGTCGGCGATCCGGCCGGCCGCCGGCTCCTCGTGGGCCGACTGGTTCGTGTGCGTCTCCCCGGAGGGCAAGACCTTCAAGGAGGTGAAAGTGACGAAGTGATGCCGTCGGCGACCCGCCGGGAGGTCACAGCCACCCCTGCTGCCGGGCCTCCCGTACCGCCTCCGCGCGGTTGCGGGTGCCGGTCTTGCCGATCGCGGCGGAGAGGTAGTTGCGGACCGTAGACTCCGACAGATGCAGCTTCGCCGCGATGTCGGCGACGGTCGCGCCGTCCACCGACGCCTTCAGCACGTCGCACTCGCGGGCGGTGAGCGGGTTCGGCCCGGCGCTGAGCGCGGCGGTGGCGAGCGCCGGGTCGACCACGGTCTCCCCGGTGAGCACCCGCCGGATCGCCCGGGCCAGTTCCTCCACCGGCCCGTCCTTGACGAGGAACCCGGCCGCCCCGGCCTCCATCGCCCGGCGCAGATAGCCGGGCCGGCCGAAGGTGGTGAGGATCAGGACCCGGCAGTCCGGCGCCTGCTCGCGCAGCTCCGCCGCCGCGTCCAGGCCGCTCATGCCCGGCAGTTCGATGTCGAGGAGAGCCACGTCGGGCCGGTGGACGACCGCGGCGTCCACGATCGCGTCGCCCGTCCCGACCTGGGCGACGACCTCGATGTCCGGCTCCATCCCGAGCAGTAAGGCGAGAGCCCCGCGCATCATCCCCTGGTCCTCGGCGAGGAGCACCCTGATGGACTTGGCGGGCCGGTGGTCCCGGGGCATCTCGTTCGCAGGCTCGTACACAGCCCAAGCGTAGCCTCGGGCCCGGCAATTAAAGAATAGCCATTGTTCCGCGCCGTAGGTCTTGACGGCGGTTGACGGTGCTCAAACAATCACCTCTGCAATTCCCCGAATGGTCGGCGAATGGTCGGCATTTCGACAGCTGAATAGGTTCGGTATTTCGATCGAACGACGTTCGGGATACCGGACGCCCAGAACCCGCACCGCCCTACGAGGAACCAAGAAGAGGTGCACCGTGTTCTCAGTGCCTGTACGAGCCCTGCGCTCCTGTCCGCCGCGCATCCGGAGAGCCGTCCTGTCCGTGCTCGCCGCGTTCGCCACGATCGCCGCGCTCGTCGTCGGGGCCGGTGCCCCCGAGGCGTCCGCCGCGAGTTCGCTGCCCTGTGACGTCTACGCCGCCGCCGGCACCCCGTGCGTCGCCGCGCACAGCATGGTCCGGGCGCTGTACTCGTCGTACAGCGGCTCCCTCTACCAGGTGCAGCGCGCCTCGGACGGCGCCACGGCCAACATCGGCCTGCTGTCCACCGGCGGCTACGCCAACGCGGCCGCGCAGAACTCCTTCTGTGCCGGTACGACCTGCATCATCACCAGGATCTACGACCAGTCGAGCAAGCACAACGACCTCACGGTCGAGGGTGCGGGCGGGGCCGGCGCGGCCGATGTCGGGGCCCCGGCGGACGCGCTGCCGGTGACCGTCGGCGGGCACCAGGTCTACGGCCTGGAGATCTCGGCCGGCATGGGCTACCGCAACGACGCCACCTCGGGAGTCGCCACCAACGGCGCCGCCGAGGGGATGTACATGGTCACCTCCGGCACCCATGTGAACGGCAGCTGCTGCTTCGACTACGGCAACGCCGAGACCAACAACAAGGACACCGGCAACGGCCACATGGACGCCATCAACTTCGGCACCGAGTGCTGGTTCTCGCCCTGCTACGGCTCCGGCCCCTGGGTCCAGGCGGACCTGGAGAACGGGCTGTTCGAGTCCAACCTCGGCTACAGCACCAACTCCTCCAACACGGGCACCGGCGCGATACCGTTCGTCACCGCGCTGCTGAAGAACAACGGGCAGAACCATTTCGCACTGAAATGGGGAAACGCACAATCGGGCGGTCTCACCACCACCTATTCCGGCAGTGAGCCCAGTACCAGCAGCGGTTACTCGC
Source organism: Streptomyces sp. NPDC028289 (assembly GCF_055565975.1). Taxonomy (NCBI): domain Bacteria; kingdom Bacillati; phylum Actinomycetota; class Actinomycetes; order Kitasatosporales; family Streptomycetaceae; genus Streptomyces; species Streptomyces sp. NPDC028289. Next base: position 708,378 of record NZ_JBVHTI010000001.1, on the reverse strand, counting down.
CGATGCACCAGGAGGGCGCGATCGTCCTCGGCACCGGCGGTGACAACAGCAACGGCTCCATCGGCTCGTTCTTCGAGGGCGTGATGACCTCCGGCATCCCGACCGACGCCGCCGACGACGCCGTCCAGTCCGACATCGTCTCCGTCGGCTACGGCGGCGCGACCGGCTCCACCGGCAGCCTCGGCTCCGCCTCGGAGATCTCCCTGAAGGCCACCACGTCCTGCTGCACCACCGACTACGTCCGCCACCAGAACAACGCCGGCGTGCTGTCCGCCATCACCTCCAGCAGCGCCACCCTCGAGAAGAACGACGCCACCTGGATCGTCCGCCCCGGCCTCGCCGACAGCTCCTGCGTCTCCTTCGAGTCCCGGAACTACCCCGGCGACTACCTGCGCCACTACAACTACAAGATCTACCGGCAGCCCATGGACGGCACCACCACGTTTCGACAGGACGCGACCTTCTGTCCGACGACCGGCAAGAGCGGCACGGGCACGTCCTTCGCCTCGTACAACTATCCGACGAAATACCTGCGCCACTACAACTACAACCTCTACATCGCGAGTGACGGCGGCTCCAACGCCTGGGACAGCGCCACGTCCTGGACCGACGACGTGAGCTGGGTCGTCAGCTCGCCCTGGGCGCCGTAGCGGCCGCCGAGGCCAGCAGTTCCAGTGCCTCGGTGGGAAGTTCCGCGGTGACCGTGAAGCCGCCGCGCGGCGCCGGGCCGGCCGTGAGGGAGCCGCCCGCCGCCGCGAGGCGCTCGGTCAGCCCCTTCAGGCCGGTGCCGCCGATGCCCTCCGGGCAGGGCTCGGCGGCCACCGCGCCCGAGCCGTCGTCGGTGACCGTCAGCCGGGCTCGCCCGGCGGCGCTGTCGACGGTGATCTCGCAGCGCGTGGCGTCGCTGTGCCGGACCACGTTGGTGACCGCCTCGCGCACCACCCAGCCGAGCAGCGTCTCGGTCTGCGGGACGAGCGGTGCCCCCGTCTGCCGGACCACCGGCTCGACGCCCGCCGCCGTCAGGGCCGAGCGGGCCCGGACGAGATCGGCGGCCAGGCTGCCCTCCCGGTAGCCGGTGACCGCCTCGCGGATCTCGGTCAGCGCCTGCCGGCCGACCGACTCGATGTCGGAGATCTGCGTCAGCGCCGCGTCCAGGTCCCGGGGCGCGACCCGCCGGGCCGCCTCCGACTTCACGACGATCACCGACAGGGTGTGCCCGAGCAGGTCGTGCAGATCCCGCGAGAAGCGCAGCCGCTCCTTCTCCACCGCCCGCCGGGCCAGCTCCTCGCGGGCGGCGCGCAGCTCCCGCACGGCCTCGGAGAGGGAGAGGATCGCGGCGGTGATCATCGTCGACAGGAAGGTGCCGTAGGCGATGGTGATGGCGTCGGAGCCGTCCCGGTACCAGGAGACCGCGCCCGCGAAGCAGGCCAGCAGGATGCCGGTCCGGCCCAGCCAGGGCCCGCGCAGTGCCGCGCCCGCGGCCAGGCCGAGCAGCGGGAAGAACATCAGCCAGCTGCCGCCGTAGCCGAGGGCCAGGCCCGTGGTCAGCAGGCCCATCAGCAGCAGGGCGACACGGGTGGAGGCGGCCTCCCGGGCCTCCTTCCGGAAGGAGCGGAAGGTCACGTAGATGTAGAGGGAGTTGAAGGCGAGCAGGCCGACCCCGCCGATCCACGGGTCGGCCGTCTTGCCCTGGAGCAGGTTGGACAGGGAGCCCAGCCCCATCAGCAGCCACGGGAGCAGGGCGAACCCGGAGGGCGGCGGCCCCGCGTGCTCGGGCACCTCACCGTTCTTCCGGGCGGCCTTCTGCTGCTCCTTGAAGCGGGTCATGTCCTCCCGCCACTGGGCACGGGCCGTCCGCCACCCGTCCGCCTGACACTTCACCTGCTGCCACCACGCCATGCCACTCGTCCCCCGATCTGTACGGATCTGACCTGCTGTGCTCCATCCGGCCGTACTGTCCGGCGGTACGACCCTACGGAAGGCGGCGCGGGTTCGGCAGAGGCGGATGTACGGCGGCGGGCAGGACAAATGTCATGGTCCGGCGGCGCAGTATCTGACACTACGTCAGGAGCCTTCACAAGTGCGGAGCGCTGGGCTATACAAGGTGCGCTGGAATGGAACGCGTTCTAGATCTGCACCCGTGGACGACCTCGGTGCGGCCGACGGTGCGGACGGCCGTGCCGAGGTCTTGAGACATCTCAGGAGCCGTATGCCCATCGACGCCGCCAAGGCCCTCGCCGCCGAACCCAGGTCAGGGGAGATCCGCTGGGAGCGCCGGGACGTCCAGCTCTACCACCTCGGCATCGGCGCGGGCCGCCCCGCCACCGACCCCGACGAACTGCGCTACACCCTGGAGACCCGGCTGCACGTCCTGCCCAGCTTCGCCACCGTCGCGGGCGCCGGCTCCCCCGGGGTGATCAGCGGACTGTCCATGCCCGGCGTCGACGTCGACCTCGCCAAGGTGCTGCACGGCGGCCAGTCCCTCACCCTGCACCGCCCCATCCCGGCCGCCGGCACCGCCACCGCCACCGGGCGCATCGCCGCGGTCTACGACAAGGGCAAGGCGGCCGTCCTGGTGATGCGCACCGAGGTCGCGGACGCCGACGGCCCGCTGTGGACCAACGACGCGCAGATCTTCGTACGAGGGGAGGGCGGCTGGGGCGGCGACCGCGGCCCCTCGACCCGGCTGGAGCCGCCCGCCGGTGAACCGGACCGGACCGTCGAGCGCCCGGTCCGCGAGGACCAGGCCCTGCTCTACCGCCTCTCCGGCGACTACAACCCGCTGCACGCCGACCCCGAGTTCGCCAAGCTCGCCGGCTTCGACCGCCCCATCCTGCACGGGCTGTGCACCTACGGGATCACGCTCAAGGCGGTCGTGGACACGCTGCTCGGCGGGGACGTCGGCCGGGTGCGGTCGTACACGACGCGGTTCGCCGGGGTGGTGTACCCGGGGGAGACGCTCCGGGTCCGCATGTGGCGGGGCGACGGGCGGATCCGGGTCGCCGTCAGCGCCGTAGAGCGCGAGGACGCGCCCGTCCTCGCCGACACGATCGTCGAACACTCTTGATCAGTTGAGCAGCTGAGCAGTTGAGGGGAGCCGCACCATGCGCGCAGCCGTACTGCACGAGATCGGCCAGGAGAAGCTGGACGTCCTCGACGACGTCGAGGCGGTGGGATTCGGGCCCGGCAGGGTGCGGATCCGGGTGCGCGCCACGGGGCTGTGCCACTCGGACCTGTCGGCGATGAGCGGGGTGCTGCCGCAGCCGGGACCGTTCGTGCCGGGCCACGAGGGCGCGGGCGAGGTCCTGGAGGTGGGCGAGGGCGTCACCCGGGTGAAGCCCGGCGACCGGGTGGTCGTCTGCTGGCTGCCGGCCTGCGGCGCGTGTCCGGCGTGCAAGCGCGGGCAGACCGAGCTGTGCCTCGCCGGGTTCATGAACGCCGGCACCCCCAACTTCCGGCGCCCCACCGGCGACGTCTTCGGCTTCGCGGGCACCGGCACCTTCGCCGAGGAGGTCGTGGTCGACGCCGGGTGCGCGGTGCCGATCCCGGACGACGTGCCCTTCGACATCGCCGCGCTGATCGGCTGCGGGGTCACCACCGGACTCGGCGCGGCCCTCAACACGGCCGACCTGGAGGCGGGTTCGTCGGTCGCCGTCATCGGCTGCGGAGGCGTCGGGATCTCGGCGATCCAGGGGGCGCGGCTCAAGGGTGCGGCCGAGATCGTCGCCGTCGACCCGGTCGAGTCGCGGCGCGAGTCGGCGCTCAGGTTCGGGGCGACGAAGGCGGTGTCGCCGGACGAACTCCCCGGCGCCAAGCAGGAGGTCACCGCGGGCGAGGGCTTCGACTACGTCTTCGAGGTCGTCGGCAAGTCCGCCACCGCCCGGACCGCGTACGAGAACACCCGGCGCGGCGGCACCCTCGTGGTCGTCGGCGCGGGAGCCATGGACGACTTCCTCCAGCTGAACATGTTCGAGCTGTTCTTCGACGAGAAGCGGATCCTGCCGTCCATGTACGGCGGCGGGGACGTGGTCCGCGCCTACGAGCGGACGATCGCCCTGTGGCGGGCGGGCCGGATCGACCTGGAGGGCCTGATCACCCACCGGGTGCCGCTGGCCGACATCAACGAGGCCCTGGACCAGATGCGCACGGGCACCTCCCTGCGTACCTGCATAGAGATCTGAGGGGCCGCCGTATGCAGGAGAGGCCGCTGGAAGGACTGACCGCCGTCGTCACGGGGGCGGGCCGGGGCCTGGGCCGGGCCGAGGCGCTCGAACTGGCCCGGCTGGGCGCGGCCGTCGTCGTCAACGACTTCGGCCAGCCGGGCCGGGACGGCTCGGGGGCGGCCTCCGCGGCGCCCGCCGAGCAGGTCGCCGAGGAGATCCGCGCGGCGGGCGGCCGGGCCGTCGCCCACACCGGGGACGTCGCCGACTTCTCCCAGGCGCGAAACCTTCTCGCCCTGGCGACGGCCCATTACGGAAAGCTGGACATTCTCGTCAACAACGCCGGGATCCTGCGCGACCGCATGGTCTTCTCCATGACCGAGGACGAGTGGGACTCGGTGATCAGGGTCCACCTCAAGGGCCACTTCAACACCACCCACTTCGCGGCCGCGCACTGGCGGGACCGCGCCAAGGCGGCGGGGGGCGGGAAGGTCTACGGCCGGATCGTGAACACCTCCTCCGAGGCCTTCCTCGCCGGCTCCGCCGGCCAGCCCAACTACGCGGCCGCGAAGGGCGGCATCGTCGGCCTTACCACCTCCACGGCCCTCGCCCTCGCCAAGTACGGCGTCACCGCCAACGTGATCTGCCCGCGCGCCCGCACCCGGATGACCGAGGACGTCTTCGCCGGCTTCGAACAGCCCGCCGAGGGCCTCGACCCGCTGGCCCCCGAGCACGTCGCCCCACTCGTGGGCTACCTGGCCTCCCCGGCCGCCGGACGGATCAACGGGCAGCTGCTCGTCGTGCACGGCGGCATGGTCGCGATCGTCGAACGACCGCGCGTGCAGGCCAAGTTCGACAGCAAGCAGGACACCTTCGACTACGCCGAACTCGACGCCGTGCTCACGCCGCACTACGCGGAGCGGCCGGCGGGGGAGACGTTCGCGGCGGCGGAGGTGCTGGGGCTGAAGCGCCAGTGACATGTGACATACCACCGGTTGGTATGCCGCAGTGAGCGAGGCGCGGAACGCGCGCAAGACACAGAACGTGCGCACGACACAGAGGAGGGGCCCACCGGTCACCCGGTGGGCCCCTCCTCCTTACGTACCGTCAGGCCGCCGACTCGACCGGCTCCGGCTTGCGGTGCCGGCCGCTCGGGGCCGTCTCGCTGTCCTGGGCCGAGACGTGACCACGGTGCTTGCCGTGGCCGTCCGTCTCCGGAGGCTCGGCGGACAGCTGCTGGGACGTGCTGGCGTCGTTCATCGGAAGAATTCACCCCGTCAACATGATCTTTCTTACAGCGCGGCGAGTCTAACCGGCCCACCACGGGGCGAATCCAGGCGGCCACGCCGACCGCAGCTAGTTCGTTACAAGCCGTGCCAGCGGAGCCTGTTGGAGGGGTACCGGCCGGGCCGCGACAGGTCCCGGAGGATCCGGTTCCGCCGGCTCCCCGGGCGTACCCGACGCCCCGGCAGCCGTGCCGTCCCGAACCGGATCCCCCGGGCCCGCGTCCCCCGGCCCCCCGTGTTCCCCCGTCTCCCCCCAGGGCACCGCCACCGCCGCCACGCCGCACGGGACCTCCCCCGTGGCGTACGGCAGTCGCAGCACCCCGTCCTGCGTCCACACCCCGGCGCCCGTCAACCACCCCTCGGGCGCCGGGAGATGCCACATCCTGCGCGCTCTGGGCCGCCAGGCCCCCACCCAGCTGCCGAGCGGACCGTCGATCCGCAGCGCCACCGCGCAGCTCTCCGGCACCAGCACCTGCCCCGGCTGGGCGGCGAACGGGGTGACCACGCAGTCCGGGCACTCCGGCACCCGCAGGCTCTCCGGGAAGCGCACCGGCAGCGTGGAGCCGAGGACACCCCAGCCCAATCGTTCCTGCCCGGGGCTGGGTGCGTCCGAGCCGACCAGGATCAGCCCGCTGTCCGGGTCGGCGAGCAGCAGCCGGTCGTCGCTGTCCGCCGCGATCTGCAGCAGTGGCGACACCTCGCCGGCGCGCTCCAGATCGACCACGACCGCCTTGGTCCGCCCGCCCAGCTCCCGGTCCAGGGCCAGCATCCGCCGGGCCCGGTCCAGCCAGACCCCGCCCGAACACCGCCCCGGCACCACCGCGAGCTGCTCCGGCCCGAAGGCCCCGCCCGCCACCAGCCAGACGGCGGAGGAACGCGGCCCCACCGCGAGCGCGTAGGCGTGCACGCCCCCCGGCGCCGGCGGCAGCAGCCGTAGCGAGGCACCTTCGTCCCGGCACTCCACCGCGCCCAGCGGCAGCTCACCGGTGCCCGGTCCGGTCGGATAGAGGAGGGCGAAGTGGTGCCGCCCGTCCACCAGCCGGCGGATGAGCACCCGCCCGTCGCCCAGCGGCTGCACCTCCGTGTCCGGCTCCTCCGGCTGGTTGCAGGGGAGCGGTACGGCGTAGGGCTCGGGGCCGTCCAGCGTCCACCGCTCCGGGTACCAGGAACCTTCCTGCTGGGTCAGCCGGGCCGCGTACGCCCCGTCCACCGTGATCGTGCAGCCCGCCCCCGGCATGCTGTCTTCCTCGTCCGCAGCCGGGGGTTCGATCGCACAGGCCGTCATCGTTCGGTCACCTCCGGCCACGAAGCTAGTTTTCGTACGCACAGGCGGGGCACCAGCTGCAGACGGCTTCACACATACGGGTGCACACTCGACGATTCGCCTGAGGAAACCGGGGCGGGTGTGCTGGGCGTCGCCTCCGGTGGGCGAGCAGGTACAGCCCCGCGGAACAGGCAGGTAGCCTTTTCCCCGTGCCCCGTCTGTCAGAAGTCATCGCCGCGCTGGAGAACCTGTGGCCCGCCGAGCGGGCCGAGTCCTGGGACGCGGTCGGTACGGTCGTGGGCGACCCCGACCAGGAGGTCACGCGGGTCCTCTTCGCCGTCGACCCGGTCCAGCCGATCGTCGACGAGGCGGTGAAGCTCGGCGCCGACCTGCTGGTCACCCACCACCCCCTCTACCTGCGCGGTACGACGACGGTCGCGGCCTCCCACTTCAAGGGCCGGGCGGTGCACACCCTGATCAAGAACGACATCGCGCTGCACGTCGCCCACACCAACGCCGACACCGCCGACCCGGGCGTCTCCGACGCCCTCGCGGGCGCCCTGGACCTGCGCGTCGTACGGCCCCTCGTCCCGGACCCGACCGACCCGGAGGGCCGCCGGGGCCTCGGCCGCGTCTGCGAGCTGGACCACCCGGTGACCGTCCGCGAGCTCGCCGACCGGGCCGCCGCCCGCCTCCCCGCCACCGCACAGGGCATCCGCGTCGCCGGCGACCCCGAGGCCCTCGTCCGTACGGTCGCCGTCAGCGGCGGCTCCGGCGACAGCCTCTTCGACGTCGTACGCGCCGCCGGCGTGGACGCCTTCCTCACCGCGGACCTGCGCCACCACCCGGCGTCGGAAGCGGTCGCCCACAGCCCCCTCGCGCTGCTCGACGCGGCGCACTGGGCCACCGAATGGCCCTGGTGCGAGCTGGCCGCGACCCAGCTCGACGAAATCTCCGACCGCCACGGCTGGGACCTGCGCGTGCACGTCTCCAGGACGGTCACCGACCCCTGGACCAGCCACTCTCCCTCCCTTGGAGCCCCCAACTGAACGCAGCGCCCGCCGACCAGATCCGACTCCTCGACGTCCAGGCCCTGGACGTACGCCTCCAGCAGCTGGCGCACAAGCGGAAGTCGCTGCCCGAGCACGCCGAGATCGAGTCGCTGACCAAAGACCTGACCCAGCTGCGCGACCTGCTCGTGGCCGCGCAGACCGAGGAGAGCGACACCGCCCGCGAGCAGACCAAGGCCGAGCAGGACGTGGACCAGGTGCGCCAGCGCGCCGCCCGCGACCAGCAGCGCCTGGACTCCGGCGCGGTCACCTCCCCGAAGGACCTGGAGAACCTCCAGAAGGAGATCGTCTCCCTCGCCAAGCGCCAGGGCGACCTGGAGGACGTCGTCCTGGAGGTCATGGAGCGCCGCGAGTCCGCGCAGGAGCGGGTCGCCGAGCTGACCGAGCGGGTCGGCGCGGTCCAGGGCCGGATCGACGAGGCGACCGGCCGCCGCGACGCCGCGTCCGAGGAGATCGACGCCGAGGCGGCGACGGTCACCAAGGAGCGCGGGGTCATCGCGGGCTCGGTCCCGGCCGACCTGCTCAAGCTCTACGACAAGCTGCGCGAGCAGCAGGGCGGCATCGGCGCGGCCAAGCTCTACGCCCGCACCTGCCAGGGCTGCCGCCAGGAGCTCGCCATCACCGAGCTGGCCGAGGTCCGCAAGGCCGCGCCCGACACCGTGGTCCGCTGCGAGAACTGCCGCCGGATCCTGGTGCGCACGTCCGAGTCGGGCCTGTAGAAACAGTCGAGGTCTTAAGGGGCGTACGTGGCAAGGGAGTTCATCGTCGAGGCGGACGGCGGCTCCCGGGGCAACCCGGGGCCGGCCGGCTACGGCGCGGTGGTCGTCGACGCGGCGACCGGCGAGACGCTGACGGAGGCGGCCGAATACCTCGGCGTCGTCACCAACAACGTCGCCGAGTACCGCGGCCTGCTGGCGGGCCTGCGCGCGGCCCACGACCTGGACCCGGCCGCCACGGTCCACGTCCGCATGGACTCCAAGCTGGTCATCGAGCAGATGTCCGGCCGCTGGAAGATCAAGCACCCCGACCTGAAGCCGCTGGCGACGGAGGCGTCCCGGGTCTTCCCGCCGGGCCAGGTCACGTACGAGTGGATCCCGAGAGCCGAGAACAAACACGCCGACCGCCTGGCGAACGAGGCGATGGACGCGGGCAAGCGGGGCGAGCAGTGGTCGCCCGCGGCGTCTACGGCGGAGCTCGACGTTCGATCCGCGGCGACTGCGGCGCTCCGAGAGGGGCGCGGGGCTGAGACATGTGCGGCTCCGCCGCATGGGCGCGACCAGCCCCCACCGGCCGGCACGGTGACGACTGCCGAGACGCCCCGCGTCGACTCCGGCGCCGCGCGCAACGTAGCGACAGCGCCCGTACCCAGGCCCACCGTCGGCTGGGCCTCGTCGCCAGACATGGGCGCCCCCGCCACTTTCGTCCTCCTCCGCCACGGCGAAACCCCCCTCACCCCCCAGAAACGCTTCTCCGGCAGCGGCGGCACCGACCCGGAACTCTCTCCCGTCGGCCTGGAGCAAGCGCGGCGCGCGGCCGTCGCCCTCGCCCGCCGCGGCACGATCGAGACGATCCTCGCCTCCCCCCTCACCCGCACCCGCCAGACCGCGGCGGCCGTCGCCGAGCGCCTCGGCCTCGACGTCACGATCGAGGAGGGCATCAAGGAGACGGACTTCGGCGCCTGGGAGGGCCTCACCTTCGGCGAGGTCCGCGAGCGCTACCCCGACGACCTGACCGCCTGGCTGGCCGACCCGTCGGCCCACCCCACCGGCGGCGGCGAGAGCTTCGCCGAGACCGCCACCCGCATCGCGGCCACCCGCGACAAGCTGATCGCGGCCTACGCGGGCCGCACGGTCCTGCTCGTCACGCACGTCACGCCGATCAAGACGTTCGTGCAACTCGCCCTCGGCGCCCCGCTCCAGTCCCTGTTCCGGATGGAACTGTCGGCGGCCTCGTTGTCCGCGGTGGCGTACTACGCGGACGGCAACGCGAGCGTACGGCTCTTCAACGACACGTCCCACCTGCGTCCCTGAGGCCCGCCGCCGTCCGGGCCAGCGCCTCGACGCGGGCCCAGTCCCGGGCGGCCACGGCATCGGCGGGGACCATCCAGGTACCGCCCACGCAGCCGACGTTCGGGAGGGCGAGGTACTCGGGTGCGTTGTCCGGGCCGATCCCTCCCGTCGGGCAGAACCGGGCCTGTGGCAGCGGTCCGGCAAGGGACCTCAGATACGCCGTGCCGCCCGCGGCCTGCGCCGGGAAGAACTTCATCTCCCGCACCCCGCGTTCGAGCAGCGCCACCACCTCGGAGGCGGTCGACACCCCCGGCAGGTACGGCACCCCGGACGCGGCCATCGCCGTCAGCAGCCCGTCCGTCCAGCCGGGACTGACCAGGAACCGCGCCCCGGCCGCGACGCACTCCGTCACGTGCGCGGGCGTGAGGACCGTACCCGCGCCGACCACCGCGTCCGGCACCGCGGCGGCCACGGCCCGGATCGCGTCGAGCGCGGCCGGCGTCCGCAGCGTCACCTCGATGACGGGCAGCCCGCCGTCCACCAGCGCCCGCGCCAGCGGTACGGCGTCGGCGGCGTCCTCGACCACGACGACGGGCACGACGGGCGCGAGATCCAGCACGGAGGTGGGCATGGCGAACATCCTGCCGACGCGATGCAGGGTGCGCAAAGGGCATTGCGTATGTTGCAATGCGACATACGGAGGCCTCAGTGGACCTCTGTCACCAGCACGTCCAACGCCCACGGCTGCCCCGCCTTCGCGGGCGCCTCCGCCTCCACCTCGTACCCCAGCTCCCGCAACGCCTCCACCAGCTCGCCCGGACCGGCCGGCGCGATCCCGGCGGCCAGCAGACTCCGCACCATCCGCCCCTTCGTCGCCTTGTTGAAGTGGCTGACCACCTTCCGCGTCGGCGCGTGCAGCACCCGCACGGTCGCCGTCCGCCCGGCCACCTCGCCCTTCGGCTTCCACGCCGCCGCGTACGCCGCCGACCGCAGGTCCAGCACCAGCCCCGTCCCGGCCGCCTCCGGCAGCACCTCGGCCATCGGCCCGCGCCAGTGCGTGCCCAGCGCGCCGAGACCCGGCAGCCTGACCCCCATCGAGCAGCGGTACGACGGGATCCGGTCCGTCACCCGGACCGCGCCCCACAGTCCGGAGAAGACCAGCAGCGACCGCGCGGCCCGCCGCTTCGCGGCCGCGTCGAGGGAGGCCAGGCCCAGGGCGTCGTACAGCACCCCGGTGTAGATCTCCCCGGCCGGCCGGGCGCCCGCCGTCCGCAGCGCCGCGTTCTTCGCGACCTCGCCGCGCAGCCCCTCGCTCAGCCCGAGCACCTCGCGCGCCTTCTCCTCGTCACCGGCGCACAGGTCGGCCAGCTCGCCGAGCACCGCCTCGCGCGCCGCCGCGAGTCCAGGCAGGGACAGCGACTCCGGCTTCAGCGGGGCGCCACGGCCCGAGGACGCCTTGCCTTCCGACGGCGGCAGCAGGACCAGCACGGATACTCCTCTTCACCAAGGACGTTCATCATCAACGCTCCGCGCCAGCGTAGAGCGCCGGAGCGGTGCGATGTGACTACGCTCGTCCTATGCCCCGCCGCCACATCCGTGTCAAGGGTGCCCCCGAGGCGCCCCTCCGGGCCGCGCTCGCCGCCCTCCGGACCGACCTCGGCGTCCCCGAGACCTTCCGGTCCGAGGTCCTCGCGGAGGCCGAGAGCACCGCCAGGTTCCCGGCCGTACCCGGCCACGACGCGACCGACATCCCCTTCTTCACGGTCGACCCGCCCACCGCGAACGACCTGGACCAGGCGATGCACCTGTCCCGGCACGACGGCGGCTACCGCGTCCGGTACGCCATCGCCGACGTCGCCGCCTTCGTCGTACCGGGCGGCGCGCTGGACTCCGAGGCGCACCACCGCGTCAACACCCTCTACTTCCCGGACGAGAAGGTCCCCCTGCACCCCGCCGTCCTCAGCGAGGGCGCGGCCAGCCTGCTCCCCGGCCAGACCTGCCCGGCCGTGCTGTGGACCATCGGCCTGGACGGGGAGGGCCGGACCGTGACCGCCGACGTCCGCCGGGCCCTCGTCCGCAGCCGGGCCAAGCTCGACTACGCGGGTGTGCAGAAGCGGATCGACGAGGGGACCGCCGAGGAGCCCGTCGCCCTGCTCAGGGAGATCGGCGAGGCCCGCGAACGCCTGGAAGTCGCGCGCGGCGGTATCTCCCTCAACGTGCCCGAGCAGGAGATCGTCGAGTACGACCACACCTACGAGCTCACCTACCGCGCCCCGCTGCCCGCCGACGCCTGGAACGCCCAGATCTCCCTGCTCACCGGCATGGCCGCCGCCGACCTGATGCTGGCCCACGGCACCGGCGTGCTGCGCACCCTCCCGACCGCCCCCGACGGCGCCGTCGCCCGTCTGCGCCGTACCGCGCACGCGCTGCGCATCGACTGGCCGCACCACGTCTCCTACGCCGCGCTGATCCGCTCCCTGAACCCGCGCCGCCCCCGCCACGCGGCCTTCCTCCAGGAGTGCACCACGCTGCTGCGCGGCGCCGGCTACACGGTCTTCCGGGACGGTGTCCTCCCCTCGAACACCACCCACGCGGCCGTCGCCGCCCCCTACGCCCACTGCACCGCGCCACTGCGCCGCCTGGCCGACCGCTACGCCTCGGAACTGTGCCTGGCGGCGGCCGCGGGCGAGGAGCCGCCCGACTGGGTGCTGATGGCACTGGACACGCTCCCCAAGCAGATGGCCGAAGGGGCACGGCGCGCCGGCACGGTGGAGCGGGAGTGCGTCGACATCGTCGAGGCGGCCCTGCTCAAGGACCGGGTCGGAGAGGTCTTCGACGGGTGCGTGGTGGAGGTCGAGCCGCGCCGGCCGACCGTGGGCAAGGTGCTGCTGCAGCAGCCCGCCGTCATAGGCCGGATCGAGGCCGCCCACCCTCTCCCACTGGGCGAGCGGCTGCCGGTGCGGCTGACCGAGGCCGATCCGGGGACGACGAAGGTGCGGTTCGCGCCCGCGTGAGCCGTCGTACGGCGGCGCGGAGCCGCCGGACGCGACCGAGCCTCAGGCGGCGACGAACCAGCGGGTCAGGACGGCGTCGAGGTCGGCTCCCTGGCCGTTCGCACCCTGGTTGCTCTCGTCCTGGCTGTGCCCGTCCGCGGCCCAGGCCACGAACCCGTCGGGCCGTACGAGGAGACCGGTCAGCTCCGGCCGCCCCGGGCAGGCCGCGGTGACGACGTCCACCCGGTCGCCGTACCCCTCCGCGCGGGCGCGCAGCTTCGGGTCGTCGGCGAGGTCGAGGAGCAGGGCGCGGCCGTCGTGCAGGTGGTCGCCGAGCCGGGTGCCGTTGGAGAGCTCCAGGTCCGGGGCGCTCTGCCCGGTCAGCGGGTGGTCGCCGGGCAGGTCGTAGTGCTGCCAGACGCCGGAGATCTGCTTGACGAGGTACGTCGTCCCGGTCGTCGTCAGCGCGAGGTCGGTGACCACCCGGCGCAGGGCGCGGGCGTGCCGGTCCGGGCGCATCACGGCGATCTGGGCGCGGGTCCAGTCCAGCACCCAGGCGCCGATCGGGTGCCGTTCGGCGGTGTAGCTGTCGAGGAGCGAGTCGGGGGCGGCCCCGCGCACCACGGCGGCCAGCTTCCAGCCGAGGTTCATGGCGTCCCCGAGCCCGAGGTTGAGTCCCTGCCCGCCGAACGGCGAGTGCACGTGCGCCGCGTCCCCCGCGAGCAGCACCCGGCCCTTGCGGTAACCGCTCGCCTGCCGGGCGTTGTCGGTGAACCGGGTCGAGGAGTGCACCTCGTGGATGGTCACCTCTTCCACGCCGGACACCCGGCGTAGGGCGGCCTGCAACTCCTCGGCGGTGACCGGCGCGGACCGGTCGGCGGGCGGCCCGTCGAACTCGACGGTGAGGATCCGGCCCGGGAAGGGCCCGTTGACGTACGTCCCCACGTCGGTGGTGTTCCACCCGGCCCCGAGCCGCTCGCCGCCGCTCATCTCGACGACCGCCTGGTAACCGGTGATCTCCGGCTCGGTCCCGGGGAAGTCGAACCCGGCGAGCTTGCGGACGGTGCTCCGCCCGCCGTCGCACCCCACCAGCCAGCCGGTGCGGACGGTGTGGTCACTGCCGAGACGTACGGACACCCCTTCGTCGTCGGCGTCGAAGCCGGTCAGCTCCACGCCCCGGCGCACCTCGACGCCGAGCCGCTCGGCGCGGGCGCCCAGGATCCGCTCCAGCTCCACCTGCGGCACACCGAGGCCGACGCCGTCGGCGGGACCGATGTCGGCGAACGCCGGGTCGGAGCCGTCGAACAGGTCCCCGCGCATCATGATCCCGGCGAAGTGCCCGGCGAACTTCGGGGGAGTCCGGGGCGCATCAGCCGCCCCGGCCCCCTGCTCCCGGTCCCCGAGGAAGGCCCGCATCCGCCACCGGTTCCGCTCCCAGGCCGCCGCGAGGTCGGGCAGCAGCCCGCGCCGGTAGAGGCTCACCGCGCCGGCCGTGTTGATCCCGCCCGCCTTGATGGTCTCGTCCACCTCGGCCAGCCGCTCCACGACCAGCACCTTCGCCCCGCCGAGCCGCAGCTCGCCGGCGAGGAAGAGACCGACGGGCCCGCCGCCGGCCACCACCACGTCGTAGTCCGTGCCGGTGTCGCCGTTGTTGCCGTTCCTGCTGTCTGCAGTCGTCATGCTTTCGCTCATGGCTTTACTGTAGTCACTAAAACTTTCGAGCGGCTATAGTTTTCTCGTGATCGATGAAAACAGGCCGGGCGGGCCACGGGAGCCAGGGGAGTCCCTGCGGGAGCGCAAGAAGCGCGAGACGCGGCAGCGGATCTCGAACGTCGCGACGGTGATGTTCCGGGAGCACGGCTTCGACCATGTGACCGTCGCGGAGGTCGCGCGGGCGGCCGGGGTGTCGGCGATGACCGTGTTCAACTACTTCCCGCGCAAGGAGGACCTGTTCCTCGACCGCATCCCGGAGGCCGTCGCGGCCTTCGCCGGCGCGGTACGGGACCGCGCGCCCGGCGAGCCCCCGCTCGCGGCGCTGCGCCGTCTGGCCTTCCGGTTCATCGACGCGCGGCATCCGCTGGGCGGCGTGGGGGAGAACTTCGGTGGCTTCTGGCCGGTCGTCGCCGACTCGCCGGCGCTGCGGGCCCGCGCCCGTGAGGCGGTCGAGGAGGTGGAGCGGGCGCTGGCCGGGGCGCTCGCCGAGGCCGGGGTGGCCGACCCGGAACTGGTGGCGGCCGTGACCGTGGCCGCGTACCGCTCGGTGTGCGTCACCTCGGTGAGCCGTCAGCTCGCGGGCGACCCGTTCGCGGAGATCGTCGAGGACCACCGGCAGCGGATGGGGGCGGCGTTCGACGCGCTGGAGCGGATGGTGCGGTAGCCGCCCCTCTCCCTTGACGGCTAACGCCGTTAGCCCTACTGTCGTGGCTAACGGCGTTAGCTGAATTGCCTCTGGAGGCAGCCATGACCAGCACCACGAACGTCACCCCCGCCCTCCGCACCGCCACCACGGTGGCCCGCCGCACCGCCTGGCTGGCCGCCGCCCTGTTCTGGACGGCGTTCGCGATCCTGGAGGGCGTGAACCACGGCTGGCTCGCCGGCGCCCTCGCCCTGCTCTTCCTTCTCCTCCCGGACCTCACCTTCCTGGTCGCCCTCGACGAGGCGCCCCGGATGGCCAAGGGGCAGCTGGCGCCGCGCGCGGTGCCGTACTACAACGCGATGCACCGGGCGCTGGTCCCGCTGGGACTGCTGACGGCGTACGCGGTGCAGCCCCTCTTCTCCTGGCCCCCGGCGTTCGCCGCGCTCTGCGGCTGGCTGGCCCACATCTCGTACGATCGCGCCTTCGGGTACGGGCTGCGGACGAAGGAGGGCTTCCAGCGTGACTGACGCGACCGATGCGACCGGTGTCTCCGGCGCGACCGACCGGCTGACGCCGAGGGCGCGGGAGATCGTGGCGGCGGCCCGGGAACTGCTGGAGGAGTCCGGACCCACCGTCCTCACCATGCGCACCCTCGCCGACCGCCTCGGCATCAAGGCCCCCTCGCTCTACAAGCACTTCCCCGACAAGCACGCCGTGGAGGTCGAACTCACCGCGCAGATGCTGGAGGAGTCGGCGGCGGCACTGGAGACGGCAGCGTCCCGGCACCCCGGCTCCCTGGAGGCCATGGCCGAGGCGTACCGCGCCTACGCCCTGGCCCACCCCCACCTCTACTGCCTCGCCACCGAACGCCCCCTCCCGCGCGCCGCGCTGCCCGCCGGCCTGGAGGACCGGGCCGCCCTCCCGCTCCTGCGGGCCTGCGGCGGCGACCGGGACCTGGCCCGCGCCACCTGGGCGTTCGCCCACGGCATGGTGGTCCTGGAGATCCACGGCCGCTTCCCGCAGGACGCCGACCTGGACGCGGCATGGAAACGGGGCGTGCGGGCGTTGCACCCTTAGCGCGAGGGGGTGCGAACGTGGCGGAACAGGCACGGTGGACGAGGGCGAGGCTGGGCCGTTGCGGCCCGGCGCTCGACCTGCTGACGGCGAACTTCGAACGGCACACCTACGCCCCGCACGCGCACGCCGAGTTCACCATCGGGGTGTGCGTCGGCGGCTCCGAGGTCATCGACTACCGGGGCGGCCACATCAGCACCGGCCCCGGTTCGATCGTCGTCCTGGCCCCCGGCGAGATGCACACGGGCGGCCCGGCCACACCGACCGACGGCTACGCCTACCGCGCCCTCTACGCGGACCCGGCCCTGCTGGCGGACGGCACCCTGGACGCCGTACCGCACTTCCGGGACCCCGTCCTCGACGACCCCGAACTGGCCGCGGCCTTCCGCCGGACCCACACCGAACTGGCCGCCTGCCCCGACCCCCTGGAAGCCGAATCCCGTCTCCCCTGGCTGCTGACGGCCCTGTCCCGCCGCCACTCCACGGCACGGCCGGCGACCGACCGGGTCCCCGGGGCGTACGGCATCTCCCTGCTGGTCCGGGACCGCCTGGCCGACGAGCTGACCTGCCCGCCGTCGCTCGCCGACCTGGCCGCGGACCTGGGCCTCTCCCGCTACCAGCTGCTCCGGGCGTTCCGTACGACGATGGGCGTGCCGCCGTACGCCTGGCTGGCCCAGTACCGGGTGAACCGTGCCCGCGGCCTGCTGGAGGCGGGCCTGCGCCCGGCGGAGGTGGCGACGCTGGTGGGCTTCGCCGACCAGGCCCACCTGACCCGCTGGTTCCGCCGGGTGCTGGGGGTGACCCCGGCGGCGTACCGCAACAGCGTTCAAGACGC
Organism: Streptomyces sp. NPDC028289; assembly: GCF_055565975.1. Taxonomy (NCBI): domain Bacteria; kingdom Bacillati; phylum Actinomycetota; class Actinomycetes; order Kitasatosporales; family Streptomycetaceae; genus Streptomyces; species Streptomyces sp. NPDC028289. Next base: position 691,331 of record NZ_JBVHTI010000001.1, on the reverse strand, counting down.
GGATAGGTACTGACAGCGAGACTCGCCGTATGACTGCACGCGGCTGGTTCCTGTTCTCCCTCATGGGAGTGATCTGGGGCATCCCCTATCTGATGATCAAGGTGGCGGTGGACGAGGTGTCCCCGTCGACGGTGGTGTTCGCGCGGTGCGCGGTGGGCGCGGCCCTGCTCCTCCCCCTGGCGATCCGCCAGGGAGGTCTCCTTCTCACCCTGCGCACCCACTGGCGCCCGATGCTGGCCTTCGCGTGCATAGAGATCATGGGCCCGTGGTTCACCCTGACCGACGCCGAACGCCACCTGTCCAGCTCGACGGCGGGCCTGCTGATCGCCGGCGTACCGATCGTTGGCGTGGTGGCGGCGAGGTACTTCGGCGGTGAGCGGGAGCACCTGGGCGCCCGCCGGATCGCGGGCCTCCTGATCGGTCTGGCGGGCGTAGGAGTCCTCACCGTCCCCCACCTGACGGGCGGCGACGCCCGCTCCCTCGGCGAGGTCCTGCTCACCGTCATCGGCTACGCGACGGCACCCCTGATAGCGGCCCGCCGCCTCAAGGACGTCCCGACGCTGCAGCTGATAGCGCCGTGCCTGACCCTGGCGGCCCTGGTCTACGCCCCGGCGGCCGCGGCCACCTGGCCGACTGCGATGCCCTCCACGAACGCGCTGCTCTCCCTCCTCGCCCTGGGCGTCCTCTGCACGGCGGTGGCCTTCGTGGCCTTCCTGGAACTGATCAAGGAGATAGGCCCGACCCGCTCCACGGTGATCACGTACGTCAACCCGGCGGTGGCGGTGGCGGCGGGCGCCCTCTTCCTGGGCGAGAGCTTCACCGCGACGATCGCCGTGTCCTTCGCGCTGATCCTGACGGGGTCGGTCCTGGCGACGATGGCCTCGGCACCGAAGGGGTCGGCACGCCCGGTAACATGGTCCACACGGCAGACGAGCCGGGCGGACGGCCGCGTGGAGTCCCCTTGACGGGGGCTTCCCGAGGAACGTCCGGGCTCCACAGGGCAGGGTGGTGGCTAACGGCCACCCGAGGCGACTCGCGGGACAGTGCCACAGAAAGCAAACCGCCCAGCACCTCGGTGCTGGGTAAGGGTGAAACGGTGGTGTAAGAGACCACCAGTGCCCAGGGTGACCTGGGCAGCTAGGTAAACCCCACCCGGAGCAAGGTCAAGAGGAGCGCTGTGAAAGGCGCTCTGCGGGGACGTTCGAGGGCTGCCCGCCCGAGCCCCCGGGTAGACCGCACGAGGCCGGTGGCAACACCGGCCCTAGATGGATGGCCGTCACCCCGGCTCCCGCGAGGGACCGGGGCACAGAACCCGGCGTACAGCCCGACTCGTCTGCCCCATGGCCCTGGCCTGGGATTTTACCCAGGCCAGGGATGTTTTTGTTGAGAGGGGGGTTCCCTGCTATCTGCTACCTGCCTATTCCCAATGGTTCCCCCGTAACTCTGCAACGGTTGGGAGATGTGGGAACCGTCACTAGGCGTGACTTGACTCGTGACACGTGCTGTTGAGTGAGCGGTTGCAGGTTCGAACCCTGGAACGGGATGGGCGAGGAGAACGGCCTGACCGCGCCGGCGGCGAGGGGACTGACGGTGACGTGACCGACGTCGCGGCCAGACCCGAACTGGTGACGGTCACCCCAGTGTTCCGCCTTCCTCCGCTGGATCGCGCACACGAGTAGAGAAGGGTGCATAGAGGGGCTGTCGTCGGTCTCTCAGAACACAGAGTCTACGGAAACAGGTGTCCTCCGCCGTCAGGGCACTGCGCATGTGTCGATCCCGTCGTCAGTCATTGGCAGTCTCGGCCTCGTCGTGCGGCGTCGTGGAGAGTCCGGCCGCGTCGGCGAGATCTGGGTCCTCCATGCTCTGGTTTCCAGCAGGTGTGTCCGACTCCTCGTTCGACGTCCGATCGATGTCGGCGAGTGTCGGGAGGACATACGCCTGGGCCAGCCCCGCCAGGTGGAGGGGGAGGGGGAGAGACAGGGCGGCGGCGTAGTCCGGGGCCTGACGTAGTTGGTGCACGGCGAGGGCCAGCGCCTCGGGGTCGTCGGGCTTTTCCAGTACGAGGGCCGCTGAGTCGTCCTCTGCGTGGCAGCCCAGCACCGCGATCTCCACCAGGGCCGGGTTCCAGGCGCTGGTCCCCGCCTGCGAGGTGAGGTTGCCTGCCGCGTTGACCCGGGTGGCGAGGCGGTCGAGTGCGGGGGAGATCGCATGGGTTCCGGGGCGTTCGGTGGTGCTGTAGAAGACCCGCTCGCGCGACGAATCCCCGTCGCCGTATCGCTGCTGGGGATTCTGTGCCCAGAAGCCGGCCGGCTGTCCGTGGGGCTTGCCCGGGTCGGCCAGGCCCCACCACTGTGCGCTCTCGCGACCGCCGCACCCGCGCACGCGTACAAGGCGGAGTTCGTCGTCCAGTCGGCCTGCCGGGGCGTGGCCGGTCTTGATCAGGTCGCGTTCGGTCTGGCCGTCCTGGAGCCATGGCCAGTGCAGTCGGCTGTTCTGGGCGTGGGTGATCAGTGCTGTGGGTTGCCCCCGGAGGGAGTGCAGCACGCGTTGGAGGAATGCCGCGGTGTCCCTGCGCTGTTGGGCGAGGTTGTTGCGCCACTGCTTGCCGGTGACCCTAGGGGCATCGGAACGTGCGTCATCGTCCGGAGTCTCGGGTTCCGCGAACGCTTCGGGGTCGATCTCCGCCTGCTTCACCAGGCCGAGGAGGAACTGCGGGTATGGCACCCATTTCCCCGTCGTATCATCCCAGCCGCGTACGGCTGCGATGCCTTCCCGCGCCGGGAGCGGTGTGACGAGGACGGCCACAGGCAGGTGTTTGGGCAACCGGGTCGGGCCGTCCTTGCGACGTTTCACCATCCACACCGCCGCGTATTGCAGCGAGTCCGGAAGATCGCCACCGAGGGTGTGCTGGGGCAGGACGCGGACGCCGAGCTGGCGCAGTCCGTCGAGCCACGAGCTGTAAGTGCGGTGGTCGAGGCTTTCCGCATTGTCGATCTGCCGGTCGGTGGACGGGGTGACGACGAACTGAGTCAGCAGGCCTGCGTCGGCGCACCCGAGGCGGATGGCGAACTTGGGGTCCGTCGACGCCGGGCGGAACGTGCTGCGGTGTGCGACTTCCACGAGGGCGAGTTCAGGGCGGGAGGGGTCCGCGCCGTCCGCGCGGAGCCAGGCGCGCAGGGCGCGGCGTCGTTCGGCGACGGCTGCCGCGAGCGCCGCGCCTTTGCCCTTGGCCACGGGGTCGGGCACGAGCCGGTCGCCCAGCCCGTCGGCGAGGGGCAGGCAGCGCAGCCGGAGTGTGACCTCCGCCGTCCGCCACTCCAGGACGACCGGTGTTCCGGGCATGGCCTCGTCGAAGTCCCGGTCCGTGACGTGGGCGGCACTGGCGTCGCCGTCGCCGTCGAGGCCCAGGGCCTTGGCGAACTGTTCCACTGCCTCGCCGCGTACCTCGGGTGACTGCCACAGCAGCCGCACCTCCACCACGGGCGGGCCGGCCTGTTCCGGGCCGTCGGAGGCGATCTGGACCTGTGCCGCGAGTGCCACGCGCCGTGCCTGGGTCTCGCGCAGCAGCTCGGCCTTCTTGGCCTCGTCTGTCCTGGGCTTGGGCCGCCGGTTCTGCGGCGCGCCGATGCCCTTGCCGCGTCCGCGCGTGAGGTCGGGTACCCGGGCCAGTGTTTCAGGGAGGGCCTGCTCGGCCCATTCGGTGAGCTGGGCCCGCTGGTTGGGCATGAAGCCTGTGCCGATCTCGTGCTTGCCCATCCTGGTGCTGTGGACCACGGCCGCGCGGACACCGCGGCCCTCCCCGATCCAGGAGACCGGTTCGGTGAGGAGCTGTTCGGGGTCGGGGAAGTTGCCGGCGAGGCTGAGTCCGCGCAGGATGCCGGCGGTGTCGTTCTCCGACCAGACGAAGGTGTCGGCGGCCCGGTCGCGGCGCAGGCGGGCGAGTGCGTAGCGTTCGGTGGCCGGTGCGCCGGGCAGCCAGGGGATGGTGGGTCGCAGGTAGACCGTAGTGGCCTCCCTGTAGGGCAGGTTGAGGCGTTTGGTGGTGGTCCGAGGGTGGGTCGCCCAGCGGCGTACACCCCAGTGCAGGTGGAGACGCGGTCTGGGGTCGAACGGCGTGGTGTGCAGGGAGATGTTCAGGAGGACGGAGAACCACCACTCCTTGCGTTTGACGGTCCGGCACAGGGGCTGCGACATGAGTTCTGCGCCCTGGTCGCGAGGTCCGCGGGGCAGCGCCCGGAACCGTAGCTCCCCGCCCTCGAACGGGAAGGGATCGAGGGTCAGGATGCGGCGTGCCAGGGCGTCGGTGGCGAGTTGGAACTGGCGCGGTTCCGGGGCGGCGGTGCCGCCCCGGGTGGTCGGGGTGGTGAGGAGTTCGACGCCGCTGACCGGCTGCCACTCGGGCAGGTTCTGCTTCAGCTCGGTGCTGCTCGCGAGCAACAACGAGCGGAACCGGGGATCCTGTGCGGAGTCCTTGGGACCGAGGGTACGCAGCCAGGCGTCGAGGAGCTGCTGCATGGAACGGCCCGGGAGGGGGTCGGGCGCCGAGGCCGGTACGTACATCCAGAAGTCCTCGGTGGCCTGCGGCCCCGGTTCCACGGGGATCCGCGGCCGGGGGCGGACGATCACGTCGGGGGCGAGGGTCTGGAGCACGCCGTCGAGTCGGCGGGTGGGCAGCGTCGGCTGCCGCTTCTCCTCGTCCCGCCCGTGGTTGTGCAGTTCGAGGAGTCCGGCATGCCAGTGTTCGGGGAAGGGAAGTGCGTGGAAGTCCTCGGTCCAGGGGGTGCCCTCCTCGGCCAGGTGGTACGCGGATCGGCGGATGTTCTTGTACATGTCGGTTCTCCCTGGGATGTCCATACGTAGGCGGTGCGATTGCTCGCCAACAGTGCTGCTCAGGGCGGTGGTTGACGTATTTCAGTCGACCGGTCGCGGGCCGGGTGACATCCCCATGGCGCACAGTGCTTCGTACAGCGGGCGGTAGAGCAGCTTGACGAGTGCGGCGTCGGCGGGATCGGTGCGCGCGCCGTACTCGACGGTGCCGGTGTCCGTGTCGGTGTGCGCGAAGTACGGCGCCAGAACGTCCCGTAGCCTGACCAGCAGCCCGGGGTCGCCTGCGCGGCGTGGACGCCGGTTCTGGCCTGTGAAGGGCGCCTGTGCCGCGGCGAGTCGCGGTGCGAAGGCCGCGTCGACGAACACGACGCGGGCGGGTACGCCACCGCGGACGAGGCGCCCGATGACTTGCCAGATGGTGACGAGCTGGTCCCAGACGAAGGACTTCTTCTCGTCATCGGAGAGCGAGGAGTAGATGTAGGGCCGTGACAGTACGTGCCGCCACACGCCGCGTGCGGTGGTCCTGAAAGCGCTGCCTGCCGCGTTGAGGTCCCCCGCCTGGGTGACCATGTCGCAGAACGTCCCTTCGTCCGGCAGCTTCAGTTGACCGCGTACGAACCGCGTCGCCCAGTCGTTGATGGCGAAGACCGCCAGGGAGAGGTCGTCGGGGCGGGGGTGCGGGCGGACAAGGAAGAACACCGTCCCGAACGCCGCCACCTTCTCCTCGCCGGGCCGTTGGGGGGCGGTGAGGATGTTGTGGCCTCGCTCCACGGCGAGGAGGGGCGCCACGAGCAGTTCGGCGTCCGGGTCGTCGGCGAAGGCCGCGAGGTCCCCACGCCGGACCGCTCCTGCGCCCGATTCCGTGGCCGGCGCCTGGCTTCGTGCCGACGCAGTCCCGTCGACGGCGGCCTCCAGTTCGGCGTCGTCGGCGGCCAGGACGCGTACGCGGCCACGCCAGCGCGGGATCTCGTTCAGGGCGGTGGCGGCCACTTTGGCTTCCGCGTAGCTGCCCACCAGGAGCAGGGCACGTTTGCGGCGCTGGTCGGGGATTCGGGCGAGTTCGCTCTGGAGAGGGGAGGAGTTGCCGTCGCTCCGGGACCGGGCGAGCCGGTCGATCATCAGGCGCAGGACGTCCTCGCGCTGGTCGGGGTCCTGGCCGGAGAGCCGGATCGGCTGTCCTGCGGCGTCGTACAGGAACTCGGTGCGGAACACCGTCTTCCGGATGGCGTCGAGAGCCTTAGGCTGCGGTTTCAGTACGGCGCGGACAGGTGCGAGGACGTGGGCCCGGGTAGAGGTGCCGGCCCAACTGGTGCCGGACATCAACAGCACGTGTGGGCCGGCTTTGCCGAGGCCTGGGTCGGCGCCGAGCTGGGGAAGACCCAGGAGCAGTTCCCGGCCCACGCCCGCGCAACGGAAGAAGCGCAGGGTGCCGGTACGGTGTCCGTCCTTGTTGCGGGCGGCGGCCCGTTCGTCCACCAGGTACTGGAAGCCCAGGACGTTGCCCATGGGCGCTTCGGGCAGTAGTGGCGCGTAGTCGAGGGGCGGGCGGCGGGTCAGCTCGTGGGCCGCGGAGTCCAGCCGTAGCGCTGCCTCCACCTGAGGCCACAGGAACGTCACCCGGTCCAGGCGTTGGTGCAGGGCGGCGAGGACGAGGGTGAACTCCAGCCGCCGTGCGTTGAGTTCACGCCACTCCTCGGTGAGTGGTACGTCCTCGGGGGCAGGCTCCTTGCCTCGCTTGGCAGCGGGCATGGGGCGCTGTTCCGGGCCCGGCGCTCCGACGAGGAAGGAGTCGAGGAGCGCGCGGACTCGGCGTCGTGTCCGCTTCTCGTCGAGGGTGTGCAGGACGTCGTGGGCGAGGGCCGTGAGCTCGTCGGCGGGAGTTCCGTAGGGGCCGCGTCCGCCGAGCGGATCGTCGCGGAACGTGTCGAAGAACCCGGTGATCGCGGTGCGTCGCTGCACCCAGGGAACGTCGGGGACGGGGGAGTCGCCATCGGCCCCGAGCCCTTCCTCGTCCTCGTAGAGTGTGCTCTCGTCCTCGACATCCTCTTCGTTCATGTTGTCCGGCCGCCCGGCGGCCTGGCCTCGCGTCAGCGGGTACCAGGCGTGCAGCAGCTTCTCCTGAAGGGTCCAGGCACTGAAGTAGTCGATCTGCGCCCAGTCCCGCATCGCTCCGTCGTCGATGAGCATGGCGTACAGCCGGTTCGCGGCGGATCCGACGACGTCCAGGGCGGCGGACCACCGTTCCACGTCCTGGTCGGAGAGTTGCAGCCGTCCCTGCCGGGCGAGTTCGGCGATCTCGTGGGTCTGCAGCTGGTCGAGCCAGGAGTCGGAGACACCCTTGGTGACGAGCGTGGCCGACGGGGCGAACATCTGGTCGAGCTGCATCTGTACGCGGTCGGCCTCGTCGACGACGACGATGTCGCTGCGCAGGCAGGCCAGCTCCAGATAGCGCAGGCGCTCGGCGTTTAGCTGACGCGGAACCGCCGTCTGGACGAGACTGGCCGGGTTGGCCACCCAGATCAGCGCGTCCACGAGGTCACGCGCGGCGGAGTGCCGGGGGCAGGCGCTCCACAGCGGGCAGGCGTGCGGGGTGCCCAGGTCCTCCTCGTCGGTGTCGGTGTCGTCCGTGGCGCCCTCCCTGTCGACGGCGCCTCGGGCTCGTTCGAGTTCGCGTACGGCGCGCTCGGCCGCGGGCTCCTCGGTGGTCTCCTGGCGCCGAGCGGGGTGAAGGCCACCGCAGGGCGCGTCGGTGTAGCGCAGGGGCTCGGACGTGTCGAGTGCGCGCAGGGCGTCCAGCGGGCAGGCGGTGCTGAGGTGGGCGAAGACGGGTCCGGTGTGAGCCAGTAGGGAGTGTTCTCCCCGTGCGGCGAGTCTGCGGTGCAGCCGCTGGGTGTGCTGAGGCCGCGTCGTGCCCCCCTGCACCAGGGCGGCGCTAAGGCCGAGCGTGCGGAACAGCTCGGTCAGCGTCAGCTGTTCGGCCACGTCGCCGACGACGAGAGTGATGCGCAGGCCTTTGTGGTACGCCCAGACGCCGAGCAGGGTCATCAAGGTCGACTTGCCGGCGCCGACCATGCCGACGAGGTGGGTGAGCCGGTCGAGCGGCAGCGCGGACGCCGCTTCGAAGACTGTCCCGTCCGGGGTACGGGTGTCGAGGTCGAGCTGGGCGAGACGCTGCTCCCAGTTCCCCGCCTTGAGCCCGCGCCGCTGCTCCTCCGCGTCCATCCACCGTGCGACGTCGGCGAGTTCGTCGAGTGGTACGTCGAGGGGGCCTGCGGTGGCGGGGCGTTCGGCGGTGAGGGGGTGACCGGGGAAGGGGTCCCGCACGAGGTCGGCGGGGACCGTGACGGAAGTGCGCCGGTGGCGGCGGTCCATGAAGCGGTGTTCGCCCGCCTCCGCCGGGGGAAGCACCTTCGTGGCGAAGCCGGGGAGGTTCGCGAGCGCGTCGTCGTAGGTGGTGAAGCGGTCGGCCGCCACTTTGAGGGGGACCCGATGGGCGGGCTCCCCGGCCGCCGGGACGCGGTACGCGCGCAGCCGTTCGGGCAGTTCCAGGTAGGCGTCCAGGCTCTGCTGCCACATCCGGCCGCGGCGCATCGGCCAGAGCAGATGCCGGGCCGCGGCCAGCGCGACCTGTTCGGTGGTGCCGGTGGGGAGCTTCGAGGCCCGCGCGAATGCGAGGCCGTAGCCGCCGAGGAGCGTCCACGCCCCGTCGGCAGCGTGACCGGGCGCCACGGTCTCCATCAGCCGCAGAGCGAGCTCGACCTGGCAGAGCAGAGCGGGCCGGGTCCCGGCGTGTTCTTCGGGCCAAGGCCTCAGTGCGGCGACGACCGGCTGGTACCAGCTGCTGCGGTCACGCATGGTCTGTTCCCTTCTTCCCGGCGCCGTCGGTCGCCGTCGTCTGGTTTCCGGACCGGGACGACGCTGTGCGTGCCCCGCTGTGCTCCCTGGCCGGAGGCACTGTGTGCAGGGGCGCGATGGACGCGTCCGGCCCGCGTTCGCCGGACAGTCGCAGCCGCGCGGTCCGTTTCAGCTGGTCGTCCGTCAGCAGCCGAAGACCGCCCGCCCCCGCGCCCCGCTCCTTGGCGTACATGGCCAGGTAGTCACGGCGGGCGCGCACCCGGAATGCGGGCACCACCCAACAGGCTTCGTCGTACGGGGGCTCGGGGCGGACGGCGGTGGCGGCGCGTCCGAGGAAGGCGGGGTGTGCCCAGTCCTTGACGTCGACGGCCCACACGTGACCGTCGGGGAAGGTGATGCGAAGGTCGTACGCGTCGAAGCCGGGCCACATCTCGACGGTGAGGCCCAGGGCGCGTAGTTCGCCCTCCAGAAAGACCTCGGCGCGTCCGGGCCCGGTGACGAACTGCCGCAGTGGTTTCCGCAGTTGACGCAGCTCGCCCACCTCGGACGTGACGAGTTCCCGGCCGTGCGGTGGGGGGCCTTGGTGCCGGCACTGGTCGCGCTCGCACCACCACTCGGTGTCGGACACCGGATGGAGCAGGGTCAGGCAGCGGTGACAGCACAGGTACGCTCCGTCCCGGCGGAACCCGAGCGGGACGGGGGCATAGATCTCCTCGACGAGGAAGCGCACGGGGTCGAGGAAGAGGTCGGTGCTCACCTCTGCCCAGTCCGCCTCGGTGAGGACGGGCCGATTCACCAGGAGACGACGGAAGGCCGTGTACGACTCGGGTGACGACACGGCCCGGCAGGCGCGCAGGGCCTCGTGGATCACCAGGCGGTCGTACTGCCGTCCGGTGCTGTCGCCATACCCCTGTACGGCGAGCTCGTGGCAGAGCTGGGCGGGCTCTCCGGAATCCTCGTCGATCAGCCGGTCCGCGGTGTCGAACAGGTCCGCGGGCAGCCGGTCGAGGGGCCAGCTGCCCAAGGGGCGGGTGCGGGCCCAGCGCATCATCTCGGGCACCCCGGCCGGGGGCCTGGCGCCGTTGCGCAGGCACTGGAGTACCAGGGCATCCAGGGCCCGCTGCGCGGCGGCCGGGTAGGGCAGAGTGAAGGAGTCAAGGCGGTCGACGGCCGCCAGGTGCAGTACGGCGGTGGCCACGTCCCGCAGGAGGACGACATCGGGGTTGGACAGCCAGTCCGGTACGAGCTGTTGGTCAGGCATGGGGCGTGGCGTCTCCTCGCGGCGAGGTCTGCGTGTCGGGGCTCGGCGGGCGCGGATGGTCGGTGACGTAGGCGGTGCCGGGCCGGCACCAGGTCCGGGCCTGACAGCCGTGGCAGTGGCGTCCGGTCCTCGGTTCGTAGGTGGTGTCGTCCAGGAGTGGCTGGGCGAGTTCGGCGATGACGGCCCGGGCTTCGTCGACGTTCTCGGCGCGGCCTGGGTCGATGGGTTCGAGCCGACTCTCCCCGTGGACTTCACGTAGGTGCTCCAGTTCGACCCAGGAGCGGCGCGGGTCGTCTCCGAGCGCGCCCGCGTGGAACAGCAGGACACCGAGGGCGAGTTGGGGATAGGTGTGGAGCAGGGAATCGCGTTCCCACAGCGGGCGGGCCGACGTCTTGGTCTCGCGCCAGATCCACCGGCCGCGGTGGGTGTACACCAGATCGGGTACGGCGAGGACGACGATGTCGAGTTCGGGCACGTAGGCCGTGACCCGATGCTGTACGAGCACCTGCTCGTCGGCGTCAAGTCCGTTGAGAGGGCACAGGAGCCGGTGTTCCGCGAGCATCCCGGCAGCCTCGCGTGCGGAGGTGTCGTCGAGTCCGGCCCTGGCCCGTACCGCCGTCGGCTCGGGAATCTCGCGGTCCCGGCAGCCGCGTACCGGGCGTTCGGCGTGCTCTGCGTCGAGCCAGGCGTCGACGGCTCTGCCGCGCCGTGCCCCCCGGTCCTCGGTCGAGAGGTCGTTGAGGTGCAGTCGCCGCACCAGGTGATACTGGGCGGGGCACTCGGCGTGCAGCCGCAGGTCCCAGACGGAGACGGAGCGGCGTTCGCGTGCGAGAGCCGGAGGGCGCCCGCCCCACAGCCGCGGGGTGCGTTTCAGATCCGTGCAGCCGGCGACGGCCTTGCAGTCGACACAGCTCTCCCCGGGCTGCACGCCGGGTTCGGTGGCAGCCGTGACGAAGGCGGGCACAGCGTCGTCCCTGAACCGCTGCCTCGCCTCGGCGGGATCTTCGGAGAGCAGCTCTTCCACGGACCCGTCGGCGCACCCGACGTCGAAGACGCGGACCAATCGGGGCAAGCTGGTGCTCTCGGTCGCGGTGGGCGGAGGCTGGGCGCGTTGCTTGCGCCGAGGCGTGGGCGCGCCGAAGGCCATCACCTGCGCCACGGCCCCGAGTTCCGCGTCGGGGCGGCCGGTCTTGGCCCGGCCCATGGAAGGCAGCCACAGGTCGCGCACCCTTCCGTCGGAGGAGGCGTACATGCGGCCCCAGAGGGTGTGCTCGTACTGCCGGGCGCCACGGGCGTCGGGAGCGTCCGTGCGGGGAGTGCGCCACGTCCATGGCTGCTTCACCGGCTTGGTCTCAGGCAGCCCGGCCTCGACGGCGGCTGCCTGTTCGCGGGTACGGGCGGCCACGTAGCGCTCCAGGGCGTGGGCGGTCCAGGCCAGGTGGGCGGGGTGGACCGGGGCGCCCCATCCCCGGAAGGGACCGCGGGTGCCCCGGAGTTCCTCGCGCACCCGCTCCACGGACCACCCGTCGTGTTCCACCAGGTCGAGGGCGGTGAAGAGCGGGCCGAATCCGAACTCCTCGCGGGGTGGCCGCCGGAACGGCACGGCCGGGTCGGCGACGAGCAGTGGCCGCATCGCGGTGCGTCGGTGGGTGGGACAGGCCGCGTCGTCGGGCCGGGCCATCCGGGGGCTCGCCCTGATCAACCAGTCGTGGCCGGCGACGCCGGGTGGGTTCTGCATGGTGACCCCCGTGGCAGGCGGTATGGGCAGGAGGGTGCCCAGAGCAACGGGAGTCCGAGGACGTCCGGGCACCACTAGAGCATGGCATAAATCTGTGAACTGAGTCCATGGACGGCTCATGTCCAGAATCTTTCACGCTACGCTGGTGGGTCTGATGCGCAGCGGTGCGAAGGGGCACAGTGGTGGACGCGGATACGTACAAGCCCGGCGTGGGTGATCTGGTCGACGGGCGCTACGAGTTGAAGGACTCTCTGGGCAAGGGCGGGATGGCCCAGGTCTGGCGGGCCCGAGAGGTGTCCGGGGGGCGGGAGGTGGCGGTGAAGTTCCTGCGCCACGACTCCGAGGCCCTGTACTGCCTCGACCCGTACGAGCGGGATGCCGAACTCGCCGTCAGGAACGCCCGGTTCCGGCGCGAGGCCAACCTCCTGGGCACGCTCGACCATCCGGGAATCACCGAACTGTACGGAAGCGGATCGCATCGGGGCGTCCCCTACATCGCCATGCGCCTGGTGACCGGAGTGAGTCTGCGGACCTTCCTCGACGAGCACAGCCCCCTGCCCCTGGCCACGGCGGTCGCCGTTGCCATCCAGTTGGCAGGGGCGTTGGCCTGCGCACACACGCTCCCGGTCGTACACCGGGACCTCAAGCCCGCGAACATCATGATCGATGAAGAGGGGTGGGTCGTCCTCATCGACTTCGGCATCGCCAAGCCGCTGCATGCCGACGCCACCCGTTACACGGCACACGGTTCGACGCTCGGTACCCGCGGCTATCTGGCGCCGGAGCAGCTCCTGGAGCGCGAGCCCACCACGCGCACGGATGTCTACTGCTTCGGCTGCATCTTCTACGAACTCCTCACCGGGCGGCCCCCGTTCCCGCTCGGCGCGGAGTCCGGCCTGACCGACAAGCACCTCAACGAGGAGCCGCTGCCGCCGAGCACGTACGCCGCGGGCATCCCGGAGCCGATCGACGATCTGGTGCTGCGGATGCTCGCCAAGAAGCCCGAGCAGCGTCCGGCCGTTGACGAGGTACTGGAGGTCCTCGACCCGTTCGCCCCGGGGGTCGGCGATCCCGAGCCCCGGCCCCGCACCCACCCCGACCCCACCGCCCCCCTGCGTCGGCCGCGGGACCGGGCTGTTGGTCCGCGCCCGGTCGCTCTCACGCTGCCTGTCGCGTCCGCACCGGCCGACGAGTGGCTGGACGCCCGCGTGGTGGAACAGCTCTGCGCTCAGGCCGAGTCGGAGATCGCGGCCGGTGAGCCGGGGGACGCGACCGACCGGCTGCACGGTCTGACCGAACGGGTCCGCAAGGAGTGGGGTGAGCGGCGCCCTCTGGTGCGTCGCGTGTGGCAGGGGGCTGCGGACGGATTCCGCCTCTCCGGCAACTTCGGCGCTGCGGCCCGCCTCTACCAGACCGTCGACAACGATCTCATTCACGGGGACGGCCCGGACGAGCGGGCCGATCGCGCGCTGATCCGGCTGCGCACGGCCGAGTGCCGGCTCACGTTCGGGGAACTGGATGCGGCCATCGCGGCGGTTGACACGGCGGGCCGCACCGCCGCCGGACTGCCACCGGAACTCGCGGCTCGTGTCGAGGCCGTACGCCACGCGGTCGACGCCCAGCTCACGGCCCGCCTGGCCGAGCCCAGGCGCAGGGAGGCGTGACTCTGGCTGGTGTGGGCGGGAGGCGATGGGCTAAGGGGCCGTCGCTCTGAGCGGGTCGGGTGAAGTGGGCTACGGTTCCCCGCGCCCCAAAGGGGCGTGGGGAACTGCGCGACCAGCCACAACGGTGCCGCAGACGAACGACGGCACATCCCGGTACTTCAAGCGGAGCGCTCACGCCTGGTTGGCCAGGCGTCCGGCCGCCAGCTCGTCGCCGAGGTCGCGGACGAGGCTCGTGCCGAGGTCGGCGGTGCGGCGCAACAGTCGCTCGAAAGCGGTGAGTTCGCGGAACGCCTCTCCGTAGCGCCGCTGTTCGACGAGGGGAACCTGGCGGATCTGGAGACGGCGGACGTCGATGCGGGAGGAGTTCGTGGTGTGGGTGCCGGCCTGCCGGGCATTGGCGGGAGCTCGCAGTGAACCGGCGAGGAACCAGGCGTCGAGCTGTTCGGGCTGTACTCGCACGGCATGCAGTTGCGGGCCGAGGGCGGTCGGCGGCCCCTCGTGGACCCAGGCGGAGAAGGCACGGGCGACGCCTACCACCACGATGTCCCCGGGTTCGGCGATCACGGCCTCGCTGGCCGCCGCGGTGCCGGGAGCGAGCCAGCTGCGGGGTTCGCCGTCCACCAGAAGATCGGGGACGGTGAGGAGGGGGATGCCGTCGTCGGACGGCGGGCCGGCGTGGATCGATTCCTCCGGCGGCTGCTGGCCGCCGCGCAGGGTGAGCGCTCCGGCCCGGGCGAGCTCGGCGACTGTGGTTGCCGTCGGTGTGTCCGCCTCGGCCGTGGCGAGGTCGAGCGCCGCGAGCAGCCCGGCCGACTTGCTTACGTTCGCGGTGAGCTCGGTGAACTCCCGCCAGGATTCGGCCAGTCGGGGTGCCGTTTCCGCCGGGGACGGGGCAATGTGGCGTCCAGGGGTGAGGTCGACCTCGTCGTTGAGGAGTTCGATGACAGGCACCTGTCGTACGTAGGCAAGGGCCTGTGGGGAGTCCGCCTCTTCGACGGCCTCGCGCACGAAAGCGCTGATCGCCGCCCAGTCGGGGGTCCACTTCTCGTCCGGGTCCCGGGGGAAGCGCGAGGCCGCGTCGGCGACCAGCAGCCGATCGCCCACCGGTGCGCCTTCCCCCTGGGCAGGCATCCGCAGCACCCACAGGTGCAGGGAGACGCTGTGCGGTGCGGCGCAGCCCGGCGGCAACGCGACGACGGCCCGCAGTTGTCCGGTGCGTAGCAGCGAGCCGCGGATGCGGCGGCCGGCCTTCCTGGCCGCGACGGCGGGCGGCAGCAGCAGTACCGCGGCGCCGCCGGGCCGCAGCTGGGCCAGGCAGTGCTGGACCCAGGCGAGTTCGGGCTCGGTGCGCGGGGGAAGGCCGTGGCTCCAGCGGGCATCTGTGGCCAACTCCTCGTATCCCCAGTCCCGTTCGTTGAAGGGCGGGTTGCACAGGACGATGTCGGCGGGGGCATCGGAGAACGGGTGGTCGCGTAGGGAGTCCGCAGCCCGTACGGAGACCTGCGCCCACTCCTTCTCCCCATGTCCCTCGTTCTCGGCGAGGGCCAAGCGGGAGTCCGCCAGCGAGGCGAGGACGGCGTCCCGGTCACTGCCGAGCAGCGTGAGCGCCCCGGCGCCGGACGCCCTCACGGCATCGGCCGCCGCCAGGAGGAGGTGCCCGGGGCCGCAAGCAGGGTCCATGATCGTGGTGCCGCCGGAGCTGCCCGGGCTGTCGCCCGCCACGCCGTTGGCCGCCCTGAGGGCGAGTTGTGCCATGAGGGATGCCAGCGGTTCCGGGGTCGTGGCGATCTGGCGCACATGGACGTCGAGCCAGCGGCGCAGCAGAAACGCGAACGTTTCCGTGCCCCCTTCACGCTGTCCGAGATCCACGGCCCGTTCGATCAGCTCCCGTGTGTCGGCACGGATCTCTTCGCCTTCGTCGCTCACCCGCCCGGAGAGGAGCCGTCCTACCTCGGCGATCGCGGCCCCGGTCTCGTCACGCCCGCCGAGCGCCTCGAAACCGGGCCAGAGCCATTCCCTCTCGGCGGACTTCTTCAACTTCTTGTTGTCGCGCAGCCAGCCCTCGATGTCGGTCAAGGAGAACTGAGGGTTGGTGTCGGTGCCGGCGATCCGCTCCGGGAAGGACGGATGCCGCCGCCGCCAGTTGCTCACCGCGGCTCGTCCCACACCCGCAAGGCGGGCGATTTCGGCCAAGGTCACCGGTACGGCGCGCGACGTGGACATCTACACTCCCAGGGCATTTCTGGTGGAGGGAGGACTTTTCCCTCGGTCATGGGTGTGTGATCAAGCCACCCTTCCTCCGAACTGCACCCGTCAGCGTACATGACCATTGACTTTGTTCACAGATGCGTAATGGCGAGTGTGGGGGTATATGTCGCGTTCCGGTCGGCGAGGCGCGAGGGTCAGTGCGACGGCCGGCTGTGCCGCCCGGACGTCGCCCCCGTCCGCCCCGGTGCCGCCCATGCCCGCACCGGCCGGGCCTCGGGTCCCATCGGGTGGGTGAAGGGCCGTAGCGGGTCGACCTCGGCCCACGGGACGAGTGCCTGTTCGGGGGTGCGGCGCTCGGGCAGCCACACGGCGAGGCGCCGCCACACCTCGCCGGCGTGGGCGGGGCGCTCGTCGGGGTCCTTGGCCAGTAACTGGAGCACCAGGTCCTCCAGTTCGGAGGGGATGCCCGCGCGGAGCCTTCCGGGCGGTACGGGCGGCTGCTCAAGGATCATGCCGGGCAGCATCAGTTCGGACTCGTGCGTGAAGACCGGCTCGCCCGTCAGCATCGCGTACAGCAGACAGCCCAGCGCGTACAGATCGGTGCGGGGGTCGACCGGCTTGCCCCGCACCTGTTCCGGCGCCATGCACTCCAGGCTGCCGGGGCGCTCGCCGGTCGTGGTGAGGCCTGTGGTGTCCGGGTCGAGGAAGGCGGCGACGCCGAAGTCCAGGACCTTAACCACGCCGTCCGTGCGGATCACGACGTTGCTGCCCTTGAGGTCGCGGTGCACAACCTCGCGGGCGTGCACCGAGCCCAGGACGGAGGCGATCTGGACGCCGATCGACGCGGTCTCCTCGATGGAGAGCGGGCCCTCCTCGGCGATCCGGTCGTCGAGCGCGGGGCCGATCACGTACTGCATGACGAGAAAGCGGGTGCCGTTCTCCTCGCCGAGGTCGTAGACGGTGGCGAGGCCCGCGTGGTCGAGTCGCGCGACGGCCTGCGCCTCCCGGCGGAACCTTTCGGCGTCGCGGGCGCGCTGCTCCTCGGTGAGTCCCGGATCGACGTTCATGGTCTTCAACGCCACGTCGCGGCCCAGGTTCTCGTCGTGGGCGAGCCAGACGACTCCCATGCCGCCCCGGCCGATGAGGTGCTTGATCCGGTAGCGACCGGCGATCAGTGTTCCGGTGTCCATTCGCGCTGCGGCCCGTCCCCTCCGTGCCCTGCCGCGCCCTGCCCGGGCTGGTGTCAGGGAGAGTGTGACACGGCGGTGCTTCGAATGCCGCCCGAGCGACGCTTTATTCGTTGACTGAGTTCACATGCTCTTGCTCTAATGGGGTGAAGGCGGGGCGGTTCGTCCCGTGCGCCTCACCCACTACGGTGATGCGTGGATTACGTCGGGAGCTAGTGAGGATCACGTGGACGTCTTCGAGGTGCACCGTCGGCTCATCCGGGACTACAAGGAATACACGTCCGGATCGGTGGTGATCGACGACCCGCGGATCGGCGAGAAGGTGTCCAAGTCCCTTGCCGACGGCGACCAGTGGCCCGACCCCTGGCTCTCGCTCAACCCGAGCTTCGCGAGCGGCGGCACCGTCGACCACCTCGCCGACGACCTCGGCCTCCTCCACCCCGAGTGCAAGCGGATCTTCCGCACCGGCAAGGACAAGCGGGGTGCGACGATCCGTCCCATCCGCTTCCACCGGCACCAGCGTGACGCCATCGAGGCCGCCGACTCGAAGGGCTCGTACGTCCTGACGACCGGCACCGGCTCCGGAAAGAGCCTCGGCTACATCGTGCCCATCGTCAGCCGGATCCTGAGCGAGAAGCGGCCCGGAGACCCCCCGAGCATCAAGGCGATCATCGTCTACCCGATGAACGCGCTGGCCAACAGCCAGCGGGGCGAGCTGAGGAAGTTCCTCACCGCCGGATACGGCGAAGGCGACGAGCCCGTCACGTACGCCCGTTACACCGGCCAGGAGAAGCAGTCCGAGAAGGACGCGGTCCTCGACACCCCTCCGGACATCCTGCTCACCAACTACGTGATGCTGGAGCTGATGCTCACCCGCCCCGAGGAGCGCAAGCGGCTCATCGGCCGGGCCAAGGGCCTGCGCTTCCTCGTCCTGGACGAACTGCACACCTACCGCGGCCGTCAGGGCGCCGACGTCGCCCTGCTGGTCCGGCGTGTGCGCGAGGCGTGCGAGTCGCCCGCCCTGCAGTGCGTCGGCACCTCCGCCACCATGTCCACTAAGGGCACCCCCGCCGCTCGCCGCCGTGAGGTCGCCGAGGTCGCCTCCACGCTGTTCGACACGGAGATCTCCCCGGACCGGGTGGTGGGCGAGACCCTGGTCCGCGCGACCGGCGACACGACCCCCACGCGTGCCGAACTCGCCGCCCGCGTAAGGGAGAACAACCCCCCGCTGGAGTACGACGCACTCAAGGCCGACCCGCTGGCCCGCTGGGTCGAGACCACCTTCGGCCTCACCGAGACCACCGACGAGGACGGCACCCGTCTGCTGGTGCGCGCCAAGCCCACCACCGTGGAACTCGCCGCGCGCGCCCTGCGCGAGGACGCCTTCGACATCCCGCGCGCCGCCCCCGAGGACGAGCCGTACACCGCCTGCGCCAAGGCCATCCGGTCCACGCTCCGGGCCGGCACGCAGGTCCGCGACGCCGACGACCGCGCGCTGTTCGCGTTCCGCCTCCACCAGTTCCTCTCCAAGGGCGGCTCGGCGTACGTCTCCTTGGAGCCGGCGGACAGCCGCCACATCACCCGCACCTACCAGCAGCGGGTGCCCGGAGAGCCGGAGAAGCTCCTGCTGCCGCTGTCCTTCTGCCGCGAGTGCGGCCAGGAGTACCTCACCGTGGCCCGCGAGCAGAGCGACGACGGCACGGTCGCCTTCCGTACCCGTGAGGACGCGGACGACGAGCAGGGCTACCTCTACCTCTCGGCCGCCAACCCGTGGCCCGAGCGTGTCACGGACGCGATCGACCAGCGCCGCTTCCCCGACAGCTGGCTCACCCTCGACCCGAAGAAGGGCACGCCCGTCCTCACCGCGAGCCGCAAGAAGCGCGCCCCGCAGCCCGTGTGGGTGAGGCCCGACGGCACGGCGGTGAACAAGGACGGGGACGGCCTGTACGCCGCCTACGTGCCCGCCCCGTTCCTGTTCTGCCTGGAGTGCGGGGTCAGCTACGAGGAAGTGCGGGAGCGGGATTTCGCCAAGCTGATGACGCTCGACCAGGAGGGCCGGTCCACGGCCACGTCTGTCGTCAGCGCTTCCATCGTGCGCCACCTGAAGAGTCTGCCAGAGAAGGAACTCGGCAAGGACGCACGCAAGTTGCTCACCTTCGTCGACAACCGGCAGGACGCCAGCCTGCAGTCCGGGCACTTCAACGACTTCGTGATGGTCACCCAGCTGCGGGGTGCGCTGTACCGCGCGATGCTGAAGGCGGGGGAGAAGGGGCTGCGCTGGAAGCGGCTGGGCGAGGAGGTCGTCGAGGCCATGGGGCTGGCCCCGCACGAGTACGCCAACAACCCCACCGAAGTGGAGGCGCTCGCCGAGGAGACGCAGGATGCGCTGGCCCAGGTGGCCGAGTACCGGCTCTTCCTGGACCTGGAGCGCGGCTGGCGGGTCACCATGCCCAACCTGGAGCAGACCGGTCTGCTCGGCCTGGAGTACGCGGGGCTTGACCAGATCGCCGAGGACGAGGAGCGCTGGCAGCGGGCGGCGGGACCGCTGCGCACCGCCTCTCCCGCCACCCGGCTCGATCTCGCCCGGGTCCTCATGGACGAGCTGCGCCGCCAGCGGGCCGTGGACACCCCGTACTTCACCGAGGCGAAGTTCAACGAGCTGCGCAAGGAGTCGGCGAAGCTCAACGACGCCTGGGGGATCGCCGACACCGAGGCGGCGCCCCCCACACCGACCGTCGCCCTTCCGCGCGCGGGGCGGCCCGGCCGCAGCCGCAGCGAGAAGAACCTCACCGGCCGCGGCGCTTTCGGCCGCCACGTCCGCAAGCCGGAGACCTTCCCGGACTGGAGCCACGACCTCTCCCTCGACGACGCCCAGAAGGTGATCAGCGACCTGCTGGAGGTTCTCGCCGACGGCGGTGTCCTGAGCCGGATCACCCAGGGACGGGGCGAGGACCCCGGCTACCAGATCCACCACCCGGTGATCCGCTGGCACGCCCGCGACGACGAGCACGGTGCGGTGGACCGGCTGCGCCGCACCTACCGCACCGGCCGGGGCCCCCGCGTCAACGCCTTCTTCAAGGGTCTCTACAAGGAGGTCGCGTCCACCTTTGCCGGACTGCACGCCGCAGAGCACACCGCGCAGGTCCACCCGGACGTCCGCGAGGAGCGGGAGAAGCTGTTCAGCAAGGGGCTGCCGCTGCCCCTGCTGTACTGCTCGCCCACGATGGAGCTCGGCGTCGACATCGCCAGCCTCAACGCCGTCAACCTCCGCAACGTCCCGCCGACCCCCGCGAACTATGCCCAGCGCTCGGGCCGCGCGGGCCGTTCGGGCCAGCCCGCGCTGGTCACCACGTACTGCGCGACCGGCAACAGCCATGACCAGTACTACTTCACCCGCTCCGACCAGATGGTCGCGGGCACCGTCGCCGCGCCCCGCCTCGACCTGGCCAACGAGGACCTGCTCGCCTCGCACGTGCACGCCATCTGGCTCGCCGAGACCCGCCTGGAACTCGGCCGCACCATGACCAAGATCCTCGACACCGACGGCAAGACCCCCTCGCTTGAGCTGCTGCCCGAGGTGCGGGAGCAGATCGGCGGGCCGGCCGCCCAGCAGCGCGCCCTCGTCCGGGCCCGCACCGTTCTCGCGGGCTGCGTCGACGCCCTGCGCGAGACGTCCTGGTGGCACGAGCAGTGGCTGGAGGACACCGTCGCCAAGGCCCCCGGGCGCTTCGACGAGAAGTGCGGGCGCTGGCGGAACCTCTACCAGAAGGCTCTGGAGGAGCGGGAGATCCAGCACGACAACATCCGCAACCGCACGGCGACCGGCCGCTCCCAGGCCCAGGCCGTCCGCCGCCGCGCCCAGGCGGAGAACCAGATCGCCCTCCTGGAGAACAGGCAGGGCGGCGAGCGCACGGTGCTGTCCGACTTCTATCCGTACCGCTACTTCGCCTCCGAGGGCTTCCTGCCCGGCTACTCGTTCCCTCGGCTGCCGCTCGCCGCGTACATCCCTGGCACCGGCCGCACCAGCCGCGGCTACGACGGCGACTACCTCCAGCGGTCCCGCTTCATCGCGATCCGCGAGTTCGGGCCGGGCGCGCTGATCTACCACGAGGGCAGCCGGTTCAAGGTGGACCGCGTGCAGCTGCCGCCGGACACCAGCGGCGAACTGACCACCGAGAGCGCCAAGGTGTGCCAGGGCTGCGGCTATCTGTCCCCCGAGGAGCGGCGCGAGGACACCTGCCTGGGCTGCGGCAGCTCGTACGGCGACCCCCGCACCGGGCTGCTGCACCTGCACACCGTCTTCACCCACCGCCGCGACCGGATCTCCTCCGACGAGGAGGAGCGCCAGCGCACGGGCTACGCGGTGGAGATCTCCTACCGTTTCAAGCAGCACGAGGACGGCCGGGACGGTTCGCTGCGCGCCGAGGCGAAGGCCGCGGCCGGCCGCCTCCTCGCCGAACTGGTCTACGGCGACAGCGCCACCGTCCGGCTCACCAACCTGGGCTACCGCCGCTCGGTCGCCAAGGGCGACATCGGCTTCTGGCTCGACCCGGTCACCGGCCAGTGGCTGGCCGGCTCCACCGGCAGGCCGAGCACGAGCGCGCCCGGCCGGGAGACCCCGGTGGAGGACGAGGGCCTCGCCGACGCGGAGAAGGTCGTGCGCAAGATCCCCGTCATCCCGTACGTCCAGGACACCCGCAACATCCTCGTCCTCAAGCTCGCGGCCCCCGTCGACAAGGACACCGCGATCACCCTCCAGTACGCGCTGGAGCGGGGCATTGAGGCCGAGTTCCAGCTGGAGGACTCCGAGCTGGACACCGAGGAGCTGCCGCCGCACGACGGTCCCCGCGAGCGGCTGCTGTTCATCGAGAGCGCCGAGGGCGGCGCGGGCGTCCTGCGCCGCCTCCAGGCCGAGCCCGACGCGCTCGCCCGCGCCGCCCGCCGGGCCCTGGAGATCGCGCACTTCGACCAGGTCGGGCGCGACCGGGGAGCCGAGAAGCGCAATGGCGACCCGTGCGAGAAGGGCTGCTACGACTGCCTGCTCTCCTTCGGCAACCAGCGCCACCACCGGATGATCGACCGCCACCTGGTGAAGCAGCTGCTGATGGACTTCGCGGGCGGCGAGGTCGGCTCCAGCCACGCGGGCCGCACCCGCGACGAGCAGGCCGCCGCGCTCATCGAGGGCGCCGACTCCTCCCTGGAGGAGCGGTTCGTCGCCTACCTCAGGACCCACGGCCACCGCCTGCCCGACCACCAGCAGGTGAAGCTGAGCGCGGCCCTGTCCAAGCCGGACTTCGTCTACGACACCTCCTTCGGCCCCGTCGCGGTCTTCGTCGACGGCCCGCACCACGACCACGCCGAGACGACGCTGCGCGACGAGGAGGCCGCCGAGCGGCTGAAGGAGATCGGCTGGGAAGTCATCCGCATCCGCTACGACGACGACTGGTCGAAGGCCGTCGCCGACTACCCTTCTGTGTTCGGCGAAGCGCGCCGCTGACCTCGGGGACGGGGCGGACCCCATCGGCCCGCTCCGTCTCACGGCCCGCCGACCAGCCGTCCGGCCACCGCCCCGGCTGACCCGCTCGAACGACCCCTACCGCCCCGACCCCGGAAGGCCCGCATGACCACCGCCGCCCAGCCGACCCGGCAGTACGCCGTCGGCTCCCTCGTCCACGCCCGGGGCCGCGAGTGGGTCGTGCTGCCCGACTCCACCCCCGACCTGCTCGTCCTGCGCCCACTCGGCGGGGCCGACGACGACATCGCGGGCGTCCTGCCCGGCCTGGAGACCGTCGTCCCCGCCACCTTCGCCCCGCCCACCCCCTCCGACCTCGGCGACCAGCAGGCCGCCGGGCTGCTGCGCACCGCCCTGCGCATCGGCTTCCGTTCCGGCGCGGGCCCCTTCCGGTCGCTCGCCTCGATCGCCGTCGACCCTCGCCCCTACCAGCTGGTCCCGCTGCTGATGGCGCTGCGCCAGGACACCGTCCGGCTGCTGATCGCCGACGACGTCGGCATCGGCAAGACGGTGGAGGCCGGGCTGATCGCCGCGGAGCTGCTGGCGCAGGGCGATGCCCGAGGCCTGGTCGTGCTGTGCTCGCCCGCCCTGGCCGAGCAGTGGCGGGCTGAGCTGTACGGGAAGTTCGGCGTCGACGCCCGTCCGGTGCTGCCGTCCACGATCGGACGTCTGGAGCGCGAGACCCCGTACGGCCAGTCGGTGTTCCGCCCCGACGGCGCTTACGTCGTCTCCACCGACTTCATCAAGTCCCCCCGTCACCGGGAGGACTTCCTGCGTAACTGCCCCGACCTGGTGATCGTCGACGAGGCGCACTCCTGCGTCTCCGACTCCACCGTCGGCGCGTCCGCCCGCTCCTCCCAGCAGCGGTACGCGCTGCTGCGCGCCCTCGCCGACCGGACCGACCGCCACCTCCTGCTGGTCACGGCCACCCCGCACAGCGGCAAGGAGGAGCCGTTCCGCCGCCTGATCGGCCTGCTCGACGACCGCCTGGCCGCCGTCCCCCTCGACACCGACGCGGGCCGCAGGCTGCTCGCCGAGTTCTTCGTGCAGCGCCGCCGCGCCGACATCCGCGAGGACTTCCAGGACGGCGCCCACTTCCCGTCCTCCCGGGACACCGCCGAGACTCCCTACACCCTGCACCGCGACTACAAGAAGCTCCTCGACGAGGTCCTGTCGTACGCCCGCGAGACCGTACGCGCGGCGGACGGCGCCCTCCAGCAGCGTCAGCGCTGGTGGTCCA
The DNA here is from genome assembly GCF_055565975.1 of Streptomyces sp. NPDC028289. Taxonomy (NCBI): domain Bacteria; kingdom Bacillati; phylum Actinomycetota; class Actinomycetes; order Kitasatosporales; family Streptomycetaceae; genus Streptomyces; species Streptomyces sp. NPDC028289. Next base: position 667,839 of record NZ_JBVHTI010000001.1, on the reverse strand, counting down.
CCCTCGCCCTGCTGCGCACCCTGTCCTCCTCCCCGGCCGCCGCCGTGCAGTCCCTGAACACGCGCGCCGGAGTCGAGGAGGCGGACACCCCCGCCGAGGCGGACCGCACAGGGGAGCGCACCGTCTCCGACCCGGCCGACAGCGAGACACCCGAGTCCGCGGACGCGGTACCGGGCACCCGACTGCCCGCGGACACCGGCGCCGAGGACGGCGCTGAGGTCGACGACGAGGAGAAGGCCCGCCTGGTCGCGATGGCCGAGTCGGCGAAGAAGCTGTACGGCCCGACCCGCGACGCCAAGCTGAAGAAGCTGATCAGCACTGTCTCCGACCTCCTCGACGAGGGATACCGGCCCATCGTCTTCTGCCGCTACATCGCGACCGCCGACTACGTGGCCGACCACCTCAAGAAGGTCCTCAACAAGAAGGGCGCCGAACACCCGGTCGCGGTCGCCTCCGTCACCGGCGAACTCTCGCCCGACCAGCGGGTCACCCGCATCGCCGAGCTGACCGGCACCGACGAGGAGGGCAACCCCGCGCCGGAGCGCCGCGTGCTGGTCGCCACCGACTGCCTGTCCGAGGGCGTCAACCTCCAGGAGTCCTTCGACGCCGTCGTCCACTACGACCTCGCGTGGAACCCGACCCGCCACGAACAGCGCGAGGGCCGCGTGGACCGCTTCGGCCAGCGCACCGACGTCGTCAAGGCGCTCACTCTCTACGGCGCCGACAACCCCGTCGACGGCATCGTCCTCAACGTCCTGCTCCGCAAGCACGAGCGGATCCGCCGCGTCACCGGCATCTCCGTGCCCGTGCCGCAGGAGTCCGAGAGCGCCATGCAGGCCGTGTTCGAGGGCCTGATCCTGCGCGGCGAGCGGTCGGCCTACGAGCAGGAGGGACTGTTCGCGCAGGAGGAGGTGGCCGAGCAGCTGGAGATCGCCTGGCAGTCCTCCGCCGAGCGGGAGAAGCGCTACCGCTCCCGGTACGCCCAGCTCACCATCAAGAAGGACGAAGTGGCGGCCGAGGTCGACGAGGTCCGCGCCGCGCTCGGCACCGGCGAGGAGGTACGGGACTTCACACGCCGCGCCCTGGGCGCCCTGCGCGGCATGCCCGCCCCCACGAAGCAGGGCGGCTTCACCGCGCACACCGACGCCCTCCCGCAGGGCCTGCGCGACACCGTCTCGCACGCGCTCGGCCCCCGCCACCCCCGCCCGGTCGTCTTCCACGACGCCCCCAGCGCCCCGCGCGGCGAGGCCGCCCTCACCCGCACGGACCCGGTGGTCGCCGCCGTCGCCCGCTTCGTCCTCGACGCGGCCCTCGACGACGCCGGCAAGGTCCCCCAGTGGCAGCGCCCGGCCCGCCGCTGCGGAGTCATCCGTACGAAGGCCGTGGAGCGGAACACCACGCTCCTGCTGGTGCGCCACCGCTTCCAGCTGAACCTGCCCGCCCGCGACGGCTCGGTGCGAGAGCAGCTCGCCGAGGACGCCCGAGTGGTCGCCTACCGCGGCAGGCCCGACGCGCCCGAGTGGCTCCCGGAGGACGAGGCCGTGGCCCTCCTCGAAGCCCGCGCCACGCAGAACACCGACCCGAAGTTCGCCACCGAGCACATCGCCGAGATCCTGGCCGCCCTGCCCGCGATCATGCCCGAACTACGAGACCGGTCGGCCGAGTTGGGCCGCACCCTGGAGGCCTCGCACCGCAGGGTCCGCACCGCCTCCCGCGCCCGTCTCGCGGGCTTGAAGGTCGTCCCGCAGGGCGACCCGGACATCCTGGGCGTCTACCACTACCGCCCGGCCCCGACGTTCTCCCAGGGAGTGGGCGCATGAGCACCGCCAGGACCCTCGTCACCGACTCCGTCGCCACCGTCGGCGGCCTCCTGCCGTATGACCTCCTGGTCCGCATCAAGGAGGGCAAGGAGCAGACCGGCTCCAAGCCCGCCGACTACCGCCTCTACGCCAAGGGCGACTCGGTACGGGGCGCAGCCGAGCGCTCCTGGGGCTACCTGCGCGGCGTGTGGGCCGCCTACCAGGACGCCCTGGCCCGCGACGGCGCCGACGCCGACCCCGGCGTGCACGCGGTCGGCGTCACCACCGAACGCTGGCTGCTGCCCCTCTTCGAGCAGCTCGGCTTCGGCGCCCTCACCCCCGTCCCCGCGCCCGGCCTGCCCTCCCACGACGGCGAGAAGGACTTCGAGGTCAGCCACCACTGGGCGCACGTCCCCGTCCATCTCACCGGCTGGAACGTCCCCCTCGACACGCGCACCACCGAACTGGCCAAGCAGGCCCCCCAGTCGATGGTGCAGGAGTACCTCAACCGCTCGGTGGACTCCACCCTCTGGGGCGTCCTCTCCAACGGCCGTCAGCTGCGCCTGCTGCGCGAGTCCGCCTCCCTCACCGGCGCCGCGTTCATCGAGTTCGACCTCCAGGCGATCTTCGACGGCGACCGCTCCGACGACTTCGTCCTCCTCTGGCGCCTGCTGCACCGCACCCGCTTCGAGCCCCGCGCCGAGGGCGAGCCGGCCGCGACCTGCCTACTGGAGAAGTGGCGCACCGAGGCCATCGACAGCGGCACCCGCGCCCTGAAGGAACTCCGCAAGGGCGTAGAAAAGGCCCTGACCGTGATCGGCACGGGCCTGATCGCCCACCCCGACAACGCGGACCTACGAGAGGCTCTGCTCCGCACCCGCGACAAGAACGTCCGCGACGACCTCCACCCCGCCCTGCTGCGCCTCGCCTACCGCCTGCTGTTCCTCTTCGTCACCGAGGACCGAAACCTGCTCCTGCACCCCGACGCCACCGAGCAGGCCCGCGAGACGTACGAGAAGTACTTCTCCACTGCCCGCCTGCGCCGCGTCGCCCGCCGCACCGGCACCCTGCACGGCGACCAGTGGCAGGCGTTGCAGCTGGTCATCACGGGCCTCGGCACCCCGGGCGGCCGTCCCGAGCTCGGACTCCCGGCGCTGGGCGGCCTGTTCGAGCCCACCGCCACGGACGCGATCCTGGACGGCCTCAGCCTGTCCAACCAGGCCCTCTACGAGGCCGTACGCGCCTTGTCCGAGGTGTACGACGCCAAGCTGGGCCGCCCCCGCAAGGTCGACTACCGCCACCTCGGCGCCGACGAGCTCGGCTCCGTCTACGAGTCACTGCTCGAACTGGAGCCGCGCCTCGGCGAGGGCAACGAGTACGTCCTGGCCAAGCTGGACGGCAACGACCGCAAGACCTCCGGCTCCTACTACACCCCGTCCCCCCTCATCGACTGCCTTCTCGACTCCGCGCTCGACCCGGTCATCGACCAGGCCGTCAAGTCCGGTACGACGAAGAAGGAGCGCGAGGACGCACTGCTCGCACTGACGGTGTGCGACCCCGCCTGCGGCTCCGGCCACTTCCTGGTCGCCGCCGCCCGCCGTATCGCCCGCCGCCTCGCCGAGATCCGCACGGACGACCCCGAGCCGAGCGCCGAGGACGTACGGCACGCCCTGCGGGACGTCATCGCGCGGTGCGTGTACGGCGTCGACCTCAACGAGATGGCCGTGGAGCTGGCCAAGGTGTCGTTGTGGATCGAGGCGATGAGGCCGGGCCGGCCGCTTACCTTCCTCGACGCCCACATCAAACATGGCAACGGGCTGCTGGGCACGACGCCGAAGCTGCTGGCCGGGGGCCTGCCCGACGACGCGTTCAAGCCGCTGGAGGGCGACGAGTCGAAGCACGTCACCGACCTGAAGAAGCGCAACGCGGCGGAGCGGACCGCGTGGAAGATCGCGCTGCGCCACGGGGCGAACCAGGACGCCCTGTTCGCGGAGGAGGAGGTGCTGGCCGAGTCCAACGCGGGGTTCGGCGAGAAGGTCTCGGCGATCACGGAGACGGACTCGCAGGAACTGGAGGACGTCCGGAACCAGGCCAAGGCGTACCGCGAGCTGACCACGTCCCCGGACTACATCCGGGCACTGGAGCTGGCCGACGCGTGGTGCGCGGCGTTCGTCTGGAAGAAGACGAAGACGGCGACGCCGCCCGCGCTGACGACGAAGTCGCTGCTCACGCTGCACTCCGAGGACGGCGGCGCGAGCCTGCCGCGCGGCACGGTGGAGGAGGTCGTGCGGCTGCGGGAGGAGTACCGGTTCTTCCACTGGCATCTGGAGTTCCCGGAGGTGTTCCGGGTTCCGGCGAATGCGAAGGCACCGGGGGTGGACGAGCGGACCGGGTGGAAGGGCGGGTTCAGCTGTGTGCTGGGGAATCCGCCGTGGGAGCGGGTCAAGCTCCAGGAACAGGAGTTCTTCGCCACCCGTGACGAGGAGATCGCCAACGCCGCGAACAAGGCGGCCCGCGAGCGCATGATCGACGCGCTGGCCGAGAGCGAGGAGGAGACGGACCGGACGCTGCACACCGAGTTCATCACCGCCCGTCGCTTCTCCGAGGGTGTCAGCCATCTGCTGCGCGACTCGGGCCGCTTCCCGCGGGCCGGACGCGGCGACGTCAACACGTACGCCGTCTTCGCCGAGGCCGCTTCCCTGGGCATCGCGCCGACCGGGCGCATGGGCCTGGTCCTGCCGACCGGCATCGCCACTGACGCGACGACGGCGCCGTTCTTCTCGGACCTGGTGCGTACGGCCCGTCTCGCGTCGTTCCTGGACTTCGAGAACGAGGCGTTCATCCTCAGCCGGGACGTGCATCACTCGGTGCGCTTCTCCCTGCTCACGGCCACCGGCGTCGGCGCGCGAGTCGACGAGGCGTCCTTCGCCTTCGGCACCCGATACATGGAGGACCTGGACAGCCGGCGGTTCGCCATGCCCCCGGAGGAGATCCTGCTGGTCAACCCCAACACGGGTACGCTTCCGGTGTTCCGCACCCGGCGCGATGCGGAGATCACCCTGGGGATCTACCGCCGGGTCCCGGTGCTGATGAAGGAGCCGGACGAGAACGGCTGGGGCGGGACCAACCCGTGGGGTCTCACGTTCATGCGCATGTTCGACATGTCCAACGACTCTCACCTGTTCAAGGGCAAGCAGGAACTGGCGGACCAGGGCTGGCAGTTGACCGGCAACGTCTTCTCGCGCGTCGATGACGAGGGGAAGACGCGCCGCTATCTCCCGCTGTACGAGGCGAAGATGCTCCACCACTTCGACCACCGCCTCGGCACGTACGAGGGCCAGACCCAGGCCCAGGCCAATGTCGGCACCCTCCCGCGCGTGACGCCGGAACAGCACGACGACCCCGACTTCGCGCCGCTGCCCCGGTACTGGGTGCCGGAGTTCGACGTGGACTCGGGCAAGCGGGACAAGAAGCTGAACCCGATCATGTGGCCCGGGACCAAGACGCGGCTGGCGGACCGGGAGTGGTGGAACGGGTGGCTGATGGGATGGCGGAACATCGCCCGGTCCACGGACTCGCGAACGATGGTGGCCACTGTGCTTCCCCCATTCGGGGTCGGCCATAGCAACCCGCTGATGTTTCCCCGGGATGCGGAATCTGCGGCTCTGCTCCAGGGATGCCTTTCCTCGTTCGCTTTCGACTACGTCATTCGGCAGAAGATCGCGGGCACGAACCTGACGTTCGGATATCTCTACCAGCTCCCAGTTCCGCGGCTCGCAGACTTCCAGGCGACCCTCGGAGGGACACGTTGGTTCATTGATCGCGTTGCAGAACTGGCCTACACCAGCACTGACATGGGGGGCTTTGCAAAGGACCTCGGCTACTCGGGAGCGCCCTTCAGATGGGATGAAGAACGCCGTGACCTGCTGCGCGCGGAGTTGGATGCTGCGTTCTTCCAGCTCTACGGCGTCGCCCGTACTGACGTGGAGTACGTGATGGACACGTTCTCCAGGATCAAGAGTGATGACGAGGCCGCCCACGGTGGCGCCTACCGCACCAAAGACCTCATCCTCGACATCTACGACCGTATGGAAGAGGCCCGCGTGACCGGCGACGAGTACCGAACCGTGCTGGACCCGCCGCCGGGGAAGGGGCCGCGTCACGCGGCCTGAGTGCCGCAGCTTCGGGCGGGTGGGTCAGAGCCCGTCCCGCCCGAGGTCCGCGACGAACCCGGCCCACGCGCCCCGCGTGAACGCGAGTTGCGGACCGTCGCCCCGTTCCTTGGAGTCCCGCACGCGGACGGCGGTCCCGTCGGCGGCGACCTCGACGCACTCGCCGCCTTCGTCACCGCTGTAGCTGCTCTTGAACCAGCTGAGCCGTATGGGCTGTTCGGTGTTCATAGGTCTCCCAGCATCTTCTCGATCAGGCGCAGGGACTCGCGCGGAGTGAGCGCCTGTCCCCGGATGCTTCCATACTTCGCGGACAGGACACGTACCTCGTCTGGGTCGGTGATCAGACGGCTGACGTGCTGGACCTCCAGGTAGGTGACCTGTGGCTTGCCCTTCGGGGTGAGCAGAGTGAACGGACCGCCCATTCCGGCGTGATCCTGACTGGTCGTCGGCATCACCTGGATTTCCACGTGGCGCAAATCGCCGGTCTTGAGCAGGCGCTCCAACTGTCCACGCTGAACGTCCAGTCCGCCGAACGGTTGGCGCAGCACACTCTCCTGGATGATGGCACTCACGGTCGGCGGTGGCCAGCGGGTCATCAGCTCCTGGCGTGCCATCCTCGCGGTGACGCGCTGCTCGATCGTCTCCTCGTCGAAGAGCGGCTGTCGGCTGGCGAACACGGCACGTGCGTACTCCTTGGTCTGAAACAGTCCCGGCACCGCCTGGTTGGCGAAGTAGCAGAGCTCAACCGCCTCCGCCTCCAACCGCGCGTAATCCCGAAACCACTCCGGATGCCGAACCCTCCTCCGCGCCCGCGCCCGCTCCACATCCTCCGCCGCAGCCGCCAGCAGCCCCCCGCACTCCAGCAACTTATCCACCGCGACCAGCAGTTCAGGTTGAGGCGTCCGCCGTCCCCGTTCCACGGACGAGATGGTCTCCTCCCCGTACCCGAGTCGGTCGCCCAGTTCCTTCTGGCTCATCCCGGCCCGTACCCGCGCGACCTTGATCTGCCGCCCGAGCGCCCGGAACAGGTCGGCCACCTCGTCCGTACCGTCCGCCTCACCGCCGGTGGGAACCCCCGAACCGACCGCCTGTGCCGCCATCCCGTACCACCGCCCACTTCCGTCGCACCAGGAGCGAACCGCCGAACGCCCGGCCAGGTCACGGCCATACGCCCGTACATCCCGCCCTCTGTCCCGGGACAGTAACCCTCCGTACCGCCCCGCACCCTCCACACAGTAGAAGCACTCCGTCACTCTCGGTGAGGTGATCCAGCAAACCGTCACCGTCACCGGTGAACCGACCGCCACCACCCACCACTTCCGCCTCACATTCCCCACCAGCAGACACGGCGCCCACACCGCCCGCCACGCAGCCGAACGCTGGCTCGTCGACCAGCGGGACTGCCCGGAGGACGCGGCCACGGCCTCCCTCCTCATCGCGGAACTCGCCGCGAACGCCGCCCTCCACGGCTGCGCACGGGACCGCGACGCCTGCCTCACCCTCACCCTCACGGCCGGCACCCTGCGGATCGAGGTCACGGACGCCCGGGGCGACCGCCTCCCCGAACCGGCGCCGGGCGGTGACGGGGACGGCGAGTCCGGGCGCGGCCTGCTCCTCGTCGCCTCACTCGCCGACGCCTGGGGCTGCGAGCCGCACCACCCCGGAGGCAAGACGGTCTGGGCCGAGTGTGCCCGGCGTAGACCCGCGCCCAAGGGGGGCGCGTGAACTCAACTGCGCTCCTGCCCAACGAGGTTGGGGATTGACGGCGATTGTGAACGGCCTTCACGCTTGACGGGTAAACGTGAAGGCCGTTCACGGGGGGGATGTCATGGCAGGCACGCCCGAGGCGGAAGACCAACTCGTCGGACTGTTCGAAGTGGCGGAGATGGCGGGGGTCGGCCGGACGGTCGTAGCGAATTGGCGCGCCCGTGACCAACACTTCCCCGCTCCCGTCGTGGACCTGCGGAGCGGTCCGGTTTTCCGGGCGAGTCAGATTCAGCGCTACCTCAAACGGAGGAAGAAGCACATGGCACCCAAAGCTCATGTCATCTCGACCATCAATCTGAAGGGCGGCGTCGGGAAGACCACCACGACGGCCGGACTCGCGGAGTTCCTCTCTGCGGAGTTCCGCAAGCGGGTCCTGGTGGTCGATCTCGACCCGCAGACCAATCTGACCACGGTCCTGATCGGGGAGGAGAAGTGGGAGGAGCTCAACGACGAGGGATACACCCTGGCGACCCTGTTCAAGGATGCCCTCCGGCCCGAGGACGAGCCTCTGGAGTTCGACCTGGAGAAGACACTCCAGCGCAATGTCTCTTCCGTGGACGCAGTGACGAAGGTGGACCTCCTGCCTTCTTCGCTGGACCTCATTGACGTCCAGGACCGCCTGGCGTCTATGCCCAGGGGGCGTTTCCACGCCAACAACCCCACCGATCTCCTGCGCAAGGCGATCCGGAAGATCATTGATGAGTATGACTTCGTGCTCGTCGACTGCCCTCCCAACCTCGGCATCGTCACTTTGAATGGTCTGCGCATCTCCGAGGGATACATCATCCCGACCATTCCCGACGTCCTGTCCACCTACGGCATCCCTCAGATCCAGCGGCGGGTGCGGGCCTTCGCGGACGACCTGGGGGAGACCATCAAAGAGATCGGCATCGTCATCACGAAATACAAGGCCAATTCGACGGTCCACTGGAACACCGTCAGGCGACTTCAGGGCGACAAGAAGCTCCCCGCCGTGCTGCCGACCTTCATCCCCGAGAAGAACGACATCGCTGGTTCGGCGGAGTTCGTCGGTCGCGGTACCCTGCGGCAGAAGTACGGCTACCAGGGCGGCTTCGACGCTTTCCGGGGCATGACGCAGGAGTTCATCGAACTGGTCGAGGAGAAGGCGTGACCGAGCAGAGCGACAGTCGGCCCGACGACAACGGTCTCCTGAGTGCCCAGGTGCGGGAGGCCGAAGAATCCCTGACCAAGCTCGGCGCCTCCGACCCGGAGCTCGCGGCGACGCTCGCACGTGTCCTCGGCGTGGTGGCGTCCGAAGCCGCACGCACTACACGCTTCGCCCGAGCACTGGCCAAGGCGCTGACGCCTCCCGATGCGCAGACCGCACCTCGGCCAGCAGAACGCCCGAGGCGTAGCCGACGAGCTCCGGGAGTGATCGACCCGTTCGCGGTGCTCGCCGAAACCGGCGAGACGGGACTCCGTTCGAGCCTGAGCGAGCTCGGCCTCGAACAATTGCGGGACATCGTCTCCGAACACGGGATGGACCACGACCGGCTGGCGCTGAAGTGGAAGGACCCTCAACGGGTCATCGACCGCATCGTGGAACGCGTCGAATCGCGGACAGCCAAGGGAGCCGCCTTCCGGGGACGGCCGGAACAGCCCGCTTTGCGGCACGATGAGGCCGTCGGCTCGGCGGCCGAGGACTCGTCGACGTGAGGTGAGCTGGGCGCGACGAGCCAAACGCCTCGCGGCCGCCGCCCATGCCAAGGCCATCCGCATCGAGCGCCGTGTCGAGGACCGCACCGTCCTCCTCTTCAACGGCCTGTTCACCACCGGCCGGCAGATGCCGGCCGTCGCCCGCCTGTTACGCGGGCGGGCGTGGCTGAGGTAAGGGGTCTCGTCCTTCGCTCGCGCCCCTTGGCGAGGGGCGGGCCGCCAGGGGCACTGTTCGACTCGTGACGATCGACCGGGGTGCCCCCTGAGTTCCGGTCTCAGTTCCTGTCCCGGCTCTCCCAGCGGTCCCGGAACCAGGTCAGAGTCTCTACAAGCAGCTCACGGTTGCGGTCCTTCTCCAGGACGGACAGCCGGAAGCTGGGGTCCGGTCCCCGCCCCGGCTTCTCCTGGAGGTCGACACCTTCAAGTTCGTTGAGACGCCTGAGGTGCTCGGTACGCAGGGTGCGATCGGTGAACGAGCCGACGTACGCCGTGCCGCCCAGCCCGCAGCCCGGGGTGAGGCCCATCGGCGAGACCCAGCTGCCCGTGGCGCTCGCCTCATTCAGCGTGAGGATCGCGCCGGTGAACTTACTGTCTGGGTGGTAGATATCGCCGCCGAGTTCCTCCCAGTGGGACAAGAGGGCGCGCACCGCCTCCACCGTCTCGGGGGAGTTGTCCTCCGCGAGCTGACGGAAGAACCGCCTCTCGGGGGAGTTCTCCGCCACGAGCTGAAGGTAGAAGGGGTCGGCGTGCGTCTGCTCACCCTGGCTTTCAGCGATGCGCTGCGCCTCCTCCTCACCGTCGGCCTGATCGTCTTCGGGGCCGCCGACCAGCAGGGCGAGGTCATCGGCGGAGAGGCGCTGCGCCGGATCGGCGGCCCCGTTGGCCGCGAAGCGCACGCCGTCGGCGCTCAGCCGGGCGCGGACGTCTCCTCCCACGTCCTGAGGCGTCCAGCGGAAGCCGTCGGAGACCTTGCCCTCGGAAGTGAGCACCCGGTACGCGTTGGCCACCCCCGGCGTATTGGCCAGATGGTTGCCCACGGCCTGGGCGCCGGAGCCGGTGAACGCCGCGAGATCGCCGTACGACGTCCAGGTGCCGTGGGGGAGCGCGGCGAGCACTTGGTGGGCCAGGTTCCAGTCCCGGCTCCGCTCCGCTCGGCCGACTCCGCGCAACGGAGCCGGCCACAGCGCGATCGCGCGGTCGGCGAGTTCGTCGGCACGCGCGCGGATCTCGTCCGCGCCCCACCGTTCTGTGGCCGCGATGCGGCGGTTCATCTCCAGGTGGCTGCCCTGGAGCAGGTCCTGCTTGCGCTCGAAGGGGTGGTTGGACAGCTCCGCGTTGACCGCGGTCAGCGTCAGGTTCCCGAGCGTGTGCTGAAGCCGGGAGTGTAGGTCCTCCGCGCTCTCGTCGGCGACCACGTCCTCGCTCAACATCCGGAGCCACTCGTCGCCCGGCGACTGCGGCATGACGTGCTCGATGGTGAGCTGCGCGGCGGCGAAGTCGACCGGTTCGGGATGCTCGTAACTCTCCTCCAGCCGCTGGAGCACCAGCTTGCGCTGGTGCCCGCGTCCGAACTTGTAGAAGGGTGCAGTCCGGACCTTCTCGCGTAGCTCGTCGTCATCGGGCCAGAAGCGGTTCTCGGCGGAGAGGAGCTGGTGCAGCCCGTCAGCGACGGGCATGTCGAGCGGCAGCTGCCCGGGCACCGCCTGGAAGATCCTGTTGAGGTTGTTCGTCGGCACGCGGCACATCATCCGGCGTACCAGGAAGCTCTCGATGTACGACATCGCGCGGGCCGTGTCCGCGGAGTTGAGGTCCCTGCGCTCGCGTCGGTCGAGCAGCAGCATCAGAGCGGGGTAGGTGACCTGGGCCTGCCAGGTGTCCAAGCGGTGCAGATGGGCGCGGACGGCCGCGTTCGGCTCCACTTCGGGGTGCAGCAGCCGACGGAAGAGGGCGCCGCGCCGGTACAACTCCTTGATGTACGCCTCGATCTCAGCTTCGCTGACCTCACCGCGCTCGAAGCGCTGCTGCTGAGCCGCGTAGAGGTCCTGGCGGCGGACCCGGTCGTCTCCGTCGAGCACCAGCTGCAACCACATGAGCTGTTCCAGCTCGTCGTTGCTCAGACTGTCCTGCAGCGGAAGCCAGTAGGTCTCGTAAATGCGCTCACCGCGGGTGGGTAGCCGCATGAACAGGTAGTTGCGCAGCAGGTCGGCCTGGCTCAGCTTGAGGCCGGTGTTGTTGAGGGACTCGAAGATGCGGTGCACGTTGTCCGCGCGCTCGGCTGTCACCGCCACCAGCGTGAGCCGGGAGGTGATGGCCTCCTCGATGCGGAGCACGTCCTGCGGGGCGGCCGGATCGGCGGCCTCGACGAGCTTGCGGCGGAAGAAGCCGTAGGCGGCGGCGACGGCTCCGTCGGCGGCCTGCTCCGAGAGCGGCCCGCGAACGTATGCCGCGAACTGCGCCCGGTCAGCCTGGGTCGGCAGTAGCCGGAAGCGATCGCTGCCGTTCTTGCGCTTGTTGATGAGGTATTCCTCGTCGATGCGCTCGGCCTCGTCCGGCTCGCCGTCCGCTATGTGGTCGCGGATCGCGGCCAGGGCGAGCGACAGCGTGGTCAGCCGCTGCTGACCGTCGACGACGAGCCAGCGGGGGAACGTCGCCTCGTTCTGCGGCGACGGCGCGAGCACCACGGACCCCAGGAAGTGTGTGCTCACCTTCTCCCCGGACTCCAGCAGCTCGGCCTGCTCCAGGATGTCGGTCCACAGCTGTCTGAGCTGCTTCTCCGTCCAGGAGTAGGTCCGCTGATAGAGCGGCACCTGGAACTGCTGTGCCCTGCCCTGGACGAGATCGGCGAACAGTGTCTCCTTCGCCTGCACGGCGGTCCCCCTCGGTGATCGGTCCGGTCGTAGCGCGTGGGAAGGACCTTAGGGCTTCCCGCTGACAGTCAGGGGCACTTCAGCCCTCGTCGAGGCACGCACACCACAGCGTGTAAGCCCGGTCCATCTCGTCAAGTGCCGCCCGCGTGAACCGGGCGTCGAGGAAGGCCCGGTCGACGATCCGCTCCGCGAGCGCGACCAGGTGCGCCGCGACGTGCTCCACCCGCTCCCCGCGCACCCGGTCCTGAACTCGCTCCAGGCGTTCCTGACGCTTCCACAGGTCGGCGAGGCTCGCGCCCGCCTCCTCCTCGTCGTCGTACACGGACGGCGCGCGGGGCAGCAGGTCGGCGGTGAGGGCGGGGACGGAGTCCGGGGTGGTCGGCTCGTCCGGTCCGCCGTTGCCGAGGACGCGGTTGGCGATGGTACGGACGGCCTCGGAGCGCTCGACACGCGCCGCCTGGGCCCGCAGGGCACCGAGCAGTGCCGGGACCTCGGCCCGGGCCCGGCGCCGCAGGGTCTCCGCGAGTGCGGTCGTCAGGTCCTCGCCCAGGTCCGAGGCGTCGTCCAGTACGTCGTTCGCCGCGCCGACCGCCTCGAAGGCGCGCTGCGCGGTGCGGGCCGCCTCGGTGAGCAGGGCGATATCCTCGGCCGTCGGCTTCACGCCCGCCTTCAGTCGGGCCACGGCCGCGTCCAGAGGGTCACCGGCCAGATCGAAGAGGTCCACGCAGTCGTCTTCCAGGGCGAGTCGGCCGTCCGTATCCGGTTCCAGCAGTGTCATCTACCCAACAACCCCCGCGCTCGCGATGCCCCTGTGTCGTGCGGCAATTCCTGCGACGAATCATGGAGGTTTTCGTAAACTGAGTCAACAGATACTCTGTCGGTCGGTGTTGTCGAAGGGTGGGGAACATGCCGCAGATCGCGATCACCAACACGTTCTGGGAGGGCGTCGACCGGCTGGACAAACCGGCCCGCGCCCGCGTCCACAAGGCGATGGCCAAGTTCCAGCAGCTGACGGTGGCCCAACTCCACGCGGACAAGGGGCTGCACCTGGAGTCGGTGGTCAGCTCGCGTGACCCGCGGATGCGGACCATCCGCGTCGACGACGGGCTGCGGATCGTGCTGCTCGCGCCTGACGACGGCAGCGACCTCTTCGTCTTCGTCCACGTCGTCCCCCACGACAAGGCCTACTCCTGGGCCCGCCGACGGCTCTACACGGTCAACTCCGTGACCCGCTGCCTCGAAGTACGCGACCTGACCGCCATGGAACAGATCACCCCGCTCTTCGCTCAGGAGGCCGCCGCGGCCCCCCAACTCCTGTTCGCCGCCTGGTCGGACACCGTCCTGCGGCACCTCGGCGTCGACGACGTCACCTTGCGCGCCGCACGCACCGTCACTGGCAAGGCGCAGCTGGAGGCGTTCGGGTCGCTGATGCCGGAGGACCAGTACGAGGCGCTGTGGCTGCTCGCCGAGGGCCTCGACCCCGACGACATCTACCGGGACCTCGTCGCCGTACGCCAGAAGACGACCGTCGCCGAGAGCGCGGCGGGGGAGGACACCGCCGGGGACGACCTGGCCGCCGCCGTCACCCGCACCCGCAGCCGCATCGCGCTCGTCACCGGCCCCGACGAACTTGCCGACATCCTGACCAAGCCCTTCGCCGCCTGGCGGATCTTCCTCCACCCCACCCAGCGGCGTATCGCCTACCGGCCCGGCTATGCCGGACCCGCCCAGATCACCGGCGGCCCCGGCACCGGAAAGACGGTCGTCGCCCTGCACCGGGTCAAGCACCTCCTGGACCGGGCACCCGACACGCGCGTCCTCCTCACCACCTACACCGGAGCCCTGGCCCGCTCCCTCCAGAGCAGCCTCGCCCTGCTGCTCGACCACGACCCGGCGCTGCTCGCCCGTGTCGACGTCACCACCGTCGACGCCGTCGCCCACCGCGTCGTACGGCAACTGCGCGGCAACCCGGGGACCGCGCTCGGGGACCGGGACGAGCGCACCCGCTGGCAGCGCGTGGCCCGCCGCCTCGAACTGCCCTGGAACGAGGCGTTCCTGTCCCAGGAGTATCGGCACGTGGTCCTCGCCCAGGACCTGCGGAGCGAGGAGGAGTACCTGGCGTGCGAACGGCGTGGGCGCGGCAGCGCGCTCGGGCAGACCCAGCGGCGTCGCGTCTGGCAGGCCGTGGCCCTGTTCGAGGACGGTCTGACCCGTGACCGGGCGCACACCTGGCTCCAGGTCTGCGCCGAGGCCACCCGGCTGCTGCGCGACAAGCCGGGTTCGGGACCGTCGTACGACCATGTCGTCGTGGACGAGGCGCAGGACCTGCACCCGGCGCAGTGGCGCCTGCTGCGCGTCCTGGCCCCCGAAGGCCCCGACGACCTGTTCGTCACCGGCGACCCGCACCAGCGGATCTACGACGCCCGGGTCTCGCTGCGCTCCCTCGGCATCTCCGTCGCGGGACGCAGCGGACGACTGCGCGTCAACTACCGCTCCACCGAGGAGATCCTGCGCTGGGCCCGCGGCCTGCTCGACAGCGAGCCCGTTGCCGACCTGACCGGCGACGCCCACGACACCCTCACCGGATACCGCTCGCTGCTGCACGGCGCACAGCCCGTGTCCGAGGGGCACGGGAGTGAGAACGAGGAGGCCGACGCGGTCGTGCGCCGAGTACGCGACTGGATGGACGCCGGGGTCGCGCCCTCGGACATCGCCGTCTGCGCCCGCTTCAACACCCTCGCGGGCAAGCTCGGCGACCGCCTCGCCGCGTCCGGCATCCCCGTGGTGCGGGTGCGGGACGGGGAACCGGAGAGCGCGGTCGGGGTACGGGTGTCGACGCTGCACAGCATGAAGGGCCTGGAGTACCGGTGCGTCGCCGTCGCCGGAGTCACCCTGTCCGCCTTCCCGTTCGCGCCGGCCGTGACCCCGGCCGAAGTGGACCGCATCCAGCACACCACCGACCTGGCCGCCGAGCGATGCCTGCTGTTCGTCGCCTGCACCCGGGCGCGGGAGGCGCTGTATGTGTCGTACAGCGGGCGGGCCAGTGAGTTCCTCGCGGCGTGATGCCGAGCGGGGGCTCCGGCACCGCCTCAGTCCGGAGTCCCATGGATCTTGCCGACTCCGGTGCGGTGGCGAGGGGCAGTCGTGATCTCGCTCCCCTCGTGCACCACCCGGAACCAGTCGTCAGTCACCTGGACGGTGACGGTCCTCGCGTGCCACTGCATGCCCACGTGAATCGTCTGATGGCCGACCACGATGAATCCTCCGGGCCCGTAGACCTTTCGGCGCACACAGGGGAGGTCGGAGGCGAACTCAGGGGGAGGCCCGTCCACGTCGCTCGGTACGGCGCGCGACGGCTCGCGGACCGGACGAGCGGCGCGGATGCGGTTCTCGTCGATCTGCTCCCGCAGCTTCGCCAAGGCCTTGGACTCGATCTGGCGGATCCGCTCCCGGGTGCGGTTCAGCTCCGCTCCGATTGCTTCGAGGGTGAGCTCGGGGCCGTCGTCGAGTCCGAGCCGGAGGGTCATCACCTGGCGCTCTCGTTCGGAGAGGCAGCTGAGCAGCTCACGGACTTCTTCCGGGGGAAGGTCACCGTAGTAGAAGTCCGGTTCGGTCCAGTGCGGTCCCTGAATGCTCCGGTCCGCTTCCTCGTGCAAGGCGTCGTCACCGATGGACTCGGTCAGGTCTTCCAGAGGGAGTATTCGGCGGACCCGGGCCAGTAGGACCTGCGCCTCGTCAACGGTGACACCCGCGCGAGCGGCCACCGTGGGGAGAGCGTCAGTGGGCGACTCGTGCCCCAACTCCCGTGCCGCCTTCCGTAGCGCGGCCAGGGTTTCGTACGCGTGGACCGGGATCCGTATCGTGCGGCCTTTGTCCGCCAGGGCCCGTGTGATCGCCTGCCGGACCCACGGGACCGCATACGTCGAGAACTTGTGCCCCTTGAGGTGATCGAACTTTTCGATCGCGCGCAGCAGACCCAGGTTGCCCTCCTGGATCAGATCCAGGAGGTCCAGACCGCGCCCGGTGTACCAGGTGGCCATACTCACCACCAGCCGGAGGTTCGCCTGGGCGAAGTCCGTGAACGCCAGTTCCCCGAGCCTGACCAGCTGTTCAAGCTCACGCCGCAGCTTAGGGGAGATCTTCCTGCCGGCCTCGTCCAACCGCTCGCGAGCCAGCAGTCCCGCCTCGATGGCCTGGGCCAGCTCCGCCTCCTGCTGCCGGGAGAGCAGCGGGAACCTGTCGATCTCCTTGCGGTAGTGCGCGAAAGAGTCGCCCATGGCCCCACGTGGGGAATCGTCCCCCTCCGGGGACTCGGCGACGGGCTCGGGGCGGGGGCGCGGCGAAGGCGGGGCCGTGAGTGCGGTCGTAGGACCGACGCGCGTCTCGTACGGCTTTTCGGCCCGCAGGGGCGATCCTTCCGCGGAAGGAATGCCGAGACGGAGCGCTCGAACGGTCAACGCGGAAAGGTCCAGCCTGCTGTCCTGGTGCAGTTCAAGAGTGAAGCACGGTGGTCTGCGTGGTTCCGGCTCTGGCCCCGCTGGAACGCTGCGTTCACCTTGCGTGTCGCTGGGCGGATTGGTCGTTGCAGGAAGCTCTGGCGCGGCCGGGGCCGCGGAACCGCCTCGCAGACCGAACGCCGCCACCGCGGCCGGAGGCAGTGCGACCCCCTCCGCCATCACCCGGCCCAGCACCTCGGCCACCACCGCGGTGTCCACGCCGGCCAGCAATCCCCGCAAGACCACCGGAGTCAGGGCTCGCTGTGGCCCCGCGGCAGTCACCAGCGCCTCATGCAGCACGGCAGGCGTCCCGGCCTCGGTGTCCGTCGTCATCAGCGTGCCCCCCATGTGCCGTACTGCGGTGCGACGAGCCTTCTCGCATTGCACCACCCGCCACTGACAATCAGTCACGCCCCGGGTAGAGCGCACTGTTCACCTGCTGATTCCCCATGCTCCTTATGTGAAGGAATGGTAGAACGTACAACGATGGTCGGTCCCGGGCGAGATCGCGTACGTCCGAGGCGGGAGGGGCGGGACATGCTGGTTGATCCCACGCGGTTGCTGGACGACTGTGAGCGGGCCTGGCGCGAGGTGGGGAAGCCGCCCGCCGGCGCGGTGGAGCCGGTCGCCGCCGTACGGACCGCGCTCGTCCTGGAGGCGCTGGTGGCGTACCGGCTCCTCGCGGACCACTCCGACCTCCCGCGCGACACGGTCTTCGCACGCTGGCCCGCCTGCGCGGTCCACACCGTGGCACTGGCCGACGGTCCTGAACTTCCTCGTCTGGTGGCTGAAGCACGCGCGCGCGTGCTCGCGGCACGCCCTGACCTGGCGTCACACGGAGACGCCCCGGAGAGTGCCGGCGAGTGGGGTCGCGCCGCGCAGGAGGCCGCCCGCTCGCTGGGCTGGACATGGCGCGCGCCGACCGCGGCGGACGATCCGGTCGCCCCGTCCCGCAGCGTCGCCCCTCCCCCCGAGCTCCGTCTCGGCCCCGGCGCGGGCAGCGTGCTGCTGACCCTGCCCGGCGAGCCGGACGCGGGAGACTGGCAGCTGTCCGCCGACGGTGAGGTGTTCGCGGCCCGGTCGTCCTACTGGACGCTGCCCGGCCCCGTGCGCCGCGTCGAGGCGACGGCTCCGACGGGAACCACCCATGTCTCGGCCGTCGTGGACCCGGACACCGCCCTGCTGGCCTTCGACGCCGACGGCCACCGCATCCCCCCGGACGAGCCCCTGCCTGCCGCCGAGATCTGCCTCCTGCACGCGGGCACCCTGCAGACCGAGGGCGCCGACCCCGGCGTCGTGGAACTGCCCACCCCGTACGGCTGGAACGGCTGGACCCTGAGCAGGGTGTCGCTGACCGGGGTGACGCGGGTGCGGGCCTTGGCCGCGGTCCCGGGCAGCTGGCTGGACGTCGCCGCCGGACGGCCGCTCGGCTGGGAGGGCGGTGCGACGTTGCCCTGGATCATGGGTGACGACGGGGCACCCGTGTGGCACCGTCCGCCCGCTCTCCGGCTCCCGCGACGGCCGAGCGAACCGGACACGCGACTCTGGCAGGCCGAAGTGCGCCGCCCCGGCCACGAGGAGCCTCTCGCCCGTCACACCGGCGCCCCCGGGGCGCTCCTGGACCCGTGGCAGGACGTACCCCGCCCGCTTCTGGGACCGTACGAGATCCTCGTCCACCGCGTCGGCTCCCGGCGCAAGCGACGACTGGTGGCCTTCCTCGCCGAGGGAATCACGGCCGAACCGACCGCCGAGTGGCGTCTGCTCGCCCCGCACGGAGGCCTGGCCCCCGCTCGGCTGACCCTTGGCGCCGACGGACCGGTCACCGCCTCCACGCACACCGTCGCGTTCTCCCTGTACGAGATCACCAAGACGCTGGTCCTGGGCGACGGGGTCCGTCGGTTCGCCGTGGAGGCGTGCATCCCCCACTCCGAGGTCCGCCTCGAACTCGGCGGCAAACCCCTGACCTGGTCCGTCCGGCCGCTCGACATCGACGCGACGGACCTGGCCGGGGAGAACGCCCTGACCGTCCGCCTGCCGGAACAGGCGGTGGCGGTGACCCCCTTGCTGGCACTGGTCGTCGAGGGGACGACCCTGCACACGCTGCGTCCGGAACGCCGCACTCGCACGCGCAGAGGAGACCTCCGGTACCCACTGGCGGCTTTGGCGGACACCGTGCGCGACTGCGTGAAAGCCGAGATACGGCTGCTGGTCGCGGGGGAGAGCATCCTCGTCGGGACCGTGCGCACCCAGCCCATCGCGGAGGACGTCGTACCGGACGGCGGCGGACTGCTGCTGCGGGGCCTGCGCCACCCGGGCGAACTGACCGCCCGCCTGTACGCGGTCTTCGCCCCGTGGGAGCGGCCGCTGACGGCCACCGTCGACCAGAGCGGCCGAATCCCGCTGCCCTCGGCCTGGCGGTCCGTCGGCCCCCTGATCGTGGACCTGAACGCGGGCGCCCCCACACCCGCCGCTCCCGGGTGGCCCCGCCTCCGCGATCGCGACACCCTCGTGCTGCGCCGGTGCACGTGGACCTCCGCCGCCGGCCACGGAACGGGCGCCAGGGTCTCGGAGTACCTGGCCGGACGCGGCGTGCTGCCGCGCGGCGCCGACGCGATCGCCTACCAGTGGATCGTGACCGCCCGCGGGCGCGACCTGCAGGCGTGCGGAGCCAGGGAGACGGCACCGGCGGAATGCCGCAGCGCCCTCGCGGACGCCGGACCCACCGCCCTCACGGGAGCGGCCGACAGCGCGCTGCGCTCCGGCGAACTCGCCTCCGTGCTAGCGGGCAGCGGTCTTGCCGCCCTGCGGATACGGGAAGTGACGGACCCGGCCGCCGTACGTCACGTCTGGCGGCAGGCGCCCCTGTGCGCGCTGTTGCTCACTGCTCCCTTGCTGCCGTATCTCTCCGGTGGCCTCGCCTACGACGTCGCGGAGTTGTACCCGGAGGAGGCGGAACTTATCGGCGAGGTGGGCCAGTTCCTGGGCGACGCCGCCATCGCGTTGCTGGCCGGGCAGGCGGATCCGAGCGGCGCGGTCGGCCGGTTCGACGCCCAGACCCGTGCCCTCGACCAGCTCCCCGAACTCCAGCAGCAGGCCGTGTGGCGCAGCGCCCGTGTCGTCCCACGGGGTCTTCTGGACCCCGACACCCGTGCCGACGCGGCGTGGCAGGCGTTCCGTGCCCGCAAGGACCTCCAGTACCACGCCACCCGTGAGGAGTTCCGCGACGGCCTGGACGCCGTAGCGATCTTCCTGGACGACGGACACCCCGACCTGGCCCAGGCCTTCCGTGGACGGGACCCCGGCCAGTTGCACGGGCCGGGCGAAGCCTGGATGCGGGTCCCTCAGCTGTCTCTGGGATGCGCGCTGATCGCGAGGCTCGCCGCCGCCGGCGACGCCCGCGCCGCCGGCCTGGAACGGGGACTGCGCCACCTGTGGACGCCCGTCGCCTCCCACGCACCGGATCTCACCGCCGTCGACATCGCCCTCGCGGAATGCCTGGTCACCGCGGAGGCCGTGCACAGCACCGGCTGACCACCGGTTCCCGTCCAGCCCGTACCGCAGCGGTACCGCCCCACCGCTCGTCCGAAGCCAACCGCCACAACGGAGCCTCCCGTGCACAGCCTCGAGCCGCTCGCCACCTCCAGCATGATCAGCGACACCTACCGCCGCTATCTGCGTTCCCTGCTGCCCCTGCGCGAGCCCCGCCTGGCCGAGGCCCTCGCCCACGCCATCGACACCAGCCCGCTGCTCACCAAGGGGCCCCTGCTGGAGGCCACCCCCGCCTATGCGCCGGGCGCCACCCTGAACGAGCTCGTCGCAGAGGGCGTACTCGACCCCGCGTTCCAACAGCTGACCGGCCCCGCACTGCCCGCCGACCGTCCCCTGTACCGGCACCAGGAACAGGCGCTGCGCAAGGCCGTCGCCGGACGCAACCTCGTCGTGGCGACCGGCACCGGCTCCGGCAAGACCGAGAGCTTCCTCCTGCCCGTCCTCAACGCCCTCGCCGCCGAACACGCCCGCGGCACCCTCGGACCCGGCGTCCGCGCCCTGCTGCTCTACCCGATGAACGCCCTGGCCAACGACCAGATGAAGCGACTGCGCCGACTGCTCGCCGACACCCCCCACATCACCTTCGGCCGCTACACCGGCGACACCAAGGACGATCCGCAGCGCGCCGCCGACACCTTCGAGCAGCTCAACCCCGGCGAACCGCGCTTGCCCAACGAGCTGGTCAGCCGACGGGAGATGCGCGCCACACCGCCCCACATCCTGCTCACCAACTACGCCATGCTGGAGTACCTGCTGCTCCGCCCCCAGGACATGGACCTCTTCGAGGGAGAGCAGGCGGGTTCCTGGCGGTTCGTCGTCGTCGACGAGGCCCACGTCTACGACGGAGCGCGCGGCGCGGAACTCGCCATGCTGCTGCGCCGCTTGAAGGACCGTGTGGGGCAGGGGCGGGAGATCCAGGCGATCGCCACCAGTGCAACCGTCGGCGCGGAGGAGAACCCGGCTGCCGTCACCGCCTTCGCCCAGGCCCTCTTCGACGTCTCCTTCCGCTGGGACGCGAGCGACCCGGCCGCCCAGGACCTGGTCACCGCGACCCGGGTCGCCACACCCGACGGCCCCCACTGGGGGCCGCTGCCGACCACCGAGTACCTGCGCCTGGCCACGACCGCCGACCCCGAACCGGAGATCGTGTCGGCCGCGCGCATGCACGGCCTGCCCGCCGGCACGACCGCGGCCACCGCCCTCGCGGCCGAGGCCGGCACCGCGGCTCTGCGCCGGGCCCTCGCCGACGGACCCCGGCCCGTGAACGAGATCGCCCGCGACGTCTTCCCCGGTGACCCCGTCGGCCCCGCGGCGGTCACCGCGCTCATCCAACTCGCCAGCCAGGTGACCGACACCGACGGCGCTCCCGTGCTCTCCGCCCGCTACCACCTCTTCACACGCGCCACGGAAGGCGCCTTCACCTGCCTCGACCCGGCAGGCCCCCACCTCGACCTGGCCCGCCACGAGACCTGTGCGCGGTGTGCCCGCCCCTCCTTCGAACTGGGCGCCTGCCGCCGCTGCGGTGCCGTACACCTGCACGGCACCTTCACCGGCAAGGGGGTACAAGCCCGCCTCGCACACCGCAAGTCTCCCGACAGCCCCCACACCTGGCTGCTCCTCGACGGGGACGGCTCGGACACCGGTGCCGACGAGGACGACGAGACACTCGGCGACAGCGCCAAGGGCGGCCTCAAGGAACGCAGACTGTGCACCCGCTGCGCGGCCGTGCACCCCGCGGCCACGGCATCCTGCACCGCTCCCGGATGCGGTGGCACCGAACTGCGCCGCGTCCACCAGCTCGACACCCACGAGGGCACCCCGGCCGCATGCCTCGCCTGCGGAGCGCGCGGCCACGGCATGATCCGCCTGTTCGAGGCGGGCAACGAGGCTTCGGCCGCCGTCCTCAGCACCGCCCTCTATCAGGCACTGCCTCCGGCGACCGACGGCCCGGCCGCCGCACTGCCCGGACAGGGCCGCAAGCTGCTGTTCTTCAGCGACAGCCGACAGGCCGCCGCGTACTTCGCGCCCTACCTGGAGGACTCCTACACCCGCATCCAGCACCGGCGCCTGATCACCCAGGCCGTCCGGCAGGGCTGCTTCGACCCCGACGAGCCCCTGCACATCGATGACCTCGTCGCCCACACCATCCGCGCCGCCGACCGCGCCGGAGTCTTCCGCCGGAACGACTCCCGACAGGCCAAGCAGCGCGAAGTGGCCTTGTGGGTGATGCAGGAAGTGCTCAGCCTCGACGACCGACAGTCACTCGAAGGCCTCGGCCTGCTCCGGATCGACATCGACCGCGAGCCGTTCTGGCAGCCGCCCGCCGCCCTTACCTCACTCGGCCTCACGGACGACGAGGCATGGCTGCTGCTGCAGGAACTCCTGCGCACCCTGCGCAACCAGGGTGCGCTCACCATGCCCGAGGACGTCGACGCGGGCGACGAGGCGTTCGCCCCACGCAAGGGGCCCATCTGGGTCCGCTCCCAGGGCTCCGAGGCCAAGCGCAGGGTGATCAGCTGGCTGCCCAGCGCCGCGAGCGCCTCGAACCGACGCGTCGACTACCTCGTACGCGTACTCGACGCCCTCGGCCACCAGGGCGAACGACGGGCCACCGCCCTCGATGCCCTGAACCGCCTGTGGACCGACCTCACGACAGGTCACCTCGCCGACTGGCTGCCGTCCGAAAGCCAACCGGGGATCGGCGTCGTCCGCCGACTCGACCACGCCTGGCTGCGGTTGCGGCCGGTGACGGCGGACAGCGGTCCGCTGTACGCCTGCGACCGCTGCCGCCGCATCACCACCGTGTCCGTGCGCGGTGTGTGCCCGACGCTGCGCTGCACAGGACGCCTGGAGGACTTCAAGCCGTCGCCCGAGACAGACGAGCACCTGCGGCGCCTCTACCTGACCTTCGACCCCGTTCCCCTGCGCGCCCAGGAGCACACCGCGCAGTGGACCGGGGAGAAGGCCGCCGAGATCCAGGGGGAGTTCGTCCGAGGGCAGGTCAACGCCCTGTCCTGCTCCACCACCTTCGAACTCGGCGTCGACGTCGGTGAACTCCAAGCCGTCGTCCTGCGCAACATGCCGCCCTCCACCGCCAACTACGTCCAGCGCGCCGGCCGCGCCGGCCGCCGCGCCGACTCGGCCGCGCTGGTCCTCACCTACGCGCAGCGGCGGCCCCACGACCTCGCCCGGTTCGCGGAGCCCGAGCGGATGATCGCCGGGGAGGTGCGGGCCCCGATCGTCCCCGTCGACAACGTCCGGATCGACCGCCGCCACGCCCACTCCATCGCGCTCGCCGCCTTCTTCCGTGCCATGAAGGACGAGCGGGGCCGGATCTGGCGCAAGGCGGGAGAGTTCTTCCTTCCCGACGACACCACCGGCGAGATCGCCGCCCACACGGTGCGCGACTGGCTGACCCCCGTTCCGGACAGCGTCATGGCCTCCCTGCGCCGGGTTCTCCCCGACCAGGTCCAGAAAGAGATCGGCATCGACTCCGGCGACTGGGTCGCCGAACTGGACCGGCTCCTGCGTGCCGCACAGCAGATCCTCGACCAGGACGTCACCTCGTACAGCGAACGCCGCGACCAGGCCGCGGCCGCCCGCAAGTACCGGCAGGCGGAGATGTACGAGAAGGTCATCCGCAACCTCACCCAGCGCGAACTGCTCGGGGTCCTCGCCAACCGCAACGTGCTACCCAAGTACGGCTTCCCCGTGGACACCGTCGAACTGCGCATCCCCCAGGAGGGCGGCGCCGTCTCGGGGCAACTCGAACTCACCCGTGACCTGAGCGCCGCCGTCCACGAGTACGCTCCGGGGGCCGAGATCGTGGCGGGGGGCCACCTATGGGCGTCCGCCGGCGTCTACCGGCTGCCGGACCGCGAACTGGTCAGCCGCCACTACGCCGTGTGCGCGGCCTGCGGCCGCTACCGGGAGGCCACCGAACCCGTGGACCCCGTCTGCGCCGCCTGCGGTACGCAGTCCGCGGCCGCGCAACGCCGGTACGTCGAACCGGTCTACGGCTTCGTCGCCGCGCGCGGACCCCAGCGCCGCCCGGGGCAGACCCCGCCACGACGGTCCTGGTACGGCGACGTCCACATGTCCACCGACACCGCCGACCTTCAGGAAGGCGCGACCACCTTCGTCTCCGGCCACACCACGCCCTGGTCGGCGGGCACCCGGGGAGAGATGGTGGTCGTCTCCGAGGGACCGGCCGGCGCCGGATACCAGATCTGCGACTGGTGCGGCTGGGGCCGTCCGCACGCCCAGGCCGGGCCTCTGCGCGGGGGCCACCCGCACCTGCTGAAAGACACCCAGTGCACGGGCCCCCTCCGGGTCGTCTCCCTTGCTCACCGGTACCAGACCGACTTCCTCCAGATCCATCTGGACCCGCTCACCGCCCTGACTGCCAGTGCGGCCCGCCTGCGCTCCGGCCTGTACGCACTGCTCGAAGGCGCCGCCGCGCACCTGGAGATCAGCCGCGACGACATCGACGGCACGGTGCACACCGGCACCGACGGCATGCCGTCCCTGCTGCTCTTCGACACCACTCCAGGTGGTGCGGGCAACGCCGTGTCTATGGGCAAGCTGCTCGAACCGGTTGTCTCTGCCGCACTTGCTCGGGTGGCAGCCTGCGAGTGTGGCCCGGAGAGCAGCTGCTACGCGTGCCTGCGGAACTTCCGCAACGAGCGCTTCCACGAGTTGCTGAGCCGCCGTGAGGCTGTCGCACTCCTTGATGCCCTTGCGGGCAACGTGAGCTGACGGGATGCGACGCCGCGTGCAGACACGGAAGCACGACGTCAACCGTGACGCCTGGACGTGGGTGCTCTCGCTGCCGCGCTTTGGGCCGAGGAGGAATCGCTTCAAGAACGTGCGTCACCGCCCCGCTCGCATCGGACGTGACTGGGGGCTCTGGGGTCATGCGGCGGACTCCCATTTGCTGAGGGCTTCGGCATGGGCGGCGGCCAGCTCGTCGCAACCGCACTGGTCGGCGGGCGTGACGGGATCAGCCGTCCGTCTCGACCTCGACCGATTCGGGGCCAGACAGAGGGCGATTGCCTGTGGCTGGTTCCGAGCAGCTCGGGTCGAATCAGAGTGGGTTTCCCCTGACCGCCTCTGATCGCCATTCCGGCCCTTCCTAGCTTGATCCTGCCGATCCCGCCCGCGAAAGCGCAAGTCAGAAAGGCGCTCTAGGAATACCCGGCGTACAGCCCGACTCGTCTGCTGTTTGTGGTCTCCGTCCAGTGAAGAAGGTACTGGGCGGGGGCTGTTTTTTTGTCGGTCGAGAGGCTCGGCCGGCCGGCGGTGGGCGAACCTGGATCCTCATGATCCCTGGCGGCCAGCCCCTTCGCCCCGTAGGCCTGCTTCCAGCACCGCATCGGTCGACGACCGGTCGAGCCGGCGGGAGCAGGGCCGTCCGGTGAGCCTCAGGCCCCGGCACGTGCGCACCCGCGTTCCGCCTCCATGCGCATGCACGTGTTTGAGACGTGGGTCACAGCGGGGCCGTGTCCGGCGGGTCAGCGGGAAAACGAGTTCTCAGCGGAAAGGAGGCTGGTGTGTCACGCGATCGGATCGCCCTGGCTGAGGTGCTGGCAGCGGCGGAGGATGCCGCGCCGGTGCGCTCTCTCGATGTCGTGGCCCACAATCTGCGCGAGCGGTTCGGTGCCCGATACGTGTCGTTCCTGTTCGTCGACGTCGTCGGCCGACGCCTGTTGCGGGTGAGCGAGGAGGCCGCAACGCCCCAGGAGCGTCGCGCCGAAGAGGTCCCCTTCGACGACAGCGTCTACGACGAGGTCCTGCGCGTACAGCAGACGGTGCGGGTGCCGGAGGGCGAGCGCGGGCACAGGGTGCTCACCCCCGTCACCAACCGCGGCGACGCCCTCGGTGTCCTGGAGCTGTTCCTCTCCGAAGCCACCCGGGAAGTGCTGGAGCAGGTCGAAGAGGCCGCGCACGCGCTGGCGTACATCATCGTCACCGACCGCCGCTTCACCGACCTCTACCACTGGGGCAACCGCACGACCTCGGTCAGTCTGGCCGCGGAGATCCAGCGCCAGCTCCTGCCCTCCGCCCCGTCCTGCGAGGCCCCGGAGTTCGCGCTCGCCGGCGCCCTGGTCCCGGCCGCCGACATCGCCGGTGACACCTACGACTACACCCTCGACCACGACACCCTGCACCTGTCCGTCACCGACGCCATGGGCCACGACGTCAGCGCCGCACTCATGGCCACTCTCCTGGTCAACGCCTCCCGCGGCGCCCGCCGTGCCGGGTGCGACCTCGCCGAACAGGCCCGCCAGACCCACGAGGCCCTCCTCGCCCACGGCCGACACACCTTCGCCACCGGCCAGTTGCTGCGCATCGCCCTGGACGGCACCCGCTCCCAGCTCGTCAACGCCGGCCACCCCTGGCCCCTGCGGCTGCGCGACGGCACGGTCGAGGAACTGCGTCTGGCAGTGAACCTGCCGTTCGGCGTCGCCGCGCACAAGGGACCGTACCGGGTGCAGGATCTCGACCTGCGCCCCGGTGACCGCCTCGTGCTGCACACCGACGGCATGCAGGAACGCGAGGCGAAGAAGGTCGACCTCCCCGGCCTCATCCGTGACACCGCCGCCGAGCACCCGCGCGAGGTCGTGCGTACTCTGGCCACCGCGGTCACCGACGCCTGGGACGGCCACCCGCAGGACGACGCCACCGTCCTGTGCCTGGACTGGCACGGTCCCCGTGTCCGAAGACCGCCGCGCGAACGCCGCCGCCGACGCCCCGGGTGAGGGCCG
Organism: Streptomyces sp. NPDC028289; assembly: GCF_055565975.1. Lineage (NCBI taxonomy): Bacteria > Bacillati > Actinomycetota > Actinomycetes > Kitasatosporales > Streptomycetaceae > Streptomyces > Streptomyces sp. NPDC028289. The sequence goes on along the minus strand of NZ_JBVHTI010000001.1, from coordinate 640,745 downwards.
GCGGGCGGACGGGATCACACCTGCTTGGCGCCGCCGTCGATGAAGATCTCGGTGCCGGTGATGAAGCTGGACTGGTCGGTGGCGAGGAAGAGCGCGAGGTCGGCGACTTCTTCCGGCCGGCCCATGCGGCCGAGGGGGACGATGCCGGCGAGGGTCTGCCGCAGTTGCGCGGCACCTTCCTCGTCCGCGGCGAGGCCGTTGAGGCCGGGGGTGGTGATGGGGCCGGGGGAGATGGTGTTGACGCGGATGCCGCGCCCGCTCAGTTCGTTGGCCCAGGTGCGGGAGAAGGCGCGGATGGCGGCCTTCGAGGCGCCGTAGACACCGAAGGCCGGATCGCCGGAGACACCCGCGATGGAGCCCGTGAGGATCACGGAGGCGCCGTCGACCAGATGGGGGAGCGCCTTCTGGACGGTGAAGACGGTGCCCTTCACATTGCTGTCGAAGGTGGTGTCGTAGTGCTCCTCGGTCATCTGGTCGAGGGGGGCGAACTCGCCGCCGCCGGCGTTGGCGAACAGGACGTCGATCCGGTGTCCGGCGTCGGCGACGGTGGCGTAGAGCCGGTCGAGGTCGGCCAGGTTCGCGCTGTCGGCCTGTACCGGGGTGACGTTGCCGCCGATCTGCTTGGCGGCCTCGTCGAGGGTTTCCTTGCGACGCCCCGTGATGTAGACGTGGGCGCCTTCCTGTGTGAAGCGCTGGGCCGTGGCCAGCCCGATGCCGCTGGTGCCGCCGGTGATGACGACCGTCTTGCCGTCCAGCTGTCCCATGATGTCTCTCCTGTATCCGTGGGGGCCTCCTCGGCCCGAGTTCTTTAGCTTTCAACCACCCTGCGGGCGGGAAGGTGATGTGTCAACCATTTAGATGATACGTCACCTACTTTGTCGTTCGTTGGTTCAGTGGTCCATCGCGGCGTGCGCGTGTGCGTCCTTCGCCTGAGTGTCCGGCTGCCGCATCACGCCGGGGGCGAAGATGCCGCCCGGTTCATCCGCGTCCGCGCGGGACGCTGCTTCCCCTGGCGGCACCTGCCGTGGCGCTGGCGTCAGCGCCAGCCGAGTTCCGGCGCGACGTGGGTCAGGATGCTGCTGACGACATGCGCGTTGTAGTCGACACCGAGCTGGTTGGGCACCGTGAGCAGCAGTGTGTCGGCGGCGGCGACGGCCTCGTCCTCGGCGAGCTGCTTGACGAGCACGTCGGGCTCGGCGGCGTAGGACCGGCCGAAGATGCTGCGCGTGCTGGGATCGATGTAGCCGATCTGGTCCGTCGAGTCGCGGTCCCGGCCGAAGTACGCGCGGTCCCGGTCGTCGACGAGCGGGAAGATGCTGCGGCTGACCGACGCCCTGGGGGAGCGGGTGTGTCCCGCGGCGCGCCACGCCTCGTGGTACGCCTCGATCTGCTTGCGCTGCTGGACGTGGAGCGGCTCGCCGCTCTCGTCGTCCTTGAGGGTCGAGCTCTGCAGGTTCATCCCGAGCCCGGCGGCCCAGGCCGCGGTGGCGTTCGAGCCGGAACCCCACCAGATCCGGTCCCGCAGCCCCTCGGAGTGCGGTTCGATGCGCAGCAGGCCCGGCGGATTGGCGAACATCGGCCTGGGGTCGGGCTCTGCGAATCCCTCACCCCGGAGCACCTCGAGCAGTTCCTCGGTGTGTGCGCGAGCGAGGTCGGCGTCGGTTCCGCCCTCCGGCGGCCGGTAACCGAAGTGCCGCCAGCCGTCGACGACCTGCTCCGGTGAGCCCCGGCTGAGACCGAGCTGGAGTCGGCCGCCCGAGATCAGGTCGGCCGCGCCCGCGTCCTCCGCCATGTACGGGGGGTTCTCGTAGCGCATGTCGATCACACCGGTGCCGATCTCGATCCGGCTGGTGCGCGCGCCGATCGCCGCGAGCAGCGGGAACGGTGAGGCGTGCTGCCGGGCGAAGTGGTGAACCCGGAAGTAGGCGCCGTCCGCCCCCAGCTCCTCCGCGGCGACCGCCAGGTCGATCGCCTGCAGCAGGGAGTCCGACGCGGAGCGCGTCTGCGAGTGCGGCGACGGCGTCCAGTGCCCGAAGGACAGGAACCCGATCTTTTTCATACCGCTTTCAACAATCGGTGAACGTGTTCATTCCGCCTTGACCCGGTGGCCCGGTGATCCGGCCGGGCGCCGAAGCGCCGGCGAGGTCTCTGGGGGCGGGCGGGCCTCTGGGGGGACTCCTGGTTACTTGGTGTCGATCTTCCCGATGACCGTGTCGGTGATCTCCGCGAGGAGGGTGACCTGACCGGGCGAGAGGTGGTCGAGGAAGAGGCGCCGGACGTCCTTGACGTGCTGTGGTGCGGCGGCTTCCAGGGCGGCACGGCCGGCCGGGGTGACCGTCATGTACGCCCCACGTCCGTCGTCGATGCACTCCTCCCGGGCGACCAGGCCGCGCTTCGCCATGCGTGCGAGCTGGTGCGACACCCGGCTCTTCTCCCACCCGAGCACCTTCGCGAGTTCCAGCACGCGCAGTCGGTCGCCGGGCGCGCGCGTCAGTTCGGCGAGTACGGGATAGTCGGTCGCGGACAACCCGAACTCGCTCTGCAGCGTCCGCCCGGCCTGGTTGACCAGGAGGTCGTGCATGCGCAGCATGCCGCGCCAGGCTCGTTCCTCGACCGGGCTCAGCCAGCGGGGTGCTTCCTCCTCCATGGGCCCACCTTATGAGAAGGTTGACCCTTCCACCATCGTGCCCGCGAGGCCCCGGACGACTGCTCGTTCCCGAGCAACCATGCCGTCAAGGCTTCCGCCTCCGAGGCCCCTCTGCTGATCGCCGGGCGCCGCCTGGGCGTGCTGGTCCTGCTCGTGGCGCTCCCGTAGGTGCGGGCGCGCGGTTTGTTCGCTCGTCGGCTCACGGCAGCGGTCCGCGTCGGTGGTCGGCGGCGCGGAAGTCCGGTCTGTGTCTGACCGCCCGGGGCGCCCGGTCGGGTCCACTTCGCGGGTGCAGCGCAGCGAGATATGTGATACATCAACTATATGTTTCGCGTGTATGAAGCGCGAACTTGGCGAGGAAGGGGGCGAGTCGTCATGCCGAATGCCGTCGTCATGACTGGGTACGGTCCGCCGGATGTCCTGAAGTGGGCGGAGGTTCCCGTGCCGGAGCCCGGTGACGGGGAGATCCGGATCAGGGTCCGTGCCGCGGGGGTGGGCCCGACCGACCTGGACATCCGGTCCGGCCGCCTCAGGTTCCCCCTGCCTCCGCAGCCTGTGCTGGGCTACGAGGTGGCCGGTGTCGTCGATGCCGTCGGTCCCGGGGTCTCGGGCACGCACGTCGGTGACGAGGTGGCCGCCGTGCTCTTCGGCCGCGGAGGCTACGCCGAGTACGCGGTGGCCTCGATCTGGGCACACAAGCCGGAGTCGGTGTCCTGGGTGGACGCCGCCGCGCTGCCGAGTTCGGTGGAGGCCGCGGCCGGCGTTCTCCGGCAGTTGCGGGTCAAGAGCGGAGAGACGCTGCTGCTTCTCGGCGGGGGCGGTTCGGTGGGCGTGATCGCGACGCAGCTGGCGGTCGCCCGGGGCGTGCAGGTCATCAGCGCCGTGGGCGCGCGGGACGAGGACCTGGCCAGGAAGCTGGGGGCATCGCCGGTCCGGTACGGCTCCGGTCTCGTGGCCGCCGTCCGGGCCCTCGGATCCGTGGACGCCGTCTTCGACGCGGCCGGTAAGGGGGCGCTCGCCGACGCCGTGGAACTCGCCGGAGGGCCGCAGCGTGTCATCACCCTGTCCGACCATGCGGCGCCCGAGTTCGGAGTCGTGCTCTCGGCGCCCACGGCGGACCGCGCTCCCGGCGCCCTGGACGAGGGCATGGCCATGCTGGCCGAGGGGCGGCTGCGCATGAAGAGCCGCAGGACCATGCCGTTGCAGGAGGCCGCCGAGGCGCATCGACTGCTGGAGAGCGGGGGCGTGCGGGATCGCGTCATCCTCACCCTCGACTCGTGATCCGACGACCATGAGCTCTCGGCGGGGAGCTTCCGTACGGCCGTGAAGGAGGCCCCCCGAGGGTTCGAGGGTTCGTGGGCGTGGGCGGGGCCTCCCGGGCCCCCGAGCCTCCCGCGCTGGGCCGGAAGCCCGCCCTGGTAGTACCGCCCCGTCCCGGCGGCGTCAGACCGATCCGAGTAGGCCGTCGAGGATGCCCTTCTCGGCAAGGTAGAAGACGAGACCGCCCACGGGGGCGAGAACGGGGCACAGCCAGTACCGGTACACCCCTGCGCGCGCCAGGTAGGCGGTCAGAAGAGCGGTGAGCAGCGCGCCGACGGTCAGGAAGACGGCCGCGTCGTCCCGGTAACGGAGACCCAACCCGAACCAGAGCCCCTCGCCCAGCACCACCATGGTGATGACCGCCCCGGCCACCGCCCGCACGTCCCCCAGCCCTCGCCGTACCGTCCACCCGGCCCATCCCAGCAGGGGCCCTCCGGCAAGTCCCGCCACCGACCACACGGCGGCGGTTCCAAGCCCTCCGCTCCCGAAGGTGCCGCCGAGCGTGGACGCCGTGTAGTAGCCGACGCAGGTGGCGAGCATCATCAACGCCCCGCCCCAGATGGCGAGTTGCCGACTCCGGATCAGGGCGCCGGCCGCGGCGGTCCAGATGATCCAGGTGGAGGTCGAGTTGGTCGCCCGGTCCAGCAGGGGCGCCATCCCGTGCAGGCCGTACGTCGCCCAGCCGAGCAGCAGTCCGAAGGCGGTGGTCGCGGTGAGGACGGTGACGGGGGCGTCGCGCCGGAAGACGGTTACGGAAGCCATGCTTCAGCACTATACACGTGATGTATACACTCGGTGTGTAGTTGCGGAGGGGGGCGCGGCCCGTCTGCCGTCGAGTATCTGACCTGGCAGTTTCCTGTAGGGGTGGGCATCTGTGGTGCCCTCGGGACCGGTGCGGGCCGGACCGGACGGGCTCGCGAGGCGATGTCGGCCGTCCGGCCGGGGGTGTCGGCGGCCCGACGCGGCTTCCTACCTCACCCCACCGTCGGACTCGGCGAGGCCGTGCTCTTCGCCGGCGGAGTGAGGACGACCTGCGGCTGGCCCGCGACCGCCGGCGGCGGAGTCAGGTCCTGGGCCGGAAGGCCGGGCGAGGTGGTTTCCTGGGCGAGGGCCTGGCCGAAGTCGACCAGGCCGGTCTTCTCCACGACCGTGATGTGGTCCAGGACGGTGTCGTTGGCCTGGTCGGCCAGCGCGCGGACCAGCGAGTTCCTCGTGGTGCTGCGGACGCTTGCGATCGTGGTGAGGAGCTGGCCGTTCGTTGCGCGCAGGGTGGTGGCCATGTCCGTGTCGAACTGCTTGCCGCTTTCCGCGTTCAGCCGGGACGCGAAGCCCTGCTGTTGCGGCGACGGCTGGTTGGGCAGCGTGATGCCCAGCTGATCGGCGACATTGCGGCAGGCGGCGTCCAAGGAGGCATCCCCGTCGACCAGATGTTCCCCGGCGTTCCTGACCGCCTTCGTCGTCCCCTTCTTCGACGCCTTCTGGCCGACGGGGTACTCCCACAGTCCGGCCGAGCGCACCTTGACCACGAAATCCCGGTCGGCTTCCGTCAGCGGTCCGGTCGCCGGGGTGGCGACGACCCGTTCGGGCGCGCTGCTGACCTTCTGGACTCCGAGCATGGCGGGGTAGAGGAGGGAGCCGAGGGTGAAGCTGAGCGCACCACCCACGAAGAGAGTTCCCGCCGCCTTCCGTGAAACGAGCACCGTGTCTCCTGATCCGGTTCTTCGGATCCCGCACACACCGACATACGGATGTGAGTGTTCCGCCGAACCTTTTGGGCTCGTCATGGGTTCGTAAAGCCGGGCCGGTGGGTTCCCCCGCAGCGTGCGGCCGCAACTCGGGTTGAGGTGTGCGTCTGTCGCGAATGTCCGTACGGTGGCGCGAAGAAGGGCCGTTCGGCCCTACCGGAGGCCCGGGAAGGGACTGTTGGGCCCTATCGGGGCCGGGTGCCTCACGGCCGACCATGGGGCGGCGACCGGGAGGGGCCAGGTCCACTCCCGCACTTCTGGTCCTTCCCGGCTCGCCGACGACACCGACTGACGGGGAGGACGCCGCTCGGGCGACGGGATACAGCAGTCGAGGACAGCGCGGCTGCGCTGCCGCATGCCGTTGTCGTGACAGACGGGCATCTGGATGTGCGGCGCGGGCGCGCCCCGGTCTGCCCGCACGGAGTGGGAGGACGGGCGGGTCGCCCGAAACGACTACGCCGTCGCCCTGTCACGTCCGTAGGCGCGTTTGCGGGCCGTGCGGTAGACGGCCTGGCTGGATTTGGTGCGGGTGAGTGTGGCCAGGTCCTCGAAGAAGTTGAGGTAGGCGTAGGGGTCGCCGCGCACCTGACGTTCCGCCAGGGCGTACGGGCGTACCACCTCCCAGGTGCGCAGGAGTCGGTAGTGGGTGGCCAGGAAGACCAGGTCCTCGTCGACGACCCGGAACGCCACCAGGTAGGCGAGCATCTGGTAGAAGGCGCACACCCGGTAGACGTCGTCGCGGATGGGCTGTTCGAGGCCGCTGATGCCCTGGTCGGCTCCTTCTCCCGACGCGAGGTCCGCCCATAATCGCTCTTCGCTGTGTACGAAATCGGCCGACCGGCACTCCCTGAAGAGGTCGAGTACGAGCGGTAGTTGGTTGGAGTTGTTCATCAGGCGGATCTGGCGCAGGGTGAGCAGGAGGGTCACCCCGATCGCGGTCATCGAGAGGAGCAGTGTCACCACGTTGACGAGCAGCGTCTCGCTGTCCATCCGTCAAGACTGGCACCGGGGTACGCGGGTGACAACGGTGGGGATGACAAAGCCGAACCGGGATGTGGGGGAGAACATGGCGACGGCTCTGGTGGTGCAGAACGCCGAGCACGGAGGACCGGCACGGTGGGGCCGGTGGCTGGCCGAGGGCGGGGTGGGGGTGGAGGTGGTGCGGGGGTATGCGGGGGAGGTGTTGCCGGGGCGGCTGGAGCATCAGGCGCTGGTGGTGCTGGGCGGGGCGATGCTTCCGGACGACGACGAGCGGGCGCCGTGGCTACCGGGTGCGCGGGCGTTGATGAGGCAGGCGTTGGACGGGGGCGTGCCCGTGTTCGGGATCTGCCTCGGGGGGCAGATGCTCGCGCAGGTGGCGGGCGGAGAGGTGGCGGGCGGGTACGGTGAGCCGGAGTTCGGGAGCACCGTGCTGACCTTGCGGGCGGAGGCGGCCGAGGACCCGCTGTTCCGGGGGCTGCCAGAGCGTCCTACGGCGATCGAGAACCACTTGGACGCCATCGTGCGGCTGCCCCCGGGGGCGCACTGGCTGGCCGGCAGCGAGCTCTGCCCCTACCAGGCGTTCCGGGTCGGTGACGCGGCCTGGGGAGTGCAGTTCCATCCCGAGACCGGACCGGAGCGCATCGCGCAGTGGCCTGAGGGCCGGGCCGAGCGATACGGAGTGGACCGGGAGGAACTGCGCCGGGCGGCGGTGCGGGACGACGCGACCGCGGCCCCCGTGTGGCGCGAGGTGGCGCTGCGGTTCGCCGCGCGTGTCAGGGGCGATGGGGCCGCGTAGCGCGGTCTCGCATCTGCGGGCCCACCGAGCGCAGCAGTTCCAACAGGCCCTGAGCTCAGCGGAGTCAGACACCCCGCTCGACGAACCCCGCCCACGCCTGACGCGACACCGTGACGACGGGCCCGGCGACGGCCTTGGAGTCCCGGACGTGCACAACGGCCGTAGCGGCCGCTACCTCCACGCAATCGCCGCCCTCGGTTCCGCTGTGGCTGCTCTTGAACCAGGCGGGGCCAGATGCAGTGGTCGAGGACGCTGCGTTGTTCATGACGATCTCAGCACCCCTTCAACGAACTCCAGAGACTCTCGCGGAGAGAGAGCCTGCGATCGGATGATCCCATAGCGGGCGTGTGCAAGAGTCGCTTGCTCCGGGTCGGTCTGAAGGGAGCCGATTCCCTGGGCTTCGGCATGCACGACCGTTGTACCGTCCTTGGGTGCGACGACGGTGAACGGTCCATTCACACCGGCGTTGTCCTCGCAGTCGAGCGGCATGACCTGGAGTTCGACGTCCTCTTCTGCCCGATGAGGAGCAAGCGCTCCAACTGGCCGCGCAGGATGGCCTTTCCGCCGTAGGGGCGCCGCAGGGCCGACTCCCACATCACGAAACTCAGGAGTGGTGAGGGCCGCCGGTCGAAGATGTCCTGCCTGGCCAAATGCGCTGCCACCCGCTGCTCGATGGTCTCTTGGTCCAGCGGCGGACGGCGCATTGCCGGCAGCGCCCTCATGTATTCCTCGGTCTGTAGCAGGCCCTTGACCACGAGCATGTCGCAGGCGAGCAGCTCAATGGCCTCTTTCTCCAGGGTCGCCGTCCCCTGGAAGAACACCGGATACTGAGCCTGCTGGACCTGCTCCTTCCCCGCGGTCAGCAGCCCGTCCGCCGTCAGTACCTCATCCGCCCGGTCGATGGTCCGAGGTGAAGGAATCCGTCGTCCCTGTCCGTACGACGCGACGGTCGCGGCGGAATAGCCGGTCAGTTTGCCGAACTCCTCGCGGTCCAGGCCCGCCCGCAAACGCAGAGTCTTCATGCTCTTGCCGAATGCGATGACCACGCCCTTGCCGGCCTCGTCCTCCGGCCGTCGCTTGGCCCCGTCGTCGGTTTCCCGGCCGTCCCCTGGGGCAACCGCTGCCTCCGCCGTACCCTCCGCCACCGACACCACCACCCTCCCCGGCCCAACGCCCCGCGGGGGACCGCCGTAACGCCGCGCGCCTCGTACCCGTACCGGCACCTCGCGTACAGTCACCGGCGTCGGTGCGTCACCCACTGGTCACGCTACGCGACCAACGGCACCCGTGTCCTTCCAACCGCGAGGCCCGTCAGGTCAGCCTGCCGTACCTCGGGGGTCCGCCGGTCGACAGGACGTGCCGTATCTCCGTGGCGACCCGCCGGCGCAGGCTGAGGTCGGAGTCCCGGGAGAGGAACCCGCGATGGCAGGTGGAGACGACCCGCTCGTGAAGTGCCAGCCGACGGTTGGCCGGGTCGTCGGCGGGGTCTTCCGGGGCGTACACGTCGGTCGCGTAACCGCCGAGTCGGCCGCTCTCCAGGGCGTCGAGCACGGCCGCCGGATCGACGAGTCGCCCCCGGGCCGTGTTCACCAGCAGGGCTCCCGGGCGTGCGTGGCGGAGCAGGTGATGGTCGATCAGTCCCGCGTTGGCGTCGTCGAGAGAGGCGTGGACCGTCAGTACGTCCGACTGTTCGAGCAGTTCCCGGAGGGTGTCGGTCGGACGGACGCCGTGTGCCGCGATCGCGTCGGGGTGAACCGCGGGATCGTGGGCGAGCACGGTGCCGAAGAACACGCTCGCCTTCCTGGCGACGGCACTGCCTATGCGGCCGAACCCGATGATCCCCAACGCCGATCCGCCGAGCCTTCTGGGTACGCGGTCGGCCCGGGTGTCCCACCCGCCTCGGCGGATGATCCTGTCCTGGGCGCAGACCCCGCGTTCCAAGGCGAGCACCAGCGCCAGCGCGTGGTCGGCGGTCTCCTGGATGCAGTAGTCCGGCACGTGGAACGAGGGGATGCCCAGCCCGCGCAGTGCCGGGAGGTCGATGTTGTCGGTGCCGACGCCCTGCCGGGCGACGACCTTGCAGCGCCCGGCGTCCGCGAGGGCCCCGATCAGGTCCCTGGTGAGCCGGGCGCGGTGGACGACCACGGCGTCCGCCGTGCGCAGCCAGTCGCGGAACCGGGGGCCGGAGGTCTCGAAGCCCTCCGCGCCGTCCTCACGCGGCAGCCCCAGCCGGATCTCGGTGGCCGTGCCGAACGCCTCGCGTTCGACGGCGTCCCGCGCACCGCGGCCGGGGTCGTCTGCGGCGTCCGCCGCTGCCGTGCCGAGCGCCCACGACGGGTCGGTGTAGGCGACAATCACCTTGGTCACGTCTCTCCTCGGTGGTCAGGCCGGCCATGTGACGACGCCGGACTCGGTGACGGTGCACAGGCCGCCGTCCGCACGCCGCCACCAGCGGTTCCCGGCTGCGTCCCGGAAGGCGATGTCGACGTACGGCCGGTTCCCGATGGGTGTCGTGGAGGCGAGGTTCGTGTCCGTTTCCTCGCCGGGCCGCATGAGGAAGACCGATCGGACGGAGGTGCTTCCGTCGACGGAGGGGCTCTGCGGGAGCTGTTCTCCGCTGACCCGCACGACCACGTCGAATATCGGCTCGTCACCCGCGTTGCGGCAGATGATGTGGATGTCCCGGCCCGACCAGTCCTCCGGCCAGGCGCACACGCCGGAGACCCGGTCGCGGGCGGTGTGGTGCGACTGCTCCTGTCGTTCGGCCTCCAGCGCGCGGACCCTGGCCCGGTCGCGTCGCAGTGTCTCGAAAGCCGCGGTGAGCACGGCCACGTTGCCTATCGCGCCGACCCAGTCGGGCACGGATCCCCACTCCGTCACCAGTGCACCCCCCCCGTGCGCTCTGATCGGTCGGTGGCTATTCGAACCTTCGCCGGGCCCGTTGTGCCGCGCCCGGCTGGTCGTCCAGCGGGTCCGCCTTCGCCCATATCTCGTTGTAGAGGATCATGAAGGGGATAATCAGCGACCACTCCGTGCCGTTCTCCACGATCAGCTGGGGGCTCTGCCAGCCCTGGGCGTTCTGGCCGTTCCCCAGAATGACCTCGTGGCCGTAGTGGGACAGGATGAGCTGCCGTCTGTCGATGATGACCACCCGGAACAGCGAACGATCGTTCATGAGGCGGACGCTGAGGGTCCGGGCGAAGGCGCGCTGCAGCTCCGCCAGGGAGTCCAGCGCACGCTCCTCGGTGTTACGGGAGATCAGGAACCTGACCTCGCCCTCCCGCCGCGACAGCCTTTCCAGTTCCGTGGCGAACCAGGACTCCGAACGCCACTTCCCGGCGCCGTAGCCCATGAAGTGCAGGGACGTCTGCGCCTGCCGCATGCACGTCTCCGGCCGTACCAGCTCCTCGGTCAGTGTCTCCGTTCCGCCGACGACTCCGAACATGCTGAGCACCCGGGCGAGCCGAGCGAGCTCCTGTACGCCGTCGAGCGGGCTTCTTTCCTGGGTCATGTCTCGGCGCCGGACCGTGAGCCGACGCCGAGGACGGTCTTCTCCAGATGATCGAGGTCGGCCGCCCGGAACCCTTCGGTGTTGTCGAGCACGAGGTCCGCACAGTCGCGTACCCGCTGCGGCGAAGACGCCAGACGGGCCGCCAACTCGACCGGGTCGTCAAGGAGTTGCGGCGATCGCGACAGCAGTCTCGCCCGCCTCACCTCCGGGTCGCACACCACGAGGATCTTGTAGAGCCGACCGAGTAGTTCGGTGCTCGGCCGAATGCTCGACGCGTTCTCGATCAACGCGTCGTTGCCGCCGAACACCCCGACGCCGTGCAGGGGCACGTGCGGGAAGGCGTAGTGCTCGGCTCTTTCCGGGCCGAGCACCTTCTGCCAGCGCAGCAGCAGCTTTCCCTCGGAATCCAGGCGGTCGAGTTCGGTCGCGGTCACCGACCTGTTCTCCCAGGGGACGTCGTCCTTTCGCGCGGGCCGGGTGGTCAGCCGGCCGGGAAAGACGACATGGGGATTGTCGCCCAGACGATGTCGCAGAATCCCGAGAAGGGTCGATTTCCCCGCCCCTGAGGCACCCAGTACGACGGCGCCGACGCGCCCCGGGAATTCCACCGTGGATCACTCTTCCGGGAGGCGCAGGTAGCGGAGCAGCTGAAGGGCGCTGCGATCCTCGGAGATGCGTCCGTCGAGAGCGGCCCGGTGGACTTCCTCCTTGGGGTACCAGGACATCGAGATGTCCTCGCCCGCCTCCAGTTTCTGCCCCGCGCTGAGCACGTCCCACCGCGTGGCCACGAAGTAGTGCAGGTCCCATTTGACGGTGGCCCCGCACACGGACGTGGCCAGGTGGCGGAGATCGAGCGGCTTCAGGCCGACCTCCTCCTCGGACTCGCGGACGGCCGCTTCCTCGGCCGCCTGCCGCTCGTCGGCCGCCGTCCGCAGGAAACGCTCGTACTCCGGCAGTGTGTCGAACACCTTGCCGCCCGGCAGACGCAGGTCGTAGGCGTCCAGTTCGTGCCGGTACTCCGTGGTCAGCAGGATCCTGTCCCCGGCATCGAAGACGATCCGCGTGCCGGGGCCCCTGCGGGCCAGTTCGAAGACCTTCCGCTGCCCCTCGACGGAGACGTCCTGCTCCACGATCTCGATCAGTCTGCCGCGGTAGGTGATGCGCTCGTCATCCACCTGGATCGCGTTCACGTGCCCGTTCTCTCCTGTCTCTGGTCAGTATCCCTGCCCGGCCCAGATGCGATCGGTCGTCGCGGCTTCCCTGGGCTGCGAGTGTCTCTTCATTGCGGCCGCCAGCCTGCCGTCGTGCTCGGCGAGCAGTGCGACGGCCTCGCGATGGGTGGGTGTGTCGTACACCGACGACGCGTCGACGCTCTCCAGGGCCGCGAGCACGGCCTTGTCGTCGATCTCCCCGGCGGCCGCCTCGGCGAGCCGCCCGACCATCGCGGCGGTGAGAGCCTCGGCGGGGATGCGGGCGTCCCACTCGCCGCCGGCGAACACCTCGTCACGGAGCGCCTCGATGGCCCGTCGGTCGTACAGGTACCAGCGGAACTCCGTGCTCCCGAGTTCCTCCCAGAGCCGCCACGCGCCCGACGGGTACACGCTGAACGGGGCGAAGGCCTGGACGGGATTGTTGAACTGGTCGTTGTAGATGTGGGACACGAAGGCGAGGTACTGCGCCGGCCGCGGCGGAGCGGCTTCGCCTGCGCCGCCGTAGGGCGACGCGTCGACGTACGACCTGATGCGGTCCCGCTCTTCGAGCAGCCGCGTCTCCACATATCCCGCCGGTTCCTTCTGCTCATTCCCGGCGGACCAGTAAACCCGGTTCGCCGCCGCGGCGACGGGGGCCGCTTTCGCGATGCTGTGCGCGTAGAGCCGGTGGTAATAGGCGGGGCGCCGGTCCATCTGAGGGAAAAGAGAACAGTCGACGGCCCGGTAGTCATGTCCCGAGACGCGTAACAGATGCGCCGCGAAATAAACGTGCGTCATGCTGTCCATGCGGCCTCCAGCTGTCTCCTGCGGGGATTCTTCCTGGACAATGCGCGACGGCGGGGAGCCGAGCGTAGCGCAGCCGCGGTGAAGGGGCACAGAGGTCGTACCCGTACCGGCGTCGCGCGGACAACAGCGTCCGTCGGTGCGTCACCACTGGTCACGCTACGCCACCGACGGGACCGTTGTCGGTATGACGAGCAACCCCCACAGCCCCACCGCACCCGCCCAACTCGCCACCCCCACCGCGCACTTGACCATCGCATCGGACCGTTCGGCCGACCGCGCGTTCGAGATGCGGTTCACCTCCACCCCACGCGGGACGCGGCTCGCCCGCCGCCTGACCGCCGTCCGACTCGACGCCTGGGACATCCCTTACACCGGCACACCCCACGACGACATCGTGCTGATCGTCGCCGAGCTGACCGCGAACGCCGTGCGGCACGGGCATGTCCCCGGCCGGGACTTCCACTTGCGAGTGAACGCCCCGGCAGGCGCGAGGCTCGTACGGGTCGAGGTCAGCGACACCCGCGCCGAACGCGTCCCGCACGGCCCTGGTGCGGCCGGTACCGAGGAGACCGGCCGCGGGCTGCTCCTCGTGTCGTACCTGGCCACCCGATGGGCCTGGCACCCACGCCCCGACGGCCCGGGAAAGACGGTCTGGGCGGAGTACGCGCTTCCCGGCGGGCACGGCTGACCCCAGCGGAGTTCAAGGGTTCGGCGAAGGCGGCCGGAGGCCCCGGAACGGCGCGACGCACGCCATGGGTGCCTGTAACCACCCGCCGGCCGGCGCCCACGCGAGCCACGCCGCCGGAGTCGCCTTGGCCGCCTGGACGACCAGGTCCCGCCCCCCCCGGCCCGGCCCCGCGCAGGTGCGCTGGACCGCCTGCCCGGCGGCCCGCACCTGACGCTTTGCGGTCTGCGCCGCCGTTCGCATCCCCTGCTTGCCACTGCGGGTGCCACCGGCTCGCGGGAAGGCCTGGGTCAGCACCCGCCGACGTGCACCGTCTGCTCACCAGAACTTCACACGGGACGGCGGCTGACGGCGGCCGGGAGGGCAACCCGGCCGGGTGCCGTTCACCGGAAGGGACCCGCCGTCGTGATCGCTGTGGCTGCGTCGCTGCTGCCCGTACTGGGCCTGCTGCTGCACGTAATGGACCGTGTGGAGGACTGGCTGGGCGGCGCACCGCCGACCGCAATCAACGCAGGGTTGCGAACGGGCGTCGCACCGGCCGGCTGACCGGCCCCCCCGCTCATCCGTCTCCGTTCCTCGCCGCGCGGCGAGGACACGTCCGGTCCGCGACCGGTGAACCGGCCGGATGCCATGAACTGCCGTACTGCGCAAGGGGGTTCGCCCTTAGGATGTGCCGCGACCGATCCCCCGGCCGAAGGACGTACCCGCCCCATGACCGACCCCGTGACGACATCCGACCCGGCCGAGCAGCAGCAGAAGATCGACACCTCGGTGCCGCACTCCGCCCGTATCTGGAACTACTGGCTCGGCGGTAAGGACAACTACCCCGTCGACGAGGCGGCCGGTGACGCGTACACCGAGGTGTTCCCCGGGATCGTCACCATCGCCCGTTCGAGCCGGGCCTTCCTGCGCCGGAACATCGCGTATCTCGTCGCCGAGGCGGGTGTCCGGCAGTTCCTGGACGTCGGGACCGGGCTGCCGACCGCGCAGAACACCCACGAGGTCGCCCAGGGGCTCGCCCCCGAGGCGCGGATCGTCTACGTCGACAACGATCCGATGGTGCTGGCCCATGCCCGTGCCCTGCTCACCTCCACCGAGGAAGGCGCGACCGCGTACATCGACGCCGATGTGACGGACCCGGAGCGGATCCTCGAGGCCGCCGCCAGGACGCTGGACCTTGGCCAGCCCACGGCGCTCATCCTCAGCAACATCCTGGGGCACGTCGCCGACCACGAACAGGCCCGTTCCATCGTCGGCCGGCTGATGGCAGCCCTGCCCTCGGGCAGCTACCTCTCCGTCAACGACGGGTCGCGCGGTGTCGACCCCGTCTTCGAGCAGGCCCAGGACGCCTACAACAACAGTGGCGCCGTTCCGTACAACCTGCGCTCCATCGACGAGATCGCCGCGTTCTTCGATGGCCTGGAGCTGGTCGAACCCGGTGTGGTCTCGGTGACGGAGTGGCGGCCGGAGGACGGTTCGGGCGGTTCGGAGGTCGTCGCCGAGCACGGTGGGCTTGCGCGGAAGCCGTGACGGCGGAAACCAGTTCGCCTCGCCTCCCCGGAACGCCCTGCCTAGCATGGAAAAGACGCCGCTGACCCCGGCGGCGTGCACCCCGCGCCGGCGAAGGGTGAGAGCCGTGAGCACCTCCCACGACGAGCAGAAGCGGTTGCGGCCTGCGGATCCGGGGGGCGAGGAGAGAGTCGGGCCCCGGCCGGACGGGGAGCCGTCCTTCCGTCCGTACCACCATCCCGCCGCAGGCTGGGGCGCGGCCAAGAGCGTGAGCAAGTTCCTGGTGCGGGAGCGGGCGCTCCTGGACGGGCCGCGGGCGATCATGAAGATGAACCATGAGGGGGAGGGGTTCGACTGCCCCGGGTGTGCCTGGCCCGACGACACGAAGGGGCTGCGGCTCGATCTCTGTGAGAACGGGGTCAAACACGTCACCTGGGAGATGACCCGGAAGCGGGTCGGGCGGGAGTTCTTCGCCGCCCATTCCGTGGGTGAGCTGGCCGGGTGGAGCGACTTCGCGCTGGAGGACCAGGGGCGGCTGACCGAGCCCATGGTGTACGACGGCGACTCGGACCATTACGTGCCGATCAGCTGGCGGGACGCGTTCGAGCTGGCCGGACGGACGCTGCGGGAGCTGGACGACCCGAACCAGGCCTCCTTCTACACCTCCGGGCGGCTCGGGAACGAGGCCACCTTCCTGTACCAGCTCATGGCCCGCGAGCTGGGGACGAACAACCTCCCGGACTGTTCCAACATGTGCCACGAGGCCAGTGGGCGGGCCCTCACCGCCTCGCTGGGCACCGGGAAGGGGACCGTCGACCTCCAGGACTGGGATGCCACCGACGCCCTCTTCATCATGGGCGTGAACGCCGCGTCGAACGCGCCCCGGATGCTCACCGCCCTCGCCGCCGCCTACCAGCGCGGTGCCCAGATCGTGCACGTCAACCCGCTGATCGAGGCGGCCTCGCGGCGGACGATCATCCCGCACGACTTCGTGGACATGGCGGCCTGCCACTCGACCCGTACCGGCACCCTCGACCTCCAGGTGCGCGTCGGGGGTGACATGGCGCTGATGCGTGGGATCGCCAAGGCCGTCCTCGACCAGTCGGCGTCCGATCCCAAGGCACTCGACCAGGAGTTCGTCGACCGGTACACGAGCGGGTTCGAGGACTACCGGAAGGTGTGCGAGGCCACGTCCTGGGAGGAGATCGAGCGGCAGTCCGGGGTCAGCCGTGCCGACATCCTCCGCGCGGCCCGGATCTACCGGGACGCCGACCGCTCCATCGTCAGCTGGTGCCTCGGTGTCAGCCAGCACGAGCACGGGGTCGACACCGTACGGGAGATCGTCAACGTGCTGTTGCTGCGGGGCAACCTCGGGCGGGAGGGTGCCGGGCCCTCGCCCGTGCGGGGGCACAGCAACGTGCAGGGCAACCGTACGTGCGGCATCGACCACCGGCCGACCGGCCAGTTCCTGGACCGGCTCGCCGCGGTGTGCGAGATCGATCCGCCCCGGGAGCACGGGCTCGACACCGTCGGCACCATCCGGGCGATGCTCCGCGGCGACGTCAAGGTGTTCGTCGGCATGGGCGGCAACTTCGCCCTCGCCGCGCCCGACACCCGCGCCACCTACGAGGCCCTGCGCAACTGCGAACTCACCGTCCAGGTGAGCACCAAGCTCAACCGCAGCCACCTGGTCCACGGCCGGCAGGCGCTGATCCTGCCCTGCCTCGGTCGCACCGAGAAGGACCACCAGCGGTGCGGTATCCAGAGCACCTCGGTCGAGGACTCCATGAGCATGGTGCACCTGTCGGTCGGGATGAAGAAGCCGGCTTCCGCGCACCTGCTGTCCGAGCCCGCCGTCATCGCGGGGATCGCCCGCGCGGCGCTCCCCGGCAGCACCACGCCCTGGGCCTGGTACGTCGAGGACTACGACCGTGTCCGCGACACCATGGCCCAAGTCCTGGACGGCTTCGAGGACTTCAACCGGCGGGTGCGGCTGCCGCTGGGCTTCCGGATCCGGCAGCCCGCGCGGGAACTGGTCTTCCGTACGGCCTCCGGGCTCGCCGAGTTCTCCTCGGCGCCGCTGCCCGACGTCGTACCCGCGCCCGGGACTCTGGCGCTGGGCACCATGCGCTCCCACGACCAGTGGAACACCACCATCTACTCCGACGACGACCGCTACCGGGGGATCAAAAACCTCCGCACCCTCGTCTTCATGAACGCGGCCGACATGCGGGAGCGCGGCATCGCGGAGTTCGATCCGGTGGACATCGAGAGCACGGCCAAGGACGGCAGCACCCGTGTGCTGAACGGGTACCTCGCCGTTCCGTACGACCTGCCCCGCGGCTGTGCGGCCGGGTACATGCCCGAGATGAACGCGCTGATCGCCCTGTGCGACTACAGCGAACAGAGCGACCAGCCGTTGATGAAACACATCCGGGCGACGATCGCACCGGCGGCCGCCGCAGCCGCTTCCTGAAGCGGTCCCGTGCCGGTCAGGGCGCCACGGTCGTCGAGGCGCCGGGCAGCCAAGCCGGCCATGTGTCACGGCCCGAGGGTGGCCGTCGATGTCATCGAACGGGCCACCGCCGCCCGTTGAGACACCCGACGGCCCGAGTCATCCCCGCGGGACGCCTTGTGTGCGTACGCTGTTCACCGCGTGGAGCACATCGGCGTGGCCGCGCGGAGCACATCGACGAGAGGCCCGACCCTATGTCCGAGACACCCGGCACCGAGCTGGCGTCCGAGTACAGCGCGCGGATCGCGCAGGACCTCGAAGTCAACGCCCAGGAACAGGACCGCCTCGCCACCGAGATCGCCGCCCTGGAAGAGCAGTTGCGCGCGGTACGGGAGAACAGGGTGGTGCTGGAGCGGCTGCAGCAGGCACTCACCCCGCAGTCCGCCGCCTCCGCCTCCCTCTCAGTCCCCGCACCCGCAACGCCCGACGCCGACACCGATGCCGTCGTACCGCACCAGCGGACCGAGGCCGCTCCGGACCGCCGTGACGTCGCGAAGCCGGGTCCCGCGGAGACGAAGCCGAGCCTTGTCGAGGCCGTCCACGCCTATCTCGCCGAGCAGCGGGAGCCGCGGTCCGCGACCGACGTCGCCGAGGCGATCAGGGCCGCCCAACCCGGCCGCACCATCAAGACGACCGTGATCCGTACGACGCTGGAGAACCTGGTCGCCAGGAACCGGGCCCGGCGCACCAAGCAGGGCCGGGCGGTCTTCTACACCGTCGTGACACCGGAGGCCGGTGCCTGACACCGCTCCCGGTACGCCCGGGACATATGTCCGCCGTTCGCGGACGTGAGGGGCGGCGGACTCGTCCGCCGCCCCTCCTCGCCCCGCAGCACCGGTCAGGTGACGGGCGGCTCGATGTCCGCGTCGATCGGGCGCCACGCCGTGACGGACCGGGTCATGGGGTGCTCGGCGCCCAGTTCCTTGCTCTCCCGGGCCCGCCGTTCGGCTTCGTCGTGCAGCCGCTGGGCCTCGTCCCGTTCGACCTGACGGAGCAGGGCCGCGAGGTTCGAGGCCCCGGCGATCGCCAGATAGTGGTCGGGACCGAGTACGGTGCTCAGCCCCTCGTACGCTTCGCGGGCCATCGTGACGGCCTCCGGCTGCCGGTCGCTCTCCTCCGACAGGTCCGTGGCGTGGTTCAGCATGCAGGTGAGGGTGTACGGGTGCTCGGGGCCGAGCAGGCGCCGCAAGCGGTCGAGGGTCTGCGCCGACAGCCGGAGCGCCTCGTCCCGCTCGCCCGTGAGGCGCAGCAGGATCGCCAGGTTGGTGGCGCTGGTGAGGGTGAACACGTGGTCCGGGCCGAATCCGCGCTCGTAGCGGTCGAAGGTGTCCTTGGCGAGGTTCCGCCCGTCGACGGCGTCGCCCCGGTCGTACCGGTCGGAGCACAGGTTCGTCGCGACGGCCAGGGTGTCGGGGTGGTCGTCGCCGAGCACTTTCCGGCACCGGTCGTACGTCTCGGTGGTCAGCGTGTAGGCCTTCTGGAAGTCGCCGAGGCGGCGGTAGAGGATGGCCGCCCCGAGCGAGGCCCGGAACGTGACCAGGTGATCGTCGCCGAGCGCATGCCGACTGCGCTCCAGGGTGTCCTCGATGAGCTTCAGCGCCTCGTGGAACTCCCCGGCGGCGCGCAGGTCCCGGGCGTAGTTCGTGGCCGAGTTGAGGGTGGCGCGCTGGTCCGGTCCCGAGATCTCCTGGAACTGCTTGAGGACTTCGCGGTTGGTCCCGCGCGCGTCCTCCCGGTTGCCGGAGAGGAACTCGGACACGGCGAGGTTGTTCTTGGCCGACAGCGTCCGGCTGTGGGTCTCGCCGTACACACGACGCGCACGCTCCAGGGTCTCCCGGTCGCGCTCCATGGCCGCCTCGTAGCGCCCCGCACCGCGCAGGTCGGCACCCAGGCTCATGGCCGCGTTCAGCGTGTACATGTGGTCCTCACCGAGGGCGCGCTTCCCGCGTTCGTAGGCGTCGCGGGTGATCGCGAACGCCTCGGGCAGCCGGCCCTGGTCACGCAGCGCGTTGCCCAGTTCGGTGCGCATCTGGAGCACCAGCGCCTCGTCCTCCCCGAACCGCGAGGTCCAGGTCTCCAGCACGCGCTCGGCCGTCTGGCTCGCGGTGGCGGGGTCGCCGCTGCGCCACAGGTAGCGGACCGTGTCGCAGATCCACTGCCGCACCTCTGCGTCGTCGCTCTCCTCGGCCTGTGTGGGCCGCAGGTGGGGCAGCAGCGCCGCGTACTGGCGCCAGTTGTCGGTCTCATCCGGGTTGCCGGGGTTGCCCTCGCCCAGGACGGCGTGGACGCGCTTGCGCATCTCCTGCTGTTCCTCGGCGCTGAACTGGTCCCTCAGGACCCGCTGGACCAGCCGGTGCAGGGTGAGGGTGCTCGCGCGCTCGTCGATCTGCGCGAGCCCGTTGCGTTTGATCTCGCCGTACAGCGGGATCATCATCTGCCGGTTGGCCAGGCCGGCGTCGTCGCGTTGCAGCAGCTGGCGGGAGGTCTTGTTCTCCAGCAGGGTCTGCGGGATGGGATCCGGGCCGAAGAACGCGCACAGCTGGAGGAGCGCGGCGGCCGCGGGCATCCGCTCCCGCAACTGGTTGAGCGAGAGCAGCCAGGTGGCCGCTGCGGGAGTCGGGTATTCGGGCGCAGGCTGGCTGCGCAGGATGTCGGTCATCTGGCTACGAAGCATCTCCACGTAGGTGTCCACGGGCAGGGCCGACTGCTGGAGCGAGGCCGCGGCGAGGCTGACGGCGAGGGGGAAGTCCCCCAGCTCCTCCGCCACCCGGTCCGCTTCCGCCCATTCCAGGCGGCGGTTGTAGCGGCGGAGCAGGTCCACGCTCTCGTCCCGGCTGAAGAGGTCGACCTCAAGGCGCTCCGCGCGCTCGTCCCACCCGGGGTTGCGGGAGGTGATGAGGACGTGTCGGCCCGGTCCGCTCTCGGGAAGCAGCTCGTTCAGGTCCGCGGCGTTCTCGGCGTTGTCGTAGACGAGGAGCCACCGGGAGTGAGGAGGCGTGCCCTGGCGCAGCCTGTCCAGCACGTCACCGCATATCGCCCGCAGGTCCTTGCCGCCGGTGGCCAGCCCGAGGTGCCCGGCCAGTGCGCTGAGGTCCTGGCGGATCTGCTGTTGCTCCGAGGCGTTGATCCACCAGACCACGTCGTAGTCCGACGCGAACCTGTGCGCGTACTCCAGGGCGATCTGCGTCTTTCCGACACCGCCGAGCCCGTAGAGGGCCTGGGGAAGCACGGCGGTGGCACCGCCCGAGAGCAGGCTGTCCCGCAGCCGCTCGATCAGCTCCCGGCGGCCGGTGAACACGGCGTTGCGCTGGGGGAGTCGGGACACCTTCGGAGGAGTGCCCGGGAGCCTGGTGGACGTGACCGCGCTCGCCGCGATGCGCCCGGCGCCGCCTCCGGACTGCTGGTCCCGGTCGGCGGTGGTCAGCAACCGGAACACGGCGTCTTCGACGGAGACCCCGACGAGACTGACGGCCGGAGACGTCGTGGAGAACCCCGCCGGCAGCGAGGAGTCGTCCACACGCACCGGGATGACCATGCCGTTCTCGCCGCTCGGATCCCTGCGGCTGACGCGCTGCCAGATGTCCCGGGCGGGCTTCAGCGCCGTGTACTGCGGGGAGAGCAGCACGACGAGGCGTGCCTCGCCGGCGAGGGTGCGCTCCACCCCGGCCAGCGCCGTGGAGGCGGCCGGGAGGTCCTCGGCCTCGACCGGTGCGAGCTTCGCCTCGAAGCCCGCGGCCCGGAACGTGGCCGCGGCCCAGTCCGCCCACAGACGGTCCGGCGCCGCGTAGCTGATGTAGAAGTCCTTGCGGCTGATGGGCGAGTTGCGCTCGTACTCCCTGCGCAGCCGCTGACGGTAGGTCTCGGACATGTTGCTCAGCCGGGTCACCGCGTTGTCGGTCAGCCGTGCGGTGAGCCGTTCGAAGGCGGCCAGCAGCGTACCGTCCTGACGGCGTTCGCCTACGGTGGCGGGAATCTCCTCGTACGCGTAGCTGGCCTTGTACGGGATCTCGACGCTGTTCCAGTAGACCTCGCGCTCGTCCTCGGGCATCCAGTCCAGGTACCGGGCGAACAGGCTGCGGGCCTGGTACCGCCCGGCCTCCAGGCGGTCGCGGCCGGCGTCCTCGACGCGCATGGGCACCGGCACGATCCGGATGTCGCGCTGCGGGTTGGACTGCAGGCGGATCGACTCCGCCACCTGGACGGCGCCGTTGACACCCTGCCGGCTCAGGGTGAAGCAGTCGACCACGATGTCGGGCAGCACCATCGTGCAGATGCCCGCCGTGTCGCTGAAACCGGTCCTGCTGTCGATCAGCACGTAGTCATAACGCGCCGCGAGTTCCTCACGCAACGCGGTCAGCAGGTTGTTGCCACCTACGCGGTAGAACATGCCCCAGTCGAAGGTGCCGACCTTGACGGCGTACGTCGCCGGGTCCTGCGCACCGGCCGGCAGCAGGTCGAGTTTCCCGCCGGGCGGAAGCCGCAGGTCCGTTCCCACGATGTACTCGTCGATCCGGGCATGCTGCTGGAGGTCCGCGACGTCGGGCAGCGGAGGTGCGAGCGCACCGCCGCTCTCGGACCGGGAACCCACGGTCTGCGCCTTCGCCTTCTCGGCGAAACTCTGGACCAGCTCGATCACGCCCGAGGTCTCGGTGAGTTCGGGGTCGGCGAGCAGCGGCTGCAGATAGGTGTGGAGCCCCGGGGCCTCCAGGTCCCAGTCCACCACGAGCACACGCAGGCCGTTGCTGGCCAGGATCCAGGCGGTGTTGACCAGCGCCATGGTGCGCCCTGTGCCGCCCTTGAAGGAGTAGAAGGTGATGATGGTGCCCCGGCCGTGGTCGTCATGGGTCATCGGTCCTGCTCCTTGCTCCGGCTCTCGAAGGTGTGGGGCGGATGGCGGGCACGGCGTTCAGGATGGGCAATGGCGCGGGGGCGGTCCGATGATGTACCTCCTCCTCTCCCAGAAAAGAGAAGAGGTGGTTGCTCGCCTTGGCAACGACCGCATGGAGGAGAGCGTCGAAATCGTCTGACAAAGCACCCAACTGGACCAACGGCAAGGGCTCGCCGGCGCCGCTCGCCCAGTTCAGGGGGAACGCGCCGCGGACCGTCTCCCAGTAGGCCTTGCTCTGTGACGAATCACCTGCCTCGTCCGCTCCGCACGGGACGATGACGACACTGCCGGGATGGTTCTCCCGGTCGTACGCCCGAAGGGCGCTCCGGTACGCCTCGTCAGCCGCGGCCCACGCCTCCACCAGGAGGATCGCGACCTGTCCCTGCGCGCGGGCCCTTTCGAGGTGCTGACCGAGCAGGTACGAGACCGTCTCGGTCCGCACGGTCAGGCCGCTCTGCTCCAGAAGGTGCTTCGCGTGCGCCGCCAGCGGTTCCGCGTGCTCGGCGTGGAACGGATTCCAGTCGGCGGGGCTGTCGCCGTGGCACGGGCACCGGAGGTCCGCCGAGTGCGGGTGCGCTGTCGCGGCGGTCCGCGCGGCCACCAGCAGCACGGCGTGGCTGCCCGGCGCCGCGAGGTCGGACGCCGAGGGGAACGGGCCCGCGGCCTCCGGCGCCTTGAGATCGAGCCCCTTCGCTATGGGGATGCGGAAGTGTTCCGCCGCGATCAGTACCTGCTGTGCGAGGAGCTTCACGATCCGCCGGTACTCGCCGCCCGGATCCATGACCAGAAGACGTCTCAACCCCGACCGGGCGTAATCCTCGCCGAAGTCGATGTTCTCGTACTGTATGTGGTCGGCGCCGGAGGGTACGGCCGGTACGGGCTCCCACAGAACCGGGATGAGCGCTCGCGCGTCCACTCCCGTCACCTCGCGCAGGGTGCGCTGCCGGTCCTCGAATGCCTTCCACTCCCTGCCGCAGAAGTCGCTGCGGAAGTAGTCCGGGGTGTACAGGGCCACCATGGTGCGACAGTGACCGACGGCATCGCTCAGGCTGGCGTTCCAGTCCTGGCCGACCTGAAGGGACAGGACGTCCAGGTAGGGCCGGCCGAACGGTTCGCCGGTCCTCGCGCGTAAGTCGCGCAGTTCGGTGCAAAGATCGTCGTAAAACCGCTTGATCAGGACCCGAGGGCCCCGCCTGCGCGCATAGCTCAGGAAGAAGTACGGTTCCAATGAGTCCCTGACCTGCAGCTTCCGCGGGGATCAAGTGGTGAAGCGGGTCACACTGCGCGCCTTGGAGGGTGTCCGGCGCCGGCGGAAGCGAGCACGAAACAATGGACCTCCACACCTCATCACCCCCCAACCGGTACCCCTCAGTCCTTGCCGTGGTAGAGCAGTGCCGAGACAGCAGACGATACCCCCCTTGCCCCGCGCGGTACCCTGATCGGCCCGAGTTCATATGCACTATCCCCATCCTCGAGGCGTTCAACTCTCCTTGGGCCGTCGCGTACTTCGCCGGCGGGGAGCGTGTCGGACCGTGCCCGGCTCACAGGGGGCGCACCAGACGCTCGTTCATGCGGCGACGCATGTGGGCGATGAGGGCGGCCAGATCCGCACAGTAGACCGAGGGATTGGCGAAACCGGTCGCCGGATGATGGCGGTGGGAGTAGAGGCCGCCCCCGCAGACGGCGGTGAAGGCGCAGTCCCGGCAGACCTGTCCGAGGCCGTGCGCGCCCGACTGGCGTCGGCGCAGGGTGTCCGTCGACTGGGCTTCGGAGAAGGAGTTCCGGAAGACGTCGAGTCCGGTGGCCGGAGCGCCGGGCGCCACGACCTTCAGGGAATCGGAGTCCTCCAGGGTCCCGTCGGACTCCACGACCACGAGGTCATGCGGTGTCAGTCCGAACGCCTCCGCGTTCACGGGGTCCCCGAGCAGACCGGACATGAGTTCCTCGAACATGCGCACACGCGTCTCCTGTCGTGGTGCGTCGAACCAGCGGTCGAAGACGGGGATCAGCCAATGGGCGTACGGGATTCGCTCATGCCGTGCCTCGGGGTCCGGAGGATCGCGCGGAGGTGCCGTCCGGTCCTCGACACCGGGCGGCGGATGCTGCCAAGTGCCGTGCGGCAGAAGGAAGTCGATGCGCGGAGGGGCGAACTCCAGGAGCGCCTGGTAGGTTTCGACGGGGTCGTTGGCCAGATCCACTACGCACAGGAGCCCGACGAACAGGTCGCGGTACCTGGGGCGGCCGAGGAGTCTCAGCGCCGCGGCCACCCGTGGATGGCTCGGGCGGCCGTCCCCGAACCGGCGGTGCCGGTCGTGTGCCGCGGGAGAGCCGTCGAGGCTCACCGACACCTCGACCCGGTGATCGCGCAGCAACTCGAGGAAGCCCGTGTCGAGGAGCGTCCCGTTCGTCTGCAGCGAGAAGTGAAAGCGGACCACCGGGTCGAGACGTTCGTGGAGGATGCCGAGCAGTTCGGAGAGGTGTTTCCTGCCCGCCAGCAGCGGTTCCCCGCCGTGCAGGATGATCCGCACGGACGGCAGCCGGTGCTCCAGGGCATGGTCGACGATGCGGTCCGCGGCCCGCCGCACGGTGTCCAGGCTCATCACGACGGGCCGTTCTCGCCAGCTCTGGTCGGCGGCGAAGTAGACGTAGCAGTAATCGCAGGACAGGTTGCACCTGCTGTGGATCTTCAACAGGAACTGCCGTAAGGGAACCCCCGGTGGATACCCCGGTTCGGCGGGGCCGAGCTCCCGCCCGGTCACAGTGCGCTGTTGAAGACGACGTCGGCTGTTACCTGCGGACTGTCGGGTTTCTGAAGGTGGCGCTGTAGGGCAAGGCCGAACGGCGTGTTCGTGTCGGCCAGTGCCGCCAGCAGATCGGGCGAGAGCCCGGTGACGTCCACCAGGCTTGCATTGCGGCTGCTTTGCTGAGGCGCATCCATCGGTTGTTGCTCCCCCTGACCCTGAGCGTCTGAGTGGTGCCGAGTGCCGAGATGTCGCACCGATACGTTCCATGTCCATGCTCTGTCAGAGCTCTTCGCGCGTCCACCTGACCGTTGGGCCGACCGAAGAAAGATGCCTTGATTCTGTGTCAGGCGATTTCCGTGCGATATCTGTACATCTGTAGCACCGCGTTGTCGACGGCATCACGCATCCGCACCACGACGACCGGCTTGCCGGCCCATTCCCCTTCCGCCAGGAGATCCTTCGGCAGCCGCGCCCCGATCGCGGCGAAGTCGCTGTCGTCCAGTACGAGATCCTCGTACGACGTCCAGTTGCCCACGGCCCCCGTGACGCACCGGTAGAGCTGCGTGGGCAGGGGCGGCCGGACCCGGTATTCGGCGAGATGGAACGCGGTGCACGCTTCGAACCCCGCACGCAGCAGCAGTACTTGGGCGTCCGCCTCGTACAGTGCGGCGAGCGGTGACTCCTCGCCCAGGTGGCAGTGCGGGTGGTGCCGGGCGAGCAACTCCGCGGCGCGGGGCCCCAGTCCGGCGAGCGAGGACTGCGGGTGCGTGCTGCGCCGGGCGCCCGGCGTGGTCCGTATGGTCTCGGCCAGCGCTCCCATGCTCGGGCACGGCGTCTCCTCGGGCAGGAAAGGAGGCATCTTCGCCCGGAACTCGCGTATCTCCTCCTCGGACCACCCTTCGATGAGCGTCCGGTGCACGCGCGAGGTGTCGGAGTTCTCCGGCGTGAAGGTGGGGGTGACGAGCGTGCCGTGCGGGCCGACCGCGGCCAGCAGCGCGTCCCGGACCTCGGACGGGCCCAGTCCGGCGCCGCTCAGCGAAGCATGGACCATCAGGACACCGCCACGGCGGACACCCAGCGAGACTAGAAGCCCTGTCAGGCTCCCGGCGTCGGACATGGCCTTCCTCCTTGCGAGGCACGGCGACTTCGGGGCGCCGAGACCTCGCGCCCGGTCCGGGTCGTCACGCCGGGACCGACCGCCTTCCGCTTGGCGGACCGAGAGGACCATAACCTCCTTCGGGGCGTGCCTCGTAGCCGGGAGGCGCGGCGGCGGCGAGGAGGGCCGGTCGGTACTTCCCGCCCGCCGGTGACGAGACAGGGACCGGGACCGGGGCCGGGCCGGGACCGAGGCCGGGATCGCCCACCGCGCCACGGCTCCGCTCAGCCGGGACGAACCCCCTCCGGATCCTCGCGATCCCCCGTTCCGCCGCCGGCGGCCGCCCCCAGCGAGCGCTCGGACACCCCCGCCAGATGACGCCCGAACACCGCCGCCGCGTCCGGCGTCAGCGTCCGCAGGGCCACCAGGGCCGTGATCACCACGTCGCACAGCTCGCCCTGCACGTCCTCCCAGGTGTGGGTGACGCCCTTGCGGGGGTTCTGGCCGGTCGCTCCGATCACCGCCTGGGCGACCTCGCCGACCTCCTCCGTGAGCTTGAGCATGCGCAGCACCAGGCCGGTCTCGCCGCCGTGCCTCCGGTGTGCGTCCAGCCAGGTCCAGAGGTCCTCGATGGAGGTCCACAGGTCCGGGGCGGCCGGTCCGGCCGGGGCGCGCCGGGGCTCCGTGGGCGGTGTCGTCCGCTCTTCCGTCATGGCGGAGAGCCTGCCCCGCCCGTCCCTGCGGCTACTCCTCGAACAGCGACTCCTGCTCCCCCTCCTTCGCCCGCCGCACCCGCCGGTTCCGGGCGCCGATCACCACCGCCGTCGCCGCCGCCGTCACGCCCAGCGCCGCCGGGACCATCCAGCCCCGGTCGAAGACATGCCCGAACGCGTGGTCCAGGGAGAGCCGGCCGGGGCCCGCGACGGCCAGGCCCGCGGTGGCCAGGCCCAGGGTCGCGGCGTACTCGTAGCCGCCCTCCGCGGCGAAGAAGCCGTTCGGCTTGTGCAGGGCGGTCGCGCCCGCCATCGCCCCGGCCGCCGCGGCCCCCGCCGCCGGGGTCGCGAGGCCCAGCGCCAGCAGCGTTCCGCCGCCCGCCTCCGCGAGCCCCGCCGCCAGCGCGCTCTGCCGCCCCGGCGCGTACCCGGCCGACTCCATGAACTGGCCCGTGCCCTCCAGGCCGCCTCCGCCGAACCAGCCGAACAGCTTCTGCGTGCCGTGCGCGGCCAGCACCCCGCCGGTGCCCAGCCGGAGCAGCAGCAGGCCCACGTCACGTCGGTCGTAGCAGGTCACGGGAGCTCCCATCGGCGGCAACGGATCGCGGGTTTCCACCGTCGCATCCGTCACGCCCGGTCGGCCCGTCCGCGCGGCCGTTCGGGTGGCGGGCGGGTGGCGGGCCGCCGGGACCGGTGTGACGCTGGCTGACATGACGATCAAGACAGCCAAGCTCAGCGACCCGGCGGTCCGGGCCTTCGTCACCGCCGTCAACGCCAGTGACCGCGAGCGCCTGGTGGAACTCCTCACCCCGGACGCGACCATGGCGGACGACGGCTCCGACCGGAATCTCGACGACTGGATCGACCGGGAGATCTTCTCCTCCAACGGCCACATCGACGTCGACAACGAGTCCAACGGCGGCCGCTCCCTGCTCGCCCACTACCGCAACGACACCTGGGGCGAGATGGTCACCCGCTGGGACTTCACGGTCGCGGACGACGGCCGCATCTCCCGCTTCGAGACCGGGCAGGCGTAGAAACGGACCGCGCAATCGCTTGTCCTCGGGTGCGCTCCAACTCATAGCGTCGTGGGCATGGAAACCGACAGCACCACCAGGACCCTGGGCCGTTCCGGCATCCGTGTCAGCGCGCTCGGCTTCGGCTGCTGGGCCATCGGCGGCGAGTGGCAGGACGCCGCCGGGCAGCCGCTCGGCTGGGGCAAGGTCGACGACGAGGAGACCGTACGGGCGGTCCACCGCGCCCTCGACCTCGGCGTCACCTTCTTCGACACCGCCGACACCTACGGCGCCGGCCACAGCGAGCGCGTCCTCGGCCGTGCCCTCGGCAAGCGGCGGGACGAGGTCGTCGTCGCCACGAAGTGGGGCAACGTCTTCGACGAGGAGACCCGCACCCTCACCGGCGGCGACGACTCCCCGGCCCACGTCCGCCGCGCCCTCACCGCATCGCTGCGCCGCCTCGGCACCGACCACGTGGACCTCTACCAGCTCCATCTCTCCGACGCCGACCCGGTCCGTGCCGCCGAACTCCGGGACGTCTGCGAGGAGTTGGTCGGCGAGGGGCTGATCCGGGCCTACGGCTGGAGCACCGACGACCCCGCCCGCGCCGCCCTCTTCGCCGAGGGACCGCACTGCGCGGCCGTGCAGCACACCCTGAACGTGCTCCAGGACGCTCCGCAACTCCTCGACGTGGCGGAGAAGTTCGACCTCGCGGCCGTCAACCGCAGCCCGCTCGCCATGGGGTTGCTCGGCGGCCGGCGGGCGGGGGCCGCGGCCGGCGACATCCGCAGCAGGCCGCCGGCCTGGCTGCCCGGGTTCGGGGACGGCGACGGGGCCGATCCCGCGTGGGTCGAGCGGATCGAGGCCCTGCGCTCCGTCCTCACCAGCGACGGGCGGACCCTCGCCCAGGGCGCCCTCGGCTGGATCTGGGCGCGCAGCCCGCGGACGGTCCCGATCCCCGGCTTCCGGTCCGTCGCCCAGGCCGAGCAGAACGCCGGCGCGATCGCGAAGGGGCCGCTCACCGCCGGGCAGATGGCCGAGATCGACCGTCTCCTCGGGCGGTGAGCGGCCCCGCGCCGCTCACTGAACGGCGGTCAGTGACCCTGGCCGCCTCCGTACTGCTGCTGCACGTACGGCTGGCGGCCGTGGGCCTGGGCCTGCGGGGCGCCGTACGCCGCCGCCTGCTGCTGCCCCTGTCCGGCCGCCGCCTGCTGCGCGTACCGCTGTCCGCCGCCCTGCTCGGTGAGGGTGATCTGGCCGGCCTTGATGGTGGCCAGGCGCGGGGCGCGGCGGGCGATGGAGGAGTCGTGGGTGACCATGATGAAGGTCAGCCCGTACTCGTGCCAGAGGCCTTCGAGGAGGGCCATGATGTCGTCGCGGGTGCCCTCGTCGAGGTTGCCGGTCGGCTCGTCGGCGAGGAGCACCTTCGGCTTCTTCACCAGCGCGCGGGCGATCGCGACGCGCTGCTGCTGGCCGCCGGAGAGCTCGGAGGGGGCGTGCCCGAGGCGCTCGCCGAGGCCCACCGAGCGCAGGGCCTCCGCCGCGCGCTCCCGGCGCTCCGCCGGCTTGATGCCGAGCGGGACGAGGGCTGTCTCGACGTTCTCCTGGGCGGTGAGCGTCGGGATCAGGTTGAACGCCTGGAAGATGATGCCGATCTTCTCCGCGCGCAGCCGGGTGAGCTTGGTCTCGCTGACCTGGGCGAGGTCGACGTCGTCCAGCAGGACGCTGCCCTCGGTCGGGCGGTCCAGGCCGCCGATCATCTGGAGCAGGGTCGACTTGCCGCCGCCGGTCGGGCCCTGGATGACGAGCTGGTCGCCGTCCTCGATGGTCAGATCGATGCCGCGCAGCGCCTCGACCGTCTCCTTGCCCCGCGTGTAGCGCTTGGTGACTCCGGTGAGTCTGTACATGGGGTTCTCCACTGGGTGCTCTGCCGTAAGGCCGTGAAAGCCGTAAGGGCCGTAAGGGGGTGGGGGCGCCGCGTCCCGGGGGGAGTGGAAGCGGCGCCCCGGCTCGGGGGCGGGGGGTTACGAGACGCTGCGCAGCGCGTCGGCCGGGCGCATCCGGGAGGCGCGCCAGCCGCCCATCGCGCCGGCGATCAGGCCGCCGGCGACCGCGAGGCCGACCGCGAGGGCGATGGTGGTGAGGGAGACGGGCGCGGACAGCGCGATCTCCAGGGTGTTCTGGGAGGCCTGCTGGCCGGGGCCGCCGCCGCCCGGGCCGCCGCCCACGCCACCGCCGCCGGAGCTGCCCAGCTGGGCGGTGAGCTTCGGGCTGATCGCGGTGACCGCGTAGGCCGCGCCGACGCCGAGCGCGATGCCGAGGGCGCCGCCGATCAGGCCGTTCACGATGGACTCGCCGACCACCTGACGGGTGACGTTCCGGGACGGCCAGCCGAGCGCCTTCAGGGTGCCGAACTCACGCACCCGGCGGGACACCGCGGAGGAGGTCAGCAGGGCCGCTACCAGGAAGGCCGCCGCGAGGACCGCGATGGACAGCCACTTGCCGACGCTGGTCGCCAGGCTGGAGGCGGTGGAGAGGGAGCCGGAGACGGTGGACGCCAGGTCGGCGGAGGTGGTGACCGTCGTACCGGAGATGTTGGCGGTGATCTCCTTCTTCACGGTGGAGATCTGCTTGGAGTCGGTCGCCTTGACGTAGATCGTGGTGACCTGGTTCTTGGCGTCGCCGAGGGTCTGCGCGACCTTCAGCGGGACGAACACGTCGGTGTCGGACTCGCTGCTGTCCGGGGTCGCGATGCCGATGACGGTGAACTTGGTGCCGGAGATCTTGAAGGTCGAGCCGACCTTGTACTTCTTCTCCTTGGCGTACGACTTGCTGACCAGCGCGACCTTGGCGCTGGTCTGGGCGGTGGTGAAGGTCTTGCCCGAGGTGACCTTCATGGTGGACAGCGGGCCGAGACCCTGGTGGGCCACGTCGACGCCGGCCACGGAGTAGCTGTTGACGTCGAAGTTGGCGCCGCCGCCCTGAACCTGCGGCGCGCCGCCCGAGCTGCTGCTGCCGGCGCCCGGCTGGCCCTGGCCGCTGTTGCTGCTGCCGCTGCTGCTGGTGGAGGTCTTCGCCTTGCCCTGGGTGAAGGAGCCGTCGACCTTGGTGACGTTGAGGGAGAGCGCTCCGACCGCGCTCTCCACGCCCTTCTGCCCGGCGACCTTGGTGACCAGGGACGACTTCAGGGCCTGACCGCCCTGCGTCTGCACGCGGTCCGAACTCTGCGTGGAGCTGCTGCTGGACTTGGCGTCGAACTTGAAGTTCGGGCCGCCGGAGCTGCCCGACGTCGGCGCGGTACGGGCCTTGGTGACCGTCATGTCGGTCCCGAGGCCGTACAGCGACTTGAGGACCTTGTCCTGCGCCTGGGTCATGCCGGCCGACACCGAGTTGACCGTGATGACCAGCGCGATACCGAGCGCCAGACCCAGAGCGATGACCAGGGCCGCCTTCTTTCTGCGGCCCAGCTCGCGCTTGAGATAGATGCCAAACATCCCGTTCCTCGAAGGTTCTTGGCGCCCGCTGTGGACGCGAGCTCAAGCTAAGGAGAAACCTTTGAGCGGCCCTGGGTAAAAGATGTGTCAGAGCTGAGAACCGGGACGTCTCAGCAAACTTTCATAAGACAGCAAATTCATCTGCGGGGGAGGGGTCCTCCCGGCAAAGCCCTGCTGGGCGCGGTGTACGGTCCCGGGATGCGCGATTCCTCTCGGCTGACCCGGCGTGCCGCCCTCGGACTGACGGCCGCCGCCCTTCCCCTCTCCGCGGCGGCCCCCGCCTCGGCCGCCACCGCCGGCGCCAGGACCGCCGCCACCGTCGTCGGCGGCGAGCGGCTGGCCCAGGGCGGTATACAGGTGCGGGGTGCCACCGGGCTGCCGAAGAAGATCACCGCCCGCGCCTGGCTGCTCGCCGACTGCGACAGCGGAGAGGTGCTCGCCTCGTACAACGCGCACACGCGGCTGGCGCCCGCCTCCACCCTGAAGATGCTGTTCGCGGACACCGTGCTGAAGAAATTCGAGCGGACCGAGCGGTACAAGGTCAAGGACTCCGACATCTCCGACGTCCCGGCCGGCTCCAGCCTGGTCGGCATCAAGCCCGGCCTCACCTACACCGTCGAGCAGCTGTGGCAGGGCGTCTTCCTGCGCTCCGGCAACGACGCCGTGCACGTCCTCTCCCACATGAACGGCGGGATCGCGAGGACCGTCGCCGAGATGCAGGCCAAGGCGGCCGACCTCCAGGCCCTCGACACCCATGTGGTCAGCCCCGACGGCTTCGACCACCCGGGCCAGCTGTCGTCGGCGTACGACCTGACCCTCTTCGCCCGGCACGGGCTGAAGGACGACGACTTCCGCGGCTACTGCGGCACGCGGACCGCGAACTTCCCGGCGGGCGGCAAGAAGACCTTCCAGATCCAGAACACCGACCGCCTGCTCACCGGAGCCTGGGGGCTCGACGTCTACAAGGGCCTCTTCGGCGTCAAGAACGGCTACACCAGTCACGCCGGCAACACCTTCACCGGCGGTGCCACCCGGGACGGCCGCACCCTGCTGGTCACTGTGATGCACCCGGACCCCGCCACCAACGCCGTGTACGAGCAGACCGCCGCGCTGCTCGACTGGGGTTTCGGGAAGGGGCGTTCGGCGCAGCCGGTGGGCACGCTGGTCGATCCGCTGAGCGAGGGCGGGGCGAGCGCGAGCCCGTCGCCGTCGAAGGGCAAGGGGGCCGCGGGGGCGGTCGGGGCGGGGGCGGCCGGTTCGGGGGCGTCGGGACCGTCGCCCTGGCGGGTCGCGGAGGGCGGGGCGGTGACGTTCGGGCTGCTGGGCGCGGGGGCGTGGGCGCTGCGCCGGCGCCGGCGGGCGGCCGGTGCCGCGGCCGGCCCCGACTCTGGTGACACGACGGCCGACTCGGCCCGGACGCCGGCCGGTCCGGCCGGCCCGGCCGGCCCGGCCGGCCCGACGGAGGGCTGACGTCACGCGGCAGCCGCCCCACCCACCGGTGCGTACCCGCGGTCCCTCGCGGGTCCACCCCCACCCCGGTCCGGTGGAACGGCTGCCGCCTCCCCCCTCGGTGTGGTCGGCGGAATGCCAGAGCCTCAACTGTGAAGTTCTGGTGGAGGAGAGTTGAGCATAGGCCCGTTACCGGCGGCAATACTGCGGACGTCTGTATTCCGCTTGTGCAGGTTGTGGAGGGTTCGGCTGAACGGCGGTTCAGCCCCGGCCCACGTACGGCATCGCCGTCGCCAGTACCGTCGCGAACTGCACGTTCGCCGCCAGCGGCAGCTCGGCCATGTGCCGCACGGTCCGTGCCACGTCCGCCACGTCCATCACGGGTTCCGGGGCGATCACCCCGTTCGCCTGCAGCGCGCCGGTCTCCATCCGGGCCGTCATGTCGGTTGCCGCGTTGCCGATGTCGATCTGCCCGACCGCGATGCCGTACGGCCGCCCGTCGAGGGACAGGGACTTGGTCAGTCCCGTCAGCGCGTGCTTGGTCGCGGTGTAGGCGACGGAGTGCGGGCGGGGCGCGTGCGCCGAGACGGACCCGTTGTTGATGATCCGGCCGCCCTGCGGCTCCTGCTCCTTCATCTGCCGGAACGCCGCCTGCGCGCACAGGAACGCCCCGTTGAGGTTGGTGTCCACCACGTGCCGCCACGCCTCGTAGGGCAGCTCCTCCACGGCCACCCCGCCGGGACCGAACGTCCCGGCGTTGTTGAACAGCAGGTCCACCCGCCCGAACCGGTCCACGGCCGCCGCGAACAGTGCGGCCACGTCGTCGGGTTGGGAGACGTCGGTCCGTACGGCGACGGAGGCGCCCTCGGGCGCCAGTGCCGCCGTCTCCTCCAGCCGCGTGAGGCGGCGGCCGGCCAGCGCCACCGACCAGCCGGCCCGCAGCAGTTCCGTGGCCACGGCGCGGCCGATGCCGGAACCGGCGCCGGTGACCACCGCGGTCTTCGATTGTTTGGCATCCATGAGGCCGCAGCGTAGGCGCTCCGCTGGAGGGGCCGCGTTGTCCGGGCCGTCGGTTGTCTGCGGCTGCGTGGGGGCTGGTCGCGCAGTTCCCCGCGCCCCTGACGGGGCGCTGTACTCCCGGGCGCTTTACAGCTCGCCCGGGTAGCGGACCCCGATCAGCTCCCGCAGGCCGTCCAGGGTGCGCATCACCGCGAGGGTGCTGTCGTGGGGGACGAGGGGGGACTCCTGGTCGCCGGCCCGGACCGCGCGCATGGCCTCCCTGGCCTCGTGGCGGAAGGTGTTGCGCGGGCCGTCCTCCGGGGTCAGGGCGAACTCCTGCGGGTCGCGGCCGTCGCGGTGCAGGACGAAGCGGTCGGGGTTGAAGAAGCCGTCCGGGATGTCGATCCGGCCCTGCGAGCCGGTGACCGAGGCCGTGGTGCCGGTGCCGCCGACGATGGAGCAGTGCACCGAGGCGAGAGCGCCGCTCTCCCAGGAGAACAGTGCACCCGTCTGGAGATCCACGCCCTCGTCCGAGAGCACCGCTCGCGCCGACATCCCGTCCGGCTCACCGAGCAGCAGGTGCGCGAACGACACCGGGTACACCCCCAGGTCGAGCAGCGCGCCCCCGCCGAGCAGCGGGTTCCGCAGCCGGTGCGCCGGCGGGAACGGCCCCTCCAGGCCGAAGTCCGCCTGCACGGTCCGCACCTCGCCGATCGCCCCGTCCGCGACCAGCGCCGTCAGCCGCCGGATCAGCGGATGGCAGTACATCCACATCGCCTCCATCAGGAAGCGGCCGTGCTCCTTGGCCAGCGCGACCAGTTCCCCGGCCTCACGGGCGTTGAGCGTGAACGGCTTCTCGCACAGCACGTTCCGCCCCGCCGTCAGGCACAGCCCGGCGGCCGCCCGGTGCGCCGAGTGCGGAGTGGCGACGTACACGATGTCGACGTCCTCGTCCCGGGCCAGCGACTCCCAGTCCCCGTACGCCCGCCCGATCCCGAACCGCTCCGCGAACCCCGCCGCCGCCTCCGGTGACCGCGAGGCCACCGCCACGATCTCCGCGTCGGGCAGATCGACCAGGTCCGCCGCGAACGCGGCCGCGATCCCGCCCGTCGCCAGGATCCCCCACCGCACGCTCTGCTCACCCATCCCGGCCGCCCACTCTCGCTCACGTGTTTCCCGGCAGTCTGTACGAGCTGAGAGCATATGCGGGGGCCATCGGGATCCAGCAACAGCCGACCGGACCGCGAGACCTACGAGGACGGGGGACACATGCCCGAGCAGCCGGCGCCGCCGACACCGGACGCCCAGGGCACCGCGAACGCCCAGGGCTCCGCGAACGCCCAGGACACCGCCGTACCCGCGCCGCGCGACCCGGCCGGCCGCCCCGGCCCCGCCACCGCCGCCGGCCGCCGCGCCGGCCTCCTGCTCGTCCTGGTCCTCGGCGGGCTCACCGCGACGCCCCCGCTGGCGATGGACATGTACCTCCCGTCCCTGCCGGAGGTCACCCGCTCCCTCGGCGCCCCCGCCGCGACCGTGCAGCTCACCCTCACCGCCTGCCTCGCCGGCATGGCCCTCGGCCAGCTGGTCGTCGGCCCGATGAGCGACCGCTGGGGGCGCCGCCGCCCGCTGCTGGCCGGCCTCGCCGTCTACGTCGTCGCCACCGCCCTGTGCGCCGTCGCGCCGGACGTGGAGACCCTGGTCGCCTTCCGTCTCGCCCAGGGCCTCGCGGGCGCGGCCGGCATCGTCATCGCGCGGGCCGTCGTACGCGACCTCTACGACGGGGTCGCCATGGCCCGCTTCTTCTCCACCCTGATGCTGGTCTCCGGGGTCGCCCCGGTCATCGCCCCGCTGATCGGCGGGCAGATCCTGCGGGTGACGGACTGGCGGGGCGTCTTCGTCGTCCTCACGGCCGTCGGGGCGCTGCTCGCCGCGCTGGTGTGGGTGCGGCTGCCGGAGACCCTGCCGCCGGCCGACCGGCACGCCGGGGGAGCGGCCGCCGCCGTCCGCGCCCTGCGGAGCCTCCTCGCCGACCTGCCCTTCACCGGCTACATGCTCGCGGGCGGCTTCGCCTTCGCGGCCCTGTTCGCCTACATATCCGCGTCCCCGTTCGTCATCCAGGAGATCTACGGCGCCTCCCCGCAGACCTTCTCCCTGCTCTTCGGCCTCAACTCGGTCGGGCTGGTGATCGCCGGGCAGGTCAACGGGAAGGTGCTGGTCGGCAGGGTCAGCCTGGACAAGGTGCTGGGCGTCGGCCTGGCCGTGACCGTGCTCGCCGCGACCGCGCTGCTCCTCATGTCGGCCGGGGTCCTCGGCCCGGTCGGCCTCGCCCCGGTCGCCGCCGCCCTCTTCGTCCTGATGTCCGCGATGGGCTTCACCCTCCCGAACGCCCAGTCCCTCGCCCTGCTGCGCACCCGGCACGCCGCCGGTTCCGCGTCCGCGCTGCTCGGGACCTCCTCGTTCCTCGTCGGCGCGGTCGCCTCGCCGCTGGTCGGGGTCGCCGGGGAGAGAACCGCCGTGCCCATGGCGATCGTCCAACTGGCGGGGGCACTGGTGGCACTGGCCTGCTTCATGGGAATGTGCCGTCCCTGGGCAGCACGTGGGAACACCCGTGCGAGGACGGAGGGAGCAGGGAGCTGAGCGTACCGAGACTGCGCGTCGAGACACCGGAACGGGCCGGTCTCGACCCCGCGGAACTCAGGCACCTCGTCCGCGAAGTGCACGACCTCACCACCGGTGAGCGGCCCTGGGCGGCCGGGGCCGTCGTGGTCGCCGGACGCGGACCCGTGATCGCCGTGCAGGAGGCGTCCGGCTGGGCCGTGCGCTGGTCCGCGTACGACCCCGAGACCGACGCCGGTGTCGAGCTGCCGGCCGCCGCCCGGGTCCCGGCGACCGTCGACACCCCCTTCGACGTCGCCTCCCTCACCAAACTGTTCACCGCGGTCGCCGCCGTGCAGCAGCTGGAGCGCGGCACCCTCGGCATCGACGCCCGTGTCGGCGCCTACCTCCCCGACTTCCACGGGGCCGCCGCGCACGGCATCACCGTCCGCCAGCTCCTCACCCACACCTCCGGCCTGCGTCCCGAACTCCCGCTCCACGACTGCCCCGACGACACGGTCCGCCTCGACCTGCTCCGTGCGGAGGCCCCGACCAGCGCCCCCGGCGCCTACCGCTACTCGGACCTCAACCTGCTCCTCCTCCAGCAGGTCCTGGAGCGGATCACCGGCCGCCCCCTCGACGTCCTGGTCCGCGACGGCATCACCCGGCCGCTCGGCATGACCGCCACCGACTTCGGCCCCTGCCCGGGGGCGGCGGCCACCGAGGACCAGCGGCGGCCGTGGGCCAAGGCGGACCGGGGGATGCTGCGGGGGGTCGTGCACGACGAGAACGCCTGGGCGCTGGGCGGGGTGGCCGGGCACGCCGGCCTCTTCTCCACCGCCCCCGACCTGGCGATCTTCTGCCGGGCCCTGCTCGCGGGCGGGGCGTACGGCCCGGCGCGCATCCTCGGCCCCGACTTCGTGGACCTGCTGCTGGCCCCGCCCGGCCTGGGCTTCCTGGTGGACCAGCCGTGGTTCATGGGCGAGCTGGCGGGACAGGGCGCCGCGGGCCACACCGGGTTCACCGGGACCAGCCTGGTGCTGGACCGGGCGACGGACACGTTCCTGGTGCTGCTGGCCAACACCGTGCATCCGCGGCGCCGCCCCGGCGACAGCGCACCCCGGGCAGCCGCGGCGACCCGCCTCGCCAGGGCTGTCCATACAATCGCCGGGTGAACCACCCCACCCCTCCCGTCCCACCGGCCGACCGGCTCCGCGCGACGCTCTCCGACCTGCTCGACGGCCTGCCCCCGAAGCAGGCCGCCACAGCCGTCGAGCGGCTGATCGCCACCTACCGCGGGGCCACCCCGACCGACGCGCCGATCCTGCGGGACCGGGCGGACGTGGTGGCGTACGCGGCGTACCGGATGCCGGCGACCTTCGAGGCGGTGCGGTCCGCGCTGGCCGCCTTCGCCGACGCGGTACCGCAGGAGTGGGCGCCGGCAAGCCATGTGGACGTCGGCGGCGGGACGGGCGCGGCGACCTGGGCGGTGACCGACACCTGGGAGGGCGTGCGGCCCGTGACGGTCCTCGACTGGGCCGAGCCGGCGCTGGCCCTCGGCCGGGAGATCGCCGCGGCGAACCCGGCGCTGCGGGACGCGAGGTGGCAGCGCTCCCGGATCGGAGCGGCGCTCACCATC
This sequence comes from Streptomyces sp. NPDC028289, assembly GCF_055565975.1. Classification (NCBI taxonomy): domain Bacteria; kingdom Bacillati; phylum Actinomycetota; class Actinomycetes; order Kitasatosporales; family Streptomycetaceae; genus Streptomyces; species Streptomyces sp. NPDC028289. The sequence continues at coordinate 602,406 of NZ_JBVHTI010000001.1, read as the reverse complement.
GAGAGCACTGATCTGGTCACGGTCTCGTACGTCCTCAACGAACTCGACGAGGCCGGCCGCGCCGCCCTCGTCGACGCCGCCGCGGCCGCCGCGCAGGCCGTCGTCATCGTCGAGGCGGGCACGCCCGCCGGCTACGCCCGGATCATCGAGGCCCGCGACCGCCTGATCGCCGCCGGCTTCCACGTCGCCGCCCCCTGCCCGCACAGCGCCGCCTGCCCGATCGTCCCCGGCACGGACTGGTGCCACTTCTCGGCCCGGGTCAGCCGCTCCTCCCTGCACCGCCAGGTCAAGGGCGGCTCGCTGCCCTATGAGGACGAGAAGTTCAGCTACGTGGCCGCCACCCGCTTCCCGGCCGCCCCGGCACCGGCCCGGGTGGTCCGCCGCCCCCAGATCCGCAAGGGCCAGGTCCTGCTCGACCTGTGCGGGACCGACGAGCAGCTGCGCCGCACGACGGTCACCAAGCGCCACGGCGACCTGTACAAGGCGGCCAGGGACGCGGACTGGGGCGACGCGTGGCCGGCCGGGTGACACAGCTCTCGTACCCCCCGCTTCACGCCCAGACGGGACCATAAGGCATCCTGTCCGGACCACAGCGAGGCGAGGCGATAGATGAGCGCGACGTTCGGCGGCCCGAGCGGCCGACAGGGCAGACTCTCCCAGTGGCTCCGCGGCCGCCGCCCGAAGCAGGCGGCCACCGCCGACGACTCGGGCCGCGCGGCGCTCCTGCTCGCCGCAGCCGAAGCGGGCCTGCCGCTGGCCCCCGCCGCGCACCCCGGCCCCGGCTACGGCTGCTCCTGCGACCGCGTCGGCTGTCCCACCCCGGCCCGGCACCCGGTGTCGTTCGCGTGGCAGACGCAGTCCACCACCGACCGCGCCCAGATCGAGCGCTGGGCCCGGCACCAGCCGCAGGCCAACTTCATCACCGCGACCGGCATGACCCACGACGTCCTGGACGTGCCCCTGGAGGCCGGCCGGCAGGCGCTGGAACGGCTGCTCGCGAACGGCGTCGAGGTCGGCCCGGTCGCCGAGAGCGACGACGGCCGGCTGCTCTTCTTCACCCTCACCCGCGGCACCCCCGAGGACGAGGACGAGTGGTGGCCCTGCGAGCTGGACTGCCGCCCCGAGACCATGGACGAGCACCCGGGGCTGCGCTGGCACTGCCGGGGCTCCTACGTCCTCGTCCCGCCCGCCCGGCTGCCCGGCGGCGACGGCGACCGGCGGGTGCACTGGGTACGCGGACCCGAGCACGCGCTCCCCGACCCGCTGAGCCTGCTGGAGATCCTCACGGACGCGTGCGCCCGGTACGCGGGCGAGGAGGCCGACCCGGTGGGTGCGGCCTGGTAGGCGCGCCGTGGGCAGCGCCGGGTGGTCGGTCGGCTGCCGCGCCGTGGGGGCTGGGCGCGCCCACGCGGCGGAGCCGCACATTGATACAGCCCCGCGCCCCTGGCGGGGCGCTATTGCTAGGAACCTTCTGCCGAGGTCAGGCCCTGGACGCGGCCCAGGATCGAGATCTTTCCGGTGCCCGCCGGGTCCAGTGCGACCTGGTTGGAGACGAACTGCATCGTCAGCGACTGCTTGATCTCGCCCTTGGTGAGGGCTTTGACGCTGAGGTTCGGCGTCGGCACGGAGGCACCCGCGGCCGCCGTCTCCTTGGCGTAGTAGCGGGTGGTGAAGAACACCACCGCCCCGCCGTCGGTGGTGCGCAGCGCGAGCGGTGCGTAGTCGCCGGCGGTGAGCGGCTCGTCGATGTACTGCGTGGCCAGGCCCGGCTTGGTGGACTTCTTGCGGTCGGCGCGCCAGCCGCTGGTGTGCACGCCGTCCGCGAACACGGTGCCGCCGCTCTTCAGGTACGTGGCGTAGTCCCGGCTCAGGTCGCCCGGGGCGACGGCGAGTCGGTCGCTGTTCGCCGGTACGTCCTCGGCCCAGCCGTCCTTGTCGGTGGTGAACTTCGGTACGTCGTCCGGCGCGACCAGCGTCAGGTACGCCACCTGGAACGGCTGGGAGAGGCTGTTGCGGGTGAAGACCAGCAGCCAGCGCTCGTCGCCGCCCTTGTTGCCGTGCGCGTCGGCGACGAACCAGCGGGGCCAGCCGGCCTTCTTCGGGATGGTGTACGTGACGTCGTCGAACTCCAGCGCCGAGTGGGCGGAGTTGCCGGCCGGGCTGTTGACGTGGCCGGCCTTCAGGCGCGCGGAGTCGATGTCGGCGAGGGCGCCGGTCGTGTAGTCCGCGTCCAGGGAGCCGTCGTAGGCCTTGTCGGCCTTGTTGTAGGCGTCCGTGAACTGCCGGAGCGCCTTGGCGGCCTCGGCGCGGGTGGTGCTGGGAAGCACCTCGCGCTCCCCGTGCACCACCACGCAACCGCTCGCCGTCAGCGACATGGCGGTCAGCGCGACCGCTATGAGCGCGTTCCGATCACGCCTGCGGAGCCTGCGGAGCCGTCGAGGGCCGCGACCCCTGGTCGTCAGGTGCGTCATCAGGTGCCTTCACCTTCCCCTTCCCGGAGCCGAACCCTACCGGGGCGAAGAAGAGTACGAGTGTCGGGACCAGGTAGAGCAGCCACACCGTGACCTGGAGCACGGTCGGGTCGGGCTGGAAGTTGAACACGCCCTTCAGCAGCGTCCCGTACCAGCTGTCCGGCGGGATGGTGCCGCTGATGTCGAAGGCCTGGTCGGTCAGGCCCGGGATCCAGTCGGCCTCCTGGAGGTCGTGGAAGCCGTACGCCAGCACGCCCGCCGCGACCACCACCAGCATGCCGCCGGTCCAGGTGAAGAACCTGGCGAGGTTGATGCGCAGCGCGCCCCGGTAGAACAGCCAGCCCAGGAAGACCGCGGTGGCCAGGCCGAGCGCCACGCCGACCAGCGGGCGCGGGGTGCCGTCGCTCGCCGCGTGCACGGACGCCCACACGAACAGCGCGGTCTCGAGGCCCTCCCGGCCGACGGCGAGGAAGGCGGTGGCGACCAGCGCACCCGTACCCATCGCGAGGGCCGCGTCCAGCTTGCCGTGCAGTTCCTTCTTGAGGTGCCGGGCGGTGCGCCGCATCCAGAACACCATCCAGGTCACCAGGCCCACCGCGATGACGGACAGGGACCCGCCGAGCGCCTCCTGCGCCTGGAACGTCAGCTCCTGGGAGCCGAATTCGAGCGCGCACCCGAAGCCCATGGCGATCAGCACCGCCACCGCGATGCCGGTCCAGATCGGCTTCAGGGCGTCCGTGCGCCCGGTCTTGACCAGGTAGGCGATGAGGATGCAGACGACGAGCGAGGCCTCGAGCCCTTCCCGCAGTCCGATCAGGTAGTTGGAGAACACGGCTCACGCCCCCTCGGCGGACTCGGCGGACTCGGCGGAATCGGCGGTCCTGGCGGATTCGGAGAACAGCGTCCGGCCCCACCAGTCGTCCTTGTCCCGGACGCCGGGCGGGACCGCGAAGACCGCCGAACCCACGTGCTGGATGTACTCGTTGAGCGCGTCGGACGCCGACAGCTTGCGCTGGAGCGGGATGAACCCCTTGCCGACGTCACGCATGTAGGCCAGGAAGAACAGCCCGGCGTCGAGCCGTCCGAGCCCGTCCGTCCCGTCGGTGAAGGAGTAGCCCCGGCGCAGGATGGTGATCCCGCCGTTGGAGTCCGGGTGCGCGAGCCGCACATGGGCGTCGGGCTTCATGGCCTTCAGGAACGGCTCGTCGTGCTCCTTCGCCTTGCCGACCGGGGCGCCCTCGCCCTTGTCGCGCCCGAAGACGTCCTCCTGTTCCTGGAGCGAGGTCCGGTCCCAGGTCTCGATGTTCATGCGGATCCGCCGGGCGACGAGGTACGACCCTCCGGTCATCCAGTCGGTCCCGTCCCCTTCTGCCACCCACACGAACTTCTTCAGCCGGTCGGTCTCGGTCCCCGCGATGTTGCGGGTGCCGTCCTTGAACCCCATGAGGTTGCGGGGGGTCTGGGCGTCCGGGGTGGTGGACGAGGTCTTCCCGAAGCCGAGCTGGGACCAGCGGACGGCGACCTTGCCGAAGCCGATCCGGGCGAGGTTGCGGATGGCGTGCACGGCGACCTGCGGATCGTCGGCACAGGCCTGGATGCAGAGATCGCCCCCGGTACGGGACGCGTCGAGGTTGTCCCCGGGGAACTTCGGCAGATCGACGAGCGCGGCGGGCCGTCGGCGGTTCAGGCCGAACCGCTCGAAGAAGGACGGCCCGAAGCCGATCGTCAGCGTCAGCCGGGACGGCTGGAGCCCGAGGGCCTCGCCGGTGTCGTCCGGGGGTGCCTCGGCGAGTCCGCCGTACGCGCCCTCGCCGACGGCCTTGCCCGCGGTCATCCGCCGGGCCGCGGCCGTCCAGTCCTTCAGCAGCTGCACGAACTCGGCCCGGTCGTCGGTCTTCACGTCGAACGCGGCGAAGTGCAGCCGGTCCTGGACGGGGGTGGCGATACCGGCCTGGTTGGCGCCGTGGAACGGGACGGCGGTGGTGGTGGCGTCGGTGCTGTCGTCGCCGCCGGACTCGGCCGCGGCCACCGCGCCCCCGGCCACGGCGGCGCCGAGCGCGAGCCCGGCCCCGCCCCAGCCGATGAGCGCGCGACGCGTCGGATTGGTCTTGTCACTCATGCCCGGCCCCTTACTTGACCACGGCCGCGGCGAGCTTGGACAGCGGCTCCGCGAGGGCGTTGACCGCGTCGGACAGCTCCTTGCGCTGCGGCTCGGTGACCGTGTCGTACGAGACGTAGCCGTCGGAGGTCTTGTCCGTGCGGTACTTGCCGAGCAGCGCGTCCAGCGCGGCGAACTGCTTGTCGAGTTCGGTGGCGAGCGGCGCGTCGTTCTTCTGCGCGACCGGCTTGAGCAGCTCGTACGCCTTCTGCGCGCCTTCGACGTTGGCCTTGAAGTCGCTCAGGTCGGTGTGCGAGTAGCGGTCCTCCTCGCCGGTGACCTTGCCGGTGGCGACCTCGTCGAGGAGCTCCTTGGCGCCGTTGGCCATGGAGGTCGGGGTGATCTCGGCCTTGCCGACCCGCTTCTGCCAGTCCTTCAGGTCCGTGACCAGCTCGGCCGCGAGGGTCTTCTGCTCGGCGCCGGTCTTCTTGTCCTGCCACAGCGCCTTCTCCAGCGCGTGCCAGCCGGTCCACTTCTGGCCCTTCTCCAGGCCGTCGGCGCGGGTGTCGGTCTTGGGGTCGATGTCCCCGAACGACTCGGCGATCGGCTCGGTGCGCTCCCAGCCGACGCGGGAGGGGGCGTAGGCCTTCTTGGCGGCTTCCAGGTCGCCGGCCGCGATGGCGTCGGCGAACGCCTGCACCTTCGGGATCGTCGCGTCGGCCTGCTCCTGCGCGTACTCGCGGTAGGCGGCGACGGCCGCGTCCAGCTTCGGGTCGCGCTTGGCGACCGTGCCGCCGGTGACGGTCAGCTTCTGCCGGACGCCGTGCCCCTTCATCCCGGGCCGGCAGGCTATCTCGTACGATCCCGCCTTCACCTCGGCGGTCAGCGTGTACTTGGTCCCCGGGCCGATGTTCTCCTTCTCGGAGACGATCCGGTCGTCGGGGAAGAGGATCTCGACCTCGGTGGCCTTGGACCCCGTGTTCTCGATGGCGAGCGTGACGTGCCCCGCCGGAACCGACTTCGTCGACGTCTCGCACTTGGAGTCGGCGGCGGTGACCTGGATCGCGTCGTCGCCCTTGGCGTCGCTCTTCGCCGTGCAGGCCGAGAGAGCGGTCAAGGCGGCCACGGTGGCGGCGGCGGTGACGGTGAGTCGGACGGCACGCATGCAGGCTCCAAGCGGGATGGTGTGGTGAGGCTGGCCTAACTTACCTGAGGCTTACCTCACTCATACCCGGGCGGTGGTGATTGACCCGACACAGAAAGATCACAGACACGGCTTGATGTCGATGGCTCAAAGCAGACGCCAAGAAACAGTAAAGGGATGGTCAAGGGTCCGGTGAATGCTTCAATGCCGCTGTGACTGATTACGACGTGCTGCGTGTCTTCTGCGCGGCGAACGGCGGATACGGCAACGAACTGGGGGTCGTTCGGGACGGCTCCGTGCTGCCCGACCGGGAGGACCGGCAGGCGCTCGCGGCGAAGCTCGGGTTCAGCGAGACCGTGTTCGTGGACGACCCCGAGCGCGGGGTCGTCGACATCTACACCCCCACCCTGCGCCTGCCGTTCGCCGGGCACCCCTGCGTCGGCACGGCCTGGCTGCTGGACGTGCCCGAACTCGTCACCCCGGCCGGTGTGGTCGGCGCCCGGCTGGACGGGGAGTTCAGCTGGATCGAGGCGCTCCCGGAGTGGGCCCCGCCGCGCACCCTGCGCCAGTACGCCAAGGCCGCCGAGGTCGACGCCCTGCCGGTGCCGCCGCCGGGGGAGTGGGTCTACGCCTGGGCCTGGGAGGACGAGTCGGCCGGACGGGTCCGCGCCCGCGCCTTCCCCGGCCGGAACGACGGCATCGACGAGGACGAGGCGACCGGGGCGGCCGCCCTCCTGCTCACCGCGCAGCTGGGCCGGGCCCTGAACATCACCCAGGGCCGGGGTTCGCAGATCCTGACCGCGCCGCAGCCGTACGGCTGGGTGGAGATCGGCGGGCGGGTCTTCCTGGAGGGCCCGGAGAAGCAGCCGGGAATCAGCCGGTGACCGACTTGTCCGCGCGCCCGCGCCGCAGGTAGTACCAGGTCATGTTGGACGACAGACCCGTCAGCAGCACCCAGACCACGCCGATCAGCCAGCTGCCCTGGACGAAGGAGACGACGGCGGCGACGACCGAGAGGACGCAGACGGCCAGGGCGTACAGGGCGAGGCGGGGCATAGGGGTCGCTTTCTCATGACGAGGGGGACACTGCTGGCATCCACCAGTGTCCCCCATCCGCTCAGACGTCCGTGACGCGGAGCCCGGCGTGTGCCTTGTAGCGGCGGTTGACCGAGATCAGGTTCGCGACCAGGGACTCCACCTGGTGGGCGTTGCGCAGCCGGCCCGCGAAGACCCCGCGCATCCCGGGGATCCGCCCGGCCAGCGCCTGCACGGTCTCGACATCGGCCCGTACCTCGCCGAGCACCATCACGTCGGTGTCGATCTCCTCGATCTCCGGGTCCTGGAGCAGCACGGCCGAGAGGTGATGGAAGGCGGCCGTGACCCGCGATTCCGGCAGCAGCGCCGCGGCCTGCTCCGCCGCGCTGCCCTCCTCCGGCTTGAGCGCGTAGGCGCCCTTCTTGTCGAAGCCGAGCGGGTTGACGCAGTCCACGACGATCTTGCCGGCCAGTTCCTCGCGCAGTGACTCCAGCGTCTTGCCGTGCCCGTCCCACGGAACGGCGACGATCACGAGGTCGCTGCGGCGCGCGCACTCGGCGTTGTCGGCGCCCTCGACACCGTGCCCGAGCTCGTCGGCGGCGGCCTGCGCACGCTCGGCGGCCCGCGAGCCGATGATCACCTTCTGGCCGGCGCGGGCCAGCCGGTAGGCGAGGCCCTTGCCCTGCGGGCCGGTGCCGCCGAGCACCCCCACGACCAGACCGGAGACGTCGGGCAGGTCCCAGGGATCCTTGGCGGGGGCCTTCTCGGCCGCCGGCTGCTGTGCACTGTCGGTAGAGGTCATGGGCCGACTCTACGTCCGGGCCGACGGCCGCACCCGGTCAGGTGAGGCGGTTCACGGGCACCCGGCGGAACGTGATCGTCGTGTACGCGCTGAAGTCGCCGGTCTCGTACAGCAGTCCGACGGTGGCCGCGTCGATCCGGGTCAGGTCGGAGTAGGCGGCGGGCAGCCCGTCGACCGTGTACGCGGCCCGCCAGGTGGTGCCGCCGTCCGTGGAGGCGCGGATCGTCATCAGGGCGCGGGCCGCCGGATCGCCCGGCCCGGAGTACAGCAGCACGTCGGGATCGCGGAGTTGGAGCACGCTGGCCTGGCAGACGGGCGCGCTGAGCCCGGCCTGCGGCCGGAAGGGCTTCACGAGGGTGCGCCCGCCGTCCGCCGAGTGTGCGTCGGCCCTGTTCCCCGGCGCCGGGGAATCGTTGCGCGTGTTGAAGTAGACGCGCCCGTCGGGCAGTTCGGCGGCGGTGGTCTCGTTGACGTTGATGTACCCGTCGGTGTTCTCGTCGAGGTAGCCGAGGTACCAGGTCGCCCCGTGGTCGTCGCTGAGCAGGCAGTGCCCGCTGTTGTACCTGCCCTCGGTGCCGTTGTCCGTACCGGTCGGCGGCAGGGTGTGGTTGGCGGCCACGACGACCCGTCCCGAACGCAACTGGACGGCGTGCCCGGGCGTGGTGGCGTACCACCGCCACCCGGCCTTCTTCACGGACTTGGTGATCTCGACCGGGGCGGACCAGGTCACCCCGTCGTCGTCACTGTGCTGCACCCACACCCGCCGCCCGTCGGCGTCGGACACCTGCCCGCGCAGGATGGCGTCCTCGGTGGCGGAGGCGGCGCTGCGGACGTGCACGAGCAGGACGCGGCCGGTGTCGAGCACGACGGGCGCCGGGTTCCCGGCGAGGTCGGTCCCGTTGCTCGCGGCGACCTGGAGCGGTCCCCAGGTACGCCCGCCGTCCGCGGACCTCTTCAGCACCACGTCGATGTGCCCGTGGTCGGCGGCGGAGTCGACTCTCCCCTCGCAGAAGGCGAGCACGGTGCCCGCCCGGGAGACCACCACCGCCGGGATCCGGAAACTGGCGTAGCCCTCCGTGCCCGCGCGAAAGGGAATGCTTGCTTCTGCGTCGCTCATGGGCCGCCTTCTCCCCGGGTCGGGCGAACTCGCGGTGAACTCCGCGTCACGAGTGTCCGATTGCGGCAGTATGCGGAGGCATGGACGCCGTACGGGTCGCGTTGTTGCGTGAAGTGCTCGCCGGGACAGAGTGGTTGACCGCGACACGGAGATTCGCGGGCGCGCTGCGGGGCTCGGTGGTGACCCACGGCGGCGGACTGCTCCTGCTCGGCACCCCGGAGTACGAGCCGTGGCATCTCGCCGCGCACCTCGTCGACGAGGCGGCGTGGTCCGGTACGCCGGAACTGGCGCCGACCCTCGTACGGTACGACGCCCGTCCCACCGACCCGGCGCACCTCGCGGTGGGCCCCGGCCGCGTCGAGGCGGCCCGCCGGGGCGAGACCCTGCTCGTGGTGGCGCCGGGTGACGCCGAGCCCCTGCTGGAGCGGGTCCACACGGCCCGCCGCGCCGGCGTGACGGTCCTGACCCTCTCCACCACCACCGACGACGCGCTGACCGCCATGGCCCACGAGACCCTCGCCGTCCCCGAGGCCGCGGAACTGGACCTGGACACGGTCCAGCACCTCGTCAGCGCGGCAGCCGGCGAGAACGGCCCCTCCCCACGGGGGCGCCGCCGCTTCAGGGACCGTCTGGCCCGCCTGGCGGAGACGGTGACGGCTCCGCCCCCGACCCCGTGGTGAGACCTCGGCTGCGGGCGCGTAGTGGTTGCTCGCGCAGTTCCCCGCGCCCCTTCAGGGCGCGTTGGTGAAGCGCCCCTTCAGGGGCGCGGGGAACTGCGCGACCAGCCCCCACCGGGCCGCACCCGGGCGAAAAGTGTTTGCTGCCGCCGAGCGCAGCGTTCAGCATGGCCCACCGTGAGCCTCCTCCCCGACCTAGCCCCCTGGAAGGCCTCCGTCGACTTCCGGCGGCTGTGGGTCTCCGGTCTGATCAGCAACTTCGGGAGCTTCCTGACGTTCGTCGCGCTCCCGGTGCAGATCAAGGACCTCACCGGTTCCGCGGCCGCCGTAGGCGCCATCGGCGCTGTCGAACTGCTCCCGCTCATCCTCTTCGGCCTCTACGGCGGCGCCCTCGCCGACGCCCTCGACAAGCGCGCCCTCATCGTCCGGACCGAGGCCGCTCAGGGCCTGCTCAGTGCCGGCCTGCTGGTCAACGCCCTGCTGCCGCACCCGGCGGTATGGCCGCTGTACGCGGTCGCGGCCCTGTCCTCCGCCCTCGTCTCGGTCCAGCGCCCCGCCCTCGACTCCCTGCTGCCGAGGATCGTCGCCCACGACGACCTCCCGGCCGCGGCGGCCCTCAACTCCTTCCGCTGGACGGTCGGCGGCGTCGCGGGCCCCGCCGTCGCCGGCCTGGTCGTGGCGTACGCGGGCCTCGGCTGGGCGTACGGCGCGGACCTCGTCACGTTCCTCGTCTCGGTCGTGCTCATCCTCCCCATCGCCCCGTCGCCCGCCTCCCACGAGGCCGCCAGGCCCTCCCTCCGCTCCGTCGCCGAGGGCGCCCGCTACGCCTGGAGCCGCAAGGAACTCCTCGGCACCTACGCGGTCGACCTCGCGGCGATGTTCCTGGCGATGCCGCTCGCCGTGCTGCCCTTCCTCGCCGACGAGTTGGACGCGGACTGGTCGCTCGGCCTGATGTACGCGAGCATCCCGGCCGGTTCGCTCCTCGTGAGCCTGGTCAGCGGCTGGACCTCACGGGTGCGCCGGCACGGGCGGATGGTGGTGCTGTCGGCCGCGCTGTGGGGCCTCGCGATCGCCGCCGCCGGCGCCGTGACGAACGTATGGCTGGTCCTGCTTCTCCTCGCCGTCGCCGGCGGCTGCGACATGGTCAGCGGGATTTTCCGGGCCGCGATGTGGAACCAGACGATCCCCGACGAGCTGCGCGGCCGCCTCGCCGGGATCGAACTGCTGTCGTACTCCGTGGGCCCCACCCTCGGCCAGGTCCGCTCCGGCGGCATGGCCGGATGGCTGGGTGTACGGGCGTCCGTCGGCGCGGGCGGCCTGCTCTGCACCGGCGCGGTCGGCCTGCTGGCCCTGTGCCTGCCCGCCCTGATGTCGTACGACGAACAGACCAACGAGCACGCCGTACGCCTGCGCGCCCGACGCACCGCCGAGGCCGCGACCGAAGCCGCGGCCGGTCCCACCCAGCCCTCCTGATCAGCCCTCGTCCGAAGGGTCCCCGGCGGGCGCGTCGTGCCACCGCGGATCGTTCTCCCACTGGAGGTTGCGCTCCCGCGCGATCTCCATCGCGTGCTCGGCCTCCCCACGGGTGGCGTAAGGCCCGAACCGGTCCTTGGCGGGACACTCGGGCCCCTCCTCGACCTTCTGATGCTGCAGGCAGTAGTACCACTCGCCCGGCTTCGCAACGGTCCGCTTCTTGAACAGGGCCATGACCGGCTCCTTTCGCCATCCACATGTTCCCCCATGCCCGCTGGTTAGACTCGCTGGCATGTCTGGCCAGTCGCTGCTCGTACCAGGGGAGCTCTCTCCCACCCGTTCGGTACCCGGAAACATCCGCCGCCCCGAGTACGTCGGCAAACCCGCGCCGACCCCGTACACCGGGCCCGAGGTGCAGACCCCGGAGACCATCGAGGCGATGCGGATCGCCGGTCGCATCGCCGCGCAGGCGATGGAGGAGGCCGCGAAGATCATCGCGCCGGGTGTGACGACGGACGAACTCGACAGGGTGGCGCACGCGTACATGTGCGACCACGGCGCCTACCCGTCCACGCTCGGCTACCGCGGCTTCCCCAAGTCCCTGTGCACCAGCGTCAACGAGGTCATCTGCCACGGCATTCCGGACTCGACGGTGCTCCAGGACGGTGACATCGTCAACCTGGACGTGACCGCGTACATCGGCGGGGTGCACGGCGACAACAACGCCACCTACCTGGTCGGGGACGTCGACGAGGAGAGCCGGCTGCTGGTGGAGCGGACCCGGGAGTCCCTGAACCGGGCGATCAAGGCGGTCCGGCCCGGTAGGCAGATCAACATCATCGGCCGGGTCATCGAGTCGTACGCCAAGCGCTTCGGCTACGGCGTGGTCCGTGACTTCACCGGCCACGGCATCAGCTCGTCGTTCCACTCCGGGCTGATCATCCCGCACTACGACAGCCCGCACGCGACGACGGTGATGCACCCGGGGATGACCTTCACGATCGAGCCGATGCTGACGCTCGGGACGTACGAGTACGACATGTGGGACGACGGCTGGACCGTCGTCACCAAGGACCGCAGGCGCACCGCGCAGTTCGAGCACACGCTGGTGGTGACGGACACCGGCGCGGAGATCCTGACCCTGCCGTAGCCCACCGACGTCGGGCCCGCCTTCCCCTCGGAGGGCGGGCCTTTTTCCGGTACGCTTTTACCGACAGGGTGTCGGTAACCTTACCGACGAAGCGTCGGCAAGAGCATTGACTTAGGTAAGCCTTACCTTAGAGGATGTTGCCCATGGACTCCTTCTCGACACTCATCCGCACCGCGTCCCACGAGCGGCACGTGGAGGCGGAGACCTCGACGTTCATGAGCGACCTGCTGGGCGGCCGGCTCGGCGTGGAGGCGTACGCCCGCTACACCGAGCAGCTGTGGTTCGTGTACGACGCGCTGGAGGGCGCGGCCGGGCGGCTGGCGTCGGACCCGGTGGCCGGGCCGTTCGTGCGGCCCGAGCTGTTCCGGCTGGCCGCGCTGGAGCGGGACCTGGCGCACCTGCGCGGGGCCGGATGGCGGACCGGGCTCACGGCGCTGCCGGCGACGGAGGAGTACGCGGCGCGGGTGCGGGAGTGCGCCGAGCGCTGGCCCGCCGGCTACGTCGCCCACCACTACACCCGCTACCTCGGCGACCTCTCCGGCGGCCAGATCATCCGCGACAGGGCCGAGCGGACCTGGGGTTTCGAGCGCAAGGGGGACGGCGTCCGGTTCTACGTCTTCGAGGACATCGCCAACCCGGCCGCCTTCAAGCGGGGTTACCGCGAGCTGCTGGACGCGGTGGACACCGACGACCTGGAGAAGCAGCGCGTCGTCGCCGAGTGCAGGCGGGCGTTCGCCCTGAACACGGCGGTGTTCCGGGAGCTGGGCGAGGAGTTCCCGATGTCCGCGTGAGAGTCAGCCGGCGGCCGAGCAGAACTCGTCCGTCCCCTGCCAGAACCGGTAGAGCTGCTGACCGCAGTACTGGTCGAGGTCTCCGACGCCCAGGTGGCGCAGCAGCGCGTCGATCACGTCGAAGAACGCGGTGTTGATCGACGGCACCCACAGCAGCGCGAACACGAAGAGCAGGCCGAACGGGGCGAACGGCTCCACCTGCCGCTTGATGCCGTACGACAGCCAGGGCTCGATCACGCCGTAGCCGTCCAGGCCCGGCACCGGCAGGAAGTTCAGGATCGCCGCCGTGACCTGGAGCAGGGCGAGGAAGGCGAGGGCGAAACGGAAGTCGCGCGGGACGCCGTCCAGGGCGTCCAGCCAGAAGGGGGCGGTGCAGACGGCCGCGAACAGGACGTTCGTCAGCGGACCGGCGGCGGAGATGAGGCTGTGCCGCCAGCGGCCCCGGATCCGGCTGCGCTCGATGAAGACCGCGCCGCCCGGCAGACCGATCCCGCCCATGATCACGAACAGCACCGGGAGCACGATGCTCAGCAGGGCGTGCGTGTACTTCAGGGGGTTCAGGGTCAGGTAGCCCTTCGCGCCCACCGTGATGTCGCCGCCGTGCAGGGCGGTGCGCGCGTGCGCGTACTCGTGCAGGCAGAGCGAGACGATCCAGGCCGCCGTCACGAACAGGAACACGGCGACCCCGGGCTGCTCGGCGAACCCGGACCAGGTGGCCCACCCGGTGACCGCGGTGACGGCGAGGATCCCGACGAACACGGGAGAGATCCGCCGGTCACTGGGGCGGGTGGTGGTGGCGGTCATGGCGGGGGGCTCCCGGGGCGCGTCGGTGGAGGTGGCGTGCGGGGTAGACCGTACAGGTGACGTAGGAAGAACGTCATGCGGAGGCCCACGGGTTCCTGCTACTCGTTACTCTGGAATCGACTGGACCGGGAGGTGCCGTGAGTATTACCGACAATTGGGTGGCGGATGCGTTCGAGGCCATTGAGTTGCCCAGGCGGATGCGGCTCCGCCTGACGAGGAACGGACTCACCGTGGTACCTGTCACGCAGGCACATGTGACGACTCAGATGCGCATCTTCAGCCAGATCGATTCCGGGCTGCCCGGGTGGATGCCGATCGGCGAGTTCAAGGTTCTGCCCGCTCGCGAGGGATACAAGCCCGAACCCGATGCTTCCGCGGTACCCGACGGACAGTGGAACGCCGGCAGCAGCGAGTTCGACGAAGGCTCGCTGCCGTTTGTCGTGGAGATCGTCTCGCCGGAGAGCAAGAACCGCGACTACAACACCAAGCCGGATCACTACGCCCTGCGCGGTATCCCGGCGTACCTCATCGTCGACGTGCTCTCCGCGACCTGGACGCTCCTGACCCAGCCGGAAGACGGCACCTATCAGTGCACGCAGTCCGGCCCCTTCGGCAAGGAGATCGCCATCCCCGTCGCCGACCGGACCCTCACCCTCGACTCCTCGCAGTTCATGCGCATCTGAAACCCACAGGCGGCGTCCGGGCGTCCCCAGGGACAATGGACCCCGTGCGCTACGCGATCCTCGGCACCACCCAGGCACTCCGCCCCGACGGCACGGCCGTCCCCGTGGGCGGGGCACGGCTGCGTGCCCTGCTGACCGTGCTGGCGCTGCGGCCCGGCCGCGCGGTGCCCGCCGGGCTGCTCGTCGACGAGGTGTGGGGCGACGAGCCGCCGGCCGACGCAGGCGGCGCGCTCCAGGCGCTGGTCGGCCGGCTGCGGCGGGCGCTCGGCGCGGACGCGATCGACTCCACCGACGGCGGCTACCGGCTGGCCGCCGCCCCCGACGACATCGACCTGCACCGCTTCGAGCGGCTCACCGGCGAAGGGCTGCGCGCCCTCGCCGACGGCGACCCCGCCAAGGCGGCCGCCGTCCTCGACGACGCCCTCGCCCTGTGGCACGGCCCGGCCCTGGCCGACCTGCCCGACCGCACCGCCGAGGCGGCCCGCGTCGACGTCCGCCGCCTGGACGCCCTGCGCGCCCGCCACACCGCCGCCCTCGCCCTCGGCCAGGCCGAGCAGTCGCTGCCCGAGCTGACCGCCCTGTGCGACGCGCACCCCCTCGACGAACCCCTCCAGGCGCTGCGCCTGCGCGCCCTGCACAGCACCGGCCGCACCGCCGAGGCGCTGGCCGCCTACGACGCCGTACGCCACCTCCTCGCCGACCGCCTCGGCTCCGACCCCGGGCCCGAACTGCGCGCCCTGCACGCCGAGTTCCTGGACCCGGCACCCATGGCTCAGGCGCCGGCCCGGCCCGGCAACCTGCGTGCCCGGCTCACCTCCTTCGTCGGGCGCGAGGCCGACATCGAGGCCATCCGGGGCGACCTCGCCGCCGCCCGGCTCGTCACCCTGCTCGGGCCCGGCGGGGCCGGCAAGACCCGGCTCTCGCAGGAGGCCGCCGAGACCCTGAAACACGCCCCGGACGGCGTCTGGCTGGCCGAGCTGGCCCCCGTCGACGACCCGGCCGACGTTCCCGAGGCCGTGCTCAGCGCGCTCGGCGCCCGCCAGGCCGTGCTGTACGGCGGCGGCGCCGAGACCATGCGGGCCGCCACCGACCGGCACGACGACCCGGTCGAGCGGCTCGTCGACCACTGCGCCCGGCGCCGGATGGTGCTCGTCCTCGACAACTGCGAGCACGTCGTCGACGCGGCGGCCGACCTGGCGGCCCGGCTCCTGGAGCGCTGCCCGGACCTGACGATCCTGGCCACCAGCCGCGAACCCCTCGGCGTGCCGGGGGAGTTGCTGCGTCCGGTGGAGCCGCTGCCCGAGCCGGTGGCGCTGCGGCTGCTCGCCGAGCGGGGCGCCGCGGCCCGCCCCGGCTTCACGGTCGACGCCGACGACGAGACCGCGGCGGCCTGCGCCGAGATCTGCCGCCGCCTGGACGGACTGCCCCTCGCCATCGAACTGGCCGCCGCCCGCCTGCGGATGCTGACCCCGCGCCAGATAGCCGACCGGCTGGACGACCGCTTCCGGCTCCTCACCTCCGGCAGCCGCACCGTGCTGCCCCGCCAGCAGACCCTGCGCGCGGTCGTCGACTGGTCCTGGGACCTGCTCGACGCCGGCGAGCGCGACGTCCTCGGCCGCCTCTCCCTCTTCGCGGGCGGCTGCGACCTGGCCGCCGCCGAGGCCGTCTGCGGCCCCGCCGCCCTCGACGCGCTCGGCACCCTGGTCGACAAGTCCCTGGTCGTGGCGGCCCCTTCGGGCGAGGCCGAGGGCGGCGGGATGCGCTACCGGCTCCTGGAGACCGTCGCCGAGTACGCCGCCGAGCGCCTGGACGAGAGCGGCGAGCGCACCGCCGCCGAGCGCGCCCACCTGACGTACTACCGCGAACTCGCCCGCACCAACGAACCGTTGCTGCGCGGCGCCGGCCAGCGGGCCGCCATCGCGCGGCTCCAGCTGGAGTACGAGAACCTGCGCACCGCGCTGCGGCACGCCGTCGCCCTGCGGGACGAGCACGAGGCGCTCTGCCTGCTCCACTCGCTGTTCTGGTACTGGCAGATGCACGACCAGCGGATCGAGACCCGCACCTGGTGCGCCGAGGTCATAGCCTTCGGCCCCGACCCGTTCGCCGCGCCGCTGCGCCGGGCCGAACCGGTGTGGCAGCGCTGCACCGACACCCCGCCGCCGTACACCGGGGAGGTCCTCGCCGAGGCCCGGCGCGGCCTGCACCTGGCCCATCTGGCCTGCATGGACACCGAGCTGGAGGTCTGGCAGACGCCCGAGGCCCAGGCGAAGCTGCGCGCCGTCACCGAGGTCTACGAGCCCGGCATGCCGCAGACCTGCCGGGCGCCGGGCATGTTCTGGTTCTTCGCCGTGATGCTGACCGGCGGCATGGACCGGCTGCGCGAGATCCTCGACGCCGCCGTCCGCACCTGCCGCGAGACACCGGGCTACGAGTGGGAGCTGGCCGGGAGCCTCGCCATGCGCGCCAACCTGCTCGCCAACCGCGCCGCCTGGGCGGGCGACGCCACCCGGGACGCCGACGAGGCGCTGGGGATCTTCCGGCGCCTCGGGGACGACTGGGGCACCGCCGAGGCCTTCTCCGGGCGTGCCGAGGCCCGGGAGCGCCGAGGCGAGTACCTGGCGGCGGCCGCCGACTACGAGGCCGCCATCGAGCGGGTCGGCCGGCTCGGCGCCCGCGCCCAGGCTGCCGTGCTGCACGCCCGCCTCGGCAGCGTGCTGATCGAGTCGGGCCAGACCGAGCGCGGGGAACGGCTGCTGCGCCAGGTCATCGCCGACAACGAGGGCGTGAACAACGAGTCGATGCCCGCGGCCCGGCTCTTCCTCACCACCTGGCTCCTGCTGAGCGGCAGCATCGCCGAGGCCCGCGAGCAACTCCGGTTGCTGCGCTCCGAGTTCAAGATCTCCCACTTCGTCGTCTTCGACGCCCTGATCCTCACCCAGGAGGCCTGGGTGGACGCCCTCGACGACCTGCACGCGGAGGCGCTGGCCAAGCTGCGGGACGCGGTGCGGCTCGCAGCCGACCCGCTGAGCGAGGCCATCACCCCGCACCTGACCTCCCTGTGCCTGACCGTTGCGGCGGTCGCCCTGGCCGGCCTCGACGGGGGCGCACGGGCCCTGGACGCCGCCCGCTGCCTGGGCGCCGCCGACGCCCTGCTGCCGCCCGGCCACCTCCAGGTCGGCCTGGAGCGCACGTCACGCGACCGGTCGGAGGTCCGGGTCCGCGCCGCCCTCGCCGACGACCCTGCCTACGAGTCGGCGTACGCCGAGGGCGGTGGCCTCTCCCGCGCGGAGGCCACCGCCCTGCTCTGACGTCGTCTTCCGTGGGGACTTCCCGGTGGACGTCAGCTCTTCGTCCGGAACTTGTAGATCGCGTACGGTGCCGCCACCGCCGTGATCCCCACCGACCAGGCCAGCGTGATCCACAGGTCGTGGGCGACCGGGCCGCCGACCATCAGTCCGCGCGCCGCGTCGGCGAGCGTGGACAGCGGGTTGTAGTCGGTGAAGGCCTGCAGCCAGCCCGGCATCGACTTCGTCGGCGCGAAGATCGACGAGCCGAACTGCAGCGGGAACAGCACCAGGAACCCCATGGCCTGCACGGACTGGGCGTTCTTCAGGATCACGCCCAGGGTGAGGAACACCCACATGATCGAGGAGGCGAAGACCGCGGACAGGCCCACGGCGGCGAACAGTCCGGCCCAGTGGTTGATGTGGAACCCGACCAGCACGGCGACGATCATCAGCACGGCGGTGGCGAACAGCATCCGCACCAGTTCCACCGAGATCTTCGCGAACAGCACCGAGCCGCGCCCGATCGGCAGCGACCGGAACCGGTCCATCACACCGGAGTTGAAGTCCTGGCTGAACCCGGTGCCGACACCCTGCGAGAGCGTCATGCTCATCATCGCGATCATGCCCGGGATGACGTACTGGACGTATCCGTCCTGACCGCCGCCGAGCGCCTGCCCGATCGAGCCGCCGAAGACGTACACGAACAGCAGCGTGAAGACGACCGGCATCAGCAGCGCGTCGAACATCGACTCCGGGTCCTGCCTGATCCACAGCAGGTTGCGGCGGATCAGGGCCCCGGTGTGCCGCAGGTGCCCGCGCAGCGGGATCCGGACATCGGTGGGGGTTGCGGTCGTGGCGCTCATACGGCGACCTCCTGACGGTCGTCGGCGGTCTTGGCGTCCTGCGGGGCACTGGCGCGGTGGCCGGTGAGGGACAGGAACACCTCGTCCAGGCTGGGCAGTTCGGTGACGATGGAGCTGATCGTGATGCCGCGGGCGGTGACGGCGCCGACCACGGCGGTCAGCTGCTCGTCGCTGAGGATCGGCACCAGCAGCGTGCCGTTCTCGCCGTCCACGGTGGTACCGGCGAGCCCGGTGATGCCCAGCTCGTCGATCATGGCGGCGAGCGGCCGGACCTGCAGCGGGTCGACGGGCCGCACCCGCAGCGTCCGCCCGCCGACCTTCGCCTTCAGCTCCTCCACCTTGCCGCCGGCGATGACCTTCCCGCGGTCCACGACGGTCAGCTCGGAGGCGAGGTACTCGGCCTCCTCCATGTACTGGGTGGTCAGCAGCACGGTCACCCCGTCGCCGACCATGGCCTTGACCTCCTGCCACACCTCGTTGCGGGTGCGCGGGTCGAGTCCGGTGGTCGGCTCGTCCAGGAACAGCACCTGGGGGTGACCGATCATCGAGGCGGCGAGGTCGAGACGGCGGCGCATGCCACCGGAGTAGGTGCTCGCCGGGCGCTTGGCGGCCTCGGTCAGCGAGAACCGCTCCAGCAGCTCGTCGGCCCGGGCCCGCGCGTCCTTCCTCGGCAGGTCGAGCAGCCGCCCGATCATGTACAGGTTCTCCCAGCCCGGCAGCTTCTCGTCCACGGAGGCGTACTGCCCGGTCAGCCCGATCACCCGGCGCAGCTGGCGGGGCTGGCGCAGCACGTCGTAACCGGCGACGGTCGCCTCGCCCGCGTCGGGCTGCAGCAGCGTGGACAGGATCCGCACCAGGGTGGTCTTGCCGGCCCCGTTCGGCCCGAGCACACCCATCACGGTGCCCTGGCGGACGTCCAGATCAACTCCGTCGAGTGCCTTGGTGTCGCCGTAGTGCTTCACCAGCCCCCGTACGGACACGGCGTTGTTGTCGATTCGCGTCATGGGAAGTACGGTGCCAGGCCCCACCGACAAACCACCGACAGGCCGCCTACACGGACCGACAGTGCGCCTACAGCCCACCGATACACCGCCGATAGCTCGCCAACCTCTCGTGCGAGACGCGGGTCCGGCAACGCCCCGTAAGGGGCGCTGGGGGCACCCCCGGCCGAAGGCTGGGGGAGGAAATGCGTGACCAGCCACGACGGCGCGGCAGACGGCATCCGGCGCACCTCGCCGCAGAAAGCAGAAAGGGGACAGCCCGCCGACGGGGGAAGATCGGCGGGCTGTCCTTGGTGTTTCCGCAGTGGCTCTGGGCAGCGCCCCGAAGGGGAGCGCTCAGTGGACGGAGTGCTCCTCCAGCGGGAACGTCCCTCCGACGACGTCCTCGGCGTAGGCCCGGGCCGCGTTGCCCATGACCTCGCGCAGGTCCGCGTACTTCTTCACGAACTTAGGGACCCGGCCCGAGGTCAGGCCGAGCATGTCCGTCCAGACCAGGACCTGCGCGTCGGTCTCGGGACCGGCGCCGATGCCGACGGTCGGGATGTGCAGCACCCGGGTCACCTCGGCCGCGAGCTCCGCCGGGACCAGTTCGAGGACGACCGCGAACGCTCCCGCGTCCTGGACCGACTTGGCGTCGCGCAGCAGCTGCTGGGCCGCCTCCTCGCCGCGGCCCTGCACGCGGTAGCCCATCGCGTTGACGGACTGCGGGGTCAGGCCGATGTGCGCCATCACCGGGATGCCGGACTCGACGAGCAGCCGGATCTGTTCGTGCGACCGCTCGCCGCCCTCCAGCTTGACCGCGCCGACGCCCGCCTCCTTCACCAGCCGGGTCGCCGAGCGCAGCGCCTGTACCGGGCCCTCCTGGTAGGAGCCGAAGGGGAGGTCGCCGACGATCAGGGCACGCCGGGTGCCGCGGACCACGGCCGCCGAGAGCATCGTCATCTCGTCGAGGGTCACGGGGACCGTCGACTCGTAGCCGAGGTGACAGTTGCCGGCCGAGTCGCCGACCAGGAGTACCGGGATGCCGGACTCGTCGAAGACGGACGCGGTCATCGCGTCGTAGGCGGTGAGCATGGGCCACTTCTCGCCGCGTTCCTTGGCGAGGGCGATGTCGCGAACCGTGATGCGGCGGGTGCCCTTCCCCCCGTACAGCGTCCTGCTGCCGTCGGAGGGGCTGTTCTGCACAGTCTGGGCAGCCGAAAGCTGCGTCATGACAACGGCTCCTTCAGTCATCTCGAGGCACCCTGACGGTGTCCCCGGATCCCTCTCATGGTGGCACTTCGTGCCGCCGACGGCCAGAGGACCCCCGTGTGATCCATCGGTCACCGTCCGCCGTCCACGGTCCCCGGGATCCGCCCGGCCCTGTCGCGTTCCGTAAGAGATGGGTAAAGGAATTCAGATACGAGACGGTGCCGTATTGAAATGGTCATAGGCTCGTCCGCATGACAACTCCTGCCGACCACGCTCCACCCGGCCCGCGCATACCCGAGGCGGTGCACCGGCGCCGCTGGGCGATTCTCGGCGTGCTCATGCTGAGCCTGCTGATCGTGGTGCTCGACAACTCGATCCTGAACGTCGCCGTCAAGACCATCTCCACCCCGGCCCCGGTCGGCCTCGGCGCCACCCAGAGCCAGCTGGAATGGGCGATCAACGCCTACACCCTCGTCTTCGCCGGCCTGCTCTTCACCGCCGGCCTCGTCGGTGACCGCCTCGGCCGCAAGAAGGTGCTCATCGGCGGCCTCGTGGTCTTCGGCGTCGGCTCGGCCCTCGCCGCCGAGTCCGGCTCCGCGGACCAGCTGATCGCCTTCCGCGCCCTGATGGCCCTCGGTGCCGCCTTCGTGATGCCCGCCACCCTCGCCGTCCTGATGAACGTCTTCGAGCGCCAGGAGCAGCCGAAGGCGATCGGCATCTGGGCCGGCGGCGTCGGCCTCGCCATCGCCATCGGCCCGATCACCGGCGGTGTGCTGCTCGACCACTTCTGGTGGGGCTCGGTCTTCCTCATCAACGTGCCGATCGTGATCATCGCGCTCGCCCTGATGGTCTGGCTGGTCCCCGACTCGCGCGACCCGCGCCCGGGCCGCCTCGACCCCGTCGGCGTGGTGCTCTCCGTCGTCGGCCTCGTCCTGCTGGTCTACGGCATCATCAAGGGCGGCGAGCTCGCCGACTTCACCGACGCCAAGGTGCTCGCGACCATCTTCGCCGGCATCGCGGTCCTCGCCGGCTTCGTGATCTACGAGAAGCGCAGCGACCACCCCTCGCTGGACGTCACCTACTTCAAGAACAAGGTCTTCTCGGCCGCCATGGCCGCCATCGCGCTGGTCTTCTTCGCGCTGATGGGCGTGACCTTCTTCTCCGTCTTCTACACCCAGAGCGTGCGCGGCTACTCGCCGCTGCAGTCCGGTCTGCTGCTGCTCCCGCTGGCCGCCGCGCAGATGATCTTCGCGCCGCGGGCCCGGCTGGTGGTGGACCGGTTCGGCAACAAGGCCACCACCGCGGGCGGCCTGGTGCTGATCGCCGCCACCCTGGCCACCTTCGCCACCTTCCAGGCCGACACGCCGATCTGGATCCTGGAGGTCGTCTTCTTCCTGATGGGCACCGGCATGGCGCACATCATGACGCCGACCTCGGTCGTCATCATGCAGGCCCTGCCCCGTGAGAAGGCCGGTTCCGCCTCCGCGCTCAGCAACACCTTCCGCCAGGTCGGCGGCGCCCTCGGCATCGCCGTGCTCGGCTCGGTGCTGTCGACGTCGTACCGCAACGGCATCGAGGGCAAGCTCGGCGCGCTGCCGCCCGGGCTGCGCGAGACCGCCGGCGAGTCCATCGAGGCCACGCTCGGCGTCGCCTCGAAGCTCGGGGCGCAGGGCAAGGCCCTGGTCACCCCCGCCAACGACGCCTTCCTGCACGCCATGCACATCACCGCCCTGTGCGGCGCGGGCGTCGCGCTGATCGGCGCCGTGGTCGTGACCCTCTTCCTGCCGGGCAAGCCGCCGGCCGGCCAGCAGGGCGACCGGGAGCAGGAGTTGGTCGTGGCGGCGGAGTGAATACGAACGACCGGAAAGACCGGAACCACCGGAACCACCGGAACGACTGAACGGACCGGCCGGCGCCGGCAGGAACCACGGGGGACGCCTGGGGACACCGGGGGACACCCCGGAGCCACGGGGGAAACCTCGTGGCCTACCACGGGGGGAGGCTTCGGCTGCGGGAGAATTCCCGCAGCCAGTGCACTGAGAGGACGGTACGACGTGACGCTTGCCGACAGCGGACCGCGGTCCATCACTCCGGCCCGCGGCCGCCCCCGCAGCGAGGCGGTGGAGATCGCCATCCTGGAAGGCGTGATGAAGCTCCTGGAGGAGGGCGTTCCGCTCGCCGAGGTCTCCATCGAGCGGATCGCCCGGACCGCCGGCGTCGGCAAGGCCACCATCTACCGCCGCTGGAACGGCAAGGAGGAGCTCTTCGTCGACGTCATGCGCGCCGCCGAGCCCCCCGATCCCGAACTCCCCGGCACCTCCATGCGCGACGACCTCGTCGTGCTGCTCGAGTCGCTGCGCCAGCGCGGTCTGATGAACCGTTCGTCGGCCATCCTGCACAACGTCTACGCCCAGATGAAGAGCAGCCCCCGCATCTGGAACGCCTACCACGCCAACGTCGTCAATCCCCGGCGCGAACTGGGCAGGGAAGTGCTGCGCCGCGGCCAGCGCAACGGCGAACTCCGCGCCGACGTCGACATCGAGCTGGCCAACGACATGTTCACCGGGCCGATGCTGCTCAGGGCCATCCTGCGCCCCGACGCGGAACTCCCCGAGGGCCTGGCCGAACAGATCGTCGACGAGGTGCTGGCGGGGCTGGGCCCCGTCACCTCGCCGTAGCAAGTGTTCGCGTTTCGTCACAGACCCCACCGACCCGCCGGTAACCGGAACCCCTCCTCTCGGCCCGTTCGTCATCCTCTTGCGTACGGCCGTCATGTGACGGCGGGAGAGGAGCCGATCATCCCCTAGGGTCGTAACCGGGGGACGACGGTGTGCACGGCAGGTTGTGAGGCAGGCGGTATGGCGCAGCAGGCGTACATGACGGAGACGGACAACGGCGGCTCGGGACCCGAGCGTCGGGGAGACCGGTTCCGACGCCTGGTGGAACGGCTGCTGAAGGGCTGGCGGAACGATCCGCGCATCTGGCGCCGGGGCGTCGTCACCGCCGTGGTGGCGCTGCTTCTCGCCGGCGTGATGCTGCTGCACTCCCGCATCCCCAATCGCGTCGGCAACCTCGGCAGTCTCACCGAGACCTTCCTGCCCTGGCTGGGCCTGCTGATCCCGGTACTGGTCCTGGTCGGCTTCCTGCGCAGGTCGGCGACCGCGCTGATCGCCGTCCTCCTCCCGGCGATCGTCTGGCTGAACCTGTTCGGCGGACTGCTCACCGACAAGCAGGGCACCGGCGGCGACTTCATGGTGGCCACGCACAACGTCAACGCCGACAACCCCGACCCGACCGGCACGGCCACCCGGCTCGCCTCCTCGGGCGCCGACGTGCTGGCCCTGGAGGAGCTGACGGCGACGGCCGTACCCACGTACGAGAAGGCGCTGGCGTCGACGTACAAGTACCACGCGGTCGAGGGCACCGTCGGCCTGTGGAGCAAGTACCGGCTCACCGGCGTCAAGGCCGTCGACATCAAGCTCGGCTGGACGCGCGCGATGCGCGCCACGGTCGCCACCCCGCACGGCCCCCTCGCCGTCTACGTCGCCCATCTCCCCTCCGTACGCGTCAAGATGAACGCCGGCTTCACCGCCCGGCAGCGCGACACGAGCGCGGACGCGCTGGGCGAGGCCATCGCCGACGAGACCCTGCCCCGGGTGATCCTCCTCGGCGACCTCAACGGCACGATGAACGACCGCTCCCTCAACGGCGTCACCTCGCAGATGCGCTCCACGCAGGGCGCGGCGGGCAGCGGCTTCGGGTTCAGCTGGCCGGCCGCGTTCCCGATGGCCCGCATCGACCAGATCATGGTCAAGGGCGTCGAGCCGGAGAGTTCCTGGACCCTCCCGAGGACCGGCAGCGACCACCTCCCGATCGCGGCGCGTGTGAACCTGACCACATCGGGTTCGTAGAAACCCCTGGTCAGCGCAGCCACTCTCGCTTTGTAAGGACAATCGGACACTGCGCCGTAACCTGGCGGAATACTTGGCCTGGGAGACTTTGTTCCGTAGCTGAACTTAGAACGCACGGACCCCTGCTCCCCGAAAGGCAAAGGCCCTTCATGCCTCTGGCCCTGCTCGCCCTGGCCGTCGGCGCTTTTGGTCTCGGCACCACCGAATTCGTCATGATGGGCCTGCTGCCCGACGTCGCCGACGACCTGCACATCTCGATCCCCACCGCCGGCCACCTGGTCTCCGCGTACGCCCTCGGCGTCGTCATCGGCGCCCCGCTGCTGGCCGCGCTCACCGCGCGCCTGCCCCGCCGCCGGGTCCTCATCTCCCTGATGGCCCTGTTCGTCGCGGGCAACGCGCTCTCGGCCCTGGCCCCCGGCTACGACTCCCTCCTCGCCGCGCGCTTCCTCAGCGGCCTCCCGCACGGCGCCTTCTTCGGCGTCGGCGCGGTCGTCGCCACCGGCCTGGTGGCACCGGAGCGCAAGGCCCGCTCGGTCTCCCTGATGTTCATGGGCCTGACCGTCGCCAACATCGCGGGCGTCCCGGTCGCCACCCTCATGGGCCAGCACCTCGGCTGGCGGGCGACCTTCCTGGGCGTGAGCCTGATCGGCGTCGCGGCGATGGCCGCGGTGTTCTTCCTGATCCACCCCACGCAGACCCCGGTCCCGACGTCCGGCCTGCGCGGCGAACTCACCGCCCTGCGCTCCCTCCCGGTCTGGCTGGCCCTCGCCACCACGGTGGTCGGCTTCGGCGCCCTCTTCTCCGCGTACAGCTACGTCACGCCGATGCTGACGGACGCCGCCGGTTACGCCGACTCGAACGTCACCCTGCTCCTCGCCCTCTTCGGCGTCGGCGCCACGATCGGCAACCTCGTCGGCGGCCGCCTCGCCGACCACGCGATGCGCGGCACGCTCTTCGGCGGCCTGGCGTCGATGGTCGCGGTGCTGCTCCTCTTCCCGGTCCTGATGCGGGCGGAGTGGAGCGCCGCGGCCGCGGTCGTCCTCCTCGGTGTCGCGGCCTTCGTCACCGGCTCGCCGCTCCAGCTGATGGTCATGGAACGCGCGGCCGCCGGCCCCTCCCTCGCCTCCTCCGCCAACCAGGCGGCCTTCAACCTCGCCAACGCCGGCGGCGCCTGGATCGGCGGCGTGGCCCTGGCCGCGGGCTTCGGCGTCACCTCCCCGGCCCTCGCGGGTGCGGCCCTCGCCGTCCTGGGCCTGGGCGTCGCGAGCGTGGCGTACGCGGTGGACCGGCGCCGGGACGTCCCGACGCCGACCGGCCACGTACGGGTGGTCGCCTCGCACGTACCGGAGACGGCGGAACCGGCGCACTCCTCCTGACCGGCTGGTCCACCGCGGCGCACTTGCGCGTCGCCGGATCCGGCCGTCAAGGAGTAGGCGCGGTGTTCACCTTCGGGTGAATCGGTTCAGACGGGGCGTCGGCGATCGGATCTGCCTACGATGATGCTCTCGACACCAGCCCCTGGGAGGCACGCGATGTCCGCCGCAGCCATCGAGCAGCCCTTCGACGACGAGCCGTTCTCACTCACGGCCATCGCTGACGAGATCATGGAACGGCATCCGGGCTACCGAGTCGAGATCATCGGAGGCCACCTCCTCGTGACCCCACCACCGGATGTCGATCACGCATTCGCCCTGACCGACCTAATGATCCCGTTTATTGCCGCAGGTCTGCACGGAGCGGAAACCAAGGTCGCCCAGAACGTCGGCCTCTGGCTGCCCACCGGAGACGAGGACTACGCCATCCCCGACCTCGCGATCGTGGACGCCGACATCGGCGACCACCTGGTCGAGAACAACGCCTATGACCCGGTCTGCTTCCGTCTCGTCCTTGAGGTCACCTCCAGCAACTGGAAGGACGACCTGAAGACCAAGGCCGTCGCCTACGCCCAGGCCAAGCTCCCGGTTTACGTCGTGGTCGACCGCAAGCACCAGCGCGTCCACGTGCTCACCGATCCCAGCGGGGAGAAGTACGAGCACCACCGGCCGTACTCACCCGGCGAGACCGTCACGCTGCCCGCCTCGATCGGCGCCGAGGTCACCCTCGACGTCGAACAGATCCTCAAGGCCGCCCTGAGGAAGACCGACTGATCAGCCGGCGTCGGCGGTCTGCAGTGCCTGCAGCGCGTCATCGAACACCTGGGTGAAAGTGCGCAGCTTCTCGTCGTCGCCGGACAGGCCGACGCGGTCGGTGCGGGTGAGCTGCCAGTACCGGCGGCCCTCCTCGTCGGTCAGCAGCCCCGGGGCGTAGGCGCCGAGCTGGTGCCGGGTCAGGGCACCGATGCGCCACCGCAGTTCCCAGGCGGTCACCTGAGCCTCGAAGAACAGGTGCCGACGTATCCCCCCGGGCTCCGCACCGCTGAGCCGCTGCCCGGCCGCGGCCCGGACCAGCTCCGGATCGACCGCTGCGGCCCGCAGCAGCTCCACCTGCGTCTGCAACACGGTGGCCCGCGCTGTCTCCCGGCGCTGCTCACGACGCCGCACCAGGAGCATCAGCAAGACGGCGACCCCGGCGGCCAACAACAGATCGAACAGAATCGGCACAGCAACTCCCCCGGAGCAAAAGGGGGCCGCACCCGCCAACGGACGCCGGATCAGGAAGCGTTCGCCGAGCCCGCGTACCCGACACCGAAGGTGAACGCGCGGCTCCTGCCGGGTTCGAGGGCGAGGGCGGCGGTCTGGTCCGGGCGGTTGAAGGCGTCGGTCGTCGTCTCGACGGGTTCGAGGGCGATGGAGGCGCGGCGGTCGCGGGCCAGGGTGTCGCCGGTGAAGACGTGCAGGTAGCCGCTGTGCTGCCAGACGCGCAGTTCCTCGCCGGTCACGGGATCGGTCAGTACCGTCTCGATCCGGCCGGCGGGGCCGGGAGTGAGGTCCGCGTAACAGGCGTCGATGACCACGCCGCCCAGTCGTCTCGGCGCCCGGAAGTCGAGGTCGGGGCGGTCGTCCAGGGAGATGCGGCCGTCCTCGCCGGGCAGCGGGATGAGGGAGGCGTCGGTGCGGATCAGGGTGTGCGCGGGGATGCGCAGGGTCAGGTCGTCGATGGGGCGGGACAGGGTGAAGTACGGGTGCCAGCCCGTCGCGTAGGGGGCGGTCGTGTCGCCCACGTTCGTCGCGCGGACGTCGACGGCCAGCTCGTTGCCGCTGAGGGTGTATTCGACCGTGAGGTCGATCGCGAAGGGATAGCCGGAGTATGCGCCCGGCCGGATGGCCGTGGTGCGCAGCAGCAGGCGGGCGGAGTCCGGTGTCGTGGCGGCGTGGGCGAGTGCGAAGGCGGTCTCGCGGACGAAGCCGTGGTAGATCAGCCGGTCGCCGTGGTGGCCCGGGAGCAGGTCGTGGTCGTGGCCGTCGTAGCGGTAGCGGGCATCGGCCACGCGGTTGGGGAAGGGGGCCAGCAGGCCGGCGCGGACGCCGTCCTGCGCCAGGAGCTCCTTCTCGTCGCGGTAGCCGTCCGTCAACTCCTTGAGTTCGCCGGTGACTTCGCTGCCGACCTGCCAGCTCAGCAGGGTCGCGCCGCGCAGGGCGAGGACGGCGCGTACGCGGTCGTCCGGTGCGGAGACGACGAGGGTGGGTTCGCCGCCGAGGCGGCTCTCGGTGATCCGGTACTCGGCGGTCATTCCCGTGCCGTTCCTTTCAGCTCGCCTCGGGGGCGAGTTTCTTCGCGCCCGTCATGATGGCCACCGCGTCCTCCATGGAGTGCGACTCGGGGGTGATGACGCCGGCGCGGGCGCCGAGGCGCTGGATGTGGATGCGGTCGGCGACCTCGAAGACGTTGGGCATGTTGTGGCTGATGAGGATGACGCCGAGACCCTGGTCGCGCAGGTCGCGGACGAGTTTGAGGACCTGGCCGGTCTCGCGGACGCCGAGCGCGGCGGTGGGTTCGTCGAGGATCACAACCCGGCCGCCGAAGGCGGCGGTACGGGCGACGGCCACGGACTGGCGCTGGCCGCCGGAGAGGGTCTCCACGGCCTGGTTGATGTTCTGCAGCGTGCCGATGCCGAGCCGTTTGATGTGGTCGGCGGCCTGCTTCTTCATCTCGCCGGTGTCGAGCATGCGGAACACCGAGCCGAGGACGCCCTTGCGGCGGATCTCGCGGGCGAGGAAGAGGTTGCTGGCGATGTCCAGGGCGGGGGCGACGGCGAGGGTCTGGTAGACGGTCTCGATGCCGGCGTCGCGGGCGTCCTGGGGGCGTTTGAAGTGGACCTCATTGCCGTCGACCAGGATGCTGCCCTGGTCGGGGACGAGGGCTCCGGACAGGCACTTGATCAGGGTGGACTTGCCGGCGCCGTTGTCGCCGATGACGGCGAGGACCTCGCCGGCGTGGAGGGTGAGGTCGACGCTGTTCAGGCCGACGACCCTGCCGAAGAGCTTGACCAGGCCCTTTGCTTCGAGAACGGGGGCGGTGGCGGTCGTCACGACTTCACACTCCGGATCCACTGGTCGACGGAGACAGCCGCGATCACCAGGATGCCGACTGCGAGGACTTGGTAGTTGGGGTCGATGCCGGCCAGCGCGAGGCCGTTGACGAAGACCTGGACGATCAGCGCGCCGATCAGCGAGCCGAAGACCACCCCGCGGCCGCCGAACAGGCTGGTGCCGCCGATCACCACGGCGGTGATGGACTGCAGGTTGGCGTTGAGACCGCTGTTGGGGTCACCGCCGCCGACCCGGCCGACCAGGATCCAGGCGCCCACGGCGATGGCGAAACCCCCCACCATGTAGGCGCTGAGCAGGACCCGGTTGACGGAGATGCCGGCCAGCCGGGCGGCCTCGACGTCGTCGCCGACGGCGTAGAGGTGGCGGCCCCAGGCGGTGTAACGCAGGGCGTAGCCGACCACCGCGTACAGCGCGATCATGAGGAGGACGCCGTACGTGAGGTTCAGCTGTCCGAGCGAGACGGTCTGGCCGCTCCACAGCAGGATGTTGCCCGGCTGCAGGGCGACGGTCTGGCCCTTGGCGTAGATGAGGGTGACGGCGGTGAAGACGCTGAGGGTGCCGAGGGTGACGATGAACGGCGGCAGCTTGATCTTGGTCACCAGTACGCCGTTGACGGCCTGCGCGGCGATCGCGACGACCGCCCCGGCCAGCAGGGCGAACACGCCGGGCCAGTGGTTGTCCGCGACGAGCTTCGACATGAGCAGGGAGGACAGCACCATCACCGCGCCGATCGACAGGTCGATGCCGGCGGTGAGGATGATGACCGTCTGGCCGACGGCGAGCGAACCGATGACGGCCACCTGCTGGGCGACCAGCGAGAGGTTCTGCAGCGCGTAGAAGCGCTCGTTCACCAGGGAGAACACGACGGCGGCGAGCACCAGGACGATGGCCGGGCTGAGGGCCGGCTGGCGGTGCAGCACCGAGTGGATGCGCTGGCTGGGGGTGGCGGGCCTGTTGAGGAACTCCTCCGCCGGTGCCGGTGTGGCTTTGTCCACGTGGGTGGTCACAGGGGGTCCTTCCGGTGTTTTCCCTGGTACGGGCTCATGGGCTCGTGGAGTACGGTGCGGCGCCGGTGCCGTGACGACGGTCCGCGGCGCCGCACCCGGCGGGGTGTCAGCTGCCCCAGCAGGCGGAGGCGGCCTGTGAGGGGGACTGCACGGTCAGGCCGTCCAGGGACTTGGCGGCGACGAGGGCGGTACCGGTGTCGTAGAAGGACTTGCCGTCGGTCACGCCGGGCTTGCTGCCGCCGCGGGCCAGCTTGGCGATCGACGTGACGCCGAGGGCCGCCATCTTGCCCGGGTACTGCACCGCGTCGGCGGCGAACTCCCCGCTGGTCACGTTCTTCAGGCCGGAGCAGCTGCCGTCGATCGCGTAGATCGCGGCCTGCTTCACCTTGCCGGCCGCGTTCAGCGCGTTGTACGCGCCCTCACCCGCGGGCTCGTTGATCGCGTAGACGACGTTGATGTCCGGGTTGGCCGACAGGCAGTTCTCCATCGCGGTGCGGCCGCCGTCGATGGCGCCCTGCGTGGGCTGGTGACAGACGACCTTGTACGTGCCGCCCTTGCCGCCGGTGTACTTGCCGGACTTGGCTTCCTTGCCGTTCTCGGTCTTGCTGCCCGGGTCGATGCCCATGCCCTCCAGGAAGCCGTGGTCACGGTTGATGTCGACCGAGACGACCTGGTTGTTGAACAGGTCGAGCATGGCGATGACGGCCGGCTTGCCGCCGAGGGCCGCCGCCGCGTACTGGCCGATGAGCTTGCCGGCCTGCTCGTTGTCGGTGGCGTAGGTGATGTCCGCGGTGCTCGCCGGGTTCGGCGCGGTGTCCAGGGCGATCACGAACAGGCCGGCCTGCTTGGCCCGGCCCAGGGCCGCGTTCACCGCGTCACCGTTGGTGGTGATGAGGATGCCCTTGTCGCCACGGGCTATCGCGTTGTCGATGGCGGTGATCTGGGTCTGGGTGTCGCCGTCGCTGGTGCCCGCCGCCACCGTGAGACCCACGTTGTCCTTGGCGGCCTGGGCCTTGGCGTCCTTCTCCATGCTCACGAAGTACGGGTTGGTGAGGGTCTTCAGGATCAGCGACACCCCCACCTTGCCACCGCCCCCCGAGGCGGACGAGGAGGCGCTCCCGTTCGAGGAACCGCAGGCCGCGAGCGTCGCGCCGAGGCAGACCGTGACGCCGATCGCCATCGCCCGGGTACGCCGGCCGGAGCGGCTCGACAGGTGACTGGTGGAGAAGTTCATGGCTCGATCCCTTTCGGATCCGTCCCTTGGCCGACGCTGAGACAACGTTGACTGGGCGAGATACTGGGCCTGTATGGACGAGCGCGTCAAGACGCTGATAAACATGCGTCGGCAACGAGTGGGTAACGCGAATCCGGTAGGAGACAACGATGACTCAGGGCGAAACGCCGCCCCGGTCCACCCGCAGCCGCCCCACCATGCGTGAGGTCGCGGCGCTGGCCGGAGTCGCCATCAAGACGGTCTCGCGCGTGTTCAACGGCGTCCCCACCGTCGATCCCGCGATCGTCGCCAGGGTCCGCGAGGCCGCCGACCAACTGGGCTACCGTCCCAACCTCACCGCGAGCAGTCTGCGCCGCGGCGACGGTCGTACCGCCACCATCGGCATGCTCGTCGAGGACGCCGCGAACCCCTTCTCGGCCGCCCTGACCCGCACCGTGGAGAACGTCGCCCGGGAACGCGGAGTCCTGGTGCTGGTCGGCAGCGTGGACGAGGACCCGGCACGCGAACGGGAGCTGGCCCAGGCGCTCGTGGACCGCCGGGTGGACGGGCTGGTCATCGTCCCGGCGGGACGCGACCAGAGCTACCTGATCAGCGAACAGCGCTCCGGCACCCGCATGGTCTTCGTCGACCGCGAGGCCGGTCTGCTGGACGCGGACGCGGTCGTCTCCGACAACCGGCAGGGCGCCGTCACCGCCGTCAACCACCTGCTCAAGGCCGGCCACCGCCGTATCGCCTACCTCGGCGACCGCGCCTCCATCACGACCGCCGCCCAGCGCTTCGACGGGTACCGGCACGCGCTGGAGGTCGCGCACCTCACGTACGACGACGAGATCGTGCGGCACGTGCCGGCCAGTGAGGAGGCCGCCGTCGCCGCCACCAAGGGGCTGCTGGAGCTGCCGGATCCGCCCACGGCACTGTTCACCAGCCAGAACCTGGTCACCATCGGCGCCCTGCGGGCCCTGCGCGCCCTCGGACTGCAGGACACCGTCGCCCACGTGGGCTTCGACGACTTCCCGTTGGCGGACATCCTCGACCCGGGCATCTCCGTCATCGCCCAGAACGTCGAGGAGGTGGGCAGGACCGCCGCCGAGATGCTCTTCCACCGTCTGGACGGCGACGAGTCGCCCACCCGCACCGTCATCGTGCCAACCCGGCTCATCGAGCGGGGCTCCGGCGAAATCCCGGCCGAAGGACCCCGCCATGACTGAAGCCGTACGAGCCGCCGCACAGCCCCCGGCCGTGACCGTGATCGGCGAAGCCCTCATCGACCTGGTCCAGCTCGACGCCCCCGGCGACTACCGCGCCCGGCCCGGCGGCAGCCCCTTCAACGTCGCCATCGGCCTCGCCCGGCTCGGCCACCGCACCGCGCTCATGGCACGGCTGGCCGACAACACCTTCGGCCGGTTGCTGCGCGCGCACGCCGCCGCCGAGGGCGTCGACCTGACCTCGGCCCCGGCCGCCGCCGAACCCACCACGCTCGCCGTGGTCTCCATGGACGGGCAGGGGCGGGCGAGTTACGACTTCTACCTGGACGGCACCGCGGACTGGCAGTGGAGCGAGGCGGAGACCGCGCTCGTCCCCCGGGACACGGCCGTACTGCACTTCGGTTCGGTCGCCTCCTGGACGGCTCCGGCCGACCGGCACATCCACTCCGTTGCCTGCCGCCTGCGCGCCGAGGGCACGACGCTGATCAGCTACGACCCCAACGTCCGCCCCGTCCTCCTCGGCGACCCGGAGCGCGGCAGGCAGGCCGTCGAACGGAGCGTCGGCACCGCCCACCTCGTCAAGGCGAGCCGCGAGGACGTCGAGTGGCTCTACCCCGACACGCCGATCGAGAAGACCGCCGCCCGCTGGCTGGAGCTCGGCGCACTCCTCGTCGTCATCACCGACGGCCCCGACGGCGCCCATGTCTACTCCGGCGCGGGGAGCCTGAGCCGTCCCGGACGGAAGGTCGCGGTGGTGGACACCGTCGGCGCGGGCGACGCGTTCACCGCGGGGCTGCTGGGCGCGCTGACCCGCCACGGACTGCACAGCCCGCGGGCGCTGGCCGCGGCCGACCCGGGCGCACTGCGGATCGCCGTGGACGACGCGATCCTCGTCTCCGCGCTGACCTGCGAACGCCTGGGCGCCGACCCGCCCACCGCCCTGCCCCGCCCCACATCGCCCACCCAGGCACCCCTGGAGGCGACGGACCTGACGTTCCCCGACGACAACCGCCGTACGGAAACGGACGGTCCGGCACCGCGCCCGACGCAGCCGACCGCGAGCTGACCGGGCCGCACGCGAGCCTGCCCTGGTCGCTCACTTCCAGAGGGACGCCAGTTGCCATGCCTTCAGCCGGCCGAGCTTCGCGGTGCCGGCGTCGGCGAAGACGCCGACGCCGGTGTCGGCGGGATCTGGGAAGATCTGGTCGGTGAGGACGACCTGTTCGCCGGATGCGTTCTGCACCCCACGTCGGTACGGCGCGGCGTGCACGGCGTCGAGGCCGCCCGGGAACTCCTCGCCCTTCCCCGGCCGCCCACCGCGCTCTTCTCCGCCCAGAACCTGATGACCGTCGGCGTGCGCAAAGCCCTCCAGGAACTCCGTCTGCAGCACGATGTGGCTCTGATCGGCTTCGACGACCTGCCCTTCGCCGTTTCCGGATGCTCCACCGCTTGTGTACACGGAGGCGTCCTACAGCGGAGACACCGTCGATGATCCGGCCCTCGTAGAGCGGTACCGCAAGGCATACGATCGGCTCAGGGCTGTCGCGTTGTCACCAGACACGTCCCTCGCCATGATCAAGGCAGCGGCGGAGGATTACCGAAATGGGAAGCAACCGGATCGACTTGACTGACGCTCTCTGGTTCAAGAGCAGCTACAGCAACGAGGACGGCGGCAACTGCGTAGAAGTCGCCGACAACATCCCCGGCCTCGTCCCCGTCCGCGACTCCAAGTCCCCCCAGGGCCCGGTGCTCGTCCTCCCCGCCACAGCCTGGACCCCCTTCGTCGCCTTCCTCAAGTAGCCCAGCACGAAGGGGCGTGCGGTCTGAGAAGACCCCACGCCCCTTCGTCGGCCGAGCCGCGCAGCGGGTCAGTGCTTGCGGTGTGCCTTCGTCGGCTTGTACGACGCGACGTAGCCGCCCGCCGGGGTGCCGACGCCGGTGACGTCGTCGTAGCCCTTGACCGCGGACAGGGAGCTGTCCTTGCCGAGGCTGCGGACCGAGGTCAGCAGGCCGTTGGTGGCGTCGTAGCCGTTGGCGAAGTCGACGCGGGCGACCGCGAGGCCCTTGCCGGTCGGGTTGTCGGTGACGTCGTGGTAGGCCTTGGTGCCGTACTTGGAGTAGATCAGCGGGTTGGCGAAGCCGATCGCCTGACCGCCGCGCGCCTCCTGGGCGAGGGCCTGGACCGCCGCGATCACCGGCGCGGCCAGCGAGGTGCCGCCGATGCGGTACTCGCTGTACGCCTCGGTGCCGTCCGCCTGGGTCTGGGTCTGGCCGACCTTGAAGCCCGTGTTGGGGTCGGCGATCGCCGAGATGTCCGGGACGACCCGGTTGCCGCCGGCGCTGTTGGCCGTGGCCAGGGCCTTCGGAACGACGTTCTTCTGGTAGTACGGCTCACCGACCGTCTTGCTGGTGCCGCCGCCCGCGCCCGAGGTGAACGCGCCGGGGAAGTTGGTCCAGCTCTTGCCGTCGGTGGACAGCGAGGCCTTCTCGGTGCCCCAGCCGGTCTCCCACAGGTACGTGTCGCCCTTGCCGACGGCGAGGGAGGTACCGCCGACCGCCGTCACCCAGGCGGAGTTGGCCGGGGTGTCGACCTGCTTCGTACCGGTGTTGGCGACCTCGTCGCCGTTGTCACCGGAGGAGAAGTAGAAGCCGATGCCCTGGACCGCGCCCAGCTGGAAGACCTGGTCGTAGGCGGCCGCGACGTCCGGGGTCTCGTTCGCCTCGATGTCGCCCCAGGAGTTGGAGACGATGTCGGCCAGGTGGTTGTCGACCACCTTGCTGAGGGCGTCGAGGAGGTCGTTGTCCATGCAGGACGCGGCGCCCACGTAGGTGACGTCGGCGTCCGGCGCGACCGCGTGCACGGCCTCGACGTCGAGGGTCTCCTCGCCGTACCAGCCGGAGGCGTCGCACTCGTCGGCGCCGGTGTTCGTGTAGTTCGCCGGCAGCACCTGGTGCAGCTGGCTCGTCTTCCATGCGGCGTCGCCGTGCGCCTTGGCGTAGGTGCCGGCGTCGAAGGCGATGGTCGGCGAGGCGAACGCGTCGGTGATCGCGACGCGCACGTGCTTGCCGGTGTAGCTGCCGGCGCCGTAGGCGGCCCGCAGCTGCTTGCCGGTGTAGCCCTGGACGGCGTACGGGATCTTCGTGCCGTACGCGTCCGGCAGCGTGCTCGCGGTGTTCGAGCCGTAGTACGACGAGAACGGCCCGGAGTTCTTGAACACGGTGGCCGGGGGCGGCAGCGTGTCGTCGTGGGTGGCCTTGTGCGGCGCGTTGTCCAGGCCGGTGACGGTCAGGACGGCGTCGCTGACGGAGGCCGGCACGGACGCGGTCTGCGCCGGGGCGCGGTAGGTCTTGGAGCCCTTGGCGTAGTTGTGCAGCTGGGTGCCGAACGCCTTCTCGGCGGCGGACACGTCGCCGGAGACGGCGATGTAGTGCTGGGTGACCTCGGTGACCTTCAGGCCGGACGCGGTCAGCCAGGACTTGACGGCCTTCACCTGGGCCTTGGTGGCGCCGTAGCGGGCCTGGACCTGCTTGGCGCTGAGGTACTTGCCGTAGAGCGGCGAGCTGGGGTCGGACACGGCCTTCGCGTAGGCCGCGAGGCCCTTGGCGTCCTGGCCGGCCAGGTAGACCCGGGCCTTGACCTGCGCGCTGTTCGAGGTGGCGCCCTTGTCCGCCTTGGCCGTGGCCCAGGTGGGCTTGGTGCCCTTCAGGCTGTCACGGGCCGGGCTGTCCGCGGCGTGCGCCGCGGGTATGCCGAGTGCGAGCGCGCCGGCGATCATCGGCAGTGTCGCTGCCATGCTCACGCTGGCCCGCACCTTGGCACGGTTGGATCTCATACTGCCCCCTGCTATGCGGTTCGACGCATGGAGTGGTCGGTCGTCCGTGGTCACCAGGAGGCCTGCGGCGGAACGGCCCGTGAATGGATCACACGGTGGACGTCACTCTTTCGGTGAACTGTTCATGCCAGGGGAATGAGAAACCCAAGGAAGTCCCAAGTGGGCGTTGATTAGGGGCTTTTGGTCCACTTTCGGCGGCGCGCAGAACATTACAGATCGGTTGCGATTGTTGTTGAATGCTTGCGGTGCCGTTAAGTCGACAAATCCCCCGACTTGTAAGGCGTGTTGGAGACCGCTCAGGCGCGCGGCTTCGCGCCCCGCTCCGTCAGCATCTGCTTCATCGCCGTCAGCTCCGACTGCTGCGCGTCGACCATGCCCTGGGCGAGGCTCTTCTCCACCGCGACGGTGCACCTGGCCACACACCCCTCGGCCATGTGGATGCCGCCCTTGTGATGGTCCGTCATCAGCTGGAGGTAGAAGACCTCCGCCTGTTTGCCGTTCAGGGTCCCCAGCTTCTTCAGCTCGGTGTCGGTCGCCATGCCCGGCATCAGCGAACCGTCCCCGCGCTCGGGCATGTCACCCATGCCCATCCAGGACATCGGCGGCTTCGCCGACACCTTCGGCAGGTCCCACAGGTCCAGCCAGCCCAGCAGCATGCCGCGCTGGTTGGCCTGCGTCTGCGCGATGTCGTAGGCGAGCCGCCGTACTTCCGTGTTCTTCGTGCGGTCGCGGATGATGTACGACATCTCCACGGCCTGCTGGTGGTGGACCGCCATGTCCCGCGCGAACCCCGCGTCCGCCCCGTCCGCGCTCGGGACCTTCAGGCCGCCGCCACCGCCGTCGCCGTCCTCGGCGACCGCGTAGGTGATCGCGCCGGCCGCGACGAGCACCGCCGCGGCGGTCCCGGCGATCCAGCCGATGTGCTTCCTCACGTCACATCGTCCCGCCCGTGCAGGAGGCCCCCGGCTCCGGGGTCTGCTTGCCCTGCACGTACGTCTCGAAGAACGTGCCGACCTTCGGGTCGTCCGCGCTCGTCACGCTCAGCTGGTGCCCCCACGCCGACAGCTCGATCGGCGAGGTCTGGTCCGCGTACGGGCTCATCAGCGAGTACGGCGTCTGCTTCACCTTCGCCGCCAGCTTGTCCACGTCGGACTTGCTCGCCTTGTCGGTGTACGTCACCCAGACCGCGCCGTGTTCGAGGGCGTGCACGGCGTTCTCGTCCTTCACGGCCTTGGTGTAGACGTTGCCGTTGCAGTTGAGCCACACCGGGTTGTGGTTGCCGCCGACCGGCGGGTGCATCGGGTACTTCACGGTCCCCGTGACGTGGGTGCGGGAGAGCTTGCCCGTCCAGGTCCGCACGCCGTCGCTGCCGGTGACGAAGTGCCCGGAGTCCCCGGAGTCGCCCTTCGCGTCGCTCGCGCTGTCGCTCTTGCCCGACTGCGAGTTGACGAGCACCACACCGCCGACGACGAGACCGGCCACGACCACCGTGCTCGCGGCGATGGTCAGGATCCGGTTACGGCGCTCGCGGGCACGCTCCGCCCGCCGCATCTCCTCTATGCGCGCCTTGCGCTCGGCGTTGCTGCTCTTCTTCGCGGAACCCATGGGATGTGTCCTTCTGGGGGAAAGAGACGTGGACGGTGGGGCTCGCTGATCGTAATGGGGGAGATGGGGTCGGCCGTAGGCAGGGCACAGGAAAGTCCTGTAAAGACCCGGGATCCGACAGGAAACCGATAATTTGAATGACGGATGCGTATTACCTACCCTGACCGGTATGCGGCTGCTGCGCTCCACCGACCTGGCCCTACGCCTGCTGATGCGGCTCGCCGTCGCGGGCGACGCCAGCCCCACGACCCGCGAGGTCGCCGGTGACATGGACGTGCCGTACACGCACGCCGCGAAGGTGGTCGCCGAACTGCAGCACATGGGCCTCGTCGACGCCCGGCGCGGCCGGGGCGGCGGGCTGACGCTGACCGGGAAGGGCCGCAGCGCTTCGGTGGGGGCGCTGGTGCGCACCTTCGAGGGCGAGGGCGACGTGGTGGACTGCGAGGGGGCCACACCATGCCCCCTCAACTCCGGCTGCCGGCTGCGGGGGGCCCTGCGCCGGGCCCAGGAGGCGTTCTTCGCGGCGCTGGACCCGGTGACGGTGGCGGACATGGTGGCGGAGCCGACGGGGCCGTTGCTGCTCGGTATCTCCAAGGGGCCGAGGGCGGTTTAGAGGTCCGCAACCAAGCGCGGGCCATGGCTTGCCCTGCGTAAGCCCCACCCTGTTCAAACATTCAACAAAGGGATCTCCGCTACCGACAAAGGGCTCTACCCGCATAGATGATCCCGGTGCTGTCATGCTCACGACCGCCCGGAACTCCTGCCGGGCACCCCACCGGGAGATCCCCCATGCCCCGAATATCCCGCTCCCTGGTCACCGCCCTCTCCTCCCTCGCCCTGGCCGCCGCCGGCCTCACGGTCGCCGCCGGCACCGCGCACGCGCAGAGCTGCAGCCAGGACTACCTCCCCCTCCCCGACCCCAGCTGCCAGCCCGGTGACTTCAACCCGGACGTCACCCAGTCCACCATCGACTCCACCATCTGCGTCTCCGGGTGGACCGCGACCGTCCGGCCGTCCAGTTCCTACACCACCGCGCTGAAGAAAAAGCAGATCGTCGAGTACGGCTACACGGACACCAGCACCTCGGACTACGAGGAGGACCACTTCGTCCCCCTCGAGCTCGGCGGTGCCCCCAAGAGCGAGCTCAACCTCTGGCCCGAGCCGGAGTACGGCACCAAGACCGCCGCCAACAAGGACACCGTCGAGAACAAGCTCAAGAAGGCCGTCTGCGCCGGCACGGTCACCCTCGCCGACGCCCAGGACGCGATCGTCACGGACTGGACGACCGCGCTGTCGGACCTCGGCCTGAGCTGATCCCGTCCGCCCGGCGCAAGGGCCGGCCACCTCCTCCGGGGGTGGCCGGCCCTTCTCGGCTCCTGCCCCGCGGATCAGGCCGCGGCCGCCGCCAGCCACAGGTCCGGACCGAAGACCTCGTAGTGGATGTCGGCCGGGGCCACGCCCTTGGCGAGGAGCTGGGTGCGGACGGCGCGCATGAAGGGGAGGGGGCCGCACAGGTACGCGCGCGTGCCGGGCGCGACGTCGACGTCGGTGAGGTCCACCAGGCCGGTGCGGGTGCCCGGCTCGGCGTCGCGCTCGTAGAAGACGTGCACGGCGGCGTCCGGGAGCTTGGCCGCGTACGCCGTGTGGTCGGTCCGCAGGGCGTGGTCGGCGGGGGAGCGGTCGCCGTGCACGACGGTGACCGGGGCGCGGTGGCCGTCGGCCGAGAGCGCGGCGAGCATCGCCACCATCGGGGTGACGCCGATGCCGGCGGAGGCGAGGAGGAGGGGCCGGTCGGCGGCATCGCCCAGGACGAGGTCGCCGTACGGCTCCGACAGCTCCAGGACGTCCCCTTCGCGCACGCGCGCGTGCAGGTGGTTGGAGACCTCGCCCTCGGGTGCCGTACCGCGGGGGTCGCCGGGCACGCGCTTGACGCTGAACTGGCGGACCGAGTCGTCCGGGGCGCCGGAGAGGCTGTACTGGCGTATCTGGCGGGCGCCGTCGGGGAGGGTGACGCCCACGGAGACGTACTGCCCGGCCCGGAAGCCGCGCACCGGCCCACCGTCGGCGGGCCGCACCCGGAAGGTCACGACGTCGGCCGTCTCCGCCACCCGTCCGACGACCTCCCAGGGCCGGAAGCCGGTGGCCCCGCTCTCCTCGTGCAGCCGCTTCTCGATGGCGATCAGTGCGTTGGCCATCAGCCAGTAGACCTCGTCCCAGGCCGCCGCCACCTCGAGGGTGACGGCCTCGCCCAGCACCTCGACGATGGCGGCGAACAGGTGCTCGTGGACGACCGCGTACTGCTCGGGGGTGACCCCGAGGGAGGCGTGCTTGTGGGCGATACGGCCCAGCATCGCGTCGGGGCGCTGGTCCGGACGGTCCAGCAGATGGGTGGCGAACGCGGCGATGGAACCGGCGAGGGCCTGCCGCTGGGTGCCGGCGGCCTGGTTGCCGCGGTTGAAGAGGTCGCGCAGCAGCTCGGGGTGGGCGGCGAAGAGCCGGGCGTAGAAACGCTCGGTGATCTCGCCGATGGCCGCGCCGACGGCGGGGAGGGTGGCGCGGACGGTGGCGGCTGACGGCTCGGACAGCATCGGGGCTCCTTGTGGCTCGCCGAACGGTTCGACACCTCGACGCTATTAAAACTTGCATCTCAGATTCAAATTTAGGAGCCGTGTCGTCGGTCACTCCGGATCCGGATCGGGCATTACGGATGCCGGTGCGAGCAGGCAAGATGGGCGGCAGGGCAGGACACCTGCCGTACGAGAGCCGTTCAGGCCGAGGTCGCTCGGGCGATCAAGGTGCGCAACGCGCGTGAAATGCTGTTGTGGTGTGATGCTCAGGTGCCCGACCGCCTCCTGCGGGACAGGAAGACAGGCGGCCTGACCAGCAAGGATGGGGAAGCGGAAGATGGACAAGCAGCAGGAGTTCGTGCTCCGGACCTTGGAGGAGCGCGACATCCGGTTCGTACGCCTGTGGTTCACGGACGTGCTGGGCTTCCTCAAGTCCGTCGCCGTGGCCCCGGCCGAGCTTGAACAGGCCTTCGACGAGGGCATCGGCTTCGACGGCTCCGCCATCGAGGGCTTCGCCCGCGTCTACGAGTCCGACATGATCGCCAAGCCGGACCCGTCCACCTTCCAGGTCCTCCCGTGGCGCGCCGAGGCCCCCGGCACCGCCCGCATGTTCTGCGACATCCTCATGCCGGACGGCTCCCCGTCCTTCGCGGACCCCCGGTACGTCCTCAAGCGCGCCCTGGCCCGCACCTCCGACCTCGGCTTCACCTTCTACACCCACCCCGAGATCGAGTTCTTCCTCCTGAAGGACCGTCCGATGGACGGCTCCCGCCCCACCCCGGCCGACAACTCGGGCTACTTCGACCACACGCCCACCAACGTCGGCATGGACTTCCGCCGCCAGGCGATCACCATGCTGGAGTCGATGGGCATCTCGGTCGAGTTCTCCCACCACGAGGGCGCCCCCGGCCAGCAGGAGATCGACCTGCGCTACGCCGACGCGCTCTCCACGGCCGACAACATCATGACGTTCCGGCTGGTCATGAAGCAGGTGGCGCTGGAGCAGGGGGTGCAGGCGACCTTCATGCCGAAGCCGTTCTCCGAGCACCCCGGCTCCGGCATGCACACCCACCTGTCCCTCTTCGAGGGCGACCGCAACGCGTTCTACGAGTCGGGCGCGGAGTTCCAGCTCTCCAAGGTCGGCCGCTCGTTCATCGCGGGCCTGCTGAAGCACGCCGCCGAGATCTCCGCGGTCACCAACCAGTGGGTGAACTCCTACAAGCGCATCTGGGGCGGCTCCGAGCGCACGGCCGGCGCGGGCGGCGAGGCCCCGTCCTACATCTGCTGGGGCCACAACAACCGCAGCGCCCTCGTCCGCGTCCCGATGTACAAGCCGGGCAAGACCGGCTCGGCGCGCGTCGAGGTCCGCTCCCTCGACTCCGGCGCCAACCCGTACCTGGCCTACGCCGTCCTGCTGGCCGCCGGCCTCAAGGGCATCGAGGAGGGCTACGAGCTCCCGCCGGGCGCCGAGGACGACGTCTGGGCCCTCTCCAACGCCGAGCGCCGCGCCATGGGCATCGAACCGCTCCCGCAGAACCTCGGCGAGGCCCTCACCCTGATGGAGAACAGCGACCTGGTCGCCGACACCCTCGGCGAACACGTCTTCGACTTCTTCCTGCGCAACAAGCGCCAGGAGTGGGAGGAGTACCGCAGCGAGGTCACCGCGTTCGAGCTGCGGAAGAACCTGCCGGTGCTGTAGGGGCAGGCAGCCAAGGTAGTCGCGGTCGGGGTCCTCCCGCTGGTCAGGACGCCGTGCGGTCGCGCTGGAGGACGACCAAGGCCATGTCGTCGTCCAGCCGGCCGCCCGTGTACGCGCGGACGTCGGCGGCGAGCTGCTCGACGAGCGGGGCGGGCGCCTGGTCCGCCCAGGCGGTGGCACGTTCGGCGAGCGGATAGAAGTCGCCGTCCGCGTTCCGGGCCTCGGTGACGCCGTCCGTGTACAGGACCAGCCTGTGGCCGTACTCGAACGGGAAGGTCGCCGGCGTGTAGCAGCCGCCCGCGCTCTCCGCGCAGTCCACGTCGGCGGGCCAGACGCCGAGGCCGAGCGGGGGCGACGGCTCGGGGACCGTCAGCGCCAGCGCCGACCTGGTGTGGCCGCGCAGCAGGAGCGGTGGCGGGTGGCCGCAGCTGATCAGGTGCACCACGGGCTCGTCGTCCGGGATGTCCATGACGGCGGCGGTCACGAAGCGCTCGGCCGCGTCCTCGTCCGGCTCCGAGAACTCGGAGAGTCCCCAGCGGACGGCGTCCTCGATGTAGGCGACCAGTTCCGGCAGCGGGATCCGGCGGTGTGCGGCGGCGCGGAAGGCGCCCAGCACGATCGCCGTGTCGCTGATCGAGGAGAACCCCTTGCCCCGGACGTCCCCGATGAGCAGCCGTGTGCAGCCGGGGATCCGGGCGGCGGCGTACAGGTCGCCGCCGACGGCCGTGTCCGCTTCGGCGCTGCGGTAGTGCGAGGCGAGCGTGACGGGACCGGCCTGCTTCGGCAACGGCCGCAGGACGACCCGCTGTGCCGCGTCGGACACCGAGCGCACCCGGACGAGTTCCCGCTCCCGACGGCCCCGCAGCCGGGTGAAGAGAACGAGGAACACGCATACGGCGAGGAGGGCGGCGAGTTCGACGAGAACGCTCTCGGTGGTCAGGGTCCGTCGTTCCAGGCCGGCGCTGACCAGTGCGAGGACCGCCAGCGCCCCGATCAGCGCCGTGGCGCGCGGCCCGCTGCCGACCGCGGTGACCGCCACGGCGACGACGAGGAGATGGGCGAGGTGGATGTCCGGCGGCAGGAACCAGTCGGCCACCGGGATCGCGACGATCAGCAGGAGCGGTCCCGTGAGCCGCAGCGGCCCCGGCGCGTAACGGCGCCAGGCCCGCAGGGTCTCGACCGCGGATGTCGTGGTGGTGGCAGCGCTCACGTCGTGCTCCGGTGCTCGTCTGCTGCTCTTCCTGCAACCACCAACCCATGGTCGTATGTCCCCCATTCCCGTTATTCCGGACTGGGGTCAGCCCACGAACGCGGGCGACACCGCCGAGACGCTGATCCGCCGCGCCTTCCCCGTGCCGTCCGCCGGGATCTGGTACAGGTCCGCCCCGTAGTCGCCCGGCAGGGCGTAGACGAGGGTGTGCCGGTCCTTCCACACGGCCTGGTCGTCGACGCTGCGGGTCTCGGCGAGCGGGGTTTCGCGCATCGTCCGGAGGTCGAGGACGTACAGGTGCCAGGGTGCGTCCTTCGGCAGGCCCTTCACCCGCTTCTTGTACGCGATGCGGGTGCCGTCGGGGGAGAGGGACGGGCATTCCACGTTCGGGTGGAGGGTGGTGACCGTGCGGGTCCGCAGGTCGCCCCGGACCAGGTAGGTCGAACCCTTCGTCGCCAGGGTCGCGTAGAAGGTGTTGTCGTCGGAGGCGAACGTCACGCCCCAGAAGTTGACGTCCGCGGACCGGTAGGGACGGCCGTCCCTGACGATGTGGAACTCCTCCAGGGAGGGGATCAGGGCGCCGGTGCGGGTGTCGGCGATCGCCGTGCGGGTCGAGAAGTTCGTGCCCGCGTAGGAGTCGCCGCCCACGAAAGCCGTCCAGGCCGCGTAGTGGCCGGTGGGGGAGACGCGGGCGCGGGACGGGATGCCCGGGACGTCGTAGTGGGCCCGTTCCTTCAGGTGGGCGTCCAGGATCAGGGCCCGGTACGTGTCCGAGACCGGGCCGTGGACCGCCTGGAGGCAGACGCCGGTGCCCGCGGCGGCGTAGAAGCGGAGGCATTTCACGCCGGAGGCGGTGCGCGGGCCGGAGGGGGCGGCGGCGGGGACCGTGGTCAGCTCGTCGCGGTGCGGGCCCCAGGCCATGTTGCGGAAGACCATGCGGCCGGGGGCCGTGAGGGTCACCGTGCCCGGGGTGACCTTCGGGCCGCCCGCCTGGGTGTGGTCGCGGCGTTCCGCCCGGGCGGAGGCGTGCAGGACGGAGGCCAGGGCCACGGCCGCCAGCACCGCGAGTGCCGACAGGAGGATCAGGAGGCGGGAGCGCAGGGTCATGCGGCGGCCTTCCGGAAGGGGCGCAGGGTGAGGGCGTACGCCGCGCACACCGCCAGGGCCACCGCCGACACGCTCAGCGCCGTACGGTCGCCCCACAGCGTCCACGCCGCCCCGAACCCCAGCGAGCAGGCGAACCGCGCCCCCGCCTGGCCGGTCTGCACGAGCGCCAGGCCCGACGAGCGCAGCGCCTCGGGGACGCTGTCGGAGGCGGCCGCCATCAGGACGCCGTCGGTCGCCGCGTAGAACGTGCCGTGCAGGGCCA
This sequence comes from Streptomyces sp. NPDC028289, assembly GCF_055565975.1. NCBI lineage: Bacteria > Bacillati > Actinomycetota > Actinomycetes > Kitasatosporales > Streptomycetaceae > Streptomyces > Streptomyces sp. NPDC028289. The sequence goes on along the minus strand of NZ_JBVHTI010000001.1, from coordinate 557,689 downwards.
GCACCGCGTAGGGCAGCGCCGTGCCGTGCCAGGACGTGAGCAGCAGGGCGTAGGTCAGGAGCAGGGCGCCGTGGCCGGCCAGGAAGACGCGCCAGCGGCCCCGGCGGTCGGCCAGGCGGCCCAGCGGGACGGCCAGCAGGAGGAACGCGGCGGCGGTGCCGAGGGGGAGGAGGGCGAACCAGCGGTCCGGTACGCCGAGCCGGCGTTGCAGCAGCAGGTAGACGAAGGAGTCGCTCACCGTCGCGAGGCCCAGGAGGAGGGCGCAGACGGTGATGCGGCGCAGGTCGCGGTGGGACAGGAGGCCGAGTGCCGCGCGCAGGGTGGGGCGTGCGGCGGATGCGGCCGCCCCGGTACGGCCGCCGCCCGGCACGAACAGGACCAGGACCAGCACGCCCAGCACCGCCACGCAGAAGCTCACCGTGAAGACCGCGTCGTAGCCGTCCACGGTCGCCCGGAGGATGAGGAACGCGGCCAGGGGGCCGAGCAGGGCGCCCGCCGTGTCCATGGCGCGGTGCACGCCGAAGGCGCGGCCCCGGGTCTCCGGGGTGCTGGAGAGCGAGATCAGGGCGTCCCGGGGAGCCGTGCGCAGGCCCTTGCCGGTGCGGTCGGCCGCCAGGATCAGGCCGATGGGGGTGAGGGTGTGGGCGATCAGCAGCAGGGGTTTGCAGAGGGCGGAGAGGGCGTAGCCCGCGCCCGCCACCCACTTGTGGCGGCCGCCGCCGCGGTCGGCCAGGTGGCCGCCGACCAGGCGTACGACCGCCGAGAAGCCGTTGTAGACGCCGTCGAGGAGGCCGAAGCCCAGCGGGGACAGGCCGAGGCCCGCCACCAGGTACAGCGGGAGGACCGCCGTGACCATCTCCGAGGACACGTCGGTGACCAGGCTGACCGTGCCGAGGGCGAGGACGGTGGGCGCGATCGTGGTGCGGTACCGCCCGGCCCGCGAGGGCCGGGCGGTACCTTCCACGGACGCCGTCGTCGGAGTGCTCGCGCGGCTGTCCGCTACGTACACGTCAGGACGCCCAGATCCCGGTGATGTCGGACGAGGACGCCGCGTTGCCCGCGTGCGCGCTCAGGCCCTGGCTGTCCTCCAGGGTGCGCAGCAGGTCGTAGTGGTCGTAGGTGGTGGACGAGGTCGAGCCCGCGGTGACCGGCTGGCCGTACAGGACCGTCGGGATGCGGTTGCCGGCCAGGCGGTTGTCCTCGTCCATGGTGACGACGAGGAGGCTGTTGTGGGTCTTCGCCCAGGTGGCGTACGCGCCCAGGTTGTTCTTCAGCCAGGTGTCACCGGTGGACACCGAGCAGTCGTGCATGTCGCTGCACAGGTTGGGGGTCACGAAGGACAGCTGGGGGAGGGTGGAGTAGTCGGTCGGGAACTGGGCGAACGTCTTTGCGGTCGAGGTCGGCACGTTGCTGAAGCCGAACCACGGGTTGTGCTTGCGCGCGTAGTTGCCGCTGCTGCACGTGGTCGAGCCCTGGCTGGGCAGGGTCTCGTTGTAGCTGGCCCAGGTGCGGCCGGCCGCGAGCTGCTCGGAGGCCAGGTTCGCCGCCGAGGAGAAGCCCGCGGTGTAGCAGCTGTCGTCGGTGATGCCCTGGGTGGAGCCGGAGAACAGGGCGAAGTAGTTGGGCTGGCTCGGGTGGGTCTCCGCGTACATCTGGGTCAGGTTGGCGCCGCCGGTCGCCAGCGAGTTGATGTACGGGGCGCTGGAGGAGCCGATGACCTGGCTGTAGGCGTGGTTCTCGAAGACCACGACGATCACGTGGTCCGGGGTCGGTACGGCACTCGCGGCGTGCGCGGACGTGCCGCCGAGCCCGGTCCACAGGCCGATGGCGGCCGCGGTGAAGGCGGTGGCGGACGCCACCGCCGTACGGGTGCGGCGCAGCATCCCGGAACGTGCGGAACTGCCGGACACATCAACCTCCGGTGCTGGGGAAAGGAGGGGGTGGGGGTGGCGGTGCGGACTGAGCATGCACACGCCAATAATCCCTCGCCCCACCGGACCCGGCCAGGGGGATGAAGAGCGGGTGAACTACTGGACCCGGTGCACTACTCCCACTTCGTCTGGCTGAACGGCTCGCCCTTGCCGAAACCGAGGACCTTGCGCGGCCGCACGGCGAAGACCAGGGCCCGCCCCGGGCCGTGGTGGAAGCAGCCGTCGGCGACCTCGTAGTGCCAGAACCGGCCGTACTTCGCCTCCCAGGCCGCCGCCAGCTCCCGCAGCCGGTCGTCGTCCGTGACCCGCACCGCCTCGCCCTCGACCGTCACGTCGTACCCGTCGGTCCAGCCGTTGGTGCCGGTCGTCAGGACGACGTGCGGGTTCCCGGCGAGGTTCGCCGCCTTGCGTTCGCCCGGGCCGGTGCCGAAGTGCAGGGCGCCGTCGTGCCACACCGCGAGCAGCGGGGTGACATGCGGGCGCCCGTCCGGGCGTACCGTCGAGATCCAGAACAGCTCGGACTCCGTCAGGACCTTCTCCGCCTCCGACCAGTCGTGGGCCGAGGTGCCCTCGCTGCTGTAGCGGGCGTCCAGTACGCCCTGGGGTTCACGCATGACGCCTCCCGTGGTCGTCTGCCCGTACAGACCACGATCCCGCGCGAAACTCATCGGCGCCCGTGACAGCCTCTGCGGTTAGGCTCGTCTGGCCAGCATGATCGTGATCCCAAGGGGAGGCCGCACATGACGCCGGGGCGCAGGAGCAGTACCTTCACGCGGCTGCTGCGGCACGGCTTCACCGATGCCTCGGCCGCCGAGCGGCTGCTGGACAGCGCCGAACTGGCCGCCGTACGCGACGACCCGGTGCTCCTCGAAGCCCTGGGCGCCACCGCCGACCCCGACCTCGCCCTGCACGGCCTGGTACGGCTCCTGGAGGCCCAGCCGGGCCCCACCGCCCGCCGCGAGCTGCTCGACACCCTGATAGCGGCCAAGCCGCTTCGGGACCGCCTGCTGGGCGTCCTCGGCGCCTCCGCCGCCCTCGCCGACCACCTCGCCCGGCACCCGCGCGACTGGGAGGCCCTGGTCACCTACGAGCCCCGCGACCTGCACCCGGGCGTCGCGGAGTTCGAACGCGGGCTCGCCGAGGCCGCCGACCCGGTCGCCCTGCGCGTCGCCTACCGCCGCTGCCTGCTGTCCATCGCCGCCCGGGACGTGTGCGGCACGACGGACGTCGCCCAGACCGCCGCCGAACTCGCCGACCTCGCCACCGCCACCCTGCGCGCCGCCCTCACCCTCGCCGAGGCCGCCGCGCCCGGGGACGCCGCCGCCTGCCGGCTCGCGGTGATCGCCATGGGCAAGTGCGGCGGCCACGAGCTGAACTACGTCTCCGACGTCGACGTCATCTTCGTCGGCGAGGCCGCGGAGGGGGCCGACGAGGCCAAGGCGCTGCGGTCCGCCACCAAGCTCGCCTCGCACATGATGCGGATCTGCTCCGAGACCACCGTGGAGGGGTCGATCTGGCCCGTCGACGCCAACCTCCGCCCCGAGGGCCGCAACGGCCCCCTCGTGCGCACCCTCAGCAGCCACCTCGCCTACTACCAGCGCTGGGCCAAGACCTGGGAGTTCCAGGCCCTGCTCAAGGCCCGCCCGGTCGCCGGCGACCCCGGCCTCGGGCAGGAGTACGTCGCCGCGCTCGCACCCATGGTCTGGAAGGCCGCCGAGCGCGACAACTTCGTCGCCGACGTGCAGAAGATGCGCCGGCGCGTGGTGGAGAACATCCCGGCCGCCGAGATCGACCGCGAGCTGAAGCTCGGCCCGGGAGGCCTCAGGGACGTCGAATTCGCGGTCCAGCTCCTCCAGTTGGTGCACGGCCGCACCGACGCCACGCTGCGCTCCGGCACCACCCTCGACGCCCTCCAGGCCCTCGCCGCCGGCGGCTACGTGGGCCGCGCCGACGCCGTCCAGCTCGACGACGCCTACCGCTTCCTGCGCTCCATGGAGCACCGCATCCAGCTGTACCGGCTGCGCCGCACCCACCTGGTCCCCGAGGACGAGGCCGACCTGCGTCGCCTCGGCCGCTCGCTCGGCCTGCGCACCGACCCGGTGACCGAGCTGATCCGCGAGTGGAAGCAGCACACCGGCGTCGTACGGCGCCTGCACGAGAAGCTCTTCTACCGCCCGCTGCTCGACGCCGTCGCCCAACTCGCCCCCGGCGAGGCCCGGTTGAGTGCGGAAGCCGCCCGGGAACGTCTTGAGGCCCTCGGCTACGCCGACCCCGCCGCCGCGCTGCGCCACCTGGAGGCCCTCGCCTCCGGCGTCACCCGCAAGGCCGCCATCCAGCGCACCCTGCTGCCGGTCCTGCTGGGCTGGTTCGCCGACTCCGCGGACCCGGACGCGGGCCTGCTGAACTTCCGCAAGGTCTCCGACGCCCTCGGCAAGACCCCCTGGTACCTGCGGCTGCTCAGGGACGAGGGCGCCGCCGCCGAGAACCTCGCACGCGTGCTGTCCGCCGGCCGTCTCGCCCCCGACCTGCTGATGCGCGCCCCGGAAGCGGTGGCCCTGCTGGGCGACGGCGACGGGGGCGGCCTGGAGCCGCGCGGCCGGGCCCAGCTGGAGCAGGAGATCCTCGCCGCCGTCGGCCGTGCCGACAACGCCGAGGACGGGGTACGGGCGGCGCGCGGCGTGCGCCGCCGTGAGCTGTTCCGGACGGCCGCCGCCGACATCGTGGACTCCTACGGCACCGAGACCAAGCCCGTCGAGCCCGACCAGGGCGCCCTGGTCGACCGGGTCGGCGGCGCGGTCTCCGACCTGACGGCGGCCACGCTGGCGGGGACCCTGCGCGCGGTGGTCCGGGACGGCTGGGGGGACACCCTGCCGACCCGGTTCGTCGTGATCGGCATGGGCCGGTTCGGGGGCCACGAGCTGGGCTACGGCTCCGACGCCGACGTCGTCTTCGTGCACGAGCCGCGGGAGGGCGTGGCCGAACGGGAGGCCGCCGACGCGGCGGGCAAGGTCGTCGCCGAGATGCGCCGGCTGCTCCAGATCCCCAGCGCCGACCCGCCGTTGCTCATCGACGCGGACCTGCGCCCCGAGGGCAGGTCCGGGCCGCTGGTGCGGACGCTGAACTCCTACGAGGCGTACTACCGACGCTGGTCGCTGGTGTGGGAGTCGCAGGCCCTGCTGCGCGCCGAACCGGTCGCCGGGGACGAGGAGCTGGGGCGCCGGTTCATCGAGCTGGTCGACCCGCTGCGGTACCCGGCGGAGGGGCTCGGTGAGGACGCGGTGCGCGAGATCCGGCGGCTGAAGGCCCGGATGGAGTCCGAGCGGCTGCCGCGCGGCGCCGACCCGAAGCTGCACACCAAGCTCGGGCCGGGCGGGCTCTCCGACGTGGAGTGGACCGTGCAGCTGCTCCAGCTGCGGCACGGGTGGGCCGAGCCCGGGCTGCGCACCACCCGGACCCGGGAGGCGCTGGCCGCGGCACAGGCGGCCGGGCTGCTGGGGACCGAGGAGGCCGCGATACTCGACGAGGCCTGGGTGCTGGCGACGCGGGTGCGCAACGCCGTGATGCTGGTGCGGGGGCGGGCCGGCGACACGTTCCCCACCGAGAGCCGGGAACTGGCCGCCGTGGGGCGGTACCTGGGGTACGGGGACGGGCACGCCGGGGACATGCTCGACGCGTACCGGCGTACCACGCGCAGGGCCCGGGCCGTCGTGGAGGAGCTCTTCTACGGGGCCTGACCGGGCTTGGCGGCCGTTCCGCGGGGGGCGGGAAGCCGGACGGTGACGAGGAGACCCCCTGCGGGGCGGGGCACGAGGCCGAGGGTGCCGTCGTGCGCCCGGACGACGCTGTGCACGATGGCCAGCCCGAGGCCGACGCCGGCGTGCTCGTCGGTGCGGACGCGTTCGGTGCCGCGCTGGAAGGGTTCGGTGAGGGTCGGCAGCAGTTCCGGCGGGAGCGGACGGCCCGTGTTCTCGACCTGCAGCACGCTCGTGTCGTGCTGCCGTTCGGTGTGGACCGTCACGGTGCCGCCGGCGGCGAGGTTGTGGACGACGGCGTTCTGGACGAGGTTCGTCACCATCCGCAGGATCAGCGCCGGGGAGCCCACGGCGTGTGCCGGCTCCCCGGTGACGTCGAGCGTGATCCGGCGCTTCTCGGCGAGGGGAAGCAGCGTCTCGGCGGCTTCCTCGGCGACGAGGGAGAGGTCGACGGGCTCGCGGGTGAAGCTCCTGCCGTCGGCCCGGCTGAGCAGCAGAAGGGCCTCGGTGAGGTCGATCGCCCGCGTGTTGACGGTGCGCAGGCGTTCGATGAGTTCGCCCCGGTCCCGCGTGGGGTCGTTGCGGGCGGCTTCGAGGAGCGTGCGGGAGACGGCCAGCGGGGTGCGCAGTTCGTGGGAGGCGTTCGCGGCGAACCGCTGCTGTTCGGCGACGTGGGACTCCAGCCGCTCGAGCATGGTGTCGAACACGTCGGCGAGTTCCCGGAACTCGTCCCTGGGGCCCGTCATACGGATCCGGTGGGAGAGCGATCCGCTCGAGGCCAGCCGCGCCGCGGACGCGATCCGGGCGAGGGGCGAGAGCATCCGGCCGGCGAGGATCCAGCCGCCCAGCAGGCCGAAGAGGAGGAGAAAGGCCAGTGCCGTGGCCGCGGCGGGGGCGAAGCCGTTCAGGAGGTCGGTGCGCCTGGGCCCGGTGATGATCACGGCGCCGAACCTCTTCTGGATGGACGTGGCGTCTTCGTTCGGCAGCCAGCGCAGCACGAACACCCACATCACGGCCAGCAGGAGAACCCCGGCGACGAGCAGGAATCCGGCGTAGCTGAGGGTGAGCTTCAGTCGGGCGCTGTGGTTCGGGCGTCTGTTCACGGTGCCCCCAGCGTAGGCAGGACGAGACACGGGCGGCAGGTGACTCATCCCGTCGGCGTCAGCGCGCGGCTCGGCCGGTCCGACGGCGCCGGTGCCGGCGTGCGCCACCAGGGGTGCGACGCCAGCCCGGCCAGCAGGGCGCCGGCGGTGTTGACCAGGACGTCGTCCACGGAGGACACCCGGTCCAGGCGCAGGACGTACTGCGCGGTCTCCACCAGGGCCGAGCAGCCCGCCCCGAGCGCCAGGATCCGCGGCACGGACGCCAGCGCCGCGAACCGCACCGGGGCGAAGAACCCCAGCGACGCGAAGACCAGCAGGTTGCCGGCGATCCCGAGCGTCCCCATCGTGACCAGGTCCCGGAACGGCACGAGACTCACCCGGGCGGGCGCGGTGCCGGCCCCCTCGCCCGGCATCATGGTCAGCCACACGAACGGCACCGTCCCGTGCACCATGCCCACCTCGGCCAGCGACGTCCGCCACGCCCACGGGACACCGGCGGCCCGCCGGCGGTGCGCCAGCGCCCACGCCACCAGCGCGGCGAGCGGCAGCGTGACCAGCGTCATGAGCACCACGCCGTTGAACGTGTCGAAGCAGCCGTGCCACTGCCCGGCCATGCACCTCGGGGCGGACATCATGAGCGGTCGCCGCAGGACGAACAGGGCGCCCGCCGTGAAGAGGAGCGCCAGGCCGGGGAGCACGATCCGGCGCGCGCGGCGGAAAGGTGCTGACGGGGTTGCGTTGTGGTTCACGCCCTTCATGGGACCCGGCGGGCCGTTGCCGCGGCGTATGCGTTTTTCGATACGCCCGCGATACACGGAACCTGCTAGAGCATCCGCTGGAGCAGGAGGTCAGCGCGGAAGCAGGGTCCGGGCGTGGTTCATGAGGCCCGTCAGGCCCACCTCGAAGGCGCGGTCCGCCCTGCCGTCCCCCACCGCCGCCAGGGCCCGTGCCAGGTGCGGGGTCGGTGTCCGGTCCGTCAGCTCCCACATCGTCTCCGGGGCCGCCAGGTCCAGCGCCGAGCCGAGCACCAGGTTCTCCAGGGCGATCAGCAGGGGCATCACGTCCGCCGGGGCGAAGCCCGCGTCCAGCAGTACCGTGACCGCCCGCTCGTACTGCTCCAGGACCCGGGGCGCCCGCACCGGCGAGGTCATCAGGAGCGGGATCGTCCGCGGGTGGGCGGCGAACGCGGCCCGGTAGGAGCGGGCCCAGGACTGCACGGCGGTGTCCCAGGGGGACAGGTCCAGGGTCGCCGGGTCGATCGCGGCCGCGACCCGTTCGCGCAGCAGCTCGACGATGCCGTCCCGGCCGTCCACATGGTGATACAGCGAACCGGCCTGGGTGCCGAGCCGCTTCGCGATCTGCGGGACGCTGAAGTCGCCCTGCTCGTCCACGAGTTGCAGCGCGGTCGTGGTGATCCGCTCCCGGTCGAGGAGCGGGGTGCGCGGCCGTCCCATGTGCGTGTTCTCCCCCAGGGGTGTGAAACGGGTCTTCCCGGATGTCCAGGAGGAGGCTACATTGCCAAAACCGAAAGGCTTTAGATTTACGGGTCCGGGGCAGCTCCTGCCCTGGTAGCGCCGGTCATCCCGCACGCCCGGAACCCTCCCGTCCGTCGCGCTCGAAGGGCTCCCTCCCCATGTCCGTCACCGCTCGTGAGGAGAGCACGCCACCCGCCGTGGCCACGCTCCGCTCCGGCTCGCTCGGCACCGCCGACATCGCCTTCTTCGTCATCTCCGCCGCCGCCCCGCTCACCGTGATGGCCGGCGTCGCCCCCCTCGCCGTCCTGCTCGGCGGCATCGGCGCCCCGGCCGGCTACCTCATCGCCGGCATCACCCTCGCCGTCTTCGCCGTCGGCTTCACCACCATGAGCCGGCACGTCAGGAGCGGCGGCGCCTTCTACGCGTACATCACCCGCGGCCTCGGCCGCCCCGTCGGCATCGGCGCGGCGCTGCTCGCCCTCGTCGGCTACAACGGCATGGAGATCGGCGTCTACGGCCTGCTCGGCAGCGCAGGGCGGGACACCGCCAAAGCCCTGTTCGGCCTCGACGTCCCCTGGCTGCCGATCGCCCTCGCCGGTCTCCTCCTCATCGGCTACGGCGGCTACCGCTCCATCGAGTTCGGCGCCAAACTGCTCGGCGTGCTGCTGGTCGCCGAGACCGGCATCCTCGTCCTGCTCGCCGGCGGGGTACTGGTGAAGGGCGGCGCGCACGGCCTGTCGGCCGCCTCCTTCGCCCCGCACCACGTGTTCGTCTCCGGTACGGCCGTCGTCCTGGCCTTCGCCTTCGCCGCCTTCACCGGCTTCGAGTCGACCGTCATCTACCGCCGCGAGGCCCGCGACCCCGACCGCACCGTCCCGCGCGCCACCTACGTGGCCGTCGCGTTCCTCGGCCTCTTCTACGCCTTCATGGTGTGGATCATCATCCAGGCCTTCGGGAACCAGGACGTCATCGCGGCCGCCGCCAAGGACCCCGGCGGGCTCTTCTTCACCGCCATCACCACCTACGTGGGCGGCTGGGCGGCCGACCTGATGCACGTCTTCATCGTGACCAGCATCATCGCCTCGCTCCTCGCCTTCCACAACGCGATCAACCGCTACGCCCTCGCCCTCGCCGAGGAGGGCGTGCTGCCCAGGGCACTGGGCACGATCCACCCGCGCCACCGCTCCCCGTACCTGGCCGGTGCCGCCCAGACCGTCCTCGGCTTCCTGGTCGTGCTCGGCTTCTGGGCGGCGGGCGCCGACCCGTACGACCAGCTGCTGCTGTGGGTCAACACCCCGGGAATGATCGGCCTTTTCGCGCTCCAGCTGCTCGCCGCCATCGCGGTGCCCTGCTACTTCCGCCGGGTACGGCACGAGGAGGGCACCCTGCGCACCGTGGTCGCCCCGACCGTCGCCGCCGTCCTCCTCGCCACCGCGATAGGGCTCGTCATCACGCACATCGACCTGTTCACCGGCGCGTCGAGCACGGTCAACACCCTGCTGATCGTCATCGCGCCCGCCGTCTTCGTCGCGGGCCTGGGCCTCGCGTGGTGGCTGCGCCGCGAACGGCCCGAGGTGTACGCGGACTTCGCGTCCGAACCGACCGAATAGCCCTGCCGAACAAAGGAGTTCCACCGCACCATGACCGCCACCGCCGCCCCCGACCTGATCCTGACCGGCGCCGAGGTCCGCACCCTCGACCCCGCCCGGCCGTACGCCACCGCCGTCGCCGTGCGCGACGGGGTGATCGCCGCCGTCGGCGACGAGCGGGACGTACGCGACTGGCGGGGGCCGGGCACCGAGGTCGTGGCGCTGGACGGCGCGCACCTGGTGCCCGGCCTGGTGGACGCGCACAGCCACCCGGTGTGGGGCCTGGACATGGCGACCGGCGCCGACCTGTCGGGCGTCCGCGACCTGGCGGGTCTGCGGGCGGCCCTGTCCGGGGCCGAACGGACCGGCGGCTGGGTGGTCGGCTTCGGCCTCGACCACAACGCGTTCGAGGGACGGCGCGTCGACCGCGCGCTCGTCGAGGACGTACTCGGCGGCGCGCCCGCCTTCCTCCGGCTCTACGACGGCCACTCCGCCCTGGCCAGCGGCGCGGCGCTCGCTGCGGCCGGGGTCACGGGCGCGCGGGCCTTCGCCCAGCGGTCGGAGGTCGTCTGCGACCCCGAGGGCCGTCCCACCGGGCATCTCGTCGAGCACGCGGCGATGCAGCTGGTCGAGCGGGCGATGCCCCGCCCCTCGTACGCGGCCCGCCGAGCCCGCCTCGTCGAGCTGCTCGCCGCGATGGCGGCCACCGGGCTGACCGGGGCGCACGTCATGGACGCGGGCGACGCGGAGCTGGTCGGGGCGGTGGCCGAGGAGACCGTGCTCCCGCTGCGGCTCCGCTTCGCCCCCTGGTGCATGCCGGGGGTCGACGAGGCCGGGCTGGCGGAACTGGTCGCGGCCCAGGGGCGGGGCGGGCGGCACTGGACGGTCGACGGGGTGAAGTTCTTCATGGACGGCACGGTGGAAGGGGGCACCGCCTGGCTGGAGCACGCGGACTGCCACGGGCAGGGCACGGAGGCGTTCTGGCCGGACCCCGAGGCGTACGCGGCCGCCGTACGGCACCTGCACGCGGCCGGGGTGCGCACGGCCACGCACGCGATCGGGGACGCGGCGGTACGGCATGTCCTGGACGTGGTGGCGGGGCTGGGCCCCGGCGCGGCCGGCCGGCATCGCGTCGAGCACATCGAGACGGCTCCGGACGCGCTGCTCCCTCGCTTCGCGGAGCTGGGGGTGGCTGCGTCCATGCAGCCGCCGCACACGGCGTACACCCGGGCCGACGGCACCGACGAGTGGTCGCGCCGGCTGGGTGCCGACCGCGCCGGACACGCCTGGCGCCTGCGCGACCTCCGCGACGCGGGCGCGACGGTCGCCCTCGGCTCGGACTGGCCCATCGCCCACTACGACGTACGCGCCGTCCTGGCGACGGCCCGCGCACCACGCGGCGCCGCGTCGGGCCCGGGCCTGACCGCCCTGGAGGCCCTGGAGGGCTGCACGAGCCACGCGGCCCGGGCAGCGGGCGAGGCGGCCGTCGCAGGCCGCATCGCGCTCGGCTACCGCGCCGACCTGACGGCGCTCGCCCTGGACCCCGTCGAGTCCGCGTCGGACGAACTGACAGAGGCCCCGGTACGGCTGACGGTGACCGGCGGCCATGTGGTCCACCGGGGAGAGCGGTAGGCGTCCGGGTGGGCTGAGCGGGGCCCGGCACCGCCGGTCACCGCCGTCCTGGTGGGGCGCCGTCGCGGCGGACGAAAGGGGTGCGGACCCAAGCCGGTCCCGGTCGCCCGCAGGGCGCCGGCTCAGCCGCTCGCAGGGCTGCGCAGCAGAGTCGTTCCCGTCGGCTGTCGGGGCAGGGCGTGCGGCAGGGTGCCGTACCAGAGGCGGGCCACCGCGAAGCCGAAGGTCAGGCAGAGGGCGCCGCCCACCGCGTCCAGCCAGAAGTGGTTGGCGGTGGCGACGATGACGAGGAGGGTGGCCGTGGGGTAGAGGAGGCCGAGGAGCCGGACCCAGGGGACCGAGGCCAGGGCGAAGATCGTCAGGCCGCACCACAGCGACCAGCCGATGTGCATGGACGGCATCGCGGCGTACTGGTTGGACATGTGTTTCAGGTCGCCGGAGGCCATCGAGCCCCAGGTGTGGTGGACCGTCACCGTGTCGACGAAGCGGCCGTCGCTCATCAGGCGGGGCGGGGCGAGCGGGAACAGGTAGTAGCCGAGGAGGGCCACCCCGGTGGTGGCGAAGAGGGCCAGGCGGGCCGCCGCGTAGCGGCCGGGGTGGCTGCGGTAGAGCCACACCAGTACGCCCAGCGTCACGACGAAGTGCAGCGTCGCGTAGTAGTAGTTCATGCCGATGATCAGCCAGTCCACCGAGTTCACGGCGCGATTGACCGACTCCTCGACGGCGATCCCCAGGTGTCGCTCGGCCGTCCAGATCCAGTCGGCGTTGCGCAGCGCCTGCGCCTTCTGCTCCGGGACCGCGTTGCGGATCAGCGAGTAGGTCCAGTAACTCACCGCGATCAGCAGGACCTCGAACCAGAGCCGGGGCCGGCGCGGGGTGCGCAACCGCCGTAGGAGTCCCTGTTCTCCCTCGCCCGTGACGGTCCGCGGAAGGGTCTGTGGTGCGCGACCTTCCGGCTCTGTCACGGTCGAGTCACTCATAGGCACAGAGTCTGCCAGAAAAGACGTTGTCGACAGATCATCCCAAGGTTGGGTTCACGGTGCACGTTCTACGGCAGGGCGACTACTTCCCGGGTACTGCCGCCGTGGAACCGCGTACCACCAATTCCGGCATGAAAACGAACTCGCTGTGCGGAGCCGGGGTGCCGCCGATCTCCTCCAGCAGGGTGCGCACCGCCGCCTGGCCCATCGCCGGGACCGGCTTGCGGATGGTGGTGAGAGGGGGATCGGTGAACGCGATGAGGGGGGAGTCGTCGAAGCCGACCACGGAGACGTCCCGGGGGACGTCGAGGCCGCGCTGCCGGGCCGCCCGTATCGCGCCGAGCGCCATCATGTCGCTGGCGCACACGATCGCCGTGCAGCCCCGGTCGATGAGCGCCGTGGTGGCCGCCTGGCCGCCCTCCAGGGTGTAGAGCGAGTGCTGGACCAGTTCGGACTCGATCGTGGCCGCCGGCAGGCCCAGCTGGTCCTGCACCGCCCGCACGAACCCCTCGATCTTGCGCTGCACGGGGACGAACCGCTTCGGGCCGAGGGCGAGGCCGACGCGGGTGTGGCCGAGGGAGACGAGGTGGGTGACGGCCAGGGTCATCGCGGCCCGGTCGTCGGGGGAGATGAACGGCGCCTGCACCTTCGGCGAGAAACCGTCCACCAGGACGTACGGCACGCCCTGCGCCCGCAGCCGCTCGTAGCGCTGCATGTCGGCCGTCGTGTCGGCGTGGAGCCCGGAGACGTAGATGATGCCCGCGACCCCGCGGTCCACCAGCATCTCGGTCAGCTCGTCCTCCGTGGACCCGCCCGGGGTCTGGGTGGCGAGCACGGGGGTGTAGCCCTGCCGGGTCAGCGCCTGCCCGATGACCTGCGCAAGCGCCGGGAATATCGGGTTCTCCAGCTCGGGCGTGATCAGGCCCACCAGGCCCTCGCTGCGCTGCCGCAGCCGTACCGGACGCTCGTACCCGAGGACGTCCAGGGCGGCGAGCACGGACTGGCGGGTGGTGGCGGCGACGCCCGGCTTCCCGTTCAGGACCCGGCTCACCGTCGCCTCGCTCACCCCCGCCTGCGCTGCGATGTCGGCAAGCCGTGTGGTCACGGCACTGGACTGTACCGGCCGTATGTCCCCTTGCACACCGATCGGGCGCCTGATGCGGCCTGGGGGGCGGCCCGTTCCGGGCTGCTGCGTCATCGCACTCCCTACTGAAACATGACGGCAAGAGCTTGCAGAGTCTTGCACAAGTGGCCGCCGCAGCGCTCTACCCCCGTAAACAAGCGTCTCACGGCGGTCGCCGACAGGTCACGCCCGGATAACTTCGGAGATCTCTTGCACTTTTTTGCTGCAAGGTCTTTCGCAAGGCTTACATCGCTGTTACGTTCCCTGACGCCCGGCCGCCGCAGCAACGGCGCAGTCGGCACGACAGCGGGACGGTGGACGGGACCACCCCCGCATCACTCGGGCTTAACCCTCAAGGAGAACTCATGCGGCGTGGCATAGCGGCCTCCGCGCTGGTGGCGTCCCTCGCCCTCACGGCGACGGCGTGCGGCGGGAGCGACAGCGACAGCAAGTCGGACGGCCCGGTCACCATCACCTGGTGGGACACCTCCAACGCCACCAACGAGTCGCCGACGTACAAGGCCTTGGTCAAGGAGTTCGAAGCCGCGAACAAGGACATCAAGGTCAACTACGTCGACGTCCAGTTCGACCAGGCGCAGAACAAGTTCGACACGGCCGCCCAGTCCGGCAAGGGCGCCCCCGACGTACTGCGCTCCGAGGTCGGCTGGACCCCCGCCTTCGCCAAGGCCGGCTACTTCGTGCCGCTGGACGGCACCGCCGCCCTCGCCGACAAGGACAAGTTCCAGTCCAGCCTGATCACCCAGGCCCAGTACGAGGGCAAGACCTACGGCGTCCCGCTGGTCACCGACACCCTCGCCCTCGTATACAACAAGGCGCTCTTCAAGAAGGCCGGCATCACCGCGGCCCCCACCAGCTGGGACGAGGTCAAGGCCGACGCCGCCAAGATCCAGGACAAGGCCAAGACCACCGGCTACTGGGGTCCCGAGGCCGCGTACTACACGCAGCCCTTCCTCTACGGCGAGGGCACCGACATGGTCGACGCCTCCGCCAAGAAGATCACCATCGCCTCGGCGGCCGCCAAGAAGGGCTACCAGACCTGGCTGGACCTCTACTCCGGCAAGGGCCTGCACAAGGCGGACGTCACCGCCGACGCCTACGCCCACCGCCAGGACGCCTTCGTCAACGGCAAGGTCGCCATGACCATCGAGGGCCCCTGGGAGATCACCAACTTCTACAAGGGCTCCGCGTTCAGCGACAAGTCCAACCTCGGCATCGCCACCGTCCCGGCCGGCTCCACCGGCAAGGCGGGCGCCCCGACCGGCGGCCACAACCTGTCGGTCTACGCCGGCTCGGACAAGGCCCACCAGGCCGCGGCCGAGAAGTTCGTCGCCTTCATGACCTCCGCGAAGACCCAGACGGAGATCGCCCTGAAGAACTCCACCCTGCCGACCCGCTCCGACGCCTACACCGCCCAGGTCAAGGCCGACCCGGGCATCGCCGGCTACCAGGCCGTCCTCTCCTCCGCCCAGCCGCGCCCGGCGCTCGCCGAGTACTCCTCCCTGTGGGGCCCGGTCGGCACCGAGCTGACCAAGGTCGCCGGCGGCAAGGAGTCCCTGGACAAGGGCCTGAGCACCGCCGAACTCGGGATCGAGAAGCTCGTCCCCGACTTCAGCAAGTAAGCGCCGGCCGGCCGCCGGAGCGCCCCCGTTCAGGGGGGAGTGCTCCGGCGGCCACCGGCCTGTGCCCAGCCCGATCCCGGAAGAACCAGAAGGTGTCGAACCCATGACAGTCGCCATCGACCGCGCGACCGGCCAGCGTCACGGTGACCGCGCGCCCCGCCCCGGGCTGGGCCAGCGGCTGAAGAACAACTACCAGAAGTACTGGTACGCCTACGCGATGATCGCCCCCGTGGCCGTCGTCCTCGGGGCGCTCGTCATCTACCCGTTGGTGTACGGCTTCTACCTGACGTTGACCGACGCCAACAGCCTCAACACCGCCCGCACCATCGGCGTCAACCACATCGACGCCACCTACAAGTTCATCGGCCTGGACAACTACAAGGACATCCTGTTCGGGCCGACGTCCTACGACCGCTTCTGGTCCCACTTCCTCTGGACGATCGTCTGGACCGCGCTCTGCGTCACCCTGCACTACACGATCGGCCTCGGCCTCGCCCTGCTGCTCAACGAGAAGTTCCGCGGCCGCACCTTCTACCGCATGGTCCTGGTGCTGCCCTGGGCGGTGCCGACCTTCGTCACCGTCTTCGGCTGGCGGTTCATGCTCGCCGACGGCGGCATCGTCAACAGCGCCCTGCACTTCCTCCATCTGCCGCAACCCGCCTGGCTGGAGGACACGTTCTGGCAGCGGGCCGCGGCGATCCTCGTCAACACCTGGTGCGGTGTGCCGTTCATGATGCTCTCGCTGCTCGGCGGCCTCCAGGCCATCGACGGCACGCTCTACGAGGCCGCCGAGATGGACGGCGCGAGCGCCTGGCAGCGCTTCCGGTACGTCACCCTGCCGGGCCTGAGGTCCGTCAGCTCCACCGTCGTACTCCTCGGCATCATCTGGACGTTCAACCAGTTCGCCGTCATCTTCCTGCTCTTCGGCGACACCGCCCCCGACGCGCAGATCCTGGTCACCTGGGCCTACTACCTCGGCTTCGGACAGCAGCCGCGTGACTTCGCCCAGTCCGCCGCCTACGGCATGCTGCTGCTGGCCATCCTGATCGTCTTCACCTCCTTCTACCGCCGCTGGCTCAACCGCAACGACCAGCAGCTCGCGATCTGAGGCAGGAGTTCCCATGAGTACGACCACTGTCCAGACCTCCGCCCAGGTCGCCGAGGAGGCCCCCGTGACCAGCAGCCCGCGCCGCGTCCGCGGCCGGGGCGAGCGCTCCCCGCTCGCCTCCGCCGTCACCCACGGCATCCTGGGTGTCGCGAGCATCGTCGCGTTCTTCCCGGTCGGCTGGCTGATCTTCCTCTCCCTCGGCCCGGACAAGGACGACTACCTGCACCCCAGCGGCATCTGGCACAAGATGACGCTGGACAACTACTCGGTCGTCCTGCAGCACACCGGGTTCTGGGACTGGTTCAAGACGACGATGATCGTCGTCGGCGGTACCACGGTCATCGGCCTGATCCTCGCCGCCACCACCGGCTACGCGGTCTCCCGCATGCGCTTCCCCGGCTACCGCAAGTTCATGTGGCTGCTGCTGGTGACCCAGATGTTCCCGATCGCCGTGCTGATCGTGCCGATGTACCAGATCATGTCGCGGCTCGGCCTCATCGACAGCTACCTCGGCCTGATCCTCGTCTACTGCACCACCGTCGTGCCGTACACGGCGTGGCTGCTCAAGGGCTACTTCGACACGATCCCCTTCGAGATCGACGAGGCGGGCCGCGTCGACGGGCTCTCGCCGTTCGGCACGTTCGGCCGGCTGATCCTGCCCCTCGCCAAGCCCGGCCTCGCGGTCGCCGCGTTCTACAACTTCCTCACCGCCTTCGGCGAGGTCGCGTTCGCGTCGACGTTCATGCTCAGCGACGACAAGTACACGTTCGCGGTGGGGCTGCAGAGCTTCATCAGTGAGCACGACGCGCAGCGGAACCTGATGACGGCGACGGCGGTGCTGATCGCGATACCGGTGGCCGTGTTCTTCTACCTCGTGCAGAAGAACCTGGTGACCGGCCTTACAGCCGGCGGAACGAAGGGGTGACCGCTGGCTGAGCCGCGGGGGCCGGCCGTCGTTCGGCTGCGGCGCCGTTGTGGCTGGTCGCGCAGTTCCTCCCCCAGCCTTCGGCCGGGGGTGCCCCCAGCGCCCCTTTCGGGGCGCTGCACCACCGCCCCTTTCGGGGCGCTGCACCACCGCCCCTTTCGGGGCGCTGCACCACCGCCCCTTTCAAGGGCGCCCCGACTCCCGTGCGCCCGAACGCGCGGGTTGGCGGCCGTGGTCTCCATCCGACCCCGCTGTGACCACGGCCGCCTCTACACCCCACCTCTGACCCGATGACCGTGTTACGACGCATCAAGGACGCCATGAGCCAGCAGCACTCCGCCGCCGACCCGGCCCCGACTACCGCCACCATCGCCCGTCGCCGTGACTGGTGGCGGGACGCGGTGATCTACCAGGTCTATCCGCGCAGCTTCGCCGACAGCAACGGCGACGGGATGGGGGACCTGGAAGGCGTGCGTTCCAGACTCCCGTACCTGCGCGACCTCGGTGTCGACGCCGTGTGGCTCAGCCCGTTCTACGCCTCCCCGCAGGCCGACGCCGGCTACGACGTCGCCGACTACCGCGCCGTGGACCCCATGTTCGGCAACCTGCTGGACGCGGACGCGCTGATCCGGGACGCCCATGGACTGGGCCTGCGGATCATCGTCGACCTGGTGCCCAACCACTCCTCGGACCAGCACGAGTGGTTCAAGCGGGCGCTGGCGGAGGGCCCCGGTTCGCCGTCGCGCGACCGCTACCACTTCCGGCCGGGCAAGGGCGAGAACGGCGAACTCCCGCCCAACGACTGGGAGTCCATCTTCGGCGGTCCGGCCTGGACCCGGGTGGCCGACGGGGAGTGGTACCTCCACCTCTTCGCCCCCGAGCAGCCCGACTTCAACTGGGAACACCCCGCCGTCGGCGACGAGTTCCGCTCCATCCTGCGGTTCTGGCTGGACATGGGCGTGGACGGCTTCCGTATCGACGTCGCCCACGGCCTGGTGAAGGCGGAGGGGCTGCCGGACATCGGCGGCGCCGACCAACTCAAGCTGCTGGGCAACGATGTCATGCCGTTCTTCGACCAGGACGGTGTGCACGAGGTCTACCGGCAGTGGCGGCACGTCTTGGACGAGTATGCCGGTGAGCGCATCTTCGTCGCCGAGGCCTGGACGCCGACCGTCGAGCGCACTGCGAACTACGTCCGCCCGGACGAGCTCCACCAGGCGTTCAACTTCCAGTACCTGAGCACGGAGTGGGACGCCGCCGAACTCCGCAAGGTCATCGACCGCACCCTGGAGGCGATGCGCCCGGTCGGCGCCCCCGCCACCTGGGTGCTCTCCAACCACGACGTCACCCGGCACGCCACCCGCTTCGCCAACCCGCCCGGCCTCGGCACCCAGATCCGCACGGCCGGCGACCGGGAACTGGGTCTGCGCAGGGCGCGGGCGGCCACCCTCCTCATGCTCGCGCTGCCCGGCTCGGCCTACGTCTACCAGGGCGAGGAGCTCGGCCTCCCGGACGTCGTGGACCTGCCCGACGAGGTCCGCCAGGACCCCGCGTACTTCCGGGGTGAGGGTCAGGACGGCTTCCGGGACGGCTGCCGGGTGCCGATCCCGTGGGAGCGGGAGGGCTCGTCGTACGGCTTCGGGTCCGGGGGCAGCTGGCTGCCGCAGCCCGCGAACTGGGGCGAGCTGAGCGTGGCGGCGCAGACCGGGGTGGCCGGTTCCACCCTGGAGCTGTACCGCAGCGCGCTGCGCGCCCGGAGTGAGCAGGCCGACCTCGGCGCGGGCGACGCGGTGGAGTGGCTGCGCGCCCCGGAGGGCGTACTCGCCTTCCGGCGCGGGGAGTTCGTGTGCGTCGCGAACACGAGCGGGGAGTCGGTGACGACTCCGGCGTACGGCAGGGTGCTGCTCGCCAGCGGTGAACTGACGGAGGCGGACGGCGAGGCGAAGCTGGCGGCCGACACCACCGTGTGGTGGACCAACGCCTGATCATCGACTGAGCACCGGCTTGACCTACACCTGACGGGGCGTCACTCGGTAACTTCTTGCAGCAACTTCACAGGGCCCGCTACCCATTCGGGGAGCGGGCCCTTAACATCTGCGCAACCGCAAGGTTTCAGCAAGGTTTCTGCAAGAGCCTTCAATGGTGAAGGAACCCCACATGGCACGTAAGACCCTCTCCGCCGCTCTGGCGCTGGCCGCCTGTAGCGTTGTCATGGCCCCGTCCGTCGCGTCGGCCTCCCCGCCCGGCACCAAGGACGTCACCGCCGTCCTCTTCGAGTGGAACTACGGCTCGGTCGCCAGGGAGTGCACCAACACCCTCGGCCCCGCCGGCTACGGATACGTCCAGGTCTCCCCGCCCGCCGAGCACATACAGGGCTCGCAGTGGTGGACGTCGTACCAACCGGTGTCGTACAAGATCGCGGGCAGACTCGGCGACCGCACCTCCTTCCAGAACATGGTGAACACCTGCCACGCGGCCGGTGTGAAGGTGGTCGTCGACACCGTCGTCAACCACATGTCCGCGGGCAGCGGCACCGGCACCGGCGGCTCGTCGTACACGAAGTACAACTACCCCGGTCTGTACTCCTCCTACGACTTCGACGACTGCACCTCCCTCGTCTCGAACTACGCCGACCGCTGGAACGTCCAGCACTGCGAACTCGTCGGCCTCGCCGACCTGGACACCGGCGAGGAGTACGTCCGCAAGACCATCGCCGGCTACATGAACGACCTGCTGAGCCTCGGCGTCGACGGCTTCCGCATCGACGCGGCCAAGCACATCCCGGCCGAGGACCTCGCCAACATCAAGACCCGGCTGACCAACCCCTCCGTGTACTGGAAGCAGGAGGTCATCTACGGCGCCGGCGAGGCCGTCCAGCCGACCGAGTACACCGGCAACGGGGACGTCCAGGAGTTCCGCTACGCCTACGACCTCAAGCGCGTCTTCAACAACGAGAACCTCGCCTACCTGAAGAACTACGGCGAGGGCTGGGGGTACATGAGCAGCTCGGTCGCCGGCGTCTTCGTCGACAACCACGACACCGAGCGCAACGGCTCCACGCTGAACTACAAGGACGGCGCCAACTACACCCTGGCCAACGTCTTCATGCTCGCCTACCCCTACGGCGCCCCGGACATCAACTCCGGCTACGAATGGTCGGACGCCGACGCCGGACCACCCAACAACGGTGTGGTGAACGCCTGCTGGCAGGACGGCTGGAAGTGCCAGCACGCCTGGCCGGAGATCATCCGCATGGTCGCCTTCCACAACGCGGTGCGCGGCGAGGCGGTCACGAACTGGTGGGACGACGGCGCCGACGCCATCGCCTTCGGACGGGGCGCCAAGGGGTACGTCGCCATCAACCACGAGACGAGCTCGCTGACCCGGACCTACCAGACGTCGCTGCCGGCCGGGACGTACTGCAACGTCCAGGCGAACACGTCGGTGACGGTCAACTCGAGCGGCCAGTTCACCGCCACCCTGGCCGCCAACACCGCCCTCGCGGTCTACGCCGGGAAGTCCACCTGCTGAGGATCCATCCGCTGCGTCCCGATCACCGACAGCAGCCGCAGCGCCTCCTCGGACCGTGACCCCGGGGTGGCGGTGTAGATCACGACCTGCTGGTCCCGGTCGGTGATGTCCAGGGCGTCGCAGTTCACGGTGACCGGGCCCACCACCGGGTGCCGGAACGTCTTGACCAGGGTGGGCTCGGCGGACACGTCGTGCGACTCCCACAGCCGCCCGAACTCCTCGCTCCCTGCGAGGAGTTCGGTCACCAGGCCGGTCACCTCGGGTGAGCCGGGGTACCGGCCGGCCGCGGCCCGCAGGCGCTGCGCAGACAGCCGGGCGAAGGCGTCCACGTCCGACACCCCGTACAGCCTGCTGCCCGCCGGGCGCGGGGTGAGGAACGCACGGCGCATCAGGTTGCGGTCGCGCGGGGGCAGCGCGGAGAAGTCCTCCATGAGGGCGGCCGCCAGATCGTTCCAGGCCAGTACCTCGAAGGTCGCGGAGGTCACGAACGCGGCGGCCTGCGGCAGCCTGCGCAACAGGTCCAGGAGGCTCTGCCGGACCTCGCGCGAGGGCCCGGGCAGCGGCCCCGGCGGCGCCCCGGCGAGATGGTGGAGATGCCCGCGCTCGGCGTCGGACAGCCGCAGCGCCCGCGCCAGCCCGCCCAGCACCTCACGCGACGGGCGCGGCCCCCGCGCCTGCTCGAGACGCGTGTAGTACTCCGTGGAGATGAACGCCAGCTGCGCCACCTCCTCGCGCCGCAGTCCGGGCGTCCGGCGGCGCGGGCCGCGCGGCAGCCCCACCTCGGCGGGGGAGATCCGCTCACGCCGGCTGCGCAGGAAAGCGGCGAGTTCTTGCCTGTCCACGCGTCCAGTGTCACCCGTCCGCCCGACCCCATCCAGGTACCGTCGGTGCCTGGATGGGCCCCGCGCCCGGACGCAGGCTCGACGCCATGGAAAACACTGCGATCACCTACCAGGGCCTGCTGACCGGCAAGGTCGCCTTCGTCACCGGAGCCGGCCGCGGCATCGGCGCGGCCTCCGCCCGGCTCTTCGCCCGCGAGGGCGCCCGGGTCATGCTGGCGGCCCGCACGGAGGCCCAGCTCAAGACGGTCACCGAGGAGATCCGCGCGGCGGGCGGCACCGCGGACCACGTGGTCTGCGACCTGGCCGACGCGGCGAGCGTCCGCGCGGCCGTGGACCGCACGGTGGAGGTCTACGGCCGCCTGGACCTCGCCTTCAACAACGGCGCGATCGGCCAGCACCACCCCGGCCCCGTGGACGAACTCCCGGAGGCCGAGTTCGACCACCTCACCGCCGTCAACCTCAAGGGCGTCTGGCTGGCCATGACCGCCGAGGTCGCCGCCATCCGCGCCACCGCGGGCACCGGCGCCATCGTCAACAACTCCTCCGTCGGCAGCCTGCGCGCCAACCCCGTCCTGCCGGTCTACGGCGCCCTGAAGCGCGCCGTCAACAGCCTCACCGAGTCGGCCGCCGTCACGTACGGCCCCGAGGGCATCCGCGTCAACGCCGTCGCCCCCGGCGGCACGCTCACCGAGATGATCCGCGACTGGGAGGCGGCCACCCCCGGCGTCATCGACCACATAAAGTCCGTGTCGCCCCTGCGCCGCATGGCCGCCCCCGAGGAAATCGCCGAGGCCGCCGCGTGGCTCCTGAGCGACCGGGCCTCCTTCGTGTCAGGCGCGATTCTGCAGGTGGACGGCGGGGCCGGGGCGTAGGCGCCGCCGTCCATGGCGCGGGACGTCAGTCCGTAACGTCGATGTGGCCGGCCAGCGCGGTGACCGAGAGGTCACCGTGGTCGACCCACTGGTGGAACGCCAGCGTCTTGTGCTTGGTCGAGGCGGGCGGGGTGATCTCCAGGTAGGAGGCGTGCACCGCGCCCGAGGTGCCGGTGTTGGCGTGGGTCCAGGCGACGACGGCCTCGGCGCTCTGGCCGTCCTTGAGGACCAGGGTCTTCTTGCCCGGGTCCTTGGCGTACCAGGTGTTGCCCCAGTGCGTGTGGGTCGTGATCGCCTTGTGCGCGGAGTTCTCCAGGCCCAGGCCGGGGTAGCCGCGCAGCGCACAGGTCTTGCCGCTGAGGTTGCGCAGCCTGATGACGACACCCTCGTGGTTCATGCCACCGGCGAGCTGCCGGCCGAAGGTGGCCTTGAGCGCGGCGGCGGAGCAGGTGGGCGTGGCCTCGGCGGCGCTCGGGCTCGCGGCCTCGGCGGTACCGGCCCAGGCGAGCCCCAGGGCGGCGACGGCCGCCGCGGCGAGCACCGTACGGCCGAGCCTGCGGCCGGTGCGGTGCCGGGTGGTGGTGGACAGGTCGGTGGTCTTCCGGTGTGCGTTCACGGTGACAGTGCTCCACTCGCGCTCTGCGGCGCGGACCGCGGCGTGCGGCCCGCGCCGTTCTCGTGTGCCGTACACAAGGTCAGATGCGCGGTACTCCGGATTTGTTCACGAACGCCGACAGGAAATTTCCGTACCTGTCCGCGACCGCCCGGCTACTTCCAGGTGTCACTCGTCGTGTAGCCGGACGAGGTGCCCGTCGTGTACGAGCGGTTCGTGCCCGACTCCCAGGTCACGTTCCCTGAGCTGTCCTTCTTGATGTACTTGTACGTGAAGGCGGTGCTCTTCGGGACGATCACCAGCTTGCTCCACGTCGGGTACGACTCCGACGACAGCGGGATCGCGTCGCCGGTGTTCCAGGAGCCGAGGGAGGCGAGGGAGCCGACGACGTAGACGTTGGTGCCGTAGTCGGTGGTGGCGTACTCGTTGAAGGTGACGTCCGTGGCGTCGGTGTTCGCCACGTTCCAGGAGTTGTCGAGGGAGAGCGCCGATGTGGTGGTCGTGGCCGACCTGTTGGCGTTGGACTCCCAGGTCACATTGCCCGAGCTGTCCTTTTTAATATATTTATACGTGAAGGACGTGTTGATCGGGACGCTCACCGCGCCCGACCAGATCGGGTACCCGGAGGACGAGAGCTGGATCGCCTTCGAGGTGTCCCAGCCGCCCAGGGCGTCGATGGAGCCGACCACGTAGACGTTGGTGCCGGTCGTGGTGGAGGCGTACTCGTTGAAGGTCGCGGTCACCGTGGAGGTGGAGCCGCCGCTGCTGCCGCTGTCGTCGCAGCCGACCGTGCAGGTGTAGGAGGAGTTGTAGAAGGCGACGGCGTCCTTCGCGGGGATCGTGATGCTCGCGTTGCCGCCGGAGACGGTGACCGTGGTGGCGCCGCCGTCGATGACGTCGGAGTACGTGCCGTCCGCCATGCCGGTGGCGAAGGTGTAGGTGGCCGCCGACGAGCCGTTGTTGACGGCGAAGAACCCGGCGCCGCTGCGGCCGAAGCCGATGACGTTCGACGACATGGTCTGCCAGTTGGAGACGGCCGCGCTGCCGGCCGCGTTGTGCCAGGCCACCATGCCGACGACGGCGGTGTCGCGGTCGAGGCAGTTCCAGCCGTTGGAGCAGTCCGTGTCGGTGACGAAGCCGGACGAGTTCGGCGGCGCCTGGTCGCTCTGGGTCCACTGCCAGCTGGAGTAGATGGTCGGCGTCGACCACTTGTAGGCCAGCTCGAAGAGGTTGGCGAGCTTGTAGCTGTCGCCGTCCTTGTAGCTCATGTGCAGGCCGTTGCGCTCGGTGTCGTGGTTGGTCACGAAGGACACCGAGTTCGCGGCGGGCAGGATGCCGGACGAGGGCAGTGACGACAGGTCGCTGACGTTGCCCTGGAAGGCCGACTTCATCTTGCTCGCGTACGTGAAGTCGAGGACGTCGCCGGAGCCGTAGTAGTCGCTGGGCTGCGGGGTGGAGCCGGGGTAGACCTCGTCGAAGACGTACGGCGCCGCGCCGGAGGTCGTGGTGTTCAGCTTGGCGACGATGGCCGCCATGTCGGTGGCCGGGATGTGCTTGGCCGAGTCCACCCGGAAGCCGTCGACGCCCAGGGCGATCTGCTTGTTGAGGAAGGCGGCGAGGCCCGAACGGACGTTGTCGGCGCTGGTCTTGAGGTCGGGCAGGCCGAGCAGTTCGCAGTTCTGGACCTGGGTGAGGTTCGAGTAGTCCTGGATGGTCAGGTCGGAGGTGGGGCAGTCGGCGGAGGTGTGGTAGTCGCTCGGGTTCCAGTCCGGGGTGTCGTACTTGTTGGTGATGGTGGTGCCGTCGTAGCCCGTGCCGGTCTGCGCGGCCGTGTGGTTGATGACCGCGTCCGTGTAGACCTTCACGCCGGCCGTGTGGCAGGCGGAGATCATCGACGCGAACTGCGTCGCCGTACCGAAACGGCTGTTCAGGGTGTACGAGTACGGCTGGTAGACGTCCCACCAGTAGTAGTTGGACTGCTTGAGGGACTCGGAGGGCGGGGCGACCTGGACGGCCCCGTAGCCGGCCGGGCCGAGGACGTGGGTGCACTCGGATGCGACCGAGTTCCAGTTCCATTCCCAGAGGTTGGCGATCACGTCGCCCTTGGCCGTGGTGTCCGCCTGCGCGGGGGCGGCCGGCAGGGCGATCAGGCCCGCGAGCGCCAGGGCGCCCGCGGCGACTGCGCCGGCGGTGCGCCGGAAGACACCCGGGGGGTGGTGTCTGGTGGTCATGTGCGGCTCCGAAACGAGATCCGATACGAACGGGACAGGTTTCAACAACCCGTGAGCGTGCGGCAGTTGAGACAGGCCGTCAATACGCCTCGTGAAAGTTCTTGCTGTGAGTTTCAAGCCTCTTGCTGTAAACCTTTCGTTAGCGGTACGGTCGCGCCGGGTCGGACCCAAGAGAGCCGCTATCGCTAGGAGTTCATACCGGTGATACATGTCAGACGGGTCGCGGCCGTCGCCGTCGCCGCCCTCGCCGCCGCGCTCGTGCAGCCGGTCGCCGCACACGCCGCCGCCCCGCCCGCCCCGCCCTCCGACGCGAAGCTCGCCGCCGAGCCCGCCCGGCACGACGACACCCGCGAGCAGTTCTACTTCGTCATGCCGGACCGTTTCGCCAACGGCGACAAGAGCAATGACAAGGGCGGCCTGACCGGCTCCCGGCTCTCCACCGGCTACGACCCCACCGACAAGGGCTTCTACCAGGGCGGCGACCTCAAGGGCCTGACCCGGCGGCTGGACTACATCAAGGGGCTCGGCACCACCGCCATCTGGATGGCCCCGATCTTCAAGAACAAGCCCGTGCAGGGGACCGGGAGCAACGCCTCGGCCGGCTACCACGGGTACTGGATCACCGACTTCACCCAGGTCGACCCGCACTTCGGGACCAACAAGGACCTTCAGACCCTCATCTCCAAGGCGCATGCCAAGGGCATGAAGGTCTTCTTCGACGTGATCACCAACCACACCGCCGACGTCGTCGACTACGAGGAGAAGTCGTACGACTACCTCTCCAAGGGCGCCTTCCCGTACCTGACCAAGGACGGGCAGCCCTTCGACGACGCGGACTACGCGGACGGGAAGAAGAAGTTCCCGGCCGTCTCCACCGCCTCCTTCCCGCGCACGCCGACCGTCACCAGCCGGTCGAAGGTGCCGTCGTGGCTCAACGACCCGACGATGTACCACAACCGGGGCGACTCGACGTTCGCCGGCGAGTCCGCGACCTACGGCGACTTCTCGGGGCTCGACGACCTGTGGACCGAGCGGCCCGAGGTCGTCAGCGGGATGGAGAAGATCTACGAGCGGTGGGTGAAGGACTTCGCCATCGACGGCTTCCGGATCGACACCGTCAAGAACGTCAACATGGAGTTCTGGACCCAGTGGGCGACCGCGCTGGACGAGTACGCGGCGCAGCACGGCCGTAAGAACTTCTTCATGTTCGGCGAGACGTACTCCGCGGACACGTCCGTCACCTCGCCGTACGTCACCCAGGGCCGCCTCGACGCGACCCTCGACTTCCCCTTCCAGGACGCGGCCCGCTCCTACGCCTCCCAGGGCGGCAGCGCACAGAAGCTGGCGAGCGTCTTCGGCGACGACTACAAGTACACGACCGACAAGGCGAACGCCTACGAGCAGGTCACCTTCCTCGGCAACCACGACATGGGCCGGATCGGGTACTTCCTGGAACAGGACAACCCGAAGGCCACGGACGCCGAGCTGCTGGCCAAGGACCGGCTCGCCAACGAGGTGATGTTCCTCAGCCGGGGCAACCCGGTCGTCTACTACGGCGACGAGCAGGGCTTCACCGGCTCCGGCGGCGACAAGGACGCCCGGCAGACGATGTTCGCGTCCAAGGTCGCCGACTACCTGGACGACGACGAGATCGGCACCGACCGGACCGCGGCGAGCGACTCCTACGACACGAGTGCGCCGCTCTACAAGCAGATCAGCGCTCTCTCCAAGCTGCGCGCGGCCAACCCCGCCCTCGCGGACGGCGTCCAGACCGAGCGCTACGCGGCCGACGGCGCCGGCGTCTACGCGTTCACCCGGACGGACGCGAAGACCGGCCGGGAGTACGTCGTCGCCTTCAACAACGCCGACGACGCGAAGACGGCGACCTTCCCCACCGGTTCGGCCGGCATGCGCTACCGGGCGCTCTACGGCACCGACGGCACCGTGACGTCCGGTACGGACAACGGCGTCACCGTCGCCGTCCCCGCCCGGTCCGCCGTCGTCTACAGGGCGGCCGGCCCCCTCGCCAAGCCCGCCACCACCCCGACGATCACCCTGCAGGCCCCGGCCGCCGGCGCCACCGGCACCGTCGACCTCACCGCGGACGTCACCGGCGGACAGCTCGACCGCGTCGTCTTCGCCGCCCAGGTCGGCAACGGCAAGTGGACCACCCTCGGCTCCGCCGACCACGCCCCCTACAAGGTGACCCAGACCCTCACCGAGGACGTCCCGGCCGGCACCGCCCTGCGCTACAAGGCGGTCGTCGTCGACTCGGCGGGGCGCACCTCCAGCGCCCTGGCCGCGAGCACCAGCGGCACCCCGCCCGCCGCCGAGACGCCCACCGCCTCCTCCCGCGACTACGCGGTCGTCCACTACAAGCGCACCGACGGCGACTACGACAACTGGGGCCTGTACGCCTGGGGCGACCTCGCCGACGGCGAGGCGACCACCTGGCCCGCCGGCCACCCCTTCACCGGCCGCGACGCGTACGGCGCCTTCGCCTACGTCAAGCTGAAGCCCGGCGCCACGAACGTCGGCTTCCTCGTCGTCGACAAGAACGGCGACAAGGACGTCTCCGCCGACCGCTCCATCGACGTCACCAAGACGGGCGAGGTGTGGATCGAGCAGGGGAAGACGGACGTCCTCACGACGAGGCCCTCCGACGCGTACCCCGCGCAGGACACCACCAAGGCGGTCATCCACTACCACCGCGCCGACGGGGACTACGACGGCTGGGGCCTGCATGTCTGGACGGGCGCCGCGAACCCCACCGACTGGTCGGCTCCCCTCAAGCCGGTGAAGACCGACGCCTATGGCGCGGTCTTCGAGGTACCGCTCACCGAGGGTGCCACCAGCCTCAGCTACATCATCCACAAGGGCGACGAGAAGGATCTCTCCGCCGACCAGTCCCTCGACCTCAAGGCCAACGGCTACGAGGTGTGGCTGTTGAACGGCCAGGAGAAGTACCTCCTCCCGCAGCCCGCCGGCAGCGCGGCCGCGCTCGACCTGTCCACCTCCAAGGCGGTCTGGATCGACCGGGACACGGTCGCCTGGGACGGCGCCGACGGCGCGGCCTCCACCCAGCTGGTCTACTCCCACGACGGTTCGATCGCCGTCAAGGACGGGACCCTGACCAGCGACGACGAGCGGTGGCTGCGGCTGACGAAGACCACCCTCACCGACGCCCAGAAGGCGAAGTTCCCGTACCTGAAGGACTACACGGCCTGGTCGGTCGACCCGCGCGACCGGGACCGGGTGCGCGCGGCGCTCGGCGGACAGCTCGTCGCCTCCCAGCGTGCCGCCAACGGGGCCGTGCTGGCCGCGACAGGCGTGCAGATCGCCGGTGTGCTCGACGACGTGTACGCCAAGGCGACGACGGCGGACCTCGGCCCGGTCTTCCAGCACGGGAAGCCCACGCTCTCCGTCTGGGCGCCGACCGCGCAGAGCGTCGCCCTCGAACTCGACGGCTCCCTGAAGGCGATGCACCGCGACCCCGCCACCGGTGTCTGGTCCGTCACCGGCCCCGCGTCCTGGAAGAACAAGCCCTACCGGTACGTGGTGAAGGTCTGGGCGCCCAGCGTCCGGAAGGTCGTCACCAACAAGGTCACCGACCCCTACTCGGTCGCCCTCACCGCCGACTCCGAGCGCAGCCTCGTCGTCGACCTGAGCGACAGGTCCCTGGCGCCGGGCGGCTGGTCGACGTACACCAAGCCCAAGGCCGTACCGATGAAGGACGCCCAGATCCAGGAGCTGCACGTCCGGGACTTCTCGGTGGCGGACTCCACGGTCCCGGCCGCGGACCGGGGCACGTACCTCGCCTTCACCGACAAGAACAGCGACGGCTCCAAGCACCTCAAGGCGCTCGCGAAGTCCGGGACTTCGTACGTGCATCTGCTCCCGGCCTTCGACTTCGCGACCGTGCCCGAGGAGAAGGCCGACCAGGCGAGCCCCGACTGCGATCTCGCCTCCTACCCGGCCGACTCGGAGAAGCAGCAGGCGTGCGTCTCCGCGGTGGCCGCGAAGGACGCCTACAACTGGGGTTACGACCCGTACCACTTCACGGTCCCCGAGGGCTCGTACGCCACCGACCCGGACGGCACCGCGCGTACCGTCCAGTTCCGGAAGATGGTCAGGTCGCTCAACGACGACGGGCTGCGGGTCGTCATGGACGTCGTCTACAACCACACAGCGGCCGGCGGAGAGGCGGACACCAGCGTCCTCGACCAGATCGTGCCCGGCTACTACCAGCGGCTGCTCGCCGACGGCAGCGTGGCCAACAGCACCTGCTGCGCCAACACCGCGCCCGAGAACGCCATGATGGGCAAGCTGGTGGTGGACTCGATCGTCACCTGGGCCAAGGAGTACAAGGTCGACGGGTTCCGCTTCGACCTGATGGGCCACCACCCGAAGGCCAACATCCTGGCCGTCCGCAAGGCGCTCGACGAGCTGACCCTGAAGAAGGACGGCGTCGACGGCAAGAAGATCATCCTGTACGGGGAGGGCTGGAACTTCGGCGAGGTCGCGAACGACGCCCGGTTCGTGCAGGCCACGCAGCAGAACATGGCAGGCACCGGCATCGCCACCTTCTCCGACCGTGCCCGGGACGCCGTACGCGGCGGCAGCCCCTTCGACGACGACCCCGGCATCCAGGGCTTCGCGTCCGGCCTCTACACCGACCCCAACTCCTCGACGGCCAACGGCACCGAGGCCGAGCAGAAGGCCCGGCTGCTGCACTACCAGGACCTGATCAAGGTCGGGCTGACCGGCAACCTCGCCAAGTACCGGTTCACCGACACCGACGGCAAGGAGGTCACCGGCGCCGAGATCGACTACAACGGCTCGCCCGCCGGATACGCCGACGCGCCCGGCGACTCCCTCGCCTATGTCGACGCGCACGACAACGAGTCGCTGTTCGACGCGCTGACGTACAAACTGCCGGCCGGCACCTCCGCGTCCGACCGGGCCCGGATGCAGGTCCTCGCGATGGCCACGGCCGCCCTCTCGCAGGGGCCTTCGCTCTCCCAGGCCGGCACCGACCTGCTGCGCTCCAAGTCCCTGGACCGCAACTCCTTCGACAGCGGCGACTGGTTCAACGCCATCCACTGGAACTGCGCCGACGGCAACGGCTTCGGCCGCGGGGTGCCGACGGCCGCCGACAACCAGTCCAAGTGGTCCTACGCCAAGCCGCTGCTGACCTCGGTGAAGGTCGGGTGCGCGCAGATCGACGGGGCCTCGGCCGCCTACCGGGACCTGCTGAAGATCCGTACGACCGACAGGGCGTTCTCCCTCGGCACGGCCGCGCAGGTGCAGTCCAAGCTCTCCTTCCCGCTGTCCGGGAAGGACGAGACGCCCGGCGTGATCACCATGGAACTCGGTGACCTCGTCGTCGTGTTCAACGCGAGCCCCGGCCAGCAGGAGCAGCGGGTGGGCACCCTGGCCGGAACCGGCTACCGGCTGCACCCGGTGCAGGCGTCGGGCGCGGACTCCGTCGTCAAGTCGGCATCGTACGAGCGGGAAACGGGTACGTTCGTGGTTCCGGGGCGCACGGTGGCGGTGTTCTCCCGGACGAGGTGACCGTGGCCTTACGTCGGTGGGGCAGGCCCGGCTCCCCCAGCTACCGCTGGGGGTACCCCCAGGTACTGCCCCACCGGCGTTGTCCAGGGGCTGGTTGAATGGACGTCAACGGCAAGCTGACAGACACGACCGTGCTGGTCGTGGACGACGAGCCCGCGAGCCGCTACGCGATGGGCACCGTACTGCGCCGGGCCGGTCACCAGGTCGTCGCGGTCGCCGACGGCCGGCAGGCGCTCGCCGAACTCGACGTACGGCTGCGCAAGGGGTCCCTGCCCGACGTGGCCCTCGTCGACGTGAACCTGCCGGACATGAGCGGCTTCGAGCTGTGCCGCCGGCTCAGGGAGCGGCCGCACATGGCCGGCCTTCCCGTCGTGCACTTCTCGGCCCTCCGCGTCGCCCCGGCGGACCGTTGCCCGGGGCTGGACACGGGGGCCGAGGCGTATCTGACGGTGCCCGCCGAGCCGGAGGAGATCGAGGCGGCGGTCCGGGCCGCGGTGCGCGCCGCCCGGCTGCGCGCCGACGACCAGGCGCTGGTACGGCGGCTGAAACTGCTGTCGGAGACGATCGTCACCATCCAGGCGGCGCGCTCGCTGCACGAACTGGCCGACGCCGCCGCGGACGGCGCCGCACGCCTCCTCGGCTGCCCCGCCGCCGTCTTCGTCCTCGACCAGGACGACGAGCTGTACTGCGGCCTGTACCGGGAGCGCACCTCGCTGGCCCTGCCGGACGAGGGCGCCCACCGGGACGTCGCCGGTCTGCTGCGGCGGCTCACCCGCGGGCAGTCCGGGGTCCGGATCACCACCGTGCCGACGCCGCTGTGGCCCACCGGTTTCTTCCGGCCCGGGGTGCAGCACGACGCCCGGCTGACGCTGGTCCTCACCCAGGACGGCAAGGTGCCGGTCTGCCTGGCCACCCCCACCCGCGGACAGCGCAGGGTCGACCCCGAGAACGAGGCGCTGCTGGCCCAGCTGGCCCAGGCCACCGCGCTCGCCGCCGAGCCGCTGCTCATGTACCAGGTGGAGCGGCATGTCGCGCTCACCCTCCAGCACAGCTTCCTGCCCCGCCCGCACCAGCTGCCCGACTTGCCGGGCGTCGACATAGCGGTGCGTTACGAGCCCGCCTCCCAGGAGACCGAGATCGGCGGCGACTTCTATGCCGCGCTGCGGGTCGGCGACGGGGTGCTCACCGCGGTGGGGGACGTCGTGGGTCACTCGCTGGACGCGGCCACCGTCATGGTCGAACTGCGGCACGCGCTGCGCGCCTACTGCCTCACCGAGAGCGACCCGGCCGCCCTCGCCGACCGCCTCGACCGGCTGCTCCAGCACTACCACGCCGAGGTCACGGCCACCGTCTGCCTGGCCCTCATCGACCCGGGGACCGGGCGCACCCGCATCGCCAACGCCGGGCACATCCCGCCGCTGATACTGGGCGACGACGGCAGCGCCGAGTACGTGAAGGCGTCCGGTCCGCTGCTCGGCGTGGGCCTGCCCCACCCGCCGCCCACCGAGCTGGTCCTCGAACCCACCGACCGGCTCCTGATGGTCACCGACGGCCTGATCGAGACCCGCGGCACCGACCTCACGGTCTCCATGGAACACCTCCGGGCCGCCGCCGGCGGCTCCCTGCCCGGCCTGGAGGCCCTGTGCGACACCCTCCTCGCCTGCTTCGGCCAGGACCGCGAGGACGACATCGCACTGCTTGCGCTGAGCCTGGCGGACCGGGCCGGTCGCTGACCGCGGGTCCGCCGCGGAGGAACGCGACCGGTCCCAGCTGGCGCTATGGCGAATTCGAGCGGAACCGAGCGGAATCGAGCGGAATCGCGCTAAGTCGAGCGGAATCGAAAGAAGGCGAGAAGTGGTACGGGATATTCCGTGCCGATAGCGTTCGTCGTGGCCACGGCTGTCACTATTCGTGGTCAATTCACCGCTTGATCGAAACCGCGGACCGGCCTATAAAGAATGTGGAGTGGAATCTTCCGTCGTCGGGCGTGTAAAGATCCGCTGGGAAATATGGGGTCGACGTGTCCGTGTGGGTCTCCTGAATCCATCCTTGTCACCGGGATTTGATTCGGGGTTAATTGGTGCACACTGTTTAGTAATCCCGGGTGCGCGTCCGCGTTGTCATCGAACGTGTGGATTATTTTCCGGCGCAACCGCGCTTATACGCCTGTATCTGCGCCGGACTGCGCCCTCTATTGTCGATGCAACACCGTGCGCTCATCCAGGCGAGTAGCGGCCCGACAGTTGCGAGTTGTACGTTTCTCCTCACCGAAGGCATATTCCAACCAGCGGTTCTCGCCGTTGAGAGGGACACGCATGACGAGCCACGCAACCGAATACGAACTCGAAAGTCTGCTCCGCCGGGCGTTGGAGACCACAGGCACCGGTGCGCGTTGGACGACCGACGCGGACGAGATGTGGTGCCGCCTTACCCACCAGTCCGGTATGCAACGTCGGCAGGGCTGGAAATTACACGTCTCCGCGACAGCCGCCTCCGCGCCGAAAGTGCTTGAGAAAGCCTTGGAAGTGCTGCTGCGCGACGAGTCGGGATTCAAGTTCGTGCGGTCGCTCGAACAGGTGGGCGCGCTCAATTCCCGCGCTACGCCACGGGGAAGCTCGGGCAAGTTCATCACCGTGTACCCGGCCTCCGACACCACCGCCGCCCGACTGGCGCTGGAACTGCACGAGGCCACGGCGGGACTGGCCGGCCCCCGGATCCTGTCCGACCAGCCCTATGCCCCCAACAGCCTGGTGCACTACCGCTACGGCGCCTTCGTCGGCCGGCGGCGACTTTCGGACCAGGGGCTGCTGGTCTGGTTCATCGAGGACCCCGACGGAAATCCCGTGGAGGACAAACGCACCGGGCAGTATTCTCCGCCCTCCTGGGCGGTCAGCCCCTTTCCCGCCGCGGTACCGCTGCCGCCACGGCAGGAAAAGAAGGCGGCGAGCCGCCCGGTGCTGCTCGGCGGCCGGTTCTCCGTGCGGGAAGCGATCCGGCACACCAACAAGGGCGGCGTCTACCGGGGCACCGACGTCACCACCGGCGCGCCCGTGGTGATCAAGGAGGCCCGGCCGCACGTCGAGGGCGACGCGTCCGGCTCCGACGTCCGCGACTGGCTGCGGGCCGAGGCCAGGACGCTGGAGAAGCTCAAGGGCACCGGGCTGGCACCGGAGCCGCTCGCGATGTTCGAGACGGGCGGGCACCTGTTCCTCGCCCAGGAGGAAGTACCGGGCGTGCCCCTGCGCAACTGGGTCGCCGAGCGCTTCCGGGACGTCGGGAGCGAACGCTACCGGGCGGACGCGCTCGCCCAGGCCGGACGCCTGGTGGAGCTGGTCGCGGCGGCCCACGCCCGCGGCTGCGTACTGAGGGACTTCACACCCGGCAACGTCATGGTCCGCCCCGACGGCGAACTGCGCCTGATCGACCTGGAGCTCGCCGTCCTGGAGGACGACGTCCCGCTCCCCACCCGGGTGGGGACCCCCGGCTTCAGCGCCCCCGAGCGCCTCGCGGACGCGCCGGTCTCCGCGACGGCCGACTACTACAGCCTCGGCGCCACCGTGTGTTTCGTGCTCGCCGGGAAGATACCGAACCTGCTGCCCGAGGAACCGGACACCAGGTCCGCCGAACAGCGGTTCGCGGAGTGGCTGGCCGTCTGCGACGAAACGTTGCGTCTGCCGGACGGCCTGCCGGAGGCGATCCTAGGGCTGACGAAGGACGATCCCGCCGAGCGCTGGGACCCCGTCAGGGCGCGCACGGCCCTCCGCGCCGCGGACCCGCCGCGACCGGGACGGTCCGCCGCCGGGTCGGGACGGTCCGCCGCCGGGCCGCCGCGGACGGCCGATCCGGACGAGGTGGTGCAGGACGCGATCACCGGCATGGTGGACCACCTCGTCGACTCGATGACCCCGCGCGACGACCGGCGGCTGTGGCCCGTGTCCACCATGGCCGGGGAGACCGGCCCCTGCACCGTGCAGCAGGGCGCCGCAGGTGTACTGGCGGTCCTGACCCGGTACTTCGAGCTCACCGGAGACCCACGACTGCCGGATCTCATCCGCACCGCGGGCACCTGGATCGCCGCCCGTACCGACACCCGCGCCATCCGTCCGGGCCTCCACTTCGGCGGCCGCGGCATCGCCTGGGCGCTGTACGACGCCGGACGCGCCGTCGACGACCGCACGCTCACGGACCACGCGCTGGCCCTGGCGCTCGCCCCGCTGGAGCCGACACCCAGTCACGACATCACCCACGGCTGCGCGGGCAGCGGACTCGCCGCCGCCCACCTGTGGCACTGTACCGGCGACCCACGCCTGGCCGAACTGGTCGTCGACGCGGCCGACCGGCTGGCCCACGCGGCCCAGCCCGAGTCGCCCGGCGTGAGCTGGCCCGTCCCCGCGGAAGCCGTCTCCGAAGAGGCCGGCAAACGCTACCTGGGCTTCGCGCACGGAACGGCCGGCATCGGCAGCTTCCTCCTCACCGCCGCGGACGTCTCCGACCGGCCGGAACACCTGGAGCTGGCCATCGCGGCGGGAGAGCACCTGGTGGCCAACGCCGTGCTGGTCGGCGGAGCGGCCCAGTGGCCGGCCCAGGCCACCGACCCGCCCACGGCCCCGTACTGGTGCCACGGTTCGGCGGGCATCGGCACCTTCCTGGTCCGGCTCTGGCGACGGACCGGGGACAAACGATTCGGCGACCTCGCCCGCGGCGCCACGCACGCCGTCGTGGAGCGTGCCTCCCGGGCCGCCCTCACCCAGTGCCACGGGCTGGCGGGCAACGGCGACTTCCTCCTCGACATGGCCGACGCCACCGGGGACCCCGGCTACCGGGCGATGGCCGACGGCCTGGCCCGCCTGATCGTCTCCGAACGCGCCCACCGCGACCGGCACGTCGTCTTCCCCAACGAGTACGGGGACGTCTCGACGAGCTGGAGCGACGGGTCCGCGGGAATCCTGGCGTTCCTGCTGCGGACCCGCCACACCGACTCCCGGCACTGGACCGTCCAGCAGCCGGGCTGAGCGACAGGAAAATCCCCCTGTCGCAACCGCTCACAGAAGGAGAATGTCATGGAGAACCAGGCCCTTGAGCTGCTGGCCGAGCTGCACGCCCTTCCGGAGACCGACCCGGTCGACTTCGACGGAGCGTCGTACTCCGGGACGTGTGCGTGCGTCGGCCTGCTGACGCTGCTCAACACGGTCTGTGTGGGCGTCAGCTGCGCCTGATCGAAGACCTCCGGCCGGTGACCGCCCTCGGGCGGCCACCGGCCGGAGCCGCATCCACGTGGACGAGGACCCGACCATGCAGCCACCCGCCGGTGACGACGCCCGCACCCGGACCGCCATGCCGACCGCCTCCGTCACGAACCCGGACGCCACACAGCCCGCCGCCCGGCCCGGGTACGCCATCAGCACACGCGGCCTGGTCAAGAGCTACCCGGGCCCGGACGGAACCACCACCCATGCCGTCCGCGGCCTGGACCTGGACGTGCTCGAAGGCGAGACCTACGCATTCCTCGGACCCAACGGCGCGGGGAAGTCCACCACCCTCGCCCTGCTGTGCGCGCTCGCCCGCCCCACCGCCGGTCGGGCCACCGTGGCCGGTATCGACGTGCTCGGCCGGCCGGACCGGGTACGCGCAGCGGTCGGGATGCTCTTCCAGCACAGCGCCCTGGACCCGGACCTGACGGCCGAACAGAACCTGCACATCCACGCCCGCCTCTACGGACTGCGCCGCCACCACGCCCGCCTGCGCGTCGCCGAGATGCTCGAAACGGTCGGACTGACCGACCGGCGGCGGTCCCCGGTACGCACCCTGTCCGGCGGCATGCGCCGCCGTCTGGAACTCGCCCGCGGCCTGCTGCACGCCCCTCGGGTGCTGTTCCTCGACGAGCCGACCACCGGACTCGACCCGCACGCCCGTGCCCAGGTCTGGGAGCACCTGCGCGCACTGCCCGACCGGCACGGCTGCACGCTCTTCGTCACCACCCACTACCTGGAGGAGGCGGAGCACTGCGACCGCCTCGGCATCATCGACCACGGCCGGCTCGTCGCCCAGGGCACGCCCCTCGCCCTGAAGGCCGCGATAGGCGACGACCGGGTGGTGCTGCGCACCGGCGACGACGCGGCGGCCCGACAGGTCGTGGGCCGGACCGCGCCGCCGGGCCACGCCGTCACCCTGGACACCGAAGGGGTGTCCCTGCGGGTACCCGACGGCAGCGCCTGGATTCCCCGCCTGTGCGTGGCGCTGGCGGACCACGGCATCGCGGTGCTCGCCGCGTCCGCGACCCCGCCGACCCTCGACGACGTCTTCTTCCACCACACCGGCCGCAGCATCCACGTCCCCGGCGGGCCGCACCGGGCACCGGCCGCCCCCGCGGCAGCAGCGCAGGAGGCCCCGTGACCGCACCCGCCACCCCTGACGCCCCTGGCCTCGGCCGTGCGCCCGGGACCCGCCTGCGCCATGAACTGCGCGCGGTCCACGCCCTGGTCCACCGCGATCTGCTGCGCCTGTCCGTCCAGCGCGTCCACACCGCCCTGATGCTGCTCCAGCCGGTGCTCTACCTGTTCGTGCTGGGCGGTGGCCTGGCCGCCCTGATCCCGGACTCCTCGCTGGGCGTCGGCTACCAGGCCTACCTCTTCCCGGGCATGCTGATCATGACGGTACAGGCGCCGGCCATCATCGTCGGAATCCGCCTGATCACCGACCGGCAGAGCGGCTACCTGCGCGAACTCCTGATGGCCCCGGTCCGCCGGTCCACCCTCCTGCTCGGCGGCTGCGCCGGCGGCACCGTCGTCTCCACGGTGCAGGGCGCCGTCCTGCTCGGCCTGGGCGGTGCCGTCGGCCTGCCCTACGACCCGCTCCTGCTGGTACTGCTCCTCGCCGCCCTGATCCTCGCCTCCTTCACCATCACGGCCCTGTCACTGCTGCTGGCCGTCAGCCTCGACCGGCCCGAGATCTTCCAGATGCTGCTCGGCCTGGTGATGATGCCGTTGCTGTTCCTCTCCGGCGGCTTCTTCCCGCTGGCGAACCTGCCGGGCTGGGCCCACACCCTGTCCGTCGTCAATCCGCTCGCCTACGGAGTGGACCTGCTCCGCCGCTGCATCGCGCTGCGGGTACCGCACCAGGCGGCCGGCGTCGGCGTCGAGTGGTTCGGCCGGCAGCCTCCGCTGCTCCTGGAGGGCTCGCTCCTGCTGGCAGGCGGAGTCATGGCCCTGCTCTGGGCGGCCCACCGCTTCGGCCGTCCCGAATGACACCCGGGCGCGCGCCGGTCCGCCGGGACGGGCCCTAGGCTGGGCCCGGTTGCCGTAGAACAGGAGTGCTCATGCCGCAGATCACCGTCGACTACACCGCCACGGCGGGCCCCGCCTTCGACAAGGCGGGCTTCGCCCGGGCCCTGCACACCGCCGTGGTCGAGATCGCCGCGGCCAGGCCCGAGGCCTGCAAGACCCTGTTCCGCGCCGCCGACGAGACCGCCTTCGGCTACGACGCCGACGGGGCGCACGTCATCGTCCACGTGACCTTCGGCCTGCTGACCGGCCGCACCGACGAGACGAAGGCGAAGCTCACCGAGACGACCCTGGAGCTGCTGCGGGAGCACCTGAAGCCGGAGGGGTTCGTCCTGCACGCGTCGGCGGAGGTGCGGGACCTGGATCCTTCGTACCGGAAGTACGAGGGCTAGGTCGCTTTCACCGGCGGAGGCTGTCGTTCGGGTGCCGCGCCGCGTGGGCTGGTCGCGCAGTTCCTCCCCCAGCCTTCGGCCGGGGGTACCCCCAGCGCCCCTGAAGGGGCGCTCACCGCAGCGCCCTGCTTTTTGGGGGCGCGGGGAACTGCGCGACCAGCCCCCACGCAGCCGCGGCCGAACGACAACCTGGGCGCCCCGTACCGGGACGGCGCTAGCCCGCCAGGGCGATCAGTCGGGCGGCCAGGTCGGCGAACGGGCCGTCGGTGGGCTCCCCTTGCACCATCCGCTTCACCAACGCCGTCATCTCCTCGTCGTACGCCGCGCTCACGGCGGTCAGCGCCGCGAAGTCGTGGACGAGCTGGATCTCCAGCTCGGCACGCGGGATGCGCCGCCCGTCCAGCCAGATCAGCGCGGTCGACTCGGCGAGCGAGATCCAGGAGCGGATGACCAGTTCCAGGCGGGGCGGCGCCTCGGTGACGTCGAGGTGGGAGAGGATCTGCTCGTAGGCGGCCTGCCGTACGGAGTCGATGAGGGCGTTGGTCGCCGAGGAACCGACCGCGGGGCCGCCGCGCATCAACGCGGCGAAACCGGGGCCGTGTTCGTCGACGAAGTCGAAGAACCGGCGCATCACACGCAGCAGCCTGGCCCCGAGCGGGCCCTCGTGCGGCTCGTGGAAGCGGCCCGCGAGATCCTCCGAGGCCCGCTTCAACGCGGCCTCGTACAGGCTGAGTTTGCCGGGGAAGTAGTGGTAGACCAGCGGCCGCGAGATGCCCGCGGCCGAGGCTATCTCGTCGATCGAGACCTCGTCCGGCGAGCGACGGCTGAACAGTTCGAGGGCGACGCCGATCAACTGCTGCCGCCGCTCCTCGACTCCCATCCTGCGGCGTACCCCGGTTGTCATGCGAACACCTTACCGATCGGATCCGGCCTTCCACGGACCCGACCCTTCACAGGCGCTCACAGATCCAGCACAAGTCTCCCACTTCGGGCCCGAGATACACAGATGAGCATCGAGTCGGCACGCTCCGTGTCCGTGAGCAGCTCGTCCCGGTGCTCCACCTCCCCTTCCAGCACGCGCTGTTGGCAGGTCCCGCAGAACCCCTGTGCGCAGGAGTACGGCGTGTCGGGCAGCTCCGCACGTACCGCGGCCAGCACGGACGAGTCGGCCGGGACCGTCAACGTCCGTCGGCTGCGCCGGAGTTCGAGTTCGAAGGCGTGGTCGCCGCCGATGTCGCTGCGCGGCGCGAAACGTTCGAGCCGGACCGCCGGGAACCGCTCCGCCACCGCCGCCATCAGCCCCTCCGGGCCGCAGCAGTACACCGCCGCGCCCTCCGGGACGGCCAGCGCGTCGAGGTCCGGACGCCCGTCCTCGTCCTCCGCGACGACCGTGACCCGCTCGTCCCCGGCCAGTTCCGCCAGGAACGGCATGGACCCGCGCGTCCGCCCGCAGTACAGCAGCCGCCACGCCACCCCGTCCGGCACGGCCCGCACCATCGACAGGATCGGCGTGATCCCGATGCCCCCGGCCACGAACACGTACGAGGCGGCGTCGACCAGCGGGAAGCGGTTGCGCGGCCCGCGCACCTCCAGCTCCATGCCCTCCACGACCTGTTCGTGGAGCTCCCGGGAGCCGCCCCGCCCGTCCGCGACCAGCCGGGCCGCGACCGTGTACGACGAGGTGTCGGCCGGGTCCCCGCAGAGCGAGTACTGCCGGACCAGCCCGGACGGCAGCACCACGTCGAGATGGGCGCCAGGCTGCCAGGCGGGCAACTGCCTGCCCTCCAGGCGCAGTTGCACGACCCCATCGGCCACCGTCCGGCGCGAGGCGACCAGGAGCCGCAGCGCCCGGGAGCGCGGTTGTCCGGAGGTCGGCGGGTCCAGGGCCGGCATCGGCCACAGCGGGGAGGCCTCGATACGGCGGCGCAGGGCCCGCCTGACGAGCAGCGCGGCGCCCGCTACGGCGACGACGGTCCGCAGCCTCGGCGTCATCACCTGCCCTCCTGCTCGGCGGCGCGCGCGGCGGGGGAGGAGGCCAGGTAGGCGACGGCCTGCTCGGTGGAGCCTTCCTGGGAGGGGTGGTAGGTCCGGCTGAGGTAGCGCGGGATCGACTTCAGCATGTCTCCGGTGGCGGGCAGCGTGCCGCGCCGGCCGGCGAGACGGAAGTCCCGGAGCCGGGCCCGGCCTTCGTCGAGCGTCGGGTCGTTCGCCATGAAGAAGCGGGCGCCGCGCTGCCACAGGAACACGATCGCCGTGAACGCCGTCGCCCAGGTCCGCACCCGGCGCCGGTAGCCGCCGTCGAGGTGCAGGAACAGGTCGAAGGCGACCGACCGGTGCTCGACCTCCTCGGCGCCGTGCCAGCGCAGCAGGTCCAGCATCGTCGGGTCGGCGCCGCGCCGGTCCAGTTCCCGGGCGTTCAGCACCCAGTCGCCGAGGAAGGCGGTGTAGTGCTCGATGGCCGCGATCAGCGCGACCCGTTCGAGCAGCCACCAGCGCCTGGCCCTCCCGGGCGGCAGGGTCCGGTCGCCGAGCAGCTTCTCGAAGAACCAGTCGACCTGCGCGGTGTACGGCGTCGGGTCGAGACCCTGTTCCCTGAGGTGGGGCAGCACCTCGTCGTGGGCCTGGGAGTGCATCGCCTCCTGCCCGATGAACCCGATGACGTCCGCGCGCAGCCGCTCGTCGCGGATGAGGGGCAGCACCTGCTTGTAGACGTGCACGAACCAGCGCTCGCCGGCGGGCAGCAGCATGTGCAGCACGTTGATGGTGTGCGTGGCGAAGGGGTCGCCGGGCACCCAGTGCAGAGGGGTGTCCTCCCAGGCGAAGGAGACGTTGCGGGCCTTGAGCTCGATGTGCTCGGACTGCACCGGCTGCGGCTGCTTGTTGGACATGCCGTCAATGTACTGACGGGTAGGTGGCCTGAGAAGACCTTCGGCCACCTTGTTTACGCGAGTGTCAGCAAGGGCTGTGGCGGCACCGGCTCACCGCAACCCGCTGATCTCCCGCCCGTCCTCCAAGGTCCCCGTCAACTGGGCCTGCGCCCCTTGCTTCGCCTCCGCCGCCATCGTCTGCTCCTGCGCCGACGCCGTGACCCCGCCGGTCGCCCGGATCGACGCGGTGTCGCGGCTGCCCGCGGCCAACAGGTACCACCGGCCGTCCCCGGACTTCCACAACACCCCGGCCAGCACGTGCGGATCGCGCGGACCGCAGGCCGTCACGTCGGCGCCCTTGGCCGCGACCGCCCCGTACCGGCTGCCCGGCGTCCGGAACTGGGCCAGCGACACGGTCCCGTCGCCCCGCCAGGTCTCGGCGCGCGTGCACACCCACGACCCGGTTCCACCGGCGTCCGGCAGTTGCTGCTCCGCGAACGCCCACGCGTTGACACTGCGCACCCCGGCCGACCGCTCCGCGGCCAGCGAGCAGGCGAACGGCGCCCAGTCGTCCAGCGCCGCCGCCCCCGAGGCCTCACCGGTCTTGCCGGGCCGCCCGGCGGTGAGCCGGGCCGGCGTCAGTTCGCCCAGGTCGGTCGCCAGGTGCACACCCTGGGCGTCGGTCAGCTGGAGCACGTTCCAGGACGTGCACGTCCCCT
The DNA here is from genome assembly GCF_055565975.1 of Streptomyces sp. NPDC028289. Taxonomy (NCBI): domain Bacteria; kingdom Bacillati; phylum Actinomycetota; class Actinomycetes; order Kitasatosporales; family Streptomycetaceae; genus Streptomyces; species Streptomyces sp. NPDC028289. The sequence goes on along the minus strand of NZ_JBVHTI010000001.1, from coordinate 515,510 downwards.
GCTGCACCGCGGGGCTGGCCAGCGGCCCCGTCACCCCGTCGGTCAGCCCGAGGTCCAGCGCGCCGGTCTCCGGCTTGGTCAGGTCCCGCTCGGCCGCCTCGGTGACCCAGGGGGCGGTCAGATAGCGCACGTTGCCGTCGGAGCGGCCCAGGACCAGGGCGCTCGCCTCCACGCCGGTCGCGCCGTCGGCACGGGCGAAGTCCAGGGCCGCGCCCTGGGTGCCATCCTTCGGTTCGGCGTAGCGGGCGATGCGCAGACCGTCGTAGAAGATCACCACCCGGGCGCTGTCGACCACCCCCGCGTACAGCAGCTGGGGCGGTCCGGCCGGGCCGCCGGTCTGGGTGCCGGGGGTCGCCGAGACGCGGACGGTGTCGCCGGGGCGGGCCCAGACGGCGAGGGCGCGGCGCAGCAGCGCGGTGTCGCTGGTGAGGGCGCCGCGGGCCGGCCAGACGGAGAAGTCGGTGCGCGCGGCGGTCTTCCAGACGGTGGCCGGGACCTTCGTCAGCTGAGCCGGGTCCAGGGCGGCCTGGGCGGCCGGGTTCTGCGCGTACACCGGGGCGGCCGCGCCGTCGGCGCCCCAGCCGCCGCCCGGCAGCGCGACCAGCGCCCCGCACACGGCGAGGGCGGCGGCGGCGGCGAGCGCGGCCTTGGTGTGCCGGCGGCGGCGCACCAGGTCGGTGGGCCGGGCCTGCAGGGAACAGGGGTCGAACTCGGGGGAGTCGAGCAGCGGGTACTCGGCCGGGACGCCGTTCGCCTCGGCGAGCGGGCCCTCGGGGTGCTCGACGCCGGCCGCCCGGAGGAGCTCCCGGACGTCGTCGTCGGGGAGCTGTTCGAGGCCGCGCAGCGCGTAGGCGGCGCGGGCCGGGCCGGAGAGGCCGGCGAGCCGCTGGTCCAGGGCGAGTTCGTCGGCGCCGCCGGAGCGCGGGAAGAGCCGCAGGCCCCACACCTGGGGGAGCAGCGGCGGCAGCTGGGCGCGCCTGGGCCACGCGGTGAGCCGGAGCGGCCGGCCCGCCTCCAGCGCCGTACGCACCACTTCGAGGCGGACCAGGGCGTACCCGGGGTCGGTCCGCCGCCCGCTCGACTGGGCCGGGACCACCGGGACCTGCTTCCGGCCCCGCGGGAGCGCCCGCTGGACCAGGGAGTGCGCGGTCAGGACGCGGCGGCCGCGGGCGAGCCCCGGTGGCAGCACCAGGTAGGCGAGCCGGACCAGCCGTGGGTAGTGCTCGACGAGCGCGGCCTCGGCCTGCTCGACATCGACGGCCGGATGCGTGGCTCCGGCGGAGGCGGCTGCGTGACGCTGGGCTACATCCTGTGACTGCACGTCCTGAAGAACGAGCGACCCGTTGGTTGGTCACCGCCACCCGGGTGACACTGCGGTGTCCGTGCGATGTGAGCCGATGTGAGTGCTTCGCGGCCCGCAGCCGTATCGAAGGGGACGGGCCCCTGAAGGCACCCGGGGCCGGCAACGCGACCGGAGGAACAGATGAGGTTGACCCGACCGATGCTCGCCGTGGCCGGCGCCGTGGCCGTACTGGCGCTGGCGGGCTGTGGATCCGGAGACGGCCAGGCGGAGGCGAAGATCCCGGTCACCGCGACCGGCAGCCTGGAGAGCCTGGCCGCCAAGGTGAAGTGCACCCCGGACATGCAGATCGACTCCGACGAGGTCCGCCAGGCGATCTGCAAGGTCTCCGCCGGCAAGTTCGTCTTCGCCACCTTCGCCACCGACCGCGGCCAGCGCGAGTGGATCAACGACGCGAAGGACTACGGCGGTTTCTACCTCGTCGGCCGCAAGTGGGTCGCCGTCGGCACCGACAAGGTGGTGAAGGCGCTGCAGACCACGCTGGGCGGCGAGGAGGAGATCGGCGTCGACCACAGCAAGCACACCAGCTGAGGTTCGCGAGCCGATCGGCACATACGAGAGCGGGCGGTGGGAGAATCCCACCGCCCGCTTCGTGCTACCGGCCCCGGTACGGCCGGTCAGCTACTGCTCACTGGCACTTGCGGCCGGTGTTGACGCAGTTGGCGATCTTCGCCGCCAGGTTGTTCTTGGTGACGCTGATGAAGTCGTCGTGGTCGGTGGCCGCCTTGTGCAGCTGCTCGGGGAAACCGTCCACGGCGTAGGCGTTCTTGACCTGGCCGTTCACGATGCTCGGCTGGGCCAGGTTGTACACCAGGCGCATGGTCAGCTGCGGGATCGCCTTGAAGCCGTTCGGGCAGACACCGCTCGCGGGGTCCGCGAAGGCCACGTGCGTACGGTGGTTGGCGCTGTCGATGTTCACGCCGTCCCAGCAGCTCTGGAAGGCGAACGTACGCACCACCTGGCTGCCCTTCGGGCAGATCGGGTACTGCTCGGTCAGCTGGACCTTGTTCTCGAAGCCGGTGCAGCTCCAGTGCGCGTTGGCGTTGGCCAGACCGTTCGTGGTGGTCTTGGCGTCACCGGTGATGATGCGCAGGAACTGGGGCATCGCGACGACCTTGCTGGCCGGGCTGCCGACGTACTTGATCTGCGCCTGGACCGGCGTGATGATCTTGCCGACGTTGCCTTCCTTGCCACCGCCGAGCGCGTTCGCGTCGAACTCCTGCGAGCCGTCCTGCTCACGCACGACCGGCCAGTAGTACGCCGAGAGGTCACTCTGGTTCTGGCAGCTGGAGGGGGCGGCCAGCAGCGAGTCGTTCGTGGAGAACGCGTTGACCTTCTGGTTGCCGACGTAGTCGTGCTCGTGGTGCGCGCCGTTGGTCACGCCGGGTGCCACAATGACGTTGTCGGTGTTGTGGTTCTTGTTCTGGTTCGTACCGCAGCGGGTGGTGAAGGAACCGGTCGAGGCCTGGGCGCCGTTCTGCGGCTTGCCCTGGACGTTCGCCGCGACCTTGGTGATGTCCACGAAGTCGGCCGCGGACGGGCCGTTGCCGGCCTGGCCGCCGGCGCCGACGTCGACCGGGGTGCTGGCGCTGGCACTCGGGGCGGCACTGGCCTGGCCGCCGTTGTTCTGACCGCCGTTGTTGTTGTTCTGGCCGCCGTTGTTGTTCTGGCCACCGTTGTTGTTGCCCTGGCCGGCGGTGGTCTGGTTGGCGGCCTGCGTGGTGCAGGCGGCGAGCTGCGACAGCGCGCTGTCGAACTGGCCGCCGACCCGCGTGATGTCGATCCTGATCCGGTCGATCGTGGCCGCCCGCTTCTCCTTCAGGGGGCCGACGATCGCGTTCTGGACGAAGTTGGCGTCGTTCGCCTGCGCCTGACGGGTGGAGGCGAGCCGGGAGTAGGCCTCGGTGATCTGCTTGTCGAGGTTCGCCAGTTCCGTCGCCACCCCCTGCTTGGCCTTGTCGGGCACACTCGTCAGCTTCTGGCCGACGTCGGGGCAGGAGATGGTCGCCACCGTCGCGGAGGCGGCCTTCGTGTAGTTCTGCGCCGAGTTGTTCGACTCATGAGCCGAAGCGTTCATCTGCGCATAGAGCAGCCCGCCTCCGCCGAGTGCGACAGCCGCCGATGCGGCTATGACCTTGACGGTCAGCGGCGAACGGCGTTTGCGTATGTTGCGTCCCATGGAACTCCTCAGACCTTCCTTGCGGGGCGGCATCGAGGCGCCCGACAGGAGTGAAGCGGCGTCCTTTCATACGCACCCCGTCTCAGGCGTGTTCAGCCGCCTCACAAATTCATCAGAGATTTGTTACGCACTTGGGGCACAACTACCGTTTGAGCAGGGCGATTTCTGGAAAATCAGCGGTCGCGGTCCAGATACGCCAGCACCGCGAGCACGCGCCGATTGTCATCGTCCGACACCTCGAGTCCCAGTTTGGTGAAGATGTTGGAGGTGTGCTTCGCGATGGCCCGTTCCGTGACGACGAGCTGAGCGGCGATCGCGGCGTTGGACCGGCCCTGCGCCATCAGCTCCAGGACCTCCAGCTCCCGCGGTGTCAAGCCCCCCAGCGGCCGGTCGTCGACCCGCCGGGACAGCAGCTGCTGGATCACCTGCGGATCCATCGCCGTACCGCCCGCCGCGACCCGCCGTACGGCGTCCACGAACTGCTCCGCGTCGAACACCCGGTCCTTCAGCAGGTAGCCCACCGCGCCGCTGCCGTCGGCCAGCAGCTCGCGTGCGTACAACTGCTCGACGTGCTGGGAGAGCACCAGCACCGGCAGCCCCGGCCGGTCCCGCCGGGCCCGGAGCGCGCACTGCAGCCCCTCGTCGGTGTGCGTCGGCGGCAGCCGTACGTCGACCACGGCCACGTCCGGCGCCAGCTCGGCCAGCGCGCGGTCGAGTTCGGGGCCGGACTCGACGGCGGCCGCGATCTCGAAGCCGTAGGCCTCCAGCAGCCGGACCAGTCCGTCGCGGAGCAGGAACAGGTCCTCGGCTAGGACAACGCGCACGGAATCTCCATCGTGACCATGGTGGGGCCGCCCGCGGGGCTGCTGACGGCCAGGACGCCGTCGAATGTACCCAGCCGCCGCTCCACCCCGGCGAGCCCCGACCCGGCCCCGACCACCGCGCCGCCCCGGCCGTGGTCCGTGACCGAGACCCGCAGCATCCCGCCGCCTTCCTTCACGTGATGCAGGTCGACCCAGATCCGGTCGGCACCGGAGTGCTTGACCGCGTTGGTCAGCACCTCGCTCACCGCGAAGTACACGGCCGACTCCACCGGCGGGTCCGCCCGCCCCGGCAGCTCCACCGTCACCTCGGTCGGCACCGGCAGCCGCAGCGCCAGCGCCCGTACGGCGTCCCCGAGCCCGCGCTCGGCCAGCACCGGCGGATGAATGCCCCGGACCAGGTCCCGCAGCTCGCCCAGCGCGTCCACGGACGCCTGCCGGGTCTGCGCGAGCAGCTCCTTCGCCTTCGCCGGGTCCTTGTCCAGGAGCATCTCGATCGTCCCGAGGTCCATGCCCATGGCGACCAGCCGGGCCTGCGCCCCGTCGTGCAGGTCCCGCTCGATCCGGCGCAGCTCGGCGGCCGACGTGTCCACCGCGTCCTTCCGGGTCTCGGTCAGCACCCGCACCCGCTCGACGAGTTCGCCCCGCCCCGGGTCGAGGACGGCACGGGCGAGGCGGAAGTGGGCGGTCAGCAACCGCGGGCACAGGTACCAGGCGCCGACCAGCAGCACGGCGGCGGTGGCCGCGGCGCCGAACGCGGTGGCCTGGTTGGTGACCGGAACGAAGCCGTACCAGTAGGTGCCATCGAGGGTGAGCACCCGCCACAGCCCGGCGGCCACTGCGAACCCCTCGAACGGATAGAACAGCAGCACCGCCGGCAGCAGCGCGGTCACGAACCCGGCCGTCATGTCCGTGAACAGCCACAGCACGTCCCGCCCGACCTGCGGGTCGCGCAGCATCCCGAAGGTCCTGGCCCACGGGTTGGCGTCCGCCGGGACCGGCCGGTACGCCGACCGGATCCGCACCCCGCACCACTCGTACGCGAGCCGCCGCCGCACGTCCGCCACGTCCCGCACCCCGCCCAGGATCCACGGCGTGGTGACGATCCCGACCCCGATCGGGATCAGCGCGACCGAGACCGCGGCCAGCGCGAAGCAGAGCACCGAGACCGGCAGAATCACCAGCGCCAGCACCAGCCCCCGCACGGCGGCGAGCAACACCTCCCGCGTCCTGGCACGGAAGCCCCCGCTGTTCGTGTTCGTCGTCATGCCGTCAGTCTGTCCGACGGGCCGATCGGGGGTCACTGGCCTGAAGCCCCATGTCAGGGGGTGGTGCTGGATACACCCCGCGACATGCCGTGTGTCGACTGCGGCGCCGTCGTGGCTTGTCGCGCAGTTCCCCGCGCCCCTTCAGGGCGCTGCCGGTTGGCGCCCCTTCAGGGGCGCGGGGAACGGCGCGATCGACCCCCACCGGCCCGCGGCCTGATCACGACCCGATCCGCCCCACTCCAAGCACCCTCGCTTCGACGTCGGGGTCGAGCCCCATACCCGCCCGCACCGACGCCGCGCCGCCCCTCTCCTGGAGCCACTTCCACGTGTCCGCCACCGTCTCCTCCACCGGCCGGCACCGCAGCCCCGTCGCCACCGCCCGTGACACGGCCAGCCGGTGCACACCGTCGTGCAACTCGCTGCCCGGCGGCACCCACACCGGCAACTGCACCCATGGCTCGATCCCGGCCGCCAGGATCGCCTCAGGGTCGGTCCACCGGAGCTCGGCGTCCGAGCCGGTGCTCCGGCGGCACGCCTCGAGCAGCTCGCCCATCGTGGCGTGCCCCTGCGGGCTCACCAGGTTGTACGGCCCGGACAGGCCCTGTTCGACCGCTCCGAGGGTCCACTCGGCGAGGTCGCGGGCGTCCACGAACTGCACGGGCAGTTCGCGCGGGCCCGGCGCCAGCACCGGCCCGCCCCGCGCGATCCGGTTCAGCCACCAGGGCAGCCGGCCGACGTTCTCGTACGGCCCGAGGATCAGCCCGGCTCGCACCAGCACCGAGCCGTCCGCGCCGAAGGACTCCACGGCGGCCAGCTCACCGCCCAGCTTGTCCTGTGCGTACTCGGTCGCCTCCGCGTCCGCCGCGGCCCCCGTCACCAGGGCCGCGTCCTCGGCGTAGTCGGCCGGGCGCGGCCAGTCGTAGACCGAGCAGCTCGACACGTACGCATACCGTCCGGCGCGGCCCCGCAGCAGCCGTGCCGTCTCCTGTACCGCCCGGGGCGCGGCCGACCAGGTGTCGACGACCGCGTCCCACTCGGTGCCGTCCGCCAGCGCGGCGAGGCCGTCGGGTGCGGTGCGGTCGCCGTGCAGCGACCGCACCCCGGCCGGGGGCCGGCGGCTGCCCCGGTGGAAGACGGTCACCTCCCAGCCGCGCCCGAGCGCCGCCTCGACGACCGCCCGCCCCACGAACTCCGTACCGCCCAGCACCAGAAGCCTCATGCCGTTGATCGTGCCCCCGGGAGGACGCCGGACGTAAGAGGGTTCAGCCGAGGGCGGAGCGGCCCTTCCCGGCCCGTCCGCAGTCCGTCAGCGGCCGGTGGGCGGCGTGTACTTGTATCCCACCCGCCGGACCGTCTGGATCGCCCGGCGGTGCTCCGCGCCGAGCTTGCGGCGCAGCCGGGCCACATGGACGTCGACCGTGCGGCCGTCGCCGACGTGGCCGTAGCCCCAGACCGTGGTGACCAGCTGGTCGCGGGTGTGCACCCGGCCCGGATGCGCCACCAGATGGGCGAGCAGTTCGAACTCCAGGTAGGTGAGGTCGAGTTCGCGGCCGTCGACCTGGGCGGTGCGCTCCACGGTGTCGACGGTGACGAGCGGCCCGGTGCCGGTCGCGGCCGGGGCGGGGTCCGTGGCCGGCACCTGCGGGTCCGGCACGGCGACCGGCAGGAAGGGCGGCTGCTGGTCCGCCGGGACCAGCACCAGGTAGCCGATCATCGGCGGCTGGCCCGGCAGGGTGGGCAGGGCGTGCTGCGGGGCGGGCAGCCAGGTGGCGCCCGGTGGCAGCAGCTCCGTCATGTCCACGACCTCGTCCCGGTCGACGGCACGCAGCCGGTGCCGGGCGGGCGAGGAGGTGCCGAGGGCGGAGGCGGGGGAGAGAGAACGGGTGGTCGCCATGAGACGTCAGCTCTTTCGCGCGAGGAGTCAGTCGGTCGAGGGCGACGGCCGCGATTCGTGGTCGGGCGCGCCGCGGGGACGTACTGCTTTCCGCGCTGGCCGAAGGCCGGGGTGTACGGCTTTAGAGGGCCCGCGCGTTCGTCGCGCGGCAACACACCCGGTCGAAGTCGTGGTGCTGACGGGAAGGCCAGAACGGCTCGAGGTCCTGGCGACCCGTCGCGCTGCACTTCTGGAAGCTGGCCATGCGCCCATTGAAGCAGACACAGCCGGGAAACAGGACCCTCCTCTCACTGCTTGGACGCTTCTTGGCACGACTCCCGGCACGACGCCATGCCGAAGGGGCGCCCACCGTCATGGTGGGCGCCCCTTCGGGAGAGTTGTCCGCGGATCAGACCTGGCCGGCCTTGTCCAGGGCGGTGCAGCAGGTGTCGACGATCAGCCGCGTCACGACGTACGGGTCGACGTTGGCGTTCGGGCGGCGGTCCTCGATGTAGCCCTTGCCGTCCTTCTCGACCTGCCACGGGATGCGGACCGAGGCACCGCGGTTGGAGACGCCGTAGGAGTACTCGTTCCACGGGGCGGTCTCGTGCAGGCCCGTCAGGCGGTCGTCGATGCCGGCGCCGTAGTTCTTGACGTGGTCGAGGGGCTTGGAGCCCTCGCCGAGCGACTCGCAGGCGGTGATGATCGCGTCGTAGCCCTCGCGCATCGCCTTGGTGGAGAAGTTGGTGTGCGCGCCGGCGCCGTTCCAGTCGCCCTTGACCGGCTTGGGGTCGAGGGTGGCGGAGACACCGAAGTCCTCGGCGGTGCGGTAGAGCAGCCAGCGGGCCACCCACAGGTGGTCGGAGACCTCCAGCGGGGAGACCGGGCCGACCTGGAACTCCCACTGGCCGGGCATGACCTCGGCGTTGATGCCGGAGATCGCGAGACCCGCCTTCAGGCAGTTGTCCAGGTGGGCCTCGACGATCTCGCGGCCGAAGATCTCGTCGGCGCCGACACCGCAGTAGTAGCCGCCCTGGGGGGCCGGGAAGCCGCCCTCGGGAAAGCCCAGCGGACGGGACCCGTCGAAGAAGGTGTACTCCTGCTCGATGCCGAAGATCGGCTCCTGCGCGGCGAACTTCTCGGCGACCTCGACCAGCGCGGCACGGGTGTTGGAGGAGTGCGGGGTGAAGTCGATGTCCAGGACCTCGCACAGGACGAGGACGTCGTCGCCGCCGCGGATCGGGTCCGGGCAGGTGAAGACCGGCTTCAGCACACGGTCCGAGGAGTGCCCCTCGGCCTGGTTCGTGGAGGACCCGTCGAAGCCCCAGATCGGCAGCGCGTCGAGACCGGCGGGGGCGCCCGCGATGATCTTCGTCTTCGAACGCAGCTTGGCCGTCGGCTCGGTGCCGTCGATCCAGATGTACTCAGCCTTGAAGGTCACGGGCCACATCCTTCGGGGTGGGTCGGGCGCACTTGCGGGTGCAGTGGCGCTACGGCACTGGGGCGCCTCGGTGTTGCCCGGAAGCCTGTCAACAGGCGATTTCCCGATCATTGCTCGAATGTGAACCCAGTGTTACCTGGTGGTTCTGTGGTGCGACTCACGTTGTGAGACCCGGGCGGGCGGGGTACGGAGCCCAATTCGGGCGTCGTACCGACCCTTCGTGGCGGCTGCCGGCTTTCCCTCCGTGAAAGCCGGCAGCCGAGCCTCGACCCGTCGCCCGGTCAGCCCACCTTCTCGATCAGCGCACGGCGGATCAGGAACTTGCCGGGCTCCCGGACCTGTTCGAAGGCCGCGTTGTTGAGCAGCACGCAACTGCCCGAGACCGACGTGACCTTCACGGTGGTGGACTTGTTGTTGTCCAGGTTGGTGACCTTCAGCGTGGTCCCCGCCGGGAACTGGTTGCTGGAGGCGGCCGGCGCACCGGCCTCGCCGGACAGCGTGACGGTCGAGCCCTTGCAGACCTGCTGCCCGGAGGCGGCGGCGCCCCCGGCGTTGCCCGTGCCACCGGTGGCGGCGCTCTGCGAGGGGGCCGCCGTGGCGGTCTGGCCGGTCTGGCCCGTCTGCGTCCCGTTCGCCGCCTGGGAGCCCTGAGCCGACTCCCCAACGACGCAACCGGACGCCTTCTGCTGGACCTTGATCTGCTCGATGACCGCCTGGCGGTTGGCGATCCGGGCCGCCGACTGGGCGTCCGGGTTCGCCTGCTGGCCGGCGATGAACTTCTGGTTGTTGCCGAGGGCCGTGGCCAGCCCCGAGCAGACGGTCGAGTCCGCGGCCGACGACAGTGTCTTCGCGCTCTGCGAGGACTGCGCGGCGTTCGAGGTGGACGCCAGGACGAAGGCCCCGCCGCCGGCCACCGCTGCGGCGCCGACCAGCAGCGCGATCGACTTCTTGGCTCCGAGAGTTCTCCTACGCGACATGCGCGCCTCCTGAAAGGGGGGGAACGTACGCCGGTAGGTACGAGATATCGAACGTCGTTACTCAGCGGTTACGGGAGTCACGGAAGTAACGTGCGTCACAGTGGAGTTGAGGACTGCTCAGCTCTTGCTTCTGGTCAGTGCTTCCTGTACGGCCTCGTCGGTACGGGCGACGACCGCCGTGCCGTCGTCGGCGGTGATGATCGGCCGCTGGATGAGCTTGGGGTGCTCGGCGAGGGCGGCGATCCACCGGTCGCGCGCGCCCGCGTCCCGCGCCCACTCCTTCAGTCCCAGCTCCTTGGCGACCGACTCCTGGGTGCGGGTGATGTCCCACGGTTCGAGCCCGAGCCGTTCCAGGACGGCCCTGATCTCGTCCTCGGTCGGTACGTCCTCCAGGTAGCGGCGGACGGTGTAGTCGGCGCCCTCGGCGTCGAGCAGGCCGATCGCGCTGCGGCACTTCGAGCAGGCGGGGTTGATCCAGATCTCCATGCGGGAAACGGTACGCGAGCCGCCTTCCGGAGCCGCTCTGTTCGAATTTAGGGGGGTGTCGCGCGAGCCCCTCGGGCACATCGCGCCCCACTCGAAAAACCCTGCTCCACCTGGCTGTTCGGTGTCCTTGTGGGCTGTCTCGTTGTCAGTGCCGGCCGGTACACTGGAAGCAGTGTTCGAGAGAGTCGCCGGGATGTCCGGAGGCGCTCTGACCGCGACAGGAGGATGCCTGTGCCCGCTGCCGCACTGAAGCCGAAGCCGAAGTCCCTGCCGACCCAGTCCACCGCGAAGCGTGCGGTGCTGCTCGACTCGCCGTACGCGCCGGCGGAGAAGCGCCCGCTGCCGGCCGGGCGGCCACGCGAGTGGTACGTCACCCACAACCGCCGCCTGAAGGCCATGCGCCTCGCCATCGCCCTGCTCGACTCCGGCGTCTACCTGCCGGGGCAGGCGCGCAACGAGACGATACGGAGCACGGCGGAGAGCATCGGGATCCACCCGCCGTCGGACACGACGTGCCACATGGTGCGGGCGCTGATGCGATATTCGCGGTGAGCCGGGGGGTGCCGGGTGCCGTGCGTTCTGCGCGGCGCCCGGCGCTTGTCCGACCGGGGGCTGCCGCCCCCGGGCCCCCGCCTCCGGGGTGCGGCCGTTGTGTTCTGGCTGCGGGCCGGTGGGGGCTGATCGCGCAGTTCCTCCCCCAGCCTTCGGCCGGGGGTGCCCCCAGCGCCCCTAAAGGGGCGCTGCAGTCGCGTCAGCTACATAGCTGCGGGCAATCGTGCCGCTGGGGCGGCACGGGTGGGCGCAGCGGCACCCTGCAAGCGCCGGTAAGCGTCCCCACCCCCGGCCCTCACCCGCAGGGCCCGCTCACCCGCTCAGCTCCCGCTCCAGCGGTGTGCGGAATCGTGGGGTCACCTTCGCGGCTCCCACCCAGCCGCGCAGCCGTTCCGCCTCCGTCGCGACCGCCTGCTCCGCCTCCCGGCGGATGCCCGGATCGGGGATCCGCCAGACGATCTCTCCGTCCCGGCGCTGCGCCCAGCCGCCCACCACCAGCCCGTTCCACCACACCGTGGGCCCCACGTTGCCGCTTCTGTCGAAGAGCAGCGGCCGCAGCTCCGGCGGCAGGTACCAGTCCCGCCGCTGCCATGCCATGGCCGTCGGGTCGAGAGCGGGGAGGAGGGCCGCCCAGGGGTGGGACGGCCCGGTGACCGCCGGCAGATCGCCGGCCGTGACGTACCCCGTGTCGTCCTCGTCCAGGGTCACCGGCTCGGCTCCGATCGCGGTCAGCGCCCGGCGGACCTCGGTCACCCGCCACCCCGTCCACCACTTGAGGTCCGCCTCCGTGGCCGGGCCGCAGGCGTGCAGCCAGCGGTTCAGCAGGACCGCCTGGGACTGTGCCGGGTCCAGCTCCGGATGGTCCGGCGCCGCCGCCCAGCGGAACTGGCTCGACGTCCAGGAGCCCAGCGGGCGGCCCCGCACCACCTTGCCCTCCACGCCCAGGACCCGCAGCAGACGCGTCGAGACGGTGTGGACGCCCTCGTAGCTCTTGCCGGCGGCGTACGCGAACTGTTCGCGCAGGCGTGGTTCGGCGGCCGCCAGCTCCGTCGCCGTCGCCTGGCCGAGCCGGGCCAGCTCGGCCAGCGTCGAGGACTCGACCTCCGCGAGCCAGGCCGCGTCCGGGGCACCGGCCCGCGCCATGTCCTTGAGCAGGGCGGCGCGTTCGCGGGCGGCCACCGTCAGGCCCGTCGAGGCGTGGACGACCGCCGTGAGGTCCGCGGGAAAGACGAACACCGTGTGCCGCATGCCGTGCATCCGCACCAGGGTGCGGTCCTCGTACAGGGCCCGCTCCGTCTCCGGCACGGTCTTCGCCGCCTCGGCCAGCCGCGCCCCCACCGCCAGGTGCACCGTCGCCGGGTCCGAGCCGTGCAGCGCCACCAGCGCCTCGGCGACCTCCTCCGGCGTCGTCGCCCGCGCCGGGCCCGCCAGTCGGTGGCGCAACGCCAGCCGGGCACGCCGCTCCGCCACCCCGATGTGCCGCCGCCCGTCGCTCATGCCGACCTCCCCGTGGACTCCTGACCGCATCCTGCCCGATGCCACTGACAATCACCTGTTCGCCGGACTCGGCATGCGGGCGCCCCCGCTCCTCCCTCTCACTGCGATCAGCAGGTCAAGGAGGGAGCAGTCGACCGAGGGGAGCGTCGTATGACCACACCCGCCGACCGTGCCGCCCGCAAGCGGGCCCCCGTTCGGCGCACGCCCTTCTGGCTGCCCGACGTCGACCGCCCGGCGACCGCATCGCCATCGCCGCCTACCTGGGCGACACCGACACCTTCGACCACGCGGTCGCCGACTTCGCCCTCGCCTACGCCGACCAGACCGCCACCGACCACGCCGGCCTCGGCTCGGCTGTCACGGCGGGCGTCCTGACGGCGGCGCCGGGGGTCTGAGCCGGCCCCTCGCGGTCAGCCGTGGTGCTTCAGCAGCAGTGCCACGAACTCCCGCCGGTCGACGGGGTGGTCACGGAACCAGAGGCCCAGCCGGTGCTCCGCGTCCGGGAGTTCGAAGCGGGTGTACCGGGACCGGGTGCGCAGGGCGTCCTGGAGGGCGGCCGTGACCTGCGGCGGGATCACCGCGTCCGTGCCCGGCACGGCGAGTACGGCCCGGCCCGCGTAGGAGCGCAGCACCTCCAGAGCGGGTGAGGTGCGCCAGGCGTCCGGGGTGCGGATGAGCTCGGTGAAGCGGCCGGTGCCGTCGCCGAACGGGACGTCCCAGGCCTGCGGGGTGTAGACCGCGGGGGAGCAGAGGCCGATCGCCCGGGCCCGGTCGCCGTAGTGCCGTACGAGATCCGCGACCGTCTGGCCGCTCATGCTGAAGCCCACCAGGATCAGCGGGCGCTCCGACCCCGCCTGGGCGTCGATCACCGCCGTCGCCTGCTCGAAGCGGCGGCGCAGGCTCAACTCCTTCAGCGTGCCCGTGCTTTCGCCGTGGCCCGAGAAGTCGAAGGCCAGGGCGGGGCAGCCGTGGGCGGCGAACTCCGCGAGCAGCGGGCGCAGTCGCCGCTCGCTGCCGTTGCCCGCGCCGTGCAGGAGGACGGCGACCGGTCCGCCCGTGCCGTCCGTGCCGCGCGCGGCCGGGGCGCGGACCCCGCTGAGCCGTTCGCCGTCGTACTCGTGGGTGAAGCCGGTGAGTTGGTCCATGCCGCACATTCACCCACGGGTGCGTCCGCGGGTGCACGCACGAAAACGGGATGCACGCCGAGTGACCGGCTGCTTACTCTGGAGAGGCGTTGCGGAGTGGTCCACCACCGCTTTCCGAAGGTCCGGCCGAGCCTTGGGGACCCGGGACTACACTGCCGCGCACCGACGGACGGCCGCCCGTCCCCCGCGCGCCGTCGGATCCGTCGACCGCTCACACAACCACGCCACGGAGGCCCGTCATGGGCACCATCGTCCTATCCGGAACCGTCGTCCTGGTCATCCTCGGATTCGGCAACCACAACTGGTGGCTCGCCGCCGTCGCCCTGCTCTTCCTGTACGTGCAGTACGGGCGGGGCTCGTCGTCGGCCTCCTCGTCGGGCGGTCCGTCCGGCGGGGGAGGGGGCACGGCCGGCGACTACAAGACGTACCGCGACCGCCGCGACCAGCAGGCCAAGTGGGAGCGCCGCTACCGCCGCGAGCGCCCCCTGGAGTTCCGGCGCCAGCAGAAGGAGAAGGGGAAGTAGGCCGCAGATGCCCCTGGCCGGTCAGAGGCCGGGGGCACCCCAGACCGGGAACCAGCGGCTGAGGTCCTGCTCGATCCGCAGGTCGCCCGCGAGCGCCGCCTTCACCTGCAACTCCAGCGCGCTGTCCCGCCGCTGACCGGAACCGGGCAGCGGCGCGAAGGGATAGAAAGTGCCCCGTTTGTAGAGATAGACGAGCGCGAGCCTGCGCCCGCGCTCGTCCTCGAAGGCGGCCAGGGAACAGAGCAGCTGCGGGCCGAAGCCGTTGACCTCCATCGAGCTGTTCACCGCGTGCAGGTCGTTGACCAGTTGCGGAAGCTGGTCCGGGGGGCGTTGCGAGACCAGCCAGGAGTACCCGTAGCCGTCCTGGTGCAGCTCCACCGGAACCCCGCCGCGGTCCGAGTCCGCGTCGAGGAGCGCCTGGACCTCCCGGTGGGTCTGCTCGAAGGCCGCGCCCTCCACGGTGGCGAAGCACACCGCGCCCCCGCCGGTGGGCCTGAACCCGGCCGCCGCCTCCAGCGTCACCGCCGCCGACGGCAGCGCGAACAACTGGTCGAGATCGGGCGCGACCGGCTTCGTACGGCCCAGCAGGATGTCCAGGAACCCCATGCTCACCCGGCCTTTCCGGGCGTCGCCGCCTCACCCAGCTCCGCCGAGATCAGCCCCAGCTGCTCAAGCCGCTGCTCCAGGGGCGGGTGGGTGGAGAAGAAGCGCTCGATGCCGGGCTCCTTGCCGGTCGCCGGCGTGAAGTAGAACGCGTTGAAGGCCTGGGCCGTGCGCAGGTCCTTGGTCGGGATCCGGGCGATGTCGCCGGAGACCTTGGTGAGCGCGGACGCCAGCGCGGAGGGCCGGCCGGTGAGATGCGCGGCCGCGCGGTCGGCGGCCAGCTCCCGGTACCGGGACAGGGCCCTGATCAGCAGGAAGCTGATCGCGTACACGGCCGCGGAGACCCCGATGATCGCGGCGAACACGGCGGCGGTGTTCTGGTCCCGCCGGCCCCCGCCGAGGAGCTGCGAGTAGAACGCGAACCGCACGATGAGTCCCGCGATCACGCCCAGGAAGGACGCGACGGTGATCACGGCGACGTCCTTGTGCGCCACGTGCGACAGCTCGTGCGCTAGCACGCCCTCCAGCTCGGCGGGCTCCAGCCGCCGCAGCAGCCCCGTCGTCACACACACCACGGCGTGGTCGGGATTGCGCCCGGTCGCGAACGCGTTCGGCATGTCCATCTCGGAGACGGCGACGACCGGCTTCGGCATGTCCGCGATGGCGCACAGCCGGTCCACCACGGCATGCAGCTCCGGGTACTCCTCCCGCTCCACGACCCGCCCGCGCATGGCGAACATCGCGATCCGGTCGGAGAACCAGAACTGCGCCACGAACATCGCGCCCACCAGCACGACGACGAGCAGCCACGACTTCAGCAACACGATCAGCGCGGCAACGAAACCGACGTACAACAACCCGAGCAGAAACAGCGTGACCGCCATCCGCACGGTCAGCCGCCGGTCGCTCCGGAAGCGGCTCTGCATCTTGCACCACCCCGCAGTCAGGCACTCGTCCCGCTGTCCAGTGTGCACCTGCGCCGTCCCATGGGGAGGTTCCGAACGGCCCTAGTAGCGGCAAAGGCTCAGCCCGGTACGCCGGCCTCCCGCTTGCGCCTGGTCAGCACCCACTCGCTGAACAGATGCCGTCCCCGGTCCAGCAGCGCCGCCACCTCCTCGGACCCGAGCGGTACGTCCGGCGTCGGGTGCCACTGCTGGACGGACCGCTCGGCCCAGCCCCGCAGTTTCACGTCCGGGTCGTCGAGCAGCGCGACCGCAGCCCGCAGCCGCACGAGTCCGCCCCGCGCGTCCAGCAGCCGGAACGCGGCGACCCGCGCATGCCGCGCCCGGCCGGGCGCCAGCCGGTCCGTGAGCCACCCGGCGTCCAGCGCCCCGGCGGACGGCAGCAGGTTCACGGTCCCCGCCCGGACGACGCCCGGAGCCGGGTCGTCGAGCAGCTCCCGGAACCGTGGAACGTCCGTGATGTCGAGGATCCGCAACCCGGCCAGCGCCCCCGCCCGCACGCCGGGGGAGGAGTGGGCGAGCAGCGACGCCAGCAGCCCGGCGTCCGCCCGCTCTCCGCACTCGGCCAGCCCCATGACCGCGCCGGGCGGCAACGCGGGGTCGCCGGTGTCGGCGGCCCGGCGCCGGTACCAGGGCAGCGGATCGGTGCCGTACTGCCGCACCACGTACCGCGCGCAGGCACGTACGACGCCGGACCGGTCGGCGAGGAAGTCCGCCGCCCGCTCCGGTCGTCCGGCCCGCCGCAGCGCCGTCACCCCGGTCGAGCGGACTCGTGGCCCGCGTGCGGCCAGCAGCGGTCCGAGCACGTCGTCGGCGGCTGCGCCCTCCGGTACGAGGGCCACCGCGGCCTCGGCGCAGAGGGTCTGGACGGCGGGGTCGGAGTCCCGGGCGGCGGCCCGTGCCAGCTCGGCGGCGGACAGCATCCCTTCCGCCACGGCCAGGCGGTGGGCGAAGCGCCGGACGGTACGGTCGCCGTCGGCGCGCAGCCGCTCGAGCTGCTCGCGGGACGCTCCCCGCAGGACGTCGCCGAGCACCTCGACGCCGAAGGCGCCGCGCCCGCGCCGGCCGAGGAGCAGGATCAGGGGCGCGAGCGCGACGGCGGCGTCCGCGTCGAGGCTCTCGCGCAGCAGCTGCCGGGCCCGCTCCCGTACCGGTGCGACCCAGTCCGCACAGCGGATGACGACCAGCGGCAGCAGCGCGGGAAACCGCGCCGCCGTCTCCAGCGCCGCCTCCCTGATCCGGCCGTCCCGATGACAGAGGGCGAGCGCGGCCCGCGGCTCGGTGAGCGCGTTGCGGGCCTCGCCGTCGAACTCGGCACGGCTGGGCAGCGCGTCACGCAGCAGCCAGGACCGCGCACCGGCGTCCAGGGCGAGCCACCCACCCGGACCGCTGCCCTCGATCACGTCGCAGGGCGCGGCCCCCTCGGCAACCCGCAGCGCCACCGCTTCGCCGTCCTCGAACTCCCCGCGCATGCCCGTACCCCGTTTTTCGCGTGCCGTCCGGGCGATGGTAGGCGGACAGGTGGGCGCCGGTCGCGCCGATTACCCGAGGCCGAGGACGGGCCGACGGGCCGGATTCCTAGTACGGCGCCCGCGTCTGCATGTACCCCAGCAGCAGGATCACCGCCGCCACGCACCCCACGACCACCGCCGTCGACACCCACGACGACCGTCGCGGTGCCACCGGTCCCGGATCCGGCCGGAACGGCACCGGGTCCGGCGGGTTCTCGCGCCAGCGGGCGGCCAGCATGCGCGCCCGGGCGGACGGCTCCTTGTGTTCCGCCTCGGCGGCCCATCCGAGGTCGAACTCCCGGTCTTCCTCGTCCTGTTGAGACACCCTGATTCCCCCGTATCGAACATGCGTACCGACGCACGATACGACGGAGCCCCCGCCCTGAGAAACAGGAACGGGGGCGCCGAGCGGCCGAAGCGGCGTCTGTCACACGTCGAAGTACAGCTCGAACTCGTGCGGGTGCGGGCGCAGCTGCAGCGGGGCGATCTCGTTGGTGCGCTTGAAGTCGATCCACGTCTCGATCAGGTCGGGCGTGAAGACGTCACCGGCGAGCAGGAACTCGTGGTCGCGCTCCAGGGAGTCGAGGACGGCCGGGAGGGAGGTCGGGACCTGGGCGACGTTCGCGTGCTCCTCGGGAGCCAGCTCGTAGAGGTCCTTGTCGATCGGCTCGGCCGGCTCGATCTTGTTCTTGATGCCGTCCAGACCTGCGAGGAGCAGGGCCGAGAAGGCCAGGTACGGGTTGCCGGAGGAGTCGGGCGCACGGAACTCGACGCGCTTGGCCTTCGGGTTCGAACCCGTGATCGGGATACGCATCGCGGCCGAGCGGTTGCGCTGCGAGTACACCAGGTTGATCGGGGCCTCGAAGCCCGGGACCAGGCGGTGGTACGAGTTCACCGTCGGGTTGGTGAAGGCGAGCAGCGACGGAGCGTGCTTCAGGATGCCGCCGATGTAGTAGCGGGCGGTGTCCGACAGACCCGCGTAGCCGGCCTCGTCGTAGAACAACGGGGAGCCGCCCGCCCACAGCGACTGGTGCACGTGCATGCCCGAGCCGTTGTCGCCGAAGATCGGCTTCGGCATGAAGGTCGCGGTCTTGCCGTTGCGCCAGGCCACGTTCTTCACGATGTACTTGAAGAGCTGGAGGTCGTCGGCGGCGGCGAGCAGCGTGTTGAACTTGTAGTTGATCTCGGCCTGGCCGGCGGTGCCCACCTCGTGGTGCTGGCGCTCGACCTGGAGGCCGGACTTGGCCAGCTCCAGGGAGATCTCGGCGCGCAGGTCGGCGAAGTGGTCGACCGGCGGGACCGGGAAGTAGCCGCCCTTGTAGCGGACCTTGTAACCGCGGTTGTCCTCGAGCGCGCCCGTGTTCCAGGCACCCGCCTCGGAGTCGATGTGGTAGAAGCTCTCGTTCGCCGAGGTGGCGAAACGGACGCTGTCGAAGACGTAGAACTCGGCCTCGGGGCCGAAGTACGCGGTGTCGGCGATACCGGTCGACGCCAGGTACGCCTCCGCCTTCTTCGCCACGTTGCGCGGGTCACGGGAGTACTGCTCGCCCGTGATCGGGTCGTGGATGAAGAAGTTGATGTTGAGCGTCTTGTCCCGGCGGAACGAGTCCACCCGGGCGGTCGACAGGTCCGCGCGCAGCGCCATGTCGGACTCGTGGATCGCCTGGAAACCGCGGATCGACGAGCCGTCGAACGCGAGCTCCTCGTCCGGGTCGAACGCCTCGACGGGCAGCGTGAAGTGCTGCATGACGCCCGGCAGGTCGCAGAAACGGACGTCGATGAACTTGACGTCCTCGTCCGCGATGAACTTCTTGGCCTCGTCGGCGTTCTGGAACATCCAGCTCCTCCTACTCCCGGCCGTTCCCGTGCCGGGGTGGTAGTTCGTTCGTGCGGCCAGTGCGGTGGCACACGCTGTTCTCGACCCTAGGGACGGGTGATTTCTCGGGCGTGACCCATTTGTTTCGCTGAAGTTAACCGACCTCGGTTCCACGGTAGCCCGTGGCACCCCGCCGACCCAGGGCCCTGGCCGGGCCCAGTACCGTGGACGGGTGGACAACAGGCAAGCAATCGGATCGTGGCTCTCCGGGCCCCGCGCGGCCATGGAGGACGCGGGCGCCGAGTTCGGGTACCGGGGCGAGCAGCTCGGTCTGCCGGAGGAGGGGCCGGGCTCCATCGCCCGCCCCGGGCGGCGGCTCGGCGCGCTGGTCGTGGACTGGGCGCTGTGCGTCTTGATCGCATACGGCCTGATCACGCACGGCTACACCCCGGCGACCAGCAACTGGGCGCTGCTCATCTTCTTCGTCCTCGGGGTCCTCACGGTGGGCACGATCGGCTTCACGCCGGGTAAGCGGCTGTTCCGGCTGCGGGTGGTCGGCGTCGGGACGGGCCGGGTGCAGCCGCTGCGCGCACTGGCCCGCACGGTGCTGCTGTGCCTCGCGATCCCGGCACTGGTCTGGGACCGCGACGGCAGGGGCCTGCACGACCGGCTGGCGAAGACCGTAGAGGTCCGTATGTGAGGCAGCGGTTCGGCTGCGGGTGCGTGGGGGCTGGCCGCGCAGTTCCTCCCCCAGCCCCTTACGGGGCGCTGCAGTCGCGTCGGCTACATGGCTGCGGGCAGGCGTGCCGCAGGGCGGCACGGGTGGGCGCAGCGGCACCCTGCCAGCGCCGGTAAGCGACCCCACCCCCCACCTCAGCCCCCACCCCGGCTCACCTCCTGCGCAGCACCCGCGCCAGCACCTCCCGCAGCTCTCCCTCCGGATCGGGCACGGCGGCTTCCGAGCGCCACGCCACGAACCCGTCCGGACGGACCAGTACCGCCCCGTCCGCCGTCGTACCGTGCGCCGCCGCCCAGTCGCCGTCCTCCGAGTCGTACACAAGATCGCCCGCCGGGCCGATGCGGTACGTGTCCAGCCGCAGCCGTTCCGTGTCCGCGATCCGCCGGGCGGCGGCGTGCCAGGCCGCGCCCCCTGCCGAGGCCGCGTCGCTCAGCAGCACCAGTGACCGCTCGTACAGGTCGAGCGTGGACACCCGTTCCCCCTCCCGGCGCAGCCACAGGTGCGGGGCCCGGCTGCCCGGCTGGCCGGTGAGGTTCATCCCATTGGGCACCAGCGGCTGGTCCGGGTCGGCGCCGAGCACCGCGCCCTTCGGGTACCGGTAGCCGAGGACGATGTTGAGGATGCCGCCGCGCCGGTCGGCGCCGACGCCGGGAGCCGGCGCGAAGCCGGGGTGGCTGTGCTCGACGGAGCGGGCGGAGGCGCGGGCGCTGGTGGCGAGGGCGACCGGGCGGCGCTCGGCGTCGTAGGAGTCGAGGAGCCCGGGGCCGGCCCAGCCGTCGAGGACCGCTGCCAGCTTCCAGGCGAGGTTGTGGGCGTCCTGGATGCCGGTGTTGGAGCCGAAGGCCCCCGTCGGGGACATCTCGTGCGCGGAGTCGCCGGCCAGGAAGACCCGCCCGGACGCATACCGTTCGGCCACCCGTTCGGCCGCCCGCCAGGACGCGCGGCCGGTGACCTCGACGTCGAGGTCGGGGACGCCGACGGCCCGCCGGATGTGCCGGGTGAGCCGCTCCTCCGTGAACTCGTCGAGGGTCTCGCCGCGTTCGGGGTGCCAGGGCGCGTGGAAGACCCAGCGCTCCTTGTTGTCGACGGGGAGGAGGGCGCCGTCGGCCTCCGGGTCGGTGAGGTAGCAGCAGATGAAGCGGCGGTCCCCGACCGTGTTCTGCAGCAGCTTGGAGCGGAAGGTGATGCTGACGTTCGCGAACAGGTCGCCGGGGCCCGTCTGGCCGATGCCGAGCCGGCCGCGGACCGGGGAGCGCGGTCCGTCGGCCGCGACCAGGTAGTCCGCGCGGACGGTGTACATCCGGTCGGAGTCACGGTCGCGGACGTACGCCGTCACTCCTTCGGGGTCCTGTTCGAAGGACTCCAGCTCGTGGAAGTAGCGCAGCTCGCCGGTGAGCGACTCGGCCGCCCGGCGGAGCACCGGTTCGAGGTCGTTCTGGCTGCACAGGCACCAACCCGTAGGGCTGAACCTCGCGAGTCCACCGCCCGGGTCGATCTCCTTGAACAGCCAGTCGCCGGCGTCGCCGACCAGCGTCGGGGCCTGCAGGATGCCGTGGTTGTCGGCGAGGAGGGAGGCCGCGGCCTTGATGTCCGGCTCGATGCCCGCTCTCCGGAACAGCTCCATCGTCCGCACGTTGTTGCCCCGGCCGCGTGGGTGGATCGAGGTCCCGGAGTGTCTCTCTACGAGCATGTGGCGTACGCCCAGCCGGCCCAGGAAGAGGGACATGGACAGGCCCACGAGGGAGCCGCCCACCACGAGGACGGGGACCTGGTGATCGGTTTTCTGGTGCATCGGGCACTCCAGAGGCGGGTGTTGGTGCGTCAGGTGCGTTGGAACGTCCATGCCCCGTCCGGGCCCCTTCGGGAGGGGTTCGGCGTGCTCAATCACCCACCTGGTTCACGCGAGTCGCGCGCATCGGAGGACCGGCACAGGATCAAGAAGCGCTGACGCCGCGTCATCGGCGAAGGCGCAGGCCGCTGCCCAGCGAAGGAGATGTGCGAAGCATGACGACGATCTCGGAAAAGGTTTCGGCAAAGCCGACCCGAACGACCCGCCCGGTCTCGACACGGGTCTCCCAGTCCGTCTTCGACGGCTCCCGGCTCCGGGTCGTCCTGCTGGTGGACGTCTACGACGGCGCACAGCAGCAGTTCCTGGAGGCCTACGAGCAGCTGTGCAACCAGGTCGCCCAGGTGCCCGGCCACGTCAGCGACCAGCTCTGCCAGTCGATCGAGAACCCCTCCCAGTGGCTGATCACCAGCGAGTGGGAGAGCGCCCCGCCGTTCCTCGCCTGGGTGAACAGCGAGGAGCACGTGGAGATGGTGAAGCCGCTGCACAACTGCGTCCGCGACACCCGCTCGCTCCGCTTCCACGTCGTACGGGAGACCGGCGGCCCGTCGGCGGACGCCGTCCGTGTCCTGCAGGCCCGGCCACGGATGGGCGACGGCGTGATCCGCCACGCGCTCACCTTCACGGTCCGGCCGGGCAGCGAGGCCAAGGTCGCGAAGATCCTCGCGGACTACGCCTCGCCCGAGGCGAAGGTCGACGACTCCACCCGGCTCTGCCGCACCTCCCTGTTCATGCACGGCAACCGGGTGGTGCGGGCCATCGAGGTGCGCGGTGACCTGATGGCCGCCCTGCGCCACGTCGCCCGGCAGCCCGAGGTGCGGGCCGTCGAGGAGGCCATCAACCCCTACCTGGAGCAGGAGCGCGACCTCAACGACCAGGAGTCCGCACGGGTGTTCTTCACTCGGGCGGCGCTGCCGGCCGTCCACCACGTCAGCGCCGAGGAGCTGGCCGAGGGCGAGCGGCACGCGCTGTACTACCCGGCCCGTCCGGGCTGCGGGATGCGGCTCGCGGAACTGCTGGCGCAGCAGGACGAGGCCTCGTCCGAGGACCCGGCGAGCCCGGTGCTGCACAGCACGGTCTTCCAGCGCGACGACGTCGTCGTCCGCCTGGTCGAGCAGCGGCCCGGTACGCCGGTGGACGTCACCCCGGCCCACGCGCTGACCGCCCTGCTGGACGGCGACGCGGTGCGGATGCAGCTCCTCACCGACCGCCGCTCCCCGGACGCCTGACGCCTGACCCTTCACCGTTGCATCACCCCCCACGGAGGAACGCAGACATGCAGCCCATTCCGAAGATCGTGGACCTCAGCGAGGTCGAGCCCAACACCCGGCGCGGCGGCGATCTGCGCGCCATGCTCACCCCGGCCACGGTGGGTTCCACCAGCGGTTTCATGGGTGTGGCCATCGTGCAGCCGGGCGACCGCATCGCCGAGCACTACCACCCGTACTCCGAGGAGTTCGTGTACGTCGTCTGCGGCGACATGGAGGTCGACCTGGACGGCGAACCGCACCAGCTGCGGCCCGAACAGGGGCTGATGATCCCCATGAACATGAAGCACCGCTTCCGCAACGTGGGGAACGTCGAGGCCCGGATCGTCTTCCACCTCGGCCCGCTGGCCCCGCGCCCGGCCCTGGGCCACGTCGACACGGAGGAGACGGAAGCCGTCACCGTGGGGCAGGTCCGGTCGTGACCCGGCGCGTGGCGGTTACGGGCATAGGCATCGTCGCTCCGGGGGGTGTGGGCGTACCGGCGTTCTGGGATCTGCTCGCCTCGGGCCGGACCGCGACGCGCGGCATCACCTTCTTCGACCCCTCGGGCCTCAGGTCGCGGATCGCCGCCGAGTGCGACTTCGACCCGGCCGCGCACGGCCTGGACGCCGAGGAGATCGAGCGGGCGGACCGGTACATACAGTTCGCCCTGGTCGCCGGCGACGAGGCGGTCCGGGACTCCGGCCTCGACCTCGGCCGGGAGGACCCCTGGCGGATCGGGGTCTCCCTGGGTACGGCCGTGGGTGGCACCACCCGTCTCGAGCACGACTACGTCCTGGTGAGCGGCGCGGGTCAGCGCTGGGACGTGGACCACCGGCAGGCGCAGCCCCAGCTGCACCGGGCGTTCTCCCCGAGCACGCTCGCCTCCGCGGTGGCGGAACGTTTCGGCGCCCAGGGTCCGGTCCAGACCGTGTCCACCGGCTGCACCTCGGGCCTGGACGCCGTGGGCTACGCCTTCCACACCGTCCAGGAGGGCCGCGCCGACATCTGCATCGCCGGTGCCTCGGACTCCCCGATCTCACCCATCACCATGGCCTGCTTCGACGCGATCAAGGCCACCTCCCCGAACAACGACGACCCCGAGCACGCCTCCCGCCCGTTCGACAACCGCCGTGACGGGTTCGTCATGGGCGAGGGCGGCGCGGTGCTCGTCCTGGAGGAGCTGGAGCACGCGAAGGCCCGCGGCGCACACATCTACTGCCAGCTCGACGGCTACGCCACCTTCGGCAACGCCTACCACATGACCGGTCTCACCAGCGAGGGCCTGGAGATGGCCCGCGCCATCGAGACCGCCCTGGACCACGCCCGCCTCGACCCCACCGCCATCGACTACGTCAACGCGCACGGCTCCGGCACCCGGCAGAACGACCGCCACGAGACCGCCGCTGTGAAGAAGGCGCTCGGACAGCACGCCTACAGCACGCCCATGAGCTCCATCAAGTCCATGGTGGGCCACTCGCTCGGCGCCATCGGCGCGATCGAGGTCGTCGCCTGTGTGCTCGCCCTGGCCCATCAGGTCGTCCCGCCCACCGCGAACTACGAGACCCCCGACCCCGAGTGCGACCTCGACTACGTGCCGCGCGTCGCCCGCGAACGGCGCCTCGGCGGCGTCCTGTCCGTGGGCAGCGGGTTCGGCGGCTTCCAGTCCGCGGTGATCCTGACCCGGCAGAGAGGACGGACACCATGAGCGAACCCCCTTCTCGGCGGGCGGCCGTCACCGGCATCGGTGTCGTCGCACCCAACGGAACCAGCACCGAGACCTTCTGGAAGTCCGTCCAGGAGGGACGCAACGTCCTCGACAAGGTGACCCGCGACGGCTGCGAGCACCTGCCCATGAAGGTGGCCGGAGAAGTCCGCGACTTCGACCCGGCGGCCGCCGTCGAGGAACGCCTCATCGTCCAGACCGACCGCTTCACGCACTTCGCGATGGCCGCGGCCGACCTGGCACTGGAAGACGCCCGGCTCGGCCGCGCCGACACCGACGGCTCGCCGTTCGACATCGGCGTGGTCACCGCGGCCGGCTCCGGCGGCGGCGAGTTCGGCCAGCGCGAGCTCCAGCAGCTGTGGGGCAAGGGCAGCCGCTTCGTCGGCCCCTACCAGTCCATCGCCTGGTTCTACGCGGCCAGCACCGGCCAGATCTCCATCCGGCGCGGCTTCAAGGGGCCCTGCTCGGTGGTCGCCGCCGACGAGGCCGGCGGCCTGGACGCCCTCGCCCACGCGGCCCGCGCGGTCCGCCGCGGTACGGACGTCATCGTGGCCGGCTCCACCGAGGCGCCGATAGCTCCGTACTCGGTGGTCTGCCAGCTCGGCTACGAGGAGCTCAGCCGGGAGGCCGACCCGGCCCGCGCCTACCGCCCGTTCACCGACCAGGCCTGCGGGTTCGTGCCGGCCGAGGGCGGCGCCATGCTCGTCGTGGAGGACACCGGCTCGGCCCGCCGCCGCGGACTGCCGGTCCGGGCCACCCTCGACGGCCACGCGTCGACCTTCACCGGCGCCTCCCGCTGGGCCGAGTCCCGGGCCGGGCTCGCCCAGGCGATCCGCGGGGCGCTGGCCGAGGCCGGCTGCGCCCCCGAGGAGATCGACGTGGTCTTCGCCGACGCCCTCGGCGTGCCCGAGGCCGACCGGGCGGAGGCGCTGGCCATCACCGACGTCCTCGGCGCGCACGGCAGGCGGGTGCCGGTCACCGCGCCCAAGACCGGGATCGGCCGGGGCTACTGCGCCGCCCCCGTCCTCGACACCGCGGCCGCGGTGCTGGCGATGGAACACGGGCTGATCCCGCCCACCCCCGGCGTCTTCGACATCTGCCACGACCTCGACCTCGTGACCGGCAGCGCCCGTGCCGCGCAGCCACGCACGGCACTGGTGCTCAGCCGGGGCCTCATGGGGTCGAACTCGGCGCTCGTGCTGCGCCACGGCGCGGCCGGGTGAGTCGAACACACCAGCTGCCCAGCAGCGATAGCAGAAGGAGTTGCTATGAGCATCACCGTGGACGAACTGTCCGAACTCATGAAGAAGGCCGCCGGCGTCACCGTCGCCCCGGCCGACCTCCAGGACCGGGCCGACAGCGGATTCGACGTCCTCGGCGTCGACTCGCTCGGCCTGCTCGGCATCGTCGGCGAGCTGGAGAACCGGCACGGCGTGCCCATGCCGGTGGACGCCGAGCGGTGCAAGACGCCCCGCCAGTTCCTCGACCTCGTCAACAGCGCCATGCCCGCGGGAGCCTGACATGACCGGACACACCCAGAACGAGATCACCATCGCCGCGCCCGTCGACCTGGTCTGGGACATGACCAACGACGTGGCCAACTGGCCCCAGCTGTTCAGCGAGTACGCCAGCGCCGAGATCCTCGAGGACGACGGGAAGAAGGTCACCTTCCGGCTGACCATGCACCCCGACGAGAACGGCAAGGTGTGGAGCTGGGTCTCCGAGCGCGAGGCGGACCGCCGCAACCTCCGCGTCAAGGCCCGCCGGGTCGAGACCGGCCCGTTCGCGCACATGGACATCCTCTGGCAGTACGAGGAGGTGCCCGCCGGCACCCGGATGGTCTGGACCCAGGACTTCGCGATGAAGCCGGAGGCCCCCGTCGACGACGAGTGGATGACCGACAACATCAACAAGAACTCCAAGGTCCAGATGGCCCTGATCCGGGACAAGATCGAGAAGGCCGCCACCGGCCGGCGCCCCGACCCGGCCCTCGCCGACTGAGCCGGCCGTCCGGAAGACAGGAACGGAGAGACACGTGCACCAGGCCCTGATCGTCGCCCGTATGGCACCGGGCTCCGCGCCCGACATCGCGAAGGTGTTCGCGGAGTCCGACCGGGGAGAGCTGCCGCACCTCGTCGGGGTGGTCCGGCGCAGCCTCTTCCAGTTCGGCGATGTGTACATGCACCTCGTCGAGTCCGAGCGCGAGCCGGGACCGGCCATCGCCAAGGTCACCTCGCACCCCGAGTTCAGGGACATCAGCGACCGTCTCACGGCGTACGTCAGCGCGTACGACCCGGAGACCTGGCGTTCCCCGAAGGACGCGATGGCCCAGCGCTTCTACCTCTGGGAGCGCGACGGCGGCGCGTGACCCCGCGTACCGCCGTACGCCAACGGTGCCGGACCCGCGCACGACGCGGGCCCGGCACCGGCGCGTGCCGGGCCGCCCGTGTCAGGCGGGCACCGTGCAGTCGAAGGCGTGCAGGTACGGGTTGACCGGCCGGATGTCGTTGACGCTCAGGCCCGCGTCGCCCAGCCGCCGCACCATGCTGTCGGTGGTGTGCTTGGCCCCGCCGACGTTCAGGAGCAGCAGCAGGTCCATCGCGGTGCTGAACCGCATCGACGGGGTGTCGTCGACCAGGTTCTCGATCACCACGACCCGGGCCCCGGGCCCGCCCGCCGCGACCACGTTGGCGAGCAGCCGCGAGGTGGACTCGTCGTCCCACTCCAGGATGTTCTTGATGATGTAGACGTCCGCGTCGACCGGTACGGCCTCCCGGATGTCACCGGGCACCACCCGCGCCCGGTCCGCGAGGTCGCCGCCCTCGCGCAGCCGGGGCAGGGCCTTCTCCACCACCTTGGGCAGATCCAGCAGGTAGCCCCTCATCGCCGGGTACTTGTCCAGCAGGCTGGCCACCACGTGCCCCTGCCCGCCGCCGAGGTCCGCGACCGAGCGGCTGCCGGACAGGTCGAGCAGGGCCGCGACCTCCCGGGCCGACTGCTCGCTGGAGGTGGTCATCGCCCGGTTGAAGACGTCCGCCGACTCCGGCGCGTCCTCGTTCAGGTAGACGAAGAACTCCTTGCCGTAGAGGTCCTCGACGACGTTGCGGCCGGTGCGCACGGCCTCGTCGAGCTTGGGCCAGGCGTCCCAGGTCCACGGCTCGGTGCACCACATGGCGATGTAGCGCAGGCTGTGCGGGTCGTCCTCGCGCAGCAGCCGGGAGGTATCGGTGTGGGCGAACGTCCCGTCCGGCCGCTCGGCGAAGACGCCGTAGCAGGACAGGGCGCGCAGCAGCCGGCGCAGCGGCTTCGGGTCGGTCTTCACCGCCGACGCCAGGGACTCCACGGTCATGGGGGCGTCCCCGAGCGCGTCGGCGACGCGCAGCCGGGCGGCGGCGCGGACGGCGGCGGCACAGGCCGCCCCGAACACGAGCTCGCGCAGCCGCATCGACGGCGGCGGAGCGTCCTCCTCCAGCCCCTTGGCCGGCGTCGTGAGGTCGCGTGCTGGTGCGGTCATGTGCCGCCTTCCTTCCTGGTGGGGTGTCGTACGGCCGTCAGGTCAGCACAGACCCGCGGGCTTGGACTTCTTGCAGGTGTTGTCCTTGAAGGCGTTGCCGTGCTTGCTGGCCTCCTGGTTGACCAGGTCGGCGGGGGAGTTGCCCGACAGCTTGTTGCGGGTGATCTGGTTCTTGTCGCTGGTGACACCCACGAAGCTCTTGAAGACCACGACACCGCCCGACAGCGGCGACTTGCCGGAGTTCCCGGTGACCGTGTTCCCGGTCACCACGGTGTTCTCGGCGCCGGTCAGCACGATGCCGGAGCCCTGCAGGAAGGACAGCCGGGCGGTCTTCTTGCAGTACTTGTTGTTCTTCACGACCTGGTTGTCGGCGACGGTCAGGTGACCGGCCTTCGGCTTGTTCTCGTCGCCGACGACGAACACGCCCGCGCAGTTCCCGGTGACCGAGTTGTCCGAGACCGTGAGGTTGCGCAGCCGGCGGACGGTGACGCCGATGCGGTTGTTCTCCAGGAGGTTGTGCTCGACGACCGTGCCGAACGTGTCGACGGCGCCCTTCTCCGTGGTGACGGAGTTGGCGAGGAAGATGCCCGCGTCGCCGTTGTTCCGGGCGATGTTGTTCTGGTACATGCTGTGGACCGAGCGCTCCTCGGCGAGGCCCCACTGCCCGTTCTTCACGGCGGCCACGCCGTGCACGCGCAGGTCGGCCGCGCCCACGGCCATGACGCCGGTCCGGGAGAACCCGGTCACGGTCATGTGGGCGATGGTCACGTCCTCGACGGGCTGCTTCTTGGCGCCGACCACGCAGATGCCGTTGCCCATCTCGGCGCAGGACTTCACGGCGGTCTTCTTCGTGCCGCTCATGGCCTTCTTGGACTTCTTCGCCTTCTTGACCGGCTCGAGCACGGTGTCCGGGCCCACACCACGCAGGGTGAGGCCGGGCGTGGTCACCTTGACGCTCTCGTGGTAGGTGCCGGCCAGCACCAGGACCGTGTCACCGGGCTCGGCGGCGTCGACCGCCTTCTGGATGGATTCACCCGGGTGCACGGTCAGAACGCCGTGCGAGGAGGTCGCCGGAGCGGCGCCGAGGAGGGAGCCGCACAGGGCGGCGCTGCACGCGAGGTATGTGATATGGCGTTTTGTCACATCTGGCAGGTTAGGAGCAGATGACCCGATAAACGCCGGGATGCTCCGTTCGGCGGCGTGTCATGAGCGCCCCGCAGGGGCGCGGGGCTGTGTCGATATGCGGCTCCGCCGCGTGGGCGCGAGAAACCACGAAGGCGCGGCAGTCGCACACGCAACCACCGCGCCCGAGCTCGTAGGCGTGCCTACCGCCGTTTACCGCCCCCGAGGCCCACCCTTCGGCATCCGCATCCCCTTGGGCATCGGCCCCTTCGGCAACGGCATGTTGGACATCAGGTCCCCCATCGCCCGCAGCCGGTCGTTGGTGGTCGTCACCTGGGGCCCCGTCAGCACGCGAGGAAACTTCAGCATCGTGGTCCGCAGCTTCTTCAGCTCGACCTGGCCCTCGCCCGTGCCCACGATCACGTCGTG
Organism: Streptomyces sp. NPDC028289; assembly: GCF_055565975.1. Lineage (NCBI taxonomy): Bacteria > Bacillati > Actinomycetota > Actinomycetes > Kitasatosporales > Streptomycetaceae > Streptomyces > Streptomyces sp. NPDC028289. Next base: position 485,872 of record NZ_JBVHTI010000001.1, on the reverse strand, counting down.
CACCGGCACGTCGGCCACGATCCGGGCCATCTTCTTCTTCTCGGCGGCCAGCAGGGTCTTCACCCGGTTCGGGTTGCCCTCGGCGACCAGGACGATGCCGGCCTTGCCGACCGCCCGGTGCACCACGTCCTGGCTGCGGTTCATCGCCACCGCCGGCGTCGTCGTCCAGCCCCGCCCGATGTTGTCCAGGACGGCGGCCGCGGCGCCCGGCTGGCCCTCCATCTGGCCGAAGGCCGCCCGCTCGGCCCGCCGGCCGAAGACGATCGCCGTCGCGAGGAACGCGAGCAGCAGGCCCAGGATGCCCAGATAGACCGGGTGGCCGATCAGGAAGCCGATCACGAGGAAGACGGCAAGGGTGCCGAGACCGACACCCGCAAGTACAAGACCGATCATCTTGTCGGCCTTGCGGGTCATCTTGTACGTCAGGACGATCTGCTTCAGTCGTCCCGCATTCGCAGCGTCCGCTGCGGGTTCCTTCCTCGCCATGCCCCGAAGTCTACGTGGCCCCGGGAGTGCCGACGACGGCAGTGTCCCGACAAGGGCCGCGGAAGGGGCGTCAGGAGCGGCCGGCGGCCTGCTCGAGGAAGCGCTGGGCCTCGACCCGGTCCTTGGCGCGACGGCGGTCTTCCAGCACGGAGGTCCAGGCGTTCTGGCGTGCGGTGCGCTGGCCGCCGCTCATGAGCAGCGACTCGACGGCGCGCAGCGCGTCGGTGAAGGACGGGATCGCGGTGGCGCGAACGGGCGCGGCCTGCATGGTGGAGGTCCCCCCTCGAGGTGGGTGTACGTGCTGTGATACCAGGGTCACTGTTCGGTGTTACCAGGGCGTGACCGACCGGTCAAACGCCAATGAAACCTTGATACGCGGGCCCGGAACGCCGACGCGGCCCTGACGGCGTCCTCATCAGCGAGGACTGTCAGGACCGCGTCCATTCGGTCACTACTGGTCAGTAATGGTTTGTGCGTGAATTCACACGCTCGGCGGCGGGGCCGGTCCGGACCGCCGTCACACCGCCTGCGCGGCGACGAACGCGCCCCGCTTCTCGACGGCCATCTGGTACAGGCGGCCGGCACGGTACGAGGAGCGCACCAGCGGGCCGGACATGACACCGGAGAAGCCGATCTGCTCGGCCTCCTCCTTCAGCTCCACGAACTCCTGCGGCTTGACCCAGCGCTCGACGGGGTGGTGCCGCACGCTCGGGCGCAGGTACTGCGTGATGGTGACCAGCTCGCAGCCGGCCTCGTGCAGCTGGCGCAGCGCGTCGCTGACCTCCTCGCGGGTCTCGCCCATGCCGAGGATGAGGTTGGACTTGGTGACCAGGCCGAAGTCGCGGGCGGCCGTGATGACCTTGAGCGAGCGGTCGTAGCGGAAGCCGGGGCGGATCCGCTTGAAGATCCGGGGCACGGTCTCGACGTTGTGCGCGAAGACCTCGGGGCGGGCCGAGAAGACCTCGGCGAGCTGCTCGGGGACCGCGTTGAAGTCGGGGGCGAGGAGCTCGACCTTGGTGCGGCCGGCCTCGCGCTCCGCCGTCTGCGCGTGGATCTGGCGGACCGTCTCCGCGTACAGCCAGGCGCCGCCGTCCTCCAGGTCGTCGCGGGCGACGCCGGTGATGGTCGCGTAGTTCAGGTCCATGGTGACCACGGACTCGCCGACGCGGCGCGGCTCGTCGCGGTCGAGTGCCTCGGGCTTGCCGGTGTCGATCTGGCAGAAGTCGCAGCGCCGGGTGCACTGGTCGCCGCCGATGAGGAAGGTCGCCTCGCGGTCCTCCCAGCACTCGTAGATGTTCGGGCAGCCGGCTTCCTGGCAGACCGTGTGCAGGCCCTCGCTCTTCACGAGGTTCTGCATCTTCGTGTACTCGGGGCCCATTTTCGCCCGGGTCTTGATCCACTCGGGCTTGCGCTCGATGGGGGTCTGGCTGTTGCGGACCTCCAGGCGCAGCATCTTGCGTCCGTCGGGTGAGACTGCGGACACGACCGGCTCCCTAGCGATTGATTCTTCGGCGACCTTCAGGGTACGCCCGTTGATTTGAATGCCCGGTGTGGGTGCTGGCCCCTGGGGGCTGCCGCCCCCAGACCCCCGCTTCGGCCTGAACGGCCTCGTCCTCAAACTCCCCCAGAGGGGGCACCCCCAGACGGGCTGACGGTCACTGGTGTTTTCTCGATCACCCTCGGCTTGAGTTCCGCGTTCTCCAGGACGTCCTTAAGGTGCCGCTCCACCACCGGCAGCACCTCTTCGATCGTCACGTCCCGGCCGAGCTCGCCCGCGAGGGAGGCGACGCCGGCGTCCCGGATGCCGCACGGGATGATCTTGTCGAACCACTTGTTGTCCGGGTTCACGTTGAGCGCGAAACCGTGCATGGTCACGCCCTTGGCGACGCGGATGCCGATGGCGGCGATCTTGCGGTCCTCGCGGCGCTGGCCGGCGTTGGAGGGAGCGTACTCCGGGCCGTTGAGGCGGGGGTCGAACTCCTCGTCCGTCAGCCGCGGGTCGAAGTCCAGGGAGAGGCCGCCGAGGGCCTGCGGCCGCTGCTCGACCGGGTCGCCGAGCACCCACACGCCGCTGCGCCCCTCGACCCGGGTGGTCTCCAGGCCGAACTCGGCGCAGACGCGGATCAGCGCCTCCTCCAGACGCCGGACGTGGGCGACCACGTCCACCGGGCGCGGAAGCTTCTGGATCGGGTAGCCCACCAGCTGGCCCGGGCCGTGCCAGGTGATCTTGCCGCCGCGGTCCACGTCGATGACGGGGGTGCCGTCGAGCGGCCGCTCGTTGTCCGCGGTGCGGCGGCCCGCCGTGTAGACCGGTGGGTGTTCGAGCAGCAGGACCGTGTCGGGCGCCTCGTCGGCGAACCGCGCCGCGTGCACCCGGCGCTGCTCGTCCCACGCCTCCTGGTACTCGACGGCGTCCGCGCCGAACCCCATACGGACGAACCGCAACTCACTCACGGCAAGCGCCTCCCTCAGGCGATGGGTGTGTCAGGCACATAACGTGCCCAAGCCACTGTACGTCCGTCCGTTGCGCGTCAGCCCCGGGGCCAATCCTCACACGATCGGATGAATGAGCGTCGAGATGTGCGATCGACTGCTCACTCTCCGCTACATTCGCGCCGTCCACGAGCACCAAAAGGGCTGCTCACCGGCAATCCGGGCACAAGCGACCGAGCTGAGCCAGAAGGCAGGAGACCGCACCCCAGATGACGGACCGACCCGCGCAGCGCACCCCCAACCGCCAGCTCGCCGCGCTCATCGCAGAAGCAGGGTTCTCCAACGCGGGTCTGGCCCGGCGCGTCGACCAACTCGGACTCGAACACGGGCTGGATCTCAGATACGACAAGACATCGGTCACCCGGTGGCTGCGCGGCCAGCAGCCCCGGGGGACCACCCCCGCCCTGATCGCCGAGGTCTTCACCCGGCGCCTCGGCCGCCGGCTCACCGCCCAGGACCTGGGCCTCGACGCCTGCGCCCCGGTCTACGCCGGGCTGGAGTTCGCGGCCACCCCCGAGGAGGCCGTCGACATCGTCAGCGGGCTGTGGCGCAAGGACTCCGGCAGCCACGCCGAGCTCCGCAAGATCGCCTTCACTCCGGCCGGGCTGGTCGTCCCCAGCCGGGACTGGCTGATCGGCCGCGCCGACGACAAGGTGGCCCGTGGCGAGCCGGCGGCACCGGCGGCCGCGGCGCGGGTGCCGGCCCAGACCCGGCCCGCCGCGCCCAAGTCGCTGCCGCTCGCACCGGTGCGGCCGCGCGGGCAGGCCGAGCGCGGGCCCGGCCAGAAGGTGACCGGCGGCGACATCGCGGCGCTCCGCTCGGTCGGCGAACTGTTCCGCTCCCTCGACGACCAGTACGGCGGCGGTCACGCCCGGCAGGCCCTCGTCCGGTACCTGGAGCACGAGTGCGAGCCGATGCTGCGTGGCACGTACGGCGAGCAGACCGGCCGCAGGCTGTTCGGCGCGGCGGCCGACCTGACCCGGCTCGCGGGCTGGACGTCGTACGACATCGCCGCGCACGGCCTCGCCCAGCGCTACTTCGTCCAGTCGCTGCGGCTCGCCCAGGCGGCGGGGGACCGGTCCTACGGCTCCTACGTCCTCGTCACCATGAGCCGCCAGGCGGTCTACCTCGGCCACGGCCGGGAAGCGGTGCAGCTCGCGCGCGTCGCCCAGCAGGGCGTGGGCACGAGCGCCCCGCCGGTCGTCCAGGCCCTGCTGCACGCGGCCGAGGCGCGCGCCCACGGGGTCCTCGGCGAGGTGCGCGCCTGCACGGGCGCCCTCGTCCGTGCCGAGCGCGCCCTGGAGGCGGCCCGTCCCGGCGACGAAGTCCCTTACTGGGCGCGCTTCTTCGACGAGGCCCAGCTCGCCGACGAGTTCGGTCACTGCCACCGCGACCTCCAGCAGTTCCGCGCGTCCGCGCAGCACGCCGAGCGCTCCCTCCAACTCCGTGCGCCCTCCTACGCCCGCAGCCGCCTCTTCTGCCGGGTGGTCCTCGCCACGGCCCGCCTGGGCCTCGGTGAACTCGACCAGGCGTGCGCGCTGGGTGTGGAGGCGGCGGGTGCGGCGGCGGAGATGCGCTCGGTACGGGCGACCGAGTACGTACGGGACTTCGAACGCCGACTGGAGCCGTACAAGGACGCGGCGCCGGTGAAGGGGTACCGGGAGAAGGTCGCCGCCCTGATCTGACGGTCCGCTGCGGCTGCACCTTCCTTTCCGCCGCAGCGGTGATCAGCCGCGACGGCGCCGTTCGGCGGTGCCGAGCCGGCCGTCGCCGCGCGCCGTTGCCGGTTCCGGTCGTCGGCCGGGGTGTCGCGCCGTCGTGGTTGCTCGCGCAGTTCCCCGCGCCCCCGAGGGGGCGCTGTGCGGCGCCCCCTTCCTTCCGTCGTCATGGTGATCAGCCGCGACGGCGCCGTTCGGCGGTGCCGAGCCGGCCGTCGCCGCGCGCCGTGGCCGGTTCCGGTCGTCGGCCGGGGTGTCGCGCCGTCGTGGTTGCTCGCGCAGTTCCCCGCGCCCCCGAGGGGGCGCTGTGCGGCGCCCCCTTCTTGCAGCCCCGGCGCTATGCGGCCCGGCGTTGCGCAGGCTCTGCTCGGGTCATGGAGCCTGCGGTGCCCAGGTCTGTGAGGATCGCTGCCGTTGCCCGGTGGGCTGAATGCAGGGCTCCCTGGACGGTGCTGGTGTCGCGGTGGTCGCCGCAGACGTAGAGGCCGGCCAGGAGGCGGACGGGGCGGCGGAGGTCGTGCGGGGGGCGCATGGCGGGGATGGCCTCGGGGGTGTGGTGGACGGCGAGGGTCTCCCAACGGCGGGTGGATGTGCCGTAGAGGCGGGCCAGGTGCATGCGGACCGCGGTGTCGATGTCCGCGGGGGGTGTGCCGAGGAGGGTGGAAGAGATCAGGGCGCGGCCCTGGGGGGCCCGGCTCGGGTCGATGTTGCTGACGACGGAGGTGTGGGAGACGGGGCCGCCCCGGTCGGCGTCCAGGAGGAGGGACGTTCCGGTCGTGAGCGTCGCCGCTTCGTCCGTGGTGTGGTGGACCACCGTCACCCGGTGGAAGTCCGGGACGCGCAGGCCCGGGAGCAGATCGGCGGCGGCCCTCGCGTCCGTGGCGAGCAGCACCGCACGGCAGCGGATCTCGCCGTGGTCGGCCGTCGTCACCGACGTGGTGGAGACCGAGGTGACCCGTACGCCGGTGTGGACCGTGCCGGGCGGGAGGGCGCGGGCCAGGAGGTCCGGGAGGACCTCGGCGCCGCCCTCCGGGACGCAGAGCCGTCCGCTCGCGAAGGAGCGCAGGGCGAGGTCCGCGCAGCGGCTGGACGTCGTCAGCTCGGGGTCGCAGAGGAGGGCCGCGAGCAGCGGGCGCAGGAAGCCGTCGATCGTGCGGGCGGGTACCCCGCGCTCCGCGAGGGCGTGGGCGGCGGGGAGCTCCGGGCGGGCGAGGATGCGTTCGACCGGGGTCGTGGCGATGCGGCCCAGCGCGGCGCCCAGGCGGGCCTGGTCGACCGCGCCGCCCATCGGCGCGGTCGACCGTGGCGGCGCCACCGGCGAGCCGCCCCTGGGGGCGCTTGCCAGGGCGCGCACGGCGTACAGTGCGCCCCTCGCGCTTCCGCCGCCCGCCGGAGCGCCGGCCCGATGCCTGCGCCCGTCCCGATGCAGCAGCACGCCGGGCGCGTACCGGCGCAGAACCAGGGCGTCCAGTCCCGGGGCGAGGCGTAGCTCCGGATAGGACGTGGACAGGAGCTGCCCGATCCGGTCGAGCCGGAAGCCGTCCACCTTCTCGGTCGACATGCGTCCGCCGACGTAAGGGGCGGCCTCCAGGACCGCGGTCGTCACTCCTGCGCTGTTCAGCCGATGAGCCGCGGAGAGTCCGGCGATACCGGCCCCCACGACGACGACGTCCGCCTGGTACGCGGGCTCATGCACGAGGCCCCTCCTCGATTGCGCGTCCGGTGGAGACGTGATGCCCCCAACAAGCTCCGGGGATACCCGAGTTCGGGTCGAGGTTAGGGCGGTGAACGGTCAAGGGCAGTCGCGCATGAACAGGGCACGGTCGCACGCCGGTCGCATACGGTCACACGGGCCGTCAGGCCGCCCGGATCGCGTCCTCGATGCCCGGGAACGCGAAGGTGAACCCCGACTCCAGCAGCCGCTTCGGCACCACCCGTTGGCTGCCGAGCACGTCCCCCGCCATCTCGCCGAGCGCCGCCCGCAGCACCGGGGAGGGCACCGGGAAGAGGGCCGGGCGGCGCAGCACCCGGGCCATCGCGGCGGTGATCTCGGCGTTGGTCAGAGGATGTGGTGCGGTGAGGTTGAACGGGCCCGACAGACCCTCAGTCTCCATCAGGAACCGGATCGCTGCCACCTCGTCGTGCAGCGCGATGAACGACCAGTACTGCCGGCCGTCCCCCAGCCGGCCGCCGAGGCCGGCCCTGAAGAGCGGGAAGAGCCGGCCCCAGGCCCCGCCGCCACGGGCCACCACCAGTCCGGTGCGCGTGAACACCGTCCGTACGCCCGCCTCCTGCGCCGGGGCCGCCGCCTCCTCCCACTCCACGCACAGCGACGGCAGGAAGCCGTCCCCGGGCGGGGCGTCCTCGTCCACGGCCCGGTCGCCGGTGTCGCCGTAGATGCCCATCGCGCTGCCGCTCACGAACACCCGCGGCGGGTCCGGCATCGCCGCCACGGCCTCCGCGAGCGCCGCCGTGCCGAGTACCCGGCTGTCCCGGATCTCCTGCTTGTAGGCGGCCGTCCAGCGCCGGTCGCCGATCCCGGCCCCGGCGAGGTTCACCACCGCGTCGCAGCCGGCCAGGCCCGCGGTGTCCACGTACTGCCCTCCCGGGTCCCAGCAGACCTCCTCGGCGCCCCGGGCGGCGCGCCGCACCAGGCGCACCACCTCGTGCCCGTCCGCCCGGAGGGAGCGCACCAGGGCGCTGCCGATGAGGCCGGACGCGCCGGCCACCGCGATACGAGAGCGTTCCATGGTCACCAGCATGCCGGGAATCAGCGCGGAAAACCCGTGAGGGTCCGCTCTCGCCCGTCCTAGGGTGACCGCATGCCTGATCCGTACATACGCACCGCCCTGCCCGACGACGACGAGGAGCTCTCCGCCCTCGACCGCGCCACCTGGTCGTACCTGCACGCGGTCCTGCCGCCGCCGCAGCCGCCGTACGACCCCTTCTTCAGCGAGCGGCACGCCCCCGAGGACACCCTGGTCGCCGAGCTCGACCGGCGCATCGTCGGCTACGTCCGCCTCGGCCTCGCCTACAAGATCGCCTCCAACGCGCACGTCCGGCAGATCCAGGGCCTCGCGGTCGCCGAGGAGGCCCGCGGCCGGGGCGTGGCGCGGGCGCTGCTGCGGGCGGCGATGGAGGAGGCCCGCCGCCGCGGCGCCCGCCGGATCCGGCTCGGCGTCCTCGGGCACAACACCCCGGCGCGCCGGCTCTACGAGTCGGAGGGCTTCGCCGTCGAGGGCGTACTGCCCGGGGAGTTCTTCCTGGACGGCGAGTACGTCGACGACGTGGTCATGGGCCGGCCGCTGTGACGGCCGGGACGTGATCAGGACGTGATCAGTTCGCCCGTGTCCACCGGCGAGGTGGCGTGCGCCGCGCGCGACGCGTCCGTGGCCACCTCGTCGGCGGTCAGCACGTACCCCGTCTCGTCGTCGGACGTGGAGCGGGCGAACACCACGCCGTACACCTTGCCGCCGGTGGTCAGCAGCGGACCGCCGGAGTTGCCGGGGCGGACCGTGGAGCGGATCGAGTAGATCTCCCGGGTCACCGTGGCATCGCCGTAGATGTTCTGGCCGGTGGCCTGCACCTTGTTCGCCACGGTGGCCGCCTGCAGGTTCAGGTCGCCGTCCTGCGGATAGCCGGCCACCACCGCGGAGTTCCCGCGCGCCGCGCTCGTGTGGAACCTCAGCACCGGAGCCCGCAGCTGCGGCACGTACAGCACCGCCACGTCCCGGTCCGGGTCGAAGAGGACGACCTGCGCGTCGTAGGACGGACCGACCCCGCCGATCCGCACGCTCGGGTTGTCGATGCCGGCCACCACGTGCGCGTTGGTCATCACGTGCTCCGGCGCGAACACGAACCCGCTGCCCTCGCGGCCCTGGGTGCCGGAGGAGCCCTCGATCTTGACCGTGGAGCGCTTGGCCGCGTTCGTGGCCGCCGCCGTGACGTTGTCCCCGGAGGGCTTGGCGACCCGGGCCGTCGACTCGTTCTCGAACGGGTTGAAGACCTGCGGGAAACCCGCCTCGGTCAGCGCCGAGGTGGCCCGCGAGAACCAGGCGGGCGTGGTGTCCGGCATGGTGTCCTGCACGGCGCCGAGCAGCTTCGAGTCCCGTATCGCCGTCGTCACCGCGGGCGACGAGGACGCGCCGAGGACGCTCGCCGCCACCCAGGACACGATCAGCACCGCCACCGAGTTGGCGACCGCCCCGCCTATCCCGTCGGCCACCCTGAGCGGCCCCTCGTCCAGCTCGCGGCGCAGCCGCAGCGCCAGCCGCCCCGCCAGCTCGTGCCCCACCACCGCCGGCACCAGCACCGTCAGCACCGCGGCCACCGTCGCCGTCGCCGTCCCGCGCGTGACCAGCTCCATCACCCAAGGCAGCACCCACACGCCGATCACCGCGCCGCCCACGAACCCGGCCAGCGACACGCAGCCGGCCACCAGCCCGCGCCGGTAACCGGACGCCGCGTAGACGAGGACCACCAGTACGAGCACCAGGTCGAGCAGGTCCACTGAGCCGCCTTTCTCTCGGTGCCCTTAATACGGTCCGGACAGGTCCGGTGATCAGTTCACGCGCCCCGGGCCCCGGGAACCGGCCACGCGCACGTGTACCCCCTGAAACGCCCCGGACCGGGACGATGGTTCCACCAGGTGGCACAGCACACATCGCGGGCGCAGTCGATCACCCCGAGAGTGATTGCCATGCGTGTCTTCCCAAGAGCGGGGCGGCGCACCCGGATCACCGCCCTGACGCTGCTCGGCTGCCTGCCCGGCGCCGTCGCCGTCCTCGCCCTGGTGCTCTCCGCCCAGGGCGCCGACCGGTCCGTCGCGATCCACCTGGCCGCGCCCGAGCCCGCCGGCCCCGCCACCCGCCACCGGGCACCACGGCCGTACATCGTGCCGCGCTCGGCCTGGCTGGACGCCTCCGTCCGCCGCACCCAGCCGCCACCGCGCTACGACGACCAGGTCCTCGCCGTCTTCGTGCACCACACCGACTCGCCCAACGGCTACTCCTGCGCGGAGAGCCCCGAGATCATCCGCCGCCTGTACACCGGCCAGACCGGCGACCGCGCCTGGGACGACATCGGCTACAACTTCCTCGTCGACCGGTGCGGCACCATCTACGAGGGCCGCGCGGGCGGCGCGGACCGGGCCGTCACCGGCGCGCACACCCAGGGCTTCAACCACCGCACCGCCGGCATCGCCGCTCTCGGCACCTTCACCGCCGGGGTACCCGTGCCGCGCGCCATGACCGACGCGATCGCCGCCGTCGCCGCCTGGAAACTCGGGCTCGCCGACGTCGACCCGCGCGGCAGCGCCCGGCTGGTCTCCAGCAACGGCCTCAGCCGCTACCGGGAGGGCACCACCGTCGCCCTGCCCGCCGTGGCCGGCCACCAGGACGGCTACCGGACCAACTGCCCCGGAGCCGCCCTCGCGGCCCGCCTCCCGGAGATCAGGGAGACGGCGGCCCGGCTGCAGGGCAGGGGGACCCTGGCGGGGACTCCCCTGCGGACGCTCATGGAAACGGCCCCGGCAACCTCCCTCGGACCACCCGCGAAGACGTCCACAGGAACGCCATAGGCCGCACGCAGGCCGTTCAGATCCCCGCGTCCTACCGTCAGGGACATCAGAAGCCGACTGGAGGCGGGGATCATGAACAGCAGTCGTACCGAAGCCCGTACGCAGGCCACGGAGAAGGCCGGTTGGGTCAGGTCGTCCAGGGGCCCCTGGGCCGTGGTCTGCGCGGTCGCGACGGTCGTCCTCGGCCCCGCCGCGGTCACCGCGTCCGCCCTCGACCAGGCCAACGCGGCGCCGATGCACCACGCGGTCAAGGCCGAGCAGACCCAGGCGTACATCCCGTCGGACGTGACTCGCCGCCGTACTGCGGCCTGAGCCGCACCCGCCCGGCCCCTACCCCTTGAAGCGGTCCCACAGCCTGGGGAACCGCTCGGCGAGCAGCCGGCCGTTCTCGAAGTCGACCGGGGTGCCCTCGGGTTCGGAGGGCGCGGGGGCGATGCCCAGGTCCGGCGCCACCGTCCCGGTGAGCTGTTCGTACGCCTCGTCCGCCGCGTACCCCAGCTCCTCGCCGTCGCCGTCGATCTCCTCGTCGAAGTCGGACAGCAGCTCCGCCAGCGCGTCCGGGTCGTGCAGCGCGCCCTCGAAGACCTCCCGGCCCTGGCCGATGAGCCAGCACCGGAAGAAGTCGAACGCGTCGTCGCTGGCCCCGTCGAGCAGCACCCAGGCGGCGCCCCACAGGTCCCAGCGGTAGGCGCGGTTGTAGCGGGCTTCGAAGTGCCGGGCGAAGTCCAGGACCACGTCGGGCTCCAGCTGGAGCAGCCGCTCCACGAGCAGGTCGGCCTGCTCCTCGGGGTCGCCCTCGGCGGACTCGCGGGTGGTGTCGACCAGCTCCCAGAACTCCGTCTCGTCCATCACGGGTCCAGCATCGTGCCTGGGCGGCGGGGGCGCACGCGGAGTGGTGCGGATTGTTATCCACCGTCACTCCGGCGTGCGCCGCCCCGTCAACCGCTCAGAGCGCGTAACGCTCCCGTGCTTCCTTCACCGCGGTCGCCTTGACCTCGCCGCGCCTGGCCAGCTGGGCCAGGGCCGCGACGACGACCGACTCGGCGTCGACGCCGAAGTGGCGGCGGGCCGCGTCGCGGGTGTCGGAGAGACCGAAGCCGTCGGCGCCGAGGGAGGCCCAGTCCTGCTCGACCCACTGCGCGATCTGGTCCGGGACCTGGCGCATGTAGTCGGACACGGCCAGCACCGGGCCCTCCGCGCCGTGCAGCGCCTGGCGCACGTACGGCACCCGCTCCTCGCCGCGCAGCAGGGCCGCGTCCGCCTCCATGGCGTCACGGCGCAGCTCCGTCCAGGAGGTCGCGGACCAGACGTCGGCGGCCACGCCCCACTCCTCGGCGAGCAGCCGCTGCGCTTTGAGCGCCCAGTGGATCGCCGTACCGGAGCCGAGCAGCTGGATGCGCGGGGCGTTCGCCGGCACCGACAGCCCGGCGGACTCCGCCGTGTTGAAGCGGTACAGGCCCTTGACGATGCCCTCGTCGATGCCGAGCCCGGCCGGCTTGGCGGGCTGCGGGAGCGGCTCGTTGTAGACGGTCAGGTAGTAGAAGACGTTCGGGTCCTCGCCCGGTGCCGACTCGCCGTACATACGGCGCAGACCGTCCTTGACGATCGTCGCGATCTCGTAGGCGAAGGCCGGGTCGTACGACAGCGCGGCCGGGTTGGTCGCGGCGATCACCGGGGAGTGGCCGTCGGCGTGCTGGAGGCCCTCGCCGGTCAGGGTGGTACGGCCGGCGGTCGCGCCGACGAGGAAGCCGCGGCCGAGCTGGTCGCCTAGCTGCCACATCTGGTCGGCGGTGCGCTGCCAGCCGAACATCGAGTAGAAGATGTAGAACGGGATCATCGCCTCGCCGTGCGTCGCGTACGCGGTGGACGCGGCGATGAAGTCGGCCATCGAACCGGCCTCGGTGATCCCCTCGTTGAGGATCTGGCCGTTCTTGGCCTCCTTGTAGTACATCAGCTGGTCGCGGTCGACCGGCTCGTACGTCTGGCCCTTGGGGGAGTAGATGCCCAGGGAGGGGAACAGGCTCTCCATGCCGAAGGTGCGCGCCTCGTCCGGGACGATCGGCACCCAGCGCTTCCCGGTCTCCTTGTCGCGGACCAGGTCCTTGACGAGACGGACGAAGGCCATCGTCGTCGCCACGTTCTGCGAGCCGGAGCCCTTGTCGAAGGAGGCGAAGGCCTTGTCGGCGGGGGCGGGCAGCGGGGCCAGGGCGTGCGTACGGCGGGCGGGGGCCGGACCGCCGAGGGCCGCGCGGCGCTCCTGGAGGTAGCGGACCTCGGGGGAGTCGGCGCCGGGGTGGCCGTAGGGCACCACGCCGTCGGCGAAGGCGCTGTCCGGGATCGGCAGCTCCAGCAGCTCCCGCATCGTCTTGAACTCGTCCACCGTCAGCTTCTTCATCTGGTGGTTGGCGTTCTTCGACGCGAAGCCCTCGCCGAGGGTGTGGCCCTTGACCGTCTGGGCCAGGATCACGGTCGGCGCGCCCTTGAACTCGACGGCGGCCTTGTACGCGGAGTACACCTTGCGTGCCTCGTGGCCACCGCGGGAGAGGTGGAAGCACTCCAGGATCTTGTCGTCGCTCAGCAGCTTCGCCATCTCGGCGAGCGCGGGGTCCTTGCCGAAGAAGTCGGCGCGGATGTAGGCGGCGTCGCGGGTCTGGTACGTCTGCACCTGCGCGTCCGGTACCTCGCGCAGGCGTCGTACCAGCGCGCCGGTGGTGTCGAGCGCGAACAGCTCGTCCCAGGCGGTGCCCCAGAGTGTCTTGACGACGTTCCAGCCGGCGCCGCGGAACTGGGCCTCCAGCTCCTGCACGATCTTGAAGTTGGCGCGGACCGGGCCGTCGAGGCGCTGCAGGTTGCAGTTGATGACGAAGGTGAGGTTGTCGAGACCCTCACGGGAGGCGAGTGCGAGGGCGGCCGTGGACTCCGGCTCGTCCATCTCGCCGTCGCCGAGGAACGCCCAGACGTGCGAGGCGGTGAGGTCCTTGATGCCGCGTGCGGTCAGGTACCGGTTGAAGCGGGCCTGGTAGATGGCCGAGAGCGGGCCGAGGCCCATGCTCACCGTCGGGAACTCCCACAGCCAGGGCAGGCGGCGGGGGTGCGGGTACGACGGGAGGCCGTTGCCGCCGGCCTCCTGGCGGAAGTTGTCGAGGTGCGCCTCGGTCAGGCGGCCGTCGAGGAAGGCGCGGGCGTAGATGCCGGGGGAGGCGTGGCCCTGGATGTAGAGCTGGTCACCGGAGCCGTCCCCCTCCTTCCCCTTGAAGAAGTGGTTGAAGCCGGTCTCGTACAGCCAGGCGGCCGAGGCGAAGGTGGCGATGTGACCGCCGACGCCGTGCTTGCTGCCCCGGGTGACCATCGCGGCCGCGTTCCAGCGGTTCCACGCGGTGATCTTCCGCTCCATCTCCTCGTCGCCGGGGACGGCCGTCTCGGCGGCGGTGGGGATGGTGTTGAGGTAGTCGGTCTCCAGCAGCTTCGGCAGCGCGACGCCGTCCGCCTCGGCGTGCTCCAGCGTGCGGCGCATCAGGTATGCGGCGCGGTGCGGCCCGGCCTCCCTGGCCACGGCGTCCAGGGAGGCCTGCCATTCGGCGGTCTCCTCCGGGTCCCGGTCGGGGAGCTGGTCGAGCGCGCTCGGCTGGATGGCCTGGGGGTCGGTCATGTCGCCGCCTTCCTCAGTCGAAGGGGGTTCCCTCATCGGTAAGGGGTTCTTCGGGGGTGCCCTTGGTCTTTGGCAGGACAGGGCTGAGGGCCCGGGTGCGAGCCCGTCGGTGACTCTAACTCCCTGATCGATGATCGATCAAAGGGTTCAAGGGCAAAACCTCTCGATTCCGAGAAAGTCGGCACGGCGTGCCTTCGGCAATGGCACCGGGTGACGTGATCCAGCCGACGTTTACGCAGGTGGGACGGTGTTTGAGCGGGGGTGTGCTCTTGTGTGGGAGGGGGGCGACCATCTCTTTTCCGCCGCGACGGCGATCAGCCGGGACGGCGCTCTTCGGCGGTGCCGAGGTGGGTGTTGCCACTCGCGCGGGTGGTGGTTGCCGGTCTGGTGCCGCGTCGTCGTGGCTGGTCGCGCAGTTCCCCGCGCCCCTGAGGGGCGCTGTTCGGCGTGCCCTATTTCCGCCGCGGCGGTGCTCAGCCGGGACGGTGCTCTTCGGCGGTGCCGAGGTGGGTGTTGCCACTCGCGCGGGTGGTGGTTGCCGGTCTGGTGCCGCGTCGTCGTGGCTGGTCGCGCAGTTCCCCGC
>NZ_JBVHTI010000001.1:0-471266 GCF_055565975.1 Streptomyces sp. NPDC028289 | reverse complement strand
CGCCCCTGACGACGGCGATCAGCCGGGACGGCGGTTTTCGGCGGTGCCGAGCTTGCCGCGGTCCCGGTGGCTCATGGTCTCGGGGCGCAGCCCAGGACGTGGGACTTCACGATGTCTGCGATGCGGGGGTCGCGGCGCTGGAAGGCGGCCACGAGTTCCTCGTGTTCCTCGGCGTACGACTGCTGGACCGTGCCCAGCCAGCGGATCGACAGGGCCGTGAAGACCTCGATGCCCAGGCCCTCCCAGGTGTGCAGGAGGACCGAGTTGCCGGCCGCCCGGACCAGCTCGCGGTGGAAACCGACCGTGTGCCGGACCTGGGCCGTGCCGTCGGCGTTCCGGTCGGCGTCGTAGAGGGCCGCCACGTGGGGTTCGAGGGCCGAGCAGTCCTCGGCCAGCCGCTCCGCCGCCAGCTCCGCCGCGATCGCCTCCAGGCCGGCCCGTACCGGGTAGCTCTCCTCCAGGTCGGCCGCCGTCAGGTTCCGCACCCGCACGCCCTTGTTCGGCGCCGACTCGATGAGACGGAGCGACTCCAGCTCGCGCAGCGCCTCTCGCACCGGCGTCTGGCTGACCTCCAGCTCCGTCGCGATCCGTCGCTCCACGATCCGCTCGCCCGGCTTCCAGCGCCCGCTGACGATCCCCTCCACGATGTGCTCGCGGATCTGTTCGCGCAGCGAGTGGACGACGGGCGCGGTCATGGGAGCTCCTTAAGGGCGTTTGACGTTTAGACAATAAGGCCGGACCGCCTTTCGGGAGAGGCGCACGGGGGCGCTTTCACGCAGGTGAGACGAGACTTACACGCTGCCCGGTGAGACGACGGTGCCCCGCCCGGAAGAACTCCGGACGGGGCACCGCGGAAACCGCTGGGGATCAGAGACCGAGCTCGACCTCGAACTCGCCCGCCTCCAGGATCGCCTTGACGGCCGTCAGGTAGCGGGCCGCGTCGGCGCCGTCCACCAGGCGGTGGTCGTAGGACAGCGTCAGGTACGTCATGTCGCGGACGCCGATGACCGTGCCCTCCTCCGTCTCGATGACGGCCGGACGCTTGACCGTGGCACCGATGCCGAGGATCGCGACCTGGTTCGGCGGCACGATGATCGTGTCGAACAGCGCGCCGCGCGAGCCGGTGTTGGAGATGGTGAAGGTCGCGCCGGACAGCTCGTCCGGGGTGATCTTGTTGGCGCGGACCTTGCCGGCCAGGTCCGCCGTGGCCTTGGCGATACCGGCGATGTTGAGGTCGCCGGCGCCCTTGATGACCGGGGTCATCAGGCCCTTCTCGGAGTCCACCGCGATACCGATGTTCTCGGTGTCGAAGTAGGTGATGGTGCCGTCGGCCTCGTTGATCCGGGAGTTGATGACCGGGTGGGCCTTCAGCGCCTGGGCGGCGGCCTTGACGAAGAACGGCATCGGGGAGAGCTTGACGCCCTCGCGGGCCGCGAACGAGTCCTTGGCCTGGGTGCGCAGGCGCATCAGGCGGGTCACGTCGACCTCGACGACCGAGGAGAGCTGGGCCTGCTCGTGCAGCGCCTTGACCATGTTGTCGCCGATGACCTTGCGGATGCGGGTCATCTTGACGGTCTGGCCGCGGAGCGGGGAGACCTCCAGCGCCGGGGCCTTCTTGGCAGCGGCGGCGGCCGGAGCGGCAGCGGCGGGAGCCGGAGCAGCGGCGGCGGCCTTCGCGGCCTCGGCGGCGGCGAGCACGTCCTGCTTGCGGATCCGGCCACCGACGCCGGTGCCCTTGACGGCGCCCAGGTCGACACCGTTCTCGGCGGCGAGCTTACGGACCAGCGGGGTGACGTAGGCACCCTCGTCGACCGGAGCGGCCGGGGCCGGAGCCGGGGTGACGGGGGCGGCCACCGGCGCGGGGGCCGGAGCCGGGGCGGCCGGCGCCGGAGCGGCGGCGACCGGAGCCGGAGCGGCCGGGGCGGGCGCGGGGGCCGGGGCTGCCGGAGCCGGGGCCGGGGCTGCCGGGGCTGCCGGGGCCGGGGCTGCCGGGGCCGGGGCAGCGGCGGCGGGCGCCGGAGCCGGGGCGGCCGGGGCGGGGGCGGCCGCCGGAGCGGCACCCGGGGCGCCGATGACGGCGAGCTTCGCGCCGACCTCGGCAGTCTCGTCCTCGCCGACCGTGATCTCCAGCAGCACACCGGAGGTGGGCGCCGGGATCTCGGTGTCGACCTTGTCGGTCGAGACCTCGAGCAGCGGCTCGTCGGCCTCGACGGAGTCGCCGACCGACTTCAGCCAGCGGGTGACGGTGCCCTCGGTGACGGACTCACCGAGCGCGGGCAGGACCACGTCCGTGCCGGACGCGCCACCGGCCGGAGCGGCGGGGGCGGCGGCAGCGGGGGCCGGGGCGGGGGCGGCGGGGGCCTCGGCGACCGGCGCGGGGGCCGGGGCGGCCGGAGCCGGGGCAGCGGCGGGCTCGGCGGCCGGGGCTGGAGCGGCAGCGGGAGCGCCCGTGCCGTCGTCGATGATCGCCAGCTCGGCGCCCACCTCGACCGTCTCGTCCTCGGCGACCTTGATCGAGGCCAGCACACCGGAGGCAGGGGCCGGGATCTCGGTGTCGACCTTGTCGGTCGAGACTTCGAGCAGCGGCTCGTCGGCCTCGACACGCTCGCCCTCGGCCTTCAGCCAGCGGGTGACAGTGCCCTCGGTGACGCTCTCGCCGAGCGCCGGAAGGGTTACGGAAACCGCCATGGTTTCGGTTGCTCCTTACGAATTGCGGAAGTCTGAGTCGTCGCTTGTGTCGACCGAGGGTCAGTCGTGCGAGTGCAGGGGCTTGCCGGCCAGGGCCAGGTGGGCCTCGCCCATCGCCTCGTTCTGCGTCGGGTGGGCGTGGATGAGCTGGGCGACCTCGGCGGGCAGCGCCTCCCAGTTGTAGATCAGCTGGGCCTCGCCGACCTGCTCGCCCATGCGGTCGCCGACCATGTGGACGCCGACCACGGCACCGTCCTTCACCTGGACGAGCTTGATCTCGCCCGCGGTGTTGAGGATCTTGCTCTTGCCGTTGCCCGCCAGGTTGTACTTCAGAGCGACGACCTTGTCCGCACCGTAGATCTCCTTGGCCTTGGCCTCGGTGATACCGACGGAGGCGACCTCCGGGTGGCAGTACGTCACCCGCGGGACACCGTCGTAGTCGATCGGGACCGTCTTCAGACCGGCCAGGCGCTCCGCCACCAGGATGCCCTCGGCGAAGCCGACGTGCGCGAGCTGGAGCGTCGGGACCAGGTCACCGACGGCCGAGATGGTCGGGACGTTCGTCCGCATGTACTCGTCGACCAGGACGTAGCCGCGGTCCATCGCGACGCCCTGCTCCTCGTAGCCGAGACCGGCGGAGACGGGCCCGCGGCCCACCGCGACCAGCAGCACCTCGGCCTCGAACTCCTTGCCGTCGGCGAGGGTGACCTTGACGCCGTCGGCGGTGTACTCGGCCTTCGAGAAGAAGGTGCCCAGGTTGAACTTGATGCCGCGCTTGCGGAAGGCGCGCTCAAGAAGCTTGGAGGAGTTCTCGTCCTCGACCGGGACGAGGTGCTTGAGGCCCTCGATGACGGTGACGTCGGCCCCGAAGGACTTCCAGGCGGAGGCGAACTCGACGCCGATGACACCGCCGCCCAGGATGATCGCGGACTTCGGCACGCGGTCCAGGACGAGGGCGTGGTCGGAGGAGATGATGCGGTTGCCGTCGATCTCCAGGCCCGGCAGCGACTTCGGCACGGAGCCGGTCGCGAGGAGCACGTGGCGGCCCTGGATGCGCTGGCCGTTCACGTCCACGGAGGTGGGGGAGGACAGCCGCCCCGTGCCCTCGATGTACGTCACCTTGCGCGAGGCGATCAGACCCTGCAGGCCCTTGTACAGACCGGCGATGACGCCGTCCTTGTACTTGTGCACGGCCGGGACGTCGATGCCCTCGAAGGTGGCCTTGACGCCGAACTGCTCGCTCTCGCGGGCCTGGTCGGCGATCTCGCCCGCGTGCAGCAGGGCCTTGGTGGGGATGCAACCCCGGTGCAGGCAGGTACCGCCGACCTTGTCCTTCTCGATCAGGGCGACGTCCAGGCCCAGCTGCGCCCCGCGCAGGGCCGCGGCGTAACCGCCACTACCACCGCCGAGGATCACTAGGTCGAAAACGGTGCTGGCGTCGTTCGCCACGTCACGTCCTCCATGCATGTGCGCCGTACGCCGGTCAACAGTGACCGGTCGGCGGCTGGTGTCCGGCCGCTCTTCTTCGGCCCTGTGGGTGGGGCCCTGTCCTGCCGAGCCCCATCTTCGCACTTGTCGGAGGTGAACGAGACGCGGGGCTGGGGTGTGAGACACCACACGCTCACTTGATAACGCCGCGAGGGTCAGCGCCCCCGAAGGGCCGCGGGGAACTGCGCGATCAACCACGAACCACCCGCAGCCGCCGGACAGCAGCACCGCCCGAGCTCATGGGCGACGGGACCCCGCCCTACCCGCATGCGAGGTCCCGTCCAAGAAAACCGACGTCAGCCCAGGTCGCCCTCGGCCGTCAGCTCCGCCAGCCGCACCAGCGTCCGCACCGCGGACCCCGTGCCCCCCTTGGGCGTGTAGCCGAAGGCGCCCCCCTCGTTGAAGGCCGGTCCCGCGATGTCCAGGTGCGCCCAGGTGATCCCGTCACCCACGAACTCGCGCAGGAAGAGCCCCGCGACCAGCCCGCCGCCCATCCGCTCGCCCATGTTCGCGATGTCCGCGGTCGAGGAGTCCATCCCCTTGCGCAGGTGCTCCGGCAGCGGCATCGGCCACGCCGGCTCGCCCACCTCCTCCGCGGCCTCGTGCACCGCGGAGCGGAACGCGTCGTCGTTGGACATGATCCCGAACGTCCGGCTGCCCAGCGCCAGCATCATCGCGCCGGTCAGCGTCGCCACGTCCACGATCGCGTCCGGCTGCTCCGCGGACGCCGCCCACAGCGCGTCGGCGAGCACCAGCCGGCCCTCCGCGTCCGTGTTGAGCACCTCGACGGTCTTGCCGCTGTACATCCGCAGCACGTCACCCGGGCGCACCGCGGAGCCGGACGGCATGTTCTCGGCCAGCGCCAGCCACCCGGTCACGTTGACCGGCAGGCCGAGCCGCGCCGCCACCACGACCGACGCGAACACCGCGGCCGCGCCGCTCATGTCGCACTTCATCGTCTCGTTGTGGCCGGCCGGCTTGAGCGAGATGCCGCCCGAGTCGTAGGTGATGCCCTTGCCGACGAACGCGAGGTGCTTGTCCGCGTCGGCGTGCGTGTACGACAGCTTCACCAGCCGCGGGGTCGCGGCCGAGCCGCCGCCGACGCCGAGGATGCCGCCGTACCCGTCCTTGGCGAGCGCCTTGTCGTCCAGCACCTGGATCTTGAGGCCGTGCTCCTTGGCCGCGCCCTGCGCGATCGCGGCGAACGCGGCCGGCGTCAGGTCGTTCGGCGGGGTGTTGACCAGGTCACGGGCCCGGTTCAGTTCCTCGGAGACGGCCGTGGCGCGGGCCAGGGCCGCCTTGTGGACGGCGTCCCGGGGCTTGCCGCCGAGCAGCACGCCCTCGGCGAGCGGCGTCCGGCCGTTCTTCGCCTTCAGGCTCTTGCCGGTGCCGGCACCGTTGTCCTTGTACGTGTCGAAGGAGTAGGCGCCGAGCAGCACGCCCTCGCCGATCGCGCCCACGGCGGCCGCGTCCTCGACGGGCAGCGCGAAGGCCGCCTTCTTGGCCCCGGCCAGCGCGCGGGCGGCGACACCGGCCGCCCGGCGCAGCGCCTCGGCCTCGTAGTCCGCGTCCGGGCCGGGCTCGGTGCCCAGGCCCACCGCGATGACCAGCGGGGCCTTGAAGCCTGCCGGGGAGGGCAGCTTCGTCAGTTCGCCCTCGGCACCCGAGGCACCGAGGGTCTCCAGGACCGCGGCCAGCTTGCCGTCGTAGGCCGCGTCCACGGCTTCGGCGCCCGGGGCGACGACGGGGCCCTTGGCGCCCTTGGCGACACCGATCACGATCGCGTCGGCCCGGAGGCCGGGCGCCGCCGAGGTGCTGAGAGTGAGAGCAGTCACGGTGGTGAAATCTCGCTTCCGATGTTGAGTTGCAGTGGCCGAGCGGGTGGGTCGACCGGGCCCGGGAATCGACCCTGAGGACTGCCCTCGGGTCGCGTTGCGACCGGGGCCTTCACCCCGTCGGCGAACACCCGGGACGAGCCTACGCGTGTGTATGCGTTCGCTCATTCCTGCGGGCGTTCACCTGGGGGTGGCGGCGTAGCCACTTTCCATCACACCGGGAGGCAGAGCGCACCTCGGGGGCCGTGTCGATGCGCAGCTTCGGTGCGTGGGCGCGGCCGGCCCCCACCGACCCGCAGGTGCCACCCGACCCGTCAGCCCCCGAACGAGAACACGACGAGCGCCGCAGTCGCCGCCGTCTCCGCGAGCGCCCCGAACACGTCCCCGGTCACCCCGCCGAACCGCCGTCGGCAGTGCCGCAGCAGCCCGTCCGTCGCGGCCTCGGCCGCCACCACCGCGAGCAGCGCCCGCAGGCTGTCGCCCGCCCCCACCAACGCCCCGGCACCGGCCGCCAGCAGCATCACCGCGAACGTGACCACGGTCGCCGCCACCTTGGGCACCACCCCGGCCACCGTCGCCCCCAGCCCCTCGGGACGGGCGGCAGGCACCCCCTCCACCGCGGCCAGCGTCAGCGCCAGCCGGGCCACCGTCGCCGCGACGACCGCCGCCAGGGCACCCCGCTGCCACCCGCCGCCGTACGCCTGGGCCAGCGCGGCCACCTGCCCGAGCAGGACGAAGACGAGGGTGACGACCCCGAACGGCCCGATGTCCGACTGCTTCATGATCCGCAGGGCGTCCTCGGCGGGCTTGCCGCTGCCCAGGCCGTCGGCGGTGTCGGCGAGGCCGTCCAGGTGCAGGCCGCGGGTGAGCACGGCCGGTACGGCGACCGCGGCGACCGCGGCCACCAGCGCGCTCGCCCCGGCCGCCAGCAGCAGCGCGCCGACCGCCCCCGCGCAGGCGCCGACCGCGAGGCCGGCCAGCGGAGCGGACAGCATGCCGCCGCGGGCCGCCTCGCGGTCCCAGCGGGTGACCTTCACGGGGAACACGGTGAGCGTGCCGAAGGCGAAGCGGACGCCGTCGAGCCAGGGAGTCGCAGAGGTCACAGCCACCGGCGCAGGTTACCTGGTGGTCAGGAGGCCGCGGCCCGGCCGGACTTCGGGTGAGGTGCGCCGCCGGGGATAAAGTGCGCACATGGGACATTGGCTGCAGCGGAACATCATCGAGCCGGGCAAACTCCCGCTGCTGCTCGCCCTGACCGCCTTCGTCCTGACCTTCGTGATCACACGGGTCGTCACCCGGCTGATCCGCGCCGGAAAGGGCCCGTTCGGCAACGTGAAGGCGGGCGGGCTGCACATCCACCACGTGGTCCCCGGCGTCGTCCTCGCCGTCGTCGGCGGCTTCGGCGCGGTCGCCAGTTCCCGCAACGGCCTCGGCGCGGCACTCGCCGCGATCGTCTTCGGGATCGGCGCGGGGCTCGTCCTCGACGAGTTCGCGCTGATCCTGCACCTCGGCGACGTCTACTGGACCGAGGAGGGGCGCAAGAGCGTCGAGGTCGTCGTCATCACGGCCGCGCTGGTGGGGCTGCTGCTCGCCGGTTTCTCGCCGTTCGGCGTCAACGACCTCTCGCCGGACGAACTCCAGGACCGGGGGACCGTCATCGCGAACGTCGTGGCCAACTTCGTCTTCTCCCTCGTCGCCCTGAGCAAGGGCAAGGCGCGGACCGCGATCTTCGGGGTGATCGTGCCGCTGGTCGCGATCGTCGGCGCGGTCCGCCTCGCCCGCCCCGGCTCGGCCTGGGCCCGCCGCTTCTACGGCAACCGGCCGCGCGCCCGGGCCAGGGCCCGGCTGCGCACCTACCACCACGACCGCCGCTGGTCCCGGCTCACCCTGACCCTTCAGGACTGGATCGGCGGCAGGCCCGACCGCCCCGAACCGCTGCGGCTGCCCGGCCACGGCCCCGGACCCGACCCCGGCCACCGGTGACGCCACCGGCGCCACAGCCGCCGCCCCGCCGGCGCGGCCGCGCACAGCACCGCCACGCTCGCGATGGCCGCCAGGTGCTCCTTTCCGGCCAGGTTGTCCTTCAGCGCCACCTCGACCGCTATCGCGGCCGCCACCGCGCAGGTGGTGACGTAGGCGCCGTACCGCCAGCCCAGGTAGACCGCGAGCCCGACGACGGCGGCCGAGGGCCCGGTGTCCACCACCCGGGCGTCCGAGGCCGGCAGCCCCGGCGGGCCGTGCGGCCCCAGTGCGATGCCCATCCGCGCGTACAGCGTGCCGGCGAGGGTCGCCACGTACGCGATGACCAACGTCCGCGACCAGCCCAGGCACACCTCGGCGATGCCGAAGACCACCAGGATCTGGAGCAGCGAGCCCCACACCGGCAGGTCCAGCGCCGGCACGAACAGCGACAGGGGAGTGCGCAGCAGGGCCGCCCGGAGCGGGTCCGCGGCACGCACCGCTCCGACGTCCTGCACGAGGCGGTAGCCCCACGGCTGGTTCTGCGTGAACTGCAGCATCGCGGTCAGGCTCACCGCCCCGACCGTCATCGGCACCGCCCGCAGCCGGCGCTTCGCCAGCGGGCCGCGCACGGTGGCGTACAACAGCCCCCACTCGGCGCGGGCCCAGCGGGCGAGCGGCGTCATGCGGTGGTCCTCATCCCTGCGCTTCTCTCTGCGCGTCCAGGTGCCGCCGGTGCAGCCACTTCGGCAGCCCCGGCGCCTCCAGAAACCCCTCCGCGCGCGCCGACGCCAGGCCGATGCGCGGAAGGTCCGCGCTCTTCTCGAAGAGCAGGAACCGGGGTTCCCAGATGGGCCGGTACTTGGCGTTGGCCCGGTACAGGGACTCGATCTGCCACCACCGGGAGAAGAAGCTCAGCAAGGACCTCCACAGCCGCAGCACCGGCCCGGCGCCGAGCCGCGCACCACGTTCGAAGACCGAGCGGAACATTGCGAAGTTGAGCGAGACCTGCGTGATCCCGATCTCCCCGGCACGCCGGAGCAGTTCGATGACCATGAACTCCATCAGCCCGTTGTCGGAGTCCCGGTCCCGCCGCATGAGATCGAGGGACAGCCCGCCCGGCCCCCACGGCACGAAGGAGAGCAGGGCCCGCAGCTCCCCCTCCCCGTCCGTGCACTCCAGCATCACGCACCGCCCGTCACGGCCGTCCCCGAGCCGCCCCAGCGCCATGCTGAAGCCGCGCTCGGTGGCCCCGTCCCGCCAGTCGTCCGCGCGCCGGATCAGGTACGACATCTCGTCCGCCGGGATGTCCTCATGACGGCGGATCCGCACCTTGTACCCCGCCCGCCCGACCCGGTTGTACGCCTGCCGGACGGTCCGCATCGCCCGCCCCTCCAGCGTGAACTCGGCGACCTCGACGATCGCCTCGTCGCCGAGCTCCAGCGCGTCGAGACCGTGCCGCGCGTACACGGTCCCGGCCTCTTCGCCCGCCCCCATCACCGCCGGGATCCACCCGTGCGCCCGCGCCTCGCCGAGCCACGGCACGATGGCCCCCGGCCATGCCTCCGGATCCCCGATCGGATCCCCGGAGGCGAGCGACACCCCGCCCACCACCCGGTACGCGACCGCCGCCTTCCCGGTGGGCGACCACACGACACTCTTCTCCCGCCGCAACGCGAAGTACCCGAGCGAGTCCCGCTCGCCGTGCCGCTCCAGCAGGGCCCGCAGCTGTTTCTCGTCGTCCTCGGTGATCGGGTCGACCGCGCGGCGGGAGCGGAAGGCGGCGTAGAAGACGGCGAGCACGAGGAGCGTGCTGAGCACGTTGATGACGACGTTCACCCAGTTGGGCGGCGCGATGTACGGGAACCGGGAGGGGTCGGCGGCGACCGACACCAGGCGCAGGGTGCCGTAGTGCCAGCGCTCCGCAAACGTCGAACGCGTGGCGTGCGGCGCCTGGTCGGTGACGGTCACGAGGAGGGCGGCGAGCAGTGAGGCGACGAGACCGCCGCCGACGGCGACGGTGGCGGCGAGGCGCGGGTTCGACCGGTCGCCCTTCGCGTAGAACTCCCGCCGCCCGACGAGCAGGGCCACGACGAAGGCGGCGGTCAGCACGATCGAGATCCAGTTCTGCGCGTACCGCCTGATCTCCGGGAACGCCATGGCGAACGCGAACAGCGCGAGGAAGAGCCCGCTCAGCACCAGGTTGAGGATCCACGCGGCCCGCTTGCGGCGCCGCATCGTGATCGCGAGGAACGCGGTGAACACACCGGAGGCGAAGCCGGCCGTCAGCAGGTACGGCGTGAAGAAGTTCTCCTGGTTGTGCCGCCGCACGTCCTGCCCCAGCGAAACCCACACCGCGCTGAGGAAATTGACGAAGGCGACGGCCCGCAAATACCACACGGCAAAGGCGGCGGCCCGCTGGGAAACCCCGGCACCCCGCCGCCCCGGCCCACGTCCATCACACCGCTCGACGGCAATTCGGACATCTCCCATGGAGAGCGATCATATGGGCGTCCTCGCGCCAAACCCCGCCGCACGCACCCTTTTCCGTCGGACGCGCGCGTGCGCCGCGGGTCCCGGCGCCCCTCAAGGGGCGCTGCCGTTCCGGCCGTAACCCGTCGGCCCGCTACTCCTCCGGCTTCTCCTCGGCTTCGGGCTTCTCCGGCAGCTCCGCCGCCAGGGCCGCCGCGGCCTGGACCAGTGGCAGGGCCAGCAGGGCGCCCGCGCCCTCGCCGACCCGCACGCCCTGTTCCAGCAGCGGCTCCAGGGCCATCCGGTCCAGCGCCTTCGCCTGCCCCGGCTCCCCGCTGTTGTGACCGGCCAGCCACCAGTCCGGCGCCCGGAACGCGATCCGCTGCGCGACCAGCGCACACGCGGCCACCACCACCCCGTCCAGCACCACCGGCAGCTTCCGCACCGCCGACTGCAGCAGGAACCCGGTCATCGCCGCGAGGTCGGCCCCGCCGACCGTCGCGAGCAACTGCAACTGGTCCCCGAGCACCGGCCGCGCCCGCCGCAGCGCGTCCCGGATCGCCGCGCACTTCCGCATCCACGCGAGGTCGTCGATGGGGAGCCCGCCGCGCCCGGTCACCACGGACGCGTCCGTCCCGCACAGCGCCGCAACCAGGACGGAGGCCGCCGTGGTGCCGCCGACGCTGACGTCGCCGAGGACCACCAGATCGGTCCCCGAGTCCGCCTCCGCGTCGGCCAGCGCGACGCCCGCCCGGAAGGCCTCCTCGGCCTCCTCCAGGGTCAGCGCGTCCTCGATGTCGATACGGCCGCTGCCGCGCCGCACCCGGTGCCGCACGACCTCCTCGGGCAGCGCCTCCGGGTCGCAGTCCAGCGCCATGTCCACGATCCGCACCGGCACCCCGAGCTGCCGGGCCAGGACCGCCACCGGACTGGCCCCTTCCAGGACCGCCCGCACCAGCAGCTCCGCGCTGCCCGCGGGCCGGGCGGAGACGCCGAGTTCGGCGACGCCGTGGTCACCGGCGAAGAGCAGGACCCGAGGCCGTTCCACCGGCCGTACCGGTACCGAACCCTGCGCGGCGGCCAGCCACTCGCCCAGGTCGTCGAGGCGGCCCAGCGACCCGGGCGGCACGGTCAGCCGCTCCCGGCGCGCCTCGGCGTCACGGCGCACACCGCCGTCGGGGCGCTCGATCAGATCGGTGAAGTCGTCGAGATTAAGCGAGCTCATTCGCCGAACAGTACCGGCACCGAACCAACGGTTGGATGCCAGATCGCCGGCACACCCGCACGGCGCCTTGGCAGGCAAGATCGGTATCCCATACGTTCCGGTTTGCAGTGGATTGCGTTCAGGGAGTACTGGGAGCACAGGGAGCCGCCCATGCCGCCGCGCACGCCCGAACTCGCCCCGGGCCCCGACCGGTTCCACGAGCCGCGCCGCGAGGACTGCCCCTGGTGCGGCTCCAGGCGCCTGCGCACTCGCCTGCGCACGCCCGACCTCCTCCACCACCGGCCCGGCACGTTCACCGTCGACCAGTGCCGGGACTGCGCCCACGCCTTCCAGAACCCCCGGCTGTCCCCGGCGGGCCTCGCCCGCTACCACCGGGACTTCTACGACGGCCGCCTGGAGGACTACACCGACCGCCTCCACACCACCCGCGCCGGCCGCCGCCGGCACCGCGCCGCCGCCCGCGTGATGCTCGCGCTGCCGGAGCCGGAGAGCTGGCTGGACGTCGGCACGGGCCACGCCCACTTCCCGCGCGCGGCGAAGGAACTCTTCGCCTACACCTCGTTCGACGGCCTCGACCCGACCCTCCGCGTGGGGCGCGCCCAGACCGAGGGGCACATCGAGGAGGCCCACTGCGGCTACCTGGCCACGCCGGAGGTGCTGGCCCGCCTGCGCGCCCGCTACGACGTCGTCAGCATGTTCCACCACCTGCAGCACACCCCCGACCCGCGCGCCGAACTCCGCGCCGCCCTCACGGCGCTGCGACCCGGCGGGCACGTCCTCATCGACGTCCCGAACCCGCGCAGCGCGTTCGCCAGGCTCCTCGGCAAGTGGTGGATCCCCTACGGCCAGCCCCGGCACCTGCACCTGATGCCGCTGGACAACCTCCGGGCGGAGCTGGAGTCCCAGGGCTGCGAGATCCTCGGAACCGACCGGAAGTCGCCCCACGTGCCGTACGACATCTCGGCGGCGCTCGGCCTGGTCCTGGGACGGCTCCTGCCGAAGCGGTGGCTGCGGGTGGCCGCGCCGCTGGTCGCCGTGGTGGCCGCGCTGGACCATGCTCTCGCGCCGTTGCTGCGCCGGACGCCGTTCTCGAACGCGTACCGGATCGTCGCGAGAAAGGGGCGCTGACGGCCGGTCGAGCAACTGCGGGCCGGTGGGGGCTTGTCGCGCAGTTCCTCGCGCCCCTATGGGGCGCGCTGTCCAGCCGTGTCTCATAGGGCCGCGGGCAGTCGTGCCTCCCCCAGTGCCTCAAGGGCCTGGGAGGTGCCCCCAGGGCGGCACGGGAGGGCGCTGGGGGTCCCCCCCGGCCGAAGGCTGGGGGAGGCACCCTGCCGGCGCCGGTGAGCGTCCTCACCCACCGGCCCCCGCCCCCCACTACCTCAGCACCACCACCTGCCCCGCCACCACCAGCACCACCTGCTCGCACTCGCTTGCGAACGCCGCGTTCAGCCGCCCCAGTTCATCCCGGTACCGCCGCCCCGACGCCGTGGCGGGCACGATGCCCGACCCCACCTCGTTGGAGACGGCGACCACCGTGCGCCGACTCGCCCGCACCGCTTCCGTCAGCTCCCGCACCCGCTCCCGCAGGGCCTTCTCCCCGCCCGACGCCCACTCCGTGTCGTCCCACGCCTCGACGGAGTCCATCGCGTCCGTCAGCCACAGCGACAGACAGTCGATCAGCAACGCCGGTCCGTCCTGTGCCAGCAACGGCACGAGGTCGCACGTCTCCGTCGTACGCCAGGAGCCCGGCCGCCGCTCCCGATGCGCGGCCACCCGGGCCGCCCACTCGGTGTCCCCGCCCCGGGTACCGCCCGTGGCGACGTACAGCACGTCGGGGAAGGACTCCAGCCGCCGTTCGGCCTCCACGGACTTCCCCGACCGGGCCCCGCCCAGCACCAGCGTCCGGCGCGGTACGTCCGGCACGTCCTCGTACACCCCCACCGTCAACGTCGTCCCGTCCGGCACCGCCCGCGCCCCGGCCGCCGCCAGCCGCCGGCGCAACTCCGGGCCGGGCGGCACGTCGTGGCCGAGATGGACGGCGACGACATCCGTGGTCGGCCCGACCGAGCCGACAGCCCGCAGCCGCGCCAGCGCGTCCGGCCGGCCGACGACGTCGAGGAGCACCAGGTGGTACGAGTCCGCGCTCCCGTTCTCCAGCCCGGCCTGGGACCCGCCCGGCGGCAGGTACAGCAGCCGCTGCCCGTCGGGGCCGGTCACCGCGTACCCGGTGCCGCCCGCGTCCATCGCCACCGCCCGCACCCGATGCCCCGTCAGCAGGGCCAGTTCCCGCCCGTCCGGCACCCGGCCCGGCTGCGGCAGCCCGGCCGGCACCTCGACGGCGGGCCCGTCGTGCGGATGCGACAGCAGCACCTGCCGTACCCCGCCGAGGGACAGCCCGGCCCGGGCCGCCGCGAACGCCGCCCCCGGCGTCAGATCGAGCAGCAGCGTCCCGTCGACGAGCACCGCGGTGGCGGCCCGCGCATCCTCCCCGACGGCACACGCACAAGCCGCGCAGGGACAGCCGGGCCGAGGCAGCCCCGCAGGAGCACCGGTACCGAGCAAAGTCACTTCCACGCCCTGATTTTCACCCGTCCCAACGGTTCTCGCTTCAGCGGCGTCCAGTAGGGCGCGCCCCCGAAGGGGGTGCGGGGCTGTATTCGACTCGCGGCTGCCGCCGCGTGGGCGCGACCAGCCTCCACCGGCCCCGCACATGCCCCACAACCAGCGGAGTTTTCAGCGGCGCCCTTATACGATGCACCAGTTGGATCAAAGGAGGCCTACATGGCGGCATGGACATGGCGGTTCGAGAAGGCCGACGGGACGGAGGTCCAGCCCGCGGTGGAGCCCGAGGAGTTCACCACGCAGGGCGACGCCGAGTCGTGGATCGGCGAGCAGTGGAAGGCACTGCTGGCCGGCGGCGCCGACCAGGTGCGGCTCTTCGAGGACGCCACCGAGATCTACGGCCCGATGAGTCTGCACGCGGACGAGTCCTGAGACGTACCGGCTGGGGCGGCCCTCGCCGGCCGCCCCGCCGGTCACCGGGTCACTGCTCGCCCAGCGTCACGTCCACCGTCCTGCTGACGCCGTCCCGGCTGTAGGTCACCGTCGTCTTCTTCCCCGGCCGTTCCGGGGCGAGCGACTCGGCCAGTGAGGTGATGGTGGTGATGTCGTCGGAACCCACCTTGGTGATGATGTCCCCGGGCCGGATGCCCGCCCTGTCGGCCGCGTCGCCGTGCTTCACGGTCACCACGGCCACCCCGGCCGGCTGGTAGTTCACGTCGACGACCGTGCGCCCGGCGATGCCCAGCGCGGCCCGCCCCGAGTCGGTGACCTTCCCCTGCTTGATGATCTGGTCGGCGACCGTCGTCACCATCGACCCCGGGATGGCGAACCCGATCCCGGGCGCCGCGCTGCCGCCGAGGTCGGGGTCGCTCGCGGCGAGCGTGGGGATGCCGATGACCTGGCCGTCCAGGTTGACCAGGGCGCCGCCGCTGTTGCCGGGGTTGATGGCCGCCGAGGTCTGCACCATGTTGGGGATGGTGGCGCCCGTACCGCCGCCCGCGGGGTTCTCGCTGACGGTCCGTCCGGTCGCCGACACGATGCCCTCGGTCACGCTGGACGACAGCCCGAGCGGCGATCCCATGGCCAGCGTGATCTGCCCGACCTGGACCTTCTCGGTGTCCCCGAAGGTGGCCGCCTTCAGCCCTTCCGGGATCTTGTCGAGCCTGATCACCGCCAGGTCCTGCTGGGGGTAGGAGTACACCAGCGTCGCGGTCAGCGGTTCCTCGGTGCTGGCGGTCGTCACCTTGAACCTCTTCTCGTTCCCCACGACGTGCGCGTTGGTGACGATGTGTCCGTCGCCGTCGTAGACCACGCCCGAGCCCAGGTCGTTGCTGGCCTGGATCTGCACGACCGACGGCAGGACCTCCCTGATCACCTTCTGGTACTGGTTCTGCAGGTCCCTCGCCGCCAGCGGGACGGCCGCCGCCTGCGCGGCCCGGGCGGCCGAGGCGTCCACGGCCGCGTCGTCGTCGAAAGGGGAGCATCCGGAGACGAGGGCGAGGCAGCAGGAACCGAGCACGGCGGCCGTACGCAGGGTCCGGCGGGCGGGGGAAGCGTCCATGCCCCGAGTCTCGCCGCGGCGGTGACGCTCCGGCTCGCGCTGCTGGCCCGAACGAGCGGCACCGGGTGAGGTGCGGTCAGCCGCGGACCCCGCACAGGTGCAGCAGCGCCGCGACCGACCGGTACGGATCCGTCCGCCCGGCCCGCTCCTCCACCGCGAGCAGCGTCTCCAGGTCGGCCGGCGCATCGGCGTCGTCCGCGGCGGTGTCCGTGAACACCCGCACGCCGTACCAGCACTGCAACGGCGCGCCGATGCCGGCGAGGGCGCCGGTGAGGGCGCTCAGCCGGTCGGCCCGGACGTCCAGGCCGAGGCGATTGCGGTAGGAGACGGTGTCGAAGGACTCCAGGGCACCCGCCCAGTCACCGCTCAGCCCCGGCCGCATGGCCAGCGCGTCGGCGTTGCGCACCACCAGCGACAGCAGCCCGCCCGGGGCCAGCATCCGGGCCAGCCCGGCGAGCAGCGCGTCCGGCTCCGCGACGTACATCAGCACCCCGTGGCAGAGCACCACGTCGAAGCTGCCCGGCAGGAAGTGGACGCCGGTGTCCCGCCCTTCCCCCTGGACGATCCGCACCCGCTCGCGGATGCCCTCCGGCTCGGCGGCCAGCGCCGCCCGCGCGGCCGCGACCATCGTCGGCTCCCGCTCCACACCGGTCACCTGGTGCCCGGCCCGGGCCAGCCGCAGCGCCTGCGTGCCCTGGCCCATCCCCACGTCGAGCACCCGCAGCCGCTGCCCGACCGGGAACCGCCCGGCTATCTGCTCGTCGAGCTGACGGGCCACCAGCTGCTGCCGTACGACATCACGCAGCCCGCCCAGCTTGTTCAGCCAGGCTGCTGCCGCACCCCCGGAGAAAGGCTCCGCGCTCAGGGCCGCTCTCCGCGCTTGACCTGCGGCTTGGGCAGCCGGAGCCGGCGCATCTGCAGGGAGCGCATCAGGGCGTACGCGACGGCGCCCTTCTTGTTCTGGTCGGGGAAGCGCTCGGCGAGGCGCCCCCGCAGCCGCAGCCCGCTGATCACCGCGTCGAGCACGATCAGCACGATCACGACCAGCCACAGCAGCAGCGCGATGTTCTTGATCGCCGTGTTGTTGACCACGCTCATGACCAGGATGACCACGGCCAGCGGCAGGAAGAACTCCGCCACGTTGAAACGCGAGTCGACCCAGTCACGGGCGAACCTGCGGACCGGGCCCTTGTCACGGGCCGGCAGATACCGCTCGTCGCCGGTGGCCAGCGCCTGGCGCTGCCGCTCCATGGCGGCGCGCCGGTCGTCGCGCTGACGCTTGGCGGCGTCCTTGCGCGTCGTCGGCGTGTTGGCCACGCTGCGCCGCTGGGTCTGGGCCTCACTGCGCTTGGGCGTGGGCCTGCCCTTGGGGGCCTGCGGGTCACGGGTCTGCTTGGAGTCGGTCACGACCGCCTTGTCGGCGGGGGCCTTCTCATCCTTGGCACGGCTACGGAACACAAAACCCAAGGGTACGGGGTCACGGGGTGTGGGCCCTAGTCCGGCGGGGAACGATCCCGCAACGCCAGTCGTCTCCATGGGGGGACAGAGGGGACGTTGCAGGCGCTTCGCTCAGGGGGACCCTCTCCTACCTGTGCCGGAGCGGAGCTGTCGGTAGTCGTCCTTGGGGATGAGCGCATCGGTCCCCGAACAGTGCGGTAATGGAGGCAGGGCCCGTACTGTGGGTTCTGTCGCAGGATCTGTGAGCTGGAGTCCGTCAGAAGGGGGCGCGCGAAGCCCATGAGCGGT
The DNA here is from genome assembly GCF_055565975.1 of Streptomyces sp. NPDC028289. Lineage (NCBI taxonomy): Bacteria > Bacillati > Actinomycetota > Actinomycetes > Kitasatosporales > Streptomycetaceae > Streptomyces > Streptomyces sp. NPDC028289. The sequence continues at coordinate 453,730 of NZ_JBVHTI010000001.1, read as the reverse complement.
GTCATGAAGCGTATGGGGATGATCTTCCGCGCGAAGGCGAACAAGGCCCTGGACAGGGCCGAGGACCCGCGCGAGACCCTCGACTACTCGTACCAGAAGCAGCTCGAACTGCTGCAGAAGGTCCGCCGCGGCGTCGCCGACGTGGCGACCAGCCGCAAGCGGCTCGAACTCCAGCTGAACCAGCTCCAGCAGCAGTCCACCAAGCTGGAGGACCAGGGCCGCAAGGCGCTCGCGCTCGGCCGCGAGGACCTCGCCCGCGAGGCGCTCTCCCGTCGCGCTGCCCTCCAGCAGCAGGTCACCGACCTGGAGACGCAGCACGCCACCCTCCAGGGCGAGGAGGAGAAGCTCACCCTCGCGGCCCAGCGCCTCCAGGCCAAGGTGGACGCCTTCCGCACCAAGAAGGAGACCATCAAGGCCACCTACACCGCCGCCCAGGCCCAGACCCGCATCGGCGAGGCCTTCACCGGCATCTCCGAGGAGATGGGCGACGTCGGCCTCGCCATCCAGCGCGCCGAGGACAAGACGCAGCAGCTGCAGGCCCGCGCCGGCGCCATCGACGAGCTCCTCGCCTCCGGCGCCCTGGACGACCCGACCGGCACGGCCAAGGACGACATCGCCGCCGAGCTGGACCGCCTCTCCGGTGGTACGGATGTGGAGCTGGAGCTGCAGCGCATGAAGGCCGAGCTCGCCGGAGGATCGCCCCAGCAGGCGATCGAGGGCGGCACCGGCCAGGGCCAGCAGTCGCAGCAGCCGCAGGACACCCCGCGCTTCGACAAGCAGTAGCCGACGCCTGGAGGGCGACATGGCCGACATGGTCGTGAGGATCATGGGGGAGGGCCAGGTGAGGCTGGCCGACAGCCACCTCACCGAACTGAACAAGCTGGACGACGAGCTCCTCGCGGAGACCGAGTCCGGCGACGAGGCAGCCTTCCGCCGCACCCTGTCCGCCCTCCTGGACAAGGTCCGGGAACTGGGCACTCCGCTCCCGGACGACGCCCTGGAACCCTCGGACCTGATCCTCCCGTCCCCGGACGCGACCCTGGAGGGGGTCAGGGCACTGCTGCGGGACGACGGTCTGATTCCGGGCTGACGGTTGGGAAACAGTTCGACCGGCGCGTGAGGACGAAGGCCGGTGAACACCCCTTCCAGCCCGTCCGGCGTTTGAGGACGAGGCCGTTCAGGCCGAAGCGGGGGTCCGGGGGCGGCAGCCCCCGGGGAGGGTGCCGCAGCGGGCCGAACCGACAGTTCCGGCCCGCACGAACCAGCCGTACTGTTCACAAGGTGAGCACCTTCGAAAGAGCCCGCTGCAGAGCCGGCGCCCACCCGCTCGCCGTGGACGCGGTCATCGCCGCGGGCGCCCTCGTCTGCATGGTCGTCAGCTCTTTCGCGGTGCCGCACGGCGCGCACGGCGTCGCCTGGGGCATCCGCACCCCGGATCCCCTCAGCCTGCTGCTGATGACGCTCGCCGCCGCGGCCCTGGTCTTCCGCCGGTACGCCCCGAAGACGGTCCTGGCCGTCACCGGCGCCGCCTCCGTCGTGGAGTGCGTCACCGGCGACCCCCGCGCCCCCGTCGCGATGGCGGCCGTGGTCGCCCTGTTCACCGTCGCCGCCACCACCGACCGCCGCACCACCCTGCGGGCCGGCCTGCTCACCATGACCGTGCTGACCACCGCCGCGATGGTCGCGGGCCCCCTGCCGTGGTACGCCCAGGAGAACCTCGCGATCTTCGCCTGGACCGGTATCGGCGCCACCGCCGGGGACGCCGTCCGCAGCCGGCGCGCGGTCGTCCAGGCCATCCGCGAGCGTGCCGAACGCGCCGAGCGGACCCGTGAGGAGGAGGCCCGCCGCCGGGTCGCCGAGGAGCGGCTGCGCATCGCCCGTGACCTGCACGACGTCGTCGCCCACCACATCGCCCTGGTCAACGTGCAGGCGGGAGTCGCCGCGCACGTCATGGACAAGCGGCCCGACCAGGCCAAGGAAGCGCTCGGCCACGTCCGCGAGGCCAGCCGCTCCGCGCTGAACGAACTGCGCGCCACCGTCGGCCTGCTCCGCCAGTCCGGCGACCCCGAGGCGCCCACCGAACCCGCCCCCGGCCTGCACGTCCTCGACGAGCTCGCCGACACCTTCCGCAACGCCGGCCTCCAGGTCGAGGTCGCCCGCGCCGACCAGGGCACCACCCTGCCGGCCGCCGTCGACCTGGCCGCCTACCGGATCATCCAGGAGGCCCTGACCAACGTGCAGAAGCACGCCGGACCCGACGCCAAGGCCGAGGTCAGCGTCGTACGGGTCGGACCGCACATCGAGGTCACCGTCCTCGACAACGGCTCCGGCGAGGACACCGCCCCAGAGGAGGGCGGCGGCCACGGCCTGCTCGGCATGCGGGAGCGCGTCACCGCCCTGCGCGGCACCCTCACCACCGGCCCCCGCTACGGCGGCGGTTTCCGCGTCCATGCGATCCTGCCGGTCAAGACCGACACCGACGACCGTACGAGCGATCGTACGAACGGCCGTACCAGGAACCGTACGGCCGCCCTGGGGGATTCCGTATGACGATCCGTGTCCTGCTCGCCGACGACCAGGCACTGCTGCGCAGCGCGTTCCGGGTGCTCGTCGACTCCGAGTCCGACATGGAGGTGGTCGGCGAGGCCTCCGACGGCGCCGAGGCGGTGGCACTGACCCGGGAGCGGGCGGCCGACGTCGTCCTGATGGACATCCGGATGCCCGGCACGGACGGACTGGCCGCCACCCGGCTGATCAGCGCCGATCCCTCCCTCGCGCACGTCCGCGTCGTGATCCTCACGACCTTCGAGGTGGACGACTACGTGGTCCAGGCGCTGCGCGCGGGCGCCTCCGGCTTTCTCGGCAAGGGCAGCGAACCCGAGGAACTCCTCAGCGCCATCCGCGTCGCCGCCGGCGGCGAGGCGCTGCTCTCCCCGACGGCCACCAAGGGGCTGATCGCCCGCTTCCTCGCCCAGGGCGACCTCGGCGACGACGGTCGCGACCCGGCCCGCAGCGAGCGCCTCGACGCGCTCACCTCACGCGAGCGCGAGGTCCTGGTCCAGGTCGCCGGCGGGCACTCCAACGACGAGATCGCCGAACGCCTCGAGGTCAGCCCGCTGACCGTGAAGACGCACGTCAACCGGGCCATGGCCAAGCTGGGCGCGCGGGACCGGGCCCAGCTCGTGGTGATCGCGTACGAGTCGGGGCTGGTCCGCCCGAGGATGGACTGATCTCCACCCGGGCGTACTGCGGGCGGAGTAGGAGCCGGATAGGGGAACGGCACCCAGGGCCTACGTGAGCAGGGCCTTCGATGGGTGAGGGTGGTGCGGTGGGCACTCACAGGTGCCCCGTCCGCTTCTCACAGCAGCTCACTGCAGCTCACCGAAAAGAGACCCTGACCCATGTCCTGGCTGTCCAGATTCAGCCTCGCGCAGCGGGCCCTGATAGGCCTCATCTCCCTGATCGCGCTCGTCTTCGGGGCGATCGCCATCCCCCAGATCAAGCAGCAGCTGCTGCCGACCATCTCCCTGCCCATGGTGTCGGTCATCGCCCCGTACCAGGGAGCGGCGCCCGACGTCGTCGAGAAGCAGGTCGTCGAGCCGATCGAGAACAACCTCGAAGGCGTCGACGGAGTCACCGGCGTCACCTCCACCGCGAGCGAGGGCAACGCCGTGATCATGGCGTCCTTCGACTACGGCAACGACACCAAGCAGCTGGTGGCCGACGTCCAGCTGGCCGTCAACCGCGCCCAGCTCCCGGACGACGTCGACCCGCAGGTCATCTCCGGCTCCACGGACGACATGCCGGCCGTGGTGCTCGCCGTCAGCTCCGGCAAGGACCAGCAGGCCCTCGCCGACCAGCTCGACAAGACGGTCGTGCCGGACCTGAAGAACATCGACGGCGTCGGCCGCGTCCAGGTCACCGGCGTCCGGGACCTCCAGGTCGACGTCACCCCCGACGACGCGGAGCTGGCGAAGGCGGGTCTCACCTCCGCCGCCCTCGCCCAGTCGCTCCAGGCGGCCGGCGCGACCGTCCCGGCGGGCTCCTTCGACGAGGACGGCGCCAACCGCACCGTCCAGGTCGGCGGCGGTCTCACCTCGCTGCAGCAGATCAGGGACCTGATGGTCACCGGGCAGGGCGTGAAGAAGCCCGTGCGCCTCGGCGACGTGGCCACGGTGAAGGAGCAGGAGGCCCCGGCCGACTCCATCACCCGCACCGACGGCCGTCCCAGCCTCGCCGTCAACGTCACCATGGACCACGACGGCAGCGCGGTCTCCATCTCGAACGCGGTCAAGGGCAAGCTGCCGAAGCTGCGTCAGGACCTCGGCTCCGGCGCCACCCTCACCGTCGTCAGCGACCAGGGCCCGGCGGTCTCCAAGTCCATCAAGGGCCTGACCACCGAGGGCGCCCTCGGTCTGCTCTTCGCGGTCCTGGTCATCCTGGTCTTCCTGGCCTCGGTCCGCTCGACCCTGGTGACGGCCGTGTCCATCCCGCTGTCGGTGGTCCTCACGCTGATCGTGCTGTGGACCCGCGGCCTCTCCCTCAACATGCTCACCCTCGGCGCGCTCACCATCGCCATCGGCCGGGTCGTCGACGACTCGATCGTGGTCCTGGAGAACATCAAGCGCCACCTCGGCTACGGCGAGGAGCGCAGGTCCGCCATCCTCGGCGCGGTCCGCGAGGTGGCCGGCGCGGTCACCTCCTCCACCCTCACCACGGTCGCCGTCTTCCTGCCGATCGGCCTGGTCGGCGGCATGGTGGGCCAGCTGTTCGGCCCCTTCAGCCTCACGGTCACCGCGGCCCTGCTGGCGTCCCTCCTGGTCTCCCTGACGGTCGTGCCCGTCCTGTCCTACTGGTTCCTGCGCGCCCCGAAGAGCACCCCCGAGGACGCCGAGGAGGCCCGCCGCAAGGCCGAGGAGAAGGAGGCGAACAGCCGCCTCCAGCGCCTCTACGTCCCCGTCCTGCGCTTCGCGACCCGGCGCCGTCTCACCAGCGTGCTGATCGCGATCGTGGTCCTGGTCGTCACGTTCGGCATGTCCGGGCTGCTGAAGACCAACTTCTTCGACCAGGGCGACCAGGAGGTCCTCACCGTCAAGCAGGAGCTGAAGCCCGGCACCAGCCTGGCCGCGACCGACGCCCAGGCGAGGAAGGTCGAGAAGCTGCTCGGCTCCATCGACGGCGTCAAGGACTACCAGGTCACGGTCGGCTCGTCCGGCTTCATGGCGGCCTTCGGCGGCGGCACCGACACCAACCAGGCGTCGTACTCGGTGATGCTGGACGACGCGAAGTCGTACGACCGGGTGCAGAGCGCCATCGAGAACGGCCTGCACGAGCTGTCCGGTATCGGCACCACGACGGTGTCGGCCGGTGACGGCTTCGGCAGCCAGGACCTGAGCGTCGTCGTGAAGGCGGCCGACGGTGACGTGCTGCGCAAGGCTTCCGAGCAGGTCCGGTCCGCGGTCGCGGGGCTGGACGACGTCACCGACGTCACCAGCGACCTGGCGCAGAGCGTGCCGCGCATCTCCGTGAAGGCCAACTCCAGGGCCGCGGCCGCCGGGTTCGACGACCAGACGCTGGGCGCCGCCGTCACCCAGGCGGTGAAGGGCACCACGGCCGCGAAGGCGACCCTCGACGACACCGAGCGGGACGTCGTCGTCAAGTCCGCCAAGCCCGCCGAGACCCTCGCCCAGTTGCGGGCGCTCAAGCTGGGCCCGGTGAAGCTCGGCGACATCGCCACCGTGAAGCTGGTGGACGCCCCGGTGTCGATGACCCGGATCGACGGCCAGCGCGCCGCGACCATCAGCGCGAAGCCCACCGGCGACAACACCGGCGCGGTCAGCACCCAACTCCAGTCCAAGATCAAGGCGTTGAAGCTCCCGGCGGGCGCGACGGCCTCGATCGGCGGGGTCACCTCGGACCAGGACAGCGCGTTCAAGAACCTGGGCCTGGCGATGCTCGCGGCGATCGCGATCGTCTTCATGCTGCTGGTCGCGACCTTCCGGTCCCTGGTCCAGCCGCTCATCCTGCTGGTCTCCATCCCGTTCGCGGCGACCGGCGCGCTCGGCCTGCTGGTCGTCACCGGCACCCCGATGGGCGTCCCCGCGATGATCGGCATGCTGATGCTGATCGGCATCGTGGTGACCAACGCGATCGTGCTGATCGACCTCGTCAACCAGTACCGCGGGCAGGGATACGGCGTCGTCGAGGCCGTGATCGAGGGCGGCCGGCACCGGCTGCGCCCGATCCTCATGACGGCCCTGGCGACGATCTTCGCCCTCCTCCCGATGGCTCTGGGCGTCACCGGCGAGGGCGGCTTCATCGCCCAGCCGCTGGCGGTGGTCGTGATCGGCGGTCTGATCACCTCCACCCTGCTCACGCTGCTGCTCGTGCCGACGCTGTACGCGATGGTCGAACTCCGCAAGGAGCGCCGGGCCGGGAAGCGGGCCGCGAAGAAGGGCCTGCCGCCCGCGGATTCCACCCCGGCGACCGAGGAACCGGAGCCCGCGGCCGTGTGACGGCCCCGGCCGCCGGTTCCCGACCCACCCCCGGGAACCGGCGGCCGACCCTGGACGCCCGGCCACCGGCCCCGGGCCTCGGCCGCCAACCCGGCCACCGATCGTCCGCCACCGGCGTTCCGTATGCTGGCGCCGCGAACTGCCGGTCGTGGAAGGGGAATCGACGTATGCCGCTGCACAAGGACGATCCACGGTCCCTGGGCGGCTACAAGCTGGTCGACCGGCTGGGGGCCGGCGGCATGGGCATCGTCTACCGGGGCCGGTCGCGTTCCGGGCGCGAGGTCGCGGTCAAGGTGGTGCACGCCCAGTACGCCGAGGACCCCGTCTTCCGCGCCCGGTTCCGGCAGGAGATCGAGGCCGCCCGCCGGGTCAGCGGTGCCTTCACCGCCCCCGTCCTGGACGCCGATCCGGACGCCCGGGCACCCTGGATGGCCACCCAGTACGTCCCCGGCCAGTCCCTCGCCGCCCGCATCCGCGCCCATGGCGCCCTCCGTGTCGCCGAGTTGCGCCCGCTGGCCCTCGGCCTGGTGGAGGCGCTGCGGGACATCCACCGGGCCGGGATGGTGCACCGCGACCTGAAGCCGGCCAATGTCCTGATGGCCGACGACGGCCCGCGCGTCATCGACTTCGGCATCTCCCGCGCGGCCGAGAACCACAACACCCTCACCGAGACCGGGCAGATGGTCGGCACCCCGCCGTTCATGTCCCCGGAGCAGTTCACCGACGCGCGTACGGTCGGTCCCGCCTCCGACGTCTTCTCGCTCGGCGCGCTGCTGGTCTACTGCGTCACCGGACGCGGCCCCTTCGACGCCGACAGTCCCTACCTGACCGGCTACCGGGTGGTCCACAACGAACCCGTGCTGGACGGCGTCACCGGCCCGCTGCGCGCGGTCCTGGAGCGCTGCCTGGCCAAGGACCCCGCCGACCGGCCCGAACTCGACGACCTCTCCCGGGAGTTCGCGGCGGCCCTGCCGGAGCCGGACCCCGGCGAACCGGAGACGATGACCCTGCGGCTGCCGTGGGCCCGGCCCCTCGACGCCGGAGCCGTGCCGGCCGACGCGACGCCCGGTCCGGGGGCCGACCTCGACCGCACGACCGGCACCGGCTCCGGCCGCCGCCGGATCCGGAGCCGCCGTACCCTCTGGGCGGCGGTCGGCACGGTGGGCGCGCTGACCCTGGGGCTGCTGTGGTACATCCGGTTCGGACCGGGTTTCGTCGGCGACCCCCGGACGGCGAACTCCTCCGCGGCCTCCCGCTGGGCCGCGGTCCCCGCCGGCTGGCAGCCCTGGCAGACGACGGTGTACAAGCCGGCGGACCGGGGCGAGGTCAAGGCGCTCGGCACGCCGGCGGAAGGCCAGTCGGACTGCCTGAGCCAGGGCGACGGCGTCTACTGCGGAGGCCACGGCGTCCTGCCGGTCCGGCTGGACGGCCGGACCGGCAGGACCCTCTGGCGTGCCGCGCTCGCGGCGCCGGGCGACGATCCCAGCCGGTACGACTCCTGGGTCCTCGGGGTGTACGACGGCACGGTCCTCGTCCGGGAGACCCTCACCGAGGACGGTGCCGAGACCAACCCGACCTTCATCGTCGCCCTCGACGCGACGAGCGGCTCGCAACTGTGGATCCGCAAGGTCAACGACGAGAACGTCGACCTGATCATGGCCGGTGACGTGGTGCTCACCGCAGAGAGCGACGGGCGGACGGTGACGGCCCGTTCCCCGCGCACGGGCAGGGCCCGCTGGGCCATGACACTTCCGGCCCGCACCTACTGCACGTTCCTGCCGGCCGGAACCGACGTGTACGCGCAGTGCTTCCCCACCGAGCAGAACGCCAGGTACTCCTCGCTCCTGCAGCTGGACCGCGCGGCCGGAACGGTCCTCGCCCGTCGGCAGATCCCCTTCGAGAGCGGCTTTCTCGGCATCGTCGACGGCCATCCGGCCATGGTCCTGGCCGACGAGGAGAGCGGCTCGACGTCCCTGCAGGACTCCAGGTTCGCCAAGATCCTCCTGACGGACCCGACGACCGGCGGTCGGACGACGACGAAGCTCGCGAAGACCTACGAGGGCTCGGTGACGCTCGCCTCGGACACCCTGTGGATCACGGGCGCGAACGGCGAGGTGGCGGCGGTCTCCCCGCTGACCGGCAAGGAACTCTGGCACACCCGCACCAGCGTGGAGAACTCCGGTTCCCCGACGTACGACTCCCGCACCCACACCCTCTACCTGGCCAGTCCCAGCGGCCGGGTGGCAGCCCTGGACAGCCGCAAGGGCACCCTCCTCTGGGAGACGTCCCCTCGGGTCGGCACGGCCTCGACGGGCGACGCGTCCGATCCCAAGGCGCTCCTCTACGGAGGCGTGGTGACCGTCATGACCCCCAACGGCACGCTCTTCAGCCTCGACCCGGCGCACCCCGAGCGGAAGTCCGGCTCGGGGTGACGCACGGGCCGTACGGCTACGGCAGCGCCAGCATCCGCTCCAGGGCCAGCTTGGCGAACGCCTCGGTCTCCTGGTCGACCTCGATCCGGTTGACCAGGTTGCCCTCGGCCAGCGACTCCAGGGTCCAGACCAGGTGGGGGAGGTCGATGCGGTTCATGGTGGAGCAGAAGCAGACCGTCTTGTCGAGGAAGACGATCTCCTTGCCCTCGGGGGCGAAACGGTTCGCGAGACGGCGGACCAGGTTCAGTTCGGTGCCGATCGCCCACTTGGAGCCGGCCGGGGCGGCCTCGAGGGCCTTGATGATGTACTCCGTCGAGCCGACGTAGTCGGCGGCGGCCACGACCTCGTGCCGGCACTCCGGGTGGACCAGCACGTTGACGCCCGGGATGCGCTCGCGCACGTCGTTGACCGAGTCCAGCGAGAAACGGCCGTGCACCGAGCAGTGGCCGCGCCACAGGATCATCTTCGCGTCGCGCAACTGGTCGGCCGTGAGGCCGCCGTTCGGCTTGTGCGGGTTGTAGACCACGCAGTCGTCCAGGGACATGCCCAGGTCCCGGACGGCGGTGTTGCGCCCCAGGTGCTGGTCGGGCAGGAACAGCACCTTCTCGCCCTGCTCGAAGGCCCACTCCAGCGCGCGCTGCGCGTTGGACGAGGTGCAGATGGTGCCGCCGTGCTTGCCCGTGAACGCCTTGATGTCCGCGGACGAGTTCATGTACGAGACGGGGACCACCTGCTCGGCTATCCCGGCCTCGGTCAGCACGTCCCAGCACTCGGCGACCTGCTCGGCCGTGGCCATGTCGGCCATGGAGCAGCCGGCCGCGAGGTCGGGGAGGACCACCTTCTGGTCGTCCGAGGTCAGGATGTCGGCGGACTCGGCCATGAAGTGCACACCGCAGAACACGATGTACTCGGCCTCCGGGCGGGCGGCGGCGTCCCGGGCCAGCTTGAAGGAGTCGCCCGTGACGTCGGCGAACTGGATGACCTCGTCGCGCTGGTAGTGGTGGCCGAGCACGAAGACCTTGTCGCCGAGCTTCTCCTTGGCCGCGCGGGCACGCGCGACCAGGTCCGGGTCGGACGGCGAGGGCAGGTCGCCGGGACACTCGACACCCCGCTCGCTCTTCGGGTCGGCCTCACGGCCGAGCAGCAGCAGGGCGAGCGGACTCGGCTGTACGTCGAGCTCCGTGGTCTGGGCGGTGGTCACGACACGCACCCTTTCTACTTTTCGTCGTTCTGACGCTATCTATCATAACCGCTTCACGTCACTTTGACGATGGCCATAGCGTCGATGTGACATCAATCCCGGCGCCGAACGGGAGGGTGGCCACCGGGTGGACGCCGGGTGGTCGCCTCGTGTGCAGGTCGCCGTGGGTGACCACCGCGACTGCTGTGCGTCACTGCGGGCATGTGCGAGCATGAAGAGGTAGGAAAAACGCGAGAACGCGCCTGCCGGCCCGGAATGAATCAGCCGACCCGCCGGTTGCACTCGTCGGCAAGCAGTCTCCGTACAACCCGGGAGAGATGTAGATGTCCGTATCGGACGAGACCAGCACCGCCACCGACGGCATCATCCTGAGCGACGCCGCCGCGGCCAAGGTCAAGGCCCTGCTCGACCAGGAAGGCCGTGACGACCTCGCCCTGCGCGTCGCCGTCCAGCCCGGTGGCTGCTCCGGCCTGCGCTACCAGCTCTTCTTCGACGAGCGTTCCCTCGACGGCGACGTCGTCAAGGACTTCGGCGGCGTCAAGGTCGTCACCGACCGCATGAGCGCCCCGTACCTGGGCGGCGCGTCGATCGACTTCGTCGACACCATCGAGAAGCAGGGCTTCACGATCGACAACCCGAACGCGACCGGCTCCTGCGCCTGCGGCGACTCCTTCAGCTGAGCCGAAGGGCTCAACAGGAAGGCGGCGGTCCCTCGCGATGAGGGGCCGCCGCCTTCGTGTCTGCGCTCAGCCCAGCTGCGGGCTCAGCGTCGTCGCCTTCTCCTTCGGGACGGCCCTGCCGTCCGTGCCGACCACCTTCCGGCCGTCCAGCGGCGCGGCCAGGCGCACCGCCTGGTGGTACTGCTTGGCGATCATCACGCAGATCTTGTCCGGCCAGGGCGTCGCGGTCACCTTCACCACCACCTGCTCCGGGCTCTCCTCCGCCGTCACCTTGTAGTCGGCGCACACCCCGCCGGTGAACGCGACGACCAGCTCGCGGTCGTCGGTCGTGTACCCGTCCACCTTCACGTCCTTCGTGCTCCCCGCAGAGGCGCTCGCACTCGCACTTGCACTCGCACTTGCCGAGGGCGCCGGCGTCGAGGAGGAGGCCAGGTACTTCGGGTCCACCGCCGGATAGGTCACGGTGTACGAGTCCGCCGCCCCCCGCACCTTGAACAGCCAGGACGGCACCAGCGCCTGCCGCCCGGCGACGGACTGCGCGGCGAGCCCGAACACCGCCTTCTCGATCACGGCGGACGACGCGGACGGCGTCGACGCGGTGCACGGCTGCTCCAGCCGGTCCTTCAGCGGTACGGAACTGGCGCAGCCGCCGATGCCCATCCGGTGGTCGGAGCGCGGCGCCGCGTTCATCAGCTCCAGCGTCTTCGCGGCGCCCAGCACCGGATACGTGTCGCCCTTGGCCGGCGCCGCGAGCATCCCGTTGCCGCCGACCACCTCGCCCTGCTTGCTCACGGTCAGCCCGGTCGTCCAGCCGTACGTCGGCAGCCCGCCGACCACCGGATCGGCGTTCACCACCCGCTGGGCGCCCATGACCTGGCTCGCGTCGAGCTTCGCGGCGTCCTGGCCGAGCGCCTTCAGCACCGGGGCCGCCGCCTTCTCGGCGTCGCCGACGCTCACCGGGTCACCGGCCGGCGCCACCGGGTCCTGCGCGCACACCAGGCCGCTCTTGCAGTTGTCGGTGCCCGGGGCGTAGCGGCTGTACGTCCAGATGCCGGGGGCGGCCCGGTTCACCTGGAGACTCCCGCCCGAGCCGTCGTTGTCGGTGCCCACCTTCCAGACCTGGCCCTCGGCCACCGGGTTCCCCTCGATCCCGAGCGCCTTCGCCAGCGCGGCGACCCGGTCCTTGGAGACCTCGCCGGAAGGCTGGTACACGGTGGCCGAGCCGGGGCCGGCGGGGAGCGTTCCGCTCGCCTTGTACGTCACGCCGTAGGGATTGGGCTCGCCCGGGGCAATGCCGTTGCCGCCGGAGGAGTAGCCGTCCAGAGCGAGGGGCGGGGGAGTGGAACCGCCGGAGGCGCCGGTGGTCGTACCGGAGCCGGAGCCCGTGTTCGCGGCGAGGTAGGCACCACCTCCGCCGACCAGGAGGACGGCGGCGGCCACGGAGGCGATGACGAGGGCGGGGGAGCGGCGGCGGGGAGCGAGGTCGTCGGTCTCGGGACCGGTACCGGCTTCGGCCTCGGGCGTCCCGTGAGCCTCAGGAGCGTCGGGGGCATCGGGAAGCACCGCCGCTTCCGGCTCGGCGGGGGGCTCCGTGGGCTCGGCGACGGTCTCGGCGGCCGGGGCCGTCTCGGCGGCCGGGGGCACGTCCGGCTCGGGGGCTTCCTCGGGCTCCGGAACCTCCTCTACGGCGCCCTCGGCGGACTCCGCGGTGGCCTGCGCTTCGGTACCGGCGTCGGTATCGGCGTCGGCGGCCACCCCGGCATCGGCAGCCTTCGGCGACTCCGTGGCCCGCCGGGCCTCGGGGGGCTCCCCGGTGCTGCCCGCGGCCGCGTCGTCGTCGTTCTCGGGTCGCTCGCTCTTCACCGCATAGCTCCTTGCCGTGTCGTATCCCGCCTCCCCTTCACGGGGGACGGCGATGGGACGCGGGAGGGGAGCGCGCGGTTCCCTGGAAACGCGCCGGAGCGGGACTCAGTCGCCGTAGTCGGACATGGCGTCCAGGAGTCTGGCGGACTTCTTCGGCACGGTCACCCCGTGGATGAGTGACGGCGGCACCGGGCGGGCATCGCTGTGATCGGGAACCACCCAGTGCGGAGCCATCCGGGCGCAGTCCCCGCGCAGCGACGCGAGGTCGCCGTCGAGGTCGGCCGGAGCGGGGGAGTGGACCTTGAGGTTCGTCATGACGGAACCGTAAGCACGCCGAGCGCCGCGAAGAAAGATCTACTATCGGGTAGTTTTGGCACCTTCAGGGCGCCACACGGACCCGGTAGCGTTAACTGTCAATAACGCCTCCCCCTCAGGAGAGTCCCAGCCGTGCGCATCGCAGTCACCGGCTCCATCGCCACCGACCACCTCATGACCTTCCCCGGCCGCTTCGCGGACCAGCTGGTCGCGGACCAGCTGCACACGGTCTCGCTGTCCTTCCTGGTCGACAACCTGGACGTACGGCGGGGCGGCGTCGGCGCGAACATCGCGTTCGGCATGGGACAGCTCGGCACCCGGCCGATCCTGGTCGGTGCGGCGGGCTTCGACTTCGACGAGTACCGGGCCTGGCTCGACCGGCACGGCGTCGACACGGACTCCGTCCGCCTCTCGGAGACCCTGCACACCGCGCGTTTCGTGTGCACGACCGACGCCGACCACAACCAGATCGGCTCCTTCTACACGGGCGCGATGAGCGAGGCCCGCCTGATCGAGCTCAAGACGGTCGCCGACCGGGTCGGCGGACTCGACCTGGTCCTCATCGGCGCGGACGACCCGGAGGGCATGCTCCGCCACACGGAGGAGTGCCGCACCCGTTCCATCCCCTTCGCCGCCGACTTCTCCCAGCAGATCGCCCGTATGAACGGCGACGAGATCCGGATACTGCTGGAGGGCGCGACGTACCTCTTCTCCAACGAGTACGAGAAGGGGCTCATCGAGACGAAGACCGGCTGGAGCGACGAGGAGATCCTCGCGAAGGTCGGCCACCGGGTGACGACGCTCGGCGCACGCGGGGTGCGGATCGAGCGGGCCGGCGAGGAGACCATCGAGGTCGGCTGCCCCGACGAGGAGCGCAAGGCCGACCCGACGGGCGTCGGCGACGCGTTCCGCGCCGGGTTCCTCTCGGGGCTCGCGTGGGGGGTCTCGCTGGAGCGGGCGGCCCAGGTGGGCTGCATGCTGGCGACCCTCGTCATCGAGACGGTGGGGACGCAGGAGTACCAGCTGCGCCGGGGGCACTTCATGGAGCGGTTCACCAAGGCGTACGGGGACGAGGCCGCGGAAGAGGTCCGGGGTTATCTGGTCTGAGTTTCGGGTGCGGCGGCGTGGGGGCTGGTCGCGCCCACGCGGCGGCAGCCGCAAATCGACACAGCCCCGCGCCGCCGAAGGGGCGCTCAGCTCACCCGGCGTACCAAGTACGCCGTTCCCTTTTCGGCCGGTTCCTCGCCCACGTACTCCTGGCCCCGCATCTCGCACCACGCCGGGACGTCCAGGCGTGCCGCCTCGTCGTCCGACAGGACTCGGACCGTGCCGCCCACCGGCACGGTGCCGATGACCTTCGCCAGTTCGATGACCGGGATCGGGCACCGTTTGCCGAGCGAGTCGACGACGACTTCCTCCGCCTGTCGTACGGTCGCCGTCGGCATCGGGGCGCCCAGCTTCTCCCGGACCCCTGCCACCACCCCCGGCAGCACCTCCAGGAACCGCTCCACATCCGCCTCCACCGCCCCCGTCGGCAGCGACACCCGCACGTTCCCCTCACTGAGCACACCCATCGCCTTGAGCACATGGCTCGGCGTCAGGGTGCTGCTCGTGCAGGACGACCCGGAAGACACCGAGAAGCCCTCCCGGTCCAGCTCGTGCAGCAGTGTCTCTCCATCGACATAGAGACAGGAGAAGGTGACGATCCCGGGCAGCCGCCGCTCCGCGTCGCCCACCACCTCCACGTCCGGCACCAACTCCGGTACCCGCGCCCGGATCAGTGCCGTCAGCTCCCGAAGCCGTACGGCCTCCCGCTCGGCCTCCGCCCGTACCGCCCGCAGCGCGGCGGCCGCCGCGACGATCGCCGGCAGGTTCTCGAAGCCGGGTGCCCGCCCCGACTCCCGTTCGTCCGAGGCCCCTTGGACGGCGAACCGCACCCCCTTGCGTACGACCAGCAGCCCGACCCCGCTCGGCCCGCCCCATTTGTGCGCACTCGCCGTCAGCAGCGACCAGTCGCCCGCCACCCGCTCCCACCCCAGCGACTGCGCCGCGTCCACCAGCAACGGCACCCCGGCCGCCCGGCACACCTCGGCGACGGCGGCCACCGGCTGCACGGTGCCCACTTCGTGGTTGGCCGACTGGAGGCAGGCGAGCGCGGTGTCGGGGCGGAGCGCAGCCTCGTAGGCGCCGGCCTCCACCTCGCCGGTCCGCAACACCGGCACCTGCGTCACCTGTCCGCCCTCCGCCTCGAACACCTCGGCCGAATGAAGTACCGAGGAGTGTTCGACGGCTGACACGATCAGGTGACGTCCGGTCCGGCGCCGCCCGGCCAACGCCCCGGCGATGCCCGTGTGGACGGCGCGCGTACCGGAAGAGGTGAAAGTCAGCTCGTCCGCCCGACAGCCGACGGCCTCGGCAGCCGCCTCCCGCGCGGCATCCAGCAACATGCGCGCCTTCCGCCCCTCCCGATACAACCGGGACGGATCGGCCCACCCGTCGTCAAGCGATGCCAACAACGCCTGACGGGCAACAGGATGGAGCGGGGCAGCGGACGCAGCGTCAAAGTAGGACACACAGCAACGTTAAAACGTCCGCAGGGACAGCCGACCGAGGGGCGCGGGGAACTGCGCGACCAGCCCCCCACGCACCCGCACTCGCACCGCAAACCGCGACAACCCGAGCTATTGGGCGCCCATTCCCACCCCAACCGAGTGACAGGCGACGCGTATGCCCCCCTCCCCGCGACCCCCCGAATCGCGTCGGCTAGGGTTTGGTCCGCATAAACATCCAAACCCCTGCCCGACGCAGGGCGGCGACCGACCAGCGAGAAGGCCGCAGCCGACCGCGCGGGCGAGACTCTCGGGAAGGCGCTACGTGAGTCCCAACGGCTCCGACCGCTCGCCGCGGCGCCCGATGCGGCGGAAGCTGCTGCAGGCAATGACCGCGGGCCTGGTCCTGGCATCCGCTACCGGTTGCACATACAAGGACTTCCCCCGCCTTGGTATGCCCACCCCGACCACGGAAGAGGCTCCGCGGATCCTCTCCCTGTGGCAGGGCTCCTGGGCCGCCGCGCTCGCCGTCGGCGTGCTGGTGTGGGGTCTGATCATCTGGAGCGCCATCTTCCACCGGCGCAGCCGCACCAAGATCGAGGTCCCGGCCCAGACCCGGTACAACATGCCGATCGAGGCCCTGTACACGGTGGTGCCGCTCATCATCGTCTCGGTGCTGTTCTACTTCACGGCGCGCGACGAGACGAAGCTGCTCAGCCTCACCGACAAGAAGCCGGACGTCACGGTCAACGTCGTCGGCTTCCAGTGGAGCTGGGGCTTCAACTACATCACGCCCGTCGACGGTGTCACCGGCGACGCGAAGACCGACGCGAACCTGTCCGCCATCCCGGACCGGTTCAAGAAGGAATTCCCGGCGAACGCCGGCGGTGTCTACGACGTCGGTACGCCGGGCACGAAGAACCCGCAGACCGGTAACCCCGGTCCGACGCTCTGGCTCCCCAAGGGTGAGACCGTCCGCTTCGTCCTCACCTCGCGTGACGTCATCCACTCCTTCTGGGTGGTGCCGTTCCTGATGAAGATGGACGTCATCCCGGGCCACACCAACGCGTTCCAGGTGACTCCGAACCAGGAGGGCACCTTCCTCGGCAAGTGCGCCGAGCTCTGCGGCGTCGACCACTCCCGGATGCTGTTCAACGTGAAGGTCGTCTCCCCCGAGCGTTACCAGCAGCACCTCAAGGACCTCGTCAAGAAGGGGCAGACCGGTTACATTCCCGCCGGCATCGCGCAGACGAGCCACGAGAAGAACCGGGAGACGAACAACCTGTGAGCATCCTCAACGAACCCCAGGGTGCCGCGGCAGCGGAAGGCTACGCCGACGAGCTGCCCATCCGGCGCAAGCAGCCCGGCAACGTGGTCATCAAGTGGCTCACCACCACTGACCACAAGACCATCGGAACGCTGTATCTGGTCACGTCGTTCGCGTTCTTCCTGATCGGCGGTGTGATGGCGCTGCTCATGCGCGCCGAGCTCGCTCGCCCCGGTCTGCAGATCATGTCGAACGAGCAGTTCAACCAGGCGTTCACGATGCACGGCACGATCATGCTGCTGATGTTCGCGACGCCGCTGTTCGCCGGCTTCACGAACTGGATCATGCCGCTCCAGATCGGCGCCCCCGACGTCGCGTTCCCGCGGCTGAACATGTTCGCCTACTGGCTGTACCTGTTCGGCTCGACCATCGCGGTCGGCGGCTTCCTCACCCCGCAGGGCGCCGCTGACTTCGGCTGGTTCGCCTACTCCCCGCTGTCGGACGCGGTCCGCTCGCCGGGCATCGGCGCCGACATGTGGATCATGGGTCTGGCCTTCTCCGGTTTCGGCACCATCCTCGGTGCGGTCAACTTCATCACCACGATCATCTGCATGCGTGCGCCGGGCATGACCATGTTCCGCATGCCGATCTTCGTGTGGAACGTGCTGCTGACCGCCGTGCTGGTCCTGCTCGCCTTCCCGGTCCTCGCCGCCGCGCTGTTCGCGCTGGAGGCGGATCGGAAATTCGGGGCACATGTCTTCGACGCGGCGAACGGCGGAGCGCTGCTCTGGCAGCACCTCTTCTGGTTCTTCGGCCATCCAGAGGTGTACATCATCGCGCTGCCGTTCTTCGGCATCATCTCCGAGGTCATCCCGGTCTTCTCCCGCAAGCCGATGTTCGGCTACATGGGTCTGGTGGCGGCGACCATCTCGATCGCCGGTCTGTCCGTGACGGTGTGGGCCCACCACATGTACGTCACCGGTGGTGTGCTGCTGCCGTTCTTCTCCTTCATGACCTTCCTGATCGCGGTCCCGACCGGTGTGAAGTTCTTCAACTGGATCGGCACCATGTGGAAGGGCTCGCTGTCCTTCGAGACACCGATGCTCTGGGCCACCGGCTTCCTGATCACCTTCACCTTCGGTGGTCTGACCGGTGTCATCCTGGCCTCGCCGCCGATGGACTTCCACGTCTCCGACTCGTACTTCGTCGTCGCCCACTTCCACTACGTGGTCTTCGGCACGGTCGTCTTCGCGATGTTCTCCGGCTTCCACTTCTGGTGGCCGAAGATGACCGGCAAGATGCTCGACGAGCGGCTCGGCAAGATCACGTTCTGGACGCTGTTCATCGGCTTCCACGGCACCTTCCTGGTCCAGCACTGGCTGGGCGCCGAGGGCATGCCGCGCCGGTACGCCGACTACCTGGCGGCCGACGGCTTCACCACGCTGAACACGATCTCGACGATCAGCTCCTTCCTGCTCGGCCTGTCGATCCTGCCGTTCCTCTACAACGTGTGGAAGACGGCCAAGTACGGCAAGCCCGTCGGCGTCGACGACCCGTGGGGCTACGGCCGCTCCCTGGAGTGGGCGACCTCCTGCCCGCCGCCGCGGCACAACTTCGTCACCCTGCCGCGGATCCGCAGCGAGTCCCCGGCGTTCGACCTGCACCACCCTGAGATCGCCGCCCTGGAGCAGCTGGAGCACGGCCACGCCGCCGCCGCTGTCGCGGGCAGCAAGGAGGCCGGCAAGTGAAGATCCAGGGCCGCATGTTCGTGTGGCTGAGTGTCTTCGTCCTCGTCATCGCGATCGTCTATGGCGTGTGGTCGAAGGAACCGGCCGGTACCACGGCGCTCTTCCTGGCCTTCGGCCTGTGCATCATGATCGGCTTCTACCTGGGCTTCACCGCCTCGCGGGTCGACGCGGGTGCCCAGGACAACAAGGAGGCCGACGTCGCGGACGAGGCGGGAGAGATCGGCTTCTTCAGCCCGCACAGCTGGCAGCCGCTCGCCCTGGGCGTCGGCGGCGCGCTGGCCTTCCTCGGTGTCGCCGTCGGCTGGTGGCTGCTGTACTTCTCGGCACCCATCATCATGATCGGCCTCTTCGGCTGGGTGTTCGAGTACTACCGCGGTGAGAACCGCACCCAGTAAGCACGCGCCGAGCGCAGCAGGAGCCCGGACTCTCCGTCAGGAGAGTCCGGGCTCCTGCCGTTCCGGCCCCTTCGCGCCTTCGGCGCAGCGGCCGTCCCCCGTCCGGGCTACCTGCCGCGCCGGTCCGGAAAACATCTCATAGCGTGACAATATGAGTCACTCTCCGTGCGCCCGTACCGTCGTCAGCTGCGCCCTGCTGGTGATCGCCCTCGGCGCGGGCGTCACCGCCTGCGGTTCGGACGGCAACCCCCTCGCGGACAAGCCGTACGACGCGGCGGACCAGATCTCCTTCAACACGCCCACCGGTGCGGGGAAGCGGGCCGACCCCGACAAGCCCCTGGAGGTCGTCGCCAAGAGCGACGAGGACCGCATCACGGACGTCACGGCCCAGGACGCCACCGGTCGCTTCGTGGCGGGCGAACTCGACGCCGACGGCCGCCGCTGGCACAGCACCTCCCCGCTGGCCGCCAACGCCCACTACACGGTCCAGGTCAGCACCGAGGACGAGAACGGCGCGTCCGGCCGCAAGGTCCTCACCTTCGACACCAGCACGCCCACCACCCGGCAGCGGCTGAAGGTCACCTTCGGCCCCAAGGCGGGCGAGTACGGCGTGGGCCAGCCGGTCACCGCCCAACTCGACCACGAGATCAAGGACAAGGCCCAGCGCGCCATCGTCGAACGTGCCCTCAGGGTCGACTCCGTCCCGGCCGTGGAGGGCTCCTGGTACTGGGTGAGCGGCAAGGAACTGCACTACCGGCCCAAGGACTACTGGCCCACCCACGCCACCATCCAGGTGCACAGCAACCTGGACGGCATCAGGATCAGCGACCGCCTGTGGGGCGGCGCGACCGCGCCCCTCAAGCTCACCACGGGCGACAAGCTCCTCGCCGTCACGGACGCCGCCGCCCACCAGCTGACGGTCTACAAGGACGACAAGGAGATCAACCAGATCCCCGTCACCACCGGCAAACCGGGCTTCGAGACCCGCAACGGCGTCAAGGTCGTCCTGGAGAAGCAGTACTTCGTACGGATGCGCGGCACCACGGTCGGCATCGCCGAGGGCACCTCGGACTCGTACGACCTGCCGGTCTACTACGCCACCCGGGTCACCTGGTCGGGCGAGTACGTGCACGCCGCGCCCTGGTCGGTGGGCTCCCAGGGCTACGAGAACGTCAGCCACGGCTGCACCGGCATGAACACCTCGAACGCCGAGTGGTTCTTCGACACCTTCCACCCGGGCGACCTGGTGAAGGTCGTCAACTCCAACGGCAAGGAGATGGAGAACTTCGGCAACGGCTTCGGCGACTGGAACCTCGCCTGGAAGGACTGGCGCAAGGGCAGCGCCCTCTCCAACGGCACCCCGGACGGCCCGAAGCCGGAGGACGCGGTACGTCTGCAGCCGACGTCAGTATGAGAAACCAGGGGCGCGGGGAACTGCGCGAACGGCCCCCACCGGCCCGCACCCGCGCACGCACCGCGCCCCACCCTCTCCTAGGCGCTCAGCAGCCTCTTCTGCCGCAACAGGGACGCCAGCGCCCCCGCGAACTCCACCGGCTCCACAGGCAGCGTCACAGCCGCGTCCGCCCGGCTCCACGTGGCCAGCCACGCATCCTGCGGCCGCCCGATCAGCAGCAGCACCGGCGGGCAGTTGAACACCTCGTCCTTGATCTGCCGGCACATCCCCATGCCCCCCATCGGCACGGCCTCGCCGTCCAGGACACACACGTCGATCCCGCCCTTGTCCAGCTCGGCGAGGACCGCCGCGGGCGTCGCGCACTCCACGAACTCGACGAACGGCACATCGGGAGCCGGCCGCCGGCCGGCGGCGAGCCGCACCTGCTCGCGGGTGTTGGAGTCGTCGCTGTAGACCAGCACCGTGGCGGTCGGCTGCATTGTTCCTCCGAGACGTCAGCGTCGTACGGACAGGACCGATGCGCCGGATGCTACTCCCCTGAACACCTCGTCAACACCTGTTGGAACACCGCTTCGATGGGCCATCCGGGCACTACACACGGGGCGGACACTCCGAACGGCACCCCCCGGAGTGAGCGCGAGATAAGCGACCGACATAATGTCGGTCGTGGCGACAGCAACGACAGTAGATACCGGGCACGCGCACCCGTCGGTCAACAGGCCGAACCTCACCAGCGTCGGAACCATCATCTGGCTGAGTTCCGAGCTGATGTTCTTCGCGGCCCTCTTCGCGATGTACTTCACCCTGCGATCGGTGACCGGCGAGGCTCACTGGAAGGAGATGGCGAGTCACCTCGACATCCCCTTCTCGGCGACCAACACCACGATCCTGGTGCTCTCCTCCCTCACCTGCCAGCTCGGCGTGTTCGCCGCCGAGCGCGGGGACGTGAAGAAGCTCCGGGGCTGGTTCATCGTCACCTTCATCATGGGTGCGATCTTCATCGGCGGTCAGATCTACGAGTACACGAACCTGGTCAAGACGGACGGGATCTCCCTGTCCTCCGACCCGTACGGTTCGGTGTTCTACCTGACCACCGGCTTCCACGGCATGCACGTGACGGGCGGCCTCATCGCCTTCCTGTTCGTCCTGGGGCGCACCTACGCGGCGAAGAGGTTCACGCACGAGCAGGCGACCGCGGCCATCGTCGTGTCCTACTACTGGCACTTCGTCGATGTCGTGTGGATCGGCCTCTTCGCCACGATCTACCTGATCAAGTAGCCGGGCCGGCACCACGCGCCGCAGAAGCGCACTTTCCAGAAGCATCGACGCAGAAGATCCTGACACCGGGGTAATCCGTGAAAAAGCTCTCCGCACGACGACGCCATCCGCTGGCGGCGGTCGTCGTCCTACTCCTCGCGCTGGCATGCACAGGGGGGCTGTACGCCGCGTTCGCACCCGCGGGCAAGGCGCAGGCCGATGAAACATCCCAGTCCCTGACCATCGAGGAGGGCAAGAAGCTCTACTCGGTCGGTTGCGCCAGCTGCCACGGCACCGGCGGTCAGGGTTCGTCCGACGGCCCCAGCCTGGTGGGCGTGGGCGCCGCGGCCGTCGACTTCCAGGTCGGCACCGGCCGTATGCCGGCCGCCACCTCGCAGGGCCCGCAGGTCGTCAAGAAGAAGAACATCTACACCCAGGCCCAGATCGACCAGCTCGCGGCGTACATCGCCTCGCTGGGCGCCGGTCCCGAGGTCCCGACCTCGGAGCAGTACGGCCCGGACGGTGCCGACATCGCCAAGGGTGGCGAGCTCTTCCGCACCAACTGCGCGCAGTGCCACAACTTCGTGGGCTCGGGCGGTGCGCTGACCAAGGGCAAGTTCGCCCCGAGCCTTGAGGGTGTCGACCCGAAGCACATCTACGAGGCCATGCAGACGGGCCCGCAGAACATGCCGTCCTTCCCCGACACCACGCTGACGGAGAAGAACAAGAAGGACATCATCGCGTACCTGAACGCGGTCAACAGCAGCAACACGGAGAACCCCGGCGGTCTCAACCTGGGCGGCCTCGGGCCGGTCAGCGAGGGTCTGTTCGCCTGGATCTTCGGTCTCGGTGCACTGATCGCGGTCGCCGTCTGGGTCGCCGCTCGGACCGCAAAGGCCAAGAAGTCATGAGTAGCCAAGACATTCCAGAAGAGAACCTGCCCGCTGAGCAGGACCACGCGCACACCGCCGTGAGTGTGGCGGACGAGAAGGACCCGTTCTCGGACCCGGGTCTGCCGCCGCACGAGCACCGGATCCAGGACATCGACGAGCGGGCCGCCAAGCGGTCCGAGCGCGTCGTGGCCATGCTGTTCACGGTGTCGATGCTGGCCACCGTCGGGTTCATCGCGTCCTATGTGACGATCCCGAAGGACAAGTCGATCTTCGTCTTCCCGATCGGTCACATCAGCGCGCTGAACTTCGCGCTGGGCCTGACCCTCGGCGCGGCGCTGTTCTGCATCGGCGCGGGCGCGGTCCACTGGGCCCGCACCCTGATGTCCGACGTGGAGGTCGCCGACGAGCGGCACGCCATCTCGGCCCCGCCGGAGGTCAAGGCCAAGGTCCTGGCCGACTTCAAGCAGGGCGCCAAGGAATCGGCGCTCGGCCGGCGCAAGCTGATCCGCAACACGATGTTCGGCGCGCTGACCCTGGTCCCGCTCTCCGGCGTCGTGCTGCTGCGCGACCTCGGTCCGCTGCCCGGCACCTCGCTGCGCCACACGGCGTGGTCGAAGGGCAAGCTGCTCGTCAACATGAACACCAACGAGCCGCTGCGTCCCTCCGACGTCGCCGTCGGCTCGCTGACCTTCGCCAAGCCCGAGGGCGTCGAGGAGTCCCAGGAGGACTTCCAGAACGTGATGGCGAAGGCGGCCCTGATGATCATCCGGCTGCAGCCGGACAACATCAAGGACAAGCGCGAGCTCGAGTGGTCGCACGAGGGCATCGTCGCCTTCTCGAAGATCTGCACCCACGTGGGCTGCCCGATCTCGCTGTACGAGCAGCAGACCCACCACGTGCTCTGCCCGTGCCACCAGTCCACCTTCGACCTCTCCGACGGAGCCCGAGTGATCTTCGGCCCGGCCGGCCACGCCCTGCCGCAGCTGCGCATCGGCGTGAGCGAGGAGGGCTACCTCCAGGCGCTCGGCGACTTCGACGAGCCCGTCGGTCCTGCCTTCTGGGAGCGCGGATGAGCACTACAGAGAACACCGAGTCCCGCGAGCGCGGGAAGGCACCGGCCGGCGAGCGCGTCGCCGACTGGGCCGACGGACGGCTCGGGATCTACTCCCTGGCCAAGTCCAACATGCGCAAGATCTTCCCCGACCACTGGTCGTTCATGTTGGGCGAAGTGTGCATGTACAGCTTCATCATCATCATCCTGACGGGTGTGTACCTGACGCTGTTCTTCCACCCGTCGATGAACGAGGTGGAGTACCACGGCAGCTACGTCCCGCTCCAGGGACAGCTGATGTCCGAGGCGTTCAACTCGACCCTGCACATCTCCTTCGACGTGCGCGGTGGTCTGCTCATCCGGCAGATCCACCACTGGGCCGCGCTGATCTTCCTCGCCGGCATGTTCGTGCACATGATGCGCGTGTTCTTCACCGGCGCGTTCCGCAAGCCGCGTGAGATCAACTGGCTGTTCGGCTTCCTGCTGTTCGTCCTGGGCATGTTCACCGGTTTCACCGGTTACTCGCTCCCGGACGACCTGCTCTCCGGCACCGGTGTCCGCTTCACCGAGGGCGCCATCCTGTCGATGCCGATCGTCGGCACGTACATCTCGTTCTTCCTCTTCGGCGGGCAGTTCCCCGGCCACGACTTCGTCGCCCGGTTCTACTCGATCCACATCCTGCTGCTGCCGGGCATCATGCTCGGCCTGATGGTGGGCCACCTGATCCTGGTCTTCTACCACAAGCACACGCAGTTCGCGGGTCCCGGAAAGAGCGAGAAGAACGTCGTCGGCATGCCGCTGCTGCCGGTCTACATGGCCAAGGCCGGAGGCTTCTTCTTCCTGGTCTTCGGTGTCATCGCGGCCATCGCGGCGACCACCCAGATCAACCCGATCTGGGCCATGGGCCCCTACCGCCCGGACCAGGTGTCCACCGGCGCCCAGCCCGACTGGTACATGGGCTTCGCCGAAGGCCTGATCCGCTACATGCCCGGCTGGGAGATCAACTTCTGGGGCCACACCCTGGTCCTGGGCGTCTTCATCCCGCTGATCCTGTTCGGTCTGGTCCTCGCGGCGATCGCGGTCTACCCGTTCATCGAGTCCTGGGTCACCGGCGACAAGAGCGAGCACCACATCCTGGACCGCCCGCGCAACGCCCCGACCCGCACCGCGTTCGGTGTCGCCTGGGTGACCGTGTACATGGTGGGCCTGGTCGGCGGTGGCAACGACCTCATCGCCACCCACTTCCACCTGTCGATCAACGACGTGACCTGGTTCGTCCGGATCTTCTTCTTCGCCGGACCGGTGATCGCGTTCATCGCCACCAAGCGGATCTGCCTCGGCCTGCAGCGCCGGGACCGCGAGAAGGTGCTGCACGGTCGCGAGACCGGCATCATCAAGCGGCTGCCGCACGGTGAGTTCATCGAGGTCCACGAGCCGCTCTCGCAGGAGCAGCTGCACACCCTCACGGCGCACCACCAGTACGAGCCGGCCCAGGTCGGCCCGGCGGTCGACGAGAACGGTGTCGAGCGCAAGATCAAGGGCTCCGAGAAGCTCCGCGCCAAGCTGAGCAACGCCTACTACGGCGAGGACAACCAGATCCCGAAGCCGACTGTCGAGGAGTACAAGGAGATCACGAGCGGCCACGGCCACCACTGATCGACCGCGTCGCCACGCCACGGTCGAAGGGCCCCCGTCCGGATGGGCCCCCGGTCCGAGTTTGTTCGAGGACTAGGGGAGGACGGGGGCCTTTGCCGTGCCCGGAGCTGGATAGGGTAGGCCCTGAAACCGGCTATTTCCCTTACGACGATCAGGAGCGGCCTCATGAGCGCTGTGACCCCCGCTGGAGGCGACACCGCGGCGGGCCGTTCCTGGCCCGAGGTACTGAACGCGCTGCTGTACGGCCAGGACCAGAGCGCCGACGCGACGGCCTGGGCGATGGACCAGATCATGCGCGGCCAGGCCACCGACGCCCAGATCGCCGGCTTCGTCGTCGCCCTGCGGGCCAAGGGCGAGACCGTCGAGGAGATCAACGGGCTCGTCCGCACGATGTACGAGCACGCCAACGTCATCGAGGTGCCGGGCCGCACCGTCGACATCGTCGGCACCGGGGGCGACGGCGCGAAGACGGTGAACATCTCCACGATGTCGGCGCTCGTGGTGGCCGGCACCGGCGCGAAGGTCGTCAAGCACGGCAACCGTGCGGCCTCCTCCGCGTCCGGGGCCTCCGACGTCCTGGAGAAGCTCGGCGTCAACCTCGACCTGACCCCGCAGCGGGTCGCCGAGGTCGCCGAGGAGGCCGGCATCACCTTCTGCTTCGCCATCAAGTTCCACCCGGCGCTGCGCCACGCGGGCGCCGCCCGCGGCCAGCTGGGCATCCGCACGGTCTTCAACATCCTCGGCCCGCTGACCAACCCCGCACGGGTGCGGGCCCAGGCGGTCGGTGTCGCGGATCCCCGCATGGCCCCCGTCGTCGCGGGGGTCTTCGCCGAACGCGGCCACTCCTCCCTCGTCTTCCGCGGCGACGACGGCCTCGACGAACTGACGACGACCGCCACGTCCCGCGTCTGGACCGTCCGGGACGGCAAGGTCACGGAGGAGACCTTCGACCCCCGTGACGTCGGCATCGACCTGGTCCCCGTGGAGGCGCTGCGGGGCGGTGACCCGTCGTACAACGCGGAGGTCGCCCGCCGCCTCCTGGACGGCGAGCAGGGCCCGGTACGGGACGCGGTGCTGCTGAACTCGGCGGCGGCGCTGGTGGCCCTGGACCCGGGCACGGGGTCGCTGGCAGAGCAACTCCGCGCCGGCATGGACAAGGCGGCGCACTCGATCGACTCGGGTGCGGCCAAGCAGGTCCTGGAGCGCTGGGCGGCGGCGACACACAAGTAGGGCGCCGGTCCAGGGGGCTGGGGTGGGCCCGGCACCGCCGGGCTCCACCGTCGTGGCCGACGGCCGTTGCGGACCGGCGTACACCTGCTTCTCCGCCGCAACGGTGCGCAACCACATACGGCCTCTGCGGCGGTGCCGAACTGTCCGCAGCCCTCGCTCCGTCCCGTCATGCGGACTGAAGTTGCGCGACTGCGATCACTTCCCCTACGTTTCTTTCCAGGTCATGAGTGACAGTCATGAGGCCCCGGCCGACTGTCCGGCAACCCTCCGTCCGTGGCGGGGTGCCCCGGGTGAAGACCAGGCCGTGGGCAGCGAGGTTCACGGCAAGCGCGGACCCCTCGAACCACCAGGGGTCCTGGTCGTCGAGGAGCCTTCCGTGAGCAAGCGAATGCGATAGGGCCGCAGAGCCCCGCCTCCGCACACCCTTTTCCCCTGCCGCTGCTTGAGCGCATCCGCTCGCACGGCGGATCTCACCTGCTCACACGGGAGTTCACCCATGTCCGTCTCCACCGCTGCCTCCGCCCAGTCCGTTTGTGCCCCCCTGCCCGTTCTGGGCCGTGATGTCACCGTCCCGCTCGTCACCGGCGGCGAGGTCACCTATGCCGCCCTCGACTACGCGGCCAGCGCCCCCGCCCTGCAGCGGGTCTGGGACGACGTGGCGGCGTACGCGCCCTACTACGGCAGTGTCCACCGCGGCGCCGGCTACCTCTCCCAGCTCTCCACGGACCTCTTCGAGAACGCCCGCCGGACCGTCGCCGAGTTCCTCGACTGCCGCCCCGACGACCAGCTGGTCTTCACCCGCTCGACGACGGACTCCCTTAACCTCCTGGCCCGTGCCCTCCCCGCCGACTGCCAGGTCTTCGTCTTCGAGACCGAGCACCACGCCTCCCTGCTGCCGTGGCAGGACGCCCGTGTCACCTACCTCGACGCGCCCCGCACCCCGCGCCAGGCCGTCGAGACCCTGGAACGCGCCCTCGCCGACCGCGACCCCTACGGTCCGGCCCTGGTCTGCGTGACCGGCGCGTCCAACGTCACCGGCGAGCTGTGGCCCGTACGGGAGCTCGCGGCCGCCGCGCACGCGCACGGCGCCCGGATCGTCCTGGACGCCGCCCAGCTGGCCCCGCACCACCCCGTCTCGGTTCGGGACCTGGGCGTCGACTGGGTCGCCTTCTCCGGCCACAAGCTGTACGCCCCCTTCGGCTCCGGCGTCCTGGCCGGCCGCGCCGACTGGCTGCAGGCCGCCGAGCCGTACCTCGCGGGCGGCGGCGCCAGCCGCAAGGTCACCCGGCGCGAGGACGGGGGAGTGGCCGTGGAGTGGCACGAGAGCGCCGCGCGGCACGAGGCCGGGTCGCCCAACGTCATCGGCGCCTACTCCATCGCCGCCGCCTGCAAGGCGCTCACCGAGGCCGGCTTCGACACGCTGGTCGCCCGCGAGCAGCACCTGATCGAGAAGGTGCGGGCGGGCCTGGCCGGGGTACCCGAGGTCCGGGTCCTCTCCCTCTTCGGCGACGACGCCCCCCGCGTCGGCGTGATCAGCTTCGTGGTGGACGGCTGGAACAGCTCCCACTTCGCCGCCGCGCTCTCCGCCGAGTACGGCATCGGCGTCCGCGACGGCCTCTTCTGCGCCCACCCGCTGGTCAGGACCCTGCTGGGCTCCGACCCGCAGGCCCAGGGCGAGTGCGGGGCGCCGGAGGCGGCACCGGGCGAGAAGTCCCTCAACGCGATCCGGGTGAGCTTCGGGGCGGGGACGCCGGACGAGCACGTGGAGCGCTTCGTGACGGCGGTACGGGAACTTGTGACCGACGGTGCGAAGTGGTCGTACCGCACGGAAGAGGGCCGCTGCGTCCCGGCGGTGTGATCAGCGCCCCGCCAGGGGCGCGGGGAACCGCGCGCTCAGCCCCCACCGGCCGGCAGCCGGGCACGAAGCGCCGTGGCCCCCCGCGGGTCCGTCGTGGCTGGTCGCGCAGTTCCTCCCCCAGCCTTCGGCCGGGGGTACCCCCAGCGCCCCTTACGGGGCGCTGCAGTCGGCGGCGCTCAGCTGTCCAGGCCGATCGCGAACGCCGCCTCCAGGTCGTGCTGGGAGTACGTGCGGAACGCGACGTGCGTGTCCGTGGCCTCCACGCCGGGGATCTTGCTGATGGAGCCGGGGATGACCTCGGCCAGATCCTCGTGCTGCTGGACCCGGACCATGGCGATGAGGTCGTACGTGCCGGTGACGGAGAAGACCTCGCTGACGCTGTCCAGCGCGGCGATCCGTTCCGCGATCTCGGGGATCCGGTCCACGCTGGTCTTGATGAGGACGATCGCGGTGATCACGGCTGGTTCTCTCCCTCGGGTGCCGGAGCTGGGGCGACCTTCACTTTAGTCGCCCGCCCGTCGCCCGCCACCGCCCTTCCAAGGCCGCGCTTCGCGCCCTTCTTTTTTCTGTACCGCACCCACGCGTAGCCGAACCCGAGTCCGAAGCCGACCAGGTGGGCGAGGTAGGCCACGCCGGGGCCGGAGGGGGCCTGGTTCAGGGCCAGCCACTGGAGGGCCGCCCAGAAGGGGAGGACCACCCAGGCCGGGAAGCGGAGCGGGAGGAAGAAGAGGAAGGGGAGGAGACTGGTCACGCGGGCGCTGGGGAACAGGTACAGGAACGCTCCGAGGACCGCCGAGATCGCCCCGGACGCGCCCACCAGCGACTGCTGGGACGTGGCGTTGGCGGCCGCGTAGCCGAGCAGCGCGAGATAGCCGCAGCCGACGTAGAAGAGAGTGAACTCCACGCGGCCCATCCGTTCCTCGGTCATCGCCCCGAAGACGAAGAGGAAGAGCATGTTGCCGAGCAGGTGCACCCAGCTGCCGTGGATGAACAGCGCCGTGGCCGGGGTGAGCGCCTCCCGCACCGGACCGTCGAACAGGTCGGCGGGAACCACCCCCCAGTGCCGGAAATACGCCCGCTGGGCGGTCGCGAGGGCCTCTCCGGTGCCGTAGGACGGGGTGAAGCCGGAGGCGGGGCCGAGTACGAAGATCAGGCAGCACACGGCGATCAGGGTGTACGTCATGGGCGCGGACGTGCCCCGCAGGCTCCGCAGGGTCCGGGCCGCCGTCGTGTTCCAGTTGCCGATCATGGACATAGAGCATGGCGTAACGGGACGCAGTGGTGCAGATCGCCTCGCCGCCGTGGACGGGCGGGCGTCGGGTACCCGCCAGGCCGTAGGGTTACGAGCCACACGCGTCGGGACGGCGCGTCACGGACACTAGAAGGAAGCGAACAAGCCACGATGACGGTTCCCCTGCCGACCGCCACGACGCGGTGGCGCTGCACCCTCTGCGGCAACCTCACGCGCTTCGACGTGACCCGCTCGTCGAAGGTGGTCGAGTACGTTCACCTCGACCTGGCCGGTGAGCCGAAGGTCGAGGAGCGCGAGGTGGTCAGTGAGACCATCGAGTCGGTGCGCTGCCGCTGGTGCAACGCGGTGGACCAGGTGGAACTGGTGGACAGGCCGGGCGCCGACTCCTGAGACCGGGAGCCGGCCCCGTACAGGTGATGGGGTGTGACGGATGGTGGAGACCACGGGCGGGGGGCCGGGTGACGGCACCGCCGAGGTGCTTGACCGTCCGTTGCCCGACGGTGTGCGGCGGCGTGTCGTGCAGATCGTGTCGGACGGGTTCGGCGGCCTGACCGTCGCCGAACTGCCCGCCCAGCTGCGGCAGTACGCCCGCTTTGCCCCGAATCGCCGGGCCAAGTTCGCGGGGAACGCCATGGCGGCCGCGCTGGAGACGGACACCCTCTTCCGGCAGCGGATCGGCGAGAAGCTGAGAGAGGCCCAGCCGGAACTGGCCGGCGCCCTGGACTCCGGCTCCCCGCCCCCGGCCGCGGACCCGCTCGATGTGGCGGCCGCGGCCTATGTACTGCGCCCCGCGGGCTGGGTGAAGCTCGTGGCGGCGGCCGGCGAGGAGGCCCAGCGGGCCGACGCCGAGCGGGCCGACGAGGAGAGCCGGGCCGAACTGGAGCGGCTGCGCGAGGAACTGGACCGGGCCCGGGAGCAGACCAGGTCCGAGACGGAGCGACTGCGCACCGAGCTGGACGCGGCGAAGAAGGAAGCGGAATCGCTTCACCGCAAGCTGCGGGCCGCGCTGAGCGACGTCAAGCGGGGTGAAGCCGCCCTGCGCAAGCTGCAGGGCGAGATGGAGGCGGGGCGGACCGAGGGGCAGTCCCTGGTGTCCGCCGCCGAGAGCGAGAGCCGGCGGCTCAAGGCCCGGCTCGGCGAGGCCGAGGCGGCCCTGGAGGCCAGCCGCCGGGCCGCCCGCGAGGGGCGCAGTGTCGAGGGCATGCGGCTGCGGCTGCTGCTCGACACCGTCCTCGACGCCGCCCAGGGGCTGCGCCGGGAGCTGGCCCTGCCGCCGGTCTCGGTGCGGCCCGCCGAGACCGTGGACGCGGTCGAACCGGGACGAATGACCCCGAAGGACATCGCGGCGCGAGCGCTGTCCGAGCACGACCCGGCCATCCTCGACCAGCTGCTGGCCCTGCCCCAGGCGCACTTGGTCGTCGACGGCTACAACGTGACGAAGACCGGCTATCCGCAGATGCCGCTGGAGAAGCAGCGGCTGCGGCTGCTCGGCCAGCTCTCCCAGCTCGCCGCCCAGACCGGCGCCGAGGTCACCTGCGTCTTCGACGGCGCCGAGCTGGCCGCGCCGGTGCTGCTCGCCCCACCGCGCGGGGTCCGCGTCCTGTTCTCCAAGCCCGGTGTCACCGCGGACGAGTTGATCCGCCAGCTGGTGCGCGCCGAGCCGCCGGGCCGTCCGGTGATCGTCGCCTCGACCGACCGCGAGGTCGCCGACGGGGTCGCGAAGGCGGGTGCCCGTCCGGTCGCTTCTGCGATGCTTCTGAAGCGACTGTCCTGAACGTGCAACCCGCATATGCAATGCCCGAATTGACCGAACCGTCACGCAACGTAGCGTCAATCGCGCATTACTGCTCGTGAGTTATGTGCAAAGAGTGCGTTGCGTGACCACTTTTTTGGCTGCTGGGTTTGAACTGATCACAGGTAGGTCACTAGGGTCTGGCCTCGAACCTCCACACGGGTGATCACTCAAACGAAGGAGCCCGTCTCCGTGGCGTCCCATCGTCGACCCAAGCAGTCGAGCCGTGCGCGCGTGACCGTGCTCACCACCGCAGCGGCCGCCGCCGTAGTCCTCAGCGCCAACGCCGCCAACGCGGCGCCCAGCGAGAAGCTGACCAAGGACGAGGTCAAGGCGAAGGTCGACAAGCTCTACGAGGAGGCCGAGCAGGCCACCGAGAAGCTGGACGGCGCCAAGGACAAGCAGCAGAAGCTGCAGAAGGAGATCTCCACGATCCAGGACAACGTGGCTCGTGGGCAGGAGGACCTCAACAAGCTGCGGGACAGCCTCGGTTCGCTGGCCACCGCGCAGTACCGCTCGGGCGGCATCGACCCCTCCGTCCAGCTCTTCCTCTCGTCCGACCCGGACGACTACCTCGACAAGGCCTCCACGCTCGACCAGTTGAGCAGCCAGCAGGTCGAGGCCCTGAAGAAGATCCAGGACAAACAGCGCGAACTCGCCCAGGAGCGGGCAGAGGCCTCCGACAAGCTCAAGGACCTCTCCGCCACCCGCACCGAGCTCGCCAAGCAGAAGTCGGCCGTCCAGGGCAAGCTCGCCGACGCGCAGAAGCTGCTCAACACGCTCACCGCCAAGGAGAAGGCCGCCCTCGACGCCGAGCAGGCCCAGGCCGCCAGCCGCGCCTCCTCCCGCGTGGACCTCGGCAACACGGGCTCCGCCTCCAGCCGGGCCGCCGCCGCCTTCGCCGCCGCCCAGTCCGTGATCGGCTCCCCGTACGTCTACGGCGCCTCCGGCCCGTCCTCCTTCGACTGCTCGGGCCTGACCTCCTGGGCCTACGCCCAGGCCGGCGTGACCATACCCCGCACCTCCGAGGCGCAGGCCAACGCCGGCACCCGCATCTACAGCGCGAGCGACCTCAAGGTCGGCGACCTGGTCATCTTCTACGGCGACTACCACCACGTCGGCCTCTACGCCGGCAACGGCCAGGTGCTGCACGCCCCGCACACCGGCGCCGTGGTCCGCTACGAGGCGATGAGCGACATGACCTTCGAGTTCGGCGTCCGGATCTGACCCCACCGGGTCTCCGGATCCGACCCCACCGGGTTGTCGCGACCCCCGTACGGCCGAAGATCAACTCGTGGTGGCGCCCGAACGGGCGAATCGCGGCAACCGGGACTGACTCCACGCCCCGCCGGTGACCTGCGTCAGCGGCGGGGTGTGGCGTTTCCACGGCCGTGAAGGTCTTTGGCCGTCGGCCGGTCGTATGGCTAGCATCGCGGCGTTCGGCGACCGAGTTGTCGGACCTACCGCCGGACGGGCGGAAAGTCACGCCTGCGGAGGCCGCGTAGGACCAGCCCACACGGGTTGGCGGCGGCCTGTGAAACAGGAACCCGTGGTGGCGCCGCTGTGCGGTGCGGACCGGAATTCCCCGTCTTCGGGCGGGGGAGGGCGTCAATGTCTGGCGCGTTTCCCCCTGTACCCGGGGGAGACCGTCGGGCGTCCGACAAACGGAAGGGGTGCCGTTTCCCGTGGGGTCTCATCGCCGTCTCGCACCGTCGTCCGGGTTCAACCGGGGCGCCGGTGCCGCTCTCTGTGTGCTCTCGGCCGCGGCCGCCGCACTCGGTGCCGTGCCGGCGAGTGCCGCCCCGCACGCGGACGCCCGTGCCGAGGTGGACCGGCTGTACCAGCAGGCCGAGGAGGCGACCCAGGCCTACGACAAGGCCGCCGAGCGGGCCGGCACGCTGCGCCGCGAGGTGAACGACTCCCAGGACCGCATCGCCCGCCAGCAGCAGCGCATCAACACCATGCGGGAGGCGCTCGGTTCACTCGCCGGCGCCCAGTACCGCTCCGGCGGCATCGACCCCGCCGTGGCCCTGCTGTTCTCCGACGACCCGCAGGACTACCTCGACCGGGCCTCCCTCCTCGACCGCGTCGACGCCCGCCAGGCCGGGCAGCTCAGGCGGCTCCAGGCAGCGATGCGCGAACTCGCCCAGGAGCGGTCCGAGGCCGCCGGGAACCTCGCCGAGCTGGAGAAGAGCCGCAAGGCGGTCGCCTCGCACAAGGCCACCGTGGAGCGGAAGCTCACCAAGGCCCGGCACCTGCTCAACGCGATGCCCGCCGCCGACCGCGTCGCCTTCGAGCACGCCTCCCGCGGCGACGACCGCGCCGACCTGCCCGGCCTCTCCGACGCCGCCGTCCCCGACGGCCGTGCCGCCGCGGCGATCGCCGCCGCCCGCTCCGCCCTCGGCAGGCCGTACGTCTGGGGCGCCAGCGGCCCCTCCGGCTTCGACTGCTCGGGCCTGATGCAGTGGTCGTACGCGCACGCCGGGATCCACCTCCCGCGCACCTCGCAGGAGCAGCGCCACGTCGGCCACCAGGTCCCGCTCTCCCAGGTGCAACCCGGTGACCTGGTCGTCTACCGCTCCGACGCCAGCCACGTGGGCATGTACGTCGGCAACGGCCAGGTCATCCACGCCCCCTACCCCGGCGCCCCGGTCCGCTACGACCCGGTCGGAATGATGCCGGTCTCCTCCGTCACCCGGCCCTGACTTCCGGGCTCCTGCCCGTACGATCGGAAAGTGGCTGGTCGTGGACGGGCGTGGCGCTCAGGAGCGGTGGGGCTGTGTCTGCTGCTCCTGCCGCTGACCGGATGCGGCGGCGGGCAGTCGCCGACCGGTACGGCGATGGCCGAGGTGCAGCAGGTCCTGGACCGCCGCTCGGCCGCGGTCCTCGGCCACGACGAGCAGGCGTACGCCGAGACCGGCACCCGGAGCTCGTACGCGAACCTGCGGGCCGTACCGCTCGCGGCCTGGAGCTACCGGCTGACCGCCCTCCACCCCGACGGCGCCGGCGCCACCGCCGACGCGCAGCTCAGCTACCGGATACAGGGCTACGACAAGGCGCCGGTGACGACGGACCGGGCGCTGACCCTCAGCCGCACCGCCGACGGACAGTGGTATGTCACATACGACAAGCCGGCCACGCAGTCCGGGCAACAGCTCTGGGACCAGGGTGAGGTGACCGCCGTCAAGAGCACCCACACCCTCGTCCTCGGCGTCGGCCAGTCCCGGACCACACTGCGCGGCTACGCCCGCCTCGCCGACACCGCCGTCCCCGAGGTCTCCAAGGCCTGGGGCACGGACTGGACGCGGCGGGTGGTGCTGCTCGTACCCGGGTCGCTGAGCGGCATGGCCGGCCTGCTGGGCGCCCCCGCCTCCAACTACAAGGGCATCGCCGCCGTCACCACCGGCGAGGCGGGAGGTTCGGGCCAGGCCCCGGCGGACCGGGTCATCCTCAACCCGGAGGCGTACGCCGTCCTCGGCGCGGTCGGCAGACAGGTCGTCCTCACCCACGAGACGACGCACGTGGCCACCCGCGCCCACACCACGGCCGCCACCCCGCTCTGGCTCTCCGAGGGCTACGCCGACTGGATCGGCTACCTCGACACGGGCCGCACACCCACCGAGGCGGCCCCCGAACTCGCCCGCGCCGTCGAGGCCGGAGACGCCCCCGAGGACCTCCCCGCCGACAAGGACTTCGGCTTCACCGACGACCCCACCAAGCTGGCCCAGGCCTACGAGGGCGGCTGGCTGGCCTGCCGGATGATCGCCGCCCACTGGGGCGAGGAGAAGCTCGGCGCCTTCTACCGGGCCGTCGGCGCGCACACGGAGCGCGCGGGCGCGGTGGAGGACGCCCTGAAGACGGAACTGGGCACGACCCTGCCGGACTTCACCGCCCGCTGGCGGGACTACCTGAAGGCTCAGCTGGGCGACTGAGCCGGTCGCACCCGGGCTCAGGGGGAGACCGACGTCTCCTCCGTGTGGGGCGTCTGAGCCGGGAAGGGCGCGACGGCGTCCTCGGTCACCGTGGAGCGCCACAGTGCGCGGGCCGCCGTGACCGTGGCCGCGAGCAGCAGGCCGTTGCGCAGGAGCAGCAGGGTGATGCCGTACCAGTCGCTGAACACGACGTGCGAGAAGCCGACCGGGAACTCCAGGACCGTCACGAAGGTCGCCAGGAGGACCAGGACCGCCGGGAGGGTCATGCGGCCGGCGCGGAAGCAGAGGCAGACGGCGGCCAGGCCCACCAGCCACACCATGTACTGAGGGCTGATCACCCGGCTGGTGACCGTGAACATCAGGACGGCGGTGAAGGCCGCGTCCGCGAGCGTGTGGGAGCGGAAGCGGGCCGCCGACAGCCGCCACAGCAGCAGCCAGCCGAACGCGAGCGCGGTGAGCAGCAGGGCCGCCGTGCTCACCGCCTGCACGTGCGGGCCGAGGAATTCGATCGAGCCGTAGTTGAGCAGCACCTCGCCGTGCCAGCCGAAGTGCCGGGCGATGTGGAAGACCAGCGCGCCGAGGGACTCCACCTCGGTGCCCCGGTCCCGCTGGAAGGTCAGGAAGGCGAACGCGCCGGGCATGGCCACCGCGAACAGTGTGCCGACCGCGCCCGCCGTGACCGCCGCGGACGCCCAGGCCCGCCGCCGTACGGCGCCCACCAGGAGCAGCGCCGGCCACACCTTCACCATCGCGCCGAAGCCGACGAGGGCGCCCATGATCCGGGGATGCCGGGCCCCGGCGAGCAGCGCGGCGACGGCGACGGCGGTGACCATCAGGTCGTAGCGGGAGTAGACGGTCGGGCCGAGGAGCGGGACGCCCAGCACCCAGACCCAGGCACCGCGCAGGGTGCGGCCGGGGCGCGGGCCGGTGTAGAGCAGCAGGGAGAGGACCACCAGGTCGGCGAGGCAGGCCAGGACGAAGAAGGCGGTCGGGTAGTCCAGGAAGGGGAGGAGGCCGGGGGAGAGGATCGCCAGGGCGGCCGCGGGCGGGTACTGCCAGGTGACGTCGTCCAGGGGAAACGTTCCGTGCCGCAGGACCTCGTACCAGCCCTGGTAGATGACGGAGACGTCGGACGTGACGTCCGCGCCCGGGAACACGAACACCTTCAGGACGAACAGCAGCAGCACCAGCCGGGTGGCACCCCAGGTGACCAGCAGCAACACCATGGCACGCCGCACGCCCGTCCTGTCCACCTGAGCCCCTGTCCGTCGGCATCGCCGTGTCGAGTGGGCCACATGATCCCCCGACGTCCTGTGCGGGGGCCATGAAGCGTGGCCGAACACACTGTGCGGGTAAGGTCGGCGCCGATGAACAAGACCCTGGTCGTGACCAATGACTTCCCGCCTCGGCCGGGCGGTATCCAGGCCTTCCTGCACAACATGGCGCTGCGGCTGGACCCCGAGCGGCTGGTCGTCTACGCGTCCACCTGGAAGCGGGGGCGGGAGGGTGTCGAGGCCACCGCCGCGTTCGACGCGGAGCAGCCCTTCACCGTCGTGCGCGACCGTACGACGATGCTGCTGCCGACGCCCGGGGCGACCCGGACGGCGGTCGGGCTGCTGCGGGAGCACGGGTGCACGTCGGTGTGGTTCGGGGCGGCGGCTCCGCTGGGCCTGATGGCGCCGGCGCTGCGGAAGGCGGGGGCGGAGCGGCTGGTCGCCACGACCCACGGGCACGAGGCGGGCTGGGCCCAGCTGCCCGCGGCCCGGCAGCTGCTCGGGCGGATCGGGGACGCGACGGACACGATCACCTATCTCGGCGAGTACACACGGTCCCGGATCGCGACCGCGCTCAGTGCGCGGGCGGCCGGGCGGATGGTGCAGTTGCCGCCGGGGGTGGACGAGAAGACCTTCCATCCGGGGTCGGGCGGGGACGCGGTGCGGGCGCGGCTGGGGCTGACCGACCGGCCTGTGGTCGTGTGCGTGTCGCGGCTGGTGCCGCGCAAGGGGCAGGACACGCTGATCCTCGCGATGCCGCTGATCCTGGCCGCCGAGCCGGACGCGGTGCTGCTGATCGTGGGCGGCGGGCCGTACGAGAAGGAGCTGCGGCGCCTGGTCCGGGAGACCGGGGTCGAGGCGTCGGTGCGGTTCACGGGGGCCGTGCCGTGGGCCGAGCTGCCCGCGCACTTCGGCGCGGGCGACGTGTTCGCCATGCCGTGCCGGACCCGGCGGGGCGGGCTGGACGTGGAGGGGCTCGGGATCGTGTACCTGGAGGCCTCGGCGACCGGGCTGCCGGTGGTGGCGGGGGATTCGGGGGGCGCGCCGGACGCGGTGCTGGACGGGGAGACCGGCTGGGTGGTGCGGGGCGGCTCCGCCGAGGAGGCCGCCGAGCGCATTGCGGCGCTCTTGGGAGACTCCGAACTGCGTCAGCGTATGGGGGAGCGCGGGCGGCGGTGGGTCGAGGAGAAGTGGCGGTGGGATCTGCTGGCGGAGAGGTTGGAGGAACTGCTCTAGGGGGTCGGGTCGTGCTGCGTCCGCGAGTGCGTTGTGACTGGTCGCGCAGTTCCCCGCGCCCCTTCGGGGGCGCGTTGTCACTAACCTTGTCGCAGGCCTAGGCGGAACCGGAAAATCCGCACATGCTGCGCGCATGACAGCAAAACTGATGCAGCGTCAGCTGACGAGACGTCACATCCTGGGCATGATCGCCCTCCAGACCGCCG
Organism: Streptomyces sp. NPDC028289; assembly: GCF_055565975.1. Taxonomy (NCBI): domain Bacteria; kingdom Bacillati; phylum Actinomycetota; class Actinomycetes; order Kitasatosporales; family Streptomycetaceae; genus Streptomyces; species Streptomyces sp. NPDC028289. Next base: position 415,714 of record NZ_JBVHTI010000001.1, on the reverse strand, counting down.
CCGCGGCCGGTCTCACCCGTGTCGGGCTCCAGTCGGCGCAGGCCGCCGAGGAAGCGGCCGACGTCGACAACGCACCCGCGATCGTGGTCGGTTCGGGGTACGGCGGGGCCGTGGCCGCGCTGCGCCTCGGGCAGGCCGGGGTGCGCACCCTCATGATCGAGATGGGCCAGCTGTGGAACACCGCCGGCTCCGACGGCAAGATCTTCTGTTCCACCGCCGCCCCGGACAAGCGGTCCATGTGGTTCAAGACCCGCACGGAGGCCCCGCTCGCCACCTTCCTCTGGCTGGATGTCGTCAACAAGGACATCACTCCCTACGCGGGGGTGCTCGACCGGGTGCACTACGACAACATGTCCGTGTACGTGGGGCGGGGTGTCGGAGGCGGGTCGCTGGTCAACGGGGGGATGGCCGTGACCCCGCTCCAGTCGTACTTCACCGAGCAGTTCCCGACCGTGGACGCGACCGCGATGTACAACACGTACTTCCCGCGCGCCCGCACCATGCTGGGTGTCAACACCATCGACTCCACCTGGTTCGAGTCGACCGAGTGGTACCAGTTCACCCGGACCTCCAGGAAGGCCGCCGCCAACACCGGGCTCAAGACCACCTTCGTACCCAACGTCTACGACTTCGGGTACATGCAGCAGGAGGCCGCCGGCACCGCCACCAAGTCCGCGCTCGCCCAGGAGGTCATCTACGGCAACAACTACGGCAAGAAGAGCCTCGACAAGACCTACCTGGCCGCCGCCCTCGGTACCGGGAACGTCACCATCCACACCCTGGAGAAGGTGAAGGCCGTCACGCGGGCGAGCGACGGGTCGTACGTGCTGAGCGTGGACCGGATCGACACGAGCGGGGCCGTCGTGGAGAGCAAGCAGTACAGCTGTACCCATCTGTTCCTGGGGGGTGGCAGCCTCGGGACCACCGAGCTGCTCGTCCGGGCCCGGGACACCGGGGCGCTGCCCGCGCTCAACTCCAGTGTGGGGGCGGGCTGGAGCACCAACGGCAACACCATGCTGGGGCGCGCCAACCACATCTGGGACACCACCGGTGCCAACCAGGCGACCATGCCGGTCATGGGCATCGACGACTGGGCCAACACCGACAACCCGGTCTTCGCGGAGATCGCCCCGCTGCCCATCGGGTTCGAGACCTGGGTGAGCCTGTACCTGGCGATCACCAAGAACCCGCAACGGGCGTCCTTCACCTACGACTCCGCGAGCGACGGGGTGAAGCTGGGCTGGACCGCGGCCCAGAGCGCGGTCTCGGTCGCCATGGCCAAGAAACTCTTCGACCGGATCAACTCGGCCAACGCCACGATCTACCGGTACGACCTGTTCGGGTCCAGCAGCAAGGTGTTCGCGGACGACTTCTGCTACCACCCCCTGGGTGGCTGCGTCCTGGGGCAGGCGACCGACAACTACGGTCGGGTGAAGGGGTATTCGAAGCTGTACGTCACGGACGGCTCGCTCGTGCCGGGGAACATCGGCGTGAACCCGTTCGTCACCATCACCGCGCTCGCCGAGCGGGCGATGGAACGGGTTCTCGCCGAGGACTTCTGAGCACCGGGAGGATGCCCCGAGTGCCGCTCTACTTCTGGTAGATGGCCTCGATCTCGTTCGCGTAGTCCTTCGCCACCACGTTGCGCTTGAGCTTCAGGGACGGCGTCAGGTGGCCCGACTCCTCCGAGAACTGGGAGGACAGAATGCGGAACTTCCGCACCGATTCCGCCTTCGACACCGCGGCGTTGCCGTCGTCGACAGCGTCCTGGATCGCCGCGATCAGATCCGGGTCGTCACGCAGCGACGCCGCGGTGGCACCCGCCGGCTTGCCGTGGTCGGCCGCCCAGCGGCCCAGGAACTCCTCGTCGATGGTGACCAGCGCGCCCACGAACGGCCGCCCGTCGCCCACCACCATGCACTCCGCGACCAGCGCATGCGCGCGGATCCGGTCCTCGATCACGGCCGGGGCGACGTTCTTGCCGCCCGCGGTGACGATGATCTCCTTCTTGCGGCCGGTGATCCTGAGGTAGCCGTCCTCGTCCAGGGTGCCGATGTCCCCGGTGTGGAACCAGCCGTCGGCCAGCGCCTCGGCCGTCGCGGCCTCGTTGTTCCAGTAGCCCTTGAACAGGTGCTCGCCGTGCAGCAGCACCTCCCCGTCGTCCGCGATGCGGATCACCGAGCCGGGCAGCGGCTGCCCGACCGTGCCGATCTTCTGCCGGTCCCAGGGGTTGAACGCGGTCGCCGCGCACGACTCGGTCAGGCCGTAGCCCTCCAGGACCGAGAAGCCGATACCGCGGAAGAAGTGGCCCAGGCGCTCGCCGAGCGGGGCGCCGCCGGAGATGGCGTACTCGCCCTTGCCGCCGAGCACCGCCCGCAGCTTGCTGTAGACGAGCTTGTCGAAGGTCTTGTGCTTGATCTTCAGGCCGAGGGAGGGGCCCGACGGGGTGTCCAGCGCCTTGCTGTACGCGATCGCGGTGTCCGCGGCCTTGTCGAAGATCTTGCCCTTGCCGTCCGCCTGCGCCTTGGCGCGCGCCGAGTTGTAGACCTTCTCGAAGACGCGCGGGACGCCGAGGATCAGCGTCGGCCGGAAGGCGGCCAGTTCGTCCGTGAGGTTCTTGATGTCCGGGACGCAGCCCAGCTTGATCGGCGCCATCATCGGCGCGATCTGGACGAGGCGGCCGAAGACGTGCGCGAGCGGGAGGAAGAGCAGGACGGAACACTCGCCGGTGCGGAAGAGGGGGCGCAGCCGCTCCACGATGTTGCCGCACTCCGCGAAGAAGGCGCGGTGGGTGAGGACGCAGCCCTTGGGGCGGCCGGTCGTACCGCTCGTGTAGACGATGGTCGCCGGGTCGTCCGCCTTCGCCTGCGAGCTGCGTTCGTCGACCGTGGCGTCGGTGACGCCCTGGCCGAGTCTGCCGAGCTCCTCCAGGGCACCGGCCTCGATCTGCCAGACGTGCTTGAGGGCGGGCAGGGTCTCGCGCACCGACTCGACGGCGGCCGTGTGGCCGTCGAGTTCGACGATGCAGGCGGTCGCGCCGGAGTCGCTGAGGATCCACTGCACCTGCTCCGGCGAGCTGGTCTCGTACACCGGCACGGTGACCGCGCCGGCGCTCCAGATCGCGAAGTCGAGGAGCGTCCACTCGTAGCGGGTGCGGGACATCAGGCCGACCCGGTCGCCCGGCTGGACGCCGGAGGCGATGAGGCCCTTCGCCGCCGCGTGCACCTCGGCCAGGAAGGCGGTGGCGGTCACGTCCTGCCAGGCACCTCCCCCAGACTCCGTCCGGGGGGACCCCCATTTCGCTCCGCTCACCTTGCGGGCCATGACGGCAACGTGCGGATGCTGCGCGGCGTTTCTGCGGACGATGTCGGTCAGATTGCCGTCCGCGGGGACCTCGTACAAAGCCGGAAGGCTGAACTCGCGCAAGACTGCTGCTCCTCATAGGGCGCCGACGCCACGACGTTGTGCGATGCGACGGTGCGGTCCAAGGCTCGGGCAGGTGCTCAGGGCTTCGCCACGGGCTGGAAGATCCGTTGGTTGAATTCCTGAGCACGACTGGACTGCCCGGACGTTACCCGCCGGTATGGCTTCTTCGACAGGGGGGTCCGGCGAGATGTTCGGTGCGTCACACAGGTTGGTGTTCCTTCGCGTACGGTAGTCCACGGCTTTAGTGACTGACCAGTAACCACAGGCCCGGCCATCGCCTGTTCACGTTTGCCGCACAGGCCTACGCTTGATCACCATGGCAGCCACACCCTCCGGCGTCCGAAGGACCCGCGTCCACGTGGTCAGCGACGTGCACGGCAACGCCCGTGACCTGGCCAGAGCCGGCGACGGCGCCGACGCCCTGATCTGTCTCGGCGACCTCGTCCTCTTCCTCGACTACGCCGACCACTCCCGCGGCATCTTCCCCGACCTGTTCGGCGTCGAGAACGCCGACCGTCTGGTCGAACTCCGCACCGCCCGGCGTTTCGAGGAGGCCCGGGAACTCGGCGCCCGGCTGTGGGGCGGGATCGCCATGGACCGGGCGACGGCGATCGAGAAGGCGGTGCGCAAGCAGTACGCCGAGATGTTCGCGGCGTTCCCGACACCGACGTACGCGACGTACGGCAATGTCGACATGCCGCCGCTGTGGCGGGAGTACGCGGGCCCGGGCACCACCGTTCTGGACGGCGAGCGGGTCGAGATCGGCGGCTGGGTCTTCGGCTTCGTCGGCGGCGGGCTGCGCACCCCCATGCGCACCCCCTACGAGATCTCCGACGAGGAGTACGCGGCGAAGATCGAGGCGCTCGGCGAGGTCGACGTGCTGTGCACGCACATCCCGCCGGAGGTGCCGGAGCTGGTGTACGACACGGTGGCGCGCCGTTTCGAACGGGGCAGCCGGGCGCTGCTGGACGCCATCCGCCGGACCCGCCCCCGGTATTCGCTCTTCGGGCATGTCCACCAGCCGCTGGTGAAGCGGATGCGGATCGGGGCCACCGAGTGCGTGAACGTCGGGCACTTCGCCGGTACCGGCCGGCCCTGGGCGCTGGAATGGTGACGGCCGCGGACAGGGGGTGAAGTCGGCTGGTCGGACGCGCGGTAGCCTTCACGCGGCACGCGTGTGCGCACGCCCGCGCACGCCGACCCCCTTTACTGGTCCCACCGGTCCCACCGGCCCGCATCTGGAGGAGCCACGGCGATGGCGGAACACACCAGCTCGAACATCACGATCGAGGCGGCCCCGGCCGACGTCATGGCGGTGATCGCCGACTTCGGGCGGTACCCGGACTGGACCGGTGAAGTGAAGGAGGCGGAGGTCCTGAAGACCGACGCCCAGGGCCGTGCCGAGCAGGTCCGCCTGGTCATGGACGCCGGCGCGATCAAGGACGACCAGGTCCTCGGGTACACGTGGACCGGCGACAACGAGGTCTCCTGGACGCTGGTGAAGTCCCAGATGCTCCGCTCCCTGGACGGCTCGTACCTCCTGAAGCCGGCGGGTGCGGGTTCGACCGAGGTCACGTACTCGCTGACGGTGGACGTGAAGATCCCGATGCTCGGGATGATCAAGCGCAAGGCGGAGAAGGTCATCATCGACCGGGCGCTGGCGGGACTGAAGAAGAGGGTCGAGTCGGGGGAGAAGTGAGGTAGGGACGCGTCGCGGGGGTACGCGTAGGACCCCGGGTGCGGGTCGTCGGTGGTTGCTCGCGCAGTTCCCCGCCTTCTCACGGGGCGCTTCAGCCGCCCAGCGCGGCGGCACCCTGCAAGTGCCGGTAAGTGACACCCCTACGCCCGCTGCAGCGAGGGCTCACCCGGACGTCCGTTACGGTTCACCCTCATGCGCACCATCCTGATCACCGGCCCCGGCGGCAGCGGCCGTACGACCGTCGCCGCGGCCACCGCCCTGCGCGCCGCGGCCGAGGGCACCCCCACCCTCGTCCTGAGCGCCGACCGCACGGACACCCTCGGCACCGCCCTGGGCACGGCGACAGGACCGGAGCCCACCCGCCTCACCCCCACCCTCACCGCCTGGCGCCCCGACGCCGCCGCCCGCTTCCGCGAGGACCTCACCGCCTTCCAGGCCCGCGCCGCGAACGTCCTCGACCTGCTCGGCGCCTCCCGCCTGGACGCCGAGGAACTCACCCCCCTCCCGGGCGCCGAGGAACTCTCCTTCCTCCGCGCCCTGCGCGACGCCGCCCTCTCCGAGCGCTACGAACTGCTCGTCGTGGACCTCCCGCCCGCCCCCCGGGCGCTCGCCCTCCTCTCGCTCCCCGAGGAGCTCCGCCGCTACCTGCGCCGCCTGCTCCCGCCCGAGCGGCAGGCGGCCCGAGCCCTGCGCCCGGTCCTCGGCCGTCTCGCCGGCGTCCCGATGCCCGCCGACTGGCTCTACGAGACCGCGGCCCGCTGGGACACCGAGCTGGCCGCCGTGGAGGCCGTCCTCGCCGACCGCCGCACCGCCGTACGCCTGGTCGCCGAGCCCGGCCCGGCCGGCGCCGACGCCGTCCGCACCGCCCGCCTCGGTCTCGCCCTGCGCGGCCTGTCCGCCGCGACCCTGGTCGCCAACCGCGTGCTGCCCGAGGCCACCCCCCTGCACGCCCTGGTCGCCCAGCAGCGCAAGGCCCTCGCGGAGTGGGGGGAGGCGTACGACGTCACCGCCGTCGCCCATCTCGGGCACGACCCGCGTGGCACCGACGACCTCGCCGCGCTCGCCGTGCCCGGCGTCAACACCGCGCCCGCCCCGGTCGAGTGGCCCGTCGCCGACCGGATCGAGGAGGACGGCGTCCTCATCTGGCACGTCCCGCTGCCCGGCGCGATACGGGACGACCTCGACCTCGTCCGGCGCGGCGACGAGGTCGTGATCACCGTGGGCGGCTTCCGCCGGATCGTCGCCCTGCCGTCGGCCCTGCGCCGCTGCACCGTCGCCGGGGCGGCCCTGCGCGACGGCGAGCTGCGGCTGCGGTTCGCGCCGGACCCGGAGCTGTGGCCGCGCTGACGGTGAAACCGGTACGCCCGTTCGGGTAACGTCGGAGAGACGAACCGTAGTCAGGAGTCCGTCATGAGCGAAGAGCGCCCCACAGCTGACGCCTCCGAGGCCGCGGACGAGGTACGGGCGACGGACGACGACGCCTGGGCCACCGCCTGCGCCGAGGACCTGGAGGCGGAGAAGGCCCGCCGCCGGGCCCAGTACGGCCCGCCCCCCGGGTCGGCCGCCGAGGAACTGCGCCGACTCGTCGACGCCGTCGCCGACAAGCTCTCCGGCATCCAGCCCCCGCTGCTCGGGGCGGTCGCCGGGCCCGCCGCCCAGCAGGTGGTCCGGCAGGTCGTCCAGCAGGCGAAGAACGCCGTCGAGCCCGTCATAGAGCGCAACCCGGACGTCTTCGACCACCTGGCCGCGGCCGGCAGCGAACTCCTCGCCGCCTACCGCTCCGCGGTCCAGGCCCAGGAGACCCGCTGGACCTCCGGCGCCCCCGACAAGGGCGAGGACGACGGCCCCGGGGAACGCATCGATCTCGACTGACAGCCCCTCGAGGCCCTGCCGTCGGGTTCCCGCCTGTCGGGCGGTGCCTGGCACGCACTCCCCCAGAGGCGTTGTCGTCAGTCGCCGACGCTCCCCGTTGACTCCCTCCTCCGCCTTGCAGCTGCCCGCACCAGGCTCCGCCCGACCCGCCCTCCGGGCGGACGACGGGAACCCGACGGCAGGGCCTCGGGTACGGTTGGCCGTAGCGGGGCTCGACCGAAACTGAGGGATTCATGGGACTCACCATCGGCGTCGACATCGGCGGCACGAAGATCGCGGCCGGCGTGGTCGATGAGGAAGGCAACATCCTCTCGACCCACAAGGTGCCGACCCCGGGCACGCCCGAGGGCATCGTGGACGCCATTGCTTCCGCCGTAGAGGGCGCCCGCGCCGGGCACGAGATCGTCGGCGTGGGCATCGGAGCCGCCGGTTACGTGAACCGGCAGCGCTCCACGGTCTACTTCGCGCCCAACATCGACTGGCGCCAGGAGCCGTTGAAGGACGAGGTCGAGGCCCGCGTCGGCCTCCCCGTGGTGGTGGAGAACGACGCCAACGCCGCCGCCTGGGGCGAGTACAAGTTCGGGGCCGGGAAGGGCCACCGCAACGTCATCTGCATCACCCTCGGCACCGGCCTCGGCGGCGGCATCATCATCGGCAACAAGCTGCGCCGCGGGCACTTCGGAGTGGCCGCCGAGTTCGGGCACATCCGGATGGTCCCGGACGGGCTGCTGTGCGGCTGCGGCTCGCAGGGCTGCTGGGAGCAGTACGCCTCCGGCCGCGCCCTGGTCAGGTACGCCAAGCAGCGCGCCAACGCCACCCCCGAGCACGCCGAGCTCCTGCTCAGCCTCGGCGACGGCACCCCCGACGGCATCGAGGGCAAGCACATCTCCATGGCCGCCCGCCAGGGCGACCCGGTCGCCGTCGACTCCTACCGCGAGCTCGCCCGCTGGGCCGGCGCCGGCCTCGCCGACCTGGCCTCCCTCTTCGACCCCTCCGCGTTCATCGTCGGCGGCGGCCTCTCGGACGAGGGCGAACTGGTCCTCGACCCGATCCGCAAGTCCTACAAGCGCTGGCTGGTAGGCGGCAACTGGCGCCCGGTGGCCGAGGTCATCGCGGCCCAGCTGGGCAACGAGGCCGGCCTCGTGGGCGCGGCCGACCTGGCGAGAGAGCCCGACCCGATCATGTAACGCCCTGGACTTCTCGGGCTGCGGCAACCGCACCTCCCAGGGGCGCGGGGAACTGCGCGACAAGCCGCACACAACCGGCAGTCGCCCACGAACCTCGCGCCCCGAGCCATTGGGCGGGCGGCGCTTTCCTCCGCCGCGTACATTGATCCACATGGTGTCGCTCCCCAACTCCCACACAGAGCCCGACGGTTCCGCCGTCATCCGCGTCCTGAGCTACAACATCCGCTCCATGCGGGACGACACCGACGCCCTCGCCCGCGTCATCAAGGCCTGTGCCCCCGACCTGGTCCTGATCCAGGAAGCCCCCCGCTTCTTCCGCTGGCGCAAGAAGCTCGCCCGCCTGGCCTCCGCCTCCGACCTCGTGATCCTCACCGGGGGCGGCACGGCAGCCGGCCCGGCGATCCTCTGCGACCTCCGCGCCACCGTCGAACGCACCGAGGACGTCCTCCTCCCCCTCACCCCCGGCCTGCACCGCCGCGGCCTCGCGACCGCCGTCGTCCGCTTCGGCGGCGCCCGCCTCGGCGTCACCAGCTTCCACCTCAGCCTCCAGCAGGACGAGCGCTACGAGCAGGGCGGCATGCTCCTCGACCGGGTCGCCGGCCTGGGCGTGCCGCACGCCGTCGCCGGCGGCGACCTCAACGACCGCCCCGACGGACGCACCTTCCGCCGCCTGGCCGACGCCTACCAGGACTGCCGTACCACCGCACCCTGGGGCGGCGAGTTCACCTCCTGGTCCACCGATCCCCACCAGCGCATCGACGCGATCTTCGCGACGAAGGGCATCGAGGTGCTCGGCTGCGGCGTACCGACCGGCCTCCCAGGCGTCACCGACGCAGATCTGAGGGCGGCCACCGACCATCTCCCGGTCCTGGCCGCCCTCAGGGTTCCCGCCGCCTCCTAGCCGGTTACGACCGCTGCTTCACCCCGTCCACGACGGTCCGGCTGTCGAGGTACGAGAGCCAGGTGTACGTCTTCCTGGCCGCGCCGTCGCCGGAGGTGCGGATGTCGCGGAAGCCGCGGAAGCCGAGGAAGCCGAGGAAGCCGAGGAAGCCGAGGAAGCCGAGGAAGGAAACCGAGGCTTCTCCGGGACGGGGGCGGGGGCCGGGGCCGAAAAACCCGAGGGCCCGTCCGGAATCGCTCCGGACGGGCCCTCGGGTTCTACGGCGGGGGGATCGATCAGACGACGGCTCCCCGCCCGGGGTCGCCGTCCTCGTCGTCGGTCTTCATACGGGTCACCAGCGTGACGAACCCGCCGAGGAAACCGCCGATGCCCAGCGTCGCCAGCCACCAGGTCATGTCCCAGCCCAGCACCACCGCGAGCAGCAGCAGGATCGGGCCGCCCACCACGCCCAGCCAGGCGAACTTGGCCGTGGCGTCGGCCTCCGGCAGCGGCGGCGGCTCGGGTGGCACGAAGTGCCCCTCGTCGTCCTCGTCGAAGTCGTCCTCGGACGGCTCCGGCGCCGTGTAGTCACGCGGCCCGCCCACCCCGGGTGCGAAGGAGATCGAACTGCCCAGCGGCTGCACGGGCCGCTGCTCCTCGGCGGCCCCGGCCCCCGTCCCGGCGGTCTCGGTGCCCGCGTCGGTCTCGTCCTCGTCCATCGCCGGCAGCGCGAGGTCCTTCACCGGCTTGAAGGGCACAGTGCCCGGCGGGTCCGGCGGCTCGTCGCCGTACCCCGCGACGATCGCCGCCCAGGCGGCCGCCTCGTCGAAGGGCACCCCCGTCTCGTCCGGCTCGCGGTCCTCGCGGTCGGAGTCGTGCTCAGCCAACTGCGGCCGTCCCTTCCTTGCCGACACTGGGTGCGAGCCGGCCGATGAAGGCGAGGCTCTCCTCGAAGATCCGGTCCGCGTCATGGTCCAACGTCGCGACGTGGTAACTCTGTTCCAGCACGACCTCCGTTACGTCCGTGGACGACACCCGGCTCAGGATGCGGGCGGAATCCACCGCCGGAACCACATGGTCCTCGGCGCTGCGCAGGAGCAGCAGCGGCTGGGTCACCTGCGGCAGCTCCTTGTCCACCTGGTGGAAGAAGTTCCGCAGCGAGTGCGCGCTGTGCAGCGGCACCCGGTCGTACCCCACCTCGGCGGCGCCCGGCTTGGCGATGTCGCTGGCGATGCCCTTCGTCGTGCGCACGAGATGCCGGGCCACCGGAAGGGCGTACGCCGACAGGCCGTGCACCTTGTTCGCCGGGTTGACGATCACCACGCCGTCCACACCCGTACCGTTCCGCGCGGCCAGCCGCAGGGCCAGTGCGCCGCCCATGGACAGGCCCGCCACGAACACCTGGGAGCAGCGCTCACGCAGCAGCCGCAGCTCGCGGTCCACCTCCGCGTACCAGTCCTGCCAGCCGGTGACCGCCATGTCCTCCCAGCGGGTGCCGTGCCCGGGCAGCAGGGGCAGGGACACGGTCAGGCCGTGTGCCGCATGGTGATCCGCCCACGGGCGCAGCGACTGGGGCGAGCCCGTGAAACCGTGGCAGAGGAGGACGCCGGCCTCCCCGCCGTCATGGCGGTACGGCTCGGCTCCGGGGAGAACCGGCACCTTCGGTCTCCAATTCATTCGAGTTCGTTCGAGGGGTGGCACTGCGAGAGCCATGGACGACGACTCCGGTTGTGCTTCACCGTACGCGACGGCACTGACACCGACCAGGGTCGTCGGGCCCATTCCCGGCGCTCCGGGTTAAGGTCTGATCGACGGAAACAGGAGGCACTGGGTTGTTGTACGGCGCGATGAAGGTCGCCATCGGGGGACCGCTGAAGGTCACCTTCAGGCCCTGGGTGGAAGGCCTGGAGAACGTCCCGGCCGAGGGCCCGGCGATCCTGGCCAGTAACCACCTGTCCTTCTCGGACTCGTTCTTCCTGCCCGCGGTGCTGGACCGCAAGGTCACCTTCATCGCGAAGGCCGAGTACTTCACCACCCCCGGGCTGAAGGGCCGCCTCACGGCCGCCTTCTTCAAGGGCGTGGGCCAGCTCCCCGTCGACCGCTCCGGCGCGCGCGGCGCCGGCGAGGCCGCGGTGCAGAGCGGCATAGACGTGCTGGAGCGCGGCGAGCTGTTCGGCATCTACCCGGAGGGCACCCGCTCGCCCGACGGCCGCCTCTACCGGGGCAAGCCCGGCGGCCTCGCGCGCGTGGCGCTCGCGACCGGCGCCCCGGTGATCCCGGTCGCCATGATCGACACGGAGAAGATCCAGCCGCCGGGGCAGGTGATGCCCAAGCTGATGCGGCCGGGCATCCGGATCGGCAAGCCGCTGGACTTCAGCCGTTACCAGGGCATGGAGCACGACCGGTTCGTGCTGCGCGCGGTGACCGACGAGGTCATGTACGAGATCATGAGACTTTCCGGCCAGGAGTACGTGGACATCTACGCGACGGCCGCCAAGCGGCAGATCGCGGAGGCGGCCAAGGCCGAGAAGGACGCGGCGAAGGCCGAGAAGAAGGCCGCCGAGTCCTAGACCGGCGGCGGGGGGACCGACGGCCGGGGGACCGGCGGCCGGGGACTGGCAGGGGGACTGGGGGACATGAGCAAGCGGGAACGCGTCATACGCATGTCGGTCGAGCAGCCGCTGTGGCGTGCCCTCACCGGCTACCGCGTGCTGACCCTGCTGTACGCGATCGGCCTGTTCGCCTCGGCCTACGACGACTACGACCGCCTGGGCGTCGCCATCGCCTACTACGCCGTCCTGACCGTCTGGACCCTGGCCACCCTGCCCCGCGTGCAGAGCGCGGCGGCCTGCACCAAGCGCTTCCTCGCCGTCGACCTCGCCATCGCGCTCACCGGCATCGTGCTGACCCCCTGGGTGGTCACCCAGGGCCACATCGACCGGGGCGGCCCGACCCTGCCGTCGATCTGGACCGCCGGTTCGGTCCTCGCCTACGCCCTCAAGGGCGGCTGGCGCTGGGCCGCGTTCGCCTCCACGCCGGTCGCCGCCGCCAACCTGGTCGAGCGCGGCCACCCGGCCCGCGACACCGTCCACAACGTGATCCTGGTCTGGGTCGCCTCCATCGCCATCGGCTACGTCGTCGAGGTCGCCCGCGCCTCCGAGCGCACCCTCGCCCGCGCCCTGGAGATCGAGGCCGCGACCCGGGAACGGGAGCGGCTCGCCCGGGACATCCACGACAGCGTGCTCCAGGTGCTCGCCATGGTGCAGCGGCGCGGCACGGTCCTCGGCGGCGACGCGGCCGAACTCGGCCGGCTGGCCGGGGAGCAGGAGGTGGCCCTGCGGACGCTGGTCTCCGGCGGCCTGGTGCCGCCCTCGCGGGTCTCGGAGGACGAGGCCCAGGGCGCCGTCGTACGCCTGGTGGAGGAGGAGCCGGACGACGGCGGTCCCGTCGACCTGCGCATGCTGCTCTCGCGGTACGCCGGATCCCGGGTCAGCCTGGCCGAGCCCGGCGCGCCGGTGGAGCTGCCGCCGGGCGCCGCACGCGAGTTGGCCGCCGCCGTCGGTGCCGCCCTGGACAATGTGCGCAGGCACGCGGGGGACGGGGCGCGGGCCTGGATCCTGGTCGAGGACGAGCCCGGCGAGGTCGTGGTGACCGTACGGGACGACGGCCCCGGCATCCCGGAAGGGCGGCTCGCCCAGGCCGAGGGGGAGGGGCGGCTCGGGGTGGCCCAGTCGATCCGGGGGCGGCTGCGCGACCTCGGCGGCAGCGCCGAGCTGTTCTCGACCCGCGGGCAGGGCACGGAAGTAGAGCTGAAGGTACCGAGGGTCTCCCCGGGGAAGGCGGAGCGGCGATGAGTATCAAGGTCATGGTGGTCGACGACCACCCCATGTGGCGGGACGCGGTCGCCCGGGACCTGACCGAGGCCGGTTTCGAGGTGGTCGCCACGGCCGGGGACGGCGACCAGGCGGTGCGCCGTGCCAAGGCCGCCGCGCCCGACGTCCTCGTCCTGGACCTCAACCTGCCGGCCAAGCCGGGCGTCCAGGTCTGCAAGGAACTCGTGGGCCACAACCCGGCGTTGCGGGTCCTGGTCCTCTCCGCGAGCGGGGAGCACGCCGACGTCCTGGAGGCGGTGAAGTCCGGCGCGACGGGTTATCTGCTCAAGTCGGCTTCTACGGAGGAGCTCCTTGACGCGGTCCGCCGAACCGCCGTCGGCGACCCGGTGTTCACGCCCGGCCTCGCCGGTCTCGTCCTCGGCGAGTACCGCCGGCTGGCCTCCGAGCCCGCCCCGGAAGCGGACACCGACCGGCCCGACGCGCCCCGGCTCACCGACCGCGAGACCGAGGTGCTGCGGCTGGTCGCCAAGGGCCTGAGCTACAAGCAGATCGCCGAGCGCCTGGTCATCTCCCACCGCACGGTCCAGAACCACGTCCAGAACACCCTGGGCAAGCTCCAGCTGCACAACAGGGTGGAACTGGTGCGGTACGCGATAGAGGCCGGCCTCGACGACGACTGAGCCGACGACTGATCTGATCTGATCTTCGGGCAGCGCGTAAACCAACCGCCCGACAATTCACCGGAATTGCCCTTCCGCGCCCATCCCTGTGTGAGCTGGATCACCATTAGCGTGAGTCCCACAGGCAACCGCGGCGAAGGGACATTTCCATGCGGGTCGGAGTACTGACCGGAGGCGGCGACTGCCCCGGGCTCAACGCCGTCATCCGGGGCATCGTCCGCAAGGGCGTGCAGGAGTACGGCTACGACTTCGTCGGCTTCCGGGACGGCTGGCGCGGACCCCTCGAAGGCGACACCGTCCGCCTCGACATCCCCGCCGTACGCGGCATCCTGCCCCGCGGCGGCACCATCCTCGGCTCCTCGCGGACCAATCCGCTCAAGCAGGAGAACGGCATCCGCCGGATCAAGGACAACCTCGCCAAGCTGGAGGTCGACGCACTGATCGCGATCGGCGGCGAGGACACCCTCGGCGTCGCCGCCCGCCTCACCGACGAGTACGGCGTGCCCGTCGTCGGCGTGCCGAAGACCATCGACAACGACCTGTCCGCCACCGACTACACCTTCGGCTTCGACACCGCGGTCGGCATCGCCACCGAGGCCATCGACCGGCTGCACACCACCGCCGAGTCCCACATGCGGGTCCTGGTCTGCGAGGTGATGGGCCGGCACGCCGGCTGGATCGCCATCCACTCCGGCCTCGCCGGCGGCGCCAACGTCATCCTCATCCCCGAACAGCGCTTCGACGTCGACCAGGTGTGCGCCTGGGTCACGTCCCGCTTCAAGGCGTCGTACGCCCCGATCGTGGTCGTCGCCGAGGGCGCCATGCCGAAGGACGGCGAGATGGTCCTCAAGGACGGGTCGCTGGACTCCTTCGGGCACGTCAGGCTCTCCGGGGTCGGCGAGTGGCTGGCCAAGGAGATCGAGAAGCGCACCGGCAAGGAGGCCCGGACCACCGTCCTCGGGCACATCCAGCGCGGCGGCACCCCCAGCGCCTTCGACCGCTGGCTCGCCACCCGCTTCGGCCTGCACGCCGTCGACGCCGTCCGCGACGGGGACTTCGGCAAGATGGTCGCGCTGCGCGGCACCGACATCGTCCGCGTACCGATCGCGGAGGCCACGGCCAAGCTGAAGACCGTCGACCTGAAGCTGTACGAGGAGGTCGGGGTGTTCTTCGGCTGACGGCCGGCTTCCCCCCCCGCTCGGCCCGCGCGCCGCCACGGCCACCCGTGACGGCGCGCAGAGGCGTCCGACGAGGCCGAGCTTCGACGCAACGGCTGCGGCGAGATACCCAAGGGGCGCGAGGCTGTATTCGATATGCGGCTCCGCCGCGTGGGCGCGACCAGCCCCCACGCCCCCGCACCCGAAACTCAAGCCCGAACTGTTCCAGTACCGCGCAACTGCCCCACCAGCTCCCGCACAATCACCGCCCCGTTCAACGTGAGCACCGACTCGGGATGGAACTGCACCCCGGCGACTGCGTTTTTCGGCGTGCCTCCGGCACGACGTGGCCTCCGCAAGGCGTGCACCTCGCCGTTCGCCGCCCGGCTCACCTCCACCCCGTGCGCCGCCAGCTCCCGCGCCGCCTCGTCGTCGCAGCGGGCCACGAAGCTGTTGTAGAAGCCGACCGTCTCCGGCCGCCCGAACAGGTCCACGGTCGTCTGCGCCCCCTGGTAGGGGACCTCCTTGCGGACGATCTCCAGCCCCAGCTCCGCCGCGATCAGCTCGTGCCCGAGGCAGACGCCCAGCACCCCGTGCCGGTGTTCCCGGATCATGGTCGCCGCCAGCTCCCGCAGGATCCGCATCTTCGGATCGGCCAGGTCGGACGGGTCACCGGGCCCCGGGCCCAGCACCACCGGGCCCTCGTGCGCGAGCACGGCCGCCCGCAGCCCCGGCTCGTCGTACCGGCGGACGGTGACGTCGAGCCCGCCGGCTCGCAGCACGTGCGCGAGCATCGCCGTGAACGTGTCCTCGCCGTCCACCACGAGCGCGTGCCCGGCCAGTTCGCCGGTCCGTTCCTGCATCCGCAGCCAGAACGGCGCCAGGGAGGCCCGACGCCCGTCCAGCGCGGCCCGCACCCGGGGGTCGTCCGCCAGTCGCGGGCCGGTCCGCTCGGCGCGCGGCCGGGCCGGCCGTACCCCGAGGGCCGCCAGCACGCCCGCCGCCTTGGCGTGCGTCTCGGCGACCTCGCTCACCGGGTCCGAGCCGCGCACCAGGGTGGCGCCGACGGGCACCCGCAGCCGGCCGTCCGCGTCGATGTCCGCGGTGCGGATCAGGATGGGGGAGTCCAGGGTCTGGGCGCCGCCGGAGTCGCGGCCGAGCAGGGCCAGCGCACCGGCGTAGTAGCCCCGCCCCCCGACCTCGTGCCGTTCGATCACCCGGCAGGCGTTCTGCACCGGCGACCCCGTGACGGTCGCCGCGAACATGGTCTCCTTCAGGACCTCCCGCACGTCCAGCGAGGACCGTCCGCGCAGCTCGTACTCGGTGTGTGCGAGATGCGCCATCTCCTTCAGCCGCGGTCCGACGACCACACCGCCCATGTCGCCCACCGTGCACATCATCTTGAGCTCCTCGTCGACGACCATCGACAGCTCCTCGATCTCCTTGCCGTCGGCGAGGAAGCCGAGCAGGTGCTCGGGGGTGGGGCCCTCCGCGGGGTAGCGGTACGTGCCGCTGATCGGGTTCATGACCACCGTGCCGCCGGACATCCGCACGTGCACCTCAGGGCTGGCGCCGACCAGTGTCCGGTCCCCGGTGTGCACCACGAACGTCCAGTACGCGCCCCGCTCGCCCTCGAGGAGGCGACGGAACAGGGCCAGCGCGTCGGCGCGCCCGAAGCCGGGGATCTCGCCCTCGTACGTCCGCCGGATCACGAAGTTCGCGCCCTCGCCCCGGCCGATCTCCTCGCGCAGCACCCGGCCGACGATCTCCGCGTACGCGTCGTCGTCGACGTCGAAGGCGCCGGACTCGACGTGGACGTCGTGGGAGGGGAGGGCGGCGAGGGCCTCGTCCAGTGGAATGTGACATACCACCGTCGGGGTCAGCACCTGCAGCGGCGTCCCGTCGTCCCTGACGTCGAACCCCCGCTCCCGGATCTGCCGGTACGGGATCAGGGCCAGCCCCTCCTCGGGCAGGTCGGCGAGCCGGTCACGGGCGGTGACCGGGCCGAGCAGGAGTTCCACCGTGTTCTCGTCGTGGCCGGGGGTGCGGCGGCGGAGCAGGGCGAAGGGGCGGTCGTCGTGGAGCAGCTGGTTCAGGTCCATGGTTCCTCTGCGGTCCTTTGTCGGGTGGGAAGGGTGGGAGAGGAACGGCCCCGGAAACGCCGAAGGCCGCCCCTCCGGGCGGCCTTCGCGAAGTCTTGCGTACGCGCAAGTCAGTGGGCCGCCGGAGAAGCGGTCCACCACCAGTTCTGGGTCGAATGCGCGAACATGCCGAGGACCCTACCCCACCCCGCGCCCTGTCCACAGGACAATCGCAGCGTCTCACCAGTCGAGCCGGAGGAAAATATGGCGACACGACCCCGTAATGTTTACGAGGTGACCGTGAACGCTAAGACCAGCCTCGGCGCTGGCAACACCTGGCGAAACCTGCCCGCGGCGCAGCAGCCCGAGTACCCCGACCCCGAGGCTCTGCGCGCAGTCGTCGCGGAGCTGGAGTCGTATCCGCCGCTCGTCTTCGCGGGCGAGTGCGACCAGCTGCGCGCCCGGATGGCGGCCGTCGCCAAGGGCGAGGCGTTCCTCCTCCAGGGCGGCGACTGCGCCGAGGCCTTCGACGCGGTGTCGGCCGACCACATCCGCAACAAGCTCAAGACCCTGCTCCAGATGGGTGCCGTACTGACGTACGCCGCGTCGGTGCCCGTGGTGAAGGTGGGGCGGATCGCCGGCCAGTACAGCAAGCCGCGCTCCAAGCCGACCGAGACCCGCGACGGCGTGACCCTGCCGACCTACCGCGGCGACTCCGTCAACGGCTTCGACTTCGACGAGGCCTCGCGGATCCCGGACCCCGAGCGGCTGAAGCGGATGTACAACGCCTCCGCCTCGACGCTGAACCTGGTGCGTGCCTTCACCACCGGCGGCTACGCGGACCTGCGCCAGGTGCACGCCTGGAACCAGGACTTCGTGAAGTCCTCCCCGTCCGGCCAGCGCTACGAGCAGCTCGCCCGCGAGATCGACAACGCACTGAACTTCATGCGGGCCTGCGGCGCGGAGCCCGAGGAGTTCAAGACGGTCGAGTTCTTCTCCTCGCACGAGGCGCTGCTGCTGGACTACGAGTCCGCCCTGACCAGGGTCGACTCGCGCACCGGCAAGCTGTACGACGTCTCCGCGCACATGGTGTGGATCGGTGAGCGCACCCGGCAGCTGGACGGGGCGCACATCGAATTCGCCTCGAAGATCCGCAACCCGATCGGTCTCAAGCTCGGCCCGTCGACGACCGCCGAGGACGCGCTGAAGTACATCGACCGCCTCGACCCGGACCGCGAGCCGGGCCGGCTGACCTTCGTCGTCCGGATGGGGGCGGACAAGGTCCGCGACAAGCTCCCCGAGCTGGTCGAGAAGGTCACCGCCTCGGGCGCGACCGTGGCCTGGGTGACCGACCCGATGCACGGCAACACCTTCGAGGCGGCCTCGGGCCACAAGACCCGCCGCTTCGACGACGTGCTCGACGAGGTCAAGGGCTTCTTCGAGGTCCACAAGACCCTCGGCACCCACCCGGGCGGCATCCACGTCGAGCTCACCGGTGACGACGTCACCGAGTGCGTGGGCGGCGGCGACGAGATCTTCGTCGACGACCTGCACCAGCGCTACGAGACGGCCTGCGACCCGCGGCTGAACCGCAGCCAGTCCCTGGACCTGGCGTTCCTCGTCGCGGAGATGTACCGGGACCAGTAGCCGGTACCTGTGCGAGGTGGGGCGCGGATCACAGACGATCCGCGCCCCTTCCACTTTTGCGCTCGCCGAGTGATGGGTAAGGTTAGGTTTGCCTCACCGATCAATCGGGAGGGCGCCACTGATCGATCCCGGCGGGAGGTGAATCCGCGTGTACGTCTGCAGCTGCTTCGGGGTGACCGAGGCGCAGGTCAAGCGGCACGCGGAGGACGGTGCCTGCACCCCCCGCCAGATAGCGTCCGCCTGCAAGGCGGGCACGGACTGCGGTTCGTGCGTCCGCCGCATCCAGGCGATCCTCGGCCGCGGCGCCTTTCCACGCCGCGAGCTTGCGGAACAGGGCCGCCCGGTGCTCTCCGAACTGGATGAGGCGGCCTAGCCTCAGCTGCTCTCCGGCTGTTCGATGATCTGGGAGATGTAGAGCGCCTCGCCGAGCTTCTCCACCAGCTCCAGCTGGGTGTCGAGGTAGTCGATGTGGTGCTCCTCGTCCTTCAGGATGTCCTCGAAGATGTTCGCGGACGTGATGTCGCCCTTCTCGCGCATCGTCTTGATCCCGCGCTTGAGGCGGTCGATCGCCTCCACCTCGATCTGCCGGTCGGCCTCGAACATCTCCTTGACGGTCTGCCCCACGCGGACGTGGAACAGTCGCTGGTAGTTGGGCAGCCCCTCCAGGAACAGGATCCGGTCGGTGAGCACCTCGGCGTGCTTCATCTCGTCGAACGACTCGTGCCGGGTGTACTTCGCGAGCTTGTACCAGCCGAAGTTCTCCTGCATCTTCGCGTGCAGGAAGTACTGGTTGATCGCGGTGAGCTCACCGGTGAGCTGCTCGTTGAGGAATTCGATGACCTCGGGGTCGCCCTGCATCGCAGAGGCTCCTTCCACGGACTGGGGTGTTTGCGGCGCATGATTGCACCGGCATAGAAGATCGTCCAGTAAGTGCGTACTTAGTAAGTAAGTGGATGCATGGCGCCAGTTGACCGATTTGTCGATCTCCGGTGGGTCTGCCTGGTCAGATGCACTGCCCGTGGTCTGTCAGGATGGAAGGCATGGGTCATCCGGTGGAGCGCGCGTCTCGGGAAACCGCGGGAGCCGCGCTTCCGCCGGGACAGCGGCTGCAGCGCGGCTGGCCGGTCACGCACTACGGCCCGGTGCCCAGGTTCCGGCCCGAGCGCTGGGAGTTCCGGGTCTTCGGCGCCACCGCCGACGGGGGCGCGCACATCTGGAACCACGAGCAGTTCACGGCCCTGCCGTACACCACCGTGGTCGCCGACCTGCACTGCGTGACGAAGTTCAGCATGCTCGGCGCGGAGTGGGGCGGGATCCCGGCGCGGACCGTCCTGGAGATCGCACCGCCCGCTCCCGAGGTCACCCATGTGATGGTCTGGGCGGAGTACGGCTTCAGCTCCAACCTGCGCCTCGCGGACTTCGCCGCCGAGGGCACCCTCTTCGCCACCCACAAGGACGGTGAACTCCTCACCGCCGAGCATGGGTTCCCGGTCCGCCTGGTCGTCCCCCACCTGTACGCCTGGAAGGGCCCCAAGTGGGTCCGTGGCGTCGAGTACATGACCGCCGACCGCCGCGGCTTCTGGGAGGAGCGCGGCTACCACAACATCGGCGACCCCTGGAAGGAACAGCGCTACTCCTACCAGGAGGGACCTGGGGACGGCCCGGAACTCTGAGCCGCCGGTGACGGGGCCGGCTCAGCTCTCCCGGAGCCGCTTGAGGCGCTCGACGTCGGCCGCGTGCCCCTCCTTGCCGCCGGGCGTCTCGATGACCAGCGGTACGCCCGCGGTCGCCGGGTGGGTCATCAGCGCGCGGAACGCGTCCTCGCCGATGTGCCCGGCGCCGATGTTCTCGTGCCGGTCCTTGTGCGCGCCCACCACGTCCTTCGAGTCGTTGGCGTGGATCAGCTTCAGCCGCCCCTCGCCGACGGTCGACACGAGAAGGTCCAGCGTCCGGTGCATCCCGCCCGGCCCGGTCAGGTCGTGGCCGGCGGCGAAGATGTGGCAGGTGTCCAGGCAGACACCCAGCTTCGGATGGGCGTCCAGCGCCTCGAAGTACGGGCCGAAGTCCCAGGTCCGGGAACAGAGGGACGCGCCCTGTCCGGCGGTGGACTCAAGGAGCAGGAACGGGTCGTCGTCGTGGGTCAGCTCGTCGAGCAGCGGCAGCAGACGCGTCCGTACCTGCTTCAGCGCCACGTCCCGGGCCCGGCCGCCGGTCGCGCTCCCGGTGTGCACCACCACCCCGAGCGCCCCGATCTCCCGGCCGCGCCGCAGGGAGTGCCGCAGCGACTCCACCGACCTGTCCACGGTCGCCTCGGTGTGCGAACCGAAGTTGATCAGGTACGGAGCGTGCACATACGCCGGGATCGACTCCTCCGCGCAGGCCGCACGGAACGCCTCGTCCTGCTTCGGGCTGCCCGCGGGGGTGGCCCAGCCGCGCGGGTTGGCGACGAAGACCTGCACGGTCTCGGCCTTCAGCTCACGGGCGTACGACAGCCCCACGGAGTGCAGACCGCCGGCCACCGGGACGTGGCCGCCGACGGGGTTGCGGGCGGGACCTGACTGCTGACTCTTCACCCGTCAAGGGTGTCACGGCGCGGCCCGCACCCGGTCAGCGGATGGTGATCGTGATCGTCGACCCCTTGGGCGCCTGCTCGCCGGCGTCCACCGACTGCTTCTTCACGGTGTCGCCGAACAGCCCGAGCAGCCCCCGGTCCTCCTTGACCTGGAAACCGGACTGCTCCAGCAGCTTGGTCGCGTCGTCGACATTGGCCCCGACCACGTTCGGTACCTCGACCAGCTCCGGGCCCTTGGACAGCGTCAGGGTCACGGTGTCGCCCGCGGCGGCCTGGGCGTCGCCCGCCGGGGTCTGCCGTGCGACCTGCCCCTGGTCGTACTCGGAGTTGACCTCGGTGGCGGACACCGTCACCTTCAGCCCGGCCTCCTGCAGCTCCTGCCGGGCGTCGTCCAGGTCGTCGCCGGTGACGTCCGGGACGTCGACCGGGGCACCCTTGCTGACGACGAGCGCGATCGCGGTCCCCGCGTGCCGCTTCGCACCCGCCCCCGGATCGGTCGAGATGACCGACCCCTTGGCCACGTCCTCGCTGAACTCCCGTGTCACCATGCCCGGTTCGAGCCCGTCGGCGGTCAGCAGCAGCCTGGCCCTGGCCAGCGTCCGCCCCTGCACGTCCGGCACGTTCACCGTCTCCGGGCCGTCGGAGATGGTGAGCTTCACCGAGTCGTTGCTGCGGATCCGCCTGCCGGCCGCCGGGTCGGTGCTGATCACCGTGCCCCGCTTCACCGTGTCGCTGTAGGCGTGCTCGACCGAACCGACGTCGAGCCCGGCCTCCTTCAGCCGGGTGGTGGCCTGCGCCTCGGTCTTCGACAGCAGCGGCGGGACCTTGGTGAACTGCCCGGAGTTGATGTACCAGACGCCGACGCCGGCGCCGAGGGCGATCAGTACGGCGACGACGAGCGACACCAGCCCGCGCCGGGACCGACGGCCCCCGCGCCGCCGGTCGGATGGGGGTGCCCCAGCGCGAGCGAAGCCGAGCGTGGGGGAGGGCGGTGCCTCGAACCTGCTGGTCCGCAGCACCCCCGCGTCCTCCTCGTTGACGGGCAGCGGCCGGGGCACCGTCAGCGACCGGGGTATGACACTGGTCCGGTCCTCGCCGATGTCGTGCGCCTCGGCCAGCGCCTGCGGCGGTACGGCGTCCAGCTGCTCGGCACGGAGCGCGCTCCGAGTCTCCCGCAGCAGGGCGAGCAGCGCGACCGCGTCGTGCGGGCGGACCCCGGGATCACGGGCGGTGCCGAGGGCGACCAGCTCGTCCAGCTCGTAGGCCAGCCCCGGCACCATGGCGGACGGCGCCGGCACGTCCTCGTGCAGGTGCTTGTAGAGGATCACCGCGGGCGAGTCCGAGTCGTGCGGCTTCTGCCCGGTGAGCATCTCGTACAGCACGACACCGCACGCGTACACGTCGACGCGCGGATCGGCGGCCCCGCTCTCGACCTGCTCGGGCGCGAGGTACGACACGGTGCCCAGCACGGCGCCGGTCGTACTGGTGACGGTGTCCACCGACCGCACCAGACCGAAGTCCGCGACCTTGACCCGCCCGTCGTCCCCTATCAACACGTTCTCGGGCTTCATGTCCCGGTGCACGAACCCGGCCCGGTGTGCGGCGCCCAGCGCGGCGAGCACCGGCTCCAGGATGTCCAGCGCGGCCCGCGGCTGCAGCGCGCCGCGCTGCACCAGCACGTCCCGCAGAGTGCAGCCGGCCACGTACTCCATGGCGAGATACACGTACGACCGGTCGGCCCCCTGGTCGAAGACCTGCACCACGTTGGGGTGGGCCAGCCGGGCGACCGACTTGGCCTCCCGGATGAACCTCTCGACGAAGGACGCGTCGGCGGCGAGCGCCGGGTGCATCACCTTCAGCGCGAGCACACGGTCCAGACGGACGTCCAGGGCCCGGTAGACCGTGGCCATCCCGCCGACGGCGATCCGTGCGTCGACGCGATACCGGCCGTCGAGCACCTGCCCGACAAGGGGGTCCTGAAGGGTCGTATCCACCCCGCGAGTGTACGAGCACCGACTGACACCCCCACAGGTGAGACCGCTCTCCCGGGGGACTTGCAGCGCACCTGTGACGGTTCACACCTGGCTGAAATATGCACCCACTCACCCCGCAGCCGCCGACGGCGACCGGCCCCCACAGGACAGCCCCGCTTCTCAGCACACAGTTTCGGGTGGTGCGTGGGTGGGAGAAGAAGGCGGGAGCGGCCCGACGTTCAGAACGCAGGGCGCTCTGGGTCCAGCACGGCCAGGCCCTCCGCGGGAGACGACGCCTCCGCCAGGTACCGACGGGGAATCCGCCCCGCCAGCCGGGCCAGCCGCCCCGCCTCCACCCCGGCCCGCATGGCGTGAGCCATCCGCTCGGGATCCTGCGCCCGCGTCACCGCCGACGCCAGCATCACCCCGGCACACCCCAGCTCCATCGCCAGCGCCACGTCCGACGCCGTACCGGCCCCCGCGTCCAGGATCACCGGCACCCGCGCGTGCTCGACGATCAGCTGGAAGTTGTGCGGGTTGCGGATCCCGAGCCCCGACCCGATCGGCGACCCGAGCGGCATCACCGCGGCGCACCCCACGTCCTCCAGTTTCCGGGCCAGCACAGGATCGTCGTTCGTGTACGGCAGCACCGTGAACCCGTCGTCCACCAGCGTCTCCGCCGCGTCAAGCAGCTCGACCGGGTCCGGCAGCAGCGTCCGCTCGTCGGCGATGACCTCCAGCTTGACCAGATCGGTCCCCAGCGCCTCCCGCGCCAGCCGTGCCGTCAGCACCGCCTCGCCCGCGGTGTAGCACCCGGCCGTGTTGGGCAGCACCCGGATCCCGAGCCGGTCGAGCACCGACAGCACGGAGCCCCGTACCCCCGGGTCCACCCGCCGCATCGCGACCGTGGTCAGCTCGGTCCCGGACGCGACGAGCGCCCGCTCCAGCACCTCCAGGCTGGGCGCGCCCCCGGTACCCATGATCAGCCGGGACGAGAACGTCGTATCCCCGAGGACGAAGGGATCGTCGGCCATGGCGCTCAGCCTCCCTGCACGGCGGTCAGGACTTCCACCCGGTCGCCGTCGGCGAGCCCGGTCGTCGCCCACTGCCCGCGCGGTACGACGGTCTCGTTGACGGCCGCGGCCACCCCGGACGGCGCCGCCGTGAGGGACCGCACGAGCGAGTCGAGAGCGGTGCCCGGGGCGATCTCCCGGCGCTCCCCGTTGACGGAGATGGTGACGGAGAGGTTCATGCGGTCTGCTCCACAAGTTCGCGGGGGACGGGGCCGAATCGCCTCGGCGTGAACGGACGGGCCTCCGCCGGCAGCTCGCCGCCGGCCAGCAGCTCCGCCATGACGTCTCCGGTGACCGGCGTGAGCAGCACCCCGTTGCGGTAGTGCCCGGTGGCCAGCAGCAGTCCGTCGAGGCGGGTCGGCCCGAGCAGCGGCGCGTTGTCGGGGGAGCCGGGGCGCAGTCCGGCCCGGGTCTCGGTCAGGGGCAGCTCGGTGATCCCGGGCACCAGCTCGTGCGCGTCGCGCAGCAGCTCGTACACCCCGCCCGCCGTCACGGTCGTGTCCCAGCCCAGCTCCTCGCTGGTCGCGCCGACGACCAGCTCGCCGTCGTCCCGGGGCACCAGGTAGACGTTCCCGCCGCGCACCACGGCCCGTACGGTCCGGCTGAGGAACGGCGCGTACCGGGCGGGCACGGTCAGCCGCAGCACCTGCCCCTTCACCGGCCGTACCGGCGGCAGCACGTCGTCGGGCACACCCGCCAGCCGCCCGCTCAGGCTGCCGCCCGCGAGCACCACCTGGCCGGCGCCCAGCGCCTCACCCGCACGGGTGCGGACACCGGCGGCCCGTTCCCGTACCACCTCCAGGCGCTCGGCCCAGTCGCGGTGGAACACCACCCCGGACCGCTCGCACGCGGCCACCAGCGCGGCCGCCAGCCGGCGCGGGTCGATCTGGTGGTCGCCGTCGGCCCGCAGCCCGCCGCGCACACCCGGCGCGAGCATCGGCTCCAGGCGCCGGCACTCCCGCCCGGACAGCCACTCGGACTCCAGGCCCGACTGCTGCTGGAGGGCGTGCAGCTCGCGCAGATGGGCGCGGTCGTCGGCGTCCAGCGCGACCGCGAGGGTGCCGCAGCGCCGGTAGCCGAGGTCGTGGCCGGTGAGCTCGGTCAGCTCGGCGGCGAAGTCGGGATAGCGGCGCGCGGAGGCCAGGTTGAGCCCCAGCAGGGTCTGCTCGCCGTAGTGCAGCTCGGTGACGGCGGCCAGCATCCCGGCCGCGACCTGCGCGGCCCCGCCGCCGGGCTCGGGGTCGGCCACGGCGACGGCGAGCCCGCGCTGGGCCGCCCGCCAGGCCGTGACCAGGCCGATGATTCCGCCCCCGATGACGAGGACGTCGGACGTACGTGAGGACATGGGCGTCCAGCCCCTCCCTTCGCCGGCATGACCCGGATCAGGTTCGTACGGTCGGAGGCCGCCAGCCTCCCTCTCAGCCCGGTGCGTCCGGGCTCCCGCGTGTGCTTCCCCGCCACCCTAGCCCGCGGCGCTCCGCCCCGGTAAGACGGCCTCGGACGGCACTGCGGACGGCACTGCGGACGGCGCTGTGGACAGTGCTGTGGAACAGGTCACTCGCCACGACCCCTGACTGACTCTTTGTCAGTTGTCTATCGTTCTTGTCTATGGTGATCAGGTGAGCGAGCAGACGCAGCGACGGAGCACGTCACAGACGCGGCGCGTGGTCGTCGTGGGCGCGGGGATGGCCGGGGTGCAGACCGCCGTCGCCCTGCGGGAGCAGGGGTTCACCGGGACCGTCACGCTGATCGGCGCCGAGCCGCACCAGCCGTACGACCGGCCGCCGCTCTCCAAGGCCGTGCTGCTCGGCAAGTCGGAGGGCTCCGCCTTCGAGGTGGACTTCGAGGCGCTCGGCATCGAGCTGGCGCTCGGCCGCGAGGCGCTGGGCGTGCGCACCACCGACCACGAGCTGGACACCGAGGCCGGCCCGGTGCCCTACGACGTCCTGGTCCTCGCCACCGGTGCCGAGCCGATCACGCTGCCCGGCACCGAGGGCGTGCCCGGCGTCCATCTGCTGCGCACCCTGGACGACGCCGAGCGGCTGCGGCCCGTGCTCGCCCGGCAGCACGACATCGTGGTCGTCGGCGCGGGCTGGATCGGCGCCGAGTTCGCCACCGCGGCCCGCGAGGCCGGCTGCGCGGTCACCGTGGTCGAGGCCGCCGACCGCCCGCTCGCGGGAGCGCTTCCCGCCGAGGTCGCCGCGCCGATGGCCGCCTGGTACGCGGACAGCGGCACCGACCTGCGCACCCACGCGCGCGTGGCGGGCGTCGAGCCCGGCGCGGTGGTGCTCGACGACGGCTCGCGGCTGCCCGCGGGCGCCGTCGTGGTCGGCATCGGCGCCCGCCCCGCCACCGCCTGGCTGGCCGGCTCCGGCATCGGGCTGGGCCCGCACCACGAGGTGCTCGCCGACGACCGCCTGCGCACCAGCGCCCCCGACGTCTACGCGGTCGGGGACTGCGCCTCCTTCCCGTCCGGCCGCTACGCCGAGCGCCTGCTCGTCCACCACTGGGACAACGCCCTCCAGGGCCCGCGCACGGTCGCCGCCAACATCCTCGGCGAGACCGACGCCGTCTACGACCCGGTCCCGTACTTCTGGTCCGAACAGTTCGGCCGCTTCGTCCAGTACGCCGGCCACCACGCCGCCGCCGACCACCTGATCTGGCGCGGGGACCCGACAGGGCCGTCCTGGAGCGTCTGCTGGCTCCGCGAGGGCCGCCTGGTAGCCCTCCTGGCGGTAGGCCGCCCCCGCGACCTGGCCCAGGGCCGCCGCCTGATCGAGGCGGGCCGTCAGATGGACCCGGAGGCCCTGTCCGACCCGGCCCGCCCTTTGAAGAACGCCACTGCAGCGCCCCTTTAGGGGCGCGGGGCTCTGACATGTGCGGCTCCGCCGCGCGGGCGTGATCAACCCCCAACGGCGCCGCACCCGAAACAACCACCCATCGCGCCCGAACCAGCAGACCGCCTACCCTTGACCCCGTGACCGAGATTGACACGAAGATCGATGCTCTCGTCCCCGCCTGGCTCACCCTCCCCGACATCGCAGAGATGATGGACGTCGAGGTGACGCGCGTGCGGCAGCTGGTCAAGGAGGGCCAGCTCATCGCCGTCCGCCGCGGTGAGAACAGGGCGCTGCACGTCCCCGCCGCCTTCATCGACGGGGACAAGGTCGTCAAGGGCCTGTCCGGGACCCTGACGCTCCTGCGGGACGACGGCTTCACGGACGAAGAGATGCTGGAGTGGCTCTTCACTCCCGACGCGACCCTGCCCGGCACCCCCGCGCAGGCGCTCAGCGAGAATCGCGGCACGGAGGTGAAGCGCCGCGCCCAGGCGCTCGCCGTCTGAGGCAGCCAGTACCGACACAACGGGGGACCACCGATGACCGACACCGCCCGCGCCCAGCTGGCCGACGCCCGGCTCTACCTGTGCACGGACGCCCGTAAGGAGCAGGGCGACCTCCCCGGGTTCCTGGACGCGGTCCTGGCGGGCGGTGTCGACATCGTGCAGCTGCGCGACAAGGGCATGGAGGCCGCCGAGGAGCTGGAGCACCTCGCCGTGTTCGCCGACGCCTGCGCCCGGCACGGCAAGCTGCTCGCGGTCAACGACCGCGCGGACGTGGCCCACGCGGCCGGTGCCGACGTGCTCCACCTGGGCCAGGGCGACCTGCCGGTCCCGGCCGCCCGGGCGATCCTCGGCCCGGACGTCCTGATCGGCCGCTCCACGCACGCCGAGTCCGAGGCCGCCGCGGCCGCCGTGCAGGACGGCGTGGACTACTTCTGCACCGGCCCCTGCTGGCCCACCCCCACCAAGCCCGGCCGCCCCGCCCCCGGCCTCGACCTGGTGCGGTACACCGCCGCCCTGGGCACCGACCGCCCCTGGTTCGCCATCGGCGGCATCGACCTCGGCAACCTCGACCAGGTGCTCGACGCGGGCGCCCGCCGGGTGGTCGTGGTCCGCGCGCTCACCGCGGCCGACGACCCGGGCGCGGCGGCTGCCGAGTTCGCGAAGCGGCTGCGGTCGCTGTAACGCCGGCGGCAGCGGCAGCGGCAGCGCGGTGCCCGGCTGTCCGGAAACTTGTCCAGTATCCGGACACGAGGTCCGTAAGAGGCCGACAATTAGGGCAAATATCCCGAGTGCGGTTGGGTGACCGCCCGCCCCTGACTAACCTGCGGGTATGGCCCTCGGAACCGCATCCACCAGGACTGACCGCGCACGCACCGTGCGCGACATGCTCGCCGGCGGCAAGACCACGTACTCGTTCGAGTTCTCGGCGCCGAAGACCCCGAAGGGCGAGCGGAACCTGTGGAGCGCGCTCCGGCGGGTCGAGGCGGTCGCCCCCGACTTCGTCTCCGTGACCTACGGCGCCGGCGGTTCCACCCGCGCGGGCACGGTCCGGGAGACCCAGCAGATCGTCGCGGACACCACGCTCACCCCGGTCGCCCACCTCACCGCGGTCGACCACTCGCTGGCCGAGCTGCGCAACATCATCGGCCAGTACGCGGACGCCGGGATCCGCAACATGCTCGCCGTGCGCGGCGACCCGCCCGGCGACCCGATGGGGGAGTGGGTGGCGCACCCGCACGGCCTGACCTACGCGGCCGAACTGGTCCGTCTCATCAAGGAGTCGGGCGACTTCTGCGTGGGCGTCGCCGCCTTCCCGGAGATGCATCCGCGCTCCAGCGACTGGGACACCGACGTCCGGCACTTCGTCGACAAGTGCCGCGCGGGCGCCGACTACGCCATCACGCAGATGTTCTTCCAGCCCGAGTCGTACCTTCGCCTCCGCGACCGGGTCGCCGCGGCCGGTTGCGAGACCCCGGTGATTCCGGAAATCCTGCCCGTCACCAGTGTGAAGATGCTGGAACGGCTGCCCAAACTCAGCAACGCGGCCTTCCCGGACGCCCTGAAAGAGCGGATCCTCACAGCGAAAGACGATCCGGCGGCGGTACGCTCCATTGGCATCGAACACGCCACGGAGTTCTGTGCGCGGCTGCTGGCCGAGGGAGTGCCAGGACTGCACTTCATCACGCTCAACAACTCCACGGCGACGCTCGAAATCTACGAGAACCTGGGCCTGCACCATCCCCCGCAGGCCTAGACCGGCCGCACCGGAGTACGACACACTGCGTAGCGGGCACAGGGAGAGGGGCGTACATGGGCTGGACGGTCCTCTACGTAGCGTTCGGCATCGTCGCGCTGTGGTTGCTCGGCGAGGTACTGCTGCAGTACAAGGCGCGGCTGCGCTGGCGGCTGCTCGCCTTCGTCGGCTTCCTCGGGGTCGTCTTCGGTGTCCTGATCCCGTCGGTCATCGTGATCGGCGTGGGTGCGATCGCCTTCGCGGTCGGCCAGACCTACGTCACCCTGTCGTTCCGCCGCGGCTTCGAGGCCGGCTGGGCGGTCAAGCGTCCCGGTGCGGACGGTGACGGCGTCGACCTGACCAAGCGCCGCCGCGGCGAGCCGGACGAGGACCCGGGTCTGGAGGCCACCGACCCGGACGCGGCCGACGCCGCCTACGCCGAGCAGCGGGGCGCCTACGCCACGGCCGACGGCACTCCGTCCTACAGCGGTGACGAGTACGACCGCGACGACGTCTTCACCCCGGCGGCCCGCACCATGGAGCCCGGCGCGGCCGAGTCCACCGCGGTGTACGAGCCGCAGCCGATGCCCGACGACACCGGCTCCTACGGCGTCTACCGCGACTCCGGCTACGCCGCCACCGGCGAGCAGCAGGCCGCCTACGCGACCGCCGGCCAGGACCAGGCGTACGCCGCCCAGGGCACCGACCAGAACTACGCCTACGACTACTCCGGCTACGGCCAGCAGCAGTACGGCTACGACACGAGCGGCGGCCAGCAGCAGTACGCCAACTACTCCGACCCGTACATCGGCAACCAGACCTACGGCGGCGGGTACGACCAGTCGTCGTACGGCACCCAGCAGTACGACCAGCAGGGCTACGCCCAGGGCCAGTACGGCGACGGCACCGGCGGCTACGGCGAGACCCCGGCGGGCGGTGTCTGGGTCCCGCAGCAGCGCGCCGACGAGACCTACGGCGGCGAGCTCCCGCAGGAGCAGCAGTACCCCTACCAGGGCGACGGGCAGGGCCAGGGGCAGCAGCAGGGCCACACGGGCAACGGGTACGACGAGCAGTACCGTTTCTGAAGCCTTCCCGCTGCACCCGGCTCACTGCGAGCCGCGGAACTCCGGCCCCTCCACGATCAGCCCGGCCACCAGCGCGCCCGACATGCCCGCGTGCGGGAGCCCGCCACCGGGGTGCGACCAGCCGCCGGCGGTGAACAGGCCCGGTAGCGCAGTGGTGTTGGACGGATGCAGCACGCCCTCCGCCGCGGCCAGCGCAGGCGGCGGAACCGCACCGCCCAAGGCGCCGGTCTCCCGCTCGGTGTCCACGGGCGTACGGACCTCGCGCCACAGCAACCGCTCGCGCAGCCCCGGCACGGCACGTTCGGTGGCGGCCACCACGCGGTCCGCGAAGGCGTCGGCGGCCCCCGGAGCGGCCCAGTCGTACCAGGCCGCCGACGGCACCGTGGCCGTCACCACCACGGACTCGTGCCCCGCGTCGGGACGCAGGGCCGGGTCGTCCGGCCGGTCCACGACGACCGTCGGCCGGTCGGGCAGCTCCCCGTGCCCCAACATGTCCAGGTCGCCCTCGGCGTCGGGGCCGTGCACCACCGTGCGGTGCACGGCGGCCGGCTCCCGCGCACCGCGCAGCGCCAGACACACGACCACCCGGCCCAGGTATCGGTCCTCGGGTTCCGGGCGCACGTCCTGCGCGCGGTACAGCTCCCTGCCCGCGACCAGGCCGCCCAGCCGCCACGGCCCCGTACCGACGACGAAGTCCGCCTCCACCACCGTCTGGTCGGCCAACTCCACCCCGGCCGCCCGGCCGTCCTTCTCCAGGACCCGTACGACCTCGGTGCCGAAGACGAACTCGACCCGCCGCTGCACACACCGCTCGTACACCGCGCGGGCCAACTCCCTTGTGCCGCCCCGCACGTACCAGGTGCCGAAGGCGTGCTCCAGGTACGGCAGCACGGCCGCGCTCGCCGGGGCGATCCCGGGATCGATGCCGTGTGCGAGCGCGTAGCCGTCCAGCAGCTCTCTCAACCGCGGGTCGCGCAGCTCCCAGGCGCCGATCTCGTAGAGCGTGCTCGCCCGACGCGTGCGCAGCAGCTTCTTGTGCGGGACCGCCGGGTACGGCTCGCGCTCGGCGAGCACCTGCCAGTTCGGCCACAGCGGCTCCTCCAGGAGCGGGCGCCGGGTGCGGTCCCAGGCCTCCCGGGCCCGCACCAGGAAGTCGCCCCAGCGCTGCCCCGCACCGGCGCCGAGGGCCTCGTCCAGGGCGGCCACGACGCCCGCGCGAGACGCGTTCGGCAGCGACACCTCCGTGCCGTCCGCGAAGACGTGCCGGGCCGACGGGTCCACCTGGACCAGCTCGACGCAGTCCTCCAGCGGCTCCTTGCCGGTCTTGACGAACAGGTCGCGGTAGACCGCGGGCAGCGGCAGCAGCCCCGGGCCGGTGTCGAAGGCGAACCCGCCGCGCTCGAACCGGCGCACCCCGCCGCCGTAGGTCTCCGTACGCTCGTACACCGTCACCCGGTGGCCCGCGACGGCCAGCCGGGCGGCCGCCGCCATGGCGCCCATCCCGGCGCCGATCACCGCAATCCGTCCCATGCCCGCGACTTTATCGACCGCCACCGACAGTCCGGTCCGGCGGGCCGTCAGCCGGGCGGCCGTCCCACCTGCGCCGCGAGGCGCCGTTCCTCCCGGCGCTGGGCCCGGCGGCGCCAGAAGCGCCGGATCCGGGAGACCAGGAACACCAGCACGATCAGGCCGGTCGCCAGCAGCACCGCGGCGATGATCGCCGCCGCCAGCGGGTGGAACATCGCGAACGACACGATCCCGGCGACCCCGAGATCCTCGGCGAAGCTCAGCACGATGTTGCTGAACGGCTCCGGCGAGGTGTTGACCGCCATCCGGGTCCCGGCCTTCACGGTGTGGCTGGCCAGGGCAGTGGAACCGCCGACCAGCCCGGCCACCACGTCGTTGACCGAGCCGCTGTGCCCGGCGAGCAACGCGCCGACCCAGGCGCCCGCCACCGGGCGGACCACCGTGTGTACGGAGTCCCACACCGAGTCGACGTACGGGATCTTGTCGGCGACCGCCTCGCACAGGAACAGCACACCCGCGACGATCAGCACCTCGGGGCGCTGCAGCGTCTCGGGGACGTCGTCGCTCAGGCCCGTCGCGCCGAAGAGGCCGAGCAGCAGCACCACCGCGTAGGCGTTGATTCCGCTGGCCCAGCCGCTGGTGAAGACCAAGGGGAGTACCGACACGGACGCGATCGTAACCAGTCGGCGGCCGTGCGTCCTGGGCCTTGGTGCGCAGACCTGAGTACACGTACCTAGGAGGCGAGTTGAGTACGCGCGCGGATGGGCCGCGACCTGCGTGAACGAGAGAGTGGAGGCACGGAAAGGGGCGCGGGGCCCGGCACCGCCGACACGGGGCGGCGGAACGGCACCTTCGCCCTTGACCGCTCCTTCCGCCGATTCGCGTCGGCGGAAGCGAGACACGGGGGAGAGGGGACCCGGGGGACGACGGGAAACCGGGGGAGCACGGGGGAGCACGGAAGGCGCCGGTCCGACGGCGGCCCGCGGGGGACGCGGCCGCCGGCGGCCGGCGCTTTCGCACGCCCACGCGCGCGTGCCGGTCCCGGAAGGGCTCAACCCTTCCCGCTCACCCGCCCCTGCAGGAGCCGGGACAGCGCCGCGTGGACGTCGTCCAGGGAGCGCTCCGGCTGGAAGGACTTCCAGTCCAGCGCGGCCACCAGCACCATCCCGACCAGTGCGGCCGCCGTCAGCTGGACGTCGATCTCGTCGCTGAACTCGCCGTTCTCCACGCCCTCGCGCAGCACGCCCTCGACGACCGCGACGGCCTGCTGCCGGACCACCATCAGCGTCGACTGCCAGGCCCGGTTGGTGCGCCACAGCTCCGCGACGTAGAGCTGGGTGAAGGCCGGGTAGCGGTCGATGAAGACGAGGCCCGCGCGGACCATCGCGTCCAGCGCGTCGACCCGGCTGCCGCCCTCCCGCGCGGTCTGCTCGGCGGCGTCCTTCAGGGAGGCGGTGAGCAGGCCCACGCCGTGCCGCAGCAGCTCCTCGAAGAGGACCGACTTGCTCGCGAAGTTGTAGTAGACCGTGCCCTTCGCGACGCCTGCCCGTTCGGCGATCTCGTCCACCGTGGTGGCCGAGAAACCCTGCTCGGCGATGAGCGTGACGGCGGCCTCGTAGAGCTTCTGCCGGGTGGCCTCACGGCGTGTGCTGCCGCCCGTGGTGCTGCTGCTTTCCATGGTCCTGATTCTCACAGGAACGGCGGCCCCCGCGGGCACGGAAGAAGAGGTCATCGATGCCTCACAGGCTCAGCTCGGGATGCAGGCGGTCCAGCGTCCACACCTGGCGGCGCCGGGCCGAGAGCGCGGTGAGCGCCAGGGCACCCGCCGTGAAGGCCACCAGGACGGCACAGGCCTGCCACACCGGTCCCAGACCGCCGCCCGTGATCAGCCGCCGCAGCGCCGACACGACATAGCTCATCGGCAGGAACGGGTGGATCGCGTTGAAGAAGCCCGGGCTGGTCTGCACGGGATAGGTGCCGCCCGCCGAGGTGAGCTGGAGCATCAGCAGGGCGAGGACGAGGATCCGTCCCGCCGCCCCGAAGCGCGCGTTCAGCCACTGCACGATCGCCGCGAAGCAGGCCGCCACCAGGAACAGGAACCCGACCGTCCCGGCCGCGCGGACCATCTCCAGGCCGATCGCCCAGTGCAGTACGGCCATCAGCGCGGCCGTCTGCAGCACCCCGACCGCGACCACCGGCAGCCAGCCCGCCAGCGCGATCCGCCAGGCCGCCGAACCGGCCGCCAGGGCACGCCGGTTGAGCGGCTGGATCAGCATGTAGGCCACCATCGCGCCGACCCACAGGGAGAGCGGGATGAAGTACGGGGCGAACCCGGTGCCGTAGTTGGGCGCCTTGTGCAGGTCGTGCGAGGCGAGCTGGACCGGGTCGGCCATCACCCCGGTGCGCTCGTCGCGGTCCTGCTTGTCGTAGTCGGGGATCTTCGCCGCGCCGTCGTGCAGGCCGCCGGCGAGCGTGTTGGACCCGTCGGCGAGCTTGTACATCCCGCCGTCGAGGTCGTAGGCGCCGGACTCGAGCCTGCCGAGGCCGCTGTCGAGGCCGGTGGCGCCGGTGACGGCCGTGCCGAGTCCGGTGTGCAGCTTCGCGGCGCCCGCGGCCACCCGAGCCGCGCCCTCGTTCAGCCTGTCGATCTTCTTGACGGCGTCGGCGACGTCCTCGGCGAGGTGCGGGGCGCGGTCGGCGAGGGCCCGCGCCTGGGTCTGGAGCGTGCCGAGGTTCGCGTCGAGCGTCTTCAGGTCGCCGTTCTGGTCGGCGATCAGCGTGTTCAGGTCGTCGGCGACGGCGGCCACGTCGTCGGCCGCGTCCCTGGCCTTCTTCAGGTCGGGGCAGACCGGGTCGGTCAGCAGGTCCGCCGAGCAGCGCGCCGCGTAGACCTGGTCCAGGGTCTCGGCGGCCGCGTGGGCGGTCTTCGCGGCCGCCGGAGCGGTCTTCACCAGGACGCCCAGGTTGTCGCGGACGGTCTGTGCCGAGTCGGCGACCAGCCGGGCGGTGTCACCGATGGTCTTCTCGTTCTGCGCCAGGTACGGGCCGACCTTGCCGTAGACCCCGTCGACCCGGTCCGCCAAAGCCTGGGTGCCGTCGGCGACCTGCCGCGAGCCGTCCTCCAGCGTGCCCGCGCCCGTGTCCAGCTTCCGGATCCCCTTGGCGAGCTTCGCGCTGCCGGTCCTGGCGTCCGTCAGGCCGTTCGCCAGGTCCTTCGACCCCTTCTCGGCCTTCCCGATGCCGCCGGCGAGGGTGTCGGCGCCGTCGGCGGCCTTCACGGTCTGCCCGTGGATGTCGGCGAACGAGACGAAGATCCGGTCCAGGAAGGACCGGGACGCCTTGGTGGACGCGGCCGAGCGCACCTCGTTGAAGACCGTGCGGGAGATCTGCCCGACGATGTAGTTGTTCGCGTCGTTCGTGCGCACCTGGAGCGCGCCGGTCTGCGGGGAGTCGCCCGCGCTGGAGGCGATGCGCGCGCTGAAGTCGGCAGGCACGGTCAGCGACAGGTAGTACGTGCCGTCCTCGACGCCCCGGCGGGCCTCGGCGGCGCTCACCTCGTGCCAGTCGAAGCTCTTGCTGTCCCTGAGCCCGGCCACGATGTCGTCGCCCGCGGTGACCCGCTTCCCGCTCGCGGTCGCCCCCTTGTCGTCGTTGACGAGCGCCACGGGGACGCGGTCGAGGCGGCCGTAGGGATCCCAGAACGACCACAGGTACAGCGCGCCGTACAGCAGCGGCAGCACCAGCAGGGCCACCAGGGCGGCACGGGGCAGCTTCCCCCGTCCGAAGCGCCTGAGCTCAAGCGCGGCCAGTCGCGGCGAGCGCATCGCCGGCCTCCTCGTCTTCCGACTCTTCCGACGCTTCCGACTCTTCGGAGGTCTCCGTCGCCCCGGTGCTTCCGGTGCGCACGACGACGGCCCCCGTCATCGCCTGTCCGCACACCGCCACCACCGTCGTCCCGGCCTCGGCGATGGACGCCAACAGCGCCCGCACCTGGTCCCGTTCGGACTCCGACAGCTTCAGGTCCGCGTCGTCCACGGCCAGCAGCCGCGGCTTCCCGACCAGCGCCAGCGCCACGGACAGCCGCAGCGCCTCGATCCGCTCCAGATCCCGTACGGCGGTCCGGGCGCCCTTGGGCAGCGACTCCAGGTCGAGCCCGGCGGCGGCCAGGGCGTCGTCGATCCGGTGCTGTGCCCGCGCCCTGCGCTCGGTGCGCGGCCGCACCAGATCGCGCAGGGAGTCGCCGAACCGGCGTTGCAGCAGGGCCCGTTCGCGCAGGTGCTCGCCGACGGTCAGGGCGGGTTCGAGGTCGGTGACCCCGGCCACGTTGGCCACCGCGCTGACCCGCCGTACCGCCGCGAGCTGCTTGGGCAGCCGGGCCGCGCCGACCGTCGCGGTGCCCTCGGTGGCCTTCATCCGGCCGGTGAGCGCGAGCAGCAGACAGGTGCGGCCGGAACCGGACGGCCCCTCCACCGCGATCAGCGCGCCGGGCCCGGCGTCCAGGGAGATCCCCCGGAACGCCCAGCCCCGCGGCCCCTTGAGCCCGAGGCGCTCGGCCGTGACAGGTACGCCGTGCACAGGTTCCCCCCTGCATTCTCTTCGGAAGCGGGCATTCTTTTGAACTGACTGGTCAGTGCAAAAACTACTCCGAACCTACGATCGAAGCAAAACCCCAGGTCAGAACGGACTGTCAGTGCCATACCCCACGATGGGCACATACGGCACCCCGTGTGAGGGCGCCGTCACTCAGACGACAGGAGGTTCGTCATGGCCAACTCGTCAGCGTCCGCCGCCCACCGGCGCCGCGCCACCGGCCCTGCCCCCTCACTGACCGGCCCGGCGAGCGATGTGCACCCCGTGCTCCGCCGGGCCACGGCCCCGCCCGCCGCCCTCGACCTGCTCACCCAGGCCCGCGCCGCACTGGACGAGGCCGAACTGCTCGACACCCCCAACGAGCGCTACGCGACAGCCCACCTGGCCGCCCTGCGCACCGCCGCGGCCGTGCTCGCCGCCCGCGCCCGCCCCGAGACCTCACCCCGGCGCCGGGCGCGGATCCGCAGTGCCTGGGAGGTGCTCCCCGAGGTCGCGCCCGAGCTCACCGAGTGGAGTGCCCTGTTCGCCTCCGGCGCCGCCCGCCGGGCCCGCGCCGAGGCCGGCATCCAGGGCGCGGCGGGCCGCCGGGACGCCGACGACCTGATACGGGACGTGGCGATGTTCCTCCGGATCGTCGAGCGGATGCTCGTCCTCCAGCCGGTCCTGCCGCAGCCGCGCCGGCAGGACGGGGAGCGGCCGGCCGGTGCCCCGGGAAGGGAGCTGCCCGACGCGGGATGACCAGGCAAGGCGGCGAAGGCATCGGGCGGCGGAGGCAATAGGGTGGAGAGCGCCTGAAGCCTTCCCTCCTCCCGCATCCCGGGCCCGGGAAGGCACCGAGTTCGCGCCGCCGGGCAACAGGCGGTGCCGCGCCGAGGAGTCAACTGCCGTGCCGGACCCCACTCGACCCCGCGCTTCTCTCCGTACCGCCGTGGTCTGGGAGGTTCTTCAGGACGCCCTCGACCGCCGGGTCAAGGCCACCGGCCGGGACGCGCTGGACGTCCTGGACACCGGCGGCGGCAGCGGCAACTTCGCCGTCCCCCTGGCCCGCCTCGGCCACCGCGTCACCGTCGTCGACCCCAGCCCGAACGCGTTGTTCGCGCTGGAGCGCCGGGCCGCCGAGGCCGGCGTGGCCGACCGGGTCAAGGGCGTCCAGGGTGACGTCCTCGGCCTGTTCGACGTGGTCGAGCGCGGCGCCCATGACGTGGTCCTCTGCCACGGCGTCCTGGAGCACGTCGACGACCCGGCCGAGGGCGTGCGCAACACGGTGGCCGCGCTGCGCACCGAGGGCGTCCTCAGCCTGCTCGCCGCCGGGCTCGGCGGGGCCGTGATCGCCCGCGCCCTCGCCGGGCACTTCACGGAGGCCAAGCAGGCGCTGGAGGACCCCGACGGGCGCTGGGGCAGCGGCGACCCGATGCCGCGCCGCTTCACCGCCGAGCAGCTCACCGGCCTGGTCGAGGGTGCGGGCCTGGCCGTGACCGCCGTGCACGGTGTGCGGGTCTTCGCCGACCTGGTCCCCGGGGTCCTGGTGGACACCGAGCCGGGCGCCCTGGACGCCCTGCTCAAGCTGGAGGCCGCCGCGGCCGAGCTCCCCGCCTTCCACGCCGTCGCCACCCAGCTGCACGTGCTCGGCGAGACACCGGGTGCCGCAGAGGTCTGAGATTCTCCTGAGACGAGCCCCCTGATCAGGGGCTCGACAGCGGATGGAGTACGCCACAGGCCCCCCGATCGAGGGGTTTGCGCCGTATGATCGAGGGAGACCAACCCGGCATGACGGGTCGGCCGCCGGGGAATGGAAGCCTCAGCGAGCCGGGACTGCCATGGCGGGTTCCGGTTGGCCAATTGGCCTAGAGGGGCGGGTTTCACGGGGGCGATTCCCTGCCTATCCTGAAGGGACCCCCCGGGTCGCCCCGGCGACTGCACGATGAGGAGGACGCCGTGCCGCTCTCGGAGCACGAGCAGCGAATGCTTGAGCAGATGGAGCGAGCGCTGTACGCCGAAGACCCCAAGTTCGCGACAGCGCTTGAGGGAAGCGGCCTGCGGACGTACACCCGGCGCCGGGTCTACCAGGCGGTGGCCGGCTTCCTCGTGGGTATCGCGCTCCTCATCGCCGGAATGGTCGTCCAGCAGGTCTGGGTCAGCGTGGTGGGATTCCTCGTCATGCTGGGCTGCGCGGTCCTCGCCGTCACCGGCTGGCGCAAGGCCCCCAAGCCCGGCGAGCAGCCCGCAGGCCCGCAGGCCCGCCGCCAGGGCCGGCCGAAGCGTTCCATGATGGACCGCATCGAGGAGCGGTGGCAGCGCCGCCGCGACGAACAGGGCCGCTGACGGCTTCGCCGGAGGGGCCGACGGGCTAGACAGAGCGTGACTGAGGGGTGACCATCGGCTGGTGGTCACCCCTCAGGCCTTGTTCGGTCGGCCGGAGCCGAGGACACCTTGCTGCGGGCCGTGAGTCACTGCGGGCCGGTGGGGGAGGCACCCTGCAAGCGCCGGTAAGCGACCCGACCCCCCGCGCGCCAGCCCCCCCCGTCAGCCCTCCTGCTCCGACGGCTTTCGCAGGGTCGGCCTGGCCGCGGCCAGCCGATCCCGCAGCCGGGACCGGGCTGCCGACGCCGCCCACACCGCGCGCACGCTGGACCGCGGAGCGAACAGCGCCCGCAGGCGCGCGGGCACACCGACCGTGCCGTTGAACGCGGCCGTCACCCGGCGGACGTCGTCCGCGAGGCCCGCCGCCGGCCGCGGCCGTGGCGCGTACAGCACCTGTTCGACCGCGTCCGCCACCCGGTGCACCGAGGCCGCGGTGGCCGGATCGAGACGGCCGAGCCGGACGATCCGGGCGGCCGCGTTACGCGGGGTCTGCGACTCGTCCGGCAGGATGCCGAAGTCCCAGGCGGTGTCGGTCAGTTCCAGCCAGACCGCCAGCGTGTGCGCCGCCACACCCTGGGGCGTACGGTCGTGCGCCCCGAGCCGGCGCGCCCGTGCCCGCTGCCGGTACAGCATCGGCGACAGCGGCACCGCCAGTACCGCGAGACCGCCGAGCGCCCACAGGGCCAGCTGCCACCACGGCGGCCCGCCGTCGCCGCTCGGCACCGCGGCCGCCGCGGACGGGCTGGCGCAGGCGTCCTGCCTGCGCAGCTGCGGCGTGCAGCTCTCGCTCTGCGAGGCCGAGGCCGAGGGCGCGGCCGAGGTGCCCTTGGAGGGCAGGGTCTCGTCCGGCAACGAGGAGCCGGGCGTCTGCGACACCGTGTACGACGGGGTCGTGCCCCGGGTCGGGGTCGGCTCGAAGCGGGTCCAGCCCACGCCCTCGAAGTACAGCTCCGGCCAGGCGTGCGCGTCCTTCAGGCCCACCGACACCGTGCCGTCGGCCTGCGGGGTGCCCGGTGCGAAGCCCACCGCGACCCGGGCCGGGATGCCCAGCGTCCGGGCCATCGCGGCCATCGCGAAGGAGAAGTGCACACAGAAACCGCGCTTCTGCTTCAGGAAGTTCGCGATCGCGCCCTCGCCCCGGCCGACCTCCACCTGGGTGTCGTACTGGAAGCCGCCCGTCACCGCGAAGTAGTCCTGGAGCTTGACCGCCTCCTCGTAGTGGTTCGCCGAGCCCGCGGTGACCTCCTTCGCCGTCTGCGCCACCACCGACGGCAGCGAGGAGGGCACCTGGGTGTACTCCTTCTTCATGGCCGCCGACGGCTCCGGCGCGGCGGCCAGCTGCTCCGCCGTCGGCTGCACGTCCAGGCTGGTGACCTGGTAGGTCTCACCGCGCGTGTTCTGCCCGTGGTCGCCGACGAGGGTCATCCCGACCGGCTCGTAGCGCCAGGTGCCGGCCACCTTCACCCCGCTCGGCGGGTACGGCATCGGCAGCCAGTCCTGGGCGTACCAGTCGGCGGCCGCGATCGTCGACTTCACCGTCGTCCGCCTGACGTCGGCGCCCAGGCCGGCCGGGGTCGGGAACGTGCCCGGCACGCTGGTGATGTGCCGCTGGGCAGGCTTCCAGGTGGTGCCGTCGAAGTCGTCCAGGGAGACGATCCGCAGGTACAGGTCGGAGACGTCGTCGTTGCTGGTCCGCACGGACAGCACCTGGCGGTCCTCGTCCACGTTGAGGCTGTCCCGCAGCGACACCAGCGGGTTGACCGCGGAGATCGTGCCGCCGTTCCCGTTGCCCACGCCGACACCGGTGCCGGCGCCGTCCAGCAGGCCGCCCTGGATCGAGGGCATCGCGAACGGCACGAACAGGGCGACGCCCAGCACGGCGAAACCGATCCGGCGCCCGGTGCGCACCGGGGCCACCGCACCGCTCTCCTGGCCGCCCGGGGCGCGCGCGGCCCCGCCGAACACCCGGCCCCACTGGGAGAGCCGGTCCCGGCCCTCGGCGAGCAGCAGCATCAGATAGCCGGCCGCCGCCACCAGGAACCACAGCCAGTCGGTCGGCCCGTCGGAGAGCCCCGCCGCCACCGAGTACAGCGCGAGCAGCGGCAGCCCGGCCGGGGCCGCGCTGCGGAAGGTCACGGCGAGGGTGTCCACGACCAGCCCGACGACCAGCACCCCGCCGATCACCATCAGCCGGATGCCGGGCGTCAGCGGCGCGGGTATCGCGTACCGGCTGACGTCGTCCGAGCCCTGCTGCAGCAGGTCGCCGAGGTACCGGAAGGTGTCCGGGCCGGGGATCAGCCCGGCGATCGCGTGACTCCGGGCGAAGACCACGGTCAGCATCAGCAGGGTGGCCAGGGCCTGCGCGGCCACGGTCAGCGACCGGGCCAGCGGCACCCGCCGGGCGGCCGCACCCACGCCCGTCTGGACCGCCAGCAGGAACGCCGCCTGGAACAGCCAGGTCACCGGGGAGACCAGCGGCAGCAGGGCGCAGGAGGCCATCAGCGTCGCCGCCGCCGCGGTGAGGGCGAGCCGGGCCCGTCCGCTCATCGCCGTGCCTCCCCGCCCAGCGCGGCCAGCCCGGCGCGCTCCCGGTCGGCCTGCCGCCACAGCTCGGCCACCGAGGCGCCGCGTGGCACGCTGACGGCCGTCCAGCCCGACTCGCGCAGCATCCGCAGCCGCTCCTCGTGCGCGTTGCCGGGGGCGGGCACGTCGGTCGGCTCCCTGACCCAGGTGTCCGGGTCCAGCACGAAGGCCACGGCGCCGCCGCTGCGCTGGCGCATCTTCACGGCCACTGTCGCCTGTTCCTCGTCGAGGTCGCCCAGGAAGGCCACCAGCAGCCCCTCGTTCCCGCCGCGCAGCACGTCGTAGGCCCGGGACAGGCCCGTGCCGTCCGAGTGGTCGATCACCGCCAGGGTGTCCATCATCAGCCCGGCCGCCTCCGCCGACTCCTGGCCGGTGCCCGCGAAACCGTCGGCGCCCTCGCCGGGCACCGAGTTGCCGGTGTCCGTCAACAGCCGGACCGAGAAGTTGCGTTCGAGCATGTGGACCAGGACCGAGGCGGCACCGGACACCGCCCATTCGAACGCCGAGTCGGGGCCCGCTCCTTCGTAGGCGCCGCCCCGGGTGTCGAGGAGCACCGTGCAGCGGGCGCGCTGCGGCTGCTCCTCGCGGCGCACCATCAGCTCGCCGTAGCGGGCGGTGGAGCGCCAGTGCACCCGGCGCAGGTCGTCGCCGTAGCGGTAGCCGCGCGGGATCACGTCGTCCTCGCCGGCCAGGGCCAGCGAACGCTGCCGCCCGTCGCCGTACCCCTTCGCCTCGCCGCTGAGCCGGATCGGCGGCAGCGGCTCGACCTTCGGGATGACCGTCAGGGTGTCGAACGTCGAGAAGGAGCGGGTCAGTTCGCACATGCCGAACGGGTCGGTCAGGCGCAGCTGGAGCGGGCCCAGCGGATAGCGGCCGCGCAGGTCCGAGCGGACCCGGTAGGACACCTCGCGGCGGCCGCCCGGCTCCACCCGGTCCAGGACGAAGCGGGGGCGCGGGCCGAGGACGTAGGGCACCCGGTCCTGGAGCATCAGCAGGCCGGTGGGCAGCCGTGAGACGTTGTCCATCCGCAGATGGACCCGGGCCTCGCTGCCGGCCGGCACCCGCGCGGGGGAGAGCCGGCGGCTGCCCGCCACCCGGTAGCGGGTGCGGTAGAGCACGGCCGCGCAGATCAGCGGCAACACCGCGAGCAGCAGCCCGACCCGGCGCAGGTCGGCCTGGCCGAGGATGTACGCGCAGATCACCGCCGCGATGCCGGCCGCGAGGAAGGACCGGCCGCGGGTGGTCAGCCCGGCCAGGGCCGTGCGGATCCCGCCCGTCTCCTCGCGGCCGGCCTCCGCCGGGGTGCCCATCACAGACTCCGCGGGGGCTGCTGGGGGTACGCCGGCACGCCGCGGCCCAGACCGCCGAAGCCGGTCTGCTGCTGGGGGGCGGCGGGGACCGGGGTGGACTGCAGGATCTCCTGCACGACCTGCTCCGCGGTGCGCCGGTTGAGCTGGGCCTGGGCGGTGGGCAGCAGCCGGTGCGCCAGGACCGCCACGGCGAGCGCCTGCACGTCGTCCGGCAGCGCGTACTCCCGGCCGCTCAGGGCCGCGGACGCCTTCGCCGCGCGCAGCAGGTGCAGCGTCGCGCGCGGGGAGGCGCCGAGTCTGAGGTCGGGGTGGGTACGGGTGGCGGCGACCAGGTCCACCGCGTACCGGCGGACCGGCTCGGCGACATGGACCCCGCGCACGGCCTCGATCAGCTTCACGACGTCATGGGCGTGCGCCACCGGCTGGAGGTCGTCGAGAGGGTTGACCGCGCCGTGGATGTCGAGCATCTGCAACTCGGCCTCGACACTGGGGTAGCCCACCGAGACGCGGGCCATGAAGCGGTCGCGCTGGGCCTCGGGCAGCGGGTAGGTGCCCTCCATCTCGACCGGGTTCTGGGTCGCCACCACCATGAACGGACTGGGCAGTTCGTAGGTCTGCCCGTCGATGGTGACCTGCCGCTCCTCCATCGACTCCAGCAGCGCCGACTGGGTCTTGGGCGAGGCGCGGTTGATCTCGTCGCCGATCACGATCTGCGCGAAGATCGCACCCGGCTTGAACTCGAAGTCCCGGCGCTGCTGGTCCCAGATGGACACGCCGGTGATGTCCGACGGCAGCAGGTCGGGCGTGAACTGGATACGCCGCACCGTGCAGTCGATGGACCGCGCCAACGCCTTCGCCAGCATCGTCTTGCCCACGCCCGGGACGTCCTCGATCAGAAGATGTCCCTCGGCGAGCAGCACGGTCAGCGAAAGCCGTACGACCTCGGGCTTGCCCTCGATCACACCCTCCACCGAACTGCGGACCCGCTCCACAGTGGCGGTCAGATCAGTGAGGCTCGCTCGATCGTCATAGGTCGTCACCCGGCCCTCCTCGGCCCGTTATTGCCCGGCCGGCGCGTCGTCTCGCACAACCGGCCCACCCCGAATCACGGACACCACGCGTGAATGGTTCCGCGCGACGTCTCACACCGCATTCTTGCTGCCGTTACCGATTCGTGTCACTCGCCTGTGGACAACTGCCCGCAGTATGTCGGTCTTGCGGCCTTTCGACCGCCTATTCGACAGCGGGCCGACAGCCTGAGGCGGGCCCGTTCCGGGGTGCGCGGTCTGCTCGGCGGGCCGAAGCGTCGCGTCGGCGCGGGGAAGGGCGGGGCAGGGCGGGGAAAGAGGAGGCGGGCCCGGCTGCATGTGGTGCGGG
Organism: Streptomyces sp. NPDC028289; assembly: GCF_055565975.1. Lineage (NCBI taxonomy): Bacteria > Bacillati > Actinomycetota > Actinomycetes > Kitasatosporales > Streptomycetaceae > Streptomyces > Streptomyces sp. NPDC028289. Next base: position 371,726 of record NZ_JBVHTI010000001.1, on the reverse strand, counting down.
CAGCCGGGCGCGGGGATCCGGTCAGGCCGGGTCGATCTCGCGGAGGAGGCCGGTGCGGACGTCGAAGACGAAGCCGCGCACGTCGTCGGTGTACTGCAGGAACGGCGAGGTGCGCACCCGCTGCATGGACTGCCGGACGTCCTGGTCGACGTCCCGGAAGGACTCCACCGCCCAGGCCGGGCGCTGGCCGACCTCCATCTCCAGCTCGGTGCGGAAGTCCTCGGTGAGGGCCTCCAGGCCGCAGCCGGTGTGGTGGATCAGCACGATGCTGCGGGTGCCGAGCTTGCGCTGGCTGATGGTGAGGGAGCGGATCACGTCGTCGGTGACCACGCCGCCGGCGTTGCGGATGGTGTGGCAGTCGCCGAGCTGCAGGCCGAGCGCCTTGTGCAGGTCGAGGCGGGCGTCCATGCAGGCCACCACGGCCACGTGCAGCACGGGCCGGGCGTCCATGCCGGGGTCGGTGAAGGCGGACGCGTAGGTCCGGTTGGCGTCGACCAGGCGATCCGTCACGGTGCCGTCCGTGGTTATGGCGCCTTCGGATCCAGTGGGAACTGCTGCGGAAGTCGTCATAGTCATGACGTTACTGGTCACGCGTGGTCACGGCCTCCTGTGAGAGGGGACAAAGAACGTCATCGTGGCTTGTTGTGAGCTAACCCACACGGAGGGCAAACCAGGGCCGCACGGGTGATTCCCGATGAATCCCCGCCCCGGCCCGGACGCCGTACGCGCCGCGCAGGCCGGTTGATTGACCGCGCGACACGGTGGACTAAAGTGACGCGAAGCGGGAGGCGAGACTCTCCCCGCTGGTGAAATCCCCTGGAGACCCCGGCACGGTGCCCGGACCGTCTCCCCACGTGCGCGGTGCGCGTACCGAGCGGGCGGGGACCCGGCGGTGCGTCCCCCGTGCCGGACCTGAGAGGCCCCCTTGAGCCAGAGTCGACACGTCCCGGTGATGCTCCAGCGGTGCCTGGATCTGCTGGCACCCGCCCTGGAGCGGCCGGGCAGCGTGGTCGTCGACTGCACCCTCGGCCTCGGCGGCCACAGCGAGGCGCTGCTGACCCGTTTCCCCGAGGCCCGCCTGGTCGCCCTGGACCGCGACAAGGAGGCCCTGCGCCTGTCCGGCGAGCGGCTCGCCCCCTTCGGCGACCGCGCCACCCTGGTGCACGCCGTCTACGACGAGCTCCCCGCCGTACTCGAACGCCTCGGCATCGCGCGCGTGCAGGGCGTGCTCTTCGATCTCGGCGTCTCCTCCATGCAACTCGACGAGGCCGGCCGGGGCTTCGCCTACGCCCAGGACGCGCCCCTGGACATGCGCATGGACCAGACGACCGGCATCAGCGCCGCCGAGGTCCTCAACACCTACCCGGCCGGCGATCTCGTCCGCGTCCTGTTCCAGTACGGCGAGGAGAAGCAGGCCAAGCGGATCGTCTCGGCGATCGTCCGGGAGCGCGCGAAGGAGCCGTTCACCAACAGCGCCCGGCTCGTCGAGCTGATCCGGGACGCGCTGCCGCAGGCCGCCAAGCGCACCGGCGGCAACCCGGCCAAGCGCACCTTCCAGGCGCTGCGCATCGAGGTCAACGGCGAACTCGCGGTCCTGGAAAGGGCGATCCCGGCCGCCGTGAAGGCCCTCGCGGTCGGCGGCCGGATCGCCGTACTGTCGTACCACTCGCTCGAGGACCGCCTCGTCAAGCAGGTGTTCGCGGCCGGCGCCGCCACCACCGCGCCGCCCGGGCTGCCGGTCGTGCCCGAGCAGTACCAGCCCCGGCTCAAGCTGCTCACGCGCGGTGCCGAACTTCCCACCGAGGAAGAGGTCGCCGAGAACCGCCGGGCCGCTCCGGCGCGTCTTCGGGGAGCCCAGCGCATCAGGGAGGAAGCCGAGTGAGCGAGCGGGGTTCGCGGACCCACCGGAGGACACGTGAGTAGGAAACCCGAGCTGCGGGGGCGGGCGGCCCGGCTCGCCCGGCTCTTTCCGGCCGGCCGTGCCCACCAGGCCGCCCGCACCCCGTTCGTCCTGCTCGTCGTCCTGCTCCTCGGCGGCGGCCTGATCGGCCTGCTGGTGCTGAACTCGGCGCTCAGCGAGGGCTCGTTCAAACTCGACGACCTGCAGAAGCAGACGAAGAACCTCACCGACGAGGAACAGGCGCTGCAGCGGGACATCGACGCCTACTCCGCTCCCGACGCCCTCCAGCGCCGCGCCCGCGAGCTCGGCATGGTCCCCGGCGGCGACCCGGTCTTCCTCGGCCCGGACGGCACCGTGAAGGGCGTCCCCAGCCCTGCCGCCCTCCGGCAGACCACCGCGCCGCCCGCCCCCGAGGCGCTCGGCACGCCGTCCGCCACCGGACCCGCCCCGACGCCCGCCGGCTCCGCGTCGGTGACGGCACCGGCGGCCTCCGCGCCGGTGACGCCGTCCGAGCCGACCCCCGCCCCGGCCCTCACGCCCGGAACGCCCCCGACCACGACCCCCGGCAGGTGACGGAAGTGCCAGACACTTCTGGAAACAGGCAGCCGCCGCGCCGCCGCGTGCCCGGCCCCGCCAAGCCGCCCCGCCCCCGGGACCCCAGGGGTGCAGTCCGGAGCCGGTCCGCCCCCGGTCCCGGCGCGCGCCCGGTCCGCCGCCCGAGCGGACCGCGCCCCCCGGCCGCACCCCCCCTGCGGCTCGGCAGCCCCCGCCCCCGGCTGCGCATGGTCGGCCTCGCCCTGACCCTGGTGCTGATGGTCTTCGTCGGCCGCCTGCTCCAGGTGCAGGCCGTCGACGCCAGCGCGTACGCGGCGAAGGCCGAGCAGAACCGGTACGTCGTGCACACCCTGGCAGCCGAGCGCGGCGGCATCACCGACCGCAACGGCGTGGCCCTGGCGATCAGCGAGGACGCGTACGACATCACCGCCGATCCCACGATGTTCACCGGCAAGCAGCTCAAGGTGGGCGACGGACCCGAGCAGGCCGCCGCGCTGCTCGCCCCGATCCTCGGCAAGAACCAGGCCGACCTCGTCAAGCTGCTGCGGCCGGCCAACAAGGAACTGCGCTACGTCCGGCTCGCCACCCGGCAGACCCCGCAGGTCTGGAAGCAGATCAAGGACCTGAAGGCCGCCCTGACCACCAAGTCGGAGACCGACAAGAACACCGTCAACGTGCTGGCCGGCGTCTTCGCCGACCCGAGCAGTCAGCGCGTGTACCCGAACGGCGACCTGGCCGCCGGGATACTGGGCTGGGTCAACGCCGACGGCAGGGGCGGCGGCGGCGTCGAGCAGCAGCTCGACAAGGAGCTGACCGGCAAGGACGGCAAGATCCGCTACGCCCAGTCGGGCGGCCGTGAGGTGCCCACAGCGGGTTCCACCGAGACCCCGGCGGTGCCCGGCTCCGACGTCGAGCTGACCATCGACCGGGACATCCAGTGGGCCGCGCAGAACGCCATCACCGAGCAGGTGAAGAAGTCCAAGGCGGACCGCGGTTACGTGGTCGTCCAGGACACCCGGACCGGGCAGATCCTGGCGATGGCCAACTCGCCCGGCTTCGACCCGAACGACCTGTCGACGGCCGACGCCGACGCGATGGGCAACGCGGCCGTCCAGGACGCCTACGAGCCCGGTTCCACCGCCAAGGTGATGTCGATGGCGGCCGTCCTGGAGGAGAACGCCGCCACCCCGCTCACGCACGTGGTGGTGCCCAACCGGCTGCACCGCGGCGACCGGCTCTTCAAGGACGACGTCGACCACGCCACCTGGTACCTCACGCTCAACGGCGTGCTCGCCAAGTCCAGCAACATCGGCACCATCCTCGCCACCGGCCAGCTCGGCAAGACCCAGGAACAGGCCAACCAGGTCCTCTACTCGTACCTGCGCAAGTTCGGCATCGGCAGCTACTCCGGGCTCGACTTCCCCGGCGAGACCAAGGGCATTCTGGCCGCCCCGAACAAGTGGTCGACCTCGCAGCAGTACACCATTCCTTTCGGTCAGGGCTTCTCCATCAACGCCATGCAGGCTGCCTCCGTCTACTCGACGATCGCCAACGGCGGGGTCCGCGTCGAGCCGACCCTGGTGCGCGGCGCCAAGGGCGCCGACGGCCGCTTCACCCCGGCCGCCCAGCCGAAGAAGACCCGCGTGATCAGCCAGAAGACGGCCAAGACCCTGGCCGAGATGCTGGAGTCCGTCGTGGACGACGAGCAGGGCACCGGCGCCAAGGCGGCCATTCCCGGCTACAACGTCGCGGGTAAGACCGGCACCGCCAACCGAGTGGATCCGGCCACCGGCAGGTACCGCGGCTACACCTCGTCGTTCGCCGGGTTCGCCCCCGCCGACAAGCCCCGCATCACCGTCTACTGCGCCATCCAGAACGCCACCGCCGGCAGCTACTTCGGCGGCCAGATCTGCGGCCCGATCTACAAGCAGGTGATGGAGTTCGCCCTCAAGACCCTGCAGATCCCACCGACCGGCGCCAGGGCGGCCGACCTGCCCGTCGACTACAAACCCTGATCAGCGCCTCAGCACCTCGCACAGACCACCAGGAACGAGCTCGTGACAACGATCACCCCCGATCCCGGGAACCACGGGATGCCGCGCCCCTCGCCCGCCCTCCCCCAGCTACCGCTGGGAGGTGCCCCCAGCCCGCCACCACCCTTGCAGGACCGCGCTGCGCGCGGGCCCCTTTTTAGCTCGCAGGCGGGTGCGCCCGGTACGCTCACCGCCGTGCCACACGCTGATCAGTCCCAAACCACCCAGAAGGGCGCTTCCGTGACATATCCGGGGCCGCCCAGGCCGGTTCAGGTCTCCGCAACACCCCTCGCGGAGCTCGCCGGTCAGCTGGGTGCCGCCGAGCCGGAACCCGCGCAGAACACGGTCGACGTCACGGGCATCACCCATGACTCCCGCGCCGTCCGCCCCGGCGACCTGTACGCCGCCCTGCCGGGCGCCCGGCTGCACGGTGCCGACTTCGCCGCCCAGGCCGCCGGCCTCGGCGCGGTCGCCGTGCTGACCGACCCGACGGGCGCCGAGCGCGCCGCCGCGACCGGCCTGCCGGTCCTGGTCGTCGACGACCCGCGCGGGCGGATGGGCGAACTGGCGGCCACCATCTACGGCCGCCCGGGCCGCGACCTGCTCCAGATCGGCATCACCGGCACGTCCGGGAAGACCACCACGGCGTACCTGGTCGAGGGCGGCCTCAAGGCCGCGCGCAGCACCGGTCTCATCGGCACGGTCGAGATGCGCATCGGCGACGAGCGCATCAAGTCCGAGCGCACCACCCCCGAGGCCACCGACCTCCAGGCCCTGTTCGCGGTGATGCGCGAGCGCGGGGTCGAGGCGGTCGCCATGGAGGTCTCCAGCCACGCCCTGGTCCTCGGCCGGGTCGACGGCTGCGTCTTCGACATCGCCGTCTTCACCAACCTCAGCCCGGAACACATGGAGTTCCACTCCGACATGGAGGACTACTTCCGGGCCAAGGCGCAGCTGTTCACCCCGGAACGCAGCAGACGGGGTGTGGTCAACGTCGACGACGAGTACGGCCGCCGGCTCGCCCGGGAGGCCTCCGTACCGGTCGTCACCTACTCCGCCGAGGGTCACCCCGACGCCGACTGGCGGGCCGCGGACGTCCACATCGGCCCGATGGACTCGACGTTCACCGTCATCGGGCCCGGGGACGTCCGGATCGCCGCCAAGTCGCCGCTGCCGGGCCCCTTCAACGTGGCCAACACCCTCGCCGCGATCGTCGCCCTCGCCGCCGCCGGACTCGACCCGCAGTCCGCCGCCGACGGCATCGCCGCCGTGCCGGGCGTCCCGGGCCGCCTGGAGCGCGTGGACGCCGGACAGCCCTACCTCGCGGTCGTCGACTACGCCCACAAGACGGATGCCGTCGAGTCGGTCCTCAGGGCCCTGCGCAAGGTCACCAAGGGGCGGCTGCACATCGTCCTCGGCTGCGGCGGGGACCGCGACCGGACCAAGCGGGCCCCGATGGGCGCCGCCGCGGCCCGGCTCGCCGACATCGCCGTACTGACCTCCGACAACCCCCGCTCCGAGGACCCCCTCGCGATCCTCGCGACCATGCTCGAAGGTGCCGCCTCGGTGCCCGCCCACGAGCGCGGCGAGGTGCTCCTCTTCGAGGACCGGGCCGCCGCGATCGAGGCCGCCGTCGCCCGCGCGCACCCCGGCGACACCGTGCTGGTGGCCGGCAAGGGCCACGAGCAGGGCCAGGACATCGCCGGCGTGATCCGTCCCTTCGACGACCGCCAGGTCCTCCGCGAAGCCATCCGGAAAACCCAGGGATGAAAATCCAGAAGACCCAGGGGATGAACTTGTGATCGCCCTCTCTCTCGCCGAGATCGCAGAAGTCGTCGGCGGGCAGACGCACGACATACCGGATCCGTCCGTCCAGGTCACCGGGGAGGTCGTCCGGGACTCCCGCGAAGCGGGGCCGGGCAGCCTGTTCGCCGCCTTCGTGGGGGAGCGCGTGGACGGCCACGACTTCGCCCGGCAGGTCGTGGACGCCGGCGCGGTCGCCGTCCTGGCGTCGCGCCCCGTCGGCGTGCCCGCGATCGTCGTGGACGACGTCCAGACCGCCCTCGGTGCCCTCGCACGTCATGTTGTACGGCGGCTCGGCGCGACCCTCGTGGCGCTGACCGGCTCGGCCGGCAAGACCAGTACCAAGGACCTCGTCGCCCAGGTGCTGCGCACCAAGGCGCCGACCGTCTTCACGCCCGGCTCGCTCAACAACGAGATCGGGCTGCCGCTGACCGCCCTGTCCGCCACCGAGGAGACCAAGTTCCTGGTGCTGGAGATGGGCGCCCGCGGCATCGGCCACATCCGCTACCTCACCGATCTGACGCCCCCGAAGGTCGGCCTGGTCCTCAACGTCGGCACCGCCCACATCGGCGAGTTCGGCGGCCGGGAGCAGATCGCCCAGGCGAAGGGCGAGTTGGTGGAGGCGCTGCCCGCGGCCGAGGACGGCGGGGTCGCGATCCTCAACGCGGACGACCCGTTGGTGCGGGCCATGGCCTCCCGTACCAAGGCGAAGGTGGTCCTTTTCGGAGAGTCGGCCGAAGCGGACGTACGGGCCGAGAACGTACGACTCACGGACACGGGACAGCCCGCGTTCAGCCTTCACACACCCTCCGGTGCAAGCGATGTGACCATGCGCCTGTACGGTGAGCACCACGTGTCGAACGCGCTCGCCGCGGCCGCCGTCGCCCATGAGCTGGGCATGTCCGCGGAAGAGATCGCCCTCGCGCTCTCCGAGGCGGGCTCCCTCTCCCGCTGGCGTATGGAGGTCACCGAGCGCCCGGACGGCGTGACCATCGTCAACGACGCCTACAACGCCAACCCCGAGTCCATGCGAGCCGCGCTGCGCGCGCTCGCGGCCATGGGCACAGCCTCACAGGCAAGGGGGGGACGCACGTGGGCGGTGCTCGGCAAGATGGCCGAACTCGGGGACGAGGCGCTCGCCGAGCACGACGCGGTCGGACGGCTCGCCGTCCGGCTCAATGTCGGCAAGCTCGTCGCCGTCGGGGGAGTGGAAGCCTCCTGGCTGCAACTGGGCGCATATAACGAGGGTTCGTGGGGTGAGGAGTCGGTGCACGTGTCCGACGCACAGGCGGCGGTCGACCTGTTGCGCAGCGAGTTGCGCCCGGGGGACGTCGTACTCGTGAAGGCGTCACGGTCGGTGGGCCTGGAGAGCGTTGCGCAGGCGCTTCTGGAGTCCGGTGCCGAGGGTGTTGATGCCCGATGATGAAGCAGATCCTCTTCTCGGGTGTCATCGGTCTCTTCCTGACGCTGATCGGCACTCCGCTGCTGATCAAGCTCCTCGCCCGCAAGGGCTACGGCCAGTACATCCGTGACGACGGCCCGCGCGAGCACGCCAGCAAGCGCGGTACGCCGACGATGGGCGGTATCGCCTTCATCCTGTCGACGGTCGCCGCCTACTTCCTGTCCAAGGTGATCACCGGCTACGCCCCGACCTACTCGGGCTTGCTGGTGCTCGGCCTCATGTGCGGGATGGGCCTGGTCGGCTTCCTGGACGACTACATCAAGATCGTCAAGCGGCGTTCGCTCGGTCTGCGGGCCAAGGCGAAGATGGCCGGGCAGCTGATCGTCGGCATCTCCTTCGCGGTGCTCTCGCTGCAGTTCCCGGACGCCATCGGCAACACGCCGGCGTCCACCAAGCTGTCCTTCATCACGGACTTCGGCTGGACCATCGGCCCGGTGCTGTTCGTGGTCTGGGCGCTGTTCATGATCCTCGCGATGTCCAACGGCGTGAACCTGACGGACGGTCTGGACGGTCTGGCCACCGGCGCCTCCGTACTCGTCTTCGGCGCCTACACGTTCATCGGCGTCTGGCAGTTCCAGGAGTCCTGCGCCAACGCGATGACCCTGACCAACCCCAACGCCTGCTACACGGTCCGCGATCCGCTGGACCTCGCGGTCATCGCCTCCGCGCTGATGGGTTCCTGCCTCGGCTTCCTGTGGTGGAACACCTCGCCGGCCAAGATCTTCATGGGCGACACCGGTTCGCTCGCGCTCGGCGGTGTCCTCACGGGCCTGGCGATCCTCTCCCGCACCGAGCTCCTCGTCGCCATCATGGGCGGTCTGTTCGTCCTCATCACCATGTCGGTCGTCATCCAGGTCGGCTCCTTCCGGCTCACCGGCAAGCGCGTCTTCCGGATGGCGCCACTCCAGCACCACTTCGAACTCAAGGGCTGGTCCGAGGTCCTTGTGGTGGTCCGCTTCTGGATCATCCAGGGCATCTGTGTGATTGTCGGACTCGGCCTCTTCTACGCAGGATGGGCAGCGGCCAAGTGACCGACTGGCAGGGCAAGCACGTCACCGTCGCCGGGCTCGGCGTCTCCGGTGTCCCGGCGGCCAAGGTGCTGCACGCGCGCGGGGCGATCGTCACGGTCGTCAACGACGGCGACGACGCACGCGCGCGTGAACAGGCCGCCGAACTGGAGGCGCTGGGCGTCACGGTACGGCTCGGTGACGGCGCCACCCTGCCCGAGGGCACCGAGCTGATCGTCACCGCGCCCGGCTGGAAGCCGGACAAGCCGCTGTTCCAGGCGGCCCGCGCGGCCGGCATCGAGATCTGGGGCGACGTCGAACTCGCCTGGCGGCTCCGCGGCCCCGACGCCGCCCCCTGGCTCGCCGTCACCGGCACCAACGGCAAGACCACCACCGTCCAGATGCTGGCGTCGATCCTCAAGGCCGCGGGCCTGCGCACGGCCGCCGTCGGCAACATCGGCGTCTCGCTGCTCGACGCCGTCCTCGGGGACGAGGAGTACGACGTCCTCGCGGTCGAGCTGTCCAGTTACCAGCTGCACTGGGCGCCCTCCCTGCGCGCCCACTCGGCGGCCGTGCTGAACCTCGCCCCCGACCACCTCGACTGGCACGGCTCCATGGAGGCGTACGCCAAGGACAAGGGCCGCATCTACGAGGGCAACCGGGTCGCCTGCGTCTACAACGTCGCCGACAAGCTCACCGAGGAGCTGGTCCGCGAGGCCGACGTCGAGGAGGGCTGCCGGGCCATCGGCTTCACCCTCGGCACCCCGGGGCCCTCCCAACTCGGTGTCGTGGACGGCATCCTGGTCGACCGTGCCTTCGTCGAGAACCGGCAGAAGAACGCCCAGGAGCTGGCCGAGGTCGCCGACGTCAACCCGCCGGCCCCGCACAACATCGCCAACGCCCTTGCCGCGGCGGCCCTCGCGCGCGCCTTCGGGGTGCCGCCCACGGCCGTACGGGACGGGCTGCGGGCCTTCACGCCGGACGCCCACCGCATCGCCCACGTCGCCGACGTGGACGGGGTCGCGTACGTCGACGACTCCAAGGCCACCAACACCCACGCGGCCGAAGCCTCGTTGGCGTCATATGAGTCGATCGTATGGATTGCGGGCGGTCTGGCGAAGGGCGCGACCTTCGACGAACTGGTCGCCAAGTCGGCAAAGCGACTTCGCGGCGTGGTGCTCATCGGCGCCGATCGCGCCCTCATCCGGGACGCCCTCGCGCGACACGCGCCGGAAGTACCGGTCGTCGACCTCGACCGGACCGACACTGGGGCGATGCTCGCGGCGGTCCAGGAAGCCCGGCGACTCGCCGTCGCCGGAGACACGGTGCTGTTGGCACCCGCCTGTGCCTCCATGGACATGTTCGCCAACTACAACAAGCGCGGTGACGCGTTCGCCCAGGCGGTTCGCGAACTCGGCGCCTGACCCGGCCGCCTGCCGGGCGACCTTGGGAGGGACGCGTGGGACCGTCGACGTTCAGCGGAGGCGTTGATGCCCGGTAGCCGCACCGGCCGGCCGCCCGTACAGCGGGCGGTCCGCCGCCCCGCCGCGCCCCGCGCCTCGCGCGAGAACCCGCTGCGGCGGTTCTACACGCGCGCCCACCGGGCCTGGGACCGGCCGCTCACCGCGTACTATCTGATCCTCGGCGGCAGTCTGCTCATCATCGTGCTGGGCCTGGTGATGGTCTACTCGGCCTCCCAGATCACCGCGCTGCAGATGTCGCTGCCGGGATCGTTCTTCTTCCGGAAGCAGTTCCTGGCCGCCTGCATCGGGGGCGTTCTGCTGTTCGTGGCGTCCCGCATGCCGGTGAAGCTGCACCGGGCGCTCGCCTACCCGATCCTCGCCGGAGCCGTCTTCATGATGGCGCTGGTGCAGGTGCCGGGGATAGGGATGTCCGTCAACGGCAACCAGAACTGGATCTCCCTGGGCGGCTCCTTCCAGATCCAGCCCAGCGAGTTCGGCAAGCTCGCCCTGGTGCTGTGGGGCGCCGACCTGATGGCGCGCAAACAGGAGAAGCGGCTGCTGACCCAGTGGAAGCACATGCTGGTGCCGCTCGTTCCGGTGAGCTTCCTGCTGCTCGGGCTCATCATGCTCGGCGGCGACATGGGCACGGCGATCATCCTGACCGCGATCCTGTTCGGCCTGCTGTGGCTGGCGGGGGCGCCGACCCGGCTGTTCGCCGGGGTGCTGTCCATCGCGGGCGTACTCGGTGTGATCCTCATCAAGACCAGCCCCAACCGCATGGCCCGGCTCGCCTGCATCGGCGCCACCGAGCCGAGGAGCGGCGTCGCCGACTGCTGGCAGGCGGTTCATGGCATCTACGCCCTGGCCTCCGGCGGACTCTTCGGATCCGGCCTCGGTGCGAGTGTGGAGAAATGGGGACAACTACCCGAAGCCCACACCGACTTCATCTTCGCCGTCACCGGTGAGGAACTGGGCCTGGCGGGGACGCTGTCGGTACTGGCCCTCTTCGCGGCTCTAGGCTATGCGGGTATCCGCGTGGCCGGACGCACGGAGGACCCCTTCGTGAGGTACGCCGCGGGAGGCGTGACCACCTGGATCACCGCCCAGGCGGTGATCAACATCGGTGCGGTGCTCGGCCTGCTGCCGATCGCCGGCGTCCCCCTCCCGCTGTTCTCCTACGGAGGCTCCGCCCTGCTGCCGACCATGTTCGCCATCGGGTTGCTGATCGCCTTCGCGCGCGACGAGCCCGCTGCGCGGGCGGCGCTTGCGATGCGGCAACCTCGCTTTGGTAGAAAGCGGGGAGCCGGGGGCCCTCCGGGGCCTCGGAGATGGAACACGATGCGACGGCGTGCCTCGGCGGCGCGCTCGTCCGGAGAGCGGTGAATTTCGGTGCATGTCGTACTCGCTGGTGGGGGGACCGCCGGCCACATCGAGCCCGCGCTCGCCCTCGCGGACGCCCTGCGCAGGCAGGACCCCACCGTGGGGATCACGGCCCTGGGCACGGAGCGCGGCCTGGAGACCACGCTCGTCCCGCAGCGGGGCTACGAGCTGGCGCTGATCCCGGCGGTGCCGCTGCCCCGCAGGCCCACCCCCGAGCTGATCACCGTTCCAGGCCGGCTGCGCGGCACCATCAAGGCCGCCGAGCAGGTCCTGGAGCGCACCAAGGCGGACTGCGTCGCCGGCTTCGGCGGCTACGTCGCCCTGCCCGCCTACCTCGCCGCCAAGCGCCTCGGCGTGCCGATCGTGATCCACGAGGCCAACGCCCGCCCCGGCCTCGCCAACAAGATCGGCTCCCGGTACGCCGCCAAGGTCGCCGTCTCCACCCCGGACAGCAAGCTGCGCGACGCCCGCTACATCGGCATCCCGCTGCGCCGCTCCATCGCCACCCTGGACCGGGCCGCCGCCCGCCCCGAGGCCCGGCACCGCTTCGGCCTCGACCCCAACCTGCCGACGCTGCTCGTCTCCGGCGGCTCCCAGGGGGCCCGCCGCCTCAACGAGGTCGTCCAGCAGGTCGCCCCCTGGCTGCAGCAGGCCGGCATCCAGATCCTGCACGCGGTCGGCCCGAAGAACGAACTGCCGCAGGTGCACCAGATGCCGGGAATGCCCCCCTATATCCCGGTAAGTTACCTGGACCGGATGGACCTCGCGTACGCCGCGGCCGACATGATGCTCTGCCGCGCGGGCGCGATGACCGTCGCGGAACTCTCCGCCGTCGGACTCCCGGCCGCCTACGTCCCGCTGCCCATCGGCAACGGCGAACAGCGGCTGAACGCCCAGCCGGTGGTCAAGGCCGGCGGCGGCCTGCTGGTCGACGACGCGGAACTCACCCCGGAGTGGGTGCAGCAGAACGTCCTGCCCGTGCTCGCCGACCCGCACCGGCTCTACGAGATGTCCCGCGCGGCGAGCGAGTTCGGCCGCCGGGACGCCGACGACCTGCTCGTCGGCATGGTGTACGAGGCGATCGCCTCGAGCCGTTAGGACCGTATGACGAAAGGCAAGTGAGCAGCGTGGCCGGATCGACCACCGCCGAACGCGGTGAACGCCAGCAGGAGTCGTCCGGCCCGCCGCTCGTCCGACGGCTGCGGAACCGCCGCTTTCGTAGGATCGTCATTCTGGTGCTGTCCGTGGTGCTCCTCGGCTCCGGCTCCGTCTGGCTGCTGTACGGCTCCCCGTGGCTGCGGGTGCGCCATGTCTCCGTGTCCGGTACGGCCGTTCTGACCCCCGAGGGGGTCCTCGAGGCCGCCGACGTCCCCGTCGGGGCACCGCTGGTCTCCGTCGACACCGATGGGATCGAGGCCCGGCTGCGCCGGAAACTGCCCCGCATCGACACGGTGGACGTCGTCCGTTCCTGGCCCCGCGGAATCGGGCTGAAAGTGACCGAGCGTACTCCCGTACTGCTCATCGAAAAGGGCGGAAATTTCACCGAAGTGGACAAGGAAGGCGTCCGGTTCGCCACGGTTCCCGAGGCACCGAAAGGCGTTCCGGCGCTGGAACTGAGTCTGTCCCGGTCGGGCTCGGCCACCGCCAGCCTGCGCCGGTTCGGCACCGACCGGCTGGTGCGGGAGGCGGTCGACGTCGCGCGTGCCGTTCCGGCCGCCGTCCGCCGGGACACCCGGACCCTCAAGGTCCGTTCCTACGACGACATCTCGCTGGAGTTGGGCGGCGGCCGCGTCGTGGAGTGGGGCAGTTCCGAGAACGGCGCCGCGAAGGCGCGCACGCTCACCGCACTCCTGAAAGCCACCTCCGGTGCCCGGCACTTCGACGTGAGTGTTCCCACCGCCCCTGCGTCATCGGCGAGTTGACGCACATCAGCGCAGGCCAGCACCCTGGTTGGGCACTGCTACGGCTGATCACATAGGGTGAAAAGAAAAACGGGAGGTTCGGCGTGTTCGTTGAACGGGCGCCACTTGTCGACTTAGTGTCCTGTTCAGAAGACTTCAAGGAACGGACACACTGGTAACCCTAAACTTCAACGTTAGGGTTCGGGTCGGCGCTACGGACCGTCCCAATCGGCATCTGCCGTCCCGCGCGGGGCACCGTACGTGGACGGCAACGTAATTCGAGGCGAGAGGCCTTCGACGTGGCAGCACCGCAGAACTACCTCGCAGTCATCAAGGTCATCGGTGTCGGCGGCGGTGGTGTCAATGCCATCAACCGGATGATCGAGGTCGGTCTCAAGGGCGTCGAGTTCATCGCCATCAACACCGACGCACAGGCGCTGTTGATGAGCGACGCCGACGTCAAGCTCGACGTCGGCCGTGAACTCACCCGCGGACTCGGCGCCGGCGCCAACCCGGCCGTCGGCCGCAAGGCCGCCGAGGACCACCGCGAGGAGATCGAGGAGGTCCTCAAGGGGGCCGACATGGTCTTCGTGACGGCCGGCGAAGGCGGCGGCACCGGCACCGGCGGCGCGCCCGTCGTGGCCAACATCGCGCGCTCGCTGGGCGCCCTCACCATCGGCGTGGTCACCCGCCCCTTCACCTTCGAGGGCCGGCGCCGCGCCAACCAGGCCGAGGACGGCATCGCCGAACTCCGCGAAGAGGTCGACACCCTCATCGTCATCCCGAACGACCGACTGCTGTCCATCTCGGACCGCCAGGTCTCGGTGCTCGACGCCTTCAAGTCGGCCGACCAGGTCCTGCTCTCCGGTGTCCAGGGCATCACCGACCTCATCACCACCCCCGGCCTCATCAACCTCGACTTCGCCGACGTCAAGTCGGTCATGTCGGAAGCCGGTTCGGCCCTCATGGGCATCGGCTCGGCCCGCGGCGACGACCGCGCGGTGGCCGCCGCCGAGATGGCGATCTCCTCGCCGCTCCTGGAGGCCTCCATCGACGGCGCCCGGGGCGTGCTGCTCTCCATCTCCGGCGGCTCCGACCTCGGCCTGTTCGAGATCAACGAGGCCGCCCAGCTGGTGAGCGAGGCCGCCCACCCCGAGGCCAACATCATCTTCGGTGCGGTCATCGACGACGCCCTCGGCGACGAGGTCCGCGTCACCGTCATCGCGGCCGGCTTCGACGGGGGCCAGCCCCCGGCCCGCCGGGACAACGTCCTCGGCTCGTCCTCGGCCTCCGCCCGCCGCGAGGAGCCCGCGCCGGCCCGGCGGGAGCCCGAGCGCCCCTCCTTCGGCTCGCTCGGCAGCGTGACCCCGAAGGAGGAGCCGGAGCCGGCGCCCGAGCCGGTGGCCGACATCCCGGTCGCCCCGCCGGTCCCGCCGTCGCGGACCTACACGGACAGCGCGGCCGAGGAACTGGACGTACCGGACTTCCTCAAGTGATCCTTACGACGTGATAGGACAGCGCGAGACCGTGAGCGGCGCGCACTTCGCCTTCACCGACAGGTGGGGCGGGGTGAGCGCCGCTCCGTACGAGGAGCTCAATCTGGGCGGGGCGGTCGGCGACGACCCCGGCGTGGTACGGACCAACCGGGAGATCGCTGCCAAGTCGCTCGGCCTGGACCCCGCCCGGGTGGTCTGGATGAACCAGGTCCACGGGAACGACGTGGCCGTCGTGGACGAGCCCTGGGGAGACCGGCCGGTACCGGAGGTCGACGCGGTGGTAACCGCGCGCCGGGGGCTCGCCCTCGCCGTGCTCACCGCCGACTGCACGCCGGTCCTGCTCGCCGACCCGGCCGCCGGGATCGTGGCGGCCGCCCACGCGGGCCGGCCCGGCATGATCGCCGGAGTCGTCCCCGCGGCGGTACGCGCCATGACGGAACTCGGTGCCGACCCGGCCCGGATCGTCGCCCGCACCGGACCCGCCGTCTGCGGCCGGTGCTACGAAGTACCGGAGGCGATGCGCGCCGAGGTGGCCGCCGTCGAGCCGACGGCGCACGCCGAGACCAGCTGGGGCACTCCGGCGGTGGACGTGAGCGCCGGAGTGCACGCACAGCTCGTGCGCGCCGGAGTGCTCGACCGGGCGCAGTCGCCGGTGTGCACGCTGGAGTCGGGCGATCACTTCTCGTACCGGCGGGACCGCACCACCGGGCGGCTCGCCGGCTATGTGTGGCTGGACTGATGGGGCATGACGGACCGTAAAACCGAACTCGCCGGAAACCTGGCGAAAGTGGAGGAGCGCATCGCCGCCGCATGTGCGGCGGCCGGGCGCAAGCGGGAAGAGGTGACCCTGATCGTGGTCACCAAGACCTACCCGGCGAGCGACGTGCGGATCCTGTCGGGGCTCGGGGTGCGCCATGTCGCCGAGAACCGGGACCAGGACGCGGCCCCCAAGGCCGCCGAATGTTCGGATCTGCCCTTGGGTTGGCACTTTGTCGGTCAGTTGCAGACCAATAAAGTGCGATCCGTAGTGGGTTATGCGGATCTCGTGCAGTCGGTCGATCGCGCCAAGCTCGTGGACGCGCTGTCCAGGGAGGCGGTGCGGGCCGGGCGCGAGGTCGGCTGTCTCCTCCAGGTCGCGCTCGACGCGGGCGCGAGCGGCAGGGGGGAGCGCGGCGGCGTGGCGCCGGGCGGAATCGAAGAGTTGGCCGCCCTCGTCGCCGGCTCGCCGGGACTGCGGCTCGACGGCCTCATGACCGTCGCTCCGCTCACCGGGGAGTACGCGGGGCGCCAACGCGCGGCGTTCGAGCGGTTGATGGATTTGTCGACTGACCTGCGCCGGGCCCATCCGGCTGCGAACATGGTCTCCGCAGGGATGAGTGCGGACCTTGAGGAAGCCGTGGCCGCCGGGGCGACACATGTACGCGTCGGCACCGCGGTACTCGGAGTCCGCCCCAGGCTCGGGTAACGTCGCCAGGAAGTCGGACCACAGCAGAAAATATGGTCAATGCCGCCCAAGACGGGCACAACGGCCGTGTGGATCGCGGGACTTGGCAGTCGTCACCGATCCACCACAGAGCGGAGGACTCAGAGCATGGCCGGCGCGATGCGCAAGATGGCGGTCTACCTCGGCCTCGTGGAGGACGATGGGTACGACGGCCGCGGATTCGACCCCGACGACGACTTCGAGCCCGAACTGGACCCGGAGCCGGAGCGGGATCATCGACGGCACGAGCCGTCACATCAGTCCCACGGTTCACACCAGTCCCAAAGGGACGATTCGGTACGAGTGGTACAGCCGTCGCCCCCACGCGAACCGGTGTCGCATTCCGCTGTGCTCCCCGCGGAATCGGGACGCCCGGCGCGCATCGCCCCCGTGGCGTCCATCACACAAGAACGCGCAAGCCTGGAGAAGAACGCACCGGTGATCATGCCCAAGGTCGTGTCGGAACGAGAGCCTTACCGGATCACCACGCTTCACCCCCGGACCTACAACGAGGCCCGTACCATCGGGGAACACTTCCGTGAGGGCACCCCGGTGATCATGAATCTGACTGAGATGGATGACACAGACGCGAAGCGACTTGTCGACTTTGCGGCCGGTTTGGTGTTTGGTCTTCACGGCAGCATCGAGCGGGTGACGCAGAAGGTGTTCCTGTTGTCGCCTGCTAACGTCGATGTCACGGCGGAGGACAAGGCCCGCATCGCAGAGGGCGGGTTCTTCAACCAGAGCTGAGACGCAAGACCGGTACGAGGCACGGAAACAGGGGAGAGGGAAAGCACGGACCATGAGCGTGTTCCTGGATGTGATCTACATCGCGCTGATGTGCTTCCTCATCGTGCTCATCTTCCGGTTGGTCATGGACTACGTGTTCCAGTTCGCCCGCTCATGGCAACCCGGCAAGGCGATGGTGGTCGTACTTGAGGCCACCTACACTGTCACCGATCCACCGCTCAAGCTTCTGCGGCGGTTCATCCCGCCGCTGCGTCTCGGGGGCGTGGCGCTCGACCTGTCCTTCTTCGTACTGATGATCATCGTCTACATCCTGATCGCGATCGTTGGTCGGCTGTGATGAGCGATGTGACCTACCGTCTTGCCGATGCCGACGACTACGTTGAGGTGAAGAGATGCCGTTGACCCCCGAGGACGTGCGGAACAAGCAGTTCACGACCGTCCGCCTCCGAGAAGGCTATGACGAGGACGAGGTCGATGCCTTCCTCGATGAGGTCGAAGCCGAACTGACGCGCCTGCTCCGCGAGAACGAGGACCTGCGCGCCAAGCTGGCCGCGGCCACGCGCGCTGCTGCCCAGAACCAGCAGAACATGCGCAAGCCTCCGGAGCCGCAGGACCAGCAGGGCGGCATGCCTCAGGGCGGGATGCCCCAGCAGGGCATGCCTCAGCAGGGTGGTATGCCGCAGCAGGGCATGCCTCAGGGCGGCATGCCGCAGCAGGGTATGCGAGGTCCCGGCGCTCCGGTGCCCGCCGGCATATCGGGCCCGCCGCAGCAGCAGATGGGTGGCCCCATGGGCGGTCCCCCGCAGCTGCCGAGCGGCGCCCCGCAGCTGCCGGCCGGTCCCAGTGGCCAGGGCGGTCCGCAGGGTCCCGGTCCGATGGGCCAGGGTCCGATGGGCCAGGGCCCCGGTCCGATGGGCCAGGGTCCGATGGGTCAGGGTCCCGGCCCGATGGGCCAGGGCATGGGCCCCATGGGTGGCCAGCCCCCCATGCAGCAGCAGATGGGTGGTCCGATGGGCGGCCCCATGGGTGGTCCGATGGGCGGCCCCGGTCAGGGCCCCGGTGGCGACAGCGCCGCCCGTGTCCTCTCGCTGGCCCAGCAGACCGCCGACCAGGCGATCGCCGAGGCCCGCTCCGAGGCCAACAAGATCGTCGGCGAGGCCCGCAGCCGCGCCGAGGGTCTGGAGCGTGACGCCCGTGCCAAGGCCGACGCGCTGGAGCGGGACGCGCAGGAGAAGCACCGCGTCGCGATGGGCTCCCTGGAGTCCGCCCGCGCCACGCTGGAGCGCAAGGTCGAGGACCTGCGCGGCTTCGAGCGCGAGTACCGCACGCGTCTGAAGTCGTACCTCGAGTCCCAGCTGCGTCAGCTGGAGACCCAGGCCGACGACTCCCTGGCGCCGCCGCGCACCCCGGCCGCGGCCTCCCTCCCGCCGTCCCCGGCGCCCTCCATGGCGCCGGCCGGCGCGAGCGCCCCGTCCTACGGCGGCAACCCGTCGATGGGCGCCCCGTCCCCCGCTGCCCCGTCCTACGGCGGCCAGCAGCAGATGACGCCGGCGATGACCCAGCCGATGGCACCGGTACGCCCGCAGGGCCCCTCTCCGATGGGCCAGGCGCCGTCCCCGATGCGCGGCTTCCTCATCGACGAGGACGACAACTGACGGCGGGCGCGTAGCGCGCGTAGCCGTCGGCAGAGCACCAAAGGGCGGGGCCCCGGATTCCGATCCGGGGCCCCGCCCTTTTTACGCGGGTTGTGCAACCACCCCGCCTCTCAGGAGCGCCCACCGACCCCACCAGAGGCACGGGGAACCGCGCACGCTCAGGGCGCCGACCCGAGGGTGCGAGGGGGGTGCGCTTGAAGGGGCGCGGGGAACCGCGCATGCTCAGGGCGCCGACCCGAGGGTGCTAGGAGGCAGGTGTGCCTGAAGGGGCGCGGGGAACCGCGCACGGCGGGCGCTCCGACCCGCACACAGAAGGGGCCCGATCCCCACCGTGGAGACCGGGCCCCTTCTCGAACAGGCCGGCGGCTACGCCTTGCGCAGGCGGAACGTCAGCGAGAGCCCCTCGTCGGTGAAGGGAGCGCCGTACCCGTCATCCCCCTCGCCCTGGGAGAAGTCGGTCGCCAACACCTCGTCGGCGATCAACGCAGCGTGCTCCGCCAGCGCCGCGATCACCGCCGGGTCGGTCGACACCCACCTGAGCGCGATCCGGTCGGCCACGTCCAGCCCGCTGTTCTTGCGCGCCTCCTGGATCAGCCGGATCGCGTCCCGGGCGAGCCCGGCCTGCCGCAGCTCCTCCGTGATCTCCAGGTCGAGCGCGACGGTCGCACCGGAGTCCGACGCCACCGACCATCCCTCACGAGGCGTCTCCGTGATGATCACCTCGTCCGGCGCCAGCGTCACCGTCTCGCCCTCGACCTCGACCGACGCCGTGCCCTCGCGCAGCGCCAGCGACAGCGCGGCCGCATCCGCCGCGGCGACCGCCTTGGCGACCTCCTGCACCCGCTTGCCGAACCGCTTGCCGAGCGCCCGGAAGTTGGCCTTCGCGGTCGTGTCGACCAGCGAGCCGCCCACCTCGGAGAGGGACGCCAGCGAGGAGACGTTCAGCTCCTCGGTGATCTGCCCGTGCAACTCCCGGTCGAGCGCGTCGAAACCGACCGCCGCGACCAGCGCCCGGGACAGCGGCTGCCGCGTCTTGACACCCGACTCCGCGCGCGTGGCCCGGCCGAGCTCCACGAGCCGTCGTACCAGAACCATCTGCTTCGACAGCTCCGGGTCGATCGCGGACAGGTCCGCCTCCGGCCAGGACGACAGGTGCACCGACTCCGGCGCCCCCGGGGTCACCGGCGCCACCAGGTCCTGCCACACCCGCTCGGTGATGAACGGGGTCAGCGGGGCCATCAGCTTGGTGACGGTCTCCACGACCTCGTGCAGCGTACGCAGCGCGGCCTTGTCGCCCTGCCAGAAGCGGCGCCGAGAACGGCGGACGTACCAGTTGGACAGGTCGTCGACGAACGCCGACAGCAGCTTGCCGGCGCGCTGGGTGTCGTACGCCTCCAGCGCCTGCGTCACCTGGTCGGTGAGCGCGTGCAGTTCGGAGAGCAGCCAGCGGTCCAGGACCGGGCGGTCGGCCGGGGCCGGGTCCGCCGCGGACGGCGCCCAGTTCGACGTACGGGCGTACAGCGCCTGGAAGGCGACCGTGTTCCAGTACGTCAGCAGCGTCTTGCGGACGACCTCCTGGATCGTGCCGTGCCCGACCCGGCGGGCCGCCCACGGGGATCCGCCGGCCGCCATGAACCAGCGCACCGCGTCCGCGCCGTGCTGGTCCATCAACGGGATCGGCTGCAGGATGTTGCCCAGGTGCTTGGACATCTTGCGGCCGTCCTCGGCGAGGATGTGCCCCAGGCAGACCACGTTCTCGTACGACGACTGGTCGAAGACCAGCGTGCCGACGGCCATCAGGGTGTAGAACCACCCGCGCGTCTGGTCGATCGCCTCGGAGATGAACTGCGCCGGGTACCGGCCCTCGAACAGCTCCTTGTTCTTGTACGGGTAGCCCCACTGCGCGAACGGCATCGAACCCGAGTCGTACCAGGCGTCGATGACCTCCGGCACGCGCGTGGCCGTCCTGCCGCAGCCGTCGTGGCGGCACGCGAAGGTGACCTCGTCGATGAACGGGCGGTGCGGGTCCAGCTCCGACTGGTCGGTGCCGGTCAGCTCGGTCAGCTCCGCGCGGGAGCCGACCACGGTGAGGTGGTCCTCCTCGCAGCGCCAGATCGGCAGCGGGGTGCCCCAGTAGCGGTTGCGGGACAGCGCCCAGTCGATGTTGTTGTTCAGCCAGTCCCCGTACCGGCCGTGCTTGACCGTCTCCGGGAACCAGTTCGTCTTCTCGTTCTCCGCGAGCAGGCGGTCCTTGATCGCCGTCGTGCGGATGTACCAGGACGGCTGCGCGTAGTAGAGCAGCGCGGTGTGGCAACGCCAGCAGTGCGGGTAGCTGTGTTCGTACGGCAGGTGCTTGAAGAGGAGGCCGCGCTGCTTGAGATCCTCGGTGAGCTGTTCGTCGGCCTTCTTGAAGAAGACGCCGCCGACCAGGGGCACGTCCTCCTCGAAGGTGCCGTCCGGGCGGACCGGGTTCACCACCGGCAGGCCGTAGGCGCGGCAGACCCTGAGGTCGTCCTCACCGAAGGCGGGGGACTGGTGGACCAGACCCGTACCGTCCTCGGTCGTGACGTACTCCGCGTTCACGACGTAATGCGCCGGTTCCGGGAACTCCACGAGCTCGAACGGACGTTGATAGGTCCAGCGCTCCATTTCGGCGCCGGTGAAGGTCTGGCCCGTGGTCTCCCAGCCCTCGCCGAGCGCCTTGGCGAGCAGCGGCTCGGCGACGACGAGCTGCTCCTCGCCGTTGGTCGCGACGACATAGGTGACCTCCGGGTGCGCGGCGACCGCCGTGTTGGACACCAGGGTCCACGGGGTGGTCGTCCACACCAGGAGCGCGGCCTGACCGGCGAGCGGACCGGAGGTGAGCGGGAAACGGACGTACACGGAGGGGTCGACGACCGTCTCGTAGCCCTGCGCCAGCTCGTGGTCGGACAGGCCGGTGCCGCAGCGCGGGCACCAGGGGGCGACGCGGTGGTCCTGGACCAGCAGACCCTTGTCGAAGATCGTCTTCAGCGACCACCAGACCGACTCGATGTACTCGGGGTCCATCGTGCGATAGGCGTCGTCCAGGTCGGTCCAGTACCCCATGCGGGTCGTCAGCGCCTCGAAGGCGTCGGTGTGGCGGGTCACCGACTCCCGGCACCTGGCGTTGAACTCGGCGATGCCGTACTTCTCGATGTCCGGCTTGCCGCTGAAGCCCAGCTCCTTCTCGACCGCGAGCTCGACAGGCAGGCCGTGGCAGTCCCAGCCGGCCTTGCGGGCCACGTGGTAGCCGCGCATGGTGCGGAAGCGGGGGAAGACGTCCTTGAAGACGCGCGCCTCGATGTGATGGGCGCCGGGCATGCCGTTGGCGGTGGGCGGGCCCTCGTAGAACACCCACTCGGGGCGGCCCTCGGACTGCTCCAGGGTCTTGGCGAAGATCTTCTGCTCGCGCCAGAAGTCGAGCACGGCGTGCTCGAGGGCGGGCAGGTCGACCTGGGCGGGCACCTGGCGGTACGTCGGCGCTGTCATCTGCGAGCTTCCTCCAACGGACTTGCTGCCTTCCGTCGGAGGGACGAGAGCCTTGACTTCCGTACGCCGTGTGCGGCGCGCTCCCGCGGTACCACCCTCCTTGGCCCTCCGGACGCCGTACGCGCCGGTGAGCCCCCTCATTGGGGTCGCGAAGCCGGCTCTACTGGCCCGTGCGGGGCTTTCTTCCGGCGGCTCCGGGGTGATCTTCACGTCGCGCTCGCCCCCGGGCTTCCACCGTCCCCGGGTCGCTCTGGGCTGCGTACGGCGCTACTCGTCCCCATCCACGCTTCTCGCTCCGCCCAGTGTACGGCGCCGCACGGACAGCGGCCGACCGGTTTTCCGGGCGCCGCAGGGGCGGAGCGGTCCGCCTGCCGGGATGACCCGAATGGCGAGGTACGCGTGTTCGCATCCTGGGATGTCCTGCTCGGCGGATTACCGCGCGGGGAGCTGGGCACAACGCATGCATACCTGCTGCGTGGGGGGTGCGGGGCAGGCGGATCGGGCGGCGTGCCCCGTTGCCGCGGGACTCAAGTCGATTTATCGTCCCAGCACGATTCGCGTGCAAGATCACAATATGTGAAGGGGCTGCGGCCATGGTGGCGAAGAAGACCGCCGTACAGCAGCCGGCGCCCGGCCGGTCCAGGGGCGCGGCTGCCTCCGACGGCGACACCGAAGGGGGCGGCGGAAAGCAGGGCACGCGTGCGGCAGCGGCGGCTCCTTCCAGGAAAACACCGGGTGAAAAGGGCTCCGCCAAGAAGGAGACCGCGAAAAAGGCGCCCGTGAGAAAGGCGGCCGAGAAGAAGGCCACCGCGAAGAAGGCCGACGGGGCGAAGTCGGAGAAGGCGGAGAAGAGCGCGTCCAGGACCGCGGCGACGAAGACCGCGGCGGAGAAGAGCACGGCCAAGAAGAGCACGGCCAAGAAAGCGGGCGCGGCGCGGGCCGCGAAGCAGACGGGAGCCACGACGGTGGTTGCGAAGAAGACTCCTGGCACGGCCGCGGCGGCGGACACCGCCCTCCCCAAGGCGCGGGTCGCCACAGCGGCTCCGGGCGAACTCGCGGTGCGTCCCGGCGAGGACCCGTGGACGCCGGCGGAGGTCGCGGAGGCGCGCACCGAGCTGACGGCCGAGGCGATGCGGCTGCGCGCCGAGCTCGAGGCGTCCGAGAGCGCCCTGGCCGGGCTGATGCGGGACTCCGGGGACGGCGCGGGTGACGACCAGGCCGACACCGGCACCAAGAACATCACCCGCGAGCACGAACTGGCGCTGGCCGCCAACGCGCGCGAGATGCTCGAACAGACCGAACGCGCCCTGCAGAAGCTCGACGCGGGCACCTACGGCCTCTGCGAGAACTGCGGGAACCCCATCGGCAAGGCCCGGATGCAGGCCTTCCCGAGGGCCACCCTGTGCGTCGAGTGCAAGCAGAAGCAGGAACGCCGCTACTGAGCATCGGGGTCCCCTGGGGCGTGCCGTAGTCTCGTCCCGAGGCAGGCACCTAGGTTGAGGGACTCACGTGGCAGAGGCGGAACGCATCATCGGTACGCCGGGCACCCCGGACGACGGCGGCGAGCGGACGGCGGCGCCCGGCGCGGCCGAGGCGTCCGGTGCGGATCAGCAGTCCACCGCGGACCGGCGGCCCGGCCGCGGGCGCCGGATCGCCGTGCTCTTCGCGGTGGCCGCCTTCGCGTACGCCCTCGACCTGGTCAGCAAGATGATCGTGGTCGCGAAGCTGGAGCACCACGCGCCGATCGAGGTCATCGGCGACTGGCTGGAGTTCCACGCGATCCGCAACCCGGGCGCGGCCTTCGGCTTCGGCGGCGCCTTCACGATCATCTTCACGGTGATCGCGGCGGCCGTGATCGTCGTGATCTTCCGGCTGGCCCGCAAGCTGTACAGCTTCCCCTGGGCGGTCGCGCTCGGCCTGCTGCTCGGCGGCGCGCTCGGCAACCTCACCGACCGGATCTTCCGCTCGCCGGGGATCTTCGAGGGCCAGGTCGTCGACTTCATCGCGCCCAAGGGCTTCGCGGTGTTCAACCTGGCCGACTCCGCGATCGTCTGCGGCGGGGTCCTGATCGTGCTGCTCTCCTTCCGCGGCCTGGACCCCGACGGGACCGTCCACAAGGACTGAGGGTGGCCCCAGGGGCTTCAGGGGCTTGCGTACGGGGCCGTCGGCGCTGTCCGGCATACTCGACGGGTGAGTACGCTTCCCGAGATCCGAACCCTGCCCGTGCCCGACGGCCTGGAGGGCGAGCGCGTCGACGCCGCCATCTCCCGCATGTTCGGCTTCTCCCGCACCAAGGCGGCCGAGCTGGCCGCGGCGGGAAAGGTGCAGGTCGACGGCTCGGTGGTCGGCAAGTCCGAGCGGGTGCACGGCGGGGCCTGGCTGGAGGTCGAGATGCCGGGGGCGCCCGCGCCCGTGCAGATCGTCGCGGAGCCCGTCGAGGGCATGGAGATCGTGCACGACGACGAGGACGTGGTCGTGATCGTCAAGCCGGTCGGCGTGGCCGCGCACCCCAGCCCCGGCTGGACCGGCCCGACCGTGATCGGCGGCCTGGCGGCCGCCGGCTACCGCATCTCCACCTCCGGCGCCGCCGAGCGCCAGGGCATCGTGCACCGCCTCGACGTCGGCACGTCGGGCCTGATGGCGGTCGCCAAGTCGGAGCGGGCGTACACATCGCTGAAGCGCCAGTTCAAGGAGCGCACGGTCGACAAGCGCTACCACACGCTCGTGCAGGGCCACCCCGACCCGACCAGCGGCACCATCGACGCCCCGATCGGCCGCCACCCGCAGCACGACTACAAGTGGGCGGTCACGGCCGACGGCAAGCCCTCCGTGACCCACTACGACCTCATCGAGGCGTTCCGCGCGGCCTCCCTGCTCGACGTGAAGCTGGAGACCGGCCGCACCCACCAGATCCGCGTCCACATGGCCGCCCACCGCCACCCCTGCGTCGGCGACCTCACCTACGGCGCCGACCCGACGCTCGCCAAGCGGCTGCGCCTGACCCGCCAGTGGCTGCACGCCGTCCGGCTCGGTTTCGAGCACCCCGGGGACGGCGAGTGGGTCGAGTTCGCCAGCGACTACCCGGCCGACCTGCAGAAGGCGCTCGACCAGGTCCGCGAGGAGACCTACGGATGAGCACGCGCGCGTACGGGGTGCGGGTCGCCGGGGACCCCGCCGACCTGGAGGCGTGCTTCGCGGTGCGCAAGCAGGTCTTCGTGGTCGAACAGGGCGTCCCCGAGGACCTGGAGTACGACGAGTACGACCCCGTCGCCGTGCACGTCCTGGCGGTCCGCGAGGACGGCGTACCGCTCGGCACCGGCCGGCTGCTGCACGGCGAGCCGGCCGCGGCCAAGACCGGCGGCGACCCGTCCCTCGGCTCCCTGGGCCGCCTCGCGGTCGCCGCGGAGGCCCGCGGGCTCGGCGTGGGCGTCGCCCTGGTCCGGGCCATCGAGGGGGCCGCACGTGCGCGTGGCCTGACCGCGGTGGACCTGCACGCGCAGACCCACGCGCTGGGCTTCTACGAGCGGCTGGGCTACGAGCCGTACGGGCCGGAGTACGAGGAGGCGGGCATCCCGCACCGGGGGATGCGCAGGGTTCTGTAGCCGGCATGGCAGGCTGGAGGCCCGCTGTGTGATCGTCTACACCCGGAGCGCTGGCCGTGGATCAGTTGGCCCTTCTGTTCGTGCTGCTGCTCGGGGCCCTGGTGAGCGTTCCGGTGGGGGACCGGTTCGGACTGCCGGCGCCCGTGCTGATGACGTTGTTCGGGATCGTCCTCGCGGTCGCCGACTTCGTGCCGAACGTGAACATCCCGCCCGAGCTGATCCTGCCCGGCCTGCTGCCGCCGCTGCTCTACGCCGCGGTACGGCGGACCTCCTGGCGGCAGTTCGCGGCCAACAAACGGCCGATCTTCCTGCTCGCCGTGGCTCTGGTCTTCGTCACCACGCTGTGCGTGGCCGTCGTCGCCAACGCGATCGTGCCCGGGCTGCCGATCGCCGCCGCGATCGCGCTGGGCGCGCTGGTCGCCCCGCCCGACCCGGTCGCCGCGACCGCCGTCGCCGGACAGCTCGGGCTGCCGCGCCGGCTGGTGTCGATCCTGGAGGGCGAGGGCCTCTTCAACGACGTCACGGCCATCGTGCTCTACCACGTGGCCATCGCGGCCGTGGTCAGCGGCACGTTCTCGCCGTGGCGGGCCGGGCTGGACTTCCTGCTGTCCGCCGTGGTCGCGGTCGTCGTGGGGCTGGTGCTCGGCTGGGGCGCGAACAAGCTGATGGACGTGCTCGGCGACGCGACCCTGCAGATCGGCCTGACCCTGATCGTCCCGTACGCCTCCTACGTCATCGCCGAGGAACTGCACGGCTCCGGCGTCCTCGCCGTGCTCACCACCGCCCTGTTCATCGCCGAGTACGCGACCGACGCCGACGACGTCATGACCCGGCTCGCCGGATACACCTTCTGGGACATCGTCGACACGCTCGTCACGGGTGTCGCGTTCGGGCTGATCGGCCTGGAGCTGCACAACGCGATCCGCACGGCGTCCGGCCGCTGGGGGGAGCTGCTCGGCTGGGCGGCCGCGATCGTGGGCGTGGTGGTCGTGGTGCGGCTGGTCTGGCTGCTGCCGGCGACCTGGCTGACCAAGCGGCTGCACGCCCGGCGGGACTACGACGAGGAGATCCCGACCAGCTGGCGGGAGACCATCGTGATGTGGTGGTCCGGGATGCGCGGGGTGGCGTCGGTGGCGCTGGCCCTGGCCATCCCGCTGAAGACCGACGACGGATCCGCCTTCCCGGACCGGGACGTG
Source organism: Streptomyces sp. NPDC028289 (assembly GCF_055565975.1). Taxonomy (NCBI): domain Bacteria; kingdom Bacillati; phylum Actinomycetota; class Actinomycetes; order Kitasatosporales; family Streptomycetaceae; genus Streptomyces; species Streptomyces sp. NPDC028289. Next base: position 344,530 of record NZ_JBVHTI010000001.1, on the reverse strand, counting down.
ATCGTCTTCATCGCCTTCGGCGTGATCATGGCGACGCTGGTTCTCCAGGGGCTGACCCTGCCGTGGCTGGTGAAACGGCTGGGGGTGCGGGCCGACACCGACCGCGAGAAGGAGATCGAGAAGGAGCTGGCGGTTCGGGCGGCGAAGGCGGCACGGCGGCGTCTGAAGGAGATCGAGCAGGTCGAGGAGTTGCCCGAGGACGTGACGGAGCAGATGCTGCGGCGGGCCTTCGAGATCGGGTTCCGGATCAGCCCCGACGTGGTCGAGGACGAGCGGCGGGAGGGCCACGACAAGCGGATGCGGCGGCTGAAGCGGTTGCGGCGGATCCAGCAGGAGATGCTGAGCGCGGCGCGGCACGAGGTGCTGGCGGCGCGGAGCGAGCCGGGGGCGGATCCGGAGATCGTGGACCGGGTGCTGCGGCATCTGGACGTGCGTAGCCTGCGCTGAGCGCTCCGCCGGCAGTGCCGCGATGGGCCGTCTGCCGTCCGCGGCGCCGTCGTGGCTGGTCGCGCAGTTCCTCCCCCAGCCTTCGGGCCGGGGGTACCCCCAGCGCCCCTTCGGGGCGCTGCCGAACCCGGGCCGTAATACAAGCACATGGCGGCTGTGGACAGTCACAGGCGCCGTCGGCTTCGTCCTCGTAGTCTCGGATCATGGCTCGGAACATTGTGATCAGTGGTGGAGGAACCGGGATCGGGCTCGCCGCGGCGCGGGTGTTCGCCGGGGACGGGGATCGGGTGCTGCTGCTCGGGCGGCGCAGGGAGGTGCTGGAGAAAGCGGGGGTGCCCGGGGCGGAGGTGTACGCCGCCGATCTGGCCGAACCCGAGCAGGTGCGCGCGGTCGCGCGGTTCGTCGCCGAGGAGTTCGGGACCGTGGACGTCCTCGTCCACAGCGCCGGAGGGAACGCGGCCCTCGCGCCGGACGCGGAGACCGGCGACCCGCTCGACGCCGCCGCGCGCGTCTGGACCGGCAACTTCCGGCAGAACACGCTGACCGCCGTGCTGCTCACGGAGGCGCTGAAGGACCGGCTGGCCGATCCCGGCGGGCGGGTGCTGTTCATCAGCTCCATAGCGGCCTTCCGGGGCTCGGGGAGCGGTTCCTACGCCGCCTCCAAGGCGGCCCTGCACCCGTACGCCCACGACCTGGCCCGGGAGCTCGGCCCGCGCGGGGTCACCGTGAACGTGGTCGCGCCGGGGTATGTCGAGGACACCGAGTTCTTCGGCGGCCCCGTCGAGGAGGCCCGGCGGCAGCGGCTCGTCGCCGAGACGTCGACAGGGCGGGCCGGCACCCCCGGTGACGTCGCCGCCACCCTGCACTGGCTGGCCTCCCCGGCCGCCGGGCACGTCACCTCGCAGATCGTCCAGGTCAACGGCGGCGCCGAACGCGGCCACTGAGGGCGAGGGAGGCGGAGCGGTCAGCGGGGGCCGGTGCGGGGCGGCTCGTGCAGGCGCCGGTTGACCGCCGCCCCGTCCTGGGAGGGGATGATCCCGCCGGGCGGCAGGACCGCGTCGGCCGTGTTGACCCGGGGCAGGGCGTACGGGTGCTCCGCGCACAGCCAGGTGATCATCTGCTCGCGGACGGTCACCCGGACCGTCCAGATGTCGTCCGCGTCCTTGGCGGTCACCAGCGCCCGCACCTGCATGGTGTTCGGCGTGGAGTCGGTGACCACCAGGCCGTAGGCCCGCCCGTCCCAGGCCGGGCACTCGCGCAGGATGTCCTGGAGCTTGTCCCGCATGGCCTCGACCGGTGCCGAGTGGTCGAGATGCCAGTAGACGATCCCGGTCATCTGCGGGGTGCCCCGCGACCAGTTCTCGAAGGGTTTGGAGGTGAAGTACGACACCGGCATGGTGATCCGGCGCTCGTCCCAGGTGCGTACCGTCAGAAAGGTCAGGGTGATCTCCTCGACCGTGCCCCACTCGCCGTCGACCACGACCGTGTCACCGAGGCGCACCATGTCGCCGAAGGCGATCTGCAGACCGGCGAACATGTTCGCCAGGGTGGACTGGGCGGCCACACCGGCGACGATGCCGAGGATTCCGGCGGAGGCCAGCAGGGAGGCGCCGGCCGCGCGCATCGCCGGGAAGGTCAGCAGCATCGCCGCCACGGCCACCACACCGACGACCGCCGTCACCACCCGCATGATCAGCGACACCTGGGTGCGCACCCGGCGGACCCGGGCCGCGTCGTGGTGGGCACGGGCATAGCGGTCGTAGGTCGACTGCACGATGGCCGCCGCGATCCGCACCACCAGCCAGGCGGCCGACCCGATCAGCACCAGGGTCAGGATCTGGCCGACGGCGACCCGGTGCTCCAGGATCAGCTGGGCCTGGTCGTAGGAGCCTCTGAGCAGGGCCGCGCACAGCACCAGCTGGTAGGGGATGCGGCCGCGGCGCAGCAGGCCCCACAGCGGCGTCTCGCTGTGCCGCGCGTCGGCCTTGCGCAGCAGTAGATCGGTCGCCCAGCCGATCAGCAGGGTGAGGACGACGGCGCCGCCGAACACGATCAGCGGGCGGAGTACGTTCTCCATCTCCATGGCTTCGAACGTAACCGGATCTGTGGGGTCCTGAACATGCCGCCCGGTGAGAAGGACGTCACGGTCGCGGTCGGAGGCAGGTCGGTACTGTCGGCGGCGGCTGGCACCATGGGCGCATGAACATCATGCTCTTTCACTCGTCCTATGGGCTCAGGCCCGCGGTGCGCGAGGCCGCGGACCGGCTGCGTGCCGCCGGGCACGAGGTGTGGACGCCGGACCTGTTCGAGGGACGCACGTTCGACACGGTCGAGGAGGGCATGGAGTTCAACGAGTCGCTCGGCAAGGACGAGCTGCTGAAGCGGGCCGTGCTGGCGGCGGCGCCGTACTCGGAGCGCGGGCTGGTGTACGCGGGGTTCTCGCTGGGCGCCTCGATCGCGCAGACGCTGGCGCTGGGCGACGAGCGGGCGCGGGGGCTGCTGCTTCTGCACGGCACGTCGGACATCGCGCCCAGCGCCTCGGTGGACGACCTGCCGGTGCAGCTGCACGTGGCCGGGCCGGACGCCTTCGAGACGGACGACTGGCTCAGCGCCTGGTACCTGCAGATGGGCCGGGCCGGCGCCGACGTGGAGGTCTACCGGTACCCGGGAGCCGGTCACCTCTACACCGACCCCGGTCTGCCGGACTACGACGAGGAGGCCGCCGAGGCCACCTGGCGGGTGGCGCTCGGCTTCCTCGACACGCTGTAGGTGACGGTTACACCGGGTCGTAGGTGCGCTCGACCTTCTGGGTGCCGCTGCGGGTGCGGTACGACCGCTCCCAGGACGAGGTGGCGTCGGCCTTCGTCTTGTCGGAGAGGACGTAGTAGTCCATCTGCGCCCGCGCGGCCGTGATGTCCAGGATGCCGTAGCCGTGCCGGTCGGTGTCGACCCAGTGCACGTGGCGGTTGGCCAGCTGGATGACCGGGGCGGCGACGGTGGAGACGACGCCGGGGGAGACCTTGAGGATGTCGTCGAGGTTGTCGGAGGTCACCGAGGTGACCACGAACTCGGTGGCGGCCGAGGCGGACAGCGGGTAGGTCCCGGCGTCCACCGGCACGTCGTTGGCCCAGGCCATGTGGATGTCGCCGGTCAGGAACACCGTGTTGCCGATCGCGTTGGAGCGCAGGTGGGCCAGCAGCTCGCGGCGGTCGTCGGTGTAGCCGTCCCACTGGTCGGTGTTGAGGCCGAGGCCGTCCTGGGGCAGGCCGAGCAGCTTGGCGAGCGGCTTGAACAGGTCGGCGGAGAGCGAGCCGATGGCGAACGGCGAGATCATCACCGAGTTGCCGACCAGCCGCCAGGTGGTGTCGGAGGCCTTCAGACCGGCCTTGAGCCAGTCGAGCTGGGCGCGGCCGGTGATGGTGCGGTCCGGGTCGTCGACCGAGCCGCTGCCCGTGGACACCTGCTGGGAGCGGAAGGAGCGCAGGTCGAGCAGGGAGAGGTCGGCGAGCTTGCCGAAGCGCAGCCGGCGGTAGGTGGTGCCGGCGATGGCCGGGCGGACCGGCATCCACTCGAAGTAGGCCTGCTTGGCGGCGGCCTGACGGGCCGTCCAGGTGCCCTCGGCGCCCTCGGTGTGGTTCTCGGCACCGCCGGACCAGGAGTCGTTGGCGAACTCGTGGTCGTCCCAGATGGCGATGACCGGTGCCTTGGCGTGCAGGGCCTGCAGGTCGGTGTCGGTCTTGTACTTGCCGTGCCGTATGCGGTAGTCGGCGAGGGTGATGATCTCGTGGGTGGGCGCGTGCTCACGGACCACGGTGTCCCGGGTGCCGTACTCGCCGGTGCCGTACTCGTAGATGTAGTCGCCGAGGTGCAGCCAGGCGTCGAGGTCGCTCCGCGCGGCCAGGTGCCGGTAGGAGGCGAAGTAGCCGGCCTCCCAGTTGGCGCAGGAGACCACGCCGAAGCGCAGGCCCGGGACGGTGGCGTCCGCCGCGGGTGCGGTGCGGGTACGCGCCACCGGGGAGTCCGTGGAGCCGGCCGAGAAGCGGAACCAGTAGTCGGTGGCCGGGGCCAGGCCGCGGATGTCCGCCTTGACGGTGTGGTCGGAGGCGGCGCTCGCGGTGGTGGAGCCCTTGGAGACGACGTTCGTCAGCGCCTTGTCGGTGGCGACGACCCAGCTGACCTCGGTGTCCGGGCCGATCCCGGAGCCCGGCGTCGCGTCGGCGGTCGGCGTCACCCGGGTCCACAGCAGGATGCCGTCGGGGAGCGGGTCGCCGGAGGCGATGCCGTGCAGGAAGGCGGGCGCGTCCGAGGCGGCCCGGGCCGGCAGTGCGGCGGCCAGCGGTGCGGCCAGGACAGCGGTCGCCGCCGCGGCCTTGACGACCGTACGGCGGCGGGGGGAGAGGGAGTGTGCACTCTCGGAAGACTGTATTGATCTGTTTCGACTGGTCACGAGCGCTCAGGTTACTGACCAGTATGAACAAGAGCAGGCGAACCGACGAAAGTTCGCCTGCTCTTCACGTGGAGCCGAGAATTCCGGTCCGGCGTCAGCCCTTGAGGGCCGCGTCCACCACGGAGTTGAAGGCCTCGACCGTCATCGGCGGGTTGCCGTTGGAGTCGGCCGTCAGCATCTTGCCGTTCATGACGAAGCTCGGGGTGCCCGTCACGCCGTCCTTGTTGGTGTCGAAGGTCTTCGACATGGCCAGCGCCCAGGCGTCGTACTTGCCGGACTTCACGTCGGCCTGGAAGGACTTGTTGTTCTTCAGCGCCGGGACGGTGTCGGCGACCTCGATGAGGTAGCTGTCGTTCTTGAACTTGTCGGTGGACTCGTCCGGGTGCCACTTCTTCGAGTACAGCGCGGTCTTGTACTCCAGGAACGCCTCGTCGCTGACGTTCAGCGCGGCGCCCATGGCGCTCAGCGCGTTCTTGGAGCCCTCGCCGCGGGAACCGATCGTGCCCTTGCCGAGCGCGTCGCCGTCGAGGAACGTGCCGCCGATGTACTGGATCTTGAACTTGCCGTCGTCGATGTCCTTCTTCACCGTCGAACCGACGGTCTGCTCGAACTGGGCGCAGATCGGGCAGCGCGGGTCCTCGTAGACCTTCAGGGTCTTCGTGGCGGTGGACTTGCCGATGACGACGGTGGTGCCGTCCGTGCCCGTCGTGTTGGCCGGGGCGACGACCTTGGCGTCCTTCTCCGACTCCCAGTAACTCGGCTTGTTGGCCTGGACGACGGCATAGCCTATGCCGCCCGCCGCGGCCAGCACGGCCACGACCGAGCAGGCCACGATGGCCTGCCGCCTGACCTTGGCACGCTTGGCCTGCTTCTCGCGCTCGGCGCGCAGCCGCTCCCGGGCCGCGTTCTTGGCAGCTGCGCTGTTCCGCTTGCTCATGTCGGTGATCTCCATAGGGGACGCGCACATGTCGTACGCGGGATACGTGTGGGGGACTCGTCGTACTCGGAGCGCTCGAAGTGTTCGGAGTACTCGGACGAGGGGCGTGCTCGGGCGGGCGGGGGCGCTCAGACGAAGGGCAGGGCGAGCGCCCCGGAGCACGGCGGTCCGCGCCGTCCCAGGGAGTGCACGAGGAGCAGGTCGCGGACGGCGGCCGGGTGCGGTGCCGGGCGCGGCAGCCGTCGTACCGGAGCCGGCCGGGCCGTGCCCGCGGCGGCCGCGAGGAGCAGCGGGCGGAAGGTGGTGGCGGCGACCGCACGCAGCAGCTGGGTCAGGGCACGCTCGCCGCGGCGCAGCCACGCGGCGGCGAGCAGACCGACGCCGACGTGCGCGGCGAGCAGCAGCCAGGCGGCGGCCGGGTCGGCGTGCGCGAGGGCCACGGCGGTGCGGGAGCCGCCGGTCATCCGGGCCAGCGGGGTGCCGACCGTGCCGCCGTGGCAGAGCACGTCGAGGCCGACCGCACGCAGCGGGCCCGCGATGGGGCCGCCCGCGCGGCCGTAGCAGGCGTGCTGGCCGGTGGTGAAGACCGTGTCGGCGGCCAGCTCCAGCGGGATCAGCAGGACCGCGATCCGGCCGAAGCCGCGCTCGCGGCCCGCCAGCGCGTACGCCGTGCCGAACACCCCGGCGGCGACCGCGGCCACCGTGGTGAACGGCAGCGGGGCCCGGGACAGCAGCACGTGCGACGCGGTGCTGAGCGTCACGACGAAAGCCGTGAACAGCGCCGCGCGCACGGCTCTGAGCTGGGTCCCGGATATGTCCATAGCGGTGGAGAGTCTGTCACGTACTCATGTAAGGGACCCCTAAAAAGGCCCTGAGAATCGGCGAAGGTTACAGCCCTGGAATGCGGCCGTTGCGGAAGAGGTCGACGAAGATCTGGTGGTCGGCACGCGCGCGGGCGCCGTAGCTGTGCGCGAACTCGGTGAGCAGCCCTGCGAAACCGTCCTCGTCGGCCGCTATCGCCGCGTCGATGGCCCGCTCGGTGGAGAACGGCACCAGGGACTCGCCGGAGGTGTCGTCGGCCGCCGAGTGCATCGACGCCGTGGCCCGGCCGAGGTCCGCGACGACCGCCGCGATCTCCTCCGGGTCGTCGATGTCGCTCCAGTCCAGGTCCACCGCGTACGGCGACACCTCGGCGACCAGCTGCCCCGCGCCGTCCAGCTCGGTCCAGCCCAGCCACGGGTCGGCGTGCGCCTGCAGGGCGCGCTGCGAGATCACCGTGCGGTGGCCCTCGTGCCGGAAGTAGTCGCGGATCGCCGGGTCCGTGACGTGCCGGGAGACGGCCGGGGTCTGGGCCTGCTTGATGTAGATCACCACGTCGTTCTCCAGGGCGTCCGTGGCACCCTCCAGGAGGATGTTGTACGACGGCAGGCCGGCCGAGCCGATGCCGATCCCGCGGCGGCCGACGACGTCCTTCACCCGGTAGGAGTCCGGACGGGACAGCGACGACTCCGGGAGCGTCTCCAGGTAGCCGTCGAAGGCGGCCAGGACCTTGTAGCGGGTGGCCGCGTCCAACTCGATGGAGCCGCCGCCGGAGGCGAAGCGGCGCTCCCAGTCGCGGATCTCCGTCATCGAGTCCAGCAGCTCGAAACGGGTCAGCGAGCGGGCCGCGCGCAGCGCGCCGAGCAGCGGGCCCTCGGCGGTGTCCAGGGTGAAGGGCGGCACCTCGTCGCTCTTCGCACCCGTCGCCAGCGCGTGGATGCGCTCGCGGTACGCGTCCGCGTACACCTCCACCAGCTCGGTGATCTGCTCGTCGCTGAGCGCCTTCGCGTACCCGATGAGCGCGATGGAGGCGGCGAAGCGCTTCAGGTCCCAGGTGAACGGGCCGACGTAGGCCTCGTCGAAGTCGTTGACGTTGAAGACCAGGCGGCCGTTGGAGTCCATGTACGTGCCGAAGTTCTCCGCGTGCAGGTCGCCGTGGATCCACACGCGCGAGGTGCGCTCGTCCAGGTACGGACCGGTGTATGTCCGCCCGCCGCCCTGGCCGGCGTGGACCGCGTCCAGGTCGTGGTAGAAGAGCGCGGCCGTGCCCCGGTAGAAGGCGAAGGCCGAGGCCGCCATCTTCCGGAACTTCACGCGGAACGCGGCCGGGTCGGCGGCCAGGAGCTCGCCGAAGGCGGTGTCGAAGACGGCGAGGATCTCCTCGCCGCGCTGCTCGCCGTTGAGCTGGGGGACCGACATCGCTGGGTGCCTCCTGGTACGGGTGATGCCTGACATGTGGCACGGATCTCTCGCCCGGACCAACGTGCGACGGTCCGCGGGAGTGCCCGCTTTCTTCGCATGAAGGTACGCGGGGCAGCCCGCCCGGTGTCAGTGCCGAGGCATAGGATTCCGCTGTCCCACCAGACTGTCCGCAGCCGGTGGGGAGATCGTCGACGCCCGCCCACCCGTCACCCGACCACCGCCCCTCAACGAGGCGCTTCGCGCCGCACTTGTTCAATTCGGAGGCCGAAACCGTGTCAAAGCCGCCCTTCACGCACCTGCACGTCCACACCCAGTACTCGCTGCTGGACGGTGCCGCGCGGCTCAAGGACATGTTCAACGCCTGCAACGAGATGGGCATGACGCACATCGCCATGTCCGACCACGGCAACCTGCACGGGGCGTACGACTTCTTCCACTCCGCGAAGAAGGCCGGGGTCACCCCGATCATCGGGATCGAGGCGTACGTCGCCCCCGAGTCGCGGCGCAACAAGCGCAAGATCCAGTGGGGCCAGCCGCACCAGAAGCGGGACGACGTCTCCGGTTCCGGCGGCTACACCCACAAGACGATGTGGGCCGTGAACAGCACGGGGCTGCACAACCTCTTCCGGCTCTCCTCGGACGCGTACGCCGAGGGCTGGCTGCAGAAGTGGCCCCGGATGGACAAGGAGACCATCGCCCAGTGGTCCGAGGGGATCGTCGCCTCCACCGGCTGCCCCTCCGGCGAGCTCCAGACCCGGCTGCGCCTCGGGCAGTACGACGAGGCCCTGAAGGCCGCCGCCGACTACCAGGACATCTTCGGCAAGGACCGCTACTTCCTGGAGCTGATGGATCACGGCATCGACATCGAGCACCGGGTCCGCGACGGCCTCCTGGAGATCGGCAAGAAGCTCGGCATCCCGCCGCTGGTGACGAACGACTCGCACTACACCTACGCGCACGAGGCGACCGCCCACGACGCCCTGCTGTGCATCCAGACCGGCAAGAACCTCTCCGACCCGGACCGCTTCAAGTTCGACGGCACCGGCTACTACCTCAAGTCCACGGACGAGATGTACGCCATCGACTCCTCGGACGCCTGGCAGGAGGGCTGCGCCAACACCCTCCTGGTCGCCGAGATGGTCGACACCACCGGCATGTTCGAGGCGAAGAACCTCATGCCGAAGTTCGACATCCCCGACGGCTACACCGAGGTCACCTGGTTCAAGGAGGAGGTCCGCCGGGGCATGGACCGCCGCTTCCCCGGCGGCGTCCCGGACGACCGGCAGAAGCAGGTCGAGTACGAGATGGACGTCATCATCCAGATGGGGTTCCCGGGCTACTTCCTCGTCGTCGCCGACTTCATCATGTGGGCCAAGAACAACGGCATCGCGGTCGGCCCCGGCCGAGGCTCCGCGGCCGGCTCGATCGTCGCCTACGCCATGGGCATCACCGACCTGGACCCGATCCCGCACGGCCTGATCTTCGAGCGGTTCCTCAACCCCGAGCGCGTCTCCATGCCCGACGTCGACATCGACTTCGACGAGCGCCGGCGCGTCGAGGTGATCAGGTACGTGACCGAGAAGTACGGCGCCGACAAGGTCGCCATGATCGGCACCTACGGCAAGATCAAGGCCAAGAACGCGATCAAGGACTCCGCGCGCGTGCTCGGCTACCCGTACGCGATGGGCGACCGCATCACCAAGGCCATGCCCGCCGACGTCCTCGGCAAGGGCATCGACCTGGACGGCATCACCAACTCCGCGCACCCCCGCTACAACGAGGCGGGCGAGGTCCGGGGGATGTACGAGAACGAGCCGGACGTGAAGAAGGTCATCGACACCGCCAAGGGCGTCGAGGGCCTGGTCCGGCAGATGGGTGTGCACGCCGCCGGCGTCATCATGTCCAGCGAGACCATCACCGAGCACGTTCCGGTGTGGGTGCGGCACACCGACGGCGTGACCATCACGCAGTGGGACTACCCGAGCTGCGAGTCGCTCGGCCTGCTGAAGATGGACTTCCTGGGCCTGCGCAACCTCACGATCATGGACGACGCCGTCAAGATGGTGAAGTCCAACAAGGGCGTCGACATCGACCTCCTGGCGCTCCCGCTGGACGACCCGACGACCTTCGAACTGCTCCAGCGCGGCGACACCCTCGGCGTCTTCCAGTTCGACGGCGGCCCCATGCGCTCCCTGCTGCGCCTGATGAAGCCGGACAACTTCGAAGACATCTCCGCCGTGTCGGCGCTCTACCGTCCGGGACCGATGGGCATGGACTCGCACACGAACTACGCGCTGCGCAAGAACAAGCTCCAGGAGATCACCCCGATCCACAAGGAGCTGGAGGAGCCCCTCGAAGAGGTCCTCGCGGTCACCTACGGCCTGATCGTCTACCAGGAGCAGGTGCAGAAGGCCGCCCAGATCATCGCCGGCTACTCCCTCGGCGAGGCCGACATCCTGCGCCGCGTGATGGGCAAGAAGAAGCCCGACGAACTGGCCAAGAACTTCACGATCTTCCAGGCTGGCGCCAAGAAGAACGGCTACAGCGACGAGGCGATCCAGGCCCTGTGGGACGTGCTGGTCCCGTTCGCCGGCTACGCGTTCAACAAGGCGCACTCGGCCGCGTACGGCCTGGTCTCCTACTGGACCGCCTACCTCAAGGCCAACTACCCGGCCGAGTACATGGCCGCCCTGCTGACCTCCGTCAAGGACGACAAGGACAAGTCGGCGATCTACCTCAACGAATGCCGCCGCATGGGCATCAAGGTGCTCCCGCCGAACGTCAACGAGTCGGTGCACAACTTCGCCGCCCAGGGCGACGACGTGATCCTGTTCGGCCTGGAGGCCGTGCGCAACGTCGGCAGCAACGTGGTCGAGTCGATCATCAAGAGCCGCAAGGCCAAGGGCAAGTACGCCTCCTTCCCCGACTACCTCGACAAGGTCGAGGCGGTCGCCTGCAACAAGCGCACCACGGAATCCCTGATCAAGGCGGGCGCGTTCGACACCCTGGGGCACACCCGCAAGGGCCTCACCGCGCAGTACGAACCGATGATCGACAACGTCGTCGCGGTCAAGCGCAAGGAGGCCGAGGGTCAGTTCGACCTCTTCGGCGGGATGGGCGAGGAGGAGACCAGCGAGCCCGGCTTCGGACTCGACGTGCAGTTCACCGACGACGAGTGGGACAAGACCTATCTGCTCGCCCAGGAGCGGGAGATGCTCGGTCTGTACGTCTCCGACCACCCGCTCTTCGGCCTGGAGCACGTGCTCTCCGACAAGGCCGACGCGGGCATCGCCCAGCTCACCGGCGGCGAGCACGCCGACGGGGCCGTGGTGACCATCGGCGGCATCATCTCGGGCCTGCAGCGCAAGATGACCAAGCAGGGCAACGCCTGGGCGATCGCCACCGTGGAGGACCTCGCGGGCTCCATCGAGTGCATGTTCTTCCCGGCGACCTACCAGCTGATCTCGACCCAACTCGTCGAGGACGCGGTCGTGTTCGTCAAGGGCCGCCTCGACAAGCGCGAGGACGTGCCGCGCCTGGTGGCGATGGAGCTGGCGGTCCCCGACCTGTCCAACGCGGGCACCAACGCGCCCGTGATCCTCACCATCCCCGCCACCCGGGTCACCCCGCCGATGGTCAGCCGCCTCGGCGAGATCCTCAGCCACCACAAGGGCGACAGCGAGGTCCGGATCAAGCTCCAGGGCCCGACCAAGACGACCGTGCTGCGCCTGGACCGGCACCGGGTGAAGCCGGACCCGGCGCTCTTCGGCGACCTCAAGGTGCTGCTCGGCCCGTCCTGCCTGGCCGGATAGGCCCCGGCTCCCGGCCGGCCGTACACGCCCGGTCGTACACGCGCGGAAGGGGCGCACCCGCAACGGGTGCGCCCCTCCCGCATGCCCGGGCTTCAACAAGCCCGCAGGGACCTGGTCAGTCCGCTCAGTTGTGGCCGAAGCTCTTCTGCTTCTTGCGCGCAACGTCGGCCGGGCTGCCCTGGATGTGCGTCACCGGCGAGTCCTGGGTCTCGCCCGACGTCCGCTGCCCGTGCTCGTGGGTCTGCTCGGTCTGCTGCGGGGTGCGGCTCTGGGAGCCACCCTTGCGGTTCTTGTTCTTGGCCATGGTGATCTGCCTCCTGTGGGGGATCTAGGGGCCGAATTCAGATTCACATAGGCTGACAACAGACGCATTTCGGATAATTACCGTCTGTAACAGGGCTTGTCGGAGAGCAAGGACCCGAAACGCCACGCCGAAGATCGAGTTCGGGCCGTTAACCCCCGCGTGGTCGGGCAGACTCGAAGGAAGCCCCGAAAGCAAACCTCCCGGAAAGAGGGTGAGTCGCGTGGACCGCTGCATCGTCCTGGTGGACGCCGGGTATCTGCTGGGTGCCGCCGCCAGTCTCCTCGCCGGTGAGCCCTCCCGATCCCGCATCACCGTCGACCACGCCGCGCTGATCCAGGCGCTGCGCGACCGCGCGGAGTCCGACACCGAGCGTCCGCTGCTGCGCATCTACTGGTTCGACGGCGCCCCCGACCGTGTCCCGCAGCCGGAACACCGCCGGCTGCGCGTGATGCCCCGGGTGACCGTCCGGCTCGGGGCGCTGACCCGCAGCGACGGACGCTGGGCGCAGAAGGGCGTGGACGCGGCCATGCACGCCGAGCTGACCGAGCTGGCCCGCAACCGTGCCTGCTCCGACGTCGTGCTCGTGACCGGCGACGGGGACCTGCTGCCGGGCATGATGGCCGCCAAGGAGCACGGGGTGGCCGTACACCTGTGGGCCGTGCAGGCCGCCGACGGCGACTACAACCAGTCCGAGGACCTGGTCGCCGAGGCCGACGAGCGGCGGGTGCTGGACCGGGCGTGGATCACCCAGGCGGTACGGGCCAAGGAGCTGACCGGGGTCTGTGCGCCGCCGCCGGTCCCGCGGCCGGAGATCGCCGCGATCCTCTCGGCGCCCCTGCCCGAGTCCTCGCTGGCGGCGGCCCCCGAGCCGGGGACCGAGGACGTGGAGCGGGCGCCCGCGGCGAGCGTCGTGGAGAACGGGGCGCCGGAGCGGGTGCCGGCGCCGAAGGGGGTGCCGACGCCCAAGGATCTCGCCGCGTTGCGGGCACCGGGCGCGCAGCCGGTCCAGCACCCGGCGACCACGGCCACCCTGCGGTGGTCCTCCGACAAGGGGTGGGTGGACCGGCCGGGGGTCGCGGCGGAGCCGGCGGAGGCGGCTTCCATGCCGACGCTGGCGCAGCTGACCACCGCGGAGCAGCGGTGGGCCGACCGGGAGGAGGACATCACGACCGTCGGCGGGGATCCGTACGAGGTCGGTCAGGTGTTCGCCCGGCGGTGGATGTCACGGCTCGGGGATCAGATGCATCTGCAGAAGCTGTCCGGGATGTATCCGCGGATTCCGCACCGGATCGACGGGGAGCTGTTGCGGTACGCGGCGCGGTTCGGGTTGCTGGCGCACAAGGACGACCAGATCGACGAGCATGACCGCTACGCCATTCGGGCGGGGTTCTGGAGAGAGTTCGATGTGCCGGCGGGGGCCGGGGAGCATGCGTCGGCGGAGTGAGTCGAGGGCACTGCGGGAGGTAGTTCGGCTGCGGGCCGGTGGGGGCTGGTCGCGCCCACGCGGAGGAGCCGCATATTGATGCAGCCCCGCGCCCCTTTGGGGCGCGCTGTCCCCACGGGGCTGGAGAGCTGAGGCGCCCCAAAGGCGAGTAAACGGGGGCGACCCCGTAGTCTCGTCCCTTGTGAGTACGGGCGTGGGTCGGGCACTTCGGCGGCAGGGTGATGTCGTGTGTGCGGTGCGTGGGCTGACCAAGACCTACGCCGCGGTCAAAGGGCGGCGTGGTGCTCCCGCCGTGCCCGAGGTGCGGGCCACCGACGGGGTGGAGCTCGATGTCCGGCGCGGGGAGATCTTCGGGCTGCTCGGGCCGAACGGGGCCGGCAAGTCGACGCTCGTACGGCAGCTCACGGGGCTGCTGCGGCCCGATGCGGGCAGTGTCGAGATCCTCGGGCACGACATCGTGCGGCACCCGGAGCGGGCCGCGCGGATCCTCGCCTACCTGGGGCAGGAGTCCAGCGCCCTCGACGAGCTGACCGTGTCCCTCGCGGCCGAGACCACCGGGCGGCTGCGCGGACTGGATGTGCGCCAGGCGCGGCGCGAGCGCGACGCCGTGCTGGAGGAACTGGGCCTCACGCCGATCGCCGGGCGGGCGCTCAAGAAGCTCTCCGGAGGCCAGCGGCGGCTCGCCTGCTTCGCCGCCGCGCTGGTCGGGGAACGGCAATTGCTGGTGCTCGACGAGCCGACGACCGGGATGGACCCCGTGGCCCGCCGGGCCGTGTGGGCCGCCGTGGACCGGCGGCGGGCCGAGCAGGGCGCCACCGTGGTGCTGGTCACCCACAACGTCATCGAGGCCGAGACGGTCCTCGACCGGGTCGCCGTCCTCGACCAGGGGCGGGTCATCGCCTGCGACACCCCCGCCGGGCTCAAGGAACGGGTCGCCGGTGAGGTGCGGGTCGAGCTGGTGTGGCGGGAGCACGCGCCGCTGGACGTGCCCGAGGTGGCCGTCCTGCGGGAGCGTGCCGTCGAGTCCGGCCGGCGCTGGACGCTGCGGCTCGCGCCCGAGGAGGCGCGTGCCGTCGTCGCCACGGTGACCGGCGGGGCCGCGTTCGCCGCCCTCGACGACTTCACCCTCGCCACGCCCAGCCTGGAGGACGTCTACCTGGCGCTGGGCGGCGCCGCACGGCAGGGGCTGGTGAAGGCGTGACGGCGAACGTGAGGGTGAACAGGACGGCTGCCGGGCGCGTACGGAAAGACGCGGCAGCGGTACGGGCCGCAGGTGCCGCACGGAAAGGGAGCAGCGCGACGTGAGTGTCGTACCCGCTGAGGTTCTGCCGGGCGGTGCCCTGGCCGTGGAGGAGACGGCGCCGGGCGGCCCGGTGGCCGAGCTGGGCCCGCGGGCGCGGCTGTGGCCGTCGCTGGCGGCCGTCTACCGTGCGCAGCTGTCCCGGGCCCGGGTGGCGCGGATCCCGCTGCTGTTCGTCGCGACCTTCCAGTCCGTCGGCATCATGATCATGATGCGCGGGGTGGTGGACTCGCGGGGCGAGGCCCAGTCCGTGGTGGCGGGCTCCTCGGTGGTCGTGGTGGCCTTCGTGGCGCTGAACCTGCTGGCGCAGTACTTCGGGCAGCTGCGGGCCAGCGGCGGGCTCGACCACTACGCCACGCTGCCCGTGCCGCCGGCCTCGGTGGTGCTCGGGGCGGCCGCGGCGTACGCCTCCTTCACCGTGCCGGGAACGCTGGTGACCGCCGCCTTCGGGTGCGTGCTGTTCGGGCTGCCGCTCGGGAACCTGTGGATCCTCCTCGCCGTGATCCCGCTCGCGGGGGCGGCTCTGGCGGGGCTCGGCGCGGCCTGCGGACTGCTCGCGCCGCGCCCCGAACTCGCCACGCTCCTCGGGCAGCTGGGCATGTCGGCGGCGCTGCTGCTCGGCGTGCTGCCGCCGGACCGGATGCCGGGGATCATCCGGTTCGCGCGGGACCTGCTGCCCTCGACGTACGGAGTGGAGGCCTACGCCCGTACCTTCGGGGCGCGGCCCGACTGGGCCGTCGTCCTCGCTGACCTGGGGGTGTGCGCGGGGGTGGGGGTCGTCTCGCTGGCCGCCGCCACCTGGGCGTACCGCAGGGCCGCCGTCCGGTGACGCGCCCCACAGGCCGACCTGGCACGATGGCATCGTGACCGCACCGTTGACGCCGCCTCCGCCGCCGCACGACCAGTCCTCGCATCAGGCCTGGCAGGCTCCGCCGCCTGCCGGGGAGGCCGCGGGGGAGTACGGACAGGACGGTCCCGGGATGAAGACCGAACTGCGGGAAGGCGCCGTGATCGCCGTCGCGGTGGCGGTGAGCGGGGTGCTGCTCGGGCTGCTGTGGCTGTGGCTGGCGCCGCACGTGCCGCTGGTGGGAGACCAGTCCGGCAAGAGCTGGGCGGTCTACCTCAAGGACAGCGAGGGGGAGCAGGCGGCGGGGGTGGACGGAACGTTCACGCTACTGGCGCTGGCGTTCGGGGTAGTGAGCGCGGTCGTGGTGTTTCTTTGGCGGCGGCGTGGGGGTGTGCCGCTGGTGGTGGCGCTGGGGGTCGGGGGGCTGCTCGGGTCTCTCCTGGCCTGGCGGCTCGGGGTGTGGCTGGGGCCGGAGCAGGATGTGATCGCCCATGCGAAGGCCGTGGGCAAGGGGGTGACGTTCTCCGCGCCGCTGAAGCTCGGGGCGAAGGGGGCGTTGCTGGCGTGGTCGTTGTCGGCGCTGGTGGTCCATCTGGGCTTGATGGCGCTGTTCGGCCCGCGCGACCCGGAGCCCCCGTACGAGGACGGCCCGTACGCCGCTCCACCGGCCTAGTTTGTCCCGCCCCCGCCGCCCCTACCCGTCCCATCCTCCAGGGGGTGGGCCCCCTTCGACCGCCCGCCACGGGGGCTGCCGCCCCCGAACCCCCGCTTCGGCCTGAACACGGCCTCGTCCTCAAACGCCGGACGGGCTGGGAGGGGGTGTCGCCCGGTTGTCGTCTTTGAGCGCTGGGTGGGCTGGGCTGGGTGGGCTGGGAGGGGGTGCCGTTCGGTAGTCGTCCTCGAGCGCCGGGCGGGCTGAGATGTGGTGACGAGCGGCTCTCGTCCTCAAACGCGTGGCGGTTGCAAGCAGTGTTCGGTGACCGGTGAGCGGGGGCCGCGGCAGCAGAGTCAGGGGCGCGGGGAACTGCGCGACCAGGTCCCGACGGCCTGCAGTCGGCCTGCTGCCCGGGGCTCTGTGTGCAGGCGCCGTCAGGGGCGCCGCGACCAGCTCCGACGGCCCGCGGTCGGGCTGTCACCCGGCGTCCGTGGGCGTGGGCTGCGGCACCGCACTTGCAGGGGGCGCGGGGAACCTCGTGAGGCCCGGCGCCCCCCCATGCGCCTATGCCGGACGGCGACCGTGGTTCGCGCGGCGCTTTTTCAGGCGCCACTTTCTTTTCCGTGTCTTCTTCGACATGTCTTCCGTACTTAACCGACCACGGAGAGTTCGTCGAGAGGTCACGCACGGCCGATGGGGGCCAGGGTCGCGTTCGTGAGGGTTGCGAGGGCGGTCGGGGCGAGTTCCACCTCCAGGCCGCGGCGGCCCGCCGAGACGCAGATCGTGGGGTGGGCCGACGCGGAGGCGTCCAGGACCGTGGGGAGCTTCTTGCGCTGGCCCAGCGGGGAGATGCCGCCGCGGACGTAGCCCGTCGTGCGCTCGGCCAGGGCCGGGTCCGCCATCGCTGCGCGTTTGCCGCCGACCGCCGTGGCCAGGGCCTTGAGGTCCAGGCTGCCCGCCACGGGGACGACGGCGACCGTGAGCGCGCCGTCGACGTCCGCGACGAGGGTCTTGAAGACGCGGTCGGGGGACACACCCATCGCCTCGGCCGCCTCCTCGCCGTAGGACGGGTGGGCGGGGTCGTGGTCGTAGGAGTGGACCGTGAAGTCCACGCCCGCCGTGGTCAGGGCCACCGTCGCCGGGGTGCCCCCGCCGCCGGACTGCTGCTTCTTCGACTTCTTCGGCATTCAGGAAACCCCGGCTCAGTTCAGACTCGTCGGCGACCGCGTCAGCTCCGCCGCGGGCAGTGACGGCAGGTTACGGATGATCGCCGTCTCGGAGCGAAGGAGTTTCAGCTCGTCGCGGAGGCGGGACGCCGTGTCGGGGGCCTGGAGGAGGCGCTGCTTGGTGGGGGTGTCGTGCATCATCGCGGCCGCGACCAGGTAGGAGACGACGGACGGCTCGTCGGGCAGGTCGACGCCCGTGGAGAGCGAGCGTTCCCGCGCGCCCGCCAGGCGCTTCTGGTACTGGCGGAAGGCCCGCAGGACGCCCTCGGCCAGCGCGCCGGCCTCGTCGCCCGGCTCCTCCGTCAGCTCCTCCAGCTCCGCCGTCAGGAACGGGCCCGACGCGTCGACGGAGACCAGACGCACCCGGTTCGTCCCGGTGGCCAGCACCTCGAACGTGCCGTTCGCCCGCTCTCGGATCGTCGCCGCGTCCGCCACGCAGCCCACCCGGTGGAAGGACTTGAGGGGGTCGGGTCCGAAGCCGGCCGCCGGGCCCCGGTCGGGCTGCGCCGTCGGGTCCGGCATGCCCGGCGCGCTCGGCGCCACCTCGTGGCCGTCGCGGATCGCCACGACGGCGAACCGGCGTGGTTCTTCCTCGGGCGTCTTCAGCAGGTCGCGCATCATGGCGCGGTAGCGCTCCTCGAAGACGTTCAGCGGCAGCACCAGCCCCGGGAACAGTACCGAGTTCAGCGGGAAGAGAGGGAGACGGACGGTGGTCACGGCGCCACAGCCTAGTGGTCATCGGCGGGAACATGTCCGCCGTGCTCGGCCCGTGGGCGCCCCGCGGCCCTCGGCGAGGGGATCAGCACGGCCTCGGGGAGCGGTTCCGTACCGGCCAGCAGGTGGGCGCGCAGGCGTACGAATTGGCTCAGCGGGTCGTCGGAGAGCCGGCCCCAGGGGAAGGACGTGACGTACGGGCCGATCAGGCGCAGCTGGGTGCGGGCGGCCTCCCAGCGCTCCAGGCGGACCAGCAGGTACATCAGCTTGTTGCGGATCTCGGCCGGCCAGGTGTCGGCCGCCGGGAACCGCGCGGAGAGCGCGATCGCCCGGTCCACCGCCGCGTCCAGGCGGGCCCGCGGCACCTCGGGTCCGCAGCCGTCGGTGAGGTAGGCGAAGGCCGCGCGGGCCGGCAGGGCCTGGACGAGCGAGTCCGGCGGGGCGTCCATCGCGGCCAGGTCGGCGAAGTCGAAGCACTCGTGGTGCGAGCCGTGCCAGTACGTGCCCAGATAGCGCAGCGCCGCCACATGGCAGCCGTAGTGGTGCGGGGCGCGGCGGACCGCCGCCTCCCACAGTTCCTCGAAATACCGGTGGCCGGCGTTCGTCCCCCGGGCGTGGTCGAGCGCGATCCGCCACGGCACCGGGTCCCGGTCGTCACCGCGCGCGGCCGCCGTGATCAGCGGGCTGAGCGGGCGCAGGAGCTCCGCGCGGGCCGGGGAGTCCCAGGACCGGTCCACCGCGAGCTGGGCCTGGACCAGCAGCACGTCCGGGTCGTGCGGGGCGGCCGCGGACCACTGGCCGAGCCACTCGGCGCGGGAGCGGGCGAAGAGGGCGAGCCGGTGCACGTACCGGTCGCGTTCCTCCCACTCGGCCGCGCCCCGGGTGCCGGCCAGCAGCTTCGCGGCGGGCTCGTACTCGCCCCGGCCGGCCGCGACCAGCGCGGGGGCGAGCCGGTCGTCGGGCGCGTCGAGGAACACCTCGTCGTCGCCCGGGAGCGGTCCGGCGGAGAGAGGCGAAGCGTTCGTTGCCCTCCGAGCGGAACGGAAGAGCGCGCGCAGCGAAGCCATGGCGTTGACCATTGAAAGTCCGCAGGTCGGCGCAGCGCCAGACGGTATGGCCAACTCCATGAAAGTTGTATGCCCGCCGGTCAAGGACGGGTAAAAGGTGACTATTGCTCACCTGTTCGGTGCCTGTCGGCGGAGTCACTCGGCTGCCCGGCGGCACCGGTGGTCACCCCCGCCTCAGCAGCCTCGTCGCCCCCGCCGCCACGGTCGTCGCCAGGATCCAGCCCAGCAGGATCATCGCCGCCGCCGCCCACTGCCAGCCGCCGGTGAGCCGCCACTGGCCGACCTGCCCCAGGTCGATCACCGGCAGCAGCAGGTCCAGGACGAACAGCGCCGGATCCCAGGCCGGGTGGCCGCCCGAGTTCATCGGCGGATGCGGGGCGTGCGCGAACGCGAGCGTGCCCGCCGCCCACAGCACCGCCATCCACACCGCCGCCCGGCCCGGCCGGTAGCCGTAGGCCACCGTCAGGTCCTGCGCGTAGCCCCAGACCTTGGCGGCCGGCGGCAGCGTCTCGCGGCGCCGCCGCTGCTTGGCGAGCAGCACCTCACGGGCGTCCTCGTCCTCGCCGGCGGCCCGCAGCACGGCCGCCAGCCGCTCGTACGGCTCCGGGTTGTACTCGGCGGTCGCCGCCGCCACCCAGTCCAGTCGCCGGGTCAGCGGGAACGGGCCCTGCGGCACCAGGTTCTCGTAGGCGAAGCCGCCCATGTGCAGCCGACCCGGGCCCGGCCAGCTGGTCGCCCGGTCGACCAGGTTGACCACCCGGGCGCCGGACAGCAGCACCCCACCGAGCTGCGGCTCCTCGCCGAGGAACCGCAGCTCCGGCGCCTGCACCCGGCGCAGCGACAGCTGCTGGTCGTCCGTGAAGGTGAACCGGGCCCGCTCCAGGTCGATGGCGTCCCCGAACCGCCCGTCGTCCAGCCGTATCCCGCCCTGGCACTCGAACCGCTGGATCCGCGTCCCGCGCGCCGGGGTCGTCCCGCTCTGCCAGGGGCCGCCCACCCCGGCCGGGGTCAGGTACAGGGTCCGGCCGACCGTCAGCTGGGGCGCGTTCAGCGCGAACCGCCCGTCCGGGTTGCGCAGCCGCGCCCCGCGCAGGCTCAGCGAGACGCCCACCTTGGCGCTGCGCAGACTCAGCTCCCCGTGCGTCTCCAGGAGCTCCGCCTGCAGGTCCTGGCCCACGGTCATGCCGTCCGCCGCGATCGACCGCCCGCTGCGGTCCCGGTACACCACCGCCTGGTTCAGCAGCAGATCGGTGCCGATGTGCGCGTCGGTCAGCCGGACCCCGCCGAGGAAGCGGCAGCGCGGCAGATGCAGGTCACCCTCCGTGTGCAGCCGGGCCGCCTCCAGGCGCGGCGCCGCGCAGTCCACGAACCGCGCGGTCGTGAAGTGCGCCTCCGGCAGCAGGATCTCGTCGTCGAACCGGCAGCCGCGCAGCTCCATGTACGGCAGGACCGTGCCGCCCGCCAGGTCCAGGGGGCCGGTGATCCGGACGCCGACCAGCTTCAGCGAGGACACCCGGCCGGCGAGCGCGGGCGGCCCGTCGAGCAGCAGCCAGCACACGATCCGGGCCCGCACGGTCCGCTCGGGACCCCACGGGTGGCCGCCGTGCGGATCGTCCACGTGCAGGTCGCCGCTGCTCAGGTCGTACACGCTGCCGTTGCGGAACGCCTGCCACATACCGGCCTCGGCCGCGGTCAGATCGTCCGGCAGATCCCCGTCCCGGACGCCGTCCCCCTCGGTCACGGCTTTTCCTTCTTCCTCAACTACTCGCGGGTCATGTTCGGTACAACCGGTGATGCCCGGTGCGTGAGATCGCGAACACAGTTGGTGAAGGTGATCTTCCGGGTTCCGGCCAGGCTATGTACCGGCCGTTGCCCCGCGTCGCGTATCGGCCACGGACCGGCGACGGGTGCAGCCGTCGGCTCACGTTCTGTATCAGCCATTGATACGCGCGGACGGGCCCCGAGTGCCGTCTGAGAGAATTGATTCCGTGATCTCCCGAATCGATCTGCGCGGCGACGCCCTTCCTGAGGGCCCCGCCCTGCGCGACCTGCTGCCCCGAGCCGACTTCGACGTCTCGGCCGCCCTGGAGAAGGTGCGTCCGATCTGCGAGGCCGTGCATCATCGGGGCGACGCGGCGCTGATCGACTTCGCCGAGAAGTTCGACGGGGTCACGCTGGAGCAGGTCCGGGTCCCGGCCGAGGCCCTGGCCAAGGCGCTGGACGAGCTCGACCCGGCCGTGCGCGCGGCCCTGGAGGAGTCCATCCGGCGCGCCCGTCTCGTCCACCGCGAGCAGCGCCGTACGACCCACACCACCCAGGTCGTGCCGGGCGGGTCCGTGACCGAGAAGTGGGTGCCCGTGGAGCGCGTCGGGCTCTACGCGCCCGGCGGCCGGTCGGTCTACCCGTCCTCCGTGGTCATGAACGTGGTGCCCGCGCAGGAGGCCGGCGTCGAGTCGATCGCCCTCGCCTCCCCGGCGCAGGCCGAGTTCGGGGGCCTGCCGCACCCGACCATCCTCGCCGCCTGCGCCCTGCTCGGCGTCGACGAGGTGTACGCGGCCGGCGGCGCCACCGCCGTCGCGATGTTCGCGTACGGCACCGAGTCCTGCCCGCCCGCCGACATGGTCACCGGCCCCGGCAACATCTGGGTGGCCGCCGCCAAGCGCTACTTCACCGGCAAGATCGGCATCGACGCCGAGGCGGGCCCCACCGAGATCGCCGTCCTCGCGGACGCCACCGCCGACCCGGTGCACGTCGCCGCCGACCTGATCAGCCAGGCCGAGCACGACCCGCTGGCCGCCGCCGTCCTGGTCACCGACTCGGTCGAGCTCGCCGACGCGGTCGAGAAGGAGCTGGAGCCGCAGGTCGCGGCCACCAGGCACGTCGAGGACCGGATCGTCCCCGCCCTCGAGGGCCGGCAGTCCGCGATCGTCCTGGTCGACGGCGTCGAGGAGGGCCTGCGGGTCGTCGACGCGTACGGCGCCGAACACCTGGAGATCCAGACGGCCGACGCCGCCGCAGTGGCCGACCGGGTGAAGAACGCGGGCGCGATCTTCATCGGGCCCTGGGCGCCGGTCTCCCTCGGCGACTACGCCGCCGGGTCCAACCACGTGCTGCCCACCGGCGGCTGTGCCTGCCACTCCTCCGGGCTCTCCGTCCAGTCCTTCCTGCGCGGCATCCACATCGTCGACTACACGAAGGACGCGCTGGCCGAGGTCGCGCACCACGTGGTCACGCTTGCGGAGGCCGAGGACCTGCCCGCGCACGGCGCGGCGATCAAGGCGAGGTTCGGATGGAAGGTACCGACGAGCAAGTGAGCTTCGGCATCGACGATCTCCCCGTACGGGACGAGCTGCGCGGCAAGTCCCCCTACGGCGCGCCCCAGTTGGACGTCCCCGTACGGCTGAACACCAACGAGAACCCCTACCCGCTGCCCGAACCGCTGGTCGAGCGGATCACCGAGCGGGTGCGCGAGGCCGCCCGGGACCTGAACCGCTACCCCGACCGGGACGCGGTCCAGCTCCGCACCGAGCTGGCCAAGTACCTGACGAAGACCGGCAACCACCCGCTCTCCGTCGAGAACGTGTGGGCGGCCAACGGCTCCAACGAGGTCATCCAGCAGCTGCTGCAGACCTTCGGCGGACCCGGTCGTACGGCGATGGGCTTCGAGCCGTCGTACTCGATGCACTCGCTCATCTCGCGTGGCACCGGCACCCGCTGGATCTCCGGCCCCCGCAACGAGGACTTCACCCTCGACGTCGGGGCGGCCTCGGCGGCCATCGCCGAGCACAAGCCGGACGTCGTCTTCGTCACCACCCCCAACAACCCCACGGGCAACGCGGTACCGGCCGAGACGGTCCTCGCGCTCTACGAGGCCGCCCAGGCCGCCAAGCCGTCGATGGTGGTGGTCGACGAGGCCTACATCGAGTTCAGCCACGGCGCCTCGCTGCTGCCGCTGCTCGAAGGTCGGCCGAATCTCGTCGTCTCCCGCACCATGTCGAAGGCCTTCGGCGCGGCCGGTCTGCGCCTCGGCTACCTCGCCGCCCACCCCGCGGTGGTGGACGCCGTACAGCTCGTACGGCTGCCGTACCACCTGTCGGCGATCACCCAGGCGACCGCGCTGGCCGCCCTGGAGCACACCGGCACGCTGCTGAAGTACGTCGAGCAGCTGAAGGCCGAGCGGGACCGGCTGGTCGCCGAACTGCGCGCGGCGGGCCTGGAGGTCACCGAGTCCGACGCCAACTTCGTGCAGTTCGGGCGGTTCGAGGACCCGCACGCGGTGTGGCAGCAGATCCTCGACCGGGGAGTCCTCGTCCGGGACAACGGCGTGCCCGGCTTCCTGCGGGTGTCCGCCGGAACCCCCGAAGAGAACGACGCGTTCCTCGACGCGGTACGTGAAGTCAAGAAGGAGCTGGACGCATGACCCGCGTAGGGCGCGTGGAGCGCACCACCAAGGAGACCTCGGTCCTCGTCGAGATCGACCTCGACGGCACCGGCAAGACCGACATCGCCACCGGCGTCGGCTTCTACGACCACATGCTCGACCAGCTCGGCCGGCACGGTCTGTTCGACCTCACCGTGAAGACCGACGGCGACCTGCACATCGACTCGCACCACACCATCGAGGACACCGCCCTCGCCCTCGGCGCCGCCTTCAAGCAGGCCCTCGGCGACAAGGTCGGCATCTACCGCTTCGGCAACTGCACGGTCCCGCTGGACGAGTCCCTCGCCCAGGTCACGGTCGACCTGTCCGGCCGCCCGTACCTCGTGCACACCGAGCCGGAGAACATGGCGCCGATGATCGGCGAGTACGACACCACCATGACCCGGCACATCCTGGAGTCCTTCGTGGCGCAGGCGCAGGTCGCCCTGCACGTGCACGTGCCGTACGGGCGCAACGCGCACCACATCGTGGAGTGCCAGTTCAAGGCGCTCGCGAGGGCGCTGCGCTACGCCTCCGAGCGCGACCCGCGCGCGGCCGGCATCCTCCCCTCGACGAAGGGCGCGCTGTAAGCGATGAACGGCCTCTCGACCATACTGATCGTCGTCGGACTCTTCCTGGTCGGCGGGATCATCTCCTTCGTCAAGCAGAAGATGCCCACCAGCCTGATCGTGCTGCTCTCGATCAGCGCCGCACTGTGCCTGGTGGCGGGCGTCATGAGGCTGGAGGTGTGGAATTGAGCGGATCCACGAAGAAGGTCGTCGTCTTCGACTACGGCTTCGGTAACATCCGGTCCGCCGAGCGCGCCCTCGCCCGCGCCGGGGCCGACGTCGAGATCACCCGTGACTTCGACAAGGCCATGAACGCGGACGGCCTGCTGGTGCCCGGTGTCGGCGCCTTCGCCGCCTGCATGGAGGGCCTGCGCGGCGCGCGCGGGGACTGGATCATCGACCGCCGGCTGTCCGGCGGGCGCCCGGTGATGGGCATCTGCGTCGGCATGCAGATCCTGTTCGCGCGGGGCATCGAGCACGGCGTGGAGACCGAGGGCCTCGACGAGTGGCCCGGCTCGGTGGAGCCGCTCCAGGCCGAGATCGTCCCGCACATGGGCTGGAACACCGTCGACGTGCCGGCCGGCTCCGAGCTGTTCGCCGGCCTGGACGCCGACGCGCGCTTCTACTTCGTGCACTCCTACGCCGTCCACGACTGGGCGCTGGAGACGCACAACGCCGCGCTGCGGGCCCCGCTCGTGACCTGGTCGACGCACGGCAAGCCGTTCGTGGCCGCCGTGGAGAACGGCGCCCTGTGGGCCACCCAGTTCCACCCCGAGAAGTCCGGCGACGCCGGCGCCCAGCTCCTCACCAACTGGATCGGAACACTGTGAGCAAGCTCGAACTCCTCCCCGCCGTCGACGTCCGCGACGGCCAGGCCGTCCGCCTCGTGCACGGCGAGTCCGGGACCGAGACCTCCTACGGCTCCCCTCTGGAGGCGGCCCTCGCCTGGCAGGGGTCGGGCGCCGAGTGGCTGCACCTGGTCGACCTGGACGCGGCGTTCGGCACCGGCGACAACCGCGCGCTGGTCGCCGAGGTCACCGGGGCGATGGACATCAAGGTCGAGCTGTCCGGCGGCATCCGCGACGACGCCACCCTCGCCGCGGCCCTCGCCACCGGCTGCACCCGGGTGAACCTGGGCACGGCCGCCCTGGAGACCCCGGAGTGGGTCGCCAAGGTCATCGCCGAGCACGGCGACAAGATCGCCGTCGGCCTGGACGTGCGCGGTACGACCCTCAGGGGCCGCGGCTGGACCCGCGACGGCGGCGACCTCTACGAGACGCTCGCCCGCCTCGACAAGGAGGGCTGCGCCCGCTACGTCGTCACCGACATCGCCAAGGACGGCACCCTCCAGGGTCCGAACCTGGAGCTGCTGCGCAACGTGTGCGCGGCGACGGACCGGCCGGTCGTGGCCTCCGGCGGCGTGTCGTCGCTGGACGACCTCCGGGCGCTGGCCGACCTGGTACCCCTCGGTGTCGAGGGCGCCATCGTCGGAAAGGCCCTGTACGCCAAGGCGTTCACCTTGGAAGAAGCACTGGAGGCAGTGTCACGATGACGTCCGATGCCGTACGGCGCGTGCAGAGCGGAAGTCCCTGGGAGGAGAGCTTCGGTTTCGCCCGCGCCGTCGCGGCGGGCGACCGCGTGGTGGTGGGCGGTACGACGTCCTTCAAGGGCACCGTGCTGTACGGGGAGGGCGACCCGTACGAGCAGGCCAGGGTGGCCTTCGCCACCGCCCTGGAGGCGATCGCCGAGTTCGGGCTCGGACCGGAGTCGGTGATCCGCACCCGCCTGTTCCTCGCGCACGCGCGCGACATGGACGCGGTGGGACGCGCCCACAAGGAGGTCTTCGACCGGGTGCGCCCGGTGACCACGTTCGTCGTGGTGACCGGCTTCGTCGACCCGCGCATCCTGGTCGAGGCAGAGCTAGAGGCATACAGAGGAGCCGTGGATTCATGACCCTGGCGGTCCGAGTCATCCCCTGCCTGGACGTGGACAACGGCCGGGTCGTCAAGGGCGTCAACTTCCAGAACCTGCGCGACGCGGGCGACCCGGTCGAGATGGCCAAGGTGTACGACGCGGAGGGCGCCGACGAGCTGACCTTCCTGGACATCACCGCGTCCTCCGGCAACCGGGAGACCACGTACGACGTGGTCCGCCGCACGGCCGAGCAGGTCTTCATCCCCCTGACGGTCGGCGGCGGTGTCCGTACCGCGGAGGACGTCGACAAGCTCCTGCGCGCCGGTGCCGACAAGGTGGGCGTCAACACGGCGGCCATCGCCCGCCCGGACCTGATCCGCGAGATCGCGGAACGCTTCGGCCGCCAGGTCCTGGTCCTCTCGGTCGACGCCCGCCGCACGGAATCGGGATCCTTCGAGGTCACCACCCACGGCGGCCGCCGGGGCACCGGCATCGACGCCGTCGAGTGGGCCCACCGCGCCGCCGAGCTGGGCGCGGGCGAGATCCTGCTCAACTCGATGGACGCGGACGGCACCAAGGACGGCTACGACCTGGAGATGATCACCGCCGTCCGCAAGCACGTCACGGTCCCGGTCATCGCCTCCGGCGGGGCCGGCGCCCTCTCCCACTTCCCCCCGGCCGTCACCGCGGGCGCGGACGCGGTCCTCGCCGCCTCCGTCTTCCACTTCGGCGACCTGAGGATCGGCCAGGTGAAGCAGACACTGCGCGAGGCGGGACACCCGGTGCGGTGAGCGGCTAGCCCTTCGGCTGGGTCAGCTGGATCAGGTTGCCGACCGTGTCGTCCAGGACGGCGGCGAGTACCGGACCCTGGTCCTGCGGTTCATGGGGGAAGCGGACGCCCAGCGTGCGCAGGCGGTCGTACTCCGAGCGGATGTCGTCCACGGAGAAGACGATGGCCGGGAGCCCCGCCGCGTAGACGGCTTTGCGGTACGGGTCCGCGAGGGGGCCCTCGCCGGGCTCCAGCAGGAGCTGGAGGTCCGGCTGGGCGCCCTGCGGGGCGCCCACCGTGACGAACAGGGTGCCGTCGCCCGGGTCCAGGCAGGTACGGGTCTCGAAGCCGAGGACGCCCGTGTAGAACGCGTGCGCCTTCGGCACGTCGTCCACGTACACGCTCGTCATCGCGACCCTGATCACCGGGAGCCCCTCAGATGCCCAGCTTCTTGGACTCCTGCAGCTTGGCGATCGCGTTCTCGTCGCCGGACACCTCGACCTTCGCCGTGCTCTGCCGGCCGAACGCGAACATCAGCAGCTCGGAGGGCTCGCCGGTCACCGTCACCACGGGGGCGCCGCGATGGGCGACCGCCGTCTGGCCGTCCGGGCGGCGCAGCACCAGGCCCGTGGGCAGGCCCCGGCCGAGCAGCCGGGCGGTGCGCTCCAGGCGGGTCCAGAGGGCTTCCTGGAAGACCGGGTCCAGCTCCCGCGGCGACCAGTCCGGCTGGGCCCTGCGGACGTCCTCGGTGTGCACGTAGAACTCGACGGTGTTGGCCGCCTCGTCCACCTGCTTGAGCTGGAACGGCGAGAACCGCGGCGGACCGGTGCGGATCAGCTGGATGAGCTCCTCGTACGGCTTCGCCGCGAACTCGGCCGTCACCTTCTCGAGGCGCGGCGCCAGCTGTTTGATCATCGTGCCCCCGGCCGCGTCCGGCCGGCGCTCGCGCACCACCACGTGCGCGGCCAGATCACGGGTCACCCAGCCCTCGCAGAGGGTCGGCGCCTCGGGACCGGCGGTCTCCAAGAGGTCGGCGAGCAGGAGCCGTTCACGCTTGGCGAAGGTCGACATACCGCCAGCCTACGACCACACGCACCGTCCGGACAGTGGACACGGACTGTGACTGTCGGTGTCGCGCGGCACAATGGCACCCATGACCAGTACGACCGGTACGACGGGCACGCCCCCGTCCAGTGGCCTCGCCCCGGAGATCGCCGCCCGCCTCAAGCGGAGCGCCGACGGACTCCTGCCCGCCATCGCCCAGCAGTACGACACCGGCGAGGTGCTGATGCTCGGCTGGATGGACGACGAGGCGCTGCACCGGACCCTCACCACCGGCCGCTGCACCTACTGGTCGCGCAGCCGCCAGGAGTACTGGGTCAAGGGCGACACCTCCGGTCACTTCCAGTGGGTGAAGTCGGTCGCCCTCGACTGCGACGCCGACACCGTGCTGGTCAGGGTCGACCAGGTCGGCGCCGCCTGCCACACCGGCGACCGCACCTGCTTCGACGCCGACGTGCTCCTCAAGGACGTCGAGCACGGCCACGAGGGCACCGATTCCGGCGTACCCGCCTCCGATCAGTAAGGTCTGCCGCCATGGACCTCGAGACCTTCCGCAAGCTCGCGACCGACCGGCGTGTCATCCCGGTCACCCGCAAGCTCCTCGCCGACGGCGACACCCCGGTCGCGCTCTACCGCAAGCTCGCCGCCGAGCGCCCCGGCACCTTCCTGCTGGAGTCCGCCGAGAACGGCCGCTCATGGTCCCGGTACTCGTTCGTGGGCGTCCGCAGCGCGGCGACCCTGACGGCCCGCGACGGCCAGGCCCACTGGCTCGGCACCCCGCCCGTCGGCGTGCCCGTCGACGGCGACCCGCTGGCCGCCCTCCGCGCCACCATCGAGGCCCTGCACACCCCCCACGCCCAGGACCTGCCGCCCTTCACCGGCGGCATGGTCGGCTACCTCGGCTACGACATCGTGCGCCGCCTGGAGAAGATCGGCCCGGGGGAGCGCGACGACCTCCGGCTCCCCGAGCTGACCATGCTCCTCACCAGCGACCTCGCCGTCATGGACCACTGGGAGGGCTCGGTCCTGCTGATCGCCAACGCGATCAACCACAACGACCTCGACACCGGCGTCGACGAGGCCCACGCCGACGCCGTGGCCCGTCTGGACGCCATGGAGGCGGACCTCTCCCGCCCGGTCGCCCAGCCGCCCGCCGTCCTGCCGCCCTCCGAGCTCCCCGAGTACACCGCCCTGTGGGGCGGCCCCGACTTCCAGACGGCCGTCGAGGACGTCAAGGAGCGCATCCGCGCGGGCGAGGCCTTCCAGGTCGTCCCCTCCCAGCGCTTCGAGACGCCGTGCACGGCGAGCGCGCTGGACGTCTACCGCGTCCTGAGGGCCACCAACCCGTCGCCGTACATGTACCTCTTCCGCTTCGACGGCTTCGACGTCGTGGGATCCAGCCCGGAGGCCCTCGTCAAGGTCGAGGACGGGCAGGCCATGGTGCACCCCATCGCCGGCACCCGGCCGCGCGGGGCCACCCCGCAGGAGGACCAGGCCCTCGCCGACGAGCTGATGGCCGACCCCAAGGAGCGCGCCGAGCACCTGATGCTCGTCGACCTCGGCCGCAACGACCTGGGGCGGGTCTGCGAGCCCGGCTCCGTCGAGGTCGTCGACTTCATGTCCGTCGAGCGGTACTCGCACGTCATGCACATCGTCTCGACGGTCACCGGAAAGGTCGCCCACGGCCGCACCGCCTTCGACGTCCTCACCGCCTGCTTCCCGGCCGGCACCCTCTCCGGCGCCCCCAAGCCCCGGGCCATGCAGATCATCGACGAACTGGAGCCGTCCAGAAGGGGGCTGTACGGCGGCTGCGTCGGCTACCTCGACTTCGCCGGCGACTCCGACACCGCCATCGCCATCCGCACCGCCCTGCTCCGCGGCGGCACGGCGTACGTCCAGGCCGGCGCCGGCATCGTCGCCGACTCCGACCCGGTCGCCGAGGACCAGGAGTGCCGCAACAAGGCGGCGGCGGTCCTGCGAGCGGTGCACACGGCCAACAGACTGGGCAAGTAGGGCGCTTATCACCCGACCCCGGGTGACCGTTCGTGCGGGGTTCAGGCGATAGTGGAGTACGTGACTGCTGTTCCTCACCCCTCTTCCGAAGCCGCCGAACCCGCCCGGTCCGGCCGCCGCAGCCTCGCCGTCGCGCTGCTCTTCGGCGCGCTCGGCGCGGCCGTGGCCCTGCTGTCCACCCGGCAGCGCTGGGCGGAGGGCACCGCCACGGTGGCCGGCGGCGACTTCCCGCTCACCGCCAAGGGCAGCGACGTCACGGGCGTCCCCGCGGCCCTCGCCATAGTGGGCCTCGCCGCGCTCGTCGCCGTCTTCGCCGTCCGCAAGGCCGGCCGCTTCCTGGTCTCCGGCCTCCTCGCGCTCTCCGGCGCCGGCATCGTCGCCGCGGCCCTGCTGGGGGCGTCCGACGGCTCGGCGCTCGACGAGAAGGCCGCCGAGGCCAGCGGCGACACGTCCGCGACGGTCGCCGCGCTCAGCCATACCGGCTGGCCGTACGTCGCCGCGGCCGGCGGCGCGCTCATCCTGGTCGCCGGGCTGCTGGCGCTGCGCTACGGGCGGCTGTGGCCGGCCATGTCCGGCCGCTACGAGCGCGGGCCGGGGGCGGAGCGGCCGCGGCGGGCGCCGAAGCCGGTCGATCCCGACCGGCCGGAGGACATCTGGAAGGCGCTCGACCGGGGCGAGGACCCGACTGGCGCGTGAGGCTTCGCCGGGGCACCGTGACAGGTCGTCGGTCGGCTGAGGGCCGGTGGGGGCTGGTCGCGCAGTTCCTCCCCCAGCCTTCGGCCGGGGGTACCCCCAGCGCCCCTACGGGGCGCTGAAAAGCCGGACGCTGAGAAGCGATGTGGCGAATCAGCCGATGTGGCGAATCAGACGCCACCCCAGCTCCTGGCACCACTGTGGGTACGGGACAATGGAGGGCGAGCGTCCGGAAGGACACGTACGAGCTCGGGCCCGTACGACACGTACCAGCAATGAGGAGCAAGTCATGGCGGGCAGCAGCCACGGTCACACCCCGGCCGCCTGGACCGGCGTCACCATCGCCTTCATCGGTTTCTGCGTCTCGGGCGCCTTCATGGTGATGGCGCAGCCGGTGGGCTTCTGGGCCGGCATGGCGATCGTGCTCCTCGGTGGCGTGGTCGGCATGATCATGCGCTCCATGGGCCTCGGCCAGCCGAAGGAGAGCGGCGCGCTCGTGTACAGCACCACCACCGCCCCGGCCGCCACCCGCGAGCCGGTCGCCGCCGAGAGCTGACCCGCACGGTTTCCCGAGGGGCGCCCCAAGACATCGGGGCGCCCCTCGCGCGCGTGTGCCGACCGTACGGGGCACAATGCGAGGCGTGAACGCCGACAGCCACAGCGCAGCCGCCCCACCGGTGACGCCCTCCCTCCGGGGCCGGCTGGCCGTGCCCGTCTCCGTGCTGGGCGCCGTCGTCGGAGCCTTCGCCTACGTCGGCAGCGTCGACCCCAACCAGCCCGGTCACTACCCGGTCTGCCCGCTCTACCGGCTCACCGGCCTGTACTGCCCCGGCTGCGGCGGCCTGCGCAGCGCGCATGCCTTCATCCACGGCGACTTCCTGGCCGCGCTGCGTGACAACGCGGCGGGCGTCCTCGCCTATCTGGCCTTCGCCGTGGTCTGGACCGTCTGGGTGGCGCGCGCGGTGCGCGGCCGGCCCGCCAGGATCGAGCTCAGGCCGGTGCAGATGTGGAGCCTGGGCGTGTTGCTCCTGGTCTTCACCGTTGTCCGGAACCTGCCCTTCGGTGGCTGGTTGCATCCTTGATCAACTGGTGGATGTCCAGGTACTGGGACCGGCGTCAACCGGATGTGAGGCCTACCCCGTCCTCCGGATACCATCGCAGTGACCATGAGTTTTCGGCCCATGGGTTTTTGACCGCCTGGAAGAACCGTCCGGAAGGGGGCCGCTCGCGTGAGTGTGCTCGACGAGATCATCGACGGAGTCCGTGCCGACCTCGCGGAACGGCAGGCGCGCGTCAGCCTCGACGAGCTCAAGGAGCGCGCGGCGAAGGCGCCGGCCGCCAAGGACGGCGTGGCAGCGCTGCGCGGTGAGGGCGTCAAGGTCATCTGTGAGGTGAAGCGCTCCAGCCCGTCCAAGGGCGCGCTGGCCGCGATCGCCGACCCGGCCGGGCTCGCCGCGGACTACGAGGCGGGCGGCGCGGCCGTCATCTCGGTCCTGACCGAGCAGCGCCGTTTCGGCGGCTCGCTGGCCGACCTGGAGGCGGTCCGGGCCCGGGTGGACATCCCGGTGCTCCGCAAGGACTTCATCGTCACGTCGTACCAGCTGTGGGAGGCCCGCGCGTACGGTGCCGACCTCGCGCTGCTGATCGTCGCCGCCCTCGACCAGCCGGCCCTGGAGTCGCTGATCGAACGCGCCGAGTCCATCGGCCTCACCCCGCTCGTCGAGGTCCACGACGAGGACGAGGTCGAGCGCGCGGTGGACGCCGGCGCCAAGGTGATCGGTGTCAACGCGCGCAACCTGAAGACCCTGGAGGTCGACCGCTCCACCTTCGAGCGGGTCGCCCCCGAGATCCCCGCCCACGTCGTCAAGGTCGCCGAGTCCGGCGTCCGTGGCCCGCACGACCTGATCGCGTACGCCAACGCGGGCGCCGACGCGGTCCTGGTCGGCGAGTCCCTGGTCACGGGCCGCGACCCCAAGTCGGCGGTGGCCGACCTGGTGGCGGCGGGCGAACACCCCGCGCTCCGGCACGGCCGGAGCTGATCACCCGCTAGGCTGAACCCGATGACTCTCACGGTGACGACGACAGTGGACCGGTACGCCCGCCTCGCGCGCGGCTGCCGGCCCCGTGGTTGCCGTGCGCCGGCCCGCCGGGTCCACGGCCGCCGCGTCCGCTACGTCATCGGCGACGAACCGGGACAGGTGAACGGCCGTCGATGGCAGCGCGCCCTGTAGGGGCGCGGGGACTGCGCGAGCAACCACTGACGGCTCGCAGCCATCGGACATATCTCCGCCCCCACGGCGAACAGTGTCTTTTTCCACACACTCACCGTGAGGTTTTCGCATGCCCAGCGATTTCTTCTTCCCTGACCCCACCGGCCAGGTGCCCAGCGTCGAGGGCTACTTCGGCGCGTTCGGCGGCAAGTTCATCCCGGAGGCCCTCGTCGCCGCCGTGGACGAGGTCGCCGTCGAGTACGACAAGGCCAAGCACGACCCCGAGTTCGCCCGCGAGCTCGACGACCTCCTGGTCAACTACACCGGCCGCCCCAGCTCCCTCACCGAGGTCCCCCGCTTCGCGGAACACGCGGGCGGCGCCCGGATCTTCCTCAAGCGCGAGGACCTCAACCACACCGGCTCGCACAAGATCAACAACGTGCTCGGCCAGGCCCTGCTCACCAAGCGCATGGGAAAGACCCGGGTGATCGCGGAGACCGGCGCCGGCCAGCACGGCGTCGCCACGGCCACCGCCTGCGCCCTGTTCGGCCTCGACTGCACCATCTACATGGGCGAGATCGACACCCAGCGCCAGGCCCTCAACGTGGCCCGGATGCGGATGCTCGGCGCCGAGGTCATCGCCGTGAAGTCCGGCAGCCGCACGCTCAAGGACGCCATCAACGAGGCGTTCCGCGACTGGGTGGCCAACGTCGACCACACCCACTACCTCTTCGGTACGGTCGCCGGACCGCACCCCTTCCCGGCGATGGTCCGCGACTTCCACCGGGTCATCGGCGTCGAGGCCCGCCGCCAGCTCCTGGAGCGGGCCGGCCGGCTCCCCGACGCCGCGATCGCCTGCGTCGGCGGCGGCTCCAACGCCATCGGCCTCTTCCACGCCTTCATCCCCGACGAGGGCGTCCGCCTGATCGGCTGCGAGCCGGCCGGCCACGGCATCGAGACCGGCGAGCACGCGGCCACCCTCACCGCCGGTGAGCCCGGCATCCTGCACGGCTCCCGGTCCTACGTCCTCCAGGACGACGAGGGCCAGATCACCGAGCCGTACTCGATCTCGGCCGGTCTGGACTACCCCGGTATCGGCCCCGAGCACTCGTACCTCAAGGACTCCGGCCGCGGCGAGTACCGCGCGGTCACCGACGACGCGGCCATGCAGGCGCTGCGCCTGCTCTCCCGCACCGAGGGCATCATCCCGGCCATCGAGAGCGCCCACGCCCTCGCCGGCGCCCTGGAGGTCGGCAGGGAACTCGGCACGGACGGGCTGATCGTCGTCAACCTGTCCGGCCGCGGCGACAAGGACATGGACACCGCCGCGCGTTACTTCGGCCTGTACGACACCGACGCCGAGGTCGCGGCCGACGCCGCCGACACCGCCGAGATCGAGGGGGACGCCAAGTGAGCGGGAACATTCAGCTGCTGGACGAGACCCTGGCCGCCGCCAAGGCCGAGGGCCGCGCTGCGCTCATCGCCTATCTCCCGGCCGGGTTCCCGACCGTGGACGGCGGCATCGAGGCGATCAAGGCCGCCCTGGACGGCGGCGCGGACGTCGTCGAGGTCGGGCTGCCGCACAGCGACCCGGTCCTGGACGGTCCGGTCATCCAGACCGCCGACGACATCGCCCTGCGCGGCGGGGTGAGGATCGCGGACGTCATGCGCACGGTCAAGGAGGCCCACGAGGCCACCGGCAAGCCGATCCTCGTCATGACGTACTGGAACCCCATCGACCGCTACGGCGTCGAACGCTTCACCGCGGAGCTCGCCGAGGCCGGCGGCGCGGGCTGCATCCTCCCCGACCTGCCGGTGCAGGAATCGGCCCTCTGGAGGGAGCACGCCGAGAAGCACGGCCTCGCGACGGTCTTCGTCGTGGCGCCGAGCAGCAAGGACGGACGGCTCGCGACGATCACGGCGGCGGGCAGCGGGTTCGTCTACGCGGCCTCGCTGATGGGCGTCACCGGTACGCGGGAATCGGTCGGGGCGCAGGCGCAGAACCTGGTCGAGCGCACCCGGGCCACCGGCACCGGGCTGCCCGTCTGCGTCGGTCTCGGCGTCTCCAACGCGGCCCAGGCCGCCGAGGTCGCCGGCTTCGCCGACGGCGTGATCGTCGGTTCGGCCTTCGTGAAGCGGATGCTGGACGCGCCGGACCACGCGGCCGGCGTCGCGGCCGTCCGCGAACTCGCCGGGGACCTGGCGAAGGGCGTGCGCGGACAGGCGTAGACCCACCGGGGTACCGCCGGACACAACGGAACATTCGGTCACTCGAACGGGTGGACCTGGGACCGGGGAGGCGCGCTGCGCCTCCCCGGTTCGTTCTGGGGGTGTGAGCGAGAAGAATCGTGACGGAAAGCGGATGGCCCGGGAGCGGCTGGCGGCCGAGCGCGAGAAGCAGCGGGCCGCGGACAAGCGACGGCGCGCGCTGATCGTGGGCGCGACCGTCGTCTGCGTCCTGGGGCTGGCGGCGGTGATCGGCGTGATCGCCGCGAACTCGGGCAAGGACAAGACCAGCGCGAGCTCCGGCCCGGTCGTGGCGCCCTCCGGCGCACAGGGCAAGGACAGCCTCGCGATCCCGGTCGGCAAGGACGGCGCCAAGGCGACGCTCACCGTCTGGGAGGACTTCCGCTGCCCGGCCTGCCAGGCCTTCGAGACGGCGTACCGCCCGACGCTCCACGAGCTGGTCGACGCCGGGCAGCTCAGAATCGAGTACCACCTGGTCACGCTGATCGACGGCAACCTCGGCGGCAGCGGCTCCCGGAACGCGGCCAACGCGGCGGCCTGCGCCCAGGACGCCGGGAAGTTCCGTGACTTCCACGACGTGCTGTACGAGAACCAGCCGAAGGAGACCGACGACGCCTTCGCGAGCAACGACAAGCTGATCGAGCTGGCCGGCAAGGTCCAGGGGCTGAACACACCGGCGTTCCAGAAGTGCGTCAAGGACGGCACGCACAACTCCTGGGTCGTCAAGTCCAACCAGGCCTTCCAGGCGGCCAAGTTCGACGGCACGCCGACCGTCCTGCTCGACGGCAAGAACATCTACCAGGACCAGACCATGACCCCGGCCAAGCTGAAGCAGCTGGTCGAGGACGCGAACAAGCAGTAAAGGGGGTAAGCGTTTCTCACGCCCCCGTTATGGAGCCGTAGCCGGGCTGGTTGCCGTCGGCCCGGTCCGGCACGGTAGCGTCGACCCTGCCATGGAAGAACTTGCCTACATTCCCAGCCCGTCGCGCGGAGTGATCCACCTCGGACCCATCCCGCTGCGCGGCTACGCGTTCTGCATCATCATCGGTGTCTTCGTAGCCGTCTGGCTCGGCAACAAGCGCTGGATCGCCCGGGGCGGGCGGGCCGGGACCGTGGCCGACATCGCGGTCTGGGCCGTACCGTTCGGCCTGGTCGGCGGGCGTCTGTACCACGTGATCACGGACTACGAGCTGTACTTCAGCGCGGGCCGTGACTGGGTCGACGCGTTCAAGGTCTGGCAGGGCGGCCTCGGCATCTGGGGCGCGATCGCGCTCGGTGCGGTGGGCGCCTGGATCGGCTGCCGGCGTCGGGGCATCCCGCTGCCGGCCTACGCCGACGCCATCGCCCCCGGCATCGCCTTCGCCCAGGCGATCGGCCGCTGGGGCAACTGGTTCAACCAGGAGCTCTACGGCCGCGAGACCCATGTCCCGTGGGCGCTGCACATCACCTCCTCCGAGGGTGGCCGCGTTCCCGGCTACTACCACCCGACCTTCCTCTACGAGTCGCTGTGGTGCATCGGAGTCGGCTTCCTGGTCATCTGGGCCGACCGCCGCTTCAAGCTCGGGCACGGGCGGGCCTTCGCCCTGTACGTCGCGGCGTACTGCGTGGGCCGCGGCTGGATCGAGTACATGCGCGTCGACGACGCCCACCACATCCTCGGCCTGCGGCTCAACGACTGGACCGCGATGATCGTGTTCCTGCTCGCGGTGCTGTACATCGTGGTCTCCGCGAAGAAGCGGCCGGGCCGGGAGACGGTGGTCGAGCCGGGCGTTTTTGACGGTGAGGGTGTCTCCGACGGTGAGGCAGACGGTGCTGGTGAGGCCGTTGAGGCGGAGGCCTCCGGCGACGGGGCCGAGGACGACACCTCCGACGAGGTGAAGGACGAGGCCGGGTCGGGGACCAAGAAGAGCTGACCTGCTGCCGTACGACGAAGAGGGCGCCCGGGATCGAACCGGGCGCCCTCTTCGTGTGCGAGGCCATGAGGGTTGCGCTGGGTCAGGCACCGCCGGAGAGCGCCGTCGGGGTTCTCGCCGTTGCGGCTGAAAGAGGTTACCGGCGGGCGGAAGAGGTCAGCGGCGGTTCAGCAGGGAGAGGGTTCTGCGGGCTGCCGCCACCACCGCCGCGTCGATGAAGCTGCCGTCGGGGAGGGCCTGGGCGCCCTGTTCCGTGGTGGCTGCCTTGATGACCGTTTCCGCCTGTTCGAGTTCGGCCTCGGTGGGGAGGTAGGCCCGTTCGATGATCGGAAGCTGCCGGGGGTGGATCGCGGCGCGGCCCAGGAAGCCCAGGGCGCGGCCGTGGGCGCAGGAGGCGGCGAGGCCGTTGAGGTCGCGGGTGTCGGGGTGGACCGACTGGGGCGGTGGGGCGAGGCCCGCCGCCCGCGCGGCGACCACGATCCGGGAACGGGACCAGTCGAGGCCGATGTCGTCCCGTACCCCCAGGTCGGCCCGTAGGTCCGCCTCGCCCAGGGAGATGCCCCGCAGGGCGGGGTGTGCGGCCGCGATGGCGTAGGCGTGTTCGATGCCGAGGGCCGATTCGAGCAGGGCGTAGAGGGGGAGGGCGGCGGTGCGGGCCGCGAGGTGGCGGATGTCCTCGGGGCTCGTGACCTTCGGGAGGCGGAGGCCGGCGAGGCCCGGGAGGGAGCGGAGGGCGTGGATGTCGGTCCGTGCCCAGGGGGTGTCCAGGGCGTTGACCCGGACGTGGACCGGGACCGGCTGGGGGTGGGCGAGGAGGTCGGCGGTGGCCTCACGGGCGTAGTCCTTGCGGTCGGGGGCGACCGCGTCCTCCAGGTCGATCACCACCACGTCGGTTCCGGAGGCCAGCGCCTTGGCGACGACATGCGGCCGGTCGCCGGGGACGTACAGCCAGGTCAGGGGGAACGGCACCGTGGTCATACGGCGCCCTCCGCGCGCAGGGCCCGTACCTGGGCCGGGGTCAGGCCCAGCTCGGCCAGGACCTCCTCCGTGTCGGCGCCGTGCGGGCGGCCGGTCCAGCGGATCGCGCCCGGGGTGGCCGAGAGCCGGAACAGGACGTTCTGCATGCGCAGGGGGCCCAGGTCGGGGTCGGGGACGGTCGTGATCGTGTTCAGCGCCTGGTACTGGGGGTCCGCCATGACGTCCCGTACGTCCTGGATCGGCGCCACGGCCGCCTCCGCCTTCTCGAACTCGGCCAGCACCTCGGCGCGGGAGCGGGTGGCGACCCAGCCGCCGACGGCCGCGTCGAGGACGTCGGCGTGCGCGGCCCGGCCGGCCCCGGTCGCGAACCACGGCTCGTCGATCAGCTCCGGCCGTCCGACCAGCCACATCACGCGTTCGGCGATCGACTGGGCCGAGGTGGAGACGGCGACCCAGCTGCCGTCCGCCGTGCGGTAGGTGTTGCGCGGGGCGTTGTTGGCGGACCGGTTGCCGGTGCGTGCCTGGACGTAGCCGAGCTGGTCGTACCAGGTGGGCTGGGGGCCGAGGACGGCCAGGATCGGCTCGATGATCGCCATGTCGACGACCTGGCCCTCGCCGGTGCGGTCCCGGGCCGCGAGCGCGGTCATCACGGCGTACGCGGTGGCCAGCGCCGCGATGGAGTCGGCGAGGCCGAACGGAGGCAGCGTCGGCGGGGCGTCCGGTTCGCCGGTGATCGCCGCGAAGCCGCTCATCGCCTCGGCGAGGGTGCCGAAGCCGGGGCGGTGGGCATAGGGGCCGAACTGGCCGAAGGCGGTGACCCGGGTCAGCACCAGGCGCGGGTTGGCGGCGGACAGCTCCTCCCAGCCGAGGTCCCACTTCTCCAGGGTGCCCGGGCGGAAGTTCTCGATGATCACATCGGCGGTGGCGGCCAGCCGGAGGAGCGTGGCACGGCCGCCGGGCTTGGACAGGTCGAGGGTGAGGGTGCGTTTGTTGCGGCCGAGCAGCTTCCACCACAGGCCCACGCCCTGCTTGGCCGGGCCGTGGCCCCGGGAGGGGTCGGGCTTGGCGGGGTGCTCGACCTTGACGACCTCGGCGCCGAAGTCACCGAGCAGGGTGGCGGCGAGGGGACCGGCGAAGAGCGTGGCCAGATCGAGGACGCGCAGACCGGTGAGGGGTGCGGACGGGGGCGTGGGCGGGGACTGGGGGTGCATCGCCTGACCTGTGGGTGCCGGGGGCGTCTTGGGCGTCTTGG
Source organism: Streptomyces sp. NPDC028289 (assembly GCF_055565975.1). Lineage (NCBI taxonomy): Bacteria > Bacillati > Actinomycetota > Actinomycetes > Kitasatosporales > Streptomycetaceae > Streptomyces > Streptomyces sp. NPDC028289. The sequence continues at coordinate 305,049 of NZ_JBVHTI010000001.1, read as the reverse complement.
GCGCCCTGGGGGTCGCACTCATGCGGTGTACTGGGTTTCGATCTCCGGGCGGTACGGCATCGACTCCGTCGCCCCTTCCCGCTGGACGGAGATCGCCGCCGCGGCCGCCGCCCAGGACAGGGCCTCGCGGATCGGTTTCTCCTCGGCCAGGGCCACCGCGAGGGCGCCGACGAAGGTGTCGCCCGCGCCTGTCGAGTCGACCGCGGTCACCCGGGGCGCGGGGATGACCAGGGGGGCGGCGTCGCGGGTGAGGTAGAGGCTGCCGGCCGCGCCGAGGGTGACGACGACCTGTGGCACCTGGTCGAGGAGCGCGGCCGCCGCGTCGCGCGGGTCGGCCCGGTCGGTGAGGGTGGCCGCCTCCCGCTCGTTCGCCACCAGCAGGTCGATGTTGTCGAGGAGCTCGGACGGGAGCGGGCGGGCCGGGGACGGGGTGAGGACGGTCCGGATGCCGTGACGGCGGGCGGCCTGCGCGCCGGCCACGACGGCCGCGAGGGGGATCTCCAGCTGGAGCAGGAGCATGTCGGCGGAGGCGATGACGCCCTCGTCGCCGGGGGAGAGATGGTCGACGGTGCCGTTGGCGCCGGGGACCACGACGATCGCGTTGCCGCCCTCGTCGTCCACGACGATGTGCGCGGTGCCGGACGCGCACTCGATCGTGCGCAGCGAGTCGGTGTCCACGCCGGAGTGTTCGAGGGTCTCGCGCATCCGGGTGCCGTAGGCGTCGTGGCCGACCGCGCCGATCATCGAGACGGTGGCACCGGCGCGGGCGGCGGCGATCGCCTGGTTGGCGCCCTTGCCGCCGGGGATCGTGCGGAACGCCCGTCCTGTCACGGTCTCGCCGAGCTGTGGGGCCTTCTCGGCGTACGCGACGAGGTCCATGTTCATGCTGCCGAGTACGGCGATGTGGGTCATGAGCGGGTCGCCTCCAGGTGAGTGAGGTGGGCGAGGGTGTCGAAGCCGGTGCCGTCGAAGCCGGCGACGGAGGTGGCGAGGCGGTTCTTGAGCGGGGTGGTCCAGCGGTCGGGGAGCGCGTCGGGGTCCCCCGCGAGCAGCCCGGCGACGGAGCCGGCGGTCGCGCCGTTCGAGTCGGTGTCCCAACCGCCGCTCACCGCGCGGCAGACGGAGCCGGTGAAGTCGCCGTCGGCGTGGGTGAGGGCGGCGGCGATCAGTGCGGTGTTGGGGACGGCGTGCACCCAGTGGTGGGTGGGGGAGTGGGCGCGGTGGAGTTCGTCCACGACCGTCTCGAAGTCCGCGTGGGTCTCCGCGAGCCGGATCCCGTGGTCGATCGCGGTGGCGAGACGGGAACGGGGCGGGACGACGGAACGGCCGGCGCGCAGACAGGCGTGCACGTCGTGGGTTCCGGTGGCGGCGGTGGCGATGACGGCCGCCGTGAACATGGCCGCGTAGACGCCGTTGGCCGTGTGGGTGAGGGTGGCGTCCCGGTGGGCCTGTTCGGCTGCGGCGGCCGGGGCGCCGGGGTTGGTCCAGCCGTGCACGTCGGCGCGGATGAGGGCGCCGATCCATTCGCGGAAGGGGTTGCGGTGGCGGGCGGTGTGCGGGGGTTCGATGCCGGAGAGGAGGTTGCGGTAGGCGACGCGTTCGGCGGTGAAGGTACGGCCGGCGGGGAGTTCGTCGAGCCAGAGGGCGGCCACGTCGGCGGTGGTGAAGTCCCTGGTGTGGCGTTGGAGCAGGAGGAGGTTGAGGAGGGGGTAGTTGAGGTCGTCGTCCTCGGGCATGCCGTCGATGTTCTCGGCGAGGGAGGTGGGGGCCGAGCGGCGGTTCCAGGGGTGGGCGGAGAGGAGTTCGGCGGGGACGCCGTGGGCCGTGAAGTAGTGGTTCAGGGGCCAGTTGCCGGTGGCGCGGGCGAGTTCGCGGATGGCGTGCAGGGGCAGCTTCTCGACGGGTTTGCCGAGGAGACAGCCGACGGCTCTGCCGAGCCAGGCGGCGTGGTAGGTGCGGGGGTGTGGGGGCCGGGGGGTGGGGACGCTTACCGGCGCTTGCCGGATGCCGCCCGCGCCCACCCTCCCCCACGCTCGGCTTCGCTCGCGCGGGGGGACCCCCATCGCCCCAGCGGCACGACCGCCCGCGGCTGGATGCGAGACGCGGCTGGGCAGCGCCCCGTCAGGGGCGCGGGGAACTGCGCGATCAGCCGCATCGCACCCGCAGTCGCACGACGGTCCGCACCGCCCTCCCCGTGGCGCAGTCGGCCACTGCGGACACAGCGCCTTGATCGCTTCCAGGTCCGTCGGCTCGTTCAACCTGCTCGGCAGGTCCGCGAGTTCGTCGAGGAGGTCCTCCGCAAGCTGGCGGAGATAGCGCGACGCCCTGTCCGGAGACGCGCCCGCTCGCGGCGGCGCGTCCGCGCCCCCCGCCGCCCGCCACCTCGCCTCGACGGCCGACGGCTCCCGCCCGTCCTGCCGGGCCTGGCGCAGCTCGTGGCCGAGCAGGTCCTCCGGCTGGACCCAGGTCAGCCGGAGCAACTCGGGCCTCCGAGGTGGCCGAAGGACTCCTCGTGCGCGCGGCGGCGTTCCTTGTCGCGGGTGAAGATCTCGCGGGTCACGGCGGCCAGCGAACGGGGCGGTTCCCAGAGATCGAGGCGGCTGGCCTCGGCCACCCGCTTCGACCAGTCCTCAGGGACCGGCGAGCCCAGCGCCCCGGCGATCGCGCCCGCCATCGTCGCGATGGAGTCGCAGTCCCGGCCGTAGTTGACGGAACCGAGGACGGCGTGCCGGTAGTCGCCGTCCGCCACCAGCAACATGCCCAGGGCGACCGGGAGTTCCTCGATGGCGTGCAGGCGGGAGGGGCGGCGGGCACCGAGGGAGGGGGACCTGTAGTCGGGGCCCACCGTGTCGTAGGGGGCGATCGCGTCGCGGAGCGGGACGAGCGCCGACTCGAAGTCGGTGTGGTGCGCCGCCGCTTCACAGACCTTCTCGATCGCCTCGCGGGTGCCGTCCTTCGCCAGGGACAGGCAGGTGCCGACCATGGAGTCCGGGGTCGCGCCGGGCGCCGTCGCCGCCGCCACCGCCGCCGCGAAGACGCCCGCCGCCTCCCTGCCGTACGACGACTGGTGGGCGCCCGCGACGTCCAGGGCCTCGGCGTACGCGGCCCGCGGGTTCGCCGCGTTGACCAGGCCGACCGGGGCCATGTACATCGCCGCACCGCAGTTGACGATGTTGCCGACGCCGGCCTCGCGGGGGTCGACATGGCCGTAGTGGAGGCGGGCCGCCAGCCACTTCTCGGCGAGGAAGATCCGGTGGAGGGGGATGGTCTCCGCCTCCAGCTCCGGGATCCAGCGCGGGTTGGTCATCAGGTCGGGGACCAGGTGGTCGGCGACGGCGTACGCGTCGAGGTGGTCGCGGACCCGGTCGTACACCCGTACCAGCGCATGGGTCATCAAGGTGTCGTCGGTGACGTGCCCGTCGCCCTTGTGGTACGGCGCGATGGGGCGGGCGGTGCGCCAGGCGTCGCCGTTCCAGGGGCCGACGACGCCGTGGACGCGGCCGCCGTGGCGTTCGAGGATCTGGTCGGGGGAGTAGCCCTCGACCGGCCCGCCGAGGGCGTCGCCGACGGCGGCCCCGACCAGTGCTCCGGTGATCCGGTCGTCGAGCGAAGCTCCGGTGCTTTCTTCTCCTTTGGGCGTCATGCACCGAATCATCCACCTGGACGGGCCGGTTGCGTGGCTTCCAGGAGTTCGGCGAGTTCCACGAGGTCCGTGCCGGTGAGGCGGGGGAGGGCGCAGCCGGAGAGGATGCGGCAGGCGTCTCGCCAGGACGGGGGGATCGCGTCGCCGCCGCCGAGGGCGCCGGTGAGGGCGCCGGCCAGGGCGGGGGCCGAGTCGGCGACCCTCGACAGACACGCGGCGGCGGGTACGGCCTCGGCGATCCGGCCTCGGGAGGCCGTGGCGAGGGCGAGGGCGACCGGGACGGTTTCGGCGGCGGCGATGCCGTAGCTGTAGACGTGGTCGACGATTTGGTGTTCGAGGAGGGGGATCAGGGCGAACGCGGAGTCCGCGGTGCCGGCGAGGGTGAGGGCGTGCCGGGCGTTGCGGCCGATCTCGGTGGCCTCGGGGAGTTCGGCGAGGGCCGCGGCCGCGCAGGTCTCGACCTCGGCGCCGGCGAGGGCGAGGGCGATGGCGGCGGCCATGGCGCGGGCGCCGTGCACTCCGTCGCCGTCCTGGGTGTAGCGGGCGTCGAACTCGGCGAGGTCGGCGGCGCGTTGGGGGTCGCCGGGGTGGGCGACGGCGAGGGCGCAGGCGCGGACGCAGGCGGCGTCGTCGAAGTAGTGCGGGTTGTCGTGGCCGGTGGCGGGCGGGCGCAGGCCGGTGGCGAGGTTGCCGAGGCCGGCGCGGACGGAGATGCGGGCGCGCAGGGGGAGTACGGCCGACTCGATCTCCGGGGCGCGTTCGGCCGCGGCGGCGACCTCGGAGGCGACGGCGGTCCAGGTGAGGTCGATGGCGGCGCGGGTGCGGAGCTCACGGCTGAGGTCGCCGAGGAGGGTGTCGTCTCCGGCGCGCAGGACGGCTTCCGCGGCGAAGGCCGCCCACTCGGCGTCGTCGGAGGGGCCGAGGCGGAGGGGCTCGGGCGGCTGGTTGAGGGCGATGGGGACGGGGAGGGTGGTGGTCGCGTTCTGCTCGGCGAAGGTGTCGAGTTCGCGGGTGAGGCGGCGGGTCCATTCCGGCATCCGGGATGCGCGGTGCCGCGCGGAAGGCCAGCCGGCGGCGTCCCCTGCGGCGAGCCCGAGGAGGAGCCCCTCGATACGACGCCGGTTCACCGAAGCCCCTCGCCACAGCCGGCCCCCAGGGGGCTCCGCCCCCTGGACCCCCGAGACCTCGACCACCCACCACCCGACTCGGTCGGCAGAAAGGCGGGCGCCGGGGGTTGCGGCTCGGTGGGGATGGGGGCGGGTGGTCGGGGGTCTGGCTCGGCCGGCAGCAGGGCTGGTGTGGTGGGGCCGGATGGTTCGAGGTGTGGCTCGGTCGGCAGGAGCGCTGACGTGGTGGGGTGTGGCCCGGTCGGGATGGGGCGGGGTGGTTCGGGGGGCGTCTTGGCTGGCAGGAGGGCTGATGTGGCGGGGTGCGCCTCGGTCGGCAGGCAGGCGGATGTAGCGGGGTGCGCCTCGGTCGGCAGGAGTGCTGACGTGGGGGGGTGTGGCTCGGTCGGGATGGGGGCGGGTGGCTCGGTCGGGAGAAAAGCCGGCGGCGTGGGTCGTGGGCCGGTCTGTTCCGACGCCGCTGCCAGCAGCAGGTCGGCCACCTCGAGGACGTGGTGTCCCGCCATGGAGGGCAGGCAGCTCCCCCGGGCCGGGCCGATCGCCGCCCTCCATTCCTGGGGGATCGCCGTCGCCCCGCGCGTCGCCCCGGCCAGGGCGCCGGCCACCGCGGCCGTGGTGTCCGCGTCGCGGCCCATGTTGACGGCCGTCAGTACCGCGTCCCGGAAGTCGCCGTCCGCCGCCGCGTACGCGCCGAAGGCGAGGGCCACGGCCTCCGGGGCCAGGTCGGTCCACGGGTAGCCGCCGATGACCACCGCGGAGCGGACCGCCCGTTCGCCGCGGTGGGCGACCGACACCGCGCGGCGCAGGGAGCGGGCCGTCCAGGAGTCGTCGGGTACGACGGCGAGCGCGGCCGCCACCACCGCCGTCGGCGGGGCCCCCGCCATCGCCGCCGCGACCCCGGCCGCCACCGCCTGGCCCCCGTAGATGCCCTCGCCCTCATGGCTCACCGAGCCGTCGACGGCGACCAGGCGGGCCGCCTCGGCGGGGCGGCCCGCCGCGAAGACGCCGAAGGGTGCCGCCCGCATGGCCAGGCCGTCGCTCCAGGCGTGCCGGTGCTGGGCGGAGATGGGGGCGGCGAGGCCCCGGCGCAGGTTCTCCAGGGTGCCGCGTTCGCTGAAGCCGGCGCCCTTGAAGGGGCCCTCGGCGCGGTCGGCGATCCACTCGTGCCAGGCCGCCTCGACATGGGCCGGGGTGAGTGCCGAGCCGTGGCGGGCGAGGAGGAGGCCGGAGAAGATCGCGTACTCGGTGTCGTCCGTACCGGCGGGACGGTCGGCCACGTATCCCGTGATGCGGCCCCAGCGGGCGCGGATCTCGGAGGGCTTCATGTTCTCCGCCGGCGCCCCGAGCGCGTCGCCCACGGCCAGGCCCAGGAGCGCGCCCCGCGCCCGGTCGTGCAGCTCCGGGGCGCGCTCGTCGGGGGCGGGGGCCGGCGGGGTGCAGACGATCGATGACATGGGCGGGCCTCTCCGGGAGGGGCTTCGCGCGGGGGCGCGGAACCGTTTGCGGATGTGTCCCACCAACGGCGGTTGACCGCAGCCTGAAGGCCCTCTACATCACCCGGTCGACATCTGTGCACAGCCTCGCACGTGTGAGCGGAGAGAGGTAAAGCCGCAGGTTAGCCGAGCCTTTCCTTGCTGGCGGCAGGGAATGCCGGGGCGTAACGTCAGCGTTGTCGAAAGATAGAACTTGTCCAAACTTAGCTTTGCCTCAGCTTATTCGGGGCACACAGCGAGACCTCTGGGGGACCCCTCATGGCCGTCATCGAGACGCAGGCGACTCTGCACGAAGCCCACCGTGACAACCACACCCACCGGGATGTGAACGGGGGCTGGCTGCGGCCCGCCGTCTTCGGTGCCATGGACGGGCTCGTCTCCAACCTCGCCCTGATGACCGGTGTGGCCGGCGGTGCCGTCGGCCACCAGACCATCGTGATCACCGGGCTCGCGGGACTGGCCGCCGGCGCCTTCTCGATGGCCGCCGGCGAGTACACCTCCGTCGCCTCGCAGCGCGAGCTCGTCGAGGCCGAGCTGGACGTGGAGCGCAGGGAGCTGCGCAGGCACCCGCAGGACGAGGAGGCCGAGCTGGCCGCGCTGTACGAGGCGAGAGGCGTCGAGCCGGCGCTGGCCCGGGAGGTCGCCCGGCAGCTGTCCGCCGACCCCGAGCAGGCGCTGGAGATACACGCCAGGGAAGAGCTCGGCATCGACCCCGGAGACCTGCCCTCGCCGCTGGTCGCCGCGGTCTCCTCCTTCGGGTCGTTCGCGCTGGGCGCCCTGCTGCCCGTACTGCCGTTCCTGCTCGGTGCGACCGCGCTCTGGCCCGCCCTGCTGCTGGCCCTCGCCGGGCTGTTCGGCTGTGGTGCCGTGGTGGCCAAGGTGACCGCGCGGAGCTGGTGGTTCAGCGGTCTGCGGCAGCTCGCCCTGGGCGGTGCGGCGGCCGGTGTGACGTACGCCCTGGGCACCCTGTTCGGGACGGCCGTAGGATAGGGAATCTGGTAGCTATGCGTTGGGCCGCATAAATACCCGTTACTCGCTGGTTTCGAATGCTTAACCACCGGGCATGAGCCGTAAGCGCCGCAGGCAATGACGCCTGCCGTGCACCCGTGGGGGTGGCGCGACGCTCGCCCCCGCCCCGCGGACCGATGGACACGGATCTGTCCGGATCGGTCCCCCACCACCTTGGCCGCCCTGAGCGGTACCCCGCCGTAAACCCCTGCGGCGTCCGCATGTTGGAACGGTGTATCCAGTTCCCGAGAATCGCTTCATCATGTAACCTGCGTGAAATTTCGCAACAAAAACGCAGAGGGCCAGCGTCGTCCCTCGGCACCTGCTATACGCCACTGACGACGACGGGAGAGCCGATGCGTACGCCGCGCCAGCCGTCCCAGCACTCCACGAACGGCCGAAACTGGTCGTTCATGGATGCTCGCCCTGCTGCGCAGGGTATGTACGACCCCCGCAACGAGCGCGACGCCTGTGGCGTCGGCTTCGTGGCCACCCTCACCGGCGAGGCGAGCCATGCGCTGGTCGAGCAGGCACTCACGGTTCTGCGCAACCTGGAGCACCGCGGCGCGACCGGCTCCGAGCCCGACTCGGGCGACGGCGCGGGCATCCTCTCCCAGGTGCCCGACGCCTTCTTCCGCGAGGTGGCCGGATTCGAACTGCCGGCGGCCGGTTCGTACGCCGTGGGTATCGCCTTCCTGCCCGAGGACGGCACGCAGGACGCCGTCTCGCAGATCGAGACGATCGCGGCGGAGGAGGGCCTCACGGTCCTCGGCTGGCGCGAGGTTCCGGTCGCCCCGGGGCTGCTCGGTGCCACCGCCCGCTCCACCATGCCGGTCTTCCGGCAGGTCTTTGTCGCCGACGGCGCCAGCGAGGGCATCGCGCTGGACCGCAAGGCGTTCGTGCTGCGCAAGCGCGCCGAGCGCGAGGTGGGCGTCTACTTCCCGTCGCTGTCCGCGCGGACCATCGTCTACAAGGGCATGCTGACCACCGGCCAGCTGGAGCCCTTCTTCCCGGACCTGTCCGACCGCCGCTTCGCGTCCGCGATCGCGCTCGTGCACTCCCGGTTCTCCACGAACACCTTCCCGTCGTGGCCGCTCGCGCACCCCTACCGCTTCGTCGCCCACAACGGTGAGATCAACACCGTCAAGGGCAACCGCAACTGGATGCGGGCCCGTGAGTCGCAGCTGGTCTCCGACCTGTTCGGCCCGCAGGAGAAGCTCGACCGCGTCTTCCCGATCTGTACGCCCGACGCCTCCGACTCGGCGACCTTCGACGAGGTGCTCGAACTCCTGCACCTGGGCGGGCGCTCGCTGCCGCACTCCGTACTGATGATGATCCCGGAGGCGTGGGAGAACCACGACTCCATGGACCCGGCCCGCCGCGCCTTCTACGGCTTCCACGCCACGATGATGGAGCCCTGGGACGGCCCCGCCTGTGTCACCTTCACCGACGGCTCCCAGGTCGGTGCCGTTCTCGACCGCAACGGTCTGCGTCCCGGCCGCTACTGGGTGACCGACGAGGGCCTGGTCGTCCTCGGCTCCGAGGTCGGCGTCCTCGACATCGACCCCGCCAAGGTGGTCCGCAAGGGCCGGCTGCAGCCCGGCAAGATGTTCCTCGTCGACACCGTCGAGCACCGCATCATCGAGGACGACGAGATCAAGGCGTCCCTCGCCGCCGCGCAGCCGTACGCGGAGTGGCTGGAGGCCGGCGAGATCGAGCTGAGCGACCTGCCCGAGCGCGAGCACATCGTCCACACCCACGCCTCGGTCACCCGCCGCCAGCAGACCTTCGGCTACACCGAGGAAGAGCTGCGCGTCATCCTCGCGCCGATGGCCAAGGCCGGCGCCGAGCCGATCGGCTCCATGGGCACCGACTCGCCGATCGCGGCGCTGAGCGAGCGCCCGCGGCTGCTCTTCGACTACTTCACCCAGCTGTTCGCCCAGGTCACCAACCCGCCGCTGGACGCCATCCGCGAGGAGCTCGTCACCTCGCTGCGCTCGTCCCTCGGCCCCTCGGGCAACCTGCTCGACCCGAACGCCGCGTCCTGCCGCTCGGTCGTGCTGCCCTTCCCGGTGATCGACAACGACGAGCTGGCCAAGCTCATCCACATCAACGCCGACGGCGACATGCCCGGCTTCAAGGCCGCGACCCTGTCCGGCCTGTACCGGGTCTCCGGCGGCGGCGACTCGCTCGCCGCCCGCATCGACGAGATCTGCGCCGAGGCCGACGCGGCCATCGAGAACGGCGCCCGCCTCATCGTCCTGTCGGACCGGCACTCGGACGCCGAGCACGCGCCGATCCCGTCGCTGCTGCTCACCGCGGCCGTCCACCACCACCTCATCCGCACCAAGCAGCGCACCCACGTGGGCCTGCTGGTCGAGGCCGGTGACGTCCGCGAGGTCCACCACGTCGCCCTGCTGATCGGCTTCGGCGCCGCCGCCGTCAACCCGTACCTGGCCATGGAGTCCGTCGAGGACCTGACCCGCGCGGGCACCTTCCTGCCGGGCATGGAGGCCGAGCAGGCCATCCGCAACCTGATCTACGCCCTCGGCAAGGGCGTCCTGAAGGTCATGTCCAAGATGGGCATCTCCACGGTCGCCTCCTACCGCGGCGCCCAGGTCTTCGAGGCCGTCGGTCTCGAAGAGGGCTTCGTCGACAAGTACTTCAACGGCACCGCCTCCAAGATCGGCGGCGTCGGCATCGACGTCATCGCCAAGGAGGTCGCGGCCCGCCACGCCAAGGCCTACCCGGCCTCCGGCATCGCGCCGGCCCACCGCGCCCTGGAGATAGGCGGCGAGTACCAGTGGCGCCGCGAGGGCGAGCCGCACCTGTTCGACCCGGAGACGGTCTTCCGCCTCCAGCACTCGACGCGCGCGAACCGCTACGACATCTTCAAGAAGTACACGGACCGCGTGAACGAGCAGTCCGAGCGCCTCATGACGCTCCGTGGCCTGTTCGGCTTCAAGTCCGACCGTCCGTCGATCTCCGTCGACGAGGTCGAGCCGGTCTCCGAGATCGTCAAGCGGTTCTCCACCGGCGCCATGTCGTACGGCTCCATCTCGCGCGAGGCGCACGAGACCCTCGCCATCGCCATGAACCAGCTGGGCGGCAAGTCCAACACCGGTGAGGGCGGCGAGGACCCGGACCGCCTCTACGACCCGGCCCGCCGGTCCGCCATCAAGCAGGTCGCCTCCGGCCGCTTCGGCGTGACGAGCGAGTACCTGGTCAACGCGGACGACATCCAGATCAAGATGGCCCAGGGCGCCAAGCCCGGCGAGGGCGGCCAGCTGCCCGGCCACAAGGTCTACCCGTGGGTCGCCAAGACCCGGCACTCCACCCCGGGCGTCGGCCTGATCTCCCCGCCGCCGCACCACGACATCTACTCCATCGAGGACCTGGCCCAGCTGATCCACGACCTGAAGAACGCGAACCCGCAGGCGCGGATTCACGTCAAGCTGGTCTCCGAGGTCGGCGTCGGCACGGTCGCGGCCGGTGTGTCCAAGGCGCACGCGGACGTCGTGCTCATCTCCGGCCACGACGGCGGTACGGGTGCCTCCCCGCTGACCTCGCTGAAGCACGCGGGCGGCCCCTGGGAGCTCGGCCTCGCCGAGACCCAGCAGACCCTGCTGCTCAACGGCCTGCGCGACCGCATCGTCGTGCAGACCGACGGCCAGCTGAAGACCGGCCGCGACGTGGTCATCGCCGCGCTGCTCGGCGCCGAGGAGTTCGGTTTCGCGACCGCGCCGCTCGTCGTCTCCGGCTGCATCATGATGCGCGTCTGCCACCTCGACACCTGCCCGGTCGGCGTCGCCACCCAGAACCCGGTGCTGCGCGACCGCTTCTCCGGCAAGGCCGAGTACGTGGTGAACTTCTTCAAGTTCATCGCCGAGGAAGTCCGCGAGATCCTCGCCGAGCTGGGCTTCCGCACCATCGAGGAGGCCGTCGGCCACGCCGAGGCGCTCGACGTCACCCGTGCCGTCGACCACTGGAAGGCGCAGGGCCTGGACCTGGCCCCGCTCTTCTACGTGCCCGAGCTCCCCGAGGGCGCGGCGCTGCACCAGACCGTCGCGCAGGACCACGGCCTGGAGAAGGCCCTGGACAACGAGCTGATCAAGCTCGCCTCCGACGCCCTGGCCGCCTCCAGCGCCACCGACGCCCAGCCGGTGCGCGCCCAGATCAAGGTGCGCAACATCAACCGCACGGTCGGCACCATGCTCGGCCACGAGGTGACGAAGAAGTTCGGTGGCGCCGGCCTGCCCGACGACACCATCGACATCACCTTCACCGGCTCGGCCGGCCAGTCCTTCGGCGCCTTCCTGCCGCGCGGTGTCACGCTCCGCCTGGAGGGCGACGCCAACGACTACGTCGGCAAGGGCCTCTCCGGCGGCCGTGTCATCGTCCGTCCGGACCGGGCGGCCGACCACCTCGCCGAGTACTCCACCATCGCGGGCAACACCATCGCGTACGGCGCGACCGGCGGCGAGCTGTTCCTGCGCGGCCGGACCGGCGAGCGGTTCTGCGTCCGCAACTCCGGTGCGCTGGTGGTCTCGGAGGGCGTGGGCGACCACGGCTGCGAGTACATGACCGGCGGCCACGCGGTGGTCCTCGGTGAGACGGGCCGTAACTTCGCGGCCGGCATGTCGGGCGGTGTCGCGTACGTCATCGACCTGAACGTCGACAACGTCAACGTGGGCAACGTCGACGCCGTCGAGGCCCTCGACGACGCCGACAAGCAGTGGCTGCACGACGTGGTGCGCCGGCACGCCGAGGAGACCGCCTCCACGGTCGCCGAGAAGCTGCTCGCCGACTGGGACGCGGCCGTGCAGCGGTTCAGCAAGATCATTCCTGGCACTTACAAGGCAGTGCTCGCCGCCAAGGACGCCGCCGAGCGAGCGGGTCTCTCCGAGACCGAGACCCACGAGAAGATGATGGAGGCGGCGATCAATGGCTGACCCGAAGGGCTTCCTGAACCACGGCCGTGAGGTCGCCAAGACCCGCCCCGTCGCCGACCGTGTCCGGGACTGGAACGAGGTCTACGTCCCCGGCTCCCTGCTGCCGATCATCAGCAAGCAGGCCAGCCGGTGCATGGACTGCGGCATCCCGTTCTGCCACAACGGCTGTCCGCTCGGGAACCTGATCCCCGAGTGGAACGACTTCGCCTACCGCGAGGACTGGACGGCCGCCTCCGAGCGCCTGCACGCCACGAACAACTTCCCGGAGTTCACGGGCCGCCTGTGCCCGGCCCCGTGCGAGTCGGCGTGCGTGCTCGGCATCAACCAGCCGGCCGTGACGATCAAGAACGTCGAGGTTTCCATCATCGACAAGGCGTGGGACGCGGGCACCGTCGCCCCGCAGGCCCCCGAGCGCCTGTCCGGCAAGACCGTCGCCGTCATCGGCTCGGGCCCCGCGGGCCTGGCCGCCGCCCAGCAGCTCACCCGGGCCGGCCACACCGTCGCCGTCTACGAGCGCGCCGACCGCATCGGCGGCCTGCTCCGCTACGGCATCCCCGAGTTCAAGATGGAGAAGCGGCACATCAACCGCCGCATCGAGCAGATGCGCGCGGAGGGCACCCGCTTCCGTACCGGCATCGAGATCGGCCGCGACCTCAAGGCGACCGACCTGAAGAAGCGGTACGACGCGGTCGTCATCGCCGCCGGTGCCACGACCGCCCGTGACCTGCCGGTCCCCGGCCGCGAGCTCAAGGGCGTCTACCAGGCCATGGAGTACCTGCCGCTGGCCAACAAGGTCCAGGAGGGCGACTACGTGGTGTCGCCCATCTCGGCCGAGGGCAAGCACGTGGTCGTGATCGGCGGCGGCGACACCGGCGCGGACTGCGTGGGCACCGCCCACCGCCAGGGCGCGGCCTCCGTCACCCAGCTGGAGATCATGCCCCGGCCGGGCGAGGACCGGGCGCCGCACCAGCCGTGGCCGACCTTCCCGATGCTCTACAAGGTCACCTCGGCGCACGAGGAGGGCGGCGAGCGGGTCTACTCCGTCTCCACCACGCACTTCGAGGGCGACGAGGACGGCAACGTCCAGTGGCTGCACCTCACCGAGGTGGAGTTCGTCGACGGCAAGCTGACCCCGAAGCCGGGCACCGAGCGGAAGATCCCGGCCCAGCTGGTCACCCTGGCCATGGGCTTCACCGGCACCGACCGGGTGAACGGTGTCGTGGACCAGTTCGGTCTCGAGCTCGACGAGCGCGGCAACGTCGCCCGCGACGCCGACTTCCAGACCAACGTGCCGGGCGTCTTCGTCGCCGGTGACGCCGGCCGCGGCCAGTCCCTGATCGTCTGGGCGATCGCCGAGGGCCGCTCGGCCGCCAAGGGCGTCGACCGCTTCCTCACGGGCGCGAGCGACCTCCCGGCCCCGATCCGCCCGACGGACCGCTCGCTGATGGTCTGACCCACACCCCAACAGACGTCCCGTACAACGGCGTACGGAACACTGACGGCGCCTGCCCCACAGTCCCCGACCGGACGACTGGGCAGGCGCCGCCGCCTTTCCGTGATCAAGTAACCTCGGCCTCCTGAACCAGGGCGAGGGGGAACAGGACATGGCCGCGATCAGTCTCAGCAAGGTGGAGCAGACCGCGCCCGCGCTGGTCGGCTCGTACAGGTCGGCCGGGATCTCCCTCACCAAACACGGTCTCGACGGACTGCGCGCCGCCGTCTACCTGGTCGTCGACTACTCCGGCTCGATGAAGCCGTACTACGCGGACGGCAGCGTGCAGGCGCTCGCCGACCGCGTCCTCGGGCTCTCCGCGCATCTGGACGACGACGGCCGGGTGCCCGTCGTCTTCTTCTCCACGGACATCGACGCGGTCACCGACATCAAGCTGGCCGAACACACGGGCCGGATCGAGAAGATCGCGGCCGGGCTCGGGCACATGGGCAAGACCAGCTACCACCTGGCCATGGACGCCGTGATCGACCACTACCTGGACAGCGGGTCCACCGCGCCCGCCCTGGTCGTCTTCCAGACCGACGGCGGCCCGATCAACAAGCTCGCCGCGGAACGCTACCTGTGCAAGGCGGCCAGGCTGCCGCTGTTCTGGCAGTTCGTCGGCTTCGGCGACCCGCACAGCAAACAGTTCGACTTCCTGCGCAAGCTCGACGAGCTGGCGGTGCCGGGGAAGCGGGTGGTGGACAACGCGGGCTTCTTCCACGCCGGTTCGGCTCCGGGGAAGGTACCGGACGGCGAGCTGTACGACCGTCTCGTCGGCGAGTTCCCGCAGTGGCTGGCGGCGGCGCGGGCGGCGGGCATCGTCGGGGCGGGCGTCGGGGCGGGCTGAGTTTACGTCGCACCGTTGGCTGTAGCGCTCCGGCGTGCCACCCTGAGGGGTGATCCGGCGGGGAGGCGGGCGACGTATGGACGACGGCGCACGAACGGTGAACGGACAGACACGGGTGGGAAGTTCCGCGGATCGGGCGGAGCCGCCCGGCAAGGGTGAGAAACTCGCGGACTGGGCGGACGGCCGGCTCGGGATCTACGCCCTGGCCAAGGCGAACATGCGCAAGGTGTTCCCGGACCACTGGTCCTTCATGCTGGGCGAGGTCTGCCTCTACAGCTTCCTCATCCTGATCCTCACGGGCATCTACCTCACCCTGTTCTTCGAGCCCAGTGGCGCCGAGGTCGTCTACCACGGCACCTACCAGCCGCTGAACGGCATCATCATGACCAAGGCGTACGAGTCGACGCTGCACATCAGCTTCGACGTGCGCGGCGGCCTGCTGATCCGGCAGATCCACCACTGGGCGGCGCTGGTCTTCGTGGCCGGCATGGTCGTCCACATGATGCGGGTGTTCTTCACCGGCGCCTTCCGCAAGCCCCGCGAGATCAACTGGCTGTTCGGCTGGACGCTGCTGTTCCTCGCGATCCTGACCGGTCTGACCGGCTACTCGCTCCCCGACGACCTGCTCTCCGGCACCGGCGTCCGGTTCGCCGACGGCGCGATCCTGTCGATCCCGATCGTCGGCTCGTACATCTCGATGTTCCTGTTCGGCGGGGAGTTCCCGGGCCACGACATCATCTCGCGGTTCTTCCCGATCCACGTGCTCCTGCTGCCCGGGATCATGCTGGGCCTGGTCGTCGCCCACCTGATCCTGGTCTTCTACCACAAGCACACCCAGTACCCGGCGCCCGGACGCGACCAGAAGAGCGTGGTCGGCATGCCCTTCCTGCCGGTCTACATGGCCAAGGCCGGCGGCTTCTTCTTCCTCGTCTTCGGCATCCTCGCGCTCATCGGCGGCATCGCCACCATCAACCCGGTGTGGGCCTTCGGCCCCTACCGCCCCGACCTGGTGACCACGGGCGCCCAGCCCGACTGGTACCTCGGCTTCTCCGAGGGCCTGATCCGTGTCATGCCCGGCTGGGAGATCAACGCCTGGGGCCACACCCTGGAACTGGGCGTCTTCATCCCCTTCTCGCTCTTCCCGCTCTTCCTCCTGGCCATCGGCGTCTACCCGTTCATCGAGGCGTGGATCACCGGCGACAGACGCGAGCACCACATCCTCGACCGACCGCGCAACGTCCCCGTCCGCACCGCCCTCGGCGTGGCCTGGCTCAGCCTCTACTTCGTCCTCCTGATCGGCGGTGGCAACGACGTCGTCGCCACCCATCTCCATCTCTCCATCAACTCGATCACCTGGTTCGTCCGGATCTCCGTCTTCGTGGTCCCCGTCCTCGCCTTCGTCACCACCAAACGCATCTGCCTCGGCCTGCAACGCCGGGACCGCGACAAGGTCCTGCACGGCAGGGAGACCGGCCTCATCAAGATGCTTCCGCACGGCGAGTACATCGAGGTCCACGAACCCCTCAGTCAGGACCGCCTGTTCGTCCTGACCCAGCACGAGCAGAACCCGCCGTACGAGATCGGCCCGCTGGAGGACGCGAACGGGGTACGGCGCAAGGTCACCGTCTCCCAGCGGGTACGGGCGAGCCTGGCCAAGGGCATGTTCGGCCCGGACACCCACATCCCGAAGCCGACGAAGGAGGAGTACCGGGAGCTCACGAGCGGGGATCACCACTGATCGCCGCGAGCTGGAGCGCCCCGTCCTTTGCTTTTAGGGGCGCTGGGGGTACCCCCGGCCGAAGGCAAGGGGAGGAACTGCGCGACCAGCCACCCACCACCCGCAGCTAACGACGATCGAGAACCACCCTTCCGCAGTCCTCCGGATCCCCCCAAGCACCGCGCAGCGCCCGCGCCTTGGTCAGCCACAACGACAGGTCGTACTCCGCCGTATAGCCGATCGCCCCGTGCAGTTGGAGCGCCGCCCGCGCTCCGGCGTACGCCGCCGCGCAGGCGCTGAGCTTCGCCGCGGCCACATCCGCCGGACTCATCGTCACTGCAGCCCCGAACACCATCGGCCGCGCGAACTCCAGCGCTATCCTCACGTCGGCCAGCCGATGCCTGACCGCCTGGAACGACCCGACGGGCACGCCGAACTGAGTCCGCTGCTTGACGTACGCCACGGTACTGTCGAGCAGGGCCAGCCCCACCCCGAGCGCCTGCGCGGCCGTGGCCAGCCGGGCCCAGGTCAGTGCCTCCGCCCACGGCGGCTCCGCACGGAGCAGCTCACCGACCGGAAACAGCGGGGTGAGTCGGCGGGCGGGATCCAGGGACCGGCGCACCGCGCCCGCACCGGAGGACAGCCGCAGCCCCTCCGGCGTGGCTGCGAGCCGCACATCGGCCGCGTCCCCGTCCAGCGCCGACCCGTACCCGTGCTGCTCGAACGCCACCGTCACCACCGACTCGCCCGACGCGATCCCCGGCAGGAACCGCTTGGCGAGGCCTTCCCCGTCGTCGAGCAGCACCGCCGCCGCCACCGTCTCCGCCAGCGGCCCCGGCACCGCGTGCCGCCCCAACTCGACGAACGCCACGGCGAGGTCGATGGGCAGGCGACCCACTCCGCCGTACTCCTCCGGCACCGCGAGCCCGAACACCCCCGCTGCGCCGATCCGGCCCCACAACGCCCGCCCGCTCGCCTGCTCGCCGCGGCTCCAGTCGCGTATCACCGCCGGGGTGTCCGCAGCCGTCAGCAACGCCCGCAGGGCGTCGGCGAAGTCCCGCTGCGCGGTGTCGAGGAGGAAGCGCATGTCAGCGGCGTCCCTTCGGCAGGCCGAGCAGCCGCTCGGCGATGATGTCGCGCTGGATCTCGTTGGTGCCCGCGTAGATCGGGCCGGCGAGGGAGAAGACGTAACCCTCCGACCACGGCGTGTCGGCCAGCTCGCCCTCCGCGCCCAGCAGGTCGAGCGCGGTCTCGTGCAGCGCCAGGTCCAGCTCCGACCAGAACACCTTGTTCAGGCTGGACTCCGGGCCGAGCGCCTCGCCGTCCAAAAAACGGGCGGCGGCCGCGTAGGTGAAGAGCTGGTACGCGCGGGCGCCGGCGACGGCGTCGGCCACCCGGGCCGCGGCCGACTCCGGTGCGCCCCGCGCCTGCCAGAGGTCCCGCAACCGGTCGGCGGCGGCCAGGAACCGCCCTGGCGACCTCAGCGTCAGCCCGCGTTCGTTCCCCGCCGTCGACATCGCGATCCGCCAGCCCTGGCCCGGCTCTCCGATCACGTCCTCGTCGGCCACGAACACCTCGTCCAGGAAGAGCTCCGCGAACGCGGGCTTCCCGTCGAGACGGCCGATGGGGCGCACGGTCACCCCCGGCGCGCGCAGGTCGAACATCAGGTAGGTGAGCCCCTGGTGCGGCTTGGGCGTATGCGGCTCACTGCGGAAGAGGCCGAACGCGCGGTCGGCGAAGGCCGCCCGTGACGACCACGTCTTCTGGCCGGTGAGCAGCCAGCCGCCGTCCGTCCGCACGGCCTTGGACGTGAGCGAGGCCAGGTCGGAACCGGCTCCGGGCTCGGACCACGCCTGCGCCCAGACCACCTCGCCGGTCGCCATCGACGGCAGCACCCGCGCCCGCTGCTCCTCGGTCCCGTGGTCGAACAGGGTCGGTGCGAGCAGGCTGATGCCGTTCTGGCCGACCCGGCCCGGCGCGCCCGCCGCCCAGTACTCCTCCTCGAAGACCAGCCAGCGCATCAGTCCCGCGTCCCGGCCGCCGTACCGCTCCGGCCAGGACACCACCGACCAGCGGTCCGCGGCCAGTTCGGCCTCCCAGGCGCGGTGCGCCGCGAACCCCTCCGCCGTCTCCAGGGAGGGGAGCGGGCCGTGCGGCACATGGGCCCGGAGCCAGGCGCGGGCCTCGGCGCGGAACTCCTCGTCCGCCGGGCTGTGGGTCAGGTCCACGGTCGCCGTCACCATCCTTCCCTAACAAGTGTTTGGTAGGTTAGCGTGGGCCCATGACAGGCGTCGAGAGTCCGGAGTACGTGCCCGCGCACGGGCTGCTCGAAGGACGTACCGCCGTCGTCACGGCCGCGGCCGGGGCGGGCATCGGCGGCGCCACCGCGCGCCGCTTCCTGGAGGAGGGCGCCCGCGTGCTGATCAGCGACGCCCACACGCGGCGCCTGAAGGAGTACGCGGCCGAGCTGGCCGCCGAGCATCCGGGCGCCGTGACCGCCTTCCCGTGCGACGTGACCGACGAGGCCCAGGTCCGTGGCCTCTTCGACACCGCCGCACGGGAGCACGGACGGCTGGACATCGTCGTCAACAACGCGGGGCTGGGCGGGACATCGGCCCTCGTCGACATGACGGACGACCAGTGGACCCGGGTCCTGGACGTCACCCTGAACGGCACCTTCCGGTGCTCGCGCGCCGCCTTGCGGCTCTTCCGCGAGAGCGGGCAGGGCGGCGTGATCGTCAACAACTCCTCCGTCGTCGGCTGGCGGGCCCAGGCCGGCCAGGCCCACTACGCCGCCGCCAAGGCCGGAGTGATGGCGCTGACCCGGTGCGCGGCGATCGAGGCGGCCCCGTACGGCGTGCGGGTCAACGCGGTGGCACCGAGCCTCGCCATGCATCCGCACCTGGTCAAGGTGACCTCGGCCGAGCTGTTGGAGGAGCTCACCGCACGCGAGGCCTTCGGGCGGTACGCCGAGCCGTGGGAGGTGGCCAACGCGATCGTCTTCCTGGCGTCCGGCTACTCCTCGTACCTCACCGGAGAGGTCGTCTCCGTCAGCAGCCAGCACCCGTAGGACGAGAATGTACCCGTGCCGACCAAGAAGAAGCCCCAGGTGACCGCGGCCCCCGCCCGGCGCCGCGAACTCCTTGAGACCGCCGCCGAGGTCTTCGCCGAGCAGGGCTACAACGCCACCACCGTGCGCAAGATCGCGGACCACGCGGGCATGCTCGCCGGCAGCCTCTACTACCACTTCGACTCCAAGGAATCGATGCTGGAGGAGATCCTGCGGACCTTCCTCGACGAGCTCTGGGACGGCTACGACACCGTCCTGGAGGCCGGGCTCGGTCCCCGCGAGACCCTCGAAGCCCTGGTCACCGAGTCCTTCCGGGAGATCGACCGGCACCGCGCCGCCGTCGCCATCTACCAGAAGGAGAGCAAGCAGCTGGTCGCGCAGGAGCGGTTCGGCTTCCTCGCCGAGTCGCAGCGCAACTTCGAGAAGGCATGGCTGTCGACGCTGGAGCGCGGGGTCGCCGCGCGCGTCTTCCGCGCCGACCTCGACGTCCGCCTCACCTACCGGTTCGTGCGCGACACCGTGTGGGTCGCCGCCTCCTGGTACCGGCCCGGCGGACAGCACAGCCCGGAGGAGATCGCCCGGCAGTACCTGTCGATGGTGCTGGACGGGATCGCCGTCCGTGAGTAGCCCACCCATTCGTTGAAAGCCCCTTTCTGCCGAGGGAGTTGCTGAGATGGCCGAGGCCTACATCGTGGAAGCGGTGCGCACGCCGGTCGGGCGGCGCAAGGGCGGACTGAGCGGGGTCCACCCGGCCGATCTGGGCGCCCACGTGCTGACCGCCCTGGTGGCGCGGTCGGGCGTGGACCCGGCCGCCGTCGAGGACGTCGTCTTCGGCTGCCTCGACGCGGTGGGGCCGCAGGCCGGTGACATCGCCCGGACCTGCTGGCTGGCGGCCGGGCTGCCCGAGGAGGTGCCGGGCGTCACCGTCGACCGCCAGTGCGGCTCCTCTCAGCAGGCCGTGCACTTCGCCGCGCAGGCCGTGCTCTCCGGCACCCAGGACCTGGTGGTCGCCGGCGGAGTCCAGAACATGTCCCAGATCCCCATCGCCTTCGCCTCCCGCCAGGCCGCCGAGCCGCTCGGACTGTCCGAGGGCCCCTTCCTGGGCAGCGAGGGCTGGCGGGCCCGGTACGGCAGGCAGCCCGTCAACCAGTTCGCCGGTGCCGAGATGATCGCCGCCAAGTGGGGCATCAGCCGCCGGGACCAGGAGGAGTTCGCCCTGAACTCCCACCGGAGGGCACTGCGCGCCATCGACGAGGGCCGCTTCGAGCGGGAGGTCGTGCCCTACGGCCCGGTCGCGGTGGACGAGGGGCCGCGCCGCGACACCTCCCTGGAGAAGATGGCCGCCCTGAAGCCGGTCGTCGACGGTGGCACCATCACCGCCGCCTGCTCCTCCCAGGTCTCCGACGGCGCCGCTGCCCTGCTCCTCGCCTCCGAACGCGCCGTCCGCGAACACGGGTTGCGCCCGCGGGCCCGCGTCCACCACCTCTCCGTCCGCGGCGAGGACCCCATCCGGATGCTCTCCGCGCCGATCCCGGCCACCGCCCACGCCCTGAAGAAGACCGGGCTCAGCATCGACGCGATCGACCTCGTCGAGATCAACGAGGCCTTCGCCCCGGTCGTCCTCGCCTGGCTCAAGGAGACCGGCGCCGACCCCGCCAGGGTCAACGTCAACGGCGGCGCGATAGCCCTCGGCCACCCGCTCGGCGCCACCGGCGTCAAGCTGATGACAACCCTCCTGCACGAACTGGAGCGCACCGGCGGCCGGTACGGTCTGCAAACCATGTGCGAGGGCGGAGGGCAGGCGAACGTGACGATCATCGAGAGGCTGTGAGCCCTCACTTGAGGGCCATGAGCCGTTCGCGTGTCTCCTCCGCCTCCTCCATGATCCGTCCCACCAGCTCCGCGCACGACGGCAGGTCGTCGATCACCCCGGCGACCTGCCCGGACGCCATCACCCCGAGATCCGTACGGCCGTCCACCATCGCCGACCTGAGCAGCATCGGCGTGTTCGCGGCCAGCAGCACCTGACTCCAGGACAGCTCCTTGCCGTGCCGCAGGGCCAGGCCGTCCCGCACCATCTGCCGCCAGGTGAGCCCGGACAGCTTCCGGAACCCCGCCGCACGCCGGATCGCGTGCAGCAGACCGCGGGCCCGGCCCGTGCGCTCCAGCGCGGTCACCAGATCGGTCCGCAGCATCCGGTGCGGCAGTCCGTCCACCGCCCTGGTCACCGTGACGTCCCTGACCGTCGCCGCCAGATATCTGGCCTTCACCGCGTCCGGGACCGGCGAGTCCGAGGTGAGCAGGAACCGGGTGCCCATCGCGACCCCCGCCGCGCCGTACGCCAGTGCCGCCACCAGCCCACGGCCGTCGAAGAACCCCCCGGCGGCCACCACCGGTATCCGCACCGCGTCCACCACCTGCGGCAGCAGCACGCTCGTCGCCACCTCGCCGGTGTGGCCGCCGCCCTCGCCGCCCTGCACGATCACCGCGTCCGCGCCCCACGCCGCCACCTTCTGGGCGTGCCGCCGCGCCCCCACGGACGGGATCACCACCACGCCCGCCTCCTTCAGCTCGGCTATCAGCTCGGGGGAGGGGGCGAGCGCGAAGGACGCCACCCGCACACCCCCGTCGATGATCAGCCGGACCCGGTCGCCGGCGTCGGCCGCGTCCGCCCGCAGGTTCACCCCGAACGGGGCGTCCGTACGGCACCGCACCTCGGCGATCGCGGCCCGCAGCTGGTCGAGGGTCATGGTGGCGGAGGCCAGGATGCCGAGGGCCCCGGCATCGGCCGTCGCCGAGACCAGACGGGGGCCGGCCACCCAGCCCATCCCCGTCTGCACGATCGGATGCCGGATCCCGGCCAGCCGGGTCAGTGCCGTCTCCATCAGCCGGCGACCTCCTTCGTCCGCGCGCCGGCCGGATCCAGCACCTCGCGGATCAACCGCAGTTCCTCCGCGCCCGGTTCCCGGGTGTACGGCACCTCGTCCGGGACGGCCAGCTCGAAGTCCGTCGCCTCCCGCACCTGGTCGACGCTCACCCCCGGATGCAGCGCGGCCAGCCGCATCGAGCGGTCCGGGGTCTCGAAGTCGAGGACGCCCAGGTCGGTGACGACCCGCGGGATCCGGTGGAAGCGTTCCGTGCCCGGATGCGCGGCGACCCGGTCGTACCCCACCCCGCACACCATGTCGACCTTCGCCACGAACACCCGCCGGGAGTGCTTGGGGACCCAGTAACTCGTCGGGTTGTTCAGGGTGTTGAGAGGCGCTCCGCGCACCCCCAGCAGCTGGCGGCGGGGCCGGGACCAGTCGCCGATGCAGGAGATGTTCTGGTTGCCGTACCGGTCGAGCTGGCTCGCGCCCATCATCACGTGCCGGCGCCCGCCGGACACCAGGGCGAGGTGCTGCCGGTAGGGCAGCCAGCCCTCGGGCGTCCCGTCCGGGCGGACCAGCAGGGCCTCGCCGTCGGTCAGCAGCAGGTCCGGTGCGAAGGTCAGCCGGGCCAGGCGGGCGCCCAGGGAGGGGATCAGGCCCATCGGGCTCGCCAGGATCTCACCGGAGCCGCGCCAGGCCTCGGCGCAGGCGATGACGCAGTACTCGGAGCGCAGCACCTGCGTGTGCGGTGTGTCCGTCACCCCTGTCCCTCCTTTCCTTCCTGTTCCTCCTGCCAGTTCCGCACCGCCGACCGGTACGCCTGCTCGTCCCCGGCCAGGAACCGTCCGGAGAACTCCGCCCAGGACGTCGTCGCGTACAGCCGCTGGAAGTCCTCGTCCCGCCCGTAGTCGGGCGCGCAGGACGTGAAGTGCGCACCGCCCGGAGCCTCCACGACCCCCGTCACGTTCAGCCGTTTGACGAGCAGGGACTGCGGGGCCGCCTCCTTCGTCAGCTCGGCCGTGTCCACGATCCGTTCGCAGGAGACGTAGGCCGCGTCCGCCGCCTCGCAGAACAGGTCGTCGAAGTACGGGTCCGGGCCCAGGTACTGCCCGTTGCCCAGCCGGTCGGCGCGGTTGACGTGGACCAGCGCCGCGTCCAGGTGCAGGGCGGGCATCGCCACGAACGTCTCCCCGTCGTCGTACGGTGAGGTGACGGTCCGTAAGCCGGGGTTGACCCGCAGGACGTCCGAGCCGATCCCGGCCCGCACCGGCAGGAACGGCAGCCGGTTCGCGGCCGCGTGCAGGCCCCACATGAACATGCCCTCGTCGACCTCCGTCAGTTCCAGAGCCCCGCGTTCGCGGGCCGCGCGGTAGTGCGGTTCGAGCGGGACGGAGTCGAGGGTCACGAAGGCCGTCACCAGTGTGCGCACCCGGCCGGCCGCGACCAGCATCCCGACGTCCGGGCCGCCGTACGAGACCAGCGTCAGATCGTCGATGCCGCTCCGGAGCACTGCTCTGACCAGCGACATCGGCTTGCGCCGGGAACCCCAGCCGCCGATGCCGAGGGTCATGCCGCTGCTCAGCCGGGCGACGGCTTCGTCGGCGGTCATCGTCTTGTCAGTCACTCCCCGCACCCTCCTTCCCGAAGGTGTCGCGTACCCGGTCGGCCACCCCGCTGAGGGCGGCCTCGAAGGTGAAGCCCTGTTCGAAGCGGTAAGCGCGCCGCACGTCGACGGGGTCGATGCCGTTGATGGCGGCCTTGGCCAGGCGTAGCAGCCGGCCGTCCTTGGCGGCTATCTCCCGCGCCAGCTCCAGTGCCGCGGAGCCGAGCTCCTCGCGGGGCACGACCCGCCACACCGAGCCGTACGCGTGCAGTTCGGCCGCGGTCGCCGTGCGCGAGGTGTAGTACAGCGTCCGCATCAGGTGCGGCGGGACCAGGCGGGCCAGGTGGGTGGCCGCGCCCAGGGCGCCCCGGTCCAGCTCCGGCAGCCCGAAGACGGCGTCCTCGCTCGCCACGATCGCGTCCGCGTTGCCCACCAGCCCTATCCCGCCGCCGAGACAGAAGCCGTGCACCGCGGCCACCACCGGGGTCTCGCACTCGTACACCGCGGCGAACGCCTCCGCGCAGCCCCGGTTGGCGCCCAGCAGCGCCTCGTGCCCGTCCGCCTGTATCTCCTTGATGTCCACGCCCGCGTTGAAGCCCCGGCCCCGCGCGGTCAGCACGACACACCGGGTCCCGGGGTCGCGGCCGGCCGCGCGCACCGCCTCCGCCAGCGCGAACCAGCCCCGCACCGGCAGTGCGTTCACCGGCGGGTGGTCGACCGTGACGAGCGCGATGCCCTTTTCCGGAGACGAGGTGGAGACACCCATGGACGCATCAGCTACCTTCGCACTCAGCTGCCTTTCCACCAAACATTTGTTAGGTGTGAGGCTTCGAAGCTAGCAGCCGGTGCGGACGAGCGGGAGGCCCTGTGGATAACTCGCCGAGCGGCAGGACGGTCGTCGTCACCGGCGGAACCAGGGGGGTCGGCGCCGGGATCGCCCGGGCCTTCGCCGAGACCGGCGCCCAGGTCGTGGCCTGTGCCCGCCGGCCGCCCGAACAACCCGTCGAAGGCGTCGAGTTCACCCCTCTCGACCTGCGCGACCCGCCCGCCGTGCGCGCCTTCTTCGACGCCCTGCCCCGCCTCGACGTGCTCGTCAACAACGCGGGCGGCACCCCCTACCGGCGGCTCGCCGACGCGGACGCCGAGCGGCACGCCCGGGTGATCGAGCTGAACCTCCTCACCCCGCTGACCGCCTCCCTCGCCGCGTACGAGCACCTGCGGCGGGCCCGGGGAGCGGTGGTGATGATCGGCAGCGTCAGCGGTGACCGCCCCTCGCCGGGCTCCGCCGCCTACGGCGCGGCCAAGGCGGGGCT
Source organism: Streptomyces sp. NPDC028289 (assembly GCF_055565975.1). Classification (NCBI taxonomy): domain Bacteria; kingdom Bacillati; phylum Actinomycetota; class Actinomycetes; order Kitasatosporales; family Streptomycetaceae; genus Streptomyces; species Streptomyces sp. NPDC028289. Next base: position 279,911 of record NZ_JBVHTI010000001.1, on the reverse strand, counting down.
GGAGAACCTTGCCCGGTCCATGGCGGTGGAGTGGGCGCCGGAGGTCCGGGTCAACACCCTCGTGGTCGGCATGGTCCGCACCGAACTGGCCGGCCTCCACTACGGCGGCCAGGACGGCATCGACGCGGTCTCCCGCACCGTCCCGCTCGGCCGCCTCGCCGCCCCCTCCGACGTCGGCGCCGCCGCCGTCTTCCTCGCCTCCGACGCGGCCGCCTACATCAGCGGGGCGAGCCTGCTCGTGCACGGGGGTGGGGAGCGGCCCCCCTTCCTCGATGCCGCAACTGCCAACAAGCCGTCCGACAAGGAGGACTGAGATGAGCGGAATCTGCGCGGGCCGGGTCGTCGTCGTCACCGGCGCCGGGCGCGGGCTCGGCCGGGCCCACGCGCTCGCCTTCGCCGCCGAGGGCGCCCGGGTCGTCGTCAACGACCTCGGCGTCGGCCTCGACGGCGGGCCGGGGAAGGACAGCCCGGCCGGGGCCGTCGTGGACGAGATCCGGGCGGCCGGCGGCGAGGCGGTGGCCCACGGCGGCGACATCGCGACGGACGCCGGTGCCGAGTCGCTGGTGGCGGCGGCCCTGGACGCGTACGGCCGCCTCGACACCCTCGTCAACAACGCCGGCTTCCTGCGCGACCGCATGCTCGTCAACCTCGGTGAGGACGACTGGGACGCGGTCATGCGGGTGCACCTCAAGGGCCACTTCCTGCCGCTGCGGCACGCGGCCGCGCACTGGCGGGCCGAGGCCAAGGCGGGCCGCACCCCGGTGGCCCGGATCGTCAACACCAGCAGCGGCGCGGGCCTGCTGGGCTCGGTCGGGCAGGGCAACTACAGCGCCGCCAAGGCCGGCATCGTCGGTCTCACCCTGGTCGCGGCGGCCGAACTGGCCCGCTACGGCGTCCAGGTCAACGCCATCGCCCCGGCCGCCCGCACACGGATGACCGAACGGGCCTTCGCCGCGACCATGGCCGCCCCCGGCGCCGGCTTCGACGCCATGGCCCCCGGGAACGTCTCCCCGCTCGTGGTCTGGCTGGGCTCCGCCGCGAGCACCGGAGTCACCGGGCGGGTGTTCGAGACGGAGGGCGGCCGGATCACCGTCATGGAGGGGTGGCGCCCTGGTCCGACCGCCGACAAGGGGGCCCGGTGGACCCCGGCGGAGGCGGGGGAGACGGCGCTGAAACTGCTGGCCGAGGCGGAGGCGCCCGGGGCGGTGTACGGGGCGTGAGACGGGGGGCGGGGTCTGGCGGGGTCTAGGTGTCGCACTCCAGTACCGTCCGGCACAGTGAGCACCGCGCCCGGACCCGGCCCCGTACCGGCACCCTGATCCGCTGGTGGCAGGTCGGGCACGGGAACGAGACCCGCAGCCGGCCGCCGCTGTCGGGGGTGAAGGCGTAGGAGGCACCGGGCTGCGGAGGCGGCGCGCCGGGGGCGTGGCGGCGGTCCCGGGCGTAGCGGCGGCGGCCCGCCCATCCGGCAGCGGTCAGCGGCGGCTGCTCCTCGTCCTGGCGGGCCCGGGCCATGCCCTTCTGGTAGGCCGTGTAGGCCTGCGGGCTGGTGAACCACACCGACGGGTCCTCGTGGAAGACGAGGGCGCGCTTGGCCAGCACGTAGCCGAACTCCTCAGGGGTGAGGTAGCCGAGCTTCTGGGACGCCTCGCCGTGCTCCCGGTAGGCGTCCAGGAGCAGCCAGCCGGCCCCGAGGTAGGTGGTCGCCGTGTCCGTGAGGATCTCGTTCTCCCGGACGCCCGGGAAGGAGAGGTCCAGGCGGTGCAGGTAGACGTGCATCACCTCGTGGGCGAGGGCCGCGCCGATGTCCCTGCGGTGGGTGCGGAAACGGTCGTTCAGCTCGATGAAGTACTCGGGGCCCGCGGTGAGTTCGACGTTCGCCGCGTGGGTCATGTCCTTGAAGCCGACGATCATGCGGGCGTCGGGCAGGCGGAAGTGCCGGACCAGCTCGCGGGCGACGCGGTGTGAGCCGAGGTGGAGGTCGTCGGTGTCGCAGAACGCGACGTCGGCGGGGAGGACGCTGGTGGCGAAGGTCTGGACGGTGTCGTACGACAGCCGTCGGTACAACGCCGTGATGGCGGCCCGCACGGTGTCCAGGTGCGGGTAGCCGTGTTCCACCGGGCCGCCGTTCGCCACGTCCCTTACCCCCACAGACGTCGCCGGAGCTGTCTTTCACAGTATGCGGGGGATGGGGGAAATCGGGGGGCGGAGGGTTGTTCGGACACCGCGGGCCGGTGGGGGTTGTTCGCGCAGTTCCTCCCCCAGCCTTCGGCCGGGGGTACCCCCAGCGCCCCTAAAGGGGCGCCAGGCGCGCCGTTCCTTGATCAGTGCCCTGGAGCTCCAGGACCCAGACCTCGTTCTCGCCCTCCTTCAGGATCGGGCCGGGGACGTACAGCGACTCCTGTGGGCCCGCCGACCAGTACCGGCCAAGGTTGAAACCGTTGATCCAGACGAAGCCCCGGGTCCAGCCGGGCAGTTCCAGGCGGGCGTCACCAGCCCCGCGCACCGTCAGCGTGCCCCGGTACAGGCCCGGCGCGCCCTCCTCCGAGAGCGGACCGAAAGACACCTCGTCCACGCCCCCCTCGAACGCGTCCAGGTCGAGTCCACGCGCGCGTACCCCGTGCAGGAACTGGCGTTCGTGCAGGATGCCCCCGGTGATGCCCTTCGGCTCGCCCGAGCGCGGGCCGTAGTTGACGCGGCCGAGGGACTCCACCCAGAGCTCCACGCGCGCGGGGCCGGCGACCGGCTTCTTGAGCTGGGGTTCCTCCTCGGTGAGGACCCCGGCCCGCTCGCCGTCGACGTACACGACCGCGAGGTCGCGCAGGCCACGCGCGGTCAGCGGGTACGGCTGCCGCGGGCCCGGCACGTCCACCTCGTAGCGGACCAGGCCCCGGGCGATGTCCAGCTCCTCGAAGGTGGGCGGGACCGGGTGGACCCGTTCGGGGGTGCCGAGGGTCTCCAGGACGCCGGTGAGGGGGGTCCAGGCGGTCACCTGCACGTCCGTCGGTGAGGCCAACGGGGGCGGTGTCGGGGGCAGTTCGGGCAGCGGGGCGTCGTGGTACCCGGCGAGGACCTCGCGGAAGCGCCAGAACTTCTCCGTGGGGCGGCCGTACTCGTCGATCGGGGCGTCGTAGTCGTACGACGTCACGTCCGCCTCCAGCGGGCCCTCGTGCAGCTCACCGCCGGGGCGGTTGGCGCCCGCCCAGCCGGCGAAGTTGGTACCGCCGTGCGCCATGTAGACGTTGACCGAGGCCCCGCACTCCAGGATCTCCCGCAGCGCCGCCGCCGCGTCCTCGGCGTCCCGCACGACGTGCTCGCCGCCCCAGTGGTCGAACCAGCCGCACCAGAACTCCATGCACATCAGCGGGCCGTGCGGCTGGTGGCGGCGCAGGGTCTCGAAGGCCTCGCGCGCGTGCGAGCCGAAGTTCACCGTCGCGAGCAGCCCGGGGACCGAGCCGCCGGTCAGCATGTGGTCCTCGGGGCCGTCCGAGGTGACCAGCGGCACCGTGACGCCCTCGGCGCGCAGCAGGTCGGTGAGGTGGGCCAGGTAGGCGGTGTCGGAGCCGTAGCTGCCGTACTCGTTCTCGACCTGCACCATGATCACCGGGCCGCCTCGGTCCAGCTGCCGGGACACGACCTCGGGCAGCAGCCGGCGGAACCAGCGGTCCGTGTACCGGAGGAACCGCTCGTCACGCGTGCGTGCCGACGCGCCCAGCTCGCCCGTCACCCAGTGCGGCAGCCCGCCGTTCTCCCACTCCGCGCAGATGTACGGCCCCGGCCGCACGATCGCCCACAGGCCCGCCTCCCGCGCCGCGTCCAGGAAGCGGCCGAGGGCCTCGACGTCGCGGAAACCGCCGGGGTGCGGCTCATGCAGGTTCCAGGGGACGTACGTCTCCACGCAGTTCAGCCCCATGGCGCGCAGCAGCGCCAGCCGGTGGCCCCACTGCTCCTCGTGCACCCGGAAGTAGTGCAGCGCGCCGGACAGCAGCCGTACCGGCCGGCCGTCCAGCAGGAAATCCGTTTCGCCCACCGTGAAGTCGCTCATACGCTCACCTTGGCCTGCTGGCGTGCGCCGAGACCATGGACAAAGATCAGCAGCACTTGGACGGAAGAGACGCACGGAAGGGGCGCGCAGTGCCGCAGGGAGCGCCGGTCTTCCGCACCTGGATGCGGTTCTTCACGCCCGGCGCCGTCCACCACCGGCTCGGCCTGGTCTGTCTCGGTGTCGGTCTCCAGCACGGCGCGGTGCCCGCCGTCGGACCGCGCGTGCTGGACGGGCACGTCGCCGTGGTGATCAGCGCGGGCCGGGGCTGGTACCGGATGCCCGACGGGCGCCGTACCACCGTCACCGCGCCCGCGCTGGTGTGGCTCACGCCCGGCGTCCCGCACCACTACGGCCCCGACCCGGACAGCGGCTGGGACGAGGCGTTCGTGACCTTCGCCGGACCCGACACCGCGACCTATACGGAGCTCGGCTACATCGAGCCCGAGCGGCCCGTGGTGCCGCTCGCGGACGCCACCGGCCCCCGGGACGTCATCGCCCGTATCGCCCGCGCCGCCCGCCGTGGCAACCCCCTCCTGGAGGTCGAGACCGGCGCCGCCGTGCACGAGCTCCTCGTCGCCCTGCGACGCGCGCGTGCCGACCTCGCCCCCGACGGCGACCCGATGCTGCACGCGCTCGCCCGGGACGCCTGCACCGGGATGACCGTCGCCGACCACGCGGCCCGGCACGGTATGACCCCGGCCGAGCTGCGCACCGCCGTCCGCCGGGTCGCCGGGTGCAGCCCCAAGGACTACCTGATCGGCATCCGCCTCGGCCGCGCCCAGGAACTCCTCGCCACCACCGAACTGTCCGTCGCCGCCGTCGCCCGCCGCGTCGGCTACGACGATCCGGCCTACTTCTCCCGCCTGTTCACCCGCCGGGTCGGCACGGCCCCGGTGCGCTTTCGCGCCCAGCAGAGCCGGGTCGTGCCCGACGACTGGAACGAGGGCCTCCAGGAGGACGGCGAACCGGGTCCGCCGGTGGCCGAACCCGCCGACGGCCCTTAGGGATCACCCCGTCGCCCCCCTTAGGGTTGACGCCCATGACCACCAGCAACACCGGTACCGGTGACGTCGACCCCGCCGTCCGCGAGGAACTCGGCCGGCTGCGCGACAGCATCGACAACATCGACGCGGCCGTCGTCCACATGCTCGCCGAGCGCTTCAAGGCCACCCAGCAGGTCGGCCACCTCAAGGCGGTCCACCGGCTGCCCCCGGCCGACCCGGCCCGCGAGGCCCGGCAGATCGCCCGGCTGCGCGCCCTCGCCGAGAACGCCAAGCTCGACCCCGCCTTCGCCGAGAAGTTCCTGAACTTCATCATCGCCGAGGTGATCAGGCACCACGAGTCCATCGCCGAGGACACCGTGAACGGCCGGGAGACGGACGGGCACTGATCCGGCCGACCGCAGTACGCCTCGAAGAGCGTCCGGCACCACAGGGGGACCCCGTGCGGTGACGATCACCGCAGGGCGACCCCCGCGCGGTGACGCGGCGCTCGAACAGGCGCTCCAGGCGCAGAGGGGGCGCCCATCAGCGCCGTCTCGCGCCACCTCACGACCCCGGGCCGGACATATGCCGCGTACCGCTCCCGCCCCTGTGCGTTGTCGTTGTCATCAGGCAGCATGGCCCGCATGTCCGTACTGACTCGCGACGAAGCGCAGAGCCGCGCCGAGCTCCTCGACGTCCACCGCTACACGATCGACCTCGACCTGACCACCGGGGACGAGACCTTCGACTCCCGAACCGTGATCCGGTTCACGACCCGGTCCGACGGCGACACCTTCGTCGAGATGAAGCCCGCCACCCTGCGCGCCGTCACCCTCGACGGACAGCCCCTCGACCCCGAGACGCTGGACCAGGACCGGCTGCCCCTGAAGGACCTCACCGCCGGGGAGCACGAGCTGCGCGTCGAGGCCACCATGCGCTACTCGCGCACCGGCGAGGGCATGCACCGCTTCACGGATCCCACGGACGACCAGACGTACGTGTACACCCAGCTGTTCATGGACGACGTGCAGCGCGTCTTCGCCGCCTTCGACCAGCCCGACCTGAAGGCCGTCTTCGAGCTCTCCGTGACCGCCCCCGAGGGCTGGACGGTGCTCGCCAACGGCGTCACCGAGCACCTCGGCGAGGGCCGCTGGCAGGCCGCCGCCACCCCGCTGATCTCCACCTACCTGGTCGCCGTCGCCGCCGGCCCCTGGCACTCGGTGCGCACCGAGCACCGCGGACTGCCCTTCGGCATCCACTGCCGCCGCTCGCTGGCCCCGCACCTCGACGCCGACGCCGAGGAGATCCTCGACATCACGCGCGCGTGCTACGACCGCTACCACGAGAAGTTCGAGGAGCCCTACCCCTTCGACTCCTACGACCAGGCGTTCGTCCCCGAGTTCAACGCCGGCGCCATGGAGAACCCGGGCCTGGTCACCTTCCGCGACGAGTTCGTCTACCGCTCCGCCGTCACCGACACCGAGCGGCAGACCCGCGCCATGGTCATCGCCCACGAGATGGCCCACATGTGGTTCGGCGACCTCGTCACCCTCAGGTGGTGGGACGACATCTGGCTGAACGAGTCCTTCGCCGAGTACATGGGCTACCAGACCCTCACCGAGGCCACCCGCTACACCGACACCTGGGTCGACTTCGGGGTGGCCCGCAAGGCCTGGGGCTACGACGCCGACCAGCGCCCCTCCACCCACCCGGTCGCCCCCGAGGCCGTCGACGACACCGCCGCCGCCCTGCTCAACTTCGACGGCATCTCCTACGCCAAGGGCGCCTCCGCGCTGCGCCAGCTGGTCGCCTGGATGGGCGAGAAGGACTTCCTCGCCGGCATCAACATCCACTTCCAGCGGCACCGGTTCGGCAACGCCACCCTCGCCGACTTCATCGACTCCCTCGCCGCCGCCACCGAACGCGACGTGCACGCCTGGGCCGACACCTGGCTGCGCACCACCGGCGTCGACACCCTCACCCCGGTCCTGGACACCGCGGCCGACGGCACCCGCACCCTCACCGTCGAGCGCACCGGCAGCCGCCCGCACCGCATCTGCGTCGGCGTCTACGACCAGGACCTCGCCGACGAGGGCCGGCTCACCCTGCGCGAGCGCATCGACCTCGACATCCCGCAGGCCGCCCCGCAGGTCCTCGGCAAGCGCCCCGCCCTGCTCGTGCTCAACGACGGCGACCTGACCTACGCCAAGGTCCGCTTCGACGCCGAGTCCGCCGCCACCGTCCGCGCCCACCTGTCGGGCGTGCCCGACCCGCTGACCCGCGCGGTGGTCTGGAACGCCCTGCGGGACGCGGTCCGCGACGGCGAGCTGCCGCCCGCCGCCTACCTGGAGACCGCCCGCGCCCATCTCCCGCACGAGACCGACCTCGCCCTCGTCCAGGGTGTCCTGGCCTTCACCGCCGTCCACGTCGTCGACCGGTACCTCAGGCCGGAGGACCGCCCCGCCGCCCTCGCCACCGTCTCCGCCCTGTGCCGCGACTTCATCCGGCGCACCGAGGACGGCGACAACCCCGGGCTGCGCCTGATCGCCGTACGGCACTTCATCGCCGCCGCCGCCCACCCCGACACCATCGCCGCCTGGCTCGCCGAGGGCACCGTGCCCGGCGGACCCGAGCTCGACCCCGAGCTGCGCTGGCGCATCATGACCCGGCTCGCCGTCCTCGGCGCCGTCGACGAGGGCCGGATCGCCGCCGAACTGGCCCGCGACCCCAGCGCCAGCGGCCAGGAGGGCGCCGCGCGCTGCCGGGCCGCGCTGCCCGACCCCGAGGCCAAGCGCACGGCCTGGGAGGCGATGTTCACCGGCGACGAGCTGTCCAACTACCTGTTCACGGCCACCGCCGAGGGCTTCTGGCACCCCGAACAGGCCGACCTGGTCCGCGACTACGTGCCGCGCTACTACCAGGACGCGGTCGCCGTCGCCGCCCGGCGCGGCCCCCGCATCGCCACGGTCACCGGCCGGCAGGCCTTCCCCGCGCACGCCGTCGACGCCGAGAACCTCGCCCTCGGCCGGGCCTGCCTGGCCGACGCCGAGCCGGTGACGGCCCTGCGCCGCCGCCTGGTCGACGAACTGGACGACCTGGAAAGGGCGTTGCGGGTCCGCGAGGCATAGGGCCGCGGACGCACGACGACACGGGCACGGCCGGTCCGCAATCACGATGCGGGGACCGGCCGCCGCTCCTAGGCTCGGTGCCGGAGAAGCACCTGAGACCCAGGGAGAGACCCGTGATCGTAGTCACCGGTGCCACCGGCAACGTCGGCCGCGCCCTCGTTACACGCCTCGTCGCCGACGGACAGCCCGTGCGAGCCCTCACCCGCGCCCCGGAGACGGCCGGCCTGCCCGACAAGGCCGAGGTGGTGCGGTTCCGGGCGGACGACCCGGCCCCGCTGCTCGCGGGGGCGACCAAGCTCTTCCTGTACGTCCAGGGAGCCGGCGGGCGGCTACCCGAACTCCTCGCCGCCGCCCGCACGGCCGGGGTGCGCCAGGTCGTCCTGCTCTCCTCCGGGATCATCCGGGAGGGCGCCGACGAGACCCACCCCATCCACGTCATGCACGCCACCGCCGAGCGGCAGATCCGCGACAGCGGGCTCGCCTGGACGTTCCTGCGCCCCAACGCGTTCGCCACCAACGCCCTCCAGTGGGCGCCCCAGATCCGCGCAGGCGACACCGTGCACGGCGTCTTCGCCGGCATGCTCACCGCACCCATCCACGAGGACGACATCGCCGCGGTCGCCGAACGCGCCCTCCTCGACGACGGCCACGAGGGCGCCGCGCACCGCCTCACCGGCCCCGCCGCCACCACCAACACCGACCAGATCGCCGCGATCGGGCGGGCCGTCGGCCGCGAGCTGACCTTCGTGGAGGTGCCGCCTCAGGAGGCTGCCCCGCTGTTCCCGGGGACCCCGCCGGAGTTCCTCCAGGGCCTGCTGAAGACCTTCGCGGCCACCGTCGGCGTGCCGCCGGAGATCACCGGTACGGTCGAGGAGATCACCGGCCGCCCGGCCCGCACCTTCGGGCAGTGGGCCGCCGACCACGCGGCCGACTTCCGCCCGTGAAGTCCTTGCCTCCCCGACCGGCCCCGTCAGCCCGCGGACAGCCGCAGTTCCGCCCGGCGCACCCCGCCCTCCCGCGGCCCCGCCCGCCGGTTCCCCACCTCCGCCGTCCGGGACGTCTCCGCGCCCAGCGTGAAGCCCAGGCGCTCCAGGAAGCACTCCCCGGAGCGCCAGCCCGGCGGCACCGACGCCGTCACCAGGGACACCCCGTCGGCATGCGCGAGCAGCGACTCGGCCAGCGCCCGCCCGAGGCCCCGGCCCCGTGCCCAGGGCGCCAGCAGGAACAGCCCCACCGCGACCGCGCCGGGCGCCGGATGGTTCCGTACCGCGTCCACCAGGCCCGAGACGACCCCGTCCCGCTCCAGCACCAGCAGCACCTTGTCGTCGGGTTCGGCGCCCTCGGGCAGCCCGTAGAACAGGCTCTGCACGTCGCCCGGCCCCGACGGCAGCCCGGTCGCCGCCACGAACCAGTCCTCGCAGGCCGCGAAGAGGTCCAGCAGCGGCGCCTCGTCCGCGGGCCGCGGCTCCCGCACCAGCACCCGCTCACCGGGCACGTCGATCATCCACGCGTCAACCACGCGACCGACGTTAACCCCGGTCAGCCACGGTCTCAACGCCCTTTCACCGCTTGCTCCGACGCGCCCCGGGCGCACCGCCCCGACAGGTTTTCCCCGCACGGCAGTACCCACTTTCGGGTTTCGATCGTTGAGCTTTGGGGGCGCGCAGACCCAATCCCGTACAAGCTGGAACTCCCCCCGCGGACAACCCCTTTCGGCCGGCGCCCCGAGGAGATCCCATGAGCACGCCGCCTCTCGCATCCGGACCCCAGGGCCCCGACGCCCTGCGGCCTCTGCTGGACACCGTGCTCGACGCGCTGCGCGAGGGCGGCCGGGCGCGCGGCGGACCGCTGCCCGCGGGCGGACCGGAGGCGGTGGCCGAGCGGGTCGCGGAGGCGGTGGGGGACGTCCTCCCGGACGACGGCGACCCCGACGCCCTGCGCACCCTGGTGGCCGCCCTCGCCGAGGGCGCCGCCGACCCCGCAGACCCGCTGTGCGCGGCGCATCTGCACTGCCCGCCGCTGGCCGTCGCCACCGCCGCCGACCTCGCCGCGAGCGCCCTCAACCCGTCCCTGGACTCCTGGGACCAGGCCCCGGCAGCCGCCGCCCTGGAAGCCCTGGTCACCCGCACCCTGGCCCACACCATCGGCCTCTCCGACGCGGTGGTCACCACCGGCGGCACCGAGTCCAACCAGCTCGCGCTGCTCCTGGCCCGCGAAGCCCTCGGGAGCGGCCTCCGGCTGGTCTGCGGGGACAACGCCCACCACTCGCTGCCCCGCGCCGCCTGGTTGCTCGGCCTGCCCGACCCCGTCGTGGTCCCCGCCCCGAACGGCACCCTCGACCCGGCCGCCCTGCACGCCGCCCTCACCCACCTGCCCCGGCCGCTGCTGGTCGCCGCCACCGCCGGCACCACCGACGCCGGGCTCATCGACCCGCTCCCCGAGATCGGCGGGCTCTGCGCCGCCCACGGCGCCCGGCTGCACGTCGACGCCGCCTACGGGGGCGGCCTCGCCTTCAGCGACCGGCACCGGGAGAAGCTCGCCGGTCTGGAACGCGCCCACACCGTCACCCTCGACCTGCACAAACTCGGCTGGCAGCCGGTCGCCGCAGGCCTCCTCGCCGTCGCCCGGCCGGGCGAGCTCGGCGTCCTCCACCACCACGCCGACTACCTCAACGCCGGCGACGACACCGAGGCCGGCTACCCCGACCTGCTCGGCCGCTCCCTGCGCACCACCCGGCGCCCCGACGTCCTCAAGATCGCGGTCACCCTCAAGACCCTGGGCCGCACCGGACTCGGCGCGCTGGTCGACCAGGTGTGCGCACGCGCGCGGGAGTTCGCCGCCCTGGTCCGCGAGCACCCCGCCTTCGAGCTCTACGACCGGCCGGACATCAGCACGGTGCTGTTCCGTCCCACCGGAGCCACCGACGACGACGTCGCCGACGTACGGCGCAGGCTGCTGCACGACGGCCGGGCGGTACTCGGCCGGGCCCGGCTCGACGGCCGGCTCTGGCTCAAGGCCACCCTGCTCAACCCCCACACCCGGCCGGACGAACTGGCCCTCCTCCTGAAACTCGTGGAAGGAACCACGCTGCAATGAGTTCGACGCCCATCCCCCCACGCCACGAGCCCGAAGCACCCCGCGACCTGGTCGGCGTCGGCATCGGACCGTTCAACCTCTCCCTCGCCGCACTTGCCCACCCGCTCGCCGAACTCGACGCCGTCTTCTACGAGCAGCGTCCGGGCTTCGACTGGCACGCCGGGCTGCTGATCGACGGCGCCACCATCCAGGTGCCGTTCCTCGCCGACCTGGTGACCCTCGCCGACCCCGCGAACCCCTGGTCGTTCCTCAACTACCTCAAGGCCCGCGACCGGCTCTTCCCCTTCTACTTCGCCGAGCGCTTCCACATCCGGCGCGCCGAGTACGACGCCTACTGCCGCTGGGTCGCCGAGAGCCTGCCCGGACTGTGCTTCTCCCACCAGGTCGACGCCGTCCGCTGGAACTCCGAACGCGACCTGTTCGAGGTCGACTTCACCCGGCTCGACGCCGAGGGCGAGGCCGAGTCGCTCGGCCGTACGTACACGAGGAACGTCGTGCTCGGGGTCGGGACCGTCCCCTACGTGCCCGATCCGCTCAGGCCCCTCGTGGAGTCCCCGGGCGTCCCGGTCATCCACGCGGCCGACTACCTCGACCACCGCGAGGCCTTCCTCGCCGCCGAGCACGTCACCGTCGTGGGCTCCGGGCAGTCCGGCGCCGAGGTCTTCCTCGACCTGCTGCGCAACAGGCCCGAAGGCCGCGAGAAGCTGCACTGGATCGGGCGCGGCGAGGCCTTCGCGCCCATGGAGTACTCCAAGCTCGGCCTGGAGCACTTCACCCCCGACTACACCCGCTACTTCCACGCCCTCACCGAACCCGTCCGGGACCGGCTCGTCTCCGCCCAGTGGCAGCTGCACAAGGGCATCGACGCCGACACCATCGCCGCCATCCACGACGAGCTGTACCGCCGCACGCTGCACGGCGGCTGGCCCGAAGCCGTCCTGACCCCCGGTGTCCAGGTCCGCACGGCCGGACGCGTCGCCACCACCAAGGTCGAGCTCCACCTCGAACACGTCCAGCAGGGCAGCCGCTCCCGGCTCACCACCGACGCCGTCGTGCTGGCCACCGGCTACCGCGAGCGCCCCCTCGGCCGTCTGCTCGCCGGGCTCGACCCCTACCTGCGCCGGGACAACAGCGAACGCCCGCGGGTGGACGAGCGGTTCCGGCTGGTCCTCGACCCGTCGGTGACCGGAGCGGCGTACGTCCAGAACGCCGAACTCCACACCCACGGCGTCGGCGCCCCGGACCTGGGCCTGGCCGCCTGGCGCAGCGCCACCATCCTCAACACCCTCACGGGCAAGGACCCCTACCCGCTGCCCGCGCGCACGGCCTTCACCAGCTTCGGCCTGGAGCGGCCGGAGGAGCGGGTCCCGGCGCAGCAGCAGCCGAGGCAGCTCACTCCGCTGGTCGACTGAGCGCTTCGCCGGCCGATCCCGGGGGCGCCGGTCCGGGGACCGGCGCCCTTCGGGACCGGTCAGAACACCGGCGTGCCGTCGCGGGTGAGCTTCCAGTCCGCCGACGCGAAGTCCTTCGGGTCCAGGACGCCCTTGGCGGTGACCCACTCCGCGATCCGGGTGCGGATCTCCGTCGACTCCGACCACAGCTCCTTGGCCGAGGCGACGTGGGGGAACGCGCCGCCGCCGTTGGCGCGGTAGTTGTTCACCGCGAGCACGAACTGCGCGGCGTCGTCGAGGGCGGCGCCGTCGTAGGTCAGGTTCTTGATCCGCGAACCTGCCGCCTGCGCGATGTCGATGTCGTACCGCAGGCCCGAGACGTAGTCGTAGTTGTAGTCCGGACGGCCGTTCGCGTTGGTCAGCTTCTCCACGTCGACCGCCGCGTCCGCCGCCGTCCGCACGTAGTACTCCGCCGAGTACTCCAGGTACGCGCGGATCTGCGCGCCCGTCATCACCTTGGCGACCAGCGTGTTGTCGTACACGTACAGGCTCGACAGGTCCCGGATGGTCACGTTGCCGGCCGGGATCTCGGAGGTCCGCGAGAACGGCGAGGCCTGCGCGAGCACCGGCAGCGACGCGTACTCCGTGCCCGCCAGAGCCGCCTTGACCACGTCCTCCTGGACCTTGGTGATCAGGTCGATGATCGGGGCGTCCCGGTAACGGGCCTCGACCGTGGTGAGGGTCTCCGTCGCGGTGCCGACCACCTGGTTGACGTACGCCACGACCTTGGCGTGCTCGTCCTCCAGGAGCCGGGTGATCTTCGGGTCGTCGGCGACCGTGTTGGAGTTCAGCAGCGAGGCCGCGACCGACTCCACCTCCCACCCACCCTTGCCGAACACCAGCTCGATGTCGAAGAGGGAGAGGCGCTCGGCGTAGCACAGCGGCTCGGAGAGGACGACGGTCTTGCCGGTGGCCTCGTTGACGACCTTCAGTTCGGGGATCTCCACGTGCGCGTGGCCGACCAGGATGGCGTCGATGCCGGGCACCTGCCTGGCGACGTTGGCGGCGGCGTTCTCGACGTACGGCACCTGGTCCCCGTAGGAGGACGTGCCCGAGGAACCCGAGTGGGCCGAGACCACGACCACGTCCGCGCCCAGCGCCTTCAGCTTCGGCACCCACTTCGCGGCCTGCTCCTCCAGACCGGGGAAGGCCAGCCTGCCTTGGACGTAGGCCTTGTCCCAGATCGCGATGCCCGGGTTGGTCAGGCCGAGGACGGCGACCTTGACCGGCGGGGCGCCCGGGACGTGGAACTTCTTGATGAAGTACGGCGGGAAGGCGGGCTTCAGGGTCTTCGCGTCGACCGCGTTGGCACCGAGCAGCGGGAAGTGCAGCTGGTCCTCGAACCTGCGGAGCGTCTCGATGCCGTAGTTGAACTCGTGGTTGCCGAGCGCCGCCGCGTCGTACCCGATCGCGTTCATGGCCTGCGCCATCGGGTGCACCGGGCCGCCCTTGGCGGTGATCGGGTCGACCTTGGCGTAGTAGTACGTCAGCGGGGTGCCCTGGATGGTGTCACCGGCGTCCAGGAGCAGGGTGTTGTGGCGGCCCTTCGCCTTGCGCACCTGGTCGACCAGGGTCGAGATGCGCGCCAGGCCCATCGCGTTGCCGGCCTTGTCGGAGTACTCCGCGTCCTTGAAGTAGTCCCAGTTGAAGACGTGCCCGTGCAGGTCGGTGGTGCCCATGACGGTGAGGGAGTACCGGCGGGGGTGCCGGGCCGGCCGTACCGACGCCTGTGCCGGGGCCGCCGCCGCGCCGGCGATCGCCACGCCCGCTCCGGTCGCGGCGGACTTCTCCAGGAACTTCCGACGGTTCAAGGGCATCTTTTGGTCTCCTCGTGATTCGGTCAACGACGCGCGTAGATTCTGACCTGGGCATGACCGCCGACAACAGGCCTGGGAGGTTTCGATCTGATGACCTGAACACGCCGTATTCAACAAGTGCGAGATGCTCATAGGAGCGGGGCGCCGCACATTCAACACTTGTCAATAGGCCTTCACGCAAAGGTTGTTGGGTCGTCATGTGCGACCGATTCTCTACCCGCCGGTAAGGCCTAGGCTCGAACCATGCGCCGAGCAAAGATCGTTTGTACTCTGGGGCCCGCCACCGACTCGTACGACCAGATCAAGGCCCTGGTCGAGGCCGGAATGGACGTCGCCCGATTCAACCTCAGCCACGGCAGCTACGCCGAGCACGAGGAGCGCTACCAGCGGGTGCGCAAGGCCTCCGACGAGACCGGTCGCAGCGTCGGGATGCTCGCCGACCTTCAAGGCCCGAAGATCCGGCTCGGCCGCTTCACCGAAGGCCCCGTACTCCTCGAACGCGGTGACACCTTCGTCATCACGGTGGAGGAGGGCGCCAAGGGCGACCGGCACCAGTGCGGGACGACGTATACGGGTCTGGCGGGTGACGTCACCCCCGGTGAGCGCGTCCTCGTCGACGACGGCAAGGTCTGCCTGGAGGTCACCCGCGTCGACGGTCCCCGGGTGCACACCACGGTGGTCGAGGGCGGCATGGTCTCCGACCACAAGGGCCTCAACCTCCCCGGCGTCGCCGTCTCCGTCCCCGCCCTGTCCGGCAAGGACGAGGCCGACCTGCGGTGGGCGCTGCGCACCGGCTTCGACGTGATCGCCCTGTCCTTCGTCCGCAACGGCCGGGACATCGAGGACGTCCACCGCATCATGGACGAGGAGGGCCGCCGCCTCCCGGTGATCGCCAAGGTCGAGAAGCCGCAGGCCGTCGAGAACATCGACTCCATCGTGGCCGCCTTCGACGGCATCATGGTCGCCCGCGGCGACCTGGGCGTGGAGATGCCGCTGGAGCAGGTGCCGATCGTCCAGAAGCGCGCCGTCAAGCTGGCCAGGCGCAACGCCAAGCCGGTCATCGTCGCCACCCAGATGCTCGACTCGATGATCGAGAACTCGCGCCCCACCCGCGCCGAGGCCTCCGACGTCGCCAACGCGGTCATCGACGGCACGGACGCGGTGATGCTCTCCGGCGAGACCAGTGTCGGCAAGTACCCGATCGAGACCGTCCGCACCATGGCGAAGATCGTCGAGGCGGCCGAGGAGGACATCCTCGCCAAGGGCCTGCCGCCGCTGACCGAGAGCAACAAGCCCCGCACCCAGGGCGGCGCGGTCGCCCGGGCCGCCGCCGAGATGGGCGACTTCCTGGGCGCGAAGTTCCTGGTCGCGTTCACCCAGTCGGGAGACACCGTCCGCCGGCTCTCCCGCTACCGCTCGCCGATCCCGCTGCTCGCCTTCACCCCGGATCCGGCCACCCGTTCCCAGCTCAACCTCACCTGGGGCGTCGAGACCTTCCTCGGCCCGCACGTCGACTCGACGGACAAGATGGTCGACCAGGTCGACGAACTTCTGCTGAAGTACGGCCGCTGCGAGCAGGGCGACATCGTGGTCATCACGGCGGGCTCCCCGCCCGGTGTCTCCGGCTCCACCAACATGGTCCGGGTTCACCACATCGGTGAGGACGACAGCCCCAAGTAACGTGCGAAGGGCCCCTCCGGCCGGCGAGAGGCCCTTCAGCCACACAATTACGCGACCTTGGAATCCAAGGAAAAGTGCCCCGGGTCGGACTCGAACCGACACTGTACGGGTTTTGAATCCGTTGCCTGCTGCCAATTGGGCTACCGGGGCTCGAAGAATCCAAGGTGAACCCTGACCCTCCGCGCGTCCACCATACCGTAGCTAGGTAGGCTCTTGTCAGCAGTACCCCTGCCCTGAACGAGGAGCCCCCGTGACCGCCGCCGAGTCGCCCCAGCCAGTCGACGCACCCGACGACAAGTCGCACGTGCCTCCGCTGACGACCCGTGTCGTCATCGCCGAGGACGAGGCCCTGATCCGGCTCGACCTGAAAGAGATGCTGGAGGAGGAGGGGTACACGGTCGTCGGCGAGGCGGGCGACGGCGAACAGGCCGTCGAGCTGGCCCGCGAGCACCGCCCCGACCTGGTCATCCTCGACGTCAAGATGCCCAAGCTCGACGGCATCTCGGCGGCCGAGAAGATCGCCGCGGAGTCCATCGCCCCGGTCCTGATGCTCACCGCCTTCTCGCAGCGCGACCTCGTGGAGCGGGCCCGGGACGCCGGCGCGATGGCGTACCTGGTCAAGCCGTTCAGCAAGAGCGACGTCGTCCCGGCGATCGAGATGGCCGTCTCCCGCTTCAACGAGCTGCGGCAGCTGGAGAAGGAGGTCGCCGACCTCACCCTGCGCCTGGAGACCCGCAAGCTCGTCGACCGCGCGAAGTCCGTCCTTCAGACCGAGTACGGCCTGACCGAGCCGGCCGCGTTCCGCTGGATCCAGAAGACGTCGATGGACCGCCGCATGTCGATGCAGCAGGTCGCGGAGGCGGTCATCGCGGACAGCGAGGAGAAGAAGTCCGGCAAGGGCTGACCCGCACCGTACGAACGCCAAGGCCCGCGCCCCGGAGAAGGGGGCGCGGGCCTGCGCTTTTTTGGGGGCGCGGGGAACTGCGCGACCAGCCCCCACCGACCGTCAGCCGACCGACGACCTAGTCCTCGCCCAGATAGGCCTTACGAACCGACTCGTCGTGCAGCAGATCCTGCCCACTGCCCGACAGCACGATGTTGCCGACCTCCATCACATGCCCCTGGTCGGCCAGCGACAGCGCCGCCTGCGCGTTCTGCTCGACCAGCAGAATCGTCGTCCCCTGCGACTTCAGCTCCAGGATCGTCGCCATGATCTTCTGCATCATGATCGGCGACAGCCCCATCGACGGCTCGTCCAGCATCAGCAGCTTCGGCTGGGACATCAACGCCCGCCCCATCGCCAGCATCTGCTGCTCACCGCCCGAGAGGGTGCCCGCGGCCTGCTTGCGCCGCTCGCCCAGGATCGGGAAGAGGTCGTAGGCGCGCTGGATGTCCTTCTCGATGCCCGCCTTGTCCTTCCGGAGGAACGCACCGAGCTGCAGGTTCTCCGCGATGGTCAGGCGGGGGAAGATGTGCCGGCCCTCGGGGGAGTGGGCGAGCCCGAGCGCGACGATCTTGTGCGCCGGGACCCCGCCGAGCGGCTTGCCGTCGAAGACGACCTTCCCCGAGGAGGGCTTGAGCAGCCCCGACAGGGTACGCAGGGTCGTCGTCTTGCCGGCGCCGTTGGTGCCGATGAGGGTCACGACCTGACCGGCCTCGACGCTGAACGAGATGCCCTTGACGGCCTCGATCTTGCCGTAGGCGACCCTGAGGTCCTCGACCTCCAGCAGTGCGGTCACTGGGCCTCTCCCTTGGTGGTGCTGTCCGCCTCGGTGCTCTCCGCGCCGGCGTCCTCCGTGTCGGTGGCCGGGGCCGCGTCGGCGCTCCGGTCCTCCGCGGCGGCCTCCGCGGCCTCGACGTCGGCCGCCTCCGCCGCCCCGGGGTCGCCCTCGAAGGGCTCGCCCAGATAGGCGGCGATGACCCGGTCGTCCGCCTGTACGACGTCGGAGGTGCCCTCGACGAGCTTCTCGCCCTGGACGAGGACGGCCACCCGGTCGCACAGGTTGAAGATGAAGCGCATGTCGTGCTCGATGACGAGGACGGCGATGCCCTTGTCCCGGATGGCGAAGACCAGTTCCTCGGTGGCCCGGGTCTCCTGCGGGTTCATGCCGGCCGTCGGCTCGTCGAGCAGCAGCAGGCCCGGTTCGCTGGCCAGTGCGCGGGCGATCTCCAGCTTGCGCTGTTCGCCGTAGGGCAGGTTGCGCGCCAGGTGGTCGCGCTTGGCGGCCAGGCCGATGAACTCCAGGAGCTCCATGGCCTTCGCCTCGGACTCCTTCTCGGCCTTGCGGAAGCCGGGACCGCGCAGCAGCGCGGACCACAGGCCCTCCTTGGTCCGCGTGTGGCGGCCCACGAGGACGTTCTCCAGGACGGTCATGTTGGCGAAGAGCCGGATGTTCTGGAACGTCCGGGCGATGCCAGCCTGCGTCACCAGGTGCGGCTTGGGCGGCAGCACCTTGCCCTGGTAGGAGACCGTGCCCTCGGTGGGCACGTACAGGCCGGTGAGGCAGTTGAAGAAGGTGGTCTTGCCGGCGCCGTTCGGGCCGATCAGGCCGACGATCTCGCCGCTGTTGACCGTGAAGTCCACGGACCGGACGGCGGTCAGACCACCGAAGCGCATCGTGACGTCACGGGCTTCGAGTACAGGTGTCGTCATGGTTCCTTACGCCCCTGCCTTGGTGACGGCCGGATCGTCGCTCAGTGTCGCCTGTGCCGGTACGTCGAGCTGGCCGGTCTCGTGGAACTCCAGCTGGCGGCGGCGGTTGGCGATGATGCCCTCCGGCCGGAACCGCATCAGCAGGATCAGCGCGACGCCGAAGGCGAACAGCTCGTAGTTCTGCAGGAACTGGAGCTTCTCCGGGACCAGGTAGAGCACGCTCGCGCCGAGCAGCGGGCCGCTGACGGTGCCCATGCCGCCGAGGACGACGGCGGCCAGCAGGAAGGCCGAGTTGGGCGGAGCGGCGCCGGCGAACTGGTACGGCTGCGGGTTCACGCTGTAGTTGACGTGCGCCATCACGGTGCCGGCGAGGCCCGCGAGGGAGGCGCCGAGGGCGAAGGCGATCAGCTTGACGCGGAAGCCGTTGATGCCCATGGCGGTGGCGGCGGTCTCGTCCTCGCGGATGGCGATCCAGGAGCGGCCGATACGGGAGTCGGCGGCGCGGGTGAAGACGAGCACGACGATCGCCGTGACGATGAGCATCAGGAACAGGTAGTTGGCGAACCGACCCAGGGTGTGCCCGAGGACGTCGTGCGACTCGCCCAGGTTGAACCCGAAGATGTTCAGGTCCGGGATCTGGGTGATGCCGTTGGGGCCGCGGGTGATGTTCGGTCCGGAGTCGCCGTCCAGGTTGTTGACGGTGATGCGGAAGATCTCACCGAAGCCGAGTGTCACGATGGCCAGGTAGTCGCCGCGCAGCCGCAGGGTCGGCGCGCCGATCAGCACACCGAAGACCAGCGAGGCGGCCATGCCGGTGAGGGCCGCGGCCCAGAACGGGAAGTGCACACCGGAGAACCGGGAGTACTCCGAGCCGGAGACCAGGGCGGCCGCGTAGGCGCCGACGCCGAGGAACGCGACGTAACCGAGGTCCAGCAGACCGGTCAGGCCGACCACGATGTTCAGGCCCAGGGCGACGGTGGCGAAGATCAGGATGTTCACGCCGACGTTGGCGTTGTGGTCGTCGTTCTGGGTGAAGGGGAAGATCACGGCCGCGACGAAGGCGAGCGCCGAGGCGAATCCCTTGTGGTGCGCGGCGGTGGTCGCGAAGCGGTCGACCAGGCCGGTGTGCATCAGGCCCCAGGCGGCGAAGACGAGCAGCAGCAGGTAGCCGATGAAGGTCTCGCTGGCGTCGTTGTCGATGCCGATGCCGTAGGAGAAGGCCAGCAGGCCGAGCGCGACGCCGACCGTGAGGACGAGGCGCTCGACGAGCGGCGACGCCTTGCCGGGAGCGGGCAGCTGAGGCTTGGTCAGGTAGCCGCGGAAGCCGGTGCCCGGCGCCGGGTGGGGCAGGGCGAGGGCGCCGGCGACGGGCAGCGCGGAGGCCGCCATCGCCACGTAGGCGCCCGGGTCGAGGTTGACCAGGCCGCCGAGGTCGACGGCGATGGCGATGCCGGTGAACCAGCAGACGGCGAACGCCGACAGGGCCGTCAGGAAGACCGGGGAGGTGGCGCCCGCCGGGTTCAGCCAGCGCAGCCACTTGACGTCCCACAGGGTCAGCCCGAACAGCAGGGTGAGGGCGCCGCCCACGAGGGCGAGGATCTGCAGGCCGGCCGGGTAGCCGTAGACCGTCAGGTCGCCGGGGAAGTCGGACGTCCAGGTCCAGCTCATGAAGGTGCTGGCGATGGTGCCCACGGCGCCCACGACGACGAGCAGCCGGGCGACGGACAGCGGCAGCGGGACCGGCCCGTGCTCCTGTGCGGCGGGGGAGTTGATGGTGTCGGTCATGCTGCTCACGCCCTGTCCGCGACGCGTTCGCCGAGCAGACCCTGTGGTCTGAAGAGGAGTACGAGGATCAGCAGGACGAAGGCCCACACGGAGGCCCAGCCGCCGCCGCCGAGCTGCTGCATGCCGGGGATGTTGGCGATGTACGCGGTGGCCATGGCCTCCGCGATACCGAGGACGAGACCGCCGAGCATGGCGCCGTAGATGTTGCCGATGCCGCCGAGAACGGCCGCGGTGAACGCCTTCAGACCGGCGATGAAGCCCATGTCGTAGGAGACGGAGCCGTACTTGAGACCGTAGGAGACACCGGCGACGGCCGCGAAGAAGCCGCCGATCGCGAAGGCGATGACGATGATGCGGTTGGTGTCGATGCCCATCAGCTGGGCGGTGTCCGGGTCCTGGGCGGTGGCCTGCATGGCGCGGCCGGTGCGGGAGAGCCGGACGAACAGGGCGAGGACCGCCATGCACAGCGGGGCGGCGATGATCAGGAAGATGTCACCGCTCTGCACGGTCACGGAGCCGATGTGCAGCGGGCCGAACGGCAGTTGCGGGAAGACCCGGGCGGTCTTGGCGTCGCCGTCGATGTGGTACCAGTTGAAGACCGCCTGCTGCAGGGCGAGCGACAGGCCGATCGCGGTGATCAGTGGCGCGAGGCGTGGCGCGCCGCGCAGCGGACGGTAGGCGAAGCGTTCGGCTCCGACGGCGATGAGAACGGCGACGAGTGCACCGCCGATGAGCATCGCCGGCAGGGCTACCCACATGGATATGCCGTCCGGCAGGAGAAGGTAGACCGTGAGGGCGCCGAAGCCTCCGGTCATGAAGATCTCGCCGTGGGCGAAGTTGATGAGCTGGACGATGCCGTACACCATCGTGTAGCCGATGGCGATCAGACCGTACATCGAGCCGAGGAACAGCCCGTTGGCCAGCTGCTGCGGCAGGGTGTTCACCGCATGGCCTCCATGTGGTGGGGAGAGTCAGGGGGGCGGTAGAGGGCGGGCCGCGCGGTGACGGTGGTCTGCGCCGCGCGGCCCTGGTACTGCTCTGTGCTTCGGCCGGTTACTTCGGGGTGGCCACGCCGCTCTGGACCGACTTCCACGCACCGCTGACGACCTTGTAGACGGTCAGCTGCTTGTTCGTGGTGTCGCCGTACTGGTCGAACGCGATCTTGCCGGAGATGCCGTCGAAGGTGTTCTTCTGGACGGCGTCGACGATCTGGGAGCGGGCGTCGTCCGGGATCTTGCCGTCCTTCACGACGGAGCCGATGGCCTTGATGATCGCGGTGGTGGCGTCGTAGGAGTACGAGCCGTAGGTGCCGTAGTCACCGGGGTACTTCTTGGCCTTGTAGGTGGCCACGAAGTCCTTGGCGGCGGGCAGGGTGTCGACCGGGACGCCGATCGACGTGGCGAGGTCGCCCTCGGCGGACTTGCCGGCGGTCT
Organism: Streptomyces sp. NPDC028289; assembly: GCF_055565975.1. Classification (NCBI taxonomy): domain Bacteria; kingdom Bacillati; phylum Actinomycetota; class Actinomycetes; order Kitasatosporales; family Streptomycetaceae; genus Streptomyces; species Streptomyces sp. NPDC028289. The sequence goes on along the minus strand of NZ_JBVHTI010000001.1, from coordinate 257,840 downwards.
TGATGTAGGTGTCGCTGAAGATGCCGTCGCCGCCGAACAGCGGGATGTTGGCGCCCGCGGCCTTGAGCTGCTTGGTCAGCACCTGGGCCTCGTCGTACTGGCCGCCGTAGTAGAGGATGTCGGCGCCGGAGTTCTTGATCTTGGTGACCAGGGTGGAGAAGTCACGGTCGCCGGTGTTGACGTGGTCGGTCCCGATGACCTTGCCACCCTGCTTGACGAACTGCTCCGAGAAGATCTTCGACAGACCGGCGCCGTAGGTCTGCTTGTCGTCGACGACGAACGCCTTCTTCTTCTTGGCGCCGTTGTACGCGTAGTCCGCCGCGTAGGCGCCCTGCAGGGCGTCGGTGGTCGCGGTGCGGAAGTACGTCTTGAACGGACGGGACGGGCTGGTCTGCCAGTTCTTGCCCATCGTCAGCTCGGGGTTGGTGTTGGACGGCGAGATCTCCACCAGGTTGGCGGTGGCGAAGACCTGCTGCATCTGCGTGGCCACACCGGAGTTGAGCGGGCCGACGACGCCGAGCACCGTCTTGTCCGAGACGAGCTGGGTGGCGTTCTGCTGGCCGGTGGCCGGAATCGCCTTGTCGTCCAGCGCCTTGATCTTGAAGGTGACGCCCGGGACGGTCTTGTTCTTGTTGGCGTCGTCGACGGCGATCTGGGCGCCGTACTGGATGCCGAGACCCGTGGCGGAGTTCTGGCCGGTCAGCGGGGCGTCGACGCCGATCGTGACCGTCACGTTGCCGCTGTCGCCGCTCTTGCTGTTGTCGTCGCGGGAGCCGCAGGCGGTGAGGGTCAGGGCTCCGGTGGTCAGCACGGAGGTAAGAATCACCAGAGAACGCTGTCGCACAATCGATCCTTTCCGCGGGCATGCGCCCCCTCGCAGGGAACGACGGGTGCCGCGCCGGTACCGAACTCCCTATGGAGCGGTGACTGGCCGTGACTCTAAGCGCGGGTGAGGAACGGGGAGGAGTGCTTGTCGAAGGCTGTGACGCTCTTGTTATGACACGAGGTAATGCAGAGCGGTACATCGTGGGGGGAAAGCAGGAATTGAGCCCGATTCGCCCCGTCCGCATTCTGAGAACCTGCAGGACCCGGCATGATCCGTTCAGGCGTCTCGACGGTTTTGGCCATGACGCCCGGCCGTTGCTGTGGGCGACTTTCGGGGAGGGTGGGAGACGCGACGGGACCCGGGAACTGGGGTGAAACAGCGAATGTGGATTACACGCGTATTACGTAGAGTTACGCCAAGGAAAGAAAGTCAAGCCTTCGGAACTTTTTCGCATTTCCCGGCGGGGTGGCCGGCGGTGCCGTCGGCCGTTCACTGCCCTCCCTGCCGCTCTCTTACCGGGCGCTGACCTCGGCATGCGGCGCCGAGGTCCTTCGTCCCGCCGGGGGTGCGGGTCAGGCGCCGGCGCCCCGGACCTGGGCCTCGTCGCCCGGGCGCACGTCACGCAGCAGGCAGGTCAGGCGCGCGCTGCACACCCGCCGGCCCTCCTCGTCGCTGATCACGATCTCGTACGTCGCCGTGGACCGACCCCGGTGGACGGGCGTGGCCACGCCGGTGACCAGACCGGAGCGGGCCCCGCGGTGATGCGTGCAGTTCAGGTCGACACCGACCGCGATCTTCGAACTGCCGCCGTGCAGCATCGAACCGACCGAGCCCAGGGTCTCCGCCAGCACCGCGCTTGCACCGCCGTGCAGCAGCCCGTACGGCTGGGTGTTGCCCTCCACGGGCATGGTGCCGACGACCCGTTCCGCCGAGGCCTCCACGATCTGCACGCCCATACGGTTGCCGAGGTGGCCCGCCGAGAACAGGGCCCGCAGGTCGATGCCGAGCGAGGCGTACTCGTCGATGACCTCCTGCGGGAACTTCACGTGCTGCTGCTCGCCCATGGGCCGGCTCCGTTCGTCGTGCGGCTGTCTCTCCCGACTGAGCAAACGCTCAGTAGGCCGCCGATTCTTCCAGACGCGCTGAGCGGGCGCTCAGACGGCGGCTCGCGGGTGCGGCACACCGGCCTCCAGGCGGATCACCACGGACTTGCTGGCCGGGGTGTTGCTGATGTCCGCCGTGGAGTCGAGCGGCACCAGCACATTGGTCTCCGGGTAGTACGCGGCCGCGCAGCCCCGGGAGGTCGGGTAGTGCACCACCCGGAAGCCCGGCGCCCGGCGCTCCACACCGTCCTTCCACTCACCGACCAGGTCCACGTACGACCCGTCGGCGACGCCCAGCAGTCGCGCGTCCTCCGGGTTCACCAGGACCACCCGACGGCCGTTCTTGATACCCCGGTAGCGGTCGTCCAGGCCGTAGATCGTGGTGTTGTACTGGTCGTGCGAGCGCAGCGTCTGCAACAGCAGCCGTCCCTCGGGCAGTTCCGGGTACTCGACCGGGGCCGCGGTGAAGTTCGCCTTCCCGGTCGCCGTCGGGAAGCGCCGCTCGTCGCGCGGGGCGTGCGGGAGTGCGAAGCCACCCGGGTGCGCCACGCGCGCGTTGAAGTCGTCGAAGCCGGGGATCACGCGCGCGATACGGTCCCGGACCGTCGCGTAGTCCTTCTCGAACTCCTCCCACGGCGTACGGCTGTTCTCACCGAGCACCCGGCGGGCCAGCCGGCACACGATCGCCGGCTCCGACAGCAGGTGCGGGCTCGCGGGCTCCAGGCGGCCGCGCGAGGCGTGCACCATGCCCATGGAGTCCTCGACGGTGACGAACTGCTCCCCGCTGCCCTGGAGATCGCGCTCGGTCCGGCCGAGCGTCGGCAGGATCAGCGCCCGCGCGCCCGTGACGACGTGCGAGCGGTTGAGCTTCGTCGACACGTGCACGGTCAGCCGTGCCCGTCGCACCGCCGCCTCGGTGACCTCCGTGTCGGGCGTCGCGGAGACGAAGTTGCCGCCCATCGCGAAGAAGACCTTCGCCTCGCCGTCGCGCAGCGCGCGGATGGCCCGGACGACGTCGAAGCCGTGCTCGCGCGGGGGCGCGAAGCCGAACTCCTTCTCCAGGGCGTCCAGGAAGGCCGGGGCCGGCCGCTCGAAGATGCCCATCGTGCGGTCGCCCTGCACGTTCGAATGGCCGCGGACCGGGCACACGCCCGCGCCGGTACGGCCGATGTTGCCGCGCAGCAGAAGGAAGTTGACGACCTCCCGGATCGTCGGCACCGAGTGCTTGTGCTGGGTGAGCCCCATGGCCCAGCAGACGATGGTGCGCCGCGAGGCGAGCACCATGCCGAGGGTCTCCTCGATCTCCGCGCGGGTGAGGCCGGTGGCGGTGAGCGTCTCGTGCCAGTCGGCGGCGCGGGCGGCCTGCGCGAACTCCTCGAACCCGTGGGTGTGCTCGCGCACGAACTCCTCGTCGACCGCGCCCTCGGTCTCCAGTACCAGCTTGTTGAGGAGCCGGAACAGGGCCTGGTCGCCGCCGATGCGGATCTGCAGGAACAGGTCGGTGAGGGCGGCGCCCCTGACCATGCCCTGCGGGGTCTGCGGGTTCTTGAACCGCTCCAGGCCGGCTTCCGGGAGCGGGTTGACGCTGATGATCTTCGCGCCGTTGGCCTTGGCCTTCTCCAGCGCGGAGAGCATCCGGGGATGGTTGGTGCCCGGGTTCTGCCCGGCGACGATGATCAGGTCGGCCTTGTACAGGTCCTCGAGGCTGACACTGCCCTTGCCGATGCCGATCGTCTCGCTCAGCGCCGAGCCCGAGGACTCGTGGCACATGTTGGAGCAGTCCGGAAGGTTGTTGGTGCCCAGCTCGCGGGCGAACAGCTGGTACAGGAACGCGGCCTCGTTGCTGGTCCGCCCCGAGGTGTAGAAGACCGCCTCGTCGGGGGAGGAGAGGGCCGCGATCTCCTCGCCGATGATGTCGAAGGCGCGCTCCCAGTCGACCGGCTCGTAGTGCTCGGCGCCCTCGGCGAGATACATGGGGTGGGTGAGCCGCCCCTGCTGGCCGAGCCAGTAACCGCTGCGGTGGTGCAGGTCGGCGACCGAGTGCGCGGCGAAGAAGTCGGGGGTCACCCGCCGCAGGGTGGCCTCCTCGGCCACCGCCTTGGCGCCGTTCTCGCAGAACTCGGCCGTGTGCCGGTGCTCGGGCTCCGGCCAGGCGCAGCCTGGGCAGTCGAAGCCGTCCTTCTGGTTCACGCGCAGCAGCGTCAGCGCGGTGCGCTTCACACCCATCTGCTGCTGGGCGATGCGCAGCGTGTGGCCGATGGCGGGCAGCCCCGCGGCCGCGTGCTTCGGCTCCGCGACCTGCGGCGCGTCCTGGACCGGATCCTCCTTGGGCGGCTTCGTCGCCATCGCACGCTCTCCCTCTACGCCGGCACCTGCCATGTGCACCCGATACTCGCACGCGCCGGCGACAACCATCGAGCACGGTCCGCGCACGGGAACGGAACCAGTGTTTGCCGAGAGCGATGCCCGAGAGGGGCGGGGCACCGCAACCCGAACCGTCGGCCCTCACTGTCAGTGCGGCGTGGCAGGATCGGGGGCGTGGCAGAGACAGCAGCGAAGCAGACCGACAAGACCCCCGGCGGCCCCCGTCCCCGGCTGATGCTCATGGACGGGCACTCGCTGGCGTACCGCGCGTTCTTCGCGCTGCCCGCGGAGAACTTCACGACCGCGACGGGCCAGCCGACGAACGCGATCTACGGCTTCGCGTCGATGCTGGCCAACACCCTGCGTGACGAGGCGCCCACGCACTTCGCGGTGGCGTTCGACGTCTCCCGCAAGACCTGGCGCTCCGAGGAGTTCACCGAGTACAAGGCGAACCGCTCCAAGACCCCGGACGAGTTCAAGGGCCAGGTCGAGCTGATCGGCGAACTGCTCGACGCCATGCACGCGCAGCGCTTCGCCGTCGAGGGCTTCGAGGCCGACGACATCATCGCCACCCTCGCCACCCAGGCCGAGGCCGCGGGCTTCGAGGTCCTGATCGTCACCGGCGACCGCGACTCCTTCCAGCTGGTCACCGAGCACACCACGGTCCTCTACCCGACCAAGGGCGTCTCCGAGCTGACCCGGTTCACCCCGGAGAAGGTTTTCGAGAAGTACGGCTTGACGCCCGCCCAGTACCCCGACTTCGCCGCCCTGCGCGGCGACCCGTCCGACAACCTCCCCGGCATCCCGGGCGTCGGCGAGAAGACCGCCGCGAAGTGGATCAACCAGTTCGGTTCCTTCGCCGAGCTGGTGGAGCGCGTCGACGAGGTCAAGGGCAAGGCCGGCCAGAACCTCCGCGACCACCTGGAGTCCGTCAAGCTCAACCGCCGGCTCACCGAGCTGGAGCGCGGCGTGGAGCTGCCGAGGACGGTCGCCGACCTGGAGCGCGCGCCGTACGACCGCAAGAACGTCGCGATGATCCTGGACACCCTGGAGATCCGCAATCCGTCGCTGCGCGAGCGGCTCTACGCCGTCGACCCCGGCGCCGAGGAGGCCGAGTCCACGCCGGTCGCCGAGGCGGGTGTGGAGGTCGACGGCTCCGTCCTGGGCACCGGTGAGCTGGCCGGCTGGCTCGCCGGGCACGGCACCGGGCCGCTGGGTGTCGCCACCGTCGACACCTGGGCGCTCGGCACCGGCTCGGTCGCCGAGGTCGCCCTGGCCGCGGCCCAGGGAGCGGCGGCCTGGTTCGACCCCGCCGAGCTGGACGAGGCCGACGAGAACGCGTGGGCGGCCTGGCTGGCCGACGCCGCCCGGCCCAAGGTCTTCCACAACGCCAAGGGCGCCATGCGGGTCTTCGCCGAGCACGGCTGGACCATCGACGGCGTCACCATGGACACCGCGCTCGCCGCCTACCTGGTCAAGCCCGGCCGCCGCTCCTTCGACCTGGACGCGCTGTCCCTGGAGTACCTGCACCGTGAGCTGGCGCCGGCCGCCGCGGCCGACGGCCAGCTGGCGTTCGGCGCGGACGACGGCGCCGAGGCCGAGGCCCTGATGATCCAGGCCCGCGCGATCCTCGACCTCGGCGAGGCCTTCGAGGCCCGGCTCCAGGAGGTCGGCGCCGCGGACCTCCTGCGTGACATGGAGCTGCCCACCTCCGCCCTGCTCGCCCGGATGGAGCGGCACGGCATCGCCGCCGACCGCGCGCACCTGGAAGCGATGGAGCAGATGTTCGCGGGCGCGGTGCAGCAGGCCGTGAAGGAAGCACACGCGGCGGCCGGCCACGAGTTCAACCTGGGCTCGCCCAAGCAGCTCCAGGAGGTCCTCTTCGGCGAGCTGGCGCTCCCGAAGACGAAGAAGACCAAGACCGGCTACACCACCGACGCCGACGCGCTCGCCTGGCTCGCCGGCCAGACGGACAACGAGCTGCCGGTGATCATGCTCCGGCACCGAGAGCAGGCCAAGCTGCGGGTCACGGTCGAGGGCCTGATCAAGACCGTCGCCGCGGACGCCCGCATCCACACCACGTTCAACCAGACCGTCGCCGCCACCGGCCGCCTCTCCTCCACCGACCCGAACCTCCAGAACATCCCGGTCCGCACCGACGAGGGCCGGGCCATCCGCCGCGGCTTCGTCGTCGGCGAGGGGTTCGAGTCGCTCATGACCGCCGACTACAGCCAGATCGAACTGCGCGTGATGGCCCACCTCTCCGAGGACGAGGGCCTGATCGAGGCGTTCACCTCCGGGGAGGACCTGCACAACACGGTCGCCTCCCAGGTCTTCGACGTCGACCGCTCGGCCGTCGACGCGGAGATGCGCCGCAAGATCAAGGCGATGTCGTACGGCCTCGCCTACGGTCTGTCGGCCTTCGGCCTCTCCCAGCAGCTGAACATCGACGCGGGCGAGGCCCGGGCCCTGATGGACACGTACTTCGAGCGCTTCGGCGGGGTCCGCGACTATCTGCGCCGCGTCGTCGACGAGGCCCGCGCCACCGGCTACACGGCGACGCTCTTCGGGCGCCGCCGCTACCTTCCCGACCTCAACAGCGACAACCGGCAGCGCCGGGAGGCGGCCGAGCGGATGGCCCTCAACGCGCCCATCCAGGGCACGGCGGCGGACATCGTCAAGATCGCCATGCTCCGGGTGGACGGCGCGCTGCGCGAGGCCGGCCTGAAGTCCCGCATGCTCCTCCAGGTTCACGACGAAATCGTCCTGGAGATCGCCCCCGGCGAGCGGGACCGGGTCGAATCCGTCCTCCGCGACCAGATGTCCAACGCGGTCCACCTCCGGGCCCCCCTGGACGTCTCGGTGGGCGTGGGCCCGGACTGGGAGTCGGCAGCGCACTGACGCCTCCGGCGAGAGCCGACAGGGGGCGCGCTGCCCAGGTGACCGACAGGGGGCGCGCTGCCGCGGCGGCCGGCAGAGGGCGTGTCTCCAAGGCGGCCGGCAGAGGGCGCCGCTTCCCGATCCTGATGGAGCGGCGCCGTCCCTCTTCCCGCCCCTTCGGCGGCGCCATCACCGCCGTCCTCCTCTGCGCCGCCCCTTCTTTCTCCGCCACAACGGTGCTCAGCCACGACAGCGGCTCCCGGCGGTGCCGGACCCACGGGATGCGCCCGGTTCGGCACCGCCGGAAAGCGCCGCTTCGGCTGCTCGCCGTTGTGGCGGAGAAAGAAATAGGGGGCGCCGGAGCCCAAGCGGGGGGAGAGGTAAAAAAAGGGGCGCAGCCCCGTCACTCGCGTGGACCCCGTCAGAACGCCTCGGCCCCCGCCACCGGCAAGGATGCGGCCATGGGTATACGCATGGTTCACCGCCGGACGCCCCAGAGCAGGCCCCCGGCCAAAAGCCGCTCCGCCTCTGTCTCCTCCCAGGTCACGGCGCCTGTGTCGGCCCCGGCCCTGGCGGCCAGCGCCAGCTCCGCCCGCATCCCCGCCGACCTCGCCGTCACCGTGCGCCGGGCGGCCACCCGTTTCCGGCGCAGGCTCCGCGCCCGCCCCGGCCTGCGCCAGTGGTTCGACCTGGCCCGCAGCTACCTCGCGCTGCTCCTCACCGCGCTCCCCGGCCCCCGCCGCCCCCGCACCATGACCGTGTTCGTGGCCTGCCTCACCGAAGGGCCGAAGAACTCCGCCGCACGCCGTCGGCCACCGGCGCCGGACGCCACACCCTGACCGCCACGGCGTACCCCAGCACCCCGAGCAGCAGCCCCGCGCCCGTTCCGAAGAGCACTGTGGGCAGCAGCTCCCAGGGCTTCGCCACAGCTCCCCGGTACTCCCACCACCGCACCGCCCGCTGCACCGCCGCGAGCAGGGCGCAGCCGGTGATTCCGGCGCCGGCCCACCACCGGTCCCGTACCGACAGCAGCGGCACCCCCACCGGCTTCCCGGCCGGCGCCCGCCGTACCGCGCGGACCGCGAACGCGGCGACCACGGCCGCGCCGACCGCCGAACTGCCGTACTGGAGCAGGGTGTACAGCGGCATGCCCGCGACGTTCCGGCCGATTGCCGGGATCAGCCGCGTCCCCCAGCGGTCGTGGTGCGTGAACGCGTCCCAGACGACATGCGTGAGCGCGCCGAGCACGGCGGAGACGTACCACCAGGCGGCCACGGAGAGCCCGGCACGCGCGCGTGGCGCCCCGCAGCGCAGCAGCGCTGCCACCCGCCCCTGTCGGGCGCGGGGCGCGAGGGCCACGAGGGGTTCCCGGACCAGCAGCCACAGCGCCACCGACGCCCAGGCGAACAGCACGTCGACGGTGAGGACACCGGTGAAGGAGTGCGTGAAGTCGCCGAACTCCATCGCGTCCGGCACCGCGCTCGCCGCGTAGTAGGTGAGGTCCGGTGCGAAGGAACCCGCGACGAGCACCGCCGGCACCAGCCGCCCGCGCCCGGTCCCGTCGCCGCGTACGGCGGGCAGTACGGCGGCGGCGTGGCTGAGAGTGAACGGCATCCGGGCCCCCTGAAGCAGTCGTCGGCCGGCGCGCCGAACAAGTGATCGCGTACGGCAAGTATCCGCGACACCACCGTCGTTCAACGGGGGATGGCCAACTGGTGAAAATCGGGCACCGCCGGGTGTCCGTGGAAGGCAAGTTGTCGTAGGGTCGCCTGGGTCGCCGCCCCGGCGTGCACGGCCGGATGCGCTACCTCGCCACGCGAAAGAGGTAACAGGGGCAACCACAGCACCGGGTCGACCGTCACACCAGAGGCGAGCGGACAGACGGAGACGGGCGCTCAGAAGGCGTCCATGGGAGGGGTTCACCTTATGGCGGCGCAATTCGGCAGGCGGCTGCGCAAGGGAGCGGCGACGACCGCCGCGGCCGCGTTGGCGGTAGCGGCTCTGTCCGCGTCCCAGGCACCGGGCGCCACGTCCGGAGACACGGGCAGACAGGCCAGCGCCGGCGCCAGCACCTCCGCGCCCGACGGAGCCGGAGCGGCCGACGGCGCCACCGGCGACTCGCCGTACTACACGGACCTGCCGCCGCTCAACAGCCCGAACCCCAGCGCGAGTCCCACGGCCTCCTCGTCGAGCATCGGCACCGCCGTCTCCCGCGGCGCGGCCGAGGCCGGCATCCCCGCCACCGTCCTCGACGCCTACAAGAAGGCCGAGGCGGAGCTGCGCAGTTCCAAGCCCGGCTGCAATCTGCCCTGGCAGCTGCTGGCCGCCATCGGCAAGGTCGAGTCCGGCCAGGCCCGCGGCGGTGACGTGGACGCCGAGGGCAACACCCTGCACCGGATCCTCGGCCCGCAGCTCGACGGCAACGGCTTCGCGCTGATCCCGGACACCGACGGCGGCAAGTACGACGGCAACAGCGAGTACGACCAGGCCGTCGGCCCCATGCAGTTCATCCCGTCGACCTGGGCGTGGGCGGGACGCGACGGCAACGGCGACGGCGTCAAGGACCCCAACAACGTCTACGACGCGGCGCTCGCGGCCGGCCACTACCTGTGCCGCAACGGCTGGGACCTGTCCGTCCAGGCCGACATGAACAGCGCGATCCTCAGCTACAACAACTCGCAGGACTACCTCAACCTGGTCCTGTCCTGGTACGAGTTCTATCGCAAGGGCACCCACTCGATACCGGACGGCACGGGCACCCTGCCGTCGCACCGCAGCGACGGCTCGACCGGCTCCGGCTCCGGAGGCTCCGGTTCCGTAGGCTCCGGTTCCGGCGGCTCCACGACGAAGCCGGGCAAGACCACACCCAGTCCCGACGAGCCCACGCCGAGCACCCCGAGCACGTCGCCGAGCCTGCCGCCCACGGCCACCGACACCGTGGACCACCTGGAGGACGCGGGCACCGCCACCCTCACCGCGATGGCCGGTGACGCGTTCGGCAAGCAGATCAGCACGCGCGCGGAGACCAAGGCAGGCCGGGTCGTCGCCAAGGTCCGGGTCCGCTTCACCATCGTCGGGGACACGGACGCGACCTTCAGCGGCGGCGAGGACACCGCCACGGTCGTCACCGACAGCAAGGGTGTCGCCGTCGCGCCGGCACTCCAGGCGGGAGAGAAGACCGGCGACTTCACGGTCCACGCCAGCGTGGTCGGCCGCACGGCCAAGGGCGTCGACTACGACGCGACCGTCACCGCGCGCGCCGCCGACGCCCTCGCCCTCGTCAACACCGCCGCGCTGACCTGCACTCCGGGCGGCGAGTTCGCCGACCAGGTGCAGACGAAGGCCACCTACCAGGGTGCCGTCGCCGGCAAGGTCGCCGCCACGGCCACGCTCGTCAAGTCGGCGGACGACGCCGGCGAGAACGACAAGGGCCCGTACTTCAAGGACGCGAACGGCAACGCCGTCCGCACCCTCACGGACCTCCAGACGGACGCGAACGGCCTGCTCACACTGCCCAAGCTGTACGCGGACGACGTCACCGGCACGTTCCTGCTCCGCATCACCACCACCGGCGGCGCCACTCTCACCGTGGAACTGACGGTCGCCGCGGCCGACCCCTCGTCCAGCCCGTCGCCGAGCTCCTCGCCGAGCGCCTCCGCATCCGCGTCGGCCTCAGCCTCCGCCTCCCCGAGCGCCTCCGCCTCCTCCTGATCCACCGTCGTACGACCACCAGGGCGCCCTCCCGCCGACGCGGGAGGGCGCCCTCGTCGTCGTACGACCTGTTCTCATCTCACCCTCCCGTTGCTACGGTGCCCGGACCTGACGATCCATCAGGAAGTCGTCGGCCGTAGGGAGGCCCCGCATGCGCGCCCTGATCGCCGCCGCGAGCGGTCTCGTCCTCGCGGTCGTCCTGGTCGTGACGATCAGCGCCCTGGGGTCGCCGGACGGAAAGACGTCCCCCAAGCCGCTGCTCACCACGGTGCCGTCCCACCCGTAACCGCCGCCCCGGGAGGCCGAGATGCGCCGCAAGGCCAGTCTGGTCCTGCTCGCCTGTGCCGTGTTCTTCGCCGCGCTGTCCCCGCTGCTGCGCTGGTACGCCTTCCCGCGGCTCGCCAAGATCCCGCCGAACCAGTACCAGGACATGGTCCTGGTGGCGAAGAACGCCACGCTCCTCGACTACGGCACCATGAAGGCGAAGAAGGTCCCCCAGGTCACCATCGTGCAGACCCTCAAGGGCGACGTGGCGGCCGCGAAGAGGATCGAGAAGACGGCGGGCCGGGACGTCGTCGTCTGGGACGGCCTGTCCTACGTCCAGGGACCCGACGGCAAGATGGTCTCCGAGATCCCCGAGCGCTACATCTTCGACGCCCACAGCCAGGAACCCGTGCACGCCACCGGTGAGATGGTCGACGGCGACCCGGTGACCCGGGACGGCATCGAGTTCAAGTTCCCGTTCCTGACCGAGAAACGGGACTACGAGTACTTCGACGCGCAGACCCGCACCACCAACCCCATCCACTACAAGGGGACGCAGACCTTCCGCGGCGTCAAGGTCTACTACTTCGAGCAGACCATTCCCTGGACCAAGGTCCCGATGCCCAAGAAGATGCCGGTGCAGGGCGTCACCCCGGAGAGCATCGCCAAGACCGGCACCACCCGGTGGTACACCACCGTCCGCAGGTTCTGGGTCGAGCCGGCCACCGGGGCGCCCGTCTACGGCGAGGAGATCCACAAGGAGGAGCTGCGCGGCGGCACCCTGCTGGGCGGCCGCGCCAAGGTGACGGCCTTCGCCGGCGACGTGAAGATGCGCGAGGACTACATCGAGAGCACGGTCGCCCTGGTCAAGCACAACCGCACCCTCGTCCTGATGCTGACCTCCTACCTCCCCTGGGGGTTCCTGTCCCTCGGCATCGCGCTGCTCGCCCTCTCCCTCTACCTGGAGGCCCGCGGCCGCCGCCCCGCCGACCCGGCACCGGCCGACACCCCGGTCCCGGAACCGGTCAGCGCCTGAGCCGCGCGTTGGTGTGCCGGGTCGGCTCGGCCGTGGCCGGATCCTCGGGCCAGGGATGCTTCGGATACCGCCCGCGCAGCTCGGCCCGTACGCCCTTGTAGCCGTCCTTCCAGAACGAGGCGAGGTCGGCGGTGACGGCGGCGGGCCGCCCGGCCGGCGACAGCAGATGCACCAGCACCGGCACCCCGGCCACCGCGGGCGACTCCTGCAGGCCGAACATCTCCTGCAACTTCACGGCGAGCACCGGCTGTTCGGGATTCCCGTAGTCGACCCGGATCCGCGACCCGCTGGGTACGGCGATCCGCTCGGGCGCCAGCTCGTCCAGCCGCCCGGCCTCCCCGCCCGCCCACGGCAGCAGCCGCCGCAGCGCCTCCCCGGCGTCGATCCGCCCGAGATCGGCCCGCCGCCGGGCCCGGCCGAGCTCCGGCTCCAGCCACTCGTCCACGCGCGCGTGCAGCGCCTCGTCGGACACGTCCGGCCAGGGCTCACCGAGACGCAGCCGGAGGAAGGCGAGCCGCTGCCGAAGCGCGACGGCGTCGGGCGTCCACCGCAACAGGCCGAGCCCTTCGCGCCGCAGCCCGTCGAGCAGAGCGTCGCGTACGAGGGCCGGGTCCGCGTCCCGCAACGGCCGCACCGCGAGCTCGATCGCGCCGAGCCGCTCCACCCGCCGCGCGACGACGTCACCGTCGGCCCAGCGGACCTCCCGGTCCTCCGCGTACAGCGAGGCCGCCGCCGACCTGGCCGTGTCCTCGTCCATCACCGCGGCGAGCCGCACGCGCGCGTGTCCGCTGCCGACCGGTCGGTCCGCCACGGCCACCGCGATCCACGGCGCACCGCGCAGCGGGCTGCCGTCACCGAGCTCGGCGCGGGTGCCGGAGGCCATCAGGTACGACCCTCCGTCGGCCCTTGCGACGCGTTCGGGGAAGGCGAGGGCGGCGACGCGGCCCACGGTGCGGTCGTCCACGCCGGACACCGAAGCGCCCTCGCCGTCCGCCTTCAGCCGCCGTACCTCCGCGAGCCAGCGACCGGCATAGGCGTCGCCGCCCCGCCGGACGGCGCGCAGCACGGCCGCCAGGTCGTCCCCGTACTCCCGCGGCGGCTCCTCGCTCAGCAGCGCGACCACCTCGGCGCCCCCGCCCGGGGCGTCCAGCAGCGCCCGCCCCAGCCGTGGATGCACCCCCAGCCGGGCCAGCCGTACGCCTCGGTCCGTCGCCCGGCCGGCGGAGTCGACCGCACCGATCGCCGTCAGCACCTCCCGCGCCGCCGCCATCGCCCCGGCCGGCGGCGGGTCCAGCAGCGCCAGTCCGGCGGCTTCCGGCTCGCCCCAGCAGGCCGTCTGGAGGGCGAACGCGGTCAGATCGGCCACTCGGATCTCCGGGGCCGGAAAAGCCGTCAGACGGGCGTCCTCGGCCTCGGACCAGCAGCGGTACACCGCCCCCGGCGCCTCCCGCCCGGCCCGCCCCGCCCGCTGCCGCCCGGCCGCCCGGGACGCCCGTACCGTCGCCAGCGCGCTCAGCCCGCGCGCGTGGTCCACCCGCGGCTCCCGCGCGAGCCCCGCATCGACGACCACCCGTACGCCGGGGACGGTGAGCGAGGACTCGGCGACCGCCGTGGCCAGCACCACCCGGCGCCGCGCCCCGGGCGCCAGCACCGCGTCCTGGACGGCGGCGGGTGCCCGGCCGTGCACCTGGAGCACCTCCACGTCCCCCAGGTCACCCAGCCGGCCCGCCACGCGCGCGATCTCGCCCACACCGGGCAGGAAACAGAGCACGTCCCCGTCCCGCTCGGCCAGGGCCCGCCGCACCACCGACCCCACATGCGCGAGCAGAGCCGGGTCGACCCGCATCCCGTGCGGCGGCCGCACGGGCCGTACCGGCGGCGCCCACACCGTCTCCACGGGGTACGAGACACCGGCCGCCTCGACCACCGGCGCCCCGCCCAGCAGCCGTGCCCACCCCTGCGCGTCCGTCGTCGCCGACGCGGCCACCAGGCGCAGCTCCGGCCGCAGGGTCTCCCGCACGTCCCAGAGGAAGGCCGCTACCGTGTCGGCGTCCAGATGGCGTTCGTGGCACTCGTCGAGGACCACGACGTCGACGCCGGACAGTTCCTGGTCGCGTTGCAGGCGCTGCAACAGGACACCGGTCGTGACGACCTCCACGCGCGCGTGCCGCCCCACGACCCGCTCGCCGCGCACGGTGTAGCCGACGCTCCGCCCGACCTGCTCGCCGAGCAGCCAGGCCATCCGGCGGGCCGCCGCGCGGGCGGCGATCCGGCGCGGCTCGGCCACCACCACCCGCCGGGCGGGCCCCGCGCCCAGCAGTCCGGCCAGTGCCAACGGCACCAGCGTCGTCTTGCCGGTGCCGGGCGGTGCCACGAGGACGGCGGTGCCGTGCCCCTCCAGGGCGTCCTGCAGACCGGGCAGGGCCTGCCGCACGGGCAGCGCGTCCAGGGCGTCGTAACGGATCACGCACCTAGTGTCGTACGCGGCCGAAAGCGCCCCTCACGCGCGCGTGCCCCTCCTGGATGCACGCGCGCGTGCATCCAGGAGATGTTCAGTCTCTCCCCCAGGCTTCGGCCGGGGGACCCCCGTCTCGCTTCGCTCGCACACGAAGATCGCCGTCCCCGGGATCAGATTGCCCCGCAGCGGGGACCAGCCTCCCCATTCGGACGTGTTCCAGGCCGGCCATTCCGGCTCCACCAGGTCGACGAGCCGGAAACCCGTGGAGGCGATGTCCCGGACGCGGTCGCCGAGCGTGCGGTGGTGCTCGACGTACACCGCGTGACCGTCCTCGTCCTGCTCGACGTACGGCGTCCGGTCGAAGTAGGAGGCCGAGACCGAGAGCCCCTCGGGGCCGGGCTCGTCCGGGAACGCCCAGCGGATCGGGTGCGTCACCGAGAAGACGAACCGCCCGCCCGGCCGCAGCACGCGGCGCGCCTCGCGCAGCACCAGACGCGGGTCTGCGACGAAGGGGAGCGCGCCGTACGCCGAGCACACCAGATCGAAGGAGGCGTCCGCGAAGGGCAGCGCGCCCGCGTCCGCGCAGACCAGGGGAAACGATCCGCCGATGCGCAGCGCGTGCTGGAGCTGGCGGTGCGAGAGGTCCAGGGCGACGGGACGGGCGCCCTGGGCGGCCAGCCAGCGCGCGCACTGGGCCGCGCCGGCGCCGATCTCCAGGACGTCCTTGCCCTTCAGCTCCTCCGACGGGCCGAGCAGCTCCGCCTCCACCTCGTCGAGGCCCTCGGGACCCCACACGAAACGGTCGTCGCCGAGGAACGTGCCGTGCTCGACCTGGTACTCGTCGGCGTTGCGGTCCCACCAGCCCCGGTTGGCCCGGCTGCTCTCCGCGACCCCGGCGGCACGCCGGGTGGCTTCCGGTTCGGCCTCTGCGCCGGTCGTCGCACCGGCCGCTCCGAGGTCGAACGAATCGGGCTCTTGGATGATCGGCTCCCTCGTCGTACTCTTCCGTGCAACCCCGTCACGGGCGTGTCACGGACGGGGTGTGTCAGGCCTGCGTGGCCTCGTGGGACGTTTCTTGTGCCGGGTATGCGGCGTTCCGCCCCGGGTGTGCGCCTTCGCGCATTGACCCTGCCCGGCTGCCCCCGTATGCTACAAGTTGCGCTGCGGGCCTGCGCACCTCAGACGTAGCAGGCTGCGCTCGCATCTGTTGTATGTCCCCTCGGTTGTCGAGGCGCCACCAGTGGTTCCGGTGGCGCTTCCTAGGCTGTCCGGCTTCTACAGAGCGAAACAGGCTCCCGGCGTAAGCAGTACCTACGACTTCAATGTCCGTACCGGAGCCCTTTCTCACATGACGAGCAGCACCGAGACCACCGCCACCACCCCGCAGGTAGCGGTCAACGACATCGGTAACGAGGAAGCCTTCCTCGCCGCGATCGACGAGACGATCAAGTACTTCAACGACGGCGACATCGTCGACGGCGTCATCGTGAAGGTCGACCGGGACGAGGTCCTGCTCGACATCGGTTACAAGACCGAAGGTGTCATCCCGAGCCGCGAGCTTTCGATCAAGCACGACGTCGACCCCAACGAGGTCGTCGCCGTCGGTGACGAGATCGAGGCCCTCGTCCTCCAGAAGGAGGACAAGGAAGGCCGCCTGATCCTCTCGAAGAAGCGCGCCCAGTACGAGCGCGCGTGGGGCACCATCGAGAAGATCAAGGAAGAGGACGGCATCGTCACCGGTACCGTCATCGAGGTCGTCAAGGGTGGTCTCATCCTCGACATCGGCCTCCGTGGCTTCCTCCCGGCCTCCCTGGTCGAGATGCGCCGCGTCCGCGACCTCCAGCCCTACGTGGGCAAGGAGCTCGAGGCGAAGATCATCGAGCTGGACAAGAACCGCAACAACGTGGTCCTGTCCCGCCGTGCCTGGCTGGAGCAGACCCAGTCCGAGGTCCGCCAGACGTTCCTCACGACCCTCCAGAAGGGTCAGGTCCGCTCCGGTGTGGTCTCCTCGATCGTCAACTTCGGTGCCTTCGTGGACCTGGGTGGCGTCGACGGCCTGGTCCACGTCTCCGAGCTGTCCTGGAAGCACATCGACCACCCGTCCGAGGTCGTCGAGGTCGGCCAGGAGGTCACCGTCGAGGTCCTCGACGTCGACATGGACCGCGAGCGTGTCTCCCTGTCGCTGAAGGCGACCCAGGAAGACCCGTGGCAGCAGTTCGCCCGCACCCACCAGATCGGCCAGGTCGTGCCCGGCAAGGTCACGAAGCTGGTTCCGTTCGGTGCGTTCGTCCGCGTCGACGAGGGCATCGAGGGTCTGGTCCACATCTCCGAGCTGGCCGAGCGCCACGTGGAGATCCCGGAGCAGGTCGTCCAGGTCAACGACGAGATCTTCGTCAAGGTCATCGACATCGACCTCGAGCGCCGCCGCATCAGCCTCTCGCTGAAGCAGGCCAACGAGTCCTTCGGTGCCGACCCGGCCTCGGTCGAGTTCGACCCGACCCTGTACGGCATGGCCGCGTCCTACGACGACCAGGGCAACTACATCTACCCCGAGGGCTTCGACCCCGAGACCAACGACTGGCTCGAGGGCTACGAGAAGCAGCGCGAGGAGTGGGAGCGCCAGTACGCCGAGGCGCAGCAGCGCTTCGAGCAGCACCAGCAGCAGGTCATCAAGAGCCGCGAGGCCGACGCCGCTGCCGCTGCCGAGGGCGGCGACACCGCGGGTGCGGCTCCGGCCGCCGGTGGCGGTTCGTACTCCTCCGAGGGCGCCGACACCTCCGGTGCGCTGGCCTCGGACGAGGCGCTGGCCGCGCTCCGCGAGAAGCTCGCGGGCGGCCAGAGCTGAACGCTCGCTGAGCAGTAGCTCCTGACCGAGGGGCCGTACCTTTCGAGGTGCGGCCCCTTGGTGTTGTCCGGTCGTTCTTCGGCCGACGGCCGGTGGGGGCCTGTAGTTCACCGCGCCCCTGGGGGAGTTGCCGCGGACGCCCGTCGAAACGTGTGGGATACACGAGTAGCTGCTGGGTCGTAACGCCGCGCTGGGACGCTTCCCCGGTCTTCGTTCAAGATCGGAAGGGGAGTCGCGTCATGGCACAGCCTCAGTACAGGTCAGGGACGAGTCGACGGGCGTTCCTGCGGAACGTCGGTCTCACCGGTGGCGCCGGCGCCATGTTCGCCACCATGGGAGCCCTCGGACTCGCTCCCACCGCCCAGGCCGCCCAGCGCGAGCAGCCCTTCCGGGCGCTCAACGCGAGCGACTTCACCCTCACCGGGCGCGCCGCGGCCCGGGTCGTCGTCCTCGGCGGCGGTATCGCGGGCCTCGCGACCGCTTACGAACTCGGCAAGGCCGGCTACGACTGTACGATCCTGGAGGCCAGGGACCGTACCGGCGGACGCAACTTCACCGTGCGCGGCGGCGACTCCACCACCGACCTCTACGGCAACACGCAGACCGCGCGGTTCGCCGACGGCCACTACATGAACGCCGGGCCGGCCCGGATCCCGCAGTGGATGATCACCCTCGACTACTGTCGCGAACTCGGAGTCCCCGTCGAGGTGTTCACGAACGTCAACGCCGACGCGTACCTCTACAACGAGTCCGCCGGCATGACGAAGCCCGAGCGGTACCGCACCGCCAAGGCCGACGTGTACGGCTACGTCTCGGAGCTGCTCGCCAAAGCGACGAACAAGGGTGCCCTGGACGGGGCGTTGACGGCCACCGACCAGGAGCGGCTCGTCGAGTTCCTCAAGGACTGGGGTGAACTCGGCGACACACTGACGTACGAGGGCGGTGAGCGGCGTGGATACACGACCGTACCGGCCGCGGCCGGCACCCCCGGTGTGCTTCTCGGCGATGTCCCGACCGCCTCCGCGGTGTTCGCGAGCGGGGTCGGGCGCTACTTCTCGTTCGAGTTCGGCTTCGACCAGGCGATGCTGATGTTCCAGCCGGTCGGGGGCATGGACCAGATACCGAAGGCGCTCACCCGGGCGATCGGCGCCCGTCGCATCCGCACCGGAGCCGTCGTCTCCAGGATCACCGACACGGGACGCGGCGTCACGGTGACGTACACCCAGGGCGGCCGTACCAAGGTCGTCGAGGCCGACTACTGCGTGGCCGCCATGCCGCCCAACATCCTCGCCAAGGTGCCGCACAACCTGGGCTCCGGCGTGCAGAGCGCACTGGAGGCCGTCACCCCGTCGTCGGCCGCCAAGATCGGCCTCGAATACCGCTCCCGCTGGTGGGAGCTCGACCACCACATCTACGGCGGCATCACCGAGACCGACCAGGACGTCACCCACATCTGGCACCCCTCGTACGGCTTCCACGGCGAACGAGGCGTTCTCATCGGCTACTACAACTACGACGACGACGCCGACTCCTACGCCAAGCTCACCCCCGCCCAGCGCGAACAGCGTGCCGTGGCCGCCGGAGTGAAGATCTACGGCGACAAGTACCGCACCGAACTCGCCTCCTCCTTCTCCCACCACTGGCGCCAGACACCCCACCTGGAGGCCGCCTGGCACGACACCCCCGGCGGCCCCGACGACGCGCGCTACAAGCCCCTGAACGAGCCCGCCGGCCGGGTCTGGTTCGCCGGCGACTGGCTCAGCTACACGGACGCCTGGCAGCACGGCGCCTTCAGCTCGGCACGCAAGGCGGTGACGGCGCTCCACGCGCGCGTGATGGCGGCCTGACACCCGCACGCGCGCGTGACCGCGTCCGGCGCGGCCGCACGCACGCGCGCGTGCACCCTCTCCCGGCACGACGCGTGCCCCTTCTCCCGGCATGAGAAGGCGCTGAGAGGGGCCTGTTCAGCGGGCCGGCGGGAATGCCTGTGGTCAGTGCCGCGTTGAACCGTACGAACACGAGGAGGAGCGGTCACAGTGCTTGATCCGCAGGGTTTGTACGCATGGGAGCCGAAGGGGCTGGCCGTCGTCGACATGGCGCTGGCCCAGGAGTCGGCCGGTCTTGTCATGCTCTACCACTTCGACGGATACATCGACGCGGGTGAGACCGGCGACCAGATCGTCGACCGGCTCCTCGACTCGCTGCCCCACCAGGTCGTCGCCCGCTTCGACCACGACCGGCTCGTGGACTACCGGGCGCGCCGCCCGCTGCTGACGTTCAAGCGGGACCGTTGGACCGAGTACGAGGAGCCCAGCATCGAGGTCCGCCTGGTGCAGGACGCCACCGGTGCCCCCTTCCTGCTGCTGTCCGGCCCCGAGCCCGACGTCGAGTGGGAGCGCTTCGCCGCGGCCGTACGACAGATCGTGGAGCGGCTCGGCGTCCGCCTGTCCGTGAACTTCCACGGCATCCCCATGGGCGTCCCGCACACCCGCCCCGTCGGCCTCACCCCGCACGGCAACCGCACCGACCTGGTCCCCGGGCACCGCAGCCCCTTCGACGAGGCCCAGGTGCCCGGCAGCGCCGAGTCGCTGCTCGAATTCCGCCTCATGGAGGCCGGACACGACGTCCTGGGCGTCGCCGCGCACGTGCCGCACTACATCGCCCGTTCGCCCTACCCGGACGCCGCCCTGACCGTCCTGGAGGCCGTCACGGCCGCCACCGGCCTGGTCCTCCCGGGCATCGCGCACGCCCTGCGCACGGACGCGCACCGCACCCAGACGGAGATCGACAGCCAGATCCAGGAGGGCGACGAGGAGCTGACCGCCCTCGTACAGGGGCTTGAGCACCAGTACGACGCGGCCGCGGGCGCCGAGACGCGGGGCAACATGCTCGCCGAGCCGGTGGAGATCCCCTCCGCGGACGAGATCGGCCTCGAGTTCGAGCGCTTCCTCGCGGAGCGGGAGGGCGACAACTGAGGCCCGCCCGCACGTGACCGCACACACCGGCCGGGGCGGCGAGCCCCGGCCGGTGGCGGCCGAGCCCCGTCAGGGCGGTGTCGGGGGCAGGGCCTAAGCTTCGGGGCATGCTGAAAGTTGGCCTCACCGGTGGAATCGGCGCCGGCAAGAGCGAGGTGTCGCGGCTGCTTGTCGAGCACGGCGCCGTGCTGATCGACGCGGACCGCATCGCGCGTGAGGTCGTCGCGCCCGGGACCCCCGGTCTGGCCGCCGTGACCGAGGCCTTCGGCCCGGAGGTGCTGGCCGCCGACGGCAGCCTGGACCGGCCCAGGCTCGGCTCGATCGTCTTCGCCGACCCGGCGAGACTCGCCGTACTGAACTCGATCGTGCACCCCCTCGTCGGAGCCCGCTCCCGCGAGCTGGAGAGCGCGGCCGCCGACGACGCCGTGGTGGTCCACGACGTCCCGCTCCTCACGGAGAACGGCCTCGCGCAGTTCTACGACGTCGTGGTCGTCGTGGACGCCGCCCCCGAGACCCAACTGGACCGGCTGACGCGGCTGAGGGGGATGACCGAGGAGGACGCCCGCGCCCGCATGGCCGCGCAGGCGACGCGCGAGAAGCGCCTGGAGATCGCGGACATCGTGATCGACAACGACGTCCCCCTGGACGTGCTCCGGCAGCGCGTCCAGGAGGTGTGGGCCGACCTCCTGCGCCGTGCGCGGACGGCCGGTGCGAACGAGCGGAATGCGTCTTCGAAATAGCGGGCACCCGTCCGGGCGTTGAACCGCTTCAGTGAGGGAAGGACTTTGCCGTGCCCGAGACCAGCGGTTCGACCGGACGTACTCCGGAGACGCATGTCATCGACTTCCGTGCGGCCGAGCAGCTGCTCAACGCACGGGACCCGCGGGGCGCGGTGAAGCTGCTCGACGGAGTGATCGGTGCGCACCCCGAGAACACCGCCGCCCGGCTGCTGCGCGCGCGTGCCTTCTTCGCCGCCGCGCAACTGCGCCCCGCCGAGCTGGAGTTCACCATCGTCCTGGAGCGCGAACCGGACAACGCGTTCGCCCACTTCGCCCTCGCCCGCACCTACCAGCGCCAGGGCCGCGCCGACCTCGCGATACGCCACTTCCGGCTGGCGGCCGCCCTGGACCCGAACCCGGAGTACCTGAAAGCGGCCCGCTTCGACACCGACGCGTGAGCCGACGGAGCGTGCGCCCGCGGAGCGTCGGCCGACGGAGCGTGTCCGAACGCTCCCTCACGGGTGACGGTGCTGCGGTGGGCGCCGGAGCGGCGGCGGGCGGGTGTCCGCGGGCCGGTACGGTGGCACGTCGCGGCCCGGCTGATAGTGCGGGCCCTGCCGGATGTGCCTGAGGATCACGGCCATGTCGACGATGGTCACCAGCCACAGCACCCCGCAGGCAGCAGCCCAGCCGGGGCGCCCGACCAGCGCGAACGCGGCCGTGCCGAAGACGGCCCAGGCCGCACCCCACACGCTCAGCCACAACCGCGCCCGCAGGGCACTGCGGGCGGTCACCGGTTCACTGCCCGTACGCATCCCGGATCACCACTCCTGTCTGCAACGTACTCCTGGACCGCACATTCACCAAGGGGGACCCCGCCGTGCTGCCGGACGCCGCCGACCTGCCCGACCTGCTCCTCGACCTCGCCGTGCCGCACGAGGACATCAACGAGGTGGTGGCACTGCGGCGGGCCGTGACCGCCGACCCCGGGGTACGGCGGCTGGTGGAGGCGGGCGCCGGGGACGTGACCGGTGCCGTCCGGGAGGTCGACGACCCGTCCGGGCTCGCCGACCGGGCCGCCCAGGCCCCGGCCGCCCTGGGCGACTACTTCCTCGTGTACGTCTTCCTCGCGGCGGTGCCGCACGTCCGCGCGGTGCACCGGGCGCGCGGCATTCCCGACGACGTCTCCCGCCACACGCTCACCGACCTCGGCCGCGGCATGGCACTGCACCGCCGGCGGTACGGCAGGGGAGGGCTGGGTGCGCGCCAGGGGCACTGGCTCACCCGGCACTTCTGCGGGCGGCTCTACCAGCTGGGACGCCTGCAGTACGAGCGGACGGGACTCGGCGAACGCACGGCGCAGGCGATCAGATCGGCCGGCACCGACGTGACCGGCGGCGAGCCCTCCCTGAACCTGCACATCCCCGACTTCCTCGGACCGCTCACCCCGGTCGCCTGCGACCGCTCCCTGGACCACGCCCGGGAGTTCTTCGCCCGGCACTTCCCCGAGGAGCCCCACGCCGTCGCGACCTGCCACTCCTGGCTGCTCGATCCACAGCTGCGCCGGCACCTCGCGGCGGACTCCAACATCGTCCGCTTCCAGGAGCGGTTCCGGCCCGGATGGGCGGACCCGGAGCCGGCCGACACCACACCGGTCGGCTTCGTCTTCGGCGAACCCGACCTGCCGGTACGGGACCTGCCCCGCCGGACGTCGATGGAGCGGGCGGTCGGCGACCACCTGCGGGCGGGCGGCCACTGGTACGTCGGGCACGGATGGTTCCCGTGGGACCAGTGACGGCTGTCAACCGTGCCCTTCCGCGGGAAAGTTCCCGTCGACCTTTCGAACTGCTCGAACGAGTGAACCGTCGGGGTGCGGGAACGGCGATGCGGCGACCGGCCGTTGTTCGGGCATGACGGTTGAAATGCGTGAGGGGTACGAGGGAACGGGGCCGGGAGCGATCACCCCGGACGGCTGCGCGGTCGAGCTCTACTCGCGCCTGGCCCCCGGAGCCGAGCCGGACATCATCGAGGCGGCGGTGCCGGCCGGTGCCCGCATCCTGGAGCTGGGCAGCGGTGTGGGGCGCATGACGCACCCGCTCCTGGAACGCGGGTTCACGGTCACGGCGGTGGACGAGTCGGCGGAGATGCTGGCGCGCGTGCGCGGGGCACGCACGATACGCAGCACCATCGAAGGGCTCGACCTGGGCGAGAAGTTCGACGTGGTGATGCTCGCGTCCTTCCTGGTGCACACCGGGGACGCGGAGGTGCGCCGGGGCATGCTGCGCACCTGCGCGGCGCACGTGGCGGACGGCGGCTGCGTGCTCGTCCAGCGGGAGGGCGCGGACTACCACACGAAGGTGCCGAGGGAGCGGGTCGACCCCGGCGGCTACACCGTCCGGATCCTGTCGGCCGAGCCGGTCGGGGACGGGGTGAACTCGGTGCACGTGGAGTACGAGTTCCCGGACGCGATCTGGACCCAGACCTTCCTGGCCCGGCCGCTCACCCGGGAACAGTTCGAGGAGGCGCTCGCGGAGGCGGGACTGGAGGTGGCCGAGTATCTGACCGAGGACGGGACGTGGGTGAGGGCGGTACCGGCGGCTCGACTGGGGTGACCCCGCCGAGCGGGCGTGGCGCCGGGTCCGCCGGCCGGGCCTGGCCCGCGGGGCCAGGCCCGATGGATCACCGTCCGCCGCGGCGTCCACCGCTCGGCCGGCCTGCCGAGCCCGTTCCGCCCGCGCCGGTCCCGCCCGTGCCGCCCATCCCACCCATGCCGCGCAGTCGTTCCAGCTCGCGGCGGTCGCGCTTGGTGGGGCGGCCGGTACCGCGGTCGCGGATGCCGAGGGGGGAGAAGGCCTCGCGGGGCGGGGGCGGCGGGGAGTTGTCGATGTAGCACACGGCGGCCACCGGGGCGCCGACCCGCTTGCGGATCAGCCGCTTCACGATGACGACCCGCTCCCGCCCCTCGTGGCGCAGCCGCACCTCGTCGCCGACGCGCACGGAGTGGGCGGGCTTGACCCGTTCGCCGTTCACCTGGACGTGCCC
Source organism: Streptomyces sp. NPDC028289 (assembly GCF_055565975.1). Taxonomy (NCBI): domain Bacteria; kingdom Bacillati; phylum Actinomycetota; class Actinomycetes; order Kitasatosporales; family Streptomycetaceae; genus Streptomyces; species Streptomyces sp. NPDC028289. Next base: position 233,617 of record NZ_JBVHTI010000001.1, on the reverse strand, counting down.
GCCACGGCAGGCGGTGGCTCCCATGGAGCGGGTCTTGATCAGGCGGACGGCCCAGACCCAGCTGTCGATCCGCACGTTCTCACCGGGAGCGGGCCCCGCGGCCTCGGCGGCGGCGACGGCCGCGGCCACGGCGGCAGGGTCGAGGGACTGGGCGGCAGCGGCGTCGGTGCCTTCGGCAGGCGCGGCCTCGGTGGAGGTGCCGGTCCCACCGCTCTCCTGCTCCCTGCCCTCGTCCGCATCCTCAGAAGCCATGCCCCGACCTTAGCCCCCCGAGCCGGCACCGACGGAACCGTTTTGCCGACGCCCGTCATCCCGCCCCGAAGGGGCCACCCCCACCCGAGCCGCTCCGGCAGACCTCGCCTCGGCCCTACCGTTGAACCGTGGACCGCACCCCCCTCAGCCGGCTCGGCCGCCTCGACCAGCGCGTCAGCGTCTGCCGTGCCTGCCCGCGCCTGGTCGCCTGGCGGGAGGACGTCGCGCGTACCAAGCGCGCTGCGTTCGCCGACTGGACGTACTGGGGCCGGCCCGTCCCCGGCTTCGGGCCCGCCGATGCCCGGCTGCTGATCATCGGCCTCGCCCCGGCCGCGCACGGCGGCAACCGCACCGGCCGGATGTTCACCGGCGACCGTTCCGGCGACGTGCTGTATCAGGCGCTGTACGACGTCGGGCTCGCCTCGCAGCCGACCTCGGTGAGCGCAGACGACGGCCTGGAGCTGTACGGCGTGCGCATCACCGCGCCCGTGCACTGCGCCCCGCCCGCCAACAAGCCGACCCCCGAGGAGCGTGACACCTGCCGCCACTGGCTGACCGAGGAGCTGACACTGCTGCGGCCGACGCTGCGCGCAGCCGTCGTGCTCGGCGCCTTCGGCTGGCAGGCCGCGCTGCCGGCGTTCGCGGAGGCGGGCTGGACCGTGCCCCGGCCCCGCCCGGTCTTCGCCCACGGCACCCGGGTCGGCCTCAGCGGCCTGGACCTCTTCGGCTGCTTCCACGTCAGCCAGCGCAACACCTTCACCGGCCGCCTCACCCCCGAGATGCTCCGCGACGTGCTGCGGACGGCGGCGGAGGCGGCCGGGCTGGTGTGAGGGGCGGGGCTCAGACGATCCGGGCCGCCGCAACCGGGCGGTCGTCCACCGTGTGGGTGCCGGTGGAGGCGGAGGAGTTGACGCTCCAGCGGTACCGGGAGAACTCGCCGGTGGCGTCGGAGGCGTAGAACATCATGTGGCCGATGCCGACGCCCTGGAAGCTCTCGCCGTCCACGTTGCTGACCATGCGGGTGTCCGGGTACCGCGGGTAGTTGCTGAGGCCGTAGACGCCGTGCGGGTCGGAGGTGCAGTCGACGATCTCGACGGCGTACTGGGTCTCGCCGGTGAAGTCGGCGACCCCGCTGAAGACGCCCTTGACCTCGCGGACCATGACGATGTGCCCGGTGTTCTCCGCGTCCTGCCCGTTGTAGTCGACGGCGATCAGATCACCCGGCCGCAGGTCGGTGACCTTGCGGATGCGGCGGAAGCGCGGTCCGGCGGTGTCGTTCCGGAATGCCGAGCAGTAGTCGGCGGCCTCCGGGCCCTTCTCCTGGAAGTACTGGAGGAAGTAGGCGTCGGTCGCCCACCCGTAGGTGTGCCTGAGCAGCGCCGTGACGAAGGACGAGCAGCGGGCTCGCGCCACCCAGCCGGCGAGGTCGTCCGGGCGGCCCCAGGTCACGGTCGCCGACGCGTCCATCAGATAGACGTTGTTCGCCCGCGCCGTACGCCCGCTGACCAGGGCGATCTCATCGGCGTCGAGGGCTCGGCCGTAGGCGCGGACGTCGTCGACCGCGCCCTTGAAGCGGTTCACGTAGCCGCCGTCCCAGCGGGCCCGGCCGATGCTGAAGCCCTGGGTCGCGGCCCAGGACAGGGTGGTGGCGGCGCTTCCTTCCAGGACGCCGTTCACATAGAGCTGGACGCGGGTGCCGTCCCAGACGCCCGCCAGGTGGGTCCAGACTCCCGTCTTCGTCACCGGGGCGGCGGCCAGCGCCGAGACCTTGGTGCTCTGGTCCTCGCTGCGTACCTTGAAGGCCCAGGTCCCGGCCGTGTCGTCGTACTGGAGCAGGAAGCGGCTGACGCTGCCGCCGTCCTGGCTCACGGCCGTGTACATGTTAGTGAGCACGGCGTCGTCGGCCAGCCGGACCCAGGCGGTGACCGTGAACGGGGCCGTGGTGTCCAGGACGGAGGCGGTGGCGGCGTAGGCACCGGCGGTGCCGTCGAAGCTCAGTTCGCCGCCCGCCCGCAGACCGGTCCAGCTCGCTCCCGGGCCCAGGGTGACCGGGTGCTCCAGGCCGGAGCCGTCGGCGCCGGAGCCGTCCAGCGGCCAGTGCCCGGCCAGTCCGGTCGGCAGACAGCCGGCCGCCAGCAGCCGCTGGTACCGCACCAGCTGCTCGGCCTCGGCCAGATGCGGTGCGCCGACCGGGGTGAACGGCGTGTCCAGCGGCTCGTCGGCGGCGGCGCTCCCCGTGCCCACCGTCATGCCGGCCACCGCGCCCATCCCCACCAGCGCGGCTCCGCTCAACAGCCCCCGTCTGCTCACCATGGTCATGCCCTCCCCGTCCGGTCCGCCCGGATCCGCGGCCGGTCCGTGCGGATCCGTTTCGATCTTCACTGGTGAGGAGAACTCTAGGAGATTCCTGTGTGAACTGATGTTCCTGTGGATGGCTACTCGGCAGCCGGATCTCGCGGCTGGTCGCCGGTGTCCCCGCCGAACAGGTGCCGGACGGTCGACCGGTAGTTGGCCTGGACGTGGCCCAGCGCGCGGGCACGGGCGCGGTCCGGGTCGCCGGACGCGATCGCGTCGTACAACTCGCGGTGCTCGGTGAGGAGTTGGGGCCACTCCTCGTTGCGCCGGGTGAGCCAGCGAAGTCGGCCGTCGACCGGCTCCATGACCGAGATGAGCAGGCTGTTGCCGGCCAGGGCCAGGATCCGGTCGTGGAAACGGGTGTTGACGTCGGTGATGGTCTCGGCGTCGCCCGCCTCGGTCGCCGTGGCCGCCCGGCCGAGCAGCTCCCGCAGCTCGGCCAGCGCCTCCGGTGTCGCCCGCGCCGCCGCCAGCCCGGCCGCGTACACCTCCAACGCCTCGCGGAGCTCGAAGAGTTCCTTGACGTCGGTCGGGGTCAGCCGGCGCACGACCGTACGGCGGGCCGACTCGAAGAGGACGAAGCCCTCGGCGACCAGGGCCCGGATCGCCTCCCGGACCGGCACCCGGGACACCCCGAACCGCTCGGCGAGCTCGCGTTCCACCAGCCGGTCGCCCGGGCCCAATCGCCCCGCGATGATGTCCTGGCGCAGGGTCGCGAGGACGCGTTCGCGCACCGCGCCCAGGGGTTCGATCTTCGTGGTGGGGGAGCCCATGAGGTCATTTTCGCCGACCCGGGGGGCTTTTACGGAGCCGTAACGGGACGGACATCGGTCCGAACGCTTGACGGGAGCACCATGACCGCAGTTTGGTATACCAAAAGCTGGTACACCGGTTGGTTCCCTGGAGGCCCCGTGTCCCTCGCCGACCGCGCCGAAGCCACCGGCGCAACCGTGTTCGTCCCCGATCCCCGGCTCACCAACGAAGACCTCGCCCCCGCCGAGCGGCGGAACTGGAAGGTCTTCGACCTCTTCGCCATGTGGATGTCCGACGTCCACAACCTCGGCAACTACACCTTCGCCGCCGGCTTGCTGGTCCTCGGCATGAACGTCTGGCAGGTCTTCACCTCCCTCCTCGCCGGCTTCGTGCTCATCTACGTCGGCATGAACTGGATGGGCAGGATCGGCCAGCGCCACGGCGTGCCGTTCCCGGTGGTCAGCCGCATCAGCTTCGGCGTCTGGGGCGCCAACATCCCGGCGCTTATCCGGGCCGTGATCGCCATCATGTGGTACGGCATCCAGACCTATCTGGCGTCCGTCGCCGTCAACGTGATGCTGCTGGCCGCCTGGCCGGGCCTGAAGTCCCTGACGGAGAGCTCCTTCCTGGGCCTGGACTCGCTCGGCTGGATCTCCTTCGTCTCGCTCTGGCTGATCCAGGCGGCGATCATCAGCCGGGGCATGGAGACGATCCGCAGGTTCCAGGACTTCTGCGGCCCGGCGATCTGGCTGGTCATGATCGCCCTCGCGGTCTGGATCCTGGCCAAGGCCCACTGGACCATCTCGCTCACCTCCACCCCGCACCCGGTCTCCACCGGCGAGCAGTGGCGGCAGTGGTTCGGCGCGATCGGCCTGATCCTCGCCACCTACGGCACCCTGATGCTCAACTTCTGCGACTTCTCCCGCTTCGCGCCCGACTACCGCACCGTGCGCCGCGGCAACTTCTGGGGCCTGCCGATCAACTCCACGGCCTTCGTGGTGGTCTCCGTCATCGTCACGGCGGGCTCCCTGGAGGTCTTCGGCGAGGCCATCACCGACCCGGCCGAGCTGGTCGCCAAGGTCGGCAACACCTGGGTCCTGGTCGTGGCGGCGCTGACCTTCGCGGTCGCCACCATGGGCGTCAACATCGTCGCCAACTTCGTCTCACCGGCGTACGACCTGGCCAACGTCTGGCCGCAGAAGATCAGCTTCAAGGTCGGCGGCATGATCAGTACGGTGGCGGCCCTGGTCGTCACGCCCTGGAACCTCTTCTCCAACCCCACCGTCGTCAACTACTTCCTCGGCGGCCTCGGCGCCTTCCTGGGCCCGCTGTTCGGCGTGATCATGGTCGACTACTACGTGATCAAGCGCGGCGACGTGGACGTCCAGCAGCTCTTCAACGCGGCCCCCGGCTCCCCGTACCACTACCGCAAGGGCGTCAACCCCAAGGCCCTGTGGGCGTTCCTGCCCTCGGCTGCGGTCGCGGCCGTGCTCGCGCTGGTGAAGACGTTCAGCGGCGTGGCGCCGTACTCCTGGTTCATCGGCACCGCCCTGGCCGCGGGCCTGTACCTGGCACTGTGCCGCCGTGACCGCGCGCCGGCCCCCGCCCCCGTCCCCGTCGCCGAGGAGGTCTGAAGAACGTGCGGATCGTCGTCACCAACTGCAACACCACGCAGGAGATGACCGAGGAGATCGTACGAGGTGCCCGGGCCGCCGCAGGCCCGGGCACCGCCGTGACCGGGCTGACCCCGGGCTGGGGCCCCGAGTCGGCGGAGGGCTGGCTCGACAGCTACCTGTCCGCGGCGGCGGTCCTGGACGCGCTGCGGACGTACGCCGGTCGGCCGTACGACGCGGTGGTGATGGCAGGTTTCGGCGAGCACGGGCGGGAGGGCGTCCGGGAGCTGGTGGACGTGCCGGTCGTCGACATCACCGAGGCCGCCGCCCATCTCGCCTGTCTGCTGGGCCGCCGCTACGGCGTCGTCACCACCCTGGACCGGTCGCGCGGGCAGATCGAGGACAGCCTGGAGACCGCCGGGGTGGCCCGCAACTGCGTCGCTGTCGCCGGCACCGGACTCGGCGTCCTGGACCTCGCCGGTGACCCCGGGCGCACGGAGGCCGCGTTCCTCGCGGCGGCCGAGCGGGTCCGGGACGCCGGCGCCGAGGTCCTGGTCCTCGGCTGTGCCGGAATGACGGGGCTGCAGCGGGTGGTGGGGGAGAAGCTCGGCGTTCCGGTGGTCGACGGGGTCGGCGCGGCGGTGAAGCTGGCCGAGTCGCTGGTGGCGCTGGGGCTCACGACCAGCCGGGCGGGCAGCTACCGGAAGCCGCTAGCGAAGAGACGGGTGTGGGGGACCGTACCGGGGCGGCCGTAGTGCGTGGGTCTTCGAAGGGGACGACAGCGCCCGGGGCCGGCTCAGGGCCGCCACACGTACCGCACGTCCGGCTCCCGCTCCTCGTTCCCGCTCCCGTCCGTGTGCTCGACGGCGGCGAAGCCGTGCCGTTCGTAGAACCGGTGCGCGGGCTTGTTGACCTGGAAGGTCCAGAGCGTCAGCCCCGACGGGGAGCGCTCCTTGGCCAGCGCGACGAACCGGTCACCGATGCCGCGCCCGCGCCACTCCGGGGCCAGGTACAGCTGGGACAGCAGGTCCCCCGCGAGCACCATCATGCCCACGACCCGGCCGTCGGCCTCCGCGACCCACGTCTCCCGCGCCGGCACCACGACGTCCCGGATGTACGCGCGCACCTCGTCGTCCGAGCGCGGCCGGACGACGGTGGGCAGGGCGGCGCCGAACGACCGCAGCCACACATCGGCGACCCCGGCGGCATCCGGCCCGCCGGCGCGGCGCAGTACGACCTCGGCGTTCACCCCCGCGGCCCCTCGGGTACGACGGCCGTGGCCGTGATCTCCACCAGCTGCCCGGTGTAGCCCAGACAGGCGACCCCGACCAGCGTCGACGAGTGCGGTCCGGTGCTGAGCCCGGAGGCCTCGACGACCTCCCACACGCTGGACAGCACCGCGGGCTCATTGCTCACGACGTACACATCGGTCGCCAGCACGTGCTCCAGGTCGCTGCCGACCGAGCGGAGCTGCTCCCGCAGGTTGGCGATCACCTGCTCGGCCTGCCGCGGCGGATCCCCCTCGCCGACGAGCTTCCCCTCGTCGTCCAGCGGAACGGAACCGGCGAGGAACGCGAGCTTCGTGCCGGCCTCCACGACGGAGACGTGCGAGTAGCCGGGCGGCGGGAAGAGAGCCGGGGCGGTGACGCGCTGGATCACAGGAGCTCCTGGTGAACGGCGGACAACCTGTCGATCATCCGCGCCCCCGCCGGGTGATCGCACCTGAATTTCCCGCCCCGGGTCCCAGAGCGCGAACCGGCGTCCTTCGCCGAAGACGACCGGGTACGCCTCGGAGACGGCCGCGTACACCCGGCGCAGCAGCAACTGCTCCGCCGCCCGCCCGCCGCGTCCAGGATCTCGTCGTAGCGGGCCGGCCGATGGCGCAGGTAGTCGACCTTCCAGCGGTCGAGCGCGGCGGCAGGCGTGCCGGTGCCGACAGCCGCCGGCCCGTGCGCCTCGGACTCCCGCCTCCCGCCCGCCCGTTCGTGATGCTCGACCGCCGGCACCACCAGCCGGTCCTGCGCCGGCCGGGGCACTTCGACGGTTCCGCCGCGATCCGTGCCGGCGCCTCCCGCCGCCTGCGCACGGCGGCGGCCCGTGCCACGGCGGACCGCCGCGCGGCAGCAGCCGCCACCACCCGGACCTCCACACAGCCGCCGCCGCACCAGGCCCGGCGTCCAGCCCCGGGCCCGCAGCCCGGCCGTCGGCACATACCCGAAGTGCTGCGGGCCTTCCCCGGCACCGGCCGCCCTGCTCGAAACAGCGTGGGGACAGACCGGTTGCCGCTGCAGGTCCGAGCGGGCCCGCTCGCGTTCCGCCCCGAACCGGACCCGCACGGAATTGCGTTCATAAAGAAAGCGGCTCTCTGCGGCACTTGTCACACCCACGAAATGCGAACGCACCTTTTCGCCCGGGAACGCGATCTACCGTGGGAGATCGAAGCCAACAGCCCGGCCACCGTCGCCCGAAGGCACACCCCGCCCTCGTCCGAACTGGAGCCCCGTGTCCCGTCGTGTCGCCCTGCCGCCCTGGCTCGCCCATGCCCTGCGCACCCAGCGCGGGCCCGTGTCCTGGAGCGCCGTGACGAGAGGGGCGCTGGCGGCCGGGCCCTTGCTGCTCGCCGCGGTCCTGCTGCACCGCACCTCCCTCGGCGTCGTCGCCGCCATCGCCGCCATGCTCGCCGGGATCAACGACCGGCCGGGCAGCCGGCGGTCCGCCGTCCGACGGCTCGGGGTGCCCGCGGCGGCCGGGGCGCTCGGGCTGCTCGTCGGGACGTACGGCGGAGAGCACCTGACCGCCGTCCCCCTGACCCTGCTGCTCACCGGGCTCGGACTGGTCGCCGGCGGGACGAGCGCCGTCGGGCCCGTCGCCTCCGGGGCCGGGACCCAGCTGCTGGTCGCCGCCGCCATCGGCGCCGGGATGCCGGTCGCCGAGGCGGGCTGGCAGCGGGCCCTCGCCTTCCTCGCGGGCGCCGGGTGGCTGGTCGTGCTCCGCCTCGCCCTGCCCACCCCCGGCGCGATTGCCGGTGACTTCCGCTTCGACGGGGAGCGGGACGCCGTCGCCGCCGTGTACGACGCGGTCGCCGACCTCCTCGACGCGGTGGGCGGCGAGGCCGCCGGCCGCCGGCGCGTCGCCCTCACCGCCGCGCTCGACCACGCCCAGGACGCGCTCACCGGTCCCCGGCTGCGGCGGTACGCCAGTTCCGCCGCCGAACGCCGGCTGCACGCGCAGTACGCCGCGGCCCTGCCCCTCGCCGAGGCGGCGACCGCCCTCGCCTGGGGCGGGGAGCCGGTGTCCGCGCGGGCGGCCGAGGGGCCCCGGCGGCTCGCCGTGGCCGTCCGGGAGAGCGGCGCCACCGGACCGCTGCCCGCACCCTCGCGGTCCGCGCCCGCGCTGCGCGCCCTCGACGACGCCCTGCTGCGCGCCGCGGAGACCTTCGACCGGGCCGAGGGCGGCCACCAGCGGCCACCGGCCCGGCGCCGCCCCGCCCTCGACCTCGTGCGGGCCGCGCTCGGCAGCGGTGGGCGCGAGTACGGGCTGCGGGTCGCCCTCTGCTTCGGCGCCAGCGCCGCCATCGCCCAAGCCCTGCACCACGCCCGCTGGTACGGCGAGCACCAGCACTGGTACTGGCTGCCCGCCACCGCCGTCTTCCTCGTCAAGCCCGACCTCGGGCCGCTCGCCTCCCGGGTGCTGTGCCGGGCCGCGGGGACCGTGCTAGGCGCCCTCGTCTTCGCGGGCCTCGCCGCCGTACTGCCCCGGCCCGAGGGGCTCATCGCGCTGGTTGCCGTCTGCGGGGCGGTCATCCCGGTCTCCACCCGGCACTTCGGCGCCCAGACCGCCGTCGTCACCGTCCTCGTGCTCGCCCTCGTCATGGTCGGCGGCGAACCGCAGGCCTCCGTCAGCCGGATCGGCGAGACACTGCTGGCCTGCGCGCTCGTGCTGATCGTCGGCCATCTGCCGTTGGCGGGGAAGCGGGGCGGCGGGGTACGGGCCCGGCTCGCGGCGGCCGGGCGGGCCGCGCACGCCTATCTCGACCACGTCCTCAGTGAGTCCGGCGACCGCGGCGAACGCTGGGCCCTGCGCCGCGAGGCCTACCGCACCCTCGCCGAGGCCCGCACCGCCATCGCGCTCGCCGCCGCCGAACTCCCGGCCCTCGCCCGGCACACCGAGGGCACGGACGCGGTGGCCGCCGTACTCGAACGGCTCGTGGACACGACCACCGCGTGCGCCGTGCACCTCGACGAGACGGGTCGGCTGACCGCCCGGCAGGCCCGGCAGCTCGAAGACCTGGCGGCAGAGCTGGAGCGCGGTGGGCAGCGGCTCGGGGTCGCGGTGCCGCGGATGCCGGTCGCGGCATAGGCGGCCGCGGCCGCGCCGTCCGCCTCGGTCCCCGAACCGTGCCCGCACCGACGCGTGGTCCGCCGCCGCCCCGCGCCGCCGGATGCTCGCCCACCGACGGCAGGAACGCGAACACGGGTGGCGCATCCAGGAGTACGACACCTGACGGACCCACGCCCGGGCCGACAAGGGTGCCGAAAGCACGGAGAAAAACCTCCGGCCCCACCGATGAGTTCTTTTCCCTCCCGCGGTCACCACCCGGACCGACCGTTGTACAGGAGGGCCCATGTCGCTTCCGGAGATCGTCTCGCGTGAGCGGTGGCGCGCCGCGCGTGCGGAGTTACTGCGCAAGGAGGAGGCGCTCACGCGTGCGCGGGACGCGCTGAGCGCCGAGCGGCGCCGGCTGCCCATGGTCGAGGTGGACCCCGAGTACGTCTTCGAGGGCGGCGACGGCAAGGCGACCCTGCTGGACCTGTTCGACGGGCGGCCGCAACTCGTCGTGCACCACTTCATGTTCGCCCCGGAGTGGGAGGCCGGCTGCCCCAGCTGCGCCGCCTTCCTGGACCAGGTCGGCCACCTCGCCCATCTGCGGGCGCGCGGCACCGCGTTCGCGGTGGTCTCCCGGGCGCCGTTCACCAGGATCCTGCCGTTCAAGGCGCGGATGGGCTGGACGCTGCCCTGGTACTCGTCCTGCCACGGCGACTTCAACCGTGACTTCGAGGCGACCATCGTCGTGGACGACGAACCGGTCGAACGGCCCGGCATCAGCTGCTTCCTGCGGGAGCACGACCGGGTCTTCCACACCTACTCGGTGTACGGCCGGGGCCTCGACGGACTCGGCCCGGCCACCTCCCTGCTCGACCTCACGGCCCTCGGCCGGGTGCCGGAGGGCAGCGACCGCGTCCGTTATCACGACGAGTACGAAGACTGACACAGCCGGTCACGGAAGTGGCCGAAAGTCAGCCGAAAGTCAACGGACCCTCACCGTCCGCGCCGAGGGTGTGTCGGGTATGTCTCAGTAGCGTCACCGGGCGAGCCATTCGCGTTCTCCAGAGCGTTAACTCCTACAGGTACGACGCATTTCTGGAGGTGCAGGATGGTGAACGGGCGAACCGTGCTCGAACGCTTTCCCGCAGGCGGACCGCGAGGATCATGGCCTGCGGAGGAGTTCGCGCAGGCCCGGCGGCTGGAAGGGCTGCCTGCCGAGGTCGTGATGGATCTGGCCACGGACACGTTCCTGGTCATCGTGCGCGGCACCGGCGGGGTGGAGGGCTAGACGGCTAACCGGCTTTACGGACCGGCAGCTTCGCCGTGAACTGGTCCGCCTGGAGCGCGTACAGCTCCGCGTAGACCCCGCCGCTCGCCAGGAGTTCGTCGGGGGTGCCCGACTCCACCACCCGGCCCTGGTCGAGGACGTGCACCAGATCCGCGTGGCGGACCGACGCCAGCCGGTGGGTGATCAGTACGACGGTCTGCCCGTTGCCCGCGAGCGCGCGGATCTTCTCGAAGACCTCCAGCTCGGCCCGGGCGTCCAGGGCGGCCGTCGGCTCGTCCACGATCAGGATGTGACCGCGCCGGTAGGCGGCCCGCGCGATGCCCAGCCGCTGCCACTGACCGCCGGACAGCTCGTGCCCGCCGCTGAAGTTGCGGGCCAGCAGGGTGTCCAGGCCGCGCGGCAGGTCCTCGACCACCTCCTGCGCGCCCGCCTCCGCGACCGAGGCGGCCAGCCGCTCGTCGGTGAGCGGTGCCGACGAGCGGCCGACGGCCACGTTGACCTTGGCGGTGAACGGCCAGCGCTTGAAGTCCTGGGCGACCATGGCGATGCGCTCGGCGAGCCGGTGCCGGTCGGCTCGTGCCGCGTCGACGCCGTCCCACAGGATGCGGCCGTGGTCCGGCTGGTACAGGCCCGCCAGCAGCTTGACCAGGGTGGTCTTGCCGGAACCGTTCTCGCCGACCAGGGCGATGATCCGGCCGAGGGGAAGCGCGAGCGTCACGTCGTCCAGGGCGGGGCGGGCGGCACCACCCGTACGACCACCCGGATCATCGCTCGGGTGATTGCTCGGGTGATTGCTCGGATAGGTGAAGGTAACGTTCTCGAAGCGGATCTCCTGAGGGTCTTCGGGCAGCGGTTCACCGCCGAGCGGGATCGCGCGCTCCGCCGCCTCGACGTACAGCCGCTCCAGGTCGCCCACGAACAGCGCCTCCTCGTGCAGCGTGTTGATCTCCAGCACGAGGGTGCTGAGGCTCGCGGAGCCGCTGCGGATCGCGATCACTGCCGTACCGGCCACCGACAGGGCCATCGCCCCGCTCAGCAGCAGCCCGCCGAGCGTCGCGTACGTGGCGACGGTCGCGAGGCCCGTCCAGGCCGCCGCGATCAGGCCGGTACGGGCCGCGAGCCGCGCCAGCCGGGCCTGCTCCGCCTCCGCCGTCTCCGACATGGCCCGGTAGTGCCGCAGCAGGAACGGGCCGACCCCGTGCACCCGGATCTCCGGCGCCGCCTCCGGTTCGGTGAGCAGGGTGCTGATCAGGTGGCCGGCGCGGACGTGCTGCACCCAGGTGTGGAACGACTCGTAGCGGCGCCGGGCGATGGTCAGGGCGCCCCAGGCGCTCGGGATGGTCATCGTGATCAGCAGCGGGAGCAGGGCCGGGTGCAGCACGGTCAGCACACCGGCCGCGGTGATCAGCGAGATCATGGCGTTCACCACACGCGTGCCGTACATGATCATGCGGCGCGCGGAGGAGGCGCCGTACTGGGCCGTGTCCAGCAGTTTGTGAAAGGCGTGGTCCTCGATCGCGGCGAGTTCGACGGCCGCGGCCCGCTCCAGGTACATCTCGGTCGCCACCCGCTCGACCTTGGGCTCCAGGCGGCCGGTGGCGTAGGTGGACGCGGCGCGCAGCAGGGCGGCCACGAACATGACGGCGGCCATGACCACCAGGGCGGGGGCGGAGCTTCGGAGCCGTTCCTCGAGGGCGCCGGTGCCGATCAGCCGGCCCAGCACGCTGTTCACGGCGAGCAGGCTCACCGCCTGGGCGACTCCGACACCCACCTGTGCGGCCAGCACGATCCGCGCGGCTCCGGCGTCCGCCTGCCGGGCCAGCCGCAGACTGGACGCGAGCATGCCGGGCAGCCGGGTCATCATGGCGCGGAAGTCCAGCTCCAGGAAGGCGTTTCCGTGCTGGCTCCAGCCCATGTCGTAGCGGAGCGGCCCGCCGAACAGCAGCTGCTCGGACTCCGACGTCTCGGGCACCGCCGTGTCCCGCTTCTTCCTCACCGCGATCCTCCCCGGGGTCGTGACCGTGACCGTGAGACTGTCCGTGACCGTGAGCCTGTCCGTGTCCGTGAGCGTGTCCGTGGACGAACGGCCACTATCGCGGGCGGAGTCGCCACCGGGCAGGGCGTGCGACGAGGCTCGTGGGGCGCGGGGGAGTGTGCGGGGGTACGGCCCGAGGCAGGCCCGAGCCGCGGGGAGTGCGCGCGGGTGTGCGGACCGGGACATCCCCGAGCCGCAGGGGGTGCGAGGGAGGTGTGGAGCGTGGCAACCCGAGCGGCCTGGGCGGCCCGAGAGCAGAACCGGCGCGATCGGCTCACCCGGGGCCCTGCCGGCCGAAGCGGCGCAGCGTCACGCGCTCAGGGGGCGGGACCACTCCGGTGTCGTACCCGTCACCCGGCACAGGGCGAGGTACAGCGGTATCGGCGGGGTGTACGGCACCGTGCCCTCGGGGCGGTGGATCAGGCGGGCGGTGCCGGGAAGCGGGGCGCCCGGGCCGTAGCGGGCGGGGGCGGGCCAGGTGAGGGCGTCGTCGGAGTCCGTCGGGACGATCCACCACCAGTGCGTGCCATCGGCGTACACGCATCCCACCCGCGGCAGCCGCGGCACCACCAGCGGCCCGAGCCGCGCCGGCACCGCCACCGCGTCGCAGCCCAGCGGTGCCGTCATGCCCTCGGGCACCGGGAACGATCCCGCGGCACCGCCCGCAAACGACGACCGCCGGTCGCGCTTCAGGCGGATCAGCGTGTCGAGGCCCAGCGAATGGCCGGAGCCGGACACGCCGTTCATGCCTGCCTCCGCCGGGGCACGGACCCCAGCGCCTCGGACCGCCCCGCCGCGCCGGAACCCGACGAGGGCCGGGGCACCGACGTGTGCGCCGGTTCGTGGGACGTGCCGTGCGACGGACCCGGAGCGGGGCGCGCGCCCCAGCCCAGGTCGTTGCGCGGCTCGGCGGCGTCCCGGGCGGCGTCGGTCTGGCGCGGCAGCTCCGCCCAGACCAGCAGCCCGGACCCGTGCTCCTGAGCCCCCCACGCCCGGCACAGCGCCTCGACGAGGAGCAACCCCCTCCCGTGCTCCTCCTCCGGGCGCTGCGGGGACGGGTGGGGCTCGTCGGGCGCACAGCCCTCGTCCTGCACGGCGATGCGCACCGTGTCGTCGTGGTCGTGCAGCTCGCACACGACGCGACTGCTCGCGGTGTGCACGATCGCGTTGGTGACCAGCTCGGATATGACCAGGGCGGCGGTGTCACAGGTGTCCGCGCAGACCGACCAGCCGGTCAGCCGGGCACGCACCAGGCGTCTCGCCTGGGCGGGGGAACCCGGATGAGCGGCCAGCTCGAACCGGAACCGGCGCGTGGCAGTGCCCTCACCTGGGGCGACTGCGAGACCGAGACGGTCTGCGGCGGCGTCTGTTCCTAAGGGCGCGGACGGAATCACGCTTGCCACTATCTCCCCGCCGTGAACACTTGGCAAGTGTCACTCTGAAAAATGCAGAGTGCTGTGTGACGCGGTGAAGGGCCGTGGCACACTGCTCGCAACAGCATGTCGAGCGGCGCCAGTTGGGATCAGTGAGGATCCGACGGACCGATCCGGCCAATGCGATCGATGTGACCGAACAGGATGTTCCGGCTGTTACGGCCAATTCGGTCTCACTGGTTGTTCCGGTCACCCCGTCAGATCGTCGAATGAGTCTTCGAATGGCGCCGCTGGGCTGTCGGCGTGCCGGGTGACACCTGTATGCGCGTGACCGTGTGTGGTTGGCCGCGTACGTGCGTGACGGCGTATGGGGTGTGACCGCGTATGCGTGTGTGGCGGCCAGGACGCCGGCGAGCCTGGCCAGGGAACAGGGAACTTCGTGGAGGTGGAGCGTGAGCGAGCCGCGGTCCGCGCCGACGGTGGGTCAGGTGGTCCTCGGTCGGCGCCTCCTCGACCTGCGGGAACGCGCAGGGCTCAAGCGTGAGGAGGCCGCCCGTGTGCTCCGTGTGGCGCCCGCCACCGTCCGCCGTATGGAGATGGCCGAGGTCGCCCTCAAGATCCCGTACCTGCAACTGCTCCTGAAGGCCTACGGGGTGAACGACGACGAGGCCGACCTCTTCGTCCGGCTCGCCGAGGAGGCCAACAGGCCCGGCTGGTGGCAGCGGTTCCACGACATCCTGCCCGGCTGGTTCTCCATGTACGTCAGCCTGGAGGGTGCGGCGAGCCTGATCCGCTCCTACGAGCCGCACTTCGTGCCAGGGCTGCTGCAGACCGAGGACTACGCGCGCGGGGTGCTGAAGTCGGGCGCCGTCGGCCAGACCGAGCCGGAGGAGATCGAACGCCACGTCGCCCTGCGCATGCAGCGCCAGCAACTGCTCACCCGTGCCGAGGCCCCCCGCTTCTGGGTGGTGATGGACGAGACCGCCCTACGCCGCCCGGTCGGCGGTCCGGAGGTGATGCGCGCACAGATCGACCGACTGCTCGACGTCACGAAGCTGCCCAATGTGACGCTCCAGGTCGCCCCGTTCTCCAGCGGGCCGCACCCGGGGACGTACGGGCCCTTCGTGCTGTTCCGATTTGCCATGCCCGAACTGCCGGACATGGTCTACAGCGAGTACCTGACCGGCGCCGTCTACCTGGACGCGCGCACCGAGGTGGCGACCCACCTCGAGGTCATGGACCGCATGGCGGCGCAGGCCGCTACGGCACAACGCACGAAGGAGATCCTCCGGGATCTCCGCAAGGAGCTGTGAATGGATCGCATAAAGCCCCAGTCCGGGCCGCGGAACCGCACTGAGCGGATCTACAACGGCATGCCTGCCCGGGAGCTGGGCAGCGAGGGCTGGCACAAGCCGTGGAGCGGCGGCAACGGGGGCAACTGCCTGGAGGCGATGAAGCTGGCCGACGGCCGGATCGCCGTCCGTCAGTCGACCGACCCGGACGGGCCGGCGCTGATCTACAC
Source organism: Streptomyces sp. NPDC028289 (assembly GCF_055565975.1). Classification (NCBI taxonomy): domain Bacteria; kingdom Bacillati; phylum Actinomycetota; class Actinomycetes; order Kitasatosporales; family Streptomycetaceae; genus Streptomyces; species Streptomyces sp. NPDC028289. The sequence goes on along the minus strand of NZ_JBVHTI010000001.1, from coordinate 218,100 downwards.
CACGGACGAGATGACGGCTTTCATCGAAGGCGCCAAGGCGGGGGAGGCCGACTTCCTGCTCTCCTGAACCTCTTCTGTCTCCTTCTGTCTGCTTTTCTTTCTTCTTATTCAACTTCTTTGTAATGGTGCTGAATTGATCATCGACCACGTCAGACGTTTACGGAGTGCCTCGTGATCGACACCGGCAAGCCGCACCCGGCACGCATGTACGACTGGTATCTCGGCGGCAAGGACAACTACCCCGTCGACGAGGAGATGGGCCGGCAGATGCTCGCCCTCGACCCCCGGGTGCCGGTGATGGCGCGGGTCAACCGCGCCTTCATGCACCGCGCCACCCGGTGGCTGGCCGAGCACGGCGTACGGCAGTTCCTGGACATCGGCACGGGCATCCCGACTGAGCCCAACCTGCACCAGATCGCCCAGGGCATCGCGCCCGACGCCCGGGTGGTCTACTGCGACAACGACCCGATCGTGCTCGCCCACGTGACGGCCCTGCTGCGCGGCACATCCGAGGGCGCGACGGAGTACCTCCAGGCCGACGTGCGCGACCCGGCCGCGATCGTGGCCGGCGCGCGGGCGGTCCTGGACCTCGACCGCCCGGTCGCGCTGTCGCTCGTCGCCCTGCTCCACTTCGTCTCCGACGAGGACGGGGCGCACGAGCTGGTCGGCCGGCTGCTCTCCGAACTGCCGTCCGGCAGCTACCTGATGATGACCCACGCCACCGCCGACTTCACCCCGGAGGAGTCGGCGGCGGCGATCGCCAAACTCAAGGCGGCCGGGGTCACGCTGGCGCTGCGCTCCCGCGAGGAGTTCGGCCGCTTCTTCGACGGCCTCGAACTCGTCGAGCCGGGCGTGTCGGTGGTCCACCACTGGCACCCGGAGCTGGGCGAGCTGGTACCGGGACAGGACGACGGGGTGATCCCGGGCTACGGGGCGGTGGCGCGCAAGCCGTAGACCCTTCGGGCACGGGCGTCACGTCCGCCGGGTGACTTCCCGCCCGGCGGCTTCCCACGGTCGCCGCCCGTCGGCCCCGGCCCTTACACCGTCATCGGCCGGTCGTGCGGAGATATCGGAGACGGCAGCCGCGAACTCCCTGTCAGGTAGTGGTCGACGGCCGCCGCCACCGCCCGCCCCTCTGCGATCGCCCACACGATCAGCGACTGCCCGCGAGCCGCGTCCCCGGCGGCGAACACTCCGGGGACGTTCGTGGCGAACCCCGCGTCCCGGGAGACGGTGCCGCGCGGCTCCGTCGCCACGCCCAGCTGGTCGATGAGTCCGTCCTCCCGGTCGGGCCCGGAGAAACCGAGCGCGAGCAGCACCAGGTCGGCCGGGAGCGTCCGCCCGGTCCCCGGCACCGGCAGCCGCGCCGCGTCCACCTCCACCAGATGCAGCGAGCGCACATGCCCGCTCCCGTCGCCCGTGAAGCGAAGCGTCGACGCCGCGAACAACCGCGCGTCCGCGTCCGCCGAGGGCGCGGTCTCCAGGTCCCGCGCCTCCTCGTGCGCCGCCGAGAGCCGGTAGATCTTCGGATACGTCGGCCACGGCTCGACGTCCTCGTCCCGCTCCGCGCCCGGCTGGGCGTAGATGTCCAGCTGGGTCACCGACGCGGCCCGCTCCCGCAACGCCGTCCCCAGACAGTCCGCCCCCGTGTCACCCCCGCCCACGATCACCACGTGCTTCCCGGCCGCCGACATCGGCGACTCGGCCAGATCCCCCTCGCACACCCGGTTGGCCAGCGGCAGGTACTCCATCGCCTGGTGTATTCCGTCCAACTCCCGGCCCGGCACCGAAAGTTCCCGCCACGCCGTCGCCCCGGTCGCGATCACCACCGCGTCGTACCGGGCCCGCAGCTCCGTCGCCCGCAGATCCCGCCCGACCGCCACCGACGTACGGAACTTCGTCCCCTCGGCCCGCATCTGGGCCAGCCGCCGTTCAAGATGGCGCTTCTCCATCTTGAACTCCGGGATGCCGTACCGCATCAGCCCGCCGAGCCGGTCGTCCTTCTCGTACACGGCGACCGTGTGCCCGGCCCGGGTCAGCTGCTGCGCCGCCGCTAGCCCGGTCGGCCCGGAACCGATCACCGCAACGGTCCGCCCGGACAGCCGCTCCGGCGGCCGCGGCGAGGCGAACCCCTCCGCCCAGGCGTGATCCGCGATGGCGCACTCCACGTTCTTGATCGTGACGGCGGGCTGGTTGATCGCCAGCACGCATCCCGCCTCACACGGCGCAGGGCACAACCGTCCCGTGAACTCGGGGAAGTTGTTCGTGGCGTGCAGCCGGTCGCTCGCCGCCCGCCAGTCCTCCCGCGACACCAGGTCGTTCCACTCGGGGATCAGGTTGCCCAGGGGACACGCGTCGTGGCAGAACGGCACCCCGCAGTCCATGCAGCGGTCCGCCTGCTTGCTGATGATCGGCAACAGCGCCCCGGGGACGTACACCTCGTCCCAGTCCCGGACCCGCTCCTCGACGGGCCGCCGCGGCCACTCCTCGCGCGGCGTGGTCATGAACCCCTTGGGATCGGCCATGGTCGTCTTCCTCGCGTGCGGTACCCCAGGCCGTGCGTCATCGGGCGGCACTCTTTCGGCCACGATACGTCCCCTCGGTTACGCCCGCAGAGTGGCCGACAGCGCCTTCCGACGGGGGTTCCTCAGCAGGGAGCCAGCGGGGTGCCAGCCGGGTGCCAGACGGGTGCCAGACGGGATCCAGCCCCTGTCCAGCCCTGGTCCAGCCCGTGTCCAGTCGGGGCCGGTCCGCTGCCACCTCCTCCTCAGGACAGAGCCAGTACGTAGAGGACCGCCGCCGCGGCCGACGCGACGGTGCGCACGTGGTTCCAGAGCGTCCACTCACGCACGTACACCGGCCAGTAGGAGACGGCCTCCGGGGTGCCGGGCTCCAGCTTGGCCAGCGCCTCGTTCCGGGGCACGTTCGCCATCGCGGTCAGCCCGAACGAACCGAACAGATACAGCCCGCTGCCCAGCAGCAGTGCCACCTTCCCGTGGTCCGGCCACACCACGAACGTCACCACCGCGATCATCGCGCACACCACCGCCGACCCCGCGAACACCAGCATGAACACCGGGGTCAGGGCCGCCCGGTTGATCGCGTTCATCGCGGCGACCCCCTGCGCCGGCGGCAACGAGGCCAGCCCGCGCATCACGAAGGTCGAGAACCCGCAGAACACCCCCGCCACCAGTCCGGCCCCCAGCACCCCCAACAGGACCAGCACGTAATACGGCCCGTCGATCACGACCACCACACCCACTCTCGCCCCTGGACGCCTTCGCCTCTCAGATCAATGCCCATGGGCCGCCCCTCCCCATGAGGGTGAAGCCCGTCCACATACACATCCGGCCACATGCGCCCCCACCTCCTTCCCCACTCCTGCCGGTCCTCCTCGCCCCGTCCCCGCCCGCCGTCACCCGGTCAGGCGGATCTGCACCCCGGCCTCCCACTCCCGCAGCACCGCCTCCACGGTGCGCGCGATCCGCCGCCGCGCCTCGTACCGCGGCACCCCGCTCATCAGCAGCTGGTCGTACGGCGTGTCCACGTGCCGTACCCCCGCCACCACCGCCGAGGCCACCGCCCCCTCCGTCAGCGCCCGCCCGGCCGCAGTCCGCCCGACCCGCCCGCTGCCCCGCACCGAGGCGTGCGCCGCGATCCCCCGGGCCCGCTCCACCGGGCAGCCCGGGAACAGGCGCAGGATCTCCGCCGCGAACGCCTCCGTGAACCGCACGTCCTGCGCCGCCCGCCGCTTAGCGTCCCGTGCCCGGCGCCGCCGCCGTGCCTCGGCGTCGGCCAGGCACCGCGCCTCGGCCCGGGCCAGCGCGGCCTCCTCGACCAGGACGCCCTGCCGCTCGTACCGGCTCTTGCGCCGGTTGAACCGGACCACCACCGCCGACAGCGTGCTCTCCTCCCGCGACCGCCGGGTCAGTGCCGTGTCGCCCCGGGGCAGGAACACCAGATGCCCGAGATCGGCGCACTGCAGGCACCGCGGCACCCCGTCCTCCACCACCAGCAGCGACAACGGCCCCCGCCGGCACGCCGCACACCGCTTGTGCCGCAGCGGCTGCACGACCAGAAGTCCACCGGGGTGAGGGGGAGTTGCGAGGCGTGTCATATGCGGTACTTTCCCCTCCCCGGGGACTGATCTCACGTCGTTCGCGCCCTCCCCTTCGGCCGAGCGAAGGCGTCCTCCCGTCCGGCCCGCGGCCTGGCCCGCGGCCCGTCACGCCGACCGCCACCGCTACCGGCCACGGAACCACCCCCGGCGTACCCGAACCGCCGACCCGGCATCATGATCCTGTGCGTCTCGAAGCGATCACCTGGGACCGGCTCGCCGAGCGTCTCGCCGAGCGGCTGGTCGAACTCAAGCCCGCCGACGGGAGTGCCTGGCCACGCGTCGCCTTCGACGGCGCCCCGGCCGCCCGGCCCGGCGACCTAGCGGAGCGCGTCGGTGAGGCGCTGCGCGTACGGGGCCTGCCGTCGCTCGTCGTGGGCACCGAGGGCTTCCTACGTCCCGCCTCGCTGCGTCTGGAGCACGGGCGGCGCGACGCGGAGTCGTACTACGGCGGCTGGTTCGACACCAACGCCCTGTGGCGGGAGGTCTTCGGCCCCCTCGACCCCGGCGGGACCGGCCGCGTCCTGCCCGATCTGTGGGACCCGGCCACCGACCGCGCCACCCGCAGCCCCTATGTCCAACTCCCGCCCGGCGGCCTCCTGCTGCTGCACGGACCGCTCCTGCTGCGGCACTGGTTCCCGTTCGACCTGACCGTCCACCTCCTCCTGACTCCCGGCGCCCTGCGCCGCCGTACCCCCGAGACCGACCACTGGACCCTCCCCGCCTTCGAGCGCTACGCGGCCGAGACCGACCCCGCCGGCACGGCCGACGTCCTGGTCCGCGCCGACGACCCGCGGCATCCGGCGTGGAGCGGCTGAGCGGTCCTGCGCCGGACCGGCTCAAGGCCGGTGCGGCCGGGCGGCTCAGAGCCAGCCGTTGCGCCTGAAGCCGCGGTACAGCACCAGACACGCCACGGATATGACGCCGATGACGAGCGGATAGCCGAACCGCCAGTGCAGCTCCGGCATGTGATCGAAGTTCATGCCGTACACACCGCACACCATCGTCGGCACCGCGATCACCGCGGCCCAGGCCGTGATCTTCCGCATGTCCTCGTTCTGCGCGACCGTCACCTGCGCCAGATGTGCCTGGAGAATGGAGTTGAGCAACTCGTCGAAGGCCGCGATCTGCTCCTTCGCCCGCATCAGATGGTCGAGCACATCCCTGAAGTACGCCTGTATCTCCGGGGCGATCACCCGTATCGGCCGGGTGGTCAGTTCCTCCATCGGCCTGCTGAGCGGCACCACCGCCCGCTTCAGCTCCAAAAGTTCACGCTTCAGCTGGTAGATCCGCCCTGGGTCGGCCCGCGCGCCGTTCTCCGCGAACACGTCCGCCTCGACCTGGTCGATGTCGGCCTGCACCGAGTCCGTGACGCTCAGGTAGTCGTCGACCACGTGGTCCGCGATCGCGTGCAGCACCGCCGCCGGCCCCTTGGCGAGCTGCCTCGGCGTGGCCTCCAACTCCTCGCGCAGCGGCCCCAGTGAGCCGTGCCGGCCGTGCCGTACCGTGATCACGAAGTCCTCGCCGACGAAGACCATGATCTCGCCGGTGTTCACGACCTCGCTCGTCGCCGTCAACTGCTCGTGCTCGACGTAGCAGACCGTCTTGAACACCGCGAACAGCGTCTCGCCGTACCGCTCCACCTTCGGGCGTTGATGGGCCTCGACCGCGTCCTCCACGGCCAGCGGGTGCAGGTCGAACAGCTCGGCGATGTCCGCGAACTCGCTGTCCGTCGGCTCGTGCAGCCCCAGCCAGACGAACCCGTCGCCCCTCTTGCGCACCCGTTCCACCGCGGAGAACAGGTCGCTGCACTCCGGAACCCGCACCCCGTCCTCGTACGTCACGCAGTTGACCACCGAGGAGCCCAGCGGGGACCGTGCGTGATGGTTCAGGTCGACGCGGGGCCGCCGCCTGGCCAGCCGCGCCACCCTGCGCAGGCCGCCGGTCCTGCCCAGCCCCGTGACCTTCCGCAGATTCCCTGCCATCGTCATCCGGATCTCCTTGCATGGATCCACTCGCGCAACGCTTCCCGCCCTGCCCGGCCAGTCTGCCAGCCCGGTGTGAGACCCGGGTAAGCCTGTGGGAGCGGCGAGTTCCGGTTGGTTCCCTCCTGTGGAAGACCCCGCGTGCCCCGCGCGCGCCGACGGCACGCCCGCCGCGGCGGAACGTCTGCCGGGGCGGACAAGCCGGGCAGCTGAAATCATCGCTTCATGACACAGGCCGACGGATATCTGCTCGACAACCGCCAGAGCGAGGCCGGACAGCGCTTCGACGCCTTCGCGGACCTCTTCGACCCGACCACCTTCCGGCACCTCGACGCATTCGGTGTCGGACCGGGGTGGCGCTGCTGGGAGGTCGGCGCCGGCGGCACCTCCGTGGTGTCCTGGCTGGCCGGGAAGGTCGGGCCGACGGGCCGGGTCGTCGCCACCGACATCGACACCTCGCTGCTCGCCACGGCCGCCCACGCGCCCGTCGAGGTCCGCACCCACGACGTCGGGGCCGAGGAGCCGCCGGGGGAGGGCTTCGACCTGGTGCACGCCCGGCTCGTCCTGGTCCATGTGCCGGACCGGGACCGGGCGTTGCGCTCCATGATCAAGGCGCTGCGTCCCGGCGGACTACTGCTGATCGAGGACGCCGACCCCGCCCTCCAGCCCCTCACCTGCCCCTACGAGTACGGCCCCGAGCAGCGGCTCGCCAACCGCCTGCGCCAGGGCTTCCGCAAACTCCTCGCCGAACGCGGCGCCGACCTCTCGTACGGCCGCAAGCTTCCGCGGCTGCTCCGCGAGGCCGGGCTGCACGACGTGGAGGCCGACGCCTACTTCCCCGTCGCCTCGCCCGCCTGTACCGCCCTGGAGGCCGCCACCGTCCGGCAGATCCGGGGTCGGCTCGTCACGGCCGGCCTCGCCACCGACGAGGACATCGACCAGCACCTGGCCAACGTGGCGACGGGCGGCATGGACCTTGCCACGGCCCCGATGATCTCTGCGTGGGGCCGCAAGGCGTAAGCCCGCCGGCCGCGGTCTGCGCCGTGGCCAGCCGTACGGGCTCATGGCCGCCCTGGTCGGTCGCGGGCGGGCGGTCTCGCACCCACGCGTTCCACCGCTCGTGCGCCCGCCCTGCAGCCCAGCGCCGCCGCCTCCTGGGCATCCCGGCCGGCGACCAGCGCGGCGAGGAACGCCCCGGTGAAGGCGTCACCGGCGCCCGTGGTGTCCCGGGGCGTCGCCGGTGCGGCCGGGACACGGGCGAGGACGTCGCCCGACCGGGCCACCAGGGCGCCGTCCGCCCCCGCCTTGGCCACCACCAGCGGCACCTGGCGGCTCAGCTTGGCCGCGGCGTCCGCCGGATCGGGCAGCCCCGTCAGCAGACAGGCCTCGTCCCGGCTCGGCAGCAGGACGTCGACCCCCTCGACGAGCGCCAGAAAGCGGTTTACGCCCAGCGCCATGAGGAACCCGGCCGACGCCGGGTCCAGGCTCACCGGCACGCCACGCGCGCGGGCCGCCGCCAGGGCCGTCGCCACCAGTGCCCGGCTCGGTTCGGAGAACAGCAGGTAGCCGGAGAGATGCAGCCGGGCCACGCCGTCGAGCAGCGCGTCCGACCAGTCGGCGGGCTCCAGCCGCAGGGATGCCCCGCTGTCCGTGAGGAAGGTCCGCTCGGCCGAGGCACCGCTGTCGACCAGGCAGATCACCGTCCCCGTCGCGGCCTCGGGGTCCACCACCAGCCGGGGTCGCACCCCGGCGGCGGCCAGCTCCCGCTCGTGCCACTGGGCCGCGTCCTCGCCCACCCGCCCGAGCAGCCGTACGTCCGCACAGCCCGTGTGCGCTGCCCAGCAGGCCACATTGGCGCCCGCCCCGCCGGGCAGGGTCCGGATCACGGCGGCCGTGTCGGTGCCGGCCGCGAGCGGCCCCCGGTACCGCGCGACCACGTCGGTGACGACGTCCCCGACGACCAGCAGCGCCCCGCCCCCGCCCGGCGCCGACGCCCGCTCGGTCGTCACCCCCTGGCCCACGCCGAGGCGATCCGTGCCGCCAGCCCGACGTTGCCGCGCACGGCCGCCAGATTGGCCTCCAGCGAGGCGCCGTCCGTGTGCCGGACCAGATAGTCGAGCAGGAACGGTGTCACCGCCTGACCGGCGATCCCTTCCGCGTCGCACGCGTGCAGCGCGTCGGCGAGCACGCGCGCGTGCAGCGCGGGGTCGAGCTGCTCCGCCTCCGCAACGGGGTTGGCGACGATCAGCGCCGAGTCCGCCGAGTCCGCCGCGTCCAGCGCGTCCTGCGCCCGCATGACGTCCGCGACCTGCTCCGGGGTCTCGAGCGTCCAGTCGACCGGATGCCCGGAGTCGGACAGATAGAAGCCGGGGAAGCGGTCCGTGCCGTAACCGGCGACGGCCACGCCCAGGGTCTCCAGGCGCTGGAGGGTCGCCGGCACGTCCAGGATCGACTTCACGCCCGCGCACACCACCGTGATCCGGGTGCGTGCCAGCAGGCCCAGGTCGGCGGACTCGTCCTGGGTCGCCGTCCACTCACGGTGCACCCCGCCGAGACCGCCGGTCGCGAACACCCGGAGGCCGGCCAGCGCCGCCAGCTGCGCCGTCGCCGACACGGTGGTCGCCCCGCTCGCCCCCGCCGCCACGGCGAGCGGCAGGTCGCGGTGGCCCAGCTTGCGGATCCCGTCCTCGTTGGCGATCCGCTCCAACTGGTCCTTGTCCAGGCCGACATGGGGCCGCCCGTCCAGCACGGCGATGGTGGCGGGCACCGCGCCCGCACGCCGTACCGTGTCCTCCAGCTCCAGTGCCACCTGGAGGTTGCGCGGGCGCGGCAGCCCGTGCGCGATGATCGTGGACTCCAGGGCGACCACCGCGCGACCCGCGCCGAGCGCCTCCCTGACCTCTTCCGACACCACCAGCACCACGCCTGCCTCCTGTCCGTCGGTCTTCCCTCATCTCTGGCGGGGGCCGTACCCGGCTAAACGCTTGCGGCCTGTGGGGGACGCCACCAGCCTGGGCGGCATGACGAATCACCCGGCACGTCTGGACCATGTCGTCCTCTGGGGCGCCGACCCGGCCGTCGCGGCCGGCTTCTACGAGCGGATGCTCGGCCTGGAGCCGCTGCGGGTCGCCGAGTTCACCGCGGGAGAGGTGCCCTTCCCCTCCGTACGCGTCAACGAGGAGACCATCATCGACCTCGCGCCGCTCACCCTCGCCGAGCGCATGCCGGCACTCCCCGGCGCCACCGGCAGCGCGGGCCACCCCGTGAACCACGTCTGCCTGTCCCTGCCGTCCGACGCCTTCGACGCCCTGCGCGCCCGCCTCGCCGAGCACGCCGTCCCCATGACCGACATCGGACACGACTCCTTCGGCGCCCGCGGCACCGCCCCGCGCAACTTCTACTTCAGGGACCCCGACGGCAACGTCGTCGAGGCACGGCACTACGACTGACCGCACCGGCGGGGCGCCGCACCGCCAGGGCCCGGGGACCACGCCTCAGAACAGCGGTTCGGGCAGTACGCCCTCCAGGGCGAGCAGCTTCCGCTTGGTCTCCAGACCGCCGCCGAACCCGCCGATCCCGCCGTCGCTCTCCACCACCCGGTGACAGGGCACGACGACCGGCAGCGGATTGGCGCCCATCGCCGCGCCCACCGCCTGCGCCCCGCCGGGCTGCCCGACGCGTCCCGCCAGGTCGCCGTACCCGACCACCGTGCCGTAGGGGACCCCGGCGGCCAGTTCGCGCAGCACCTGCCGGTTGAAGCCGGAGATCAGCGACCAGTCCGGCGGCAGGTCGAAGTCCTGCCGCCGGCCCGCGAAGTACGCCCGCAGCTGGGATATCGCCTCGGCCAGCACCGGCTCCGTGGGATCCTCGACGGGCTCGCCGCCCAGCCGGGCCGCCAGCCGCTCCACCGTCCGCTCCCGCACCGCCTCAGTGGCGTGGAACACCACGTTGACCAGGCCGCTGCCGGTCGCCGCGAGCAGCAGCGGACCGATGTCGGTGCCCACGACGGCCCACACCACCCGCTGCCCGTACTGCCCTTCGCTGTCCATGCGCCCCACCGTACGGCCCGCCACTGACAATGCCCGCCGCCCCAGCCCGGGTCAGCTCGCGCACAGCGCGGCCCGTACCACGTCCGGCTTGTTGGTGATGATCCCGTCCACGCCGTAGCCGACGGCCTTCCAGGTGGTGACCGCGTCGTTCACCGTCCAGGTGAAGACGTGAAGCGGCCTGCCGTGCGGCCCCTCGAACGAGTGCACGTCCTTCACATAGCCGGCGGAGATCGAGTCCACCGACGGGTTGACCAGGTCCACGAAGCCCGCGTACCGGTGCAGGGACCCCACGGACGGTGTGCCGAGGTATCCGGTCGTCACGGCGGGCCGGAGATCGTGCACGGTACGCAGACTGTCCGCGCTGAAGCTCTGCACGACGAGCCGGTCCAGATGCGGGCGGTCCAGCCAGCCCTCGCTGCCCAGCAGCTCGAGGATCTGCCGCTCGATGCCGGGATACAGCTCAGGGTTCTTGATCTCCAGGAGCAGTTTCTCGTGGTTGTGCTCGACCCGGCGCATGTACTGCGCCAGCGTCGGCACCCGCGTGCCCCGGTACGAAGGGGAGAACCAGCTGCCCGCGTCCAGTCGGGCGACCTCGGCCGCGGTGAAGTCCTTCACTTTCCACGGCGCCCGGCCGGGGAAGACCTTTGCGACATCGGTGGTGCGCCGGAGGCTGTCGTCGTGGATGACGACGAGCCGGCCGTCCCTGGTGCGCTGGACGTCGTTCTCGACCCAGGTGAAGCCCAGCGAGGCCGCCTTGTCGATGGCGGCCAGCGTGTTCTCGGGGGCGTAGGCGGAGGCGCCCCGGTGCGCGAGCACCGTGGGTTCGGCGGCGTCGCCGGCCCGGGCGGCGGGGACGGGGCTCAGCAGGGCTGCCGTTCCCAGCAGCGCGGTGGCCGTGGCGGCGACTGCGCGCGCGTGCATGCGCACTCCTCACGTCGGGCGAATACGGACAGCACAAGAGTGACAGCAGTGAGTCAACAGCGGTCGGGTGCGGGATGGCCACAGATTCAATGGAGTCGCCCAAGCCCGCTCACCGTTGCCGCACAACTGCGGCAAGGGCGTGTTTCTTTGCCGGAAAATCGTTCGACCATTCCGGTGCGGGTCATACTCTCTGCGTCAACCCTGACCGCTCGGGCGGTCCTGGGACGGGGGCGCATTGCACATATTCCGGGACGCAAAGGGTGAAGGGCAGCCGCGCATGCAGGGCACGGTCGACGGATTCAGCTATGGGGTCGTCACCCCGCTGGTGGCCTATCTGATGGCCTGCCTCGGTGGCGCTCTCGGGCTGCGCTGCACGACCCGGGCGATGCTGGTGGCCCACTCCTGGCGGCCCGCCTGGCTCGCCCTGGGCTCGGCGGCGATCGGCTCCGGCATATGGACCATGCACTTCGTCGCCATGATGGGGTTCAGCGTCAAGGAGACGCCGATCCACTACGACAAACCCCTCACCTACGCGAGCCTCGGCCTTGCCGTCGTCATGGTGGGCGTCGGGATCTTCATAGTCGGCTACCGGGGCGCCACCGGAACCGCGCTCTTCACGGGCGGCACGATCACCGGCCTGGGCATCGCCTCGATGCACTACCTCGGCATGGCCGGGCTGCGCCTCAACGGAACCCTGGAGTACAACACGCTCACGGTGGCCGCGTCGGTCGTGATAGGGGTCGTCGCGGCCACCTCCGCCCTGTGGGCGGCCGGGCAGGTCCGCGGCTTCCTGTGGAGCGTCGGCGCGAGCCTCGTCATGGGACTCGCCGTCAGCGGCATGCACTACACCGGCATGGCCGCCCTCACCGTGCACCTCCACAGCGCCGGTGTGACGTCCCCGGGCGATTCTCCCGCCTCCCTGCTCGCCCCCATGCTGATCGGCCCGCTGGCCTTCCTCTGCCTGGCCGCCGTCGTCGTGATCTTCGACCCGCTGATGGTCACGGGCAAGCCCGACCGGCTCCGTGTGGAGCACAAGCCGGGCGTCCCGGCCGACGAGGTCACCCACCACCCGAGCCGCCGCCCGCAGCTCCGCGTCGGCCGTCAGCAGAGCCACCACAGCGCGCGCACACCGCAGAATCGCTGATCAGAACCGGTTGTCAGCGCGGGGTCGTACGGTGGAACCCATGCGGCCCGTTTCCCACATCGAACGCACGGTGGCGCCCTTCGAGGTCGTCAGCCCGTACCAGCCCAGCGGCGACCAGCCGGCGGCCATCGCCGACCTGGCCAGGCGCATCGAGGCCGGTGAGAAGGACGTCGTCCTCCTCGGCGCGACCGGCACCGGCAAGTCCGCCACCACCGCGTGGATGATCGAGAAGCTCCAGCGCCCCACCCTGGTGATGGCGCCGAACAAGACGCTGGCCGCCCAGCTGGCCAACGAGTTCCGCGAGCTTCTTCCGAACAACGCGGTCGAATACTTCGTCTCGTACTACGACTACTACCAGCCCGAGGCCTACGTCCCGCAGTCGGACACCTACATCGAGAAGGACTCCTCGATCAACGAGGAGGTCGAGCGGCTGCGCCACTCCGCCACCAACTCGCTGCTCACGCGCCGCGACGTGATCGTGGTCGCTTCGGTCTCCTGCATCTACGGCCTCGGTACCCCGCAGGAGTACGTCGACCGTATGGTCCCGCTGCGGGTCGGCGACGAGATCGACCGCGACGACCTGCTGCGCCGCTTCGTGGACATCCAGTACACGCGCAACGACCTGGCGTTCACCCGCGGCACCTTCCGCGTCCGCGGCGACACCATCGAGATCTTCCCGGTCTACGAGGAGCTCGCCGTGCGCATCGAGATGTTCGGCGACGAGATCGAGGCGCTGTCCACCCTGCACCCGCTCACCGGCGAGATCATCAGCGACGACCGGCAGCTGTACGTCTTCCCGGCCTCCCACTACGTCGCCGGCCCCGAGCGCATGGAGCGGGCCGTCAACGACATCGAGAAGGAGCTGGGGGAGCGCCTGGCCGAGCTGGAGAAGCAGGGCAAGCTCCTGGAGGCCCAGCGGCTGCGCATGCGCACCACGTACGACATCGAGATGCTCCGCCAGATCGGCTCCTGCTCCGGCGTGGAGAACTACTCGATGCACTTCGACGGCCGCCTGCCCGGCTCCCCGCCGAACACCCTGCTCGACTACTTCCCGGACGACTTCCTCCTCGTCATCGACGAGTCGCATGTCACCGTGCCGCAGATCGGCGCCATGTACGAGGGCGACGCCTCCCGCAAGCGCACCCTCGTCGACCACGGCTTCCGGCTGCCCTCCGCTCTGGACAACCGCCCGCTGAAGTGGGAGGAGTTCCAGGAGCGGATCGGGCAGGCCGTGTATCTGTCGGCGACCCCCGGCGCGTACGAGATCTCCCGCGCGGACGGCGTCGTCGAGCAGATCATCCGGCCCACCGGGCTCGTCGACCCCGAGGTCGTCGTCAAGCCCACCGAGGGCCAGATCGACGACCTGGTGCACGAAATCCGCAAGCGCACCGAGAAGGACGAGCGCGTCCTGGTCACCACGCTCACCAAGAAGATGGCCGAGGACCTCACCGACTACTTCCTGGAGCTCGGCATCCAGGTGCGCTACCTGCACAGCGACGTCGACACCCTGCGCCGCGTCGAGCTGCTGCGCGAGCTGCGCTCCGGCGAGTACGACGTCCTGGTCGGCATCAACCTCCTCCGCGAGGGCCTCGACCTGCCCGAGGTGTCCCTGGTGGCGATCCTCGACGCCGACAAGGAGGGCTTCCTGCGCTCGGGTACCTCACTGATCCAGACCATCGGCCGTGCGGCGCGCAACGTCTCCGGCGAGGTCCACATGTACGCCGACAAGATCACCCCGGCGATGGAGAAGGCCATCGACGAGACCAACCGGCGCCGGGAGAAGCAGGTCGCCTACAACAAGGCGAACGGCATCGACCCGCAGCCGCTCCGGAAGAAGATCAACGACATCGTCGCGCAGATCGCCCGCGAAGAGGTCGACACAGAACAGCTGCTCGGCTCGGGCTATCGCAAGCTGAAGGACGGCAAGGGGCCCAAGGCTCCCGTTCCGTCCCTGGGCGACAAGGCGGCCAAGGGTGCGAAGGCCGGCAAGGCCGCCAAGGGCAAGGCCAAGGAAACGGTGCCCACCGACCGCCCGGCCGCCGAACTCGCCGAGCAGATCGAGGAGATGACGGAGCGTATGCGTGCCGCCGCCGCTGATCTGCAGTTCGAGATCGCGGCCCGGCTGCGAGACGAGGTCTCCGAGATGAAGAAGGAACTGCGCCAGATGAGGGAGGCGGGCCTGGCCTGACCCCTGGGCCGCCACCGGACCCCGGTATGGGCGCGAAGTGTTGCAAGACCGACACAAAGCGCGGGCCGGGGTTCGGCGCTGTCAGTGGCGCTGCATAGGGTTTCGGGCAACCGCGCACTTCGCGGCCACCGGGGACATTCGACGAGGGGAAGCAGCCGTGACCGTCAACATGACCAAGGGTCAGGCCATCAGCCTGGAGAAGAAGGACGGCGGCTCCCTGAGCGCGGTCCGCATGGGTCTTGGCTGGAAGGCGGCGCCCCGACGCGGGCTGTTCGGTTCGCGCACCCGTGAGATCGACCTGGACGCCTCGGCGGTGCTGTTCGCCGACAAGCAGCCCGTCGACGTCGTGTTCTTCCGGCACCTGGTGAGTGACGACGGCTCGGTCCGTCACACGGGCGACAACCTCGTCGGCGGCGCGGGTCAGGGCGGCGACGACGAGGCCATCCTCGTCGACCTCGCGCGCGTGCCGGTCCACGTCGACCAGATCATCTTCACCGTCAACTCCTTCACCGGCCAGACCTTCCAGGAAGTGCAGAACGCCTTCTGCCGACTGGTCGACGAGACCACCGGCCAGGAACTCGCCCGCTACACGCTCGACGGCGGCGGCGAGTACACCGCCCAGATCATGGCGAAGGTGCACCGGTCGGGATCCGGCTGGACGATGACGGCCCTGGGCGTCCCGGCCAAGGGCCGCACCTTCCAGGACCTGGTGCCGGCGATCCTGCCGATCCTCTGAGCAGTCCGGGTGAAGTCCACTGCGGTTCGGCAGCGCCACCGAAGGGGTGCTGGGGGTACCCCGGCCGAAGGCTGGGGGAGGAACCGCGCGACCAGCCACGAGGGCGCCGCAGTCGACCGACGGCATATCGCGGCACTTCCAGCGGAGCGCTGAGCGGTGGCCCGACGGCACACGAGGACACGAGCACACGACACACAGGGGGACGTGGGCAATGGCGGCCGAGTTGGTGCGCGGGCAGAACCATCCGCTCTCGCGGAACCGGATCGAGATCCGGATCTCGGCCGACGTGCCGGTCGTGGCCGGGGCCACCCTCGCCGACGAGGGCGGCCGCGTACGGGGTGCCGACGGGGTGGCCCATCCGGGCGCGCCCACGCTGCCCGGGATCGAGGTCTCCCGGCAGGCGGCCGCCGAACACCGGCTCGCGGTCGACCTCGACGCCATGCCCGAGACCGTGCACCGGGTCAGCGTCCTGATCGCCCTGCCCGCCGCCCCCGGCGGTCCGCTCCGCTTCGGCGCCCTCGCCGCACCGCGCGCCGCGGTCACCGGCCTCGACGGCACCGAGGTCGCCGGCTACACCCTCACCGGCCTGGACGCCGAGTCGGCGGTGGTCGTCCTGGAGCTCTACCGCCGCCAGGCCGCCTGGAAGATCCGCGCGGTCGGCCAGGGCTACGCGCAGGGACTGACAGGGCTCCTCACCGACCAGGGCCTGCCCCAGGCCGCCGAACTCGCCCGGGGGATCGAGGACGCGGTGGCGCGCGGCCTGGCCCGCTCGGTCCCGGCCCGCACCACGGACACCGACCGCTCCCGGCGTACGGCCGCCTCCGTCACCGGCCCCGACCTGCCGGGCACCGTCCCGACGCCCGACGACGGCGGCAGCTCCGCGGCTTCCGGCGGGCCGGGCGTCCCGACGGCCGCCACTCCCACCGGCGGTCCCGTCGACTACACACATCCGAAGCGCCGCCGGACGCCCCCGCCCCCGGCCCCCGAGGCTCCGGCCCCGGCGGACGGGCCCGCGCCGCCCGTCGCGGGCGACGCCGCCGGCTGGTCCATGGACGAGCGGCTCTACAACCAGGTCTGGGGCATGTTCGAGGACCTGGCCCGCTCCACCGCCGCCTGTCGTAGTGCTGTCGACTTCGCCGAGTCGCGTATGGAGAAGGAGCTCGACCAGGTCCTCTCCGACCCGCGCAGCCGCCTGGGCTCGGCGGGCGACGCCGCCCGCGAGGCGGCCCAGGCCCGGCAGGCCCAGCTGGTCGACCAGGCGCGAGCGGCACTCGACCGGGACCTCGCGCAGCTCACCGCCGAGTCCGAGGTCGTCGAGCCCGCGCTGCCGCCTGCGTACGCCCGCTGGGACAACCCGGTCTGGCACGGCTACCGGGTGCCGACGGAGCCGCCGATGGCCGTCAGGCTGGGCGACCTCCACCTCCCGGAGAGCGCCCCGCTGCGCATCCCGATGCTGGTCCGGCTGCCCCTGGAGCGGGGCCTGTGGATCGACAGCGGCGTGCCCGACGCATCCCCGTTCGAGGAGCCGGGTGAGCTGCGGCACCTCGCCCTGCAGACGGCGGTGGCGCTCGCGGCCCGGCTGCTCGCCGTCCATCCGGCGGGGGAGTTCGGCGTGCAGGTCATCGATCCGGCGGGTGCCGGGGCGTCCGCGTTCGCACCGCTGACGGGGGCCGGTGCGCTGGACGCGCCACCCGCGACGGGCGCTGCCGGTGTGGCGGGTGTGCTGGGACGGCTCACGGAGCGCGTCGACCTGGTGCAGATGGCGGTGCGGGGCGGTGCGTCCGACGCGCTGCCGCCCGGTCTGGACACCTCGCGGCAGCTGCTGGTCGTGAACGACTTCCCGCACGGCTTCGACGACCGGGCCGTCACCCAGCTGCGCTATCTCGCGGACGAGGGCCCGGACGTCGGCGTCCATCTCCTGCTGGTCGCCGATCGCGAGGACGCGGCCGCCTACGGCCCGTTGCTCGATCCGCTCTGGCGTTCACTGATGCGACTCACGCCGGTACCGGACGATCACCTGGCCGACCCGTGGGTGGGGCACGCCTGGACGTACGAGCCCGGCCTCGTGCCCCCTGGCAGTCAGGTGCTCCAGCAGGTACTGGCCCGGGTCGCGGCAGCCCGTACCAAGCGCATGTAAACTCCTCTGACCAGGCAATTTGATCTTTTTTTTGTCAATCACTTTACCTTTCCTTGGTGGTTGGGGTAGTGTTTTCCGTACGGAGGGGAGTACTCCCTGTCTGCTGCGGCGTACCCGTCAATACGGATCCGGTCGGATCCCGGGGCGTCGGCCCGTCCCGGGTGGAAGAGACCTCCGGTAGCGCAACGTCGAATCTTTGCCGTTCACTAACCGGAGGCAACAGTGGATGTATCCGTGACCCTGTGGGTCCTCACCATCCTGGGGCTGGCCGCCCTGATCGCGGTCGACTTCTTCATCGGCCGCAAGCCGCATGACGTGTCCGTCAAGGAAGCCGGAATCTGGACCGTCGTCTGGATCGCCCTGGCCGGTCTCTTCGGCCTCGGCCTGCTCGTCTTCGGCGGTGGCCAGCCCGCCGGCGAGTTCTTCGCGGGCTTCATCACCGAGAAGTCGCTGAGCGTCGACAACCTCTTCGTCTTCGTCCTGATCATGGCGAAGTTCGCCGTGCCCTCGCAGTACCAGCAGCGGGTGCTGCTCGTCGGTGTCCTCATAGCCCTGGTGCTGCGGGCCGTCTTCATCGCAGCGGGCGCCGCGATCCTCGCCAGCTTCTCGTGGGTCTTCTACCTGTTCGGCGCCTTCCTGATCTGGACCGCCTGGAAGCTGATCCAGGAGGCCCGGGCCGACCAGGAGGAAGAGGAGTTCGAGGAGAACAAGCTGCTCAAGGCCGCCGAGCGCAGGTTCGGAGTGGCCGACCGCTATCACGGCACCAAGCTGTGGATCCAGCAGAACGGCAAGCGGGTCATGACCCCGATGCTGGTCGTGATGCTCGCGATCGGTACGACCGACGTCCTGTTCGCGCTGGACTCGATCCCCGCGATCTTCGGCCTGACGCAGGACCCGTACATCGTCTTCACGGCCAACGCCTTCGCGCTGATGGGTCTGCGGCAGCTGTACTTCCTCATCGGCGGACTGCTGAAGAAGCTGGTCCACCTGTCCTACGGCCTGTCGATCATCCTCGGCTTCATCGGCGTCAAGCTGGTGCTGCACGCGCTGCACGAGTCCGGCGTCCACGTCCCGGAGATCAGCATCCCGGTCTCGCTCGGCGTGATCTGCGCGGTCCTGATCGTCACCACGATCACCAGCCTGCGGGCCTCCAGGAAGCAGGCGGCGGCCGAGGCGGCGCAGGCGCGGAGCGAAGGCGCTCCGAAGGACAGCATCGACGTCTGACCACGTCGGACGTAGGAACAACCACCCCGCGCAGCGGTGCGAAGCGCATTGCCGACCCACCGCTCCGGATGCTTCGTTGGGTGGCGGAACGTCCCCGGTCCGGGGGCGCCGCCGCCCGGTGGAGGCAACCGTGACATTCGTCCAGATCATCGACTTCGAGACCGACCGCATCGACGAGCTGAAGGCCCTCGCCGACGAGATGGGCAGCCGGCTCGCCGGCCGCGAGAACGGCCCCGCGCGCCGCCTGATCCTCAGGGACCGGAACCGGCCGGGACGCTACCTCGGCGTGATCGAGTTCGACTCCTACGAGGAGGCCATGCAGAACAGCGACGACCCCGAGACGAGCAAGTTCGCCGAGCAGATGGCCGCCCTGTGCACCCGGCCGCCGTCCTTCACCGACTGTGACGTCGTGGACCTGACCGACTTCACGTAATCGGCCCGACCGACCAGACCCGTACGCCCCGGGGGCCGCGCCGCGCCGGCGGCAGGCCCCCGGGAGCCGGAAAGGACCGGAATGCGAAGCCCGTACGCCTCTGCCACCATCGCTGCATGATCACTCGGCTCAGGTCGCTCACCACCCGGTGGACGTTCCTCGTGCCGGTGCTCGCGGTCGTCCTGCTCGTGTTCACCTGGGGCCGCAGTCTGCCCGGCGCGGTCGTCGCGCTGGTGACCGTGGTCCTCGCCGGATCGGTCCTCGCCGCGGTCCATCACGCCGAGGTCGTGGCCCACCGGGTCGGCGAACCCTTCGGCTCCCTCGTCCTCGCCATCGCCGTCACCGTCATCGAGGTGGCCCTGATCGTCACCCTCATGGTCGACGGCGGCGACAAGAGCTCCACCCTGGCCCGGGACACCGTCTTCGCGGCTGTGATGATCACCTGTAACGGCATCGTCGGCCTCTGTCTCCTCGTCGCCTCACTCCGCCACGGCACCGCGGTCTTCAACCCCGAGGGCACCGGCGCCGCCCTGGCGACCGTGGCCACCCTGGCCACGCTCAGCCTCGTACTGCCGACCTTCACCACCAGCAGACCGGGCCCGGAGTTCTCCGGCGTCCAGCTGACCTTCGCGGCCCTGTCGTCACTGATCCTGTACGGCCTGTTCGTGGCCACCCAGACCGTGCGGCACCGCGACTACTTCCTGCCGATCACCCGGCAGGGCGAGGTGATCGCCGCCGACGACCATGCCGCGGCCCCGTCCGTACGTGCCGCTTGGGTCGGTCTCGGCCTGCTCGGCCTCGCTCTCGTCGGGGTCGTCGGACTGGCCAAGGGCGTGTCGCCGGCGATCGAGTCCGGCGTGGCGGCGGCCGGTCTGCACCAGGCCGTGGTCGGCGTGGTCATCGCCCTGCTGGTCCTGCTCCCCGAGACCATCGCAGCCCTGAGCTCGGCCCGCCGCGACCGTGTGCAGACCAGCCTCAACCTGGCGCTCGGCTCGGCCATGGCCAGCATCGGCCTGACCATCCCCGCCGTGGCCCTCGCCTCCGTCTGGCTCTCCGGCCCCCTGGTGCTCGGCCTCGGCGCCACGCACATGCTGCTGCTCGCGCTGACCGTGGTGGTCAGCTCCCTGACGGTGGTGCCGGGCCGGGCCACACCGCTGCAGGGCGGCGTCCACCTGGTGCTGTTCGCCGCCTACCTGGAGCTGGCGATCAACCCGTAGCAGGTCCGGCGGTCCTCACCCGGCGACCGGCTCGACCTCCACCACCGGCACCGGCACCGGACGCGTCTCCGGCAGCAGCGCGAAGCACCCCAGGCTCAGCAGCGCGATCGCCGTCAGATACGCCCCCACGGCCCACGGCACCCGACCACTGTGCTCCGCCAGCGCCGTCGCCACGATCGGCGTCAGCGCGCCCCCGAGGACCCCGCCGAGGTTGTAGCCGACCGCGGCACCGGTGCAGCGCACCCGCGGTTCGTACAACTCCGGCAGATAAGCGGCGACCACCGCGAACATGGTGACGAAGGCGACCAGGGCACCGGTGAACCCGAGGAACATCAGCAGCGGCTGTCCGGTCGCGAGCAGCGCGACCATCGGGAACATCCACAGCGCCGAGGCCGTGCACCCCACCAGGCACAGCGACCGCCGCCCGTAGCGGTCGCCCAGCAGGGCCGCCACCGGCGTGAGTGACCCCTTCACCACGACGGCGGCCATGACACACGTCAGCATGACCGTGCGGCTCACCCCGAGCCGCTCCGTGCCGTACGCCAGCGACCAGGTCGTCACCGCATAGAACACCGCGTACCCGACCGCGAGCGCCCCCGCCGTCAGCAGCACCAGCCGCCAGTGGTGCCGTACGACCTCGGCGAACGGCATGCGCGCGGGCTCCTCGATCTCCAGGAACTGCGGACTCTCGGGGAGCGCCGAACGCAGCCACAGCCCGCTCAGAACCATCGCCCCGGCCGCCCAGAACGGCACCCGCCACCCCCACTGCGCGAACTGGGCGTCCGTCAGGGACGCCGACAGGGCCAGCATCACGCCGTTGGCGAGGAGGAAGCCGACGGCCGGACCGATCTGCGGAAAGCTCGACCACAGGGCGCGCCGTCCGGCGGGCGCGTGCTCCGCGGTCAGCAGCACCGCGCCGCCCCACTCCCCGCCGAGCCCCAGCCCCTGCAGAAAGCGCAGCGCCAGCAGCAGTACGGGAGCGGCCACCCCGATTTTGTCGTACGCCGGCACGAACCCGACCGAGACCGTCGACGCGCCCGTCAACAGCAGGGACGCGACCAGCACCGGACGCCGGCCGCGCCGGTCCCCGAGGTGCCCGAACAGCACCGAGCCCAGCGGCCGGGCCACGAACCCCGCACCGAACGTCCCGAACGCCGCCAGCGTCCCCGCGAGCGGCGTGAAGGTCGGGAAGAACAGTGGTCCCAGGACGAGCGCCGCGGCCGTCCCGTAGACGAAGAAGTCGTAGAACTCGATCGCGGTCCCGGTGAGCGAGGCGGCCGCCAGCCGCAGCATCGAGGGGTCCCTTACGGTGCGTGCATCATGCATGCTCCGTCAACTACCCAGGGTGATTGCTGGTTACGGGGGCGCGCGGTGGTGAGACGCCCCTCACAGGAGCCGCCGCGCACCGTGATAGACCGGACCGAGCAGCGGTCCCTCCCGGGCCGTTCGTCTCTCCATGGATTTCCCACGGACCGGAGGAATCGTGCCCCGCACCCTGGCCAACGCCCCGATCATGATCCTCAACGGGCCCAACCTCAACCTGCTGGGACAGCGTCAGCCCGAGATCTACGGCTCCGACACACTGGCCGACATCGAGGCCCTGTGCGCCAAGGCGGCGGCCGCGCACGGCGGCACCGTGGACTTCCGGCAGTCCAACCACGAGGGTGAACTGGTCGACTGGATCCACGAGGCCCGCCTCGGCCACTGCGGCATCGTCATCAACCCGGGCGCCTACTCGCACACCTCGGTCGCGATCCTGGATGCCCTCAACACCTGTGACAGCATGCCGGTGTTGGAGGTCCACATCTCCAACATCCACAAGCGCGAGTCGTTCCGGCACCACTCCTACGTCTCCCTGCGCGCCGACGGAGTGATCGCCGGATGCGGCGTGCAGGGCTATGTGTTCGGCGTGGAGCGGGTCGCGGCACTGGTCGGCGCCGCGACCGCGGACGCGTAGCGCCTCAGAGCCGACCGGCCTCCACGATCCGCCGCAGGAAACGCCGGGTGCGCTCCTGCTGCGGGTCGCCGAACACCTGCTCGGCGGTGCCGCGTTCGAGTACGACACCGCCGTCCAGGAAGCAGACCTGGTCGGCGACGTCCCGGGCGAAGCCCATCTCGTGCGTCGCCAGCACCATGGTCATCCCCTCGCCCTTGAGGTCACGGACCACGGTGAGCACCTCGCCCACCAGCTCCGGATCGAGGGCGGCGGTGATCTCGTCGAGAAGCAGCAGCCGGGGCCGCACCGCAAGGGCGCGCACGATCGCCACCCGCTGCTGCTGACCGCCGCTCAGCCGGTCCGGATAGGCGTCGGCCTTGTCGCCCAGCCCGAGGCGCTCCAGCAACTCCCCGGCCCGCTCCTCGGCCTCCGCGCGGGAGACGCCGTGCACCCGCCGCGGTGCCAGGGTGATGTTCTCCAGCACGGTCATGTGCGGGAAGAGGTTGTACGCCTGGAAGACCACGCCGATACGGCGGCGCACCGCGTCCTGGTGGGCGCGCGGGTCGGTGATCTCCTCGCCGTCCAGCCAGATCGCGCCGTCGTCGATCTCCTCCAGGAGGTTGGCGCAGCGCAGCAACGTCGACTTGCCGGACCCGGAGGCGCCGATCAGCGCCGTCACCGTGTGCGGGGCGACCTCCAGGTCCACGTCCCGCAGCACGACCGAATCCCCGAACGTCTTGCGGACGGACTCCATGCGCAGCACAGGCGCGTCGCTCATATGGATCCTCCCTGGGCCCGCTGCCGGTCCATCCGGGCCGTCACCCAGTCCGTGAAGCGGGTCATCGGAATGGTCAGCGCCACGAAGACCAGCCCGGCGACGATGTACGGCGTGTAGTTGAGGCTGCGCTGGGCGATGATGTCGGACGCCCGTACGGCGTCGATCGCCCCGCCGATCGACACGAGCCCGGTGTCCTTCTGCAGTGACACCAGGTCGTTCAGCAGCGGCGGCACCTGACGGCGCACGGCCTGGGGGAGCACCACGTACCGCAGCGCCTGCCGGTTGGTCAGCCCCAGCGAGCGGGCCGCGGCGCGCTGCGAGGGGTGCACGGACTCGATGCCCGCGCGGAACACCTCGGCGACGTAGGCGGAGTACGTCAGCGTCAGCGCCGCACCGCCCAGCAATACCGGGTCGACGGTCACGCCCTGGAGGCGCAGCGCTGGTACCCCGAAGACCACGATCATCAGGTTGATGATCAGCGGCAGACCGCGGAAGAAGTCCGTGTACGCCGCCGCCAGCGCCCGCAGGGGGAAGAACACGGGCCCCGGCAGCGTACGGGCGATGGCGATCAGCATGCCCAGGGCGAGCACCAGCACGCCGCAGATCAGCAGCAGCCGGACGTTGAGCCACAGGCCTTCGAGGACCTTGGGCAACGCCTCGCGCGCGTACTGCCCGTCGAAGAAGGTCTCCTTGGTGCGCTCCCAGCCCGGCGCGCTGACCACGACCACGTACAGGACGACGGCCGTGACCAGGGTCGACAGCGCGGCGATCGCGGTCGCGCGCCGGGCGCGGGCACGCTTGTAGCGCTCCCGCTCCAGCCGCCTTCCGGAGGGGGTGTATCCGTCGGCGCCCTCGGCGGCACCGGCGGGCATGTCGCCCTTGTCGTCCGCACCCTCCTGGCCGGACTCGTCCATGGTGACCGTCACTTGAGCACCGGAGCGTCGACGGCGTCGGACAGCCACTGCTTGTCCAGCTTCGCCAGGGTGCCGTCCTTGCGCAGGGCGTCCACGGCCGACGTCACGCAGGACGTCAGGGCGCTGCCCTTGTCCAGCACGAGCCCGAACTGCTCGGGCGTGCCGCCCTGGTTCTCGAACTGGCCGACGATCTTGGCGTTCGTCACCTGGGCGGCGGTGACGTAGAAGGCGGTCGGCAGGTCGGTGACGATCGCGTCCACCTGGCCGTTCTTGAGCGCCGAGATGGCCTGGTCGTTCTTGGAGTACGCGGCCGCCTCCTGGGATGGCTTCACCACGTCGCTGATGTAGTTGAGGCTCGTCGTGCCCACCTGGGCGCCCAGCTTGAGCCCCTTCAGGTCCGCGATGCTCGTCGCCTTCGCGGCCTTGCTGCCCTTGAGCGCGATGACCGCCTGGCGCACGTCGTAGTAGCCGGACGAGAAGTCCACGGCCTTCTTGCGCTCGGCGCTGATGGACACCTGGTTGATGTCGAAGTCGAAGGTCTTCACACCGGGCGCGAACGCCTTGTTGAACGGCACGCTCTGCCAGACGACCGCGCTCTTGTCGTACCCGAGCTGCTTGGCCACGGCGTACGCGACCGCCGACTCGAAGCCCTCGCCGTTGGCCGGCTTGTCGTCCTTGAACCACGGCTCGTACGCCGGTTCGTCCGTCGCGATCGTCAGCTTGCCGGAGGTCTGGGTGGCCAACTTGCCCTTGGCGCAGGTAGTTCCGGCGGACGAGGAGGACCCGTCGGACGCCTTGTCGTCCGGCTGCGGAGCGCAGCCGACGGCGGTGGCGAGCAGGGCTATGGTGGCAGCGGCGGCAGCGCGGCGCAGCGCGCTCGGGGCAGGGTGCATGGCGGGAGAGTGACAGCGAACGCCGCGTTTGTCCACGTCAAGCGGGTGTTTGTCCGCATACTGGGAACGGGTGTTGCGGTCCTGTGAACGCCGCGCGGGGGAGAGCGGACACGCCGGGGCCGCCGGTCGAGGGCGGGGAATGATGACCGGCGGCCCGTACCGCGCAGGAGCCGTCATCCTGTGCGGGGCTGACCCCAGTTGACCGCGCGAGGGCGCGCGCGGGGAGCGTGCGCCGGAGGTCGACGCGTGCGAACCGTTCACACGGGGCGCGCGCGAAGGTGCACGCGCCCGCGCTCACTACCCGGCCTTGCGCTCACCACCTGGGCCCGGTGCTCACCACCCGGGCCCCGCGCTCACCACCCGCGCGCGTGCCACTCCGGCAGGTGCGGCCGCTCCGCGCCCAGCGTGGTGTCGTTGCCGTGCCCCGGGTACACCCACGTCTCGTCCGGCAGGACGTCGAAGATCTTCGTCTCGACGTCGTGGATCAGGCTGGCGAACGCCTTCGGGTCCTTGCGCGTGTTGCCGACACCGCCGGGAAAGAGGCAGTCCCCGGTGAAGACGTGCGGATGGCCGTGCGGGTCGTCGTAGACCAGCGCGATGGAGCCCGGGGTGTGACCGACCAGATGGCGGGCGGTCAGCTCGACGCGGCCGACCCGGATCACGTCGCCGTCGCCGACGGGGACGTCGGTGGTGACCGGGATGCCGGCGGCGTCCTCGCGGCCCGCGTACGTCCGCGCGCCGGTGGCGGCGACCACCTCGGCCAGCGCCTGCCAGTGGTCGCCGTGCTGGTGCGTGGTGACGACGGACGCGATGCCGTCGTCACCGATCATGCCGAGAAGCGTCTCCGCGTCGTTGGCCGCGTCGATCAGCAGTTGCTCGTCGGTGGCGCGGCAGCGCAGCAGATAGGCGTTGTTGTCCATCGGCCCGACCGCGATCTTGGTGATCATCAGGTCCTTGAGCTCGTGCACGTCCGCCGGTCCGCCGACCGTGACCTCTCCGCTGTACGTCATGGCGATCAGCCTATAGCGGGGAGCGGGCGCCGATGCGCCGCGCGCTGCACGCGCGTTACAGCGGCGGAAGTGCGGGCAGCGCGCCGCCCTTCACGACCAGGGCCGAGCCGTCGCGGCGGCCGGCGAGCCAGCCCAGCAGGTCGGCGGCGGATCCCTCGACGGCGATGGGACCTCCCGGCGCGCCGCCGCCCGTCGTCCAGACCTGGCCGCTGTGGCTGCGCAGACCGGTCGAGGGGACCTCCCGGTGCCCGTCGAAGCGGTCCGCCAGGAAGTCGATCTCCCGCTCGGTGAACTCCTCCGGGAGGTCCTCCAGCTCGTACCCGATCCCGAGATCGACATGGTGCAGCTCGACCTCGGCCCAGCGGCGGAACGGCACCCGCGCCGCGGTGTCGGTGACCCCGTTGCGCAGCTCCACCGTGCGCGACCAGTCCGCGGGCTCGGCCGCCCGGGCCCGGAATCCGGCGTGGCTCGCGCGCAGGTCGTCGAGCTGGACGTGGAGCGCGCGCGGCGCGTCCCGCTCGATGTCGGCGTCCCGCGCCTCCGCGGAGACGTACATGGGACGTCCGCCCAGCACGTTGGCGAGCGCGTCCGCGTTCCGGGCGAGGTGTGCCAGGACGTGGCCGACCGTCCAGCCGGGCAGCCGTGACGGTCGCGCGCCGGCCGCGTTGTCCAGTGCGGCGGCTGCGGTGAGTAGCCGTTCGGTCGCTTCCTGTACAGACGCCAGGTCATGAGCGTGATCAATCATGGGGCTGACAGTAGCCCCGCCACACGTTCGGGTGAAGGTTTCGCACTGGCTCCGTAAATCGAATGCGCGTGCTATATCGTCGGTGGCGGCGTCGGGCATGCTGGATGGTCCGGGATTGTTTACGCATCCAGGAATCCGACCGGCGTTGTCAGTGGCTCCCCCTAGTCTGAAGAAGCACGGGGCCCTGCCCCTGTCACTTCTCTCAAGAAAGGTGCGGACCGGCTGTGGCCGACCGTCTCATCGTCCGTGGCGCGCGCGAGCACAACCTGAAGAACGTCTCGCTCGACCTGCCTCGTGACTCGCTCATCGTCTTCACGGGTCTGTCCGGGTCGGGCAAGTCCTCCCTGGCCTTCGACACGATCTTCGCCGAGGGCCAGCGTCGCTACGTGGAGTCGCTCTCCTCGTACGCCCGCCAGTTCCTCGGCCAGATGGACAAGCCGGACGTGGACTTCATCGAGGGTCTGTCCCCGGCGGTGTCCATTGACCAGAAGTCGACCTCGCGCAACCCGCGCTCGACGGTCGGCACCATCACCGAGGTCTACGACTACCTGCGGCTGCTCTTCGCGCGCATCGGCAAGCCGCACTGCCCCGAGTGCGGCCGCCCGATCTCCCGCCAGTCGCCACAGGCCATCGTGGACAAGGTCCTGGAGCTGCCGGAGGGGAGCCGCTTCCAGGTGCTCTCGCCGCTGGTGCGCGAGCGCAAGGGCGAGTTCGTCGACCTCTTCGCCGACCTCCAGACCAAGGGCTACTCCCGCGCGCGCGTGGACGGCGAGACCGTTCAGCTCTCCGAGCCTCCGACGCTGAAGAAGCAGGAGAAGCACACCATCGAGGTGGTCGTCGACCGCCTCACGGTGAAGGACACCGCCAAGCGCCGCCTCACCGACTCCGTGGAGACCGCGCTCGGCCTGTCCGGCGGCATGGTCGTCCTCGACTTCGTCGACCTCCCCGAGGACGACCCGGAGCGCGAGCGCATGTACTCGGAGCACCTGTACTGCCCGTACGACGACCTGTCCTTCGAGGAGCTGGAGCCCCGCTCCTTCTCCTTCAACTCGCCCTTCGGCGCCTGCCCCGAGTGCACCGGCATCGGCACGCGCATGGAGGTCGACCCGGAGCTGATCGTCCCGGACGAGGACAAGTCGCTCGACGAGGGTGCCATTCACCCCTGGTCGCACGGCCACACCAAGGACTACTTCGGCCGCCTGATCGGCGCCCTCGCGGACGCGCTGGGATTCCGTATGGACATCCCCTTCGCCGGCCTGCCGCAGCGCGCCAAGAAGGCCCTGCTCTACGGCCACAAGACGCAGATCGAGGTCCGCTACCGCAACAGGTACGGCCGCGAGCGCGTGTACACCACGCCCTTCGAGGGCGCGGTGCCGTTCGTCAAGCGTCGGCACAGCGAGGCCGAGAGCGACGCCAGCCGTGAGCGCTTCGAGGGCTACATGCGCGAGGTGCCCTGCCCGACGTGTCAGGGCACGCGCCTGAAGCCGCTCGTCCTCGCGGTCACGATCATGGAGAAGTCGATCGCCGAGGTCTCGGGCATGTCCATCAGCGACTGCGCGGACTTCCTGGGCGAGCTCAAGCTCAACGCACGCGACAAGAAGATCGCCGAGCGCGTGCTGAAGGAGGTCAACGAGCGGCTCCGGTTCCTGGTCGACGTAGGCCTGGACTACCTCTCGCTGAACCGCGCGGCCGGCACCCTGTCCGGCGGCGAGGCCCAGCGCATCCGCCTGGCCACCCAGATCGGCTCCGGCCTCGTCGGCGTCCTCTACGTCCTCGACGAGCCGTCGATCGGCCTGCACCAGCGCGACAACCACCGGCTGATCGAGACGCTGGTCCGGCTCCGTGACATGGGCAACACGCTCATCGTCGTCGAGCACGACGAGGACACCATCAAGGTCGCCGACTGGGTCGTCGACATCGGCCCCGGCGCCGGCGAGCACGGCGGCAAGGTCGTGCACAGCGGCTCCCTGAAGGAGCTGCTCGTCAACGCGGAGTCGCAGACCGGCCAGTACCTGTCCGGCAGGAAGTCGATCCCGCTGCCCGACATCCGCCGCCCGCAGGACCCGTCCCGCCGGCTCACCGTGCACGGCGCCCGCGAGAACAACCTCCAGGACATCGACGTGTCCTTCCCGCTGGGCGTGTTCACGGCCGTCACGGGCGTGTCCGGCTCCGGCAAGTCGACACTGGTCAACGACATCCTGTACACGCACCTGGCCCGCGAGCTGAACGGCGCGCGGAACGTCCCCGGCCGGCACACGCGCGTGGACGGCGACGACCTCGTCGACAAGGTCGTGCACGTCGACCAGTCGCCCATCGGCCGCACCCCGCGATCGAACCCGGCGACGTACACCGGCGTCTTCGACCACATCCGCAAGCTGTTCGCCGAGACCACCGAGGCGAAGGTCCGCGGCTACCTGCCGGGCCGCTTCTCCTTCAACGTCAAGGGCGGCCGCTGCGAGAACTGCGCGGGCGACGGCACCATCAAGATCGAGATGAACTTCCTCCCGGACGTCTACGTCCCGTGCGAGGTCTGCCACGGCGCCCGGTACAACCGGGAGACCCTGGAGGTCCACTACAAGGGCAAGTCCATCTCCGAGGTCCTGAACATGCCGATCGAGGAGGCCACGGGGTTCTTCGAGGCCGTCCCGTCGATCGCCCGTCACCTGAACACGCTGAAGGACGTCGGTCTCGGCTACGTCCGTCTCGGCCAGTCCGCGACCACGCTGTCCGGCGGTGAGGCACAGCGTGTGAAGCTCGCCAGCGAACTGCAGAAGCGCTCCACCGGGCGCACGGTCTACGTCCTGGACGAGCCGACCACCGGTCTGCACTTCGAGGACATCAGCAAGCTGCTGAAGGTCCTCGGCGGTCTCGTCGACAAAGGCAACACGGTCATCGTCATCGAGCACAACCTCGACGTGATCAAGACCGCCGACTGGGTCGTCGACATGGGGCCGGAAGGCGGCGCCGGCGGCGGACTCGTCGTCGCGGAGGGCACACCCGAGGAGGTCGCCGGCGTCCCGGCCAGCCACACCGGCAAGTTCCTGCGCGAGATTCTCGGCGCCGACCGCATCAGCGACGCCAGTTCGGTGAAGGCACCGCGCAGGACGGTGGCGAAGAAGACGGTCGCGGCGAAGTCGACGGCGAGGAAGACGGCGACCGCGACGACCGCCGACAACACGGTCACGAAGAAGGCGGCCGGTGCCACGAAGAAGGCGACGCCCGCGAAGAAGACGACGACGCGGGCCCGCAAGGCCTGAGGATCCGCCCGCGCACCTGCTCCGGCAGATCCAGGCGGATCCGGGTGGATCGGATGAAACGCGGCGCCTCACGGGAACTTCCCGTGGGGCGCCGCTCGTTCCACGATCAGCCGCCCGATTTCCGCGGCCACGACGGACCTTGACCCCTCAACAGCGAGTCAGAGAGAGAAGCCTTCGAGCTCGGAGGCGTGCGGCGGCTCCGCACCCGCCCGGGAGCACGTGATCGCTGCCGCGCGCGCCGCGAATCGCAGCAGCCTCGTCCAGCCGTCGGCGCCCAGTCCCAGGAGCGCCTCGGCGGAGAGGGCGTCCTGAGCGGCCAACCCGTGCAGCAGAGCCGCGTTCACCGTGTCACCGGCGCCGATCGTGTCCACGACGGCGACCTCCTCACCGGGGACGGCGTACACGGTGCCGTCCTGGGTGAAGGCACTGAGACCGTCACCGCCGTGGGTGATCACCACGGCCGAGGGCCCCGCCGTCAGCCATTCGTGCGGGGTGCCGCCCAGCCACAAGGCGTCCTCCTCCGAGAGCTTGAGGAGCGTCACCGAGGGCAACCAGCTCTTGAAACGGGCCCGGTAGGCGTCCGGATCCGCGATCAGACCCGCCCTGATGTTCGGGTCGAGTGCGGTGAACAGGCCCTGCCCGGCCGCGTCGCGCATCAGCTCCTCATAGGCGCTCGCCCCCGGTTCCAGGACGAGCGAGAGCGTGCCGAAGGAGACGGCCCGGGTTGCGGCGGGGAGGACGGCGGGGGCGGTGAACAGGCGGTCGGCCGTGCCTTCGACGTAGAAGGAGTACGAGGCGGAGCCCCGCGGGTCGATCGTGGCGGCCGCGAGGGTGGTCGGTTCCGGGCCGCGCTCCACCAGGGAGACGTCCACACCCGCCCGCCGTAGCCCGTCCAGCAGGGCCTCGCCGAAGGCGTCACGGGAAGCCCGGGAGCAGAACGCGGTGGGGGAGCCCAGGCGGCCGAGGGCCACGGCCGTGTTGTACGGCCCGCCGCCGAGCGCCGGCTGCAGGGCCGCGAGGGCGCCCGTGCCCTGCGGTACCAAGTCGATCAGTGCTTCACCGGCGACGACGATCACGAGAGGGGTCCTTTCCCGGGTGGTGAAGACGCTTGGGTTGCCAGGAGTGAGTGCCAGGGGGTCCCGCGGCGTCCTCCTCCCGGCACCCGCACGACGTCCGGTGCACGAAGGCGCAGGGGAGCCGTACGGTCCGGGCGGGCCGGCCCGGTGAGGCCAGCCGTTCCAGGAGCACCCGGACCGCCTCGGCGCCGAGTTCCCGGCTGGGCTGGGCGATGGCGGTGAGCCGGGGCGAGAAGAGGTCGGCCCAGGCGAAGTCGTCGAAGCAGCACAGGGCGATGTCGTCCGGTACCGAGAGGCCCTGCGCGCGCAGGGCGCGCAGGGCGCCGATGGTCATCGCGTTGTTGGCGGTGACGAGCGCCGTGGGCGGGGCAGCCAGCGACAGCAGGGCGGCGGTGGCCTGCGCGGCGCCCGCCGACTCCGAGTTCCCCGGGACGATCAGGTCCTCGTCGGGCGGCAGCCCGGCCGTGACCAGTCCCTGCCGGTAGCCGACGACCCGCTCGCCGGTGGTGCTCAGCCCGGGCAGGCCCGCGACCAGGCCGATCCGCCGGTGCCCGAGACCGGCGAGGTGGGTGACGAGCCGGGCCGTCGGCTCCGTGTTCTCGGCGCAGACCTGGTCGAAGGGCGAGGTGGTGGCCGCGCGGCCGTCGACGACCCGGTCGAGGAGGACGGTCGGCACGGCATGACGGCCGAGGTAGGC
This sequence comes from Streptomyces sp. NPDC028289, assembly GCF_055565975.1. NCBI lineage: Bacteria > Bacillati > Actinomycetota > Actinomycetes > Kitasatosporales > Streptomycetaceae > Streptomyces > Streptomyces sp. NPDC028289. The sequence goes on along the minus strand of NZ_JBVHTI010000001.1, from coordinate 186,643 downwards.
GAGGAGTGCGCGCGGGTCGGCGGAGGGGGCGACGATCAGGCCGTCGACGCGGCGTTCGTGGAGGAGTTGGACCACCTTGCGCTCGTGCTCGGGGTCGTCGTGCGGGTCGGCGATGAGCAGGCTGTAGCCGTGTTCCAGGGCAGCGGCCTCGACGCCCTGGAGGAGCTCCGTGAAGTAGGGGTTGCTGATCGCCGACACCGCGAGCCCGATGGAACGGGTGCGGGACGTGACCAGGGAGCGGGCGAGGGTGTTGGGCGTGTAGCCCAGTTCCTCGATGGCGTCGAGCACGGCCTGGCGGGTGTGGGGCAGCACCGGGCGGGTGTCGTTCAGCACATGGGAGACGGTCGCCACGGAGACACCGGCGCTCCGGGCGACGTCGGCCATGGTGGGCATGAGGCTCCCCTCGTCGCTTCCCGCCCAGGGCAAGGGCTCTGTGGTTCCGGCTCGGGCTCCGGGTCCGATCGATACGTCGGTCCCGATCGAGCCGCCCGCGGGGCCTTCGGCCGGAAGCTACCCCATCCGGCAGGGCCGCGTAAACGCTTGCGTAAGCGTTTACGCGCCATCGAGTGATCCTCGCCCTCAACGCCCCCACCCCGAAGCGGGACGATCCGCCCAGGTAGTGTCGTCCCGCGCGGTTCCGGGCGGCTGTCTCCCGGAGTCCCGAACCGCCCCGATCCACCAGGAGCCCCTCGTGCCCGCCCGCCCCTTCACGAGCCGTCGTAGCGTCCTTCGCGGAGCCGCCGTCACATCGGTCGCCGGACTGGGGGCGGCCGCCTGCAAGGCACCCGGCGGTGCGGCCACGGCGGAGGCCACGCCGACCGCGCCGGTCGACCTCGGAGCCGAGAGCGAGGTCGCCGCGGGCGGCGCCCGGCTCTACCGGGAGCACAACGTGGTCGTCAGCCGGTCCGCCGCGGGCGTGCTGAAGGCGTACAGCACGGTCTGCACGCACGCGGGGTGCCCCATCAACAAACTCCAGGGCACGACCCTGGTCTGCCCCTGCCACGGCAGCGAGTTCGACGCCGTGACCGGGAAGGTGGTGCGGTCGCCGGCCACCGAGCCGTTGAACGAACTGCCGGTCAGGGCGTCGAACGGCCGGATCGTGGCGGGCCCCGGCGCCTGACCCGGGGGCCGGGTCTCAGCTCCGGCTCATTCCCAGTCCCAGCCGATCCCCAGCAGCCCCGGCCGTACCCGGGGCTCGACCAGGTGGACGGAGCGGTGCAGCCCGCTCAGCGGCAGGGTCTGTCGGCCGCCGCGGGGGGCCGCCGCCGAGTGCTGGGCGAACCGGTGGCAGCGGGTCGGCAGTGCGTCGGCGGCGAAACGCACCTGAAGGGTGTACTGGCCGCCCGGAAAGCCGAAACCGCGGACGTACTCGCGTGAGACACCGGCCGTGCCGTCCTCGACGGCGTAGCGGAAGAGGAAGGTGTCGCCGGAGCGCAGACGCGTGCCGAAGAGGAGTTCGGCGACGAGGAGGCCGGTCTCGGGGTCCGCGCGGACACGTCCCGCGCGGCAGTTCTCCAGCGCGCGCACGGTCATGTGCTGCGGGGCACAGCCGGGGTCGCCGTGGTGGACGGCCACGAAGCGGTCGACGCCGTCCCGGTGGGCGCGCACGATGTGCTGCGACTCGCGGGCGGCCAGTTCACGGTGGGCACCGATCCGCACCCGCTCGTGGTGTCCCAGGGTGTGCAGGCCGCCGTCGAGGGACCAGCCGAGCTCGGCCTGCATCCGGTCGATGACGTCGCAGGCCTCGACCAGGGAGCGGTAGGAGCGGGCGGCGGGGCGGCGCTCGGCAGACTCCTGGTCGGGGGTCTCGGCGAGCAACCGGATCAGGGACTCGTCCGGGAGCTGGAGGATCTCCTCCAGCGCGCGGACGGCCCGCAGCGACTCCGGGCGCTGGGGCCGGCGGGCGCCCTGCTGCCAGTAACTGAGGCTGGTGACGCCCACTTTGACGCCGTAGCGGGACAGGTGGTGCTGCACGCGCTGGAGCGGCAGCCCGCGGGCGGCGATCGCGGCGCGCAGGGCCACATGGAAGGGGCCGCCGCGCAGGGCCGAGTCCAGTTCCGCGGTCGCGACGTCCGCGTGCTGTGTGCCGTGCCGCATGCAGGGGGCCTTTCTGTCGGGGGGTTCAACGGCTGGTCAGGCCGTTGGCGCGGTTCGGGGCCACCCCGTCGGCGCCGGGGCGGCCGCACCTGGGCAGGCCGCGTCCGCAGGCCGTCGCTCACGGCCCCGAGTTCCCAGGCATTGAAGCGTGTTGACCAAGCCCCGACAACACCTTCGGCCGGTCGAGAGCGCCCACCTGGCCGGGGCACGACCCCGTCCACCGACGGAACCGTGCGGTCGCGGCCGTGCCGCTCTCGGCCAGGAGGCCGGAGATCGTCGGCGGGCGAGGGGGTGATTTGGGGAGGAAGCAGAGCAAGATCCGTGACGACCGGCGAAGCCGCGCCGGACCGGCCGCGCACCGGGCCCGCGCCTGCGGCATGCGGGAACGGCTCGCGATGTCGCCGAGGTGTCCGATTTCGCGACCCGCTCTCCAGGTGGGCAGGGGCAGCGGGCGGGAGGCCACGGGGCCGGCTGGCCGCCGTGCTCGCCCGGAGGCGCGGAGTCCTCGCACCGAGTTCCGACAGTGCAACGGTCTATCTCCCCACAGTGCGTCGCCGTACCTCCGCGATCCCCGGCCCGCCGCCGGTGCGCAGCTGCCACCGGCCACGCGTCCCCGGCGCCCACTCGACGGGGCGTCCCGAAAGCCCTGGCAGCCTTGCTGCCCGTCTCTGTCCCGTCGGCTCGGCCTCTCCGTCCCGTCGGCTCTGCTCCCGGAGTCCCCGAAGCCCCCGCCGCTCCGCCCACCCCGCCCGCCCCGCCGACGGTTGTCCACAGGCTCGTCGCGGTGTCGGTGCTCGCCAGTAGGGTGTGAGACATGGCCGACCCCTCCAGCTACCGCCCCAAGCCGGGACAGATCCCGGACACTCCCGGGGTGTACAGGTTCCGTGACGAGCACCGCCGGGTGATCTACGTCGGAAAGGCGAAGAGCCTGCGCCAGCGCCTGGCGAACTACTTCCAGGACCTGGCGGGCCTGCACCCCCGCACCCGGACGATGGTCACCACCGCGGCGTCCGTGGAGTGGACCGTGGTGTCCACGGAGGTCGAGGCGCTCCAGCTGGAGTACTCCTGGATCAAGGAGTACGACCCCCGCTTCAATGTGAAGTACCGCGACGACAAGAGCTACCCGTACCTCGCGGTGACGATGAACGAGGAGTTCCCGCGGGTCCAGGTGATGCGCGGTCACAAGAAGAAGGGCGTGCGCTACTTCGGGCCGTACGGCCACGCGTGGGCGATCCGGGACACCGTCGACCTGCTGCTGCGCGTGTTCCCGGTGCGCACCTGCTCGGCCGGGGTGTTCAAGAACGCCGCCCGCACCGGCCGCCCCTGCCTGCTCGGCTACATCGGCAAGTGCTCGGCCCCCTGCGTCGGCCGGATCGAGCCGGAGGAGCATCGCGAACTGGCCGAGGAGTTCTGCGACTTCATGGCCGGCCGCACCGGCACCTACCTCCGCCGCCTGGAGAACAGGATGATGGAGGCCGCCGAGGAGATGGAGTACGAGCGGGCCGCCCGGCTGCGCGACGACATCGAGGCCCTGAAGAAGGCCATGGAGAAGAACGCGGTCGTGCTCGCCGACGCGACCGACGCCGACCTCATCGCCGTCGCGGAGGACGAGCTGGAGGCGGCCGTCCAGATCTTCCACGTGCGCGGCGGCCGCGTGCGCGGCCAGCGCGGCTGGGTGACGGACAAGGTGGAGGACGTCACCACCGGGGCTCTCGTCGAGCACGCCCTCCAGCAGCTCTACGGCGAGGAGACCGGCGACGCCGTCCCCAAGGAGGTGCTGGTCCCGGCCCTGCCCGAGCCGGTCGAGCCGGTCCAGGAGTGGCTCACCGGCCGCCGCGGCTCGAACGTCTCGCTGCGCATCCCGCAGCGCGGCGACAAGAAGGCCCTGATGGAGACCGTGCAGCGCAACGCCCAGCAGGCGCTCGCCCTGCACAAGACCAAGCGTGCCTCCGACCTCACCACCCGTTCGCGCGCGCTGGAGGAGATCGCCGACGCCCTGGACCTGGACAGCGCCCCGCTGCGCATCGAGTGCTACGACATCTCGCACCTCCAGGGCGACGACGTGGTGGCCTCCATGGTCGTCTTCGAGGACGGCCTGCAGCGCAAGAGCGAGTACCGCCGCTTCCAGATCAAGGGCTTCGCCGGCCAGGACGACGTGCGTTCCATGCACGAGGTGATCACCCGCCGCTTCCGCCGCTACCTCGCCGAGAAGGAGCGGACCGGCGAGTGGGCGGAGGACGGCGCCGAGGACGCCCGCACGGAAGCCGAGGACACCCGCACGGAAGCCGAGGACACCGGCACGGAATCCGACGCCACCGCGGAATCCGACGCCACCGCGGTATCCGGCAGCCCCGCGACCGATCTCGGAGCCGCCTCCGTGAACGGTTTCAAGGACGAGGACGGCCGTCCCAAGAAGTTCGCCTACCCGCCCCAGCTCGTGGTCGTCGACGGCGGTCAGCCGCAGGTCGCCGCCGCCCAGCGGGCGCTCGACGAGCTCGGTATCGACGACATCGCCGTCTGCGGCCTCGCCAAGCGCCTCGAAGAGGTCTGGCTGCCGGGGGACGACGACCCGGTGGTCCTGCCCCGCACCAGCGAAGGCCTCTACCTGCTCCAGCGCATCCGTGACGAGGCACACCGCTTCGCCATCACCTACCAGCGCACCAAACGGGCCAAGCGCTTCCGTTCCAGCCCCCTGGACGACGTACCGGGGCTCGGCGAGACCCGCAAACAGGCGTTGATCAAGCATTTCGGCTCGGTGAAGAAGCTGCGGTCCGCCACAATCGAACAGATCCAGGAAGTGCCCGGGATAGGCCGCAAGACGGCCGAGACCATCGCCGTGGCCCTCGCCCAGGCGGCCCCGGCCGCACCCGCCGTGAACACGGCGACCGGAGAGATCATGGATGACAGGGAAGACGAGGCGCCCGAGACGACGGCGGACGCCTCGGGGGAGCCCGTACCCGCGGGCGCCCCGGACGATCGACGGGGCCAGGAGAGATGACCGAGCGCGACGCACAGCCCACAGCACAGCGAGATCCGGCGTTCAGCGAAACGCAGGGCGAGCCCGAGGAAACGCACAACGAGGCACGCCAGGATCAGCCGCAGGAGGCGCAAGCCGACGCGGTCCAGGAAAACGGAGCAGAAGTGAGTACGGACGCCACCGCTGCCGGGGTGCCCGAGGCGGCCATCCCCGAGCTGGTGATCATCTCCGGCATGTCGGGAGCCGGCCGTTCCACGGCGGCGAAGTGCCTGGAGGACCTCGGCTGGTTCGTCGTGGACAACCTCCCGCCAGCCCTCATCCCCACCATGGTGGAACTGGGCGCTCGCTCCCAGGGCAACGTGGCGCGGATCGCGGTCGTCGTCGACGTGCGCGGCCGGCGCTTCTTCGACAACCTGCGCGAGTCCCTCGCCGATCTCGACAGCCGGGGCGTCACCCGCCGGATCGTCTTCCTGGAGTCCTCCGACGACGCCCTGGTCCGCCGCTTCGAGTCGGTGCGCCGCCCGCATCCCCTCCAGGGCGACGGCCGGATCGTGGACGGCATCGCCGCCGAGCGGGAGCTGCTGCGCGAGCTGCGTGGCGACGCCGACCTGGTGATCGACACCTCCAGCCTCAACGTGCACGAGCTGCGCGCCAAAATGGACGCCCAGTTCGCCGGCGAGGAGGAGCCCGAGCTGCGGGCCACCGTGATGTCGTTCGGCTTCAAGTACGGCCTGCCGGTCGACGCCGATCTGGTCGCCGACATGCGGTTCCTGCCCAACCCGCACTGGGTGCCGGAGCTGCGCCCGTACACCGGCCTCAACGAGGAGGTGTCGGCGTACGTCTTCAACCAGCCGGGCGCCAAGGAGTTCCTCGACCGGTACGCCGAGCTGCTGCGGCTGATCGCGACCGGGTACCGGCGTGAGGGCAAGCGCTACGTGACGATCGCGATCGGCTGCACGGGCGGCAAGCACCGCTCGGTCGCCGTGTCCGAGAAGCTCGCCGCCCGCCTGGCCGCCGAGGGAGTGGAGACCGTAGTCGTGCACCGGGACATGGGGCGCGAGTGACCGAGCGCAGTCCAAGGCTGAGCAGGCTGCGCCGGATGGTGCCCGAGTCCCGCGCGGGCCGTCCCGTCGAGGCCCGCGGCGCCCGGCCGCGGCGCCGCGGTGCCCAGCCCAAGGTGGTCGCCCTGGGCGGCGGCATGGGCCTGTCCGCCTCGCTCGCCGCCCTGCGCCGGATCACCGGCGACCTCACCGCCGTCGTCACCGTGGCCGACGACGGCGGCTCCAGCGGGCGCCTGCGCGACGAGCTGGGTGTGCTCCCGCCGGGTGATCTCCGCAAGGCCCTCGCCGCCCTGTGCGGTGACGACGACTGGGGCCAGACCTGGGCCCGGGTCATCCAGCACCGTTTCCAGTCCAAGGGTGACCTGCACGAGCACGCGGTCGGCAATCTGCTGATCGTCGCCCTGTGGGAGCAGCTCGGCGACCACGTCCAGGCCCTGGACCTGGTCGGCAGGCTGCTCGGCGCGCACGGACGTGTGCTGCCGATGTCCGCGGTGCCGCTGGAGCTCCAGGCCCTGGTCAAGGGGCACGACCCCGAGCGGCCCGAGGAGGTGGACCTCGTCCGCGGGCAGGCCACCGTGGCGCTCACGCCCGGCGAGGTGCAGTCCGTGCACCTGGTGCCGCACGACCCGCCGGCCGTGCCGGAGGCGGTGGCGGCCGTCCTGGACGCGGACTGGGTGGTGCTCGGCCCCGGCTCCTGGTTCTCGTCGGTGATCCCGCACCTGCTCGTCCCCGATCTGCTGGACGCGCTCACCGAGACCAAGGCCCGCAAGGTCCTCTCCCTGAACCTGGCACCGCAGCCGGGAGAAACCGAAGGCTTCTCACCGCAGCGTCATTTGGAGGTTTTGGGGCGACACGCCCCTAAACTCGCCCTGGACGTGGTGCTGGCCGACGAGGCCGCCGTGCCCGACCGCGACTCGCTCACCGAGGCCGCCAAACGGCTGGGAGCCGCGGTCGAGCTGAGCCCCGTGGCCCGGACCGACGGTTCACCCCGGCACGACCCGGAGCTGTTGGCCGCCGCGTACGACCGTATTTTTCGGATGCATGGAAGGATCGGCCCATGGCGATGACGGCAGCGGTGAAGGACGAGATCTCCCGGCTACCCGTCACCCGGACCTGCTGCCGGAAGGCGGAGGTCTCCGCCATTCTGCGGTTCGCGGGCGGCCTCCACCTGGTGAGCGGGCGCATCGTGATCGAGGCGGAGCTGGACACCGCGATGGCGGCCCGGCGCCTCAAGCGGGACATCCTGGAGATCTTCGGCCACAGCTCCGAGCTGATCGTGATGGCACCCGGCGGACTGCGGCGCGGCTCGCGGTACGTCGTGCGGGTGGTGGCGGGCGGCGACCAGCTGGCCCGCCAGACCGGGCTGGTGGACGGCCGGGGCCGGCCGATCCGGGGCCTGCCCCCGCAGGTCGTCTCCGGGGCCACCTGTGACGCCGAGGCGGCCTGGCGCGGTGCCTTCCTGGCGCACGGCTCGCTGACCGAGCCCGGCCGCTCCTCCTCCCTGGAGGTGACCTGCCCGGGCCCGGAGGCCGCGCTGGCGCTGGTCGGTGCGGCCCGCCGGCTGTCCATCGCGGCGAAGGCGCGTGAGGTGCGCGGCGTGGACCGGGTGGTCGTCCGCGACGGTGACGCGATCGGCGCGCTGCTGACCCGGCTCGGCGCGCACGAGTCGGTGCTGGCCTGGGAGGAGCGCCGGATGCGCCGCGAGGTCCGCGCCACCGCGAACCGCCTCGCCAACTTCGACGACGCCAACCTGCGCCGCTCCGCCCGCGCGGCGGTCGCCGCCGGAGCCAGGGTCCAGCGTGCCCTGGAGATCCTCGCCGACGAGGTTCCCGAGCACCTCGCGGCGGCCGGCCGGCTGCGCATGGAGCACAAGCAGGCCTCCCTGGAGGAACTGGGCGCGCTCGCCGACCCGCCGCTCACCAAGGACGCCGTCGCCGGCCGGATCCGCCGTCTGCTCGCGATGGCCGACAAGCGTGCGTCCGATCTGGGCATCCCGGGCACCGAGGCCAACCTCTCCGAGGAGCTGGCCGACAACCTCGCAGGCTGAGGCACCGTCACCCCGCCGGTGCCGACGGCCGCGACGGTCGTCGGCACCGGTGTTTGCGTCCCTTTTAAGCCACCGTGAACTGGCCATGAGGCGCCCTTGACTGGATCATGAAGTGTCATGAGCCTGGCAGGAGTTCGCCGCCGTGGCGAACCACTGCTAGGGGGGTTCATGAGACACAGAGCGAGATCGATCCTCGCTGTCGGCGCGCTCCTGATCGGCTCGGCCGCACTCGCACCCATGGCGCAGGCGCAGACCGGGAGTTCCCCGAAACCCGACCCCGACCAGGTCAAGGTCTTCCACGCCGACGTCACCAAGAAACAGATTCCCCTCCTGCTCCAGGCCGGGCAGGACGGCAACGAACTCGGCGACCAGGTCACCGGATCCGGCAAGACGGAAGTCGAGCTGTACCTCACCGACCAGCAGGCGAAGAAGCTGGCGAAGCAGGGCGTCGACCTCACCGAGCACACGGTGTCGGCCAAGGCCGAGGCTCGGGTCGAGGACGCCTCCCAGGGCGTGTTCCGCCCGTACGGCGGCACCGGCGGGCTCGAACAGGAGATCCTCGCGACCGCGCAGGCCAACCCCGGTCTGACCAAGGTCGAGTCCATCGGCAGGACGGTCGACGGGCAGGACATCCTCGCGCTCAAACTGACCAAGGGCGCGAAGAAGTCGAAGGACGGCTCCAGGCCCTCCGTGCTGTACGTGTCCAACCAGCACGCACGCGAGTGGATCACGCCGGAGATGACCCGCCGGCTGATGCACTACTACCTGGACAACTACAGCACCGACAAGCGCATCAAGAAGATCGTCGACTCGACCGAACTGTGGTTCGTGCTGTCCGCCAACCCGGACGGCTACGACTACACGTTCCAGAACTCCGACACCCGCCTGTGGCGCAAGAACCTGCGGGACGTCAACGGCGACGGGGTCATCGGCACGGGTGACGGCGTCGACCTCAACCGCAACTTCGGCTACAAGTGGGGCTACGACGACGAGGGATCGTCCCCCAACCCCACCAGCGAGACCTACCGCGGCGCGAGCCCCGAGTCCGAGCCCGAGACCAGGGCGCTGGACGACTTCGAGAAGCGGATCGGGTTCACGTACGGCATCAACTACCACTCCGCCGCCGAACTCCTCCTCTACGGCGTCGGCTGGCAGGTGGCCACCCCGACCCCGGACGACGTCCTCTACAAGGCGCTCGCCGGTACCCCGGACAACCCGGCGATCCCCGGCTACCACTCGCAGGTCTCCTCGGAGCTGTACACCACCAACGGCGAGGCGGACGGCCACGCGTCCAACGTCAACGGCATGGCGATGTTCACGCCCGAGATGTCGACCTGTCAGACGGCGTCGAACATCGATCCGAACGACGCCTGGAACGCCGCCGACTGCCAGTCGGTCTTCAACTTCCCGGACGACGAGAAGCTGATCCAGGACGAGTTCGAGAAGAACATCCCCTTCGCGCTCTCCGTCGCCGAGACCGCCGCCCACCCCGACCAGCCGGCCTCCTCGGTCGGGCTGAGCGCCGCCGACTTCACCCCGGCGACCTTCGCCACGTCGTACTCGCGCGGCGCCGACCAGGAGGTCTCCGTCGTCGCCCGCAGGGCGGTCCGTGACAAGGAGCTCAAGTACCGGGTCAACGGCGGCCGCACACGGGACAGGGCGCTCAAGCCCTGGAAGGGCGGCGAGACCTACGGCGGCGCGGACAACCTCTACTTCGACGAGTACCGGGCCAAGGTGAAGGACGGCGACCCGGGCGACAAGGTCGAGGTGTGGTTCACCGGGGAGACGAAGAGCGGCAAGAAGGTCTCCAGCGCGCACTTCACCTACACCGTCGCCGAGCGGGCCAAGGCGGACACCCTGGTGGTCGCCGAGGAAGGCGCCAAGGCCACCCAGGCGCAGACCTACGTCGACGCGCTGAAGGCCGCCGGGCACAAGGCGGTCGTCTGGGACGTCGCCACCCAGGGCGCGCCCGACGCGCTCGGCGTGCTGAAGCACTTCAGGAACGTCGTCCACTACTCGGGCGCCAGCGGCCCCGGCAACGACACCCAGCTCCAGCTGCGCGCCTACCTCAACGAGGGCGGCAAGCTGATCGAGGCCGGCGAGCTGGCCGGCGGCAGCGTGAACCTCGCCGACGGCACCCCGTCGAACGACTTCAGCCAGTACTACCTGGGCGCCTACTCCCGTACGTCGACGCCCGGAGCCACCGGCTTCACCGGCTCCGGCACCCTGGACGGCTTCAGCGGGGCCCTGAGCGGGACCTCCGCCAACCCGCTCGACAAGGCCGGGACCTACGCCGTCACCGCCGACGAGCTCTCGCCCGCCACGTACCCGCAGTTCGCCAGCGCGGGCGCGGGCCAGTTCGCCGGGACCGTCAACCCGTACGGGCCGTACTCCGGGTCGTACATGGCCGCGGCCGTCCACACCGACGACGCCTACAAGCGCCTCACCCGCACCGTCGACCTCACCGGTGCCACCGCGTCCCAGCAGCCGACCCTCAGCGCCAGGCTGCTGTGGGACACCGAACCCGGCTACGACCACGCGGTCGTCGAGGCGCACGTCGTCGGCAGCGACGACTGGACGACCCTGCCGGACAAGAACGGCGCCACCAGCAGCACCGTGCCGAGCGAGTGCGGGGCGGGCTTCCTGATCGCCGAGCACCCGTGGCTCAAGCACTACCTGACCATCGCGGACAACCAGTGCACCGCGAGCGGCACCAGCGGCGCCTGGAACAGCTTCACCGGCAGCTCGGCGGGCTGGCAGCCGGTGAGCTTCGACCTGAGCGCCTACGCCGGGAAGACCGTCGAGATCTCCATCGGCTACATCACCGACCCGAGCACCGGCGGCCACGGCGTCCTCGTCGACGACGCCTCGCTCGTGCTCGGCGGCACGGCCACCGAGACCGAGGGCTTCGAGTCCTCCCTCGGCGCCTGGAGCGTCACCGGACCGCCCGCGGGCAGCCCGGCCGTCCTCAAGGACTGGGAGCGCACCGGGGCCCTGTTCAAGACGTACGGAGCCGTCACCACCGACCGCACCGTGCTGCTCGGCTTCGGCCTGGAGCAGGTCGCTTCCGCGGCCGATCGTGCCGCTCTGGTGAAGAAGGCGTTGACAGCACTCGACAACTGACTCCGAGGGCACGCGACAAGTGAGCCGACCCGCTCACGAACGAGTGAAAGGGCGGTAAAAACGGGACGGCATTCCCTGGCAAACCAGGGCAATACGACCCCCGATCCGAGGTGGTCCGTACCCCTACTGGCGGGTACGGACCGCCTCGCCGTGTATGGGGCATCTGGATGTCACCACGGAAGCCTCAGGGAGGTAGGGTCATGGGTGGTCGGGGACATCCCAAATACAGCTCGCCGGCACCGCATGGCCGGCGTACCAACGAGGAGATCGGTTCGTGACGATCCGCGTAGGCATCAACGGCTTCGGTCGTATCGGTCGCAACTACTTCCGCGCGCTGCTGGAGCAGGGCGCTGACATCGAGATCGTGGCTGTCAACGACCTGGGTGACACCGCGACCACCGCGCACCTGCTGAAGTACGACACGATCCTCGGCCGCCTCAAGGCCGAGGTGTCGCACACCGCCGACACGATCACCGTCGACGGCCACACCATCAAGGTGCTGTCCGAGCGCAACCCCGCCGACATCCCGTGGGGCGAGCTGGGCGTCGACATCGTCATCGAGTCGACCGGCATCTTCACGAAGAAGGCCGACGCCGAGAAGCACATCGCCGGCGGCGCCAAGAAGGTCCTCATCTCGGCTCCGGCCAAGGACGAGGACATCACCATCGTGATGGGCGTCAACCAGGACAAGTACGACCCGGCGAACCACCACGTCATCTCCAACGCCTCCTGCACCACCAACTGTGTGGCGCCGATGGCGAAGGTGCTCGACGAGAACTTCGGCATCGTCAAGGGCCTGATGACGACGGTGCACGCGTACACCAACGACCAGCGCATCCTGGACTTCCCGCACAAGGACCTGCGTCGCGCGCGTGCCGCCGCCGAGAACATCATCCCGACCACCACGGGTGCCGCCAAGGCGACCGCGCTGGTCCTCCCGCAGCTCAAGGGCAAGCTGGACGGCATCGCCATGCGCGTCCCGGTCCCGACCGGCTCCGCCACCGACCTGGTCGTGACGCTGCAGCGCGAGGTCACCAAGGACGAGGTCAACGCCGCGTTCAAGAAGGCCTCCGAGGACGGCGACCTGAAGGGCTACCTGGCGTACACCGAGGACGAGATCGTCTCCTCGGACATCGTCAGCGACCCGGCCTCCTGCACCTTCGACTCCTCCCTGACCATGGTCCAGGAGGGCAACACGGTGAAGGTCCTCGGCTGGTACGACAACGAGTGGGGCTACTCCAACCGCCTCGTCGACCTCACGGTCTTCGTCGGCGAACAGCTCTGATCGGCCGAACAGGCACCACGATGCGGTAGCAGGGCTCGGGCAGCGCACGGTCGCGCCGCCCGGGCCCTGACGCACGTAAGGATCGACCCGACGACATACGGTTCGATCAGTCCTCGTACGATCAAGAGCCCTCCTGTAGGAGTCCCCAACCATGAAGACGATCGACGAACTCCTCGCCGAAGGGGTCGACGGCAAGCGGGTCTTCGTCCGTGCCGACCTCAACGTGCCGATGGCCGACGGTCTCATCACCGACGACGGCCGCATCCGCGCCGTCCTGCCCACCGTGAAGGCCCTCGCCGACGCGGGCGCCAAGGTGGTCGTCGCCTCCCACCTGGGCCGCCCCAAGGGCGCCCCGGACCCGAAGTTCTCCCTGCTCCAGGCCGCCGAGCGGCTCGCCGAACTGCTCGGCGCCCCGGTCGCGTTCGCCCAGGACACCGTCGGCCCCGCCGCCCACGACGCGGTGAACGGCCTCCAGCCCGGCCAGGTCGCCGTCATCGAGAACCTGCGCTTCAACGCCGGCGAAACCTCGAAGGACGACATCGAGCGCGGCGAGTTCGCCGACCAGCTCGCCGCCCTCGCGGACGTCTACGTCGGCGACGGCTTCGGCGCCGTGCACCGGGGGCACGCCTCCGTCTACGACCTCCCGGCCCGGCTGCCGCACTACGCCGGCTACCTGATCGCCACCGAGGTCGGCGTCCTGAAGAAGCTCACCGAGGACGTCCAGCGGCCCTACGCCGTCGTGCTCGGCGGCGCCAAGGTCTCCGACAAGCTCGCCGTGATCGACCAGCTGCTCGGCAAGGCCGACCGCATCCTCGTCGGCGGCGGCATGGTCTACACCTTCCTCAAGGCCAAGGGGTACGAGGTCGGCAGCTCCCTCCTCCAGGAGGACCAGCTCGCGACCGTCACCGAGTACCTCGAGCGCGCCGAGAAGACCGGCGTCGAGATCGTGCTGCCCGTCGACACCCTGGTCGCCCCTGAGTTCCCGGACCTGTCGGCCAAGGCCTCCACCAACCCCGCCACGGTCCCCGCGGACGCCATGCCGGCCGGCCAGATGGGCCTGGACATCGGCCCGGAGACCAGCAAGCTGTACGCCTCGAAGCTCGCCGACGCCGCCACCGTCTTCTGGAACGGCCCCATGGGCGTCTTCGAGCACCCCGACTACGCCGCGGGCACCCGGGCGGTCGCCCAGGCCCTCGTCGAGTCCAAGGGCTTCACCGTCGTCGGCGGCGGGGACTCCGCAGCCGCCGTGCGCATCCTCGGCTTCGACGAGAACGCGTTCGGACACATCTCGACCGGTGGCGGCGCCTCCCTCGAATACCTCGAGGGCAAGACGCTCCCCGGCCTCGCCGCACTGGAGGACTGACCCACATGAGCACGCGCACGCCGATCATGGCGGGCAACTGGAAGATGAACCTCAACCACCTCGAGGCCATCGCGCACGTCCAGAAGCTCGCCTTCGCCCTGGCCGACAAGGACTACGAGGCCGTCGAGGTCGCCGTCCTGCCGCCCTTCACCGACCTGCGCTCCGTGCAGACCCTGGTCGACGGCGACAAGCTCAAGATCAAGTACGGCGCCCAGGACCTCTCGGCACACGACTCCGGCGCCTACACCGGCGAGATCTCCGGCCCCATGCTGGCCAAGCTGAAGTGCACGTACGTGGTCATCGGCCACTCCGAGCGCCGCCAGTACCACGCCGAGACCGACGAGATCGTGAACGCCAAGGTCAAGGCCGCCTACAAGCACGGCCTCACCCCGATCCTGTGCGTCGGGGAGGAGCTGGACGTCCGCGAGGCGGGCAACCACGTCTCCCACACCCTCGCCCAGGTCGAGGGCGGTCTCAAGGACCTCCCGGCCGAGCAGGCCGAGACCGTCGTGATCGCCTACGAGCCCGTGTGGGCCATCGGCACCGGCAAGGTCTGCGGCGCCGCGGACGCCCAGGAGGTCTGCGCCGCGATCCGCGCCAAGCTCGCCGAGCTGTACAGCCAGGAGCTGGCCGACCAGGTCCGCATCCAGTACGGCGGCTCCGTCAAGTCCGGCAACGTGGCCGAGATCATGGCGCAGGCCGACATCGACGGCGCCCTGGTGGGCGGCGCCTCGCTGGACGCGGACGAATTCGTCAAGATCGTGCGCTTCCGCGATCAGTGATCGGGCGGAGCGAGTAGGCCACGGGGGCGATCCGTCGTACCCTTGCGGGGACAAGGCGGTCAGCTGCCTTGTCCCCGTCGTTCATCCGAATCCGAGAGAGTTGGTCCAGCCGTGGTTTTGGGGTTCTCGATCGCCCTGATCGTCTTCAGCCTGCTGCTGATGCTGCTGGTGCTGATGCACAAGGGCAAGGGCGGCGGCCTCTCCGACATGTTCGGTGGCGGTATGCAGTCCTCCGTCGGCGGCTCCTCGGTCGCCGAGCGGAACCTGGACCGGATCACCCTGGTGATCGGTCTGCTGTGGCTCGCGTGCATCATCGTCCTCGGCATCCTGATGAAGACGAACAGCTGATCCGCGACTCGCACACACGCACAATCCGTACGTAAGGCCCCATGTTCGGTACGCGCACCTGAGCGCGGCCTATCATGGGGCTTGCGTCTAGGTGCTGGGGCGGTAACTCCCACCACTGGACGCGCGTTGGGCCTTACGTAGACTGAGGCGCTCGCAACGAAGCGACACGCCGACTCGCTTCGCGGCACCATCACGCAGGGAGTTACGACCGTGGCAAGTGGCAACGCGATCCGAGGTAGCCGGGTCGGGGCGGGGCCGATGGGCGAGGCCGAGCGCGGCGAGTCCGCGCCGCGTCTGCGCATCTCCTTCTGGTGCTCCAACGGGCATGAGACGCAGCCGAGCTTCGCCAGCGACGCGCAGGTGCCCGAGACCTGGGACTGCCCGCGCTGTGGCTTCCCGGCCGGTCAGGACCGGGACAACCCGCCGGACCCGCCGCGCACCGAGCCGTACAAGACGCACCTCGCGTACGTACGGGAGCGGCGCAGCGACGCGGACGGCGAGGCGATCCTCGCCGAGGCGCTCGCCAAACTGCGGGGCGAGATCTAGGAGTTGAGACCGGCCGGGTGCCCACGAGGCGCCTGGCCGGAGCTGTCTCCGCGGCCGGGGCCCGGCCCGTTGTCAGTGGTGCCCTCTACGGTTCGTGTATCGGCGGATCGTGAGGGGGCGGCGGTGACGGTGGGCGAGGGGGCACCGGTGTGGCGCGGGGGATTCGGGCGGCTGTGGACGGCCGCCGTGGTCTCCCGGTTCGGGGACGCGTTACGGTCGTCCGCGCTGCCCCTGCTGGCCGCGCGCCTGACCGACGACCCGCTCGCCGTCGCCTCGGTGACAGCCTGCGGCTATGCGCCGTGGCTGCTGTTCGGGCTGCTCGGCGGTGCCGTCGCGGACCGGGTGGACCAGCGGCGCGCGATGTGGGCCGTGGACACGGTACGAGGGCTGCTCGTCGCCGCCTTCGCACTCGCCGTGGCGGTCGGTCACGCCTCGATCCCCCTGCTGCTCCTGCTCGCCTTCGCGCTCACCACCCTGCAGACACTCTTCGACAACGCCTCCACGGCCCTGCTGCCCTCCCTGGTGGACCGGCACGCCCTCGGCGGTGCCAACGCCCGGCTGATGACCGGCCAGCAGATCGCCGGCGGCCTGCTCGGCGCCCCGCTCGTGCCGCTGCTCCTGGCGGCCGGCGCGACCGTGCCCTTCGCGGCCGACGCGAGCACCTTCCTCGCGGCCGCCGCCCTGGTCGCCTCGCTGCGGACCCGGCCGGCGGAGCGGGCCCCACGCCCGGCCGGCAGCACCCTGCGCACGGAGATCGGCGAGGGCCTGCGCGCCCTGTGGCAGGACCGCCCCCTGCGGGCCGCCTGCGTGGCCACCCTGCTCTGCAACATCGGCATGGGCGCCCTGATCGCCACCCTCGTGCTGCACGTCACGCGCTGGCTGCACGCCGGCACCGCCGGATACGCCGCGGCCATGACCGCGTACTCGGCCGGCAGCATCACCGGCGGCTTCCTCGCCCAGCGCATCGCCCGCCGCACCGGCCGGGTCCGGGCCCTGCTGGTCGCCGGC
The DNA here is from genome assembly GCF_055565975.1 of Streptomyces sp. NPDC028289. Taxonomy (NCBI): domain Bacteria; kingdom Bacillati; phylum Actinomycetota; class Actinomycetes; order Kitasatosporales; family Streptomycetaceae; genus Streptomyces; species Streptomyces sp. NPDC028289. Next base: position 170,006 of record NZ_JBVHTI010000001.1, on the reverse strand, counting down.
ACGGTGCAGACGTCGTCCCTACTGCTCATCGGCACCGTCCGGCACCTCGGTGCCCTCGTCGTCGGCATGCTGCTGCTCGGCGCGATGAACATGGTGTGGAACGTCAACCAGGTCACGCTGATGCAGCAACGCGCGCCCGAGTCGATGACCGGCCGGATCGCCGCCGCCTTCCGCACCTCCTCCACGTCCGGCGCGCCGCTCGGCGCCCTCCTCGGCGGAGCCGTCGCGGGAGCCTACGGCCTGAACGGGCCCGCGCTGCTGGGTGCCGTCCTCTTCGGCCTGGCCGTCACCTCGTTGATACCGGTGCGCAAGCCGGACGTACCTGTTGTTGCGCCGCGGGACGGCGCGACGGCAGGCCGTGCCCCGAGCTGATCAACTAGGTTGGAACGGCAGCGGCACAGGCGCGCAACAGGACAGGTGCAAGGAAGAAGGCTGAAGTCGGAATGAACGCAGACGGCCGTACCAGGCTCAACCAGACGCCCGAGTGGACCGCGCTCGCCAAGCACCGGGAGGAGCTCGCCGAGACCCATCTGCGGGACCTGTTCGACGCCGACCCGGGACGCGGCACGGGCTACACACTCCAGGTCGGCGACCTCCACATCGACTACTCGAAGCACCTGGTCAACGACGAGACGCTGCGGCTGTTGCGGGAGCTGGCCGCCGCCACCGACGTGTTCGGCCTGCGGGACGCCATGTTCCGCGGCGAGAAGATCAACGTCACCGAGGACCGCGCCGTGCTGCACACCGCCCTGCGCGCCCCGCGCGACGCGGTGATCGAGGTCGACGGCGAGAACGTGGTGCCGCAGGTGCACGCCGTCCTGGACAAGATGGCCGACTTCGCCGGCCGTGTCCGCTCCGGCGCCTGGACCGGCCACACCGGCAAACGCATCAAGAACGTGATCAACGTCGGCATCGGCGGTTCCGACCTCGGCCCCGCGATGGCCTACGAGGTGCTGCGCAGCTTCACCGACCGCGACCTCACGGTCCGCTTCGTCTCCAACGTCGACGGCGCCGACCTGCACGAGGCCACCCGCGACCTGGACGCGGCCGAGACCCTCTTCGTCATCGCCTCCAAGACGTTCACCACCATCGAGACGATCACCAACGCGACTTCCGCCCGCAACTGGCTCCTCACCGAGCTGAAGGCCGGTCAGGAAGCGGTCGCCAAGCACTTCGTGGCCCTGTCCACGAACGCCGGGAAGGTGACGGAGTTCGGCATCGACCCGGACAACATGTTCGAGTTCTGGGACTGGGTCGGCGGCCGCTACTCCTACGACTCGGCGATCGGTCTCTCGCTGATGATCGCCATCGGCCCGGACCGCTTCCGGGAGATGCTGGACGGCTTCCACCTGGTCGACGAGCACTTCCGCACCGCTCCCGCCGAGTCCAACGTGCCCCTGCTGCTCGGCCTGCTGGGCATCTGGTACGGCAACTTCCACGACGCCCAGTCGCACGCGGTGCTGCCCTACAGCCACTACCTCTCCAAGTTCACCGCCTACCTCCAGCAGCTGGACATGGAGTCCAACGGCAAGTCGGTGGACCGGGACGGCCGGCCGGTGCAGTGGCAGACCGGCCCGGTGGTGTGGGGCACGCCCGGCACCAACGGCCAGCACGCGTACTACCAGTTGATCCACCAGGGCACCAAGCTGATCCCGGCGGACTTCATCGGCTTCGCCGAGCCGGTCGCCGAGCTGAGCGGTGAACTCAAGGCGCAGCACGACCTGCTGATGGCGAACTTCTTCGCCCAGACCCAGGCGCTGGCCTTCGGCAAGACGGCGGAGGAGGTCCGCGCGGAGGGCGTGGCCGAGGAGCAGGTCCCGCACCGCACCTTCAAGGGCAACCACCCGACGACGACCATCCTCGCGCGGGAACTCACCCCGTCCGTGCTCGGCCAGCTGGTGGCGTTGTACGAACACAAGGTGTTCACCCAGGGCGCCGTCTGGAACATCGACTCCTTCGACCAGTGGGGCGTGGAGCTGGGCAAGGTGCTCGCCAAGCGCATCGAGCCCGCCCTCACCGAGGGCACCGAGGTACCCGGCCTGGACGCGTCGACGACGGCGCTGGTGGCCAAGTACCGGGAGCTGCACGGGCGTTAGGCCCGGCCGTGAAAGAACCCGTACGGCCGCGACGGCCGTACGGGTTCTCTGTCAGTGCTTCGTCACGCCGAAGCCGGCGGATACAGCGACCTTGGCAGCTGGGAGGCCGCCGTCGAGTCCAGCAGCCAGAGCGTGCGTTGGCGGCCCTGGGCGCCTGCTGCCGGGGCCTGGATCTCGCCCGCGCCGGAGAGGGCGATGGCGACGGCCTCGGCCTTGTCCTCGCCCGCCGCCAGGAGCCAGACCTCGCGGGCCGAGCGGATGGCGGGGAGGGTGAGGGAGACCCGGGTCGGCGGGGGCTTGGGGGCGCCGTGGACGCCGACCACCGTGCGTTCCGTCTCGCGAACCGCGGGCAGCTCCGGGAAGAGCGAGGCCACGTGGGTGTCCGGGCCGACTCCCAGCATCAGGACGTCGAAGGTGGGCACCGAGCCGTGGTTCTCGGGGCCGGCCGCGCGGGCCAGCTCCGCCGCGTAGGCCTCGGCCGCCGCGTCCACGTCCGTGCCCCAGGGGCCGTCCGACGCGGGCATGGCGTGCACGCGCTTCGGGTCCACCGGGACCTGGTCGAGCAGGGCGTCGCGGGCCTGGGTGACGTTGCGCTCCGGGTCGCCCTCGGGCAGGAAGCGCTCGTCGCCCCACCAGAGGTCGAGCCGGCCCCAGTCGATGGCGTCCCGGGCCGGGGCCGCCGCCAGGGCCGCCAGCAGGCCGTTGCCGTTGCGGCCGCCCGTGAGGACCACGGACGCCTCGCCCCGGGAGGCCTGGGCGTCCACGATCTTCGTGATCAGGCGGGCCGCGGCGGCCTGCGCCATCAGCTCCTTGTCGCGGTGCACGACCAGCTGGGGAGTGCTCATGTCGCCTTCGCCCTCTTCTTCAGCGGCGGCCTTTCCTGCGGTGCCGCTTCTGTCGTGGGAGCCTCGGCAGCGGCTTCGGGGGCTGCTGCCGCACGGGTGACCGGTTCTCCTTTGGGGGAGACCTCCGGAGCCGGAGCTTCCGGAACCGGCACCGGTTCCGTGGCCGGGGAGGCCGACGCGTTCAGGCGCTCCACGCCGAACCGCAGCGCGGACGCGTAGGTGTCGTCCGGGTCGAGCCGGCGCAGCTCCTCCGCGATCAGCTCGGCCGTGTCGCGCCGCTTCAGCGCCACCGCACGGTCCGGCTGACCGTCGATGGACAGGGTCGCGAGGGAGCCGTCCGCGCGGTCCAGCGCGATCGCGCCCTCGCTGGTGGCGAGCCGGACCGCGGTCAGGCCGGGGCCGGCCGACAGGGAGCGCTTGACGGGGACGTCCAGCCGGTCCGCGAGCCACATCGCCAGCAGCTCGCAGCTCGGGTTGAACTCCTCGCCCTCCACCTCGACCGCCTTGACCTCGCAGACCACCTGGTCCAGGGCCGCCGCCAGCATCGAGCGCCAGGGCGTGATCCGGGTCCAGGACAGGTCCGTGTCGCCGGGGGTGTAGGCGTCCGCGCGGGCGGACAGCTCCCGTACCGGCTGCTCGGAGGAGTAGGTGTCGGTGACCCGGCGCTGGGCGAGGGCACCGAGGGGGTCCTTCGCCGGGTCGAGCGGGGCGTTCACCGGCCACCAGACGACGACCGGGGCGTCCGGCAGCAGCAGCGGCAGGACGACCGAGTCGGCGTGGTCGGCGACCTCGCCGTACAGCCGCAGCACCACCGTCTCGCCGGAGCCCGCGTCCGCGCCCACCCGGACCTCGGCGTCCAGGCGGGACGCCGTACGGTCGCGGGGGGAGCGGGAGACGCGCTTGATGACGACCAGCGTGCGCGAGGGGTGCTCGTGCGAGGCGTCGCCGGCGGCCTTCAGGGCGTCGTACGCGTTCTCCTCGTCGGTGACGATGACGAGGGTGAGCACCATGCCCACGGCGGGCGTGCCGATGGCCCGGCGGCCCTGCACCAGCGCCTTGTTGACCTTGCCGGCCGTGGTGTCCGTGAGGTCTATCTTCATGGGCGGCGCCAGCTCCGTCCGTCTCGTGCCAGCATCTCGTCGGCCTCGGCGGGGCCCCAGGTGCCGGACTTGTACTGGGCGGGCCTGCCGTGCGTGTCCCAGTACGTCTCGATCGGGTCGAGGATCTTCCAGGACAGCTCGACCTCCTCCGTGCGCGGGAAGAGGTTGGCGTCGCCGAGCAGCACGTCCAGGATGAGCCGCTCGTACGCCTCCGGCGAGGACTCGGTGAAGGACTCGCCGTAGGCGAAGTCCATCGACACGTCCCGGATCTCCATCGAGGTGCCCGGCACCTTGGAGCCGAAGCGGACGGTGACGCCCTCGTCGGGCTGGACGCGGATGACGATCGCGTTCTGCCCCAGTTCCTCGGTGGCCGTCTGGTCGAAGGGGGAGTGCGGGGCCCGCTGGAAGACCACCGCGATCTCGGTGACGCGGCGGCCGAGGCGCTTGCCGGTGCGCAGGTAGAAGGGGACGCCCGCCCAGCGGCGGTTGTCGATCTCCAGCTTCACGGCGGCGTAGGTGTCGGTCTTCGACCTGCCGTCGATGCCGTCCTCTTCGAGGTAGCCGATGACCTTCTCGCCGCCCTGCCAGCCGGCCGCGTACTGGCCGCGCACGGTCGAGGTGCCGAGGTCCTTGGGCAGTCGTACCGCGCCGAGCACCTTCTCCTTCTCCGCGGCCAGCGCGTCCGCGGAGAAGGAGGCCGGCTCCTCCATGGCGGTCAGGGCCATGAGCTGGAGCAGGTGGTTCTGGATGACGTCACGGGCCGAGCCGATGCCGTCGTAGTAGCCGGCGCGGCCGCCGATACCGATGTCCTCGGCCATGGTGATCTGCACGTGGTCCACGAAGGACCGGTTCCAGACCGGCTCGAACATGGTGTTGGCGAAGCGCAGCGCCAAGACGTTCTGGACGGTCTCCTTGCCGAGGTAGTGGTCGATCCGGAACACCTGGTCGGGTTCGAACACCTCGTGCACGACCTTGTTGAGCTCCTCGGCCGACTTCAGGTCGTGGCCGAAGGGCTTCTCGATGACCGCGCGCCGCCAGGAGCCGCCGGACTGGTCGGCCAGCCCGTGCTTCTTCAGCTGCTGGATGACCACCGGGAAGGAGCGCGGCGGCACCGAGAGGTAGAAGGCGAAGTTGCCGCCCGTGCCCTGCGCCTTGTCCAGCTCCTCGATGGTGGAGCGCAGGCGCTCGAACGCGTCGTCGTCGTCGAAGGTGCCCTGGACGAAGCGCATCCCCTGGATGAGCTGCTGCCAGACCTCCTCGCGGAACGGGGTGCGGGCGTGTTCCTTGACGGCGTCGTGGACCTCGGCGGCGAAGTCCTCGTTGGCCCACTCGCGGCGGGCGAAGCCGACCAGGGAGAAGCCCGGCGGCAGCAGACCCCGGTTGGCGAGGTCGTAGACGGCGGGCATGAGCTTCTTGCGGGAGAGGTCGCCCGTGACGCCGAAGATGACCAGACCCGACGGCCCCGCGATACGCGGGAGCCGTCGGTCGGCGGGGTCACGCAGCGGGTTGCTGCTTGACAAGATGTCAGCCCTCCGAGGGGGCCAGGCGCTCCAGCTCCGCCTGGGTCGACTTGAGCAGGTCGTTCCAGGACGCCTCGAACTTCTCGACGCCCTCGTCCTCCAGTACCTGGACCACGTCGTCGTACGAGATCCCGAGCGCCTCGACGGCGTCGAGGTCGGCGCGGGCCTGCTCGTACGTGCCGGTGACGGCGTCGCCTGCGATGTCGCCGTGGTCCTCGACCGCGAGGAGAGTGGCCTCCGGCATGGTGTTCACCGTGTTCGGCGCGACCAGGTCGACGACGTACAGGGTGTCCTTGTACGCCGGATCCTTCACGCCGGTGGAGGCCCACAGCGGACGCTGCTTGCGGGCGCCCGCGTTCTCCAGCGCCTGCCAGCGGTCGGAGGAGAAGACCTCCTCGTAGGCCTGGTAGGCGAGCCGGGCGTTGGCGACGGCGGACTTGCCGCGCAGCGCCTTGGCCTCGTCGGTGCCCAGGTCGTTCAGGCGCTTGTCGATCTCGGTGTCCACGCGGGACACGAAGAACGACGCCACCGAACGGATGAGCGACAGGTCGAGGCCGCGCTCCTTGGCCTTCTCCAGGCCGGTCAGGTAGGCGTCCATGACCTTGCGGTAACGCTCGAGCGAGAAGATCAGCGTGACGTTGACGCTGATGCCGAGGCCGATGACCTCGGCGATCGCCGGCAGACCCGCCTCGGTGGCCGGGATCTTGATGAGCGTGTTGGGGCGGTCCACCAGCCAGGCCAGCTGCTTGGCCTCGGCGACGGTCGCCTTGGTGTTGTGCGCGAGGCGCGGGTCGACCTCGATCGACACCCGGCCGTCCTGGCCGTCGGTCGCGTCGAAGACCGGGCGCAGGATGTCGGCGGCGTCGCGGACGTCCGCCGTGGTGATCATGCGGATGGCCTCTTCGACGGTCACCTTGCGGGCGGCGAGGTCCGAGACCTGCTGCTGGTAGCCGTCGCCCGAAGAGATCGCCTTCTGGAAGATCGTCGGGTTGGTGGTGACGCCCACGACGTGCTGCTGGTCGATCAGCTCGGCAAGGTTGCCGGACGTGATCCGCTTGCGCGACAGGTCGTCCAGCCAGATCGCGACGCCCTCCTCGGAGAGGCGCTTGAGTGCGTCTGTCATGGAATTACATCTCCTACGTGTCGTATATGAGCGTCAGCGCTGGGCGGCGGCGATGGATTCCCGGGCCTTGGCGGCCACGTTCTCGGCAGTGAAGCCGAACTCGCGGAAGAGCACCTTGCCGTCGGCGGAAGCACCGAAGTGCTCCAGGGAAACGATGCGGCCGGCGTCCCCGACGTACTTGTGCCAGGTGAGACCGATACCCGCCTCGACCGACACCCGCGCCTTGACGGACGGCGGCAGGACGCTGTCCCGGTACCCCTGGTCCTGCTCCTCGAACCACTCCACGCACGGCATGGACACGACGCGCGTGGGCACGCCGTCGGCCTCCAGCTGCTCGCGCGCCTCGACGGCGACGTGCACCTCGGAACCGGTGGCGATGAGGATGACCTCGGGGGTCCCGTCGGACGCCTCGAACAGGACGTAACCGCCCTTGACCGTGTCCTCGTTGGACTCGTACACCGGCACGCCCTGACGGGTCAGAGCCAGGCCGTGCGGAGCGCCCTTGCCGAAGACCTTCGTGTAGCGCCTGAGGATCTCGCGCCAGGCGATCGCGGTCTCGTTGGCGTCGGCCGGGCGGACCACGTTCAGGCCCGGGATGGCGCGCAGCGAGGCGAGGTGCTCGACCGGCTGGTGGGTCGGGCCGTCTTCGCCGAGACCGATGGAGTCGTGGGTCCACACGTACGTCACCGGCAGGTGCATCAGCGCCGACAGCCGCACCGAGTTGCGCATGTAGTCGGAGAAGACGAGGAACGTACCGCCGTAGACACGGGTGTTGCCGTGCAGGGTGATGCCGTTCATCTCCGCGGCCATGGAGTGCTCACGGATACCGAAGTGGATGGTGCGGCCGTAGGGGTCCGCGCCCGGCAGCGGGTTGTCCGCCGGCAGGAACGAGCTGTCCTTGTCGATGGTCGTGTTGTTCGACCCGGCGAGGTCGGCGGAACCACCCCACAGCTCCGGGATCACCGCACCGAGCGCCTGGAGCACCTTGCCGGAGGCCGCGCGGGTCGCGACGCCCTTGCCGGGCTCGAAGACCGGGATCTTCTCCTCCCAGCCCTTGGGCAGCTCGCCCGCGGAGATGCGGTCGAAGTCCGCGGCCCGCTCGGCGTTGTTGTCCCGCCACAGCTGGAACGACTTCTCCCACTCGGCCTTGGCGGCGGCACCGCGCTCCCCGGCCTGCCGGGTGTGGGCGATGACCTCCTCGGCGACGTCGAAGCTCTTGTCCGGGTCGAAGCCGAGGACGCGCTTGGTGGCCGCGACCTCGTCCGCGCCGAGCGCCGAGCCGTGGGCGGCCTCGGTGTTCTGCGCGTTCGGGGCGGGCCAGGCGATGATCGAGCGCATCGCGATGAAGGACGGCTTGTCCGTCACCTTCTTCGCGGCCTCGATCGCGTTGTAGATGGCGTGCGGGTCCAGGTCGCCGTCCGGCTTCGGGGCGATGCGCTGGACATGCCAGCCGTACGCCTCGTACCGCTTGACGGTGTCCTCGGAGACGGCCGTCTCGGTGTCGCCCTCGATCGAGATGTGGTTGTCGTCCCACAGCAGGACCAGGTTGCCGAGCTTCTGGTGGCCGGCCATCGAGGACGCCTCGGCGGAGATGCCCTCCTGCAGGCAGCCGTCACCGGCGATGCAGTACACGAAGTGGTCGAACGGCGACTCGCCCTGCGGCGCGTCCGGATCGAACAGACCGCGCTCGTAGCGGGCGGCCATGGCCATGCCGACGGCGTTGGCGACACCCTGGCCCAGCGGGCCCGTGGTGGTCTCCACGCCCTTGGTGTGGCCGTACTCCGGGTGGCCCGGGGTCTTCGAGCCCCAGGTGCGGAAGGCTTCGAGGTCCTCCAGCTCCAGGCCGAAGCCGGCCAGGTAGAGCTGTGTGTAGAGGGTCAGCGACGAGTGACCGGCGGACAGCACGAAGCGGTCGCGGCCCACCCAGTCGGGGTCGGACGGGTCGTGCCGCATCACCTTCTGGAAGAGGGTGTACGCGGCCGGCGCCAGGCTCATCGCCGTACCCGGATGGCCGTTGCCGACCTTCTGTACGGCATCGGCGGCCAGGACGCGGGCGGTGTCTACGGCCCGCTGGTCCAACTCGGTCCAGTCGAGGTCTGTGGTGGTCGGCTTGGTGCTCACCCTGAGTCAGGGCTCCTCTCCACATGTTCGGTTACCGGTCCCCGGGCACACGCCCGCACCGGCTGCCGGTGCACTGGGTGCCCACCGGCCGTTGTCGAGCCTACCCCCGTAAGGACGTGCATTTTTTCGAGTGTTTCCAGACTGCCGGGACTCTCGGGGATCCGCCTCCCGACTGGCCGAGAAGGCATTCGGCACATGAATACGGAACCGCTCATCTGACTGCTCAATCGAGCCACCCCACCCCTCTCCCGAGACGCCCGCCAACACGACCCCACCCCCGCGAAGGTCGGGGTATGGGCAACGTCTAAAGTGGCGTGGTACGCGCGAGCCTTTACCGTGAGTTCACACGGCGGGGCTCGCTGGGAGTCTCTGTCAGGGGTGTGCGTGACGGCCGTCGAATCCCGTCCAGCGGGGGTGCTCGGTGCGAGCGAGAGCCCGAGCCACCGGCCGTTCGGGGCCCGTGTCAAAGCTTTCGTGGCGCTGACCAAGCCACGGATCATCGAGCTGCTGCTCATCACCACCGTTCCGGTGATGTTCCTGGCGCAGCAGGGTGTGCCCGACCTGACGCTGGTGCTGCTCACCTGCGTCGGCGGCTACCTCTCGGCGGGCGGCGCCAACGCGCTGAACATGTACATCGACCGGGACATCGACGCGCTGATGGACCGGACCTCGCAGCGTCCGCTGGTGACCGGCATGGTCAGCCCGCGCGAGTGCCTGGCCTTCGGCATCTCCCTGGCGGTCGTCTCCACCGTGTTGTTCGGTCTTACCGTCAACTGGCTGAGCGCCTGGCTGTCACTCGGAGCGTTGCTCTTCTACGTCGTCGTCTACACGATGATCCTGAAGCGCCGTACCTCGCAGAACATCGTGTGGGGCGGCATCGCCGGCTGCATGCCGGTGCTGATCGGCTGGTCGGCCGTCACCGACTCGCTCTCCTGGGCGCCGGTCATCCTCTTCCTGGTGATCTTCTTCTGGACGCCGCCGCACTACTGGCCGCTCTCCATGAAGGTGAAGGACGACTACGCGCGCGTGGGCGTGCCGATGCTGCCGGTCATCGCCTCCAACAAGGTGGTCGCCAAGCAGATCGTCATCTACAGCTGGGTGATGGTCGCCGTCTCGCTGCTCCTCACCCCCCTCGGCTACACCGGCTGGTTCTACACCCTGGTCGCCCTGGCGGCCGGCGGCTGGTGGCTTTGGGAGGCGCACGCCCTCCAGCACCGCGCGAAGGCCGAGGTGACGGGCGGAAAGCTCAAGGAGATGCGGCTGTTCCACTGGTCCATCACCTATGTCTCGCTGCTCTTCGTGGCCGTCGCGGTGGACCCCTTCCTGAGGTAAGGGTCACTTGGTCCCTCCGTCGCCAATCGATCTACCCGTCGGTAGCATCCTGTCCATGGCAGACACGCAGCAGGTTGACCAGAAGGCCGAGCGCAAGGTCGCGCGCCTCGCGAAGCGGATCGGCACCTTCGCCAGGGCCCACGGCGGAGCCGAGGGCCAGGTGGCCTACATCGGCGAACGCGGCGCCCGCATCGTCCTCGTCGGCGAGGACGGCGGCTGGGGCGACCTGGTGGCCCCGACGTACGAGATCGCCGAGCAGGCCGTCGCCAAGTCCGGCATCACCGTCCACGAGTCCTTCGACGGCGAGTTCGCGGCGAAGGTCCAGACGGGGCCTTACGAGTGGAAGCGGATGGCCGGCATTCAGATCGGCGGTTGAACAGGCGCCCCGCAAGGGGCGCGGGGCTGTATCTGCTGTGCGGCTCCGCCGCGTGGGCGCGAACAACCCCCACCGGCCCGCGGCCGAAGAACGACCGCACCCCGCGACCTCCAACCCGTTCACCCGTTAAGACGGACATGCAGCCGTCCACACGGGAGCCCGGATGATCGAGACGCCGAACCTGGTGGACCAGTACTGCCACGGAGTGCTCCGCACCGAGCTGGGCCTCGGCACCTTCGAGGCCCAGCTCGCCCGCACCGAAGGCCCCCCGGCCGCCGGCACCACCCTCTTCGACACCCAGACCGGTTTCGCGGTACGGCGCTGGTGCCCCCCGCTCCTCGGCCTGGAACCCCACTGCGCACCGGCCCGCTACCTGGCCCGGCGCCGCGAACTCGGCGTCCTGGAGGCCGGCCGCCGTCTCCTGCGCGGCAGCGGCATCACCACCTACCTCGTCGACACCGGACTGCCCGGCGACCTCACCGGCCCCGCCGAGATGGCCTCGACCGGCGCCGCCGCGGCCCGCGAGATCGTCCGTCTGGAACTCCTCGCCGAGCAGGTCGCCGACACCTCCGGCACCGTCGAGTCGTTCCTCGCCAACCTCGCCGAGTCGGTGCACGGCGCGGCCGCGAACGCGGTCGCCTTCACCTCCGTCGCCGGGGTCCGGCACGGCCTGGCCCTGGCCCCCGAACCCCCCGGTCCCGGTGAGGTGAGAGGCGCGGCCGGCCGCTGGCTGGCGGGCCGCCGGGTCGGCGGCGAGCTGGCCGACCCGGTCCTCCTGCGGCACCTGCTCTGGATCGCCGTGGCCTCCGGTCTCCCGCTGCAGCTGCACGCGGGCCTCGGCGAGCCCGGGGCCCGGATCGACCGCACCGATCCGGTCCTGCTCACCGACTTCGTCCGGGCCACCGCCGGCCTCGGCACCGACCTGGTCCTCCTGCACGGCTACCCCTACCACCGCCACGCCGCCCACCTCGCCGGCGTCTTCCCGCACGTGTACGCCGACTCGGGCGCGGCCCTGGTGCGCACGGGCGCCCGCGCCGCGACGATCCTCGCCGAGATCCTGGAACTGGCCCCCTTCGGCAAGATCCTCTTCTCCAGCGGCGCCCACGGCCTGCCCGAGCTGCACGTGGTCGGCGCCCGCCTGTTCCGCGAGTCCCTCGCCCGGGTCCTGGGCACCTGGGTCGCGGAGGACGCGTGGTCCCTGGGCGACGCCCAGCGCGTGGCCGGGCTGATCGCGGCGGGGAACGCGAAACGGGTGTACGGGCTGGAGTGAACTGTCCAGACTGAGCGCATGGACACCGAGACGTTACTGGCCCGCTTCGTCCGCGAGCTGTCGGCACTGGATCCCGTGGCCGTCTGGGCACACGGCTCGCTCGCCGCGGGCGACGACTACCAGGAGGGCCGCAGCGACCTGGACCTGATCGCGGTCCTGCCCGGCCCGGTGACCCCGGCCGTCGTATGGCGGATCCGCGTGGCGCACGCCCGGCTGCGCGCGCTGCCGCTCGCCGCCGTCCTGCACTGCACCTACCTGACCCCGTCGACCGCGGCCGACCCCGCCCGCCGCCACTGGACCTGGGCGCACCAGCGGCTGTTCAGACGGGCGGTCACCCCGGTGACCCGGCGTGAGCTGCACGCTTTCGGACGGGTGCTGCACGGCCGGGCCCCAGCCGCACTGCTGCCACCCGTGACGAACCGGGAACTCGGCGACTTCGTCGTCCGCGACCAGCGGGAGTACTGGCGACCCGCCGTCGACAAGGCCTCGCGGTGGACACAGGCCGTCTGGGTCGATCTGGGCCTGATCACCTTCGCCCGCGCCACCGTCACCGCCCGCGAGGGCCGCCTGATCTCCAAACGCGAGGCACTGGACCTGCTGCCCGGCCTGGGCGCCCCCGCCGAGGTCGTCGAGGACATCCGAAGCCGCCGCTACGACGCTCATCCCGCCGCGCCCACCAAGGACTGGACGGCGCACCGGGCCAGGCTGACCCGGGACTACCTGGGCCCGGCGATCGACGCGCTCACGGCGTCGTACGGCTGAGTCGGCACGTCGGCCGTGGTCTCGGCGCGTTCCCGCAGTGAGAACAGGACCCGCAGCACGCCGATCCACACCAGGCAGGAGCCGAACATGTGCAGGCCGACCAGGACCGTGGGCAGGTGCGTGAAGTACTGGACGTACCCGATCACGCCCTGACCGAGCAGGATCAGGAACAGGTCGCGGACGCGGTCCCGCGGACCCTGGGGCGCGCCGACGCCCTTGAGGAAGAACCACAGGGCGAAGGTCAGCGACACCACGATCCAGGCGAACACCGCGTGCAGCTCGGCGACGCCCGACCAGCTGACGTCGATGCGCTCGACGTCGCCGGAGTCGCCCGGGTGCGGTCCCGCGCCGGTCACCACCGTGCCCGCGGCGATGAGCAGCAGCGACACGGCCACCAGGGCCCACACCAGCTGCTGCACGGCCCTGCCGACCAGCGGACGGGGCTCGCCGTCACCCTCGCGGGTGCGCTGCCACATCAGGGCGGCGACCGTGATGAGGGCCGTCGCCAGCAGGAAGTGCGCGGCGACGGTGTACGGGTTGAGGCCGACGAGCACCACGATGCCGCCCAGGATCGCGTTGCTCATCACGAGCCAGAACTGCGCCCAGCCCAGCCGGGTCAGGCCGCGCCGGAACGGCTTCTGGGACCGGGCCGCGATGATCGCCCAGCCGACCGCCGCGCACAGCACGTAGGTCAGCATGCGGTTCGTGAACTCGATGGCGCTGTGGTAGCTCAGCGCGTCGGTCGGGGTCAGCGAGCCGGCGGTGCACTCGGGCCAGGTCGGGCAGCCGAGCCCGGATCCGGTGAGCCGCACCGCGCCGCCGGTGACCACGATGACCACCGACATGAGGAGCGCGGCGAGAGCCGCCCGCCGGACGGTCCGGGGCTCCGGCGTCCAGTGATCGGCGATGAAGGCGAGCGGGTTGCGCAGCGCCGCTACGAGGTCGGCGGGGGTCAGCTTTGGCACGGGCACCATGGTAGGGGGCCGCTTGTGCATGCGTTCACGAGGGTGCCGCGTCAGGAGCGATCGACGGGTGCGGCTCGGGCTCGGGCAGCGTCTCGCTGAAGAGCGCCTCCTTGATCCGGCGGGCTCGGCCACGGAGCTCCGCCTTCGCGGTCGCGTCCGTGGTGCACTGTGCAAGGCGTTCGTACACCGCGACGAGCGAGGGATGGCTGTCGCCGAGACGGGTACGGAAGATTTCTTCGGCGAGCAGCAGCGTCTGCTCGGCGTTCACTTCCTCGCCCGTGGAGAGGACGACCGTGCCGCCGGTGGCGATCAGGACGGCGCCGAGGCGGGAGAGGGTCTTGGCCCGGTAGGGATGTCCGGCGTCGTAGGAGCCGCGGTAGATGGACTCCGCCTCCAGCAGGGCGTCCAGAGCCTCCTGGTGGCGTCCTTGGGCCAGCCGTAGAGACCCCAGCTTGTTGAGGCAGGCCGCGTACTTGTGTTCCTCGCTCTCGCGGCGTTCGAAATGCAGGGCCACTACGGGCCCGAGGAGAGCGTCGGCCTCGTCGAGCCGTCGGCGTGCCTCGCGCATCATCCGGGCGCGGCGCATCGGGTGGTGGGTCCCTCGCGCACGGGCCCGCACCTCCTCGGCACGGCGCCGCAGGACGTCCGCCAGGAACGTCCGCGGCGAACACGAGGGGTGGCATCAGGAACGAGGCAAGCATGTTGATCTCCAGTTCGGTTTCGTCGACAACCGCTTCGGGATTCACTCGCCGCAGTTCCTTCTTGCAGTACTTGAATGCATTGAAACCCCAGTCCGGCCGGTGGCCACCGCCTGCTCTGGAACCGGTCGGTACGGGAGGGCTGGTCAGCCAGCGCTTGAGGTCGGGGTGTCTGAGGAGGAAATCTTCCGCGCGGTCGACTCCGTAGAGGAGGCGCAGATGATCGAGCATGGCTGCCGCGTCTGGCGGAGAATATCGAGGGAATCTCGACAGCAGGCCGATCACTCAGAAGGCGAGCTCCCGCGATATGTAGCCGACGATGAAGCTGAGGGAGATGAGAAGCAGGCCGAGTACGATCGCCAAGGGGGTGGACATCGACCGCGTCTCACGGATGATGAACTCCCAGGTTTCTCGCGGAACTTTGACGCGGACGAGCGTGAAGACCCCCGCTGCGCTCAGGCAGAAACCCGGCGCCAGAACGCTGGTCACCGTCACGGGAGGCAATATGGTTCTGACTGTTGCGGACATGACATTTCCGGCCGTGATCATACTCATGAAATCTCCCGTTGTTCGAAGCCCGCAGCTCACCGGTTCCGCGACACGTTTCGCCGTGCCCCGTCACTGATTCAGCCGTCGTGGACGCGCCAGCCTTCTGGAGCCCCGGAGACCGTCGCCGTCCCGTCCACCTCGACGGTCAGTCGGTGACCCGCGAGCATGAATCCACGCACGGACAGTGGAGCGGCTGCCGCGGGCCTGGCAGTCAGCGTCCGGAGGGCGGCATCGGGCCGCAGCCCGAGCAGGGCGGCCAGGACGGCCACCCCGGACGCCGCGGACCAGCCCTGTGGCCGGCAAGCGGCGGGATAGGCAAGAGGTGCGGGGGAACCGTCACTGCGTGCGTCGCCCGCGTACAACTCCGGCATCCGGTACCCGAAGTGCGTCGCGGCGTCGAGCAGCCCGTGTAGCAGGGCCAGCGCCTCCCGGTGGTGTCCCGTCGCGCACAGCCCGCGCACCGCGATCGCCGTGTCGTGCGTCCACACCGAACCCCCGTGATAGCTGAGGGGGTTGAAACCAGGCACGGTGGCCGACCGGCTGCGCAGGCCCCACCCGGAGTTGAACTGTGGATGGGCCAGCCAGGCGGCGACATCACAACAGCCCTCCTCGTCCAGAATTCCCGTTGACAGCAGTTGGCCCATGTTCGAGGCGGGGCCGCTGACGGGGGTGGGGCCGCGGCCCACCGCGATGGCGACATAGCGTGCGGCCGGGCCGTCGGCCGAGCAGATCCAGAAAAGGTCTGCGAAACGTCTCTTCAGGGCGGTGGCCCAGGTCACGAGCTGTTGAGCTTCGTCCCGCCGGTTTCGGTGCCGGAGCAGCGCGGCCAGGCCCTTCGCGGCCTCGTACGCGTATCCCTGTACTTCGCAAAGCGCCAGCGGCGGCTCTATGCGACGGCCTTCGGCGTCCCTTACCGCGTCCTCGCTGTCCTTCCACGACTGGTGGCGCAGCCCACCGGGGCGCGGGCTGTAGCGCAGCAGTCCGTCGGTGTCCGCGCTGGTCTGCTCCAGGACCCAGCCCATGGCACGCTCCGCGTACGGCAGCAGCGCGTCGACCTCGGCGTCCGGCAGCCCCCAGTGCCAGGCTTCCACCAGTAGCGTCACGAACAGCGGGGTGGCGTCGACCGAGCCGTAGTAGTGGGAGGGGAGCAGCATGCCGTTGCCGTGCAGGGCCGCGGCGGGGCGCAGTTCGTGCAGGATCCGTCCGGGTGCCTCCTCCCGGAACACGTCGTGCTCCTTGCCCTGACGGCGGGCCAGCGCCCACAGGGTGCCACGGGCCAGGTCGGTGCCGAGCGGCAGCAGCATCCGTGCCGACCAGATCGAGTCCCGGCCGAAGAGGGTGAGGTACCAGGGACAGCCCGCCGCGATGAACTGGTCCTCGGCAGCGCCGTCGGCACCGCCGAGTGGGTCCGCCAGTCGCAGTGCGTCGAGGTCCCGCAGGCCCCAGGACACCAGATCCCGCAGCCGTCGGTCGTCGGTGTCGATCGCTCCAGGGCGTGGGCCCGCCGGGGCGTACCGGATGCCCTGACGGCTCAGGAACCGCGCGGCCCGCGACGGTGACCGTGACCTGCCACGACTCGCCCGGCCTCAGGACCACCGGCGACCAGGTGAGGGTGCCGCCCTCGGGGCCGTCGGCGACCGCGGGGCCGGTCACGGACGCGGTGGTCCGGAGTTCCGCGTGCCCGGAGGCGGAGCGCCACTCCAGTCCCGCCCCGCCGCTCGCCCCGGTGCACGGCACGGGCGCCCGGCGGCGGCCCCGCTTCACGTCGGCGATGTCGGCCAGGTCGGTCGCCGCGGCCAGTTCCACCCGCAGTCGGCGCTCGCTGGTGCCGACGTTGCGCAGCGAGATGGTCTCGCCCACGCCCGCGGTGCGCACCCGCTCGACGATCATCGTCGGATCGTCCGTACGGTCTCTCGGGTCGCGAAGGACCGCGGTGAACCGCACCTGATGCGGGCTGAGGGACTGGACACCGATGGGCTCGGGCTCCCGGTCGTTGAGGAGCAGGCACAGCGTGTGCAACAGACGGCGGTCATGGTCGTAGAAGCCCTGGACGTGTGCGCCGCGCAGTTGTCCGTCGCGCGGTGAGGCGGCGAAGGCCGGGGCGTCGACACAGATGACGACGTCGTGCAACAGCGGCTGCAGTGATCTTGGTGCTGGTGAGTCCGCGGATTCGAACACGGGTGGGGGTCTTCCCGCTGCGTGTGCCTCTCATTCGCGCGGGAGACACGAGGGCGTCACCCGTCGCACCCCGCAAGACCGGACCGCGTCATTCCCCGTCACTCCCAGCGGAAGAACCTACCCGCAGCCCCCAGCCCCACCACAGCCCACACCGCCAGGATCCCCAGGTCCCTCCAAGGCATCCCCGCCCCGTGCTGGAGCACGTCGCGCAGCCCGTCCGACAGCGCCGAGATGGGCAGCAGGCCGAGTGCGTGCTGGGCCCCGCCGAACTTGTCCAGCGGGACGATGACCCCGCCGCCCACGAGCAGCAGCAGGAACACCAGGTTGGCGGCGGCCAGGGTCGCCTCCGCCTTCAGGGTGCCCGCCATCAGGAGGCCGAGGCCGGAGAAGGCGGCCGTGCCGAGGACCAGGAGGAGCAGGACGGCGAGGGGGTTGCCGTGAGGGGACCAGCCGAGGGCGAAGGCGATCACCGTCAGGAGGATCACCTGGAGGATCTCGGTGACCAGGACCGACGCCGTCTTCGCCGTCATCAGGGCCCAGCGGGGCAGCGGGGAGGAGGCGAGGCGCTTCAGGACGCCGTAGCGGCGCTCGAAGCCGGTCGCGATGGCCTGGCCGGTGAAGGCCGTGGACATGACGGCGAGGGCGAGGATGCCGGGGGTCAGGAAGTCGACCGACTTGCCGGATCCCGTGTCGACGATGTCGGCCGAGCTGAACAGCACGAGGAGCAGGGTCGGGATCACGACCGTCAGGAGCAGCTGCTCGCCGTTGCGGAGCAGCATCCTCGTCTCCAGGGCCGCCTGCGCCGCGATCATGCGGGGGAGCGGGGCGGCACCCGGCCTCGGGGTGAAGGTGCCGGTGTCGGTGCCGGTCGCGGTGGTCATGAGCGCGGCTCCTTGCCGGTCAGCTCCAGGCTGTGCCTTCCCGGGGGACAGGCCCCGGGCCCCGGTCCGATCCCCGTGCGAGCCGGAATCATGAGCGCAACTCCTTGCCTGTGAGCTCCAAGAACACGTCTTCCAGGGTGTGCCGCTCCACCGAGATGCGGTCGGGCATCACGCCGTGCTGGGCGCACCACGAGGTCACCGTGGCCAGCAGCTGGGGGTTGACCTTGCCGACGACCCGGTAGGAGCCCGGGGTCAGCTCGGCGGCCGTGGAGTCGGCCGGCAGCGCCTTGAGGAGCGAGCCGACGTCGAGGCCGGGGCGGCCGCTGAACCGGAGGGTGTTCTCGGCGCCGCCCTTGCACAGCTGTTCGGGGGAACCCTGGGCGATCACCCGGCCGGCGTCGATGACGGCGACGTCGTCGGCGAGCTGCTCGGCCTCCTCCATGTAGTGCGTGGTGAGGATGACCGAGACGCCGTCGGCGCGCAGGTCCCGGATCAGGTCCCAGGTGGCGTGGCGGGCCTGCGGGTCGAGGCCCGCCGTCGGCTCGTCGAGGAAGACCAGCTCCGGGCGGCCGACCACGGCCATGGCGAGCGCGAGGCGCTGCTGCTGGCCGCCGGAGAGGCGGCGGTACGACGTCCGGCCGCAGCTGCCGAGGCCCAGCCGCTCCATCAGGGCGTCCACGTCCAGCGGATGCGCGTGCAGCTTCGCCACGTGCCGCAGCATCTCGTCGGCGCGGGCGCCCGAGTAGACGCCCCCGGACTGGAGCATCACGCCCACTCTGGGGCGCAGCTCGGCGGACTGCCGTACGGGATCGAGGCCCAGGACGCGCACCGCGCCGGAATCCGGCTTGCGGTACCCCTCGCAGGTCTCGATCGTGGTCGTCTTGCCCGCCCCGTTGGGGCCGAGTACGGCGGTCACGCCCGCCTCGGCGGTCAGATCGAGGCCGTCCACAGCGGTCTTGGCGCCGTACCGCTTCACCAGGTCCCGCACCTGGACCACCGGCTCACTTCGCATGGTGACAGAGTCTAAGGACGCCTGCCGTCACCCGGACGGCCGGGTGCTAGATCTCCTCCTCACGGGGACGGTGTACGGCCAGCCATCGCTCGGCGTAGGCCACGGCTTCCGCCACGGGGAAGAGCCGGGCGGCCGCCGCGCCGACCTCTCCGCGGACGACGGCACTCCGGTCGCGTTCGAAGTCGTAGCCCAGTTCGTCGAAGCGGTCGGAGGTGATCGACACCTCGGTGACCTCCTCCCAGCCGCCGCCGGGGGCGGGACGGCCGACCCGGACGCGCGGAGAGGGGATCCGGTACTCGGCGAGGTGGAAGCTGGTGCAGGTGGCGTAGCCGGTGCCGAGCATGAGCACGCGCGCGTGCAGTTTCTCCAGCCGGGCCAACGGGCTCCGCTCGCCGAGCCGGCAGTCGGGGGCGTGGCCGTCGAGGATCTCCGCCGCGCGGGGGCCGACGGCCGCGAAGGAGGTCTGCGGGTGGGCGCTGCGCAGCGCGCCCGGCCAGGTCCGCACGGCCTCCGGGATCACGCCGACCCCACGCGAGGGGGTGGTCCTGGGGTCGTACGGCGGCATGGTGGCCCGGATCGTCTCCCACCACTCCTCGGGGACCGGCGGATTCCGCCACACCGCGGGGTCCGAGAGATCGCCGGTCTGGGTGGGCACCACCAGGGTGCCCTCCGGGCCGAGGGCGTCGAGGAGGGCCTGGACGACCGCCACGGCTCCGCCGTTCACCCACCCGAGGGAACTGAGCGAGGTGTGTGCCAGGAGGGTCTCGCCGGTCTTGACACCGAGCAGGCGAAGCTGCCCGGCGAGGGCGTCCCGGGTGACAAGAGGGCCGGTCGGAGGGGGTGTGGGCATGGTTCCGGAGTGTTCCCGAGGGGGCCGTGGAATGCCACCCGATTGGCCGAGGGATGATCGATCAAAGATCGTTTCCGCAGGTCAGGGCAGGTCGCCGGTTAGGCATACCTAAGTGA
Organism: Streptomyces sp. NPDC028289; assembly: GCF_055565975.1. Lineage (NCBI taxonomy): Bacteria > Bacillati > Actinomycetota > Actinomycetes > Kitasatosporales > Streptomycetaceae > Streptomyces > Streptomyces sp. NPDC028289. The sequence goes on along the minus strand of NZ_JBVHTI010000001.1, from coordinate 150,212 downwards.
TGCAGGGCACCGTCCCATCGCCCGGACGCCGCTTGCCTGGCCCTGAGGAATTACGCAACAATGGCGTTGTGAAAAACGTCGGCGAGGCTCGGGAGACCCCCACGGGGACCCAGCAGGAGGAGCTAGCGACCGGTGAGCGCTCGACGCGCAACCGGGTCGCACGGTCGATCCTGGACCACGGCCCGTCGACCGTCACCGAGCTGGCCGGACGCCTGGGCCTGACCCCCGCGGCCGTACGCCGGCATCTGGACGCCCTGGTCGCCGACGACGTCGTGGAGGCGCGCGAGCAGCGGGTGTACGGCGCGCGGACGCGCGGCCGGCCCGCCAAGGTCTTCGTCCTCACCGACTGCGGCCGGGACGCCTTCGACCAGTCCTACGACAAGCTCGCCGCCGACGCGCTGCGCTGGATCGCCGAGCAGGGAGGCGGCCAGGAGGCGGTCGCCGCCTTCGCGCGGGCCCGGATCACGGCCCAGGCGAGTGCCTACCGCAAGGCGATCGAGAGCGTGAGCCCCGACGAGCGCACCGAAGCGCTGGCCAAGGCCCTGAGCCTGGACGGGTACGCTGCAACGGCGCGCACCGCACCGGTCGGCGAACAGTTGTGCCAGCACCACTGCCCGGTCGCCCACGTCGCGGAGCAGTTCCCCCAGCTGTGCGAGGCGGAGACGGAGATCTTCGCCGAGCTGCTCGGAACGCACGTCCAGCGACTGGCGACCATCGCGCACGGCGACGGCGTCTGCACGACGTTCATCCCCAAGATTTCCACTGACGCATCTGCAAGCACGGCCGGGAGGAACCCCGCATGACTCTCCCCACGGAGACTGCCCACCCTGAGCTCGAAGGCCTGGGCAAGTACGAATACGGCTGGGCCGACTCCGACGAGGCCGGCGCCTCCGCGAAGCGTGGTCTGAACGAGGACGTGGTCCGGGACATCTCGGCGAAGAAGTCCGAGCCGGAGTGGATGACCAAGCTCCGCCTCAAGGGCCTGCGCCTCTTCGAGAAGAAGCCCATGCCGAACTGGGGCTCGGACCTCTCCGGCATCGACTTCGACAACATCAAGTACTTCGTGCGCTCCACGGAGAAGCAGGCGGAGTCCTGGGAGGACCTGCCCGAGGACATCAAGAACACCTACGACAAGCTGGGCATCCCGGAGGCCGAGAAGCAGCGCCTGGTCGCCGGTGTCGCCGCCCAGTACGAGTCGGAGGTCGTCTACCACCAGATCCGCGAGGACCTGGAGGAGCAGGGCGTCATCTTCCTCGACACCGACACCGCGCTGAAGGAGCACCCGGACCTCTTCAAGGAGTACTTCGGCACCGTCATCCCGGTCGGTGACAACAAGTTCGCCTCGCTGAACAGCGCGGTGTGGTCCGGCGGCTCCTTCATCTACGTGCCGAAGGGCGTGCAGGTCGAGATCCCGCTCCAGGCCTACTTCCGCATCAACACGGAGAACATGGGCCAGTTCGAGCGGACCCTGATCATCGTCGACGAGGGTGCCTACGTGCACTACGTCGAGGGCTGTACGGCCCCGATCTACAAGTCGGACTCGCTGCACTCCGCGGTCGTCGAGATCATCGTCAAGAAGAACGCCCGCTGCCGCTACACGACCATCCAGAACTGGTCGAACAACGTCTACAACCTGGTCACCAAGCGCGCCGTCGCCTACGAGGGCGCCACCATGGAGTGGATCGACGGCAACATCGGCTCCAAGGTGACGATGAAGTACCCGGCCGTCTACCTGATGGGCGAGCACGCCAAGGGCGAGACCCTCTCCATCGCCTTCGCGGGCGAGGGCCAGCACCAGGACGCCGGCTCCAAGATGGTCCACATGGCGCCGAACACCTCCTCCAACATCGTGTCGAAGTCCGTGGCGCGTGGCGGTGGCCGTACCTCCTACCGCGGTCTCGTCGAGATCGGCGAGGGCGCCGCCGGATCCAAGTCGAACGTGCTGTGCGACGCGCTGCTCGTCGACACGATCTCCCGTTCCGACACGTACCCCTACGTGGACGTCCGCGAGGACGACGTGTCCATGGGCCACGAGGCGACCGTCTCCAAGGTCTCCGAGGACCAGCTCTTCTACCTGATGAGCCGCGGTCTCTCCGAGTTCGAGGCGATGGCGATGATCGTGCGCGGCTTCGTCGAGCCGATCGCGAAGGAGCTGCCCATGGAGTACGCCCTCGAACTCAACCGGCTGATCGAGCTCCAGATGGAAGGCGCGGTCGGCTAAGCGACCGCCGTCACCGTCAAGCCACTCACGTAAGAAAGCGAGCAGACCGACAGCCATGGCTGAGGCTCAGAACACCCCGGTGGGCTCCACCACCGCAGGCGCCATCGCGGTGGCCGCCGAGTCGACCGTCGCCACGCGCATGAGCGCGCCCCCCTCCTTCGACGTCGCGGACTTCCCGGTCCCGCACGGCCGCGAGGAGGAGTGGCGGTTCACCCCGCTGGAGCGCCTGCGCGGGCTGCACGACGGCACGGCGGTCGCGTCCGGCGACAGCCTGAAGGTCGCGGTGGAGGCCCCCGAGGGCGTCGCCGTCGAGCTGGTCGGCCGCGACGACCCCCGGCTCGGCCGGGCCGGCACCCCGGTGGACCGGGTCGCCGCCCAGGCCTACTCCGCCTTCGAGCAGGCCGGCGTGGTCACCGTCCCCAAGGAGACGGTGCTCACCGAGCCGATCCGGATCAGCGTGCACGGCCAGGGCGGGGTCGCCTACGGCCACCAGGTCGTCGAGCTGGGCGCCTTCGCCGAGGCCGTCGTCGTCATCGACCACACCGGTGACGTGGTCACCGCCGCCAACGTCGAGTACGTCCTGGGCGACGGCGCCAAGCTGACCGTCGTCTCCGTCCAGGACTGGGACGACAAGGCCGTCCACGTGGCCCAGCACAACGCCCTGGTCGGCCGCGACGCCAGCTTCAAGTCCGTGGTCGTCACCTTCGGCGGCGACGTCGTACGACTGCACCCGCGCGTCTCCTACGCCGGCACCGGCGGCGAGGCCGAGCTGTACGGCCTGTACTTCACCGACGCCGGGCAGCACCAGGAGCACCGCCTGCTGGTCGACCACAACACCCCGCACTGCAAGTCCAACGTCGCCTACAAGGGCGCGCTCCAGGGCGAGGACGCGCACGCGGTGTGGATCGGCGACGTCCTCATCGAGGCCAAGGCCGAGGGCACCGACACCTACGAGATGAACCGCAACCTGGTCCTCACGGACGGCGCGCGCGTCGACTCGGTGCCGAACCTGGAGATCGAGACCGGCGAGATCGTCGGCGCCGGGCACGCCTCCGCCACCGGCCGCTTCGACGACGAGCAGCTCTTCTACCTGATGGCCCGCGGCATCCCGCAGCACGAGGCCCGCCGCCTCGTCGTCCGCGGCTTCTTCGCCGAACTGGTCCAGCAGATCGGTGTCGCCGACATCGAGGAGCGCCTGCTCGCCAAGATCGAGGAGGAGCTGGAGGCCTCGGTCGCATGACGTCCACTGCGTTCGTACGCGCCTGCGGGCTGAGCGAGCTGGAGGAGGACACCCCGAAGCGGGTGGAACTCGACGGCACGCCGGTCTCGGTCGTGAAGACCGAGGGAGAGGTGTTCGCCATCCACGACATCTGCTCCCACGCCAACGTCTCGCTCTCCGAGGGCGAGGTGGAGGACTGCCAGATCGAGTGCTGGCTGCACGGCTCCAGCTTCGACCTGCGCACCGGCAAGCCGTCCGGCCTCCCGGCCACGCGCCCCGTCCCCGTATACCCCGTAAAGATCGAAGGGGACGACGTGCTCGTCTCCCTCACCCAGGAGTCCTGAGGCACCCATGGCAACGCTTGAAATCCGAGACCTGCACGTCACCGTCGAGGCCGACAACGCCACGAAGGAGATCCTCAAGGGCGTCGACCTCACCGTGAAGCAGGGCGAGACGCACGCCATCATGGGCCCCAACGGCTCCGGCAAGTCGACCCTCGCCTACTCCCTCGCGGGTCACCCGAAGTACACGATCACCGGCGGCACCGTGCTGCTCGACGGCGAGGACGTCCTGGAGATGTCCGTCGACGAGCGCGCCCGCGCGGGCCTGTTCCTGGCGATGCAGTACCCGGTCGAGGTCCCCGGTGTCTCGGTCTCCAACTTCCTGCGCACCTCCGCCACCGCCATCCGCGGCGAGGCCCCCAAGCTGCGCACCTGGGTGAAGGAGGTCAAGGAGACCATGGAGCGCCTCTCCATGGACCCCTCCTTCGCCGAGCGCAACGTCAACGAGGGCTTCTCCGGCGGCGAGAAGAAGCGCCACGAGATCCTCCAGCTCGAACTGCTCAAGCCGAAGATCGCGATCCTCGACGAGACCGACTCCGGTCTCGACGTCGACGCCCTCCGCATCGTCTCCGAGGGTGTCAACCGCGTCCGTGAGACCGGCGAGGTCGGCACCCTGCTGATCACGCACTACACGCGCATCCTGCGCTACATCAAGCCCGACTTCGTCCACGTCTTCTCCGCCGGCCGGATCGTCGAGTCCGGCGGTGCCGAGCTCGCCGACAAGCTGGAGGACGAGGGCTACGAGGCATACACGAAGGGTGGCGTATCCGCGTGACACAGTTGCCGGGCCTCCTCGACACCGAGGCGATCCGCAAGGACTTCCCCGTCCTGGACCGTCTGGTCCACGACGGCAAGAAGCTCGTGTACCTGGACAACGCGGCTACCAGCCAGAAGCCGCGCCAGGTACTGGACGTCCTCAGCGAGTACTACGAGCGCCACAACGCCAACGTCCACCGCGGTGTGCATGTGCTCGCCGAGGAGGCCACGGCGATGTACGAGGGCGCGCGCGACAAGGTCGCGGAGTTCATCAACGCGCCCAGCCGCGACGAGGTGATCTTCACCAAGAACGCCTCCGAGTCGCTGAACCTCGTGGCCAACATGCTGGGCTGGGCCGACGAGCCCTACCGGGTGGACCACGAGACCGAGATCGTCATCACGGAGATGGAGCACCACTCCAACATCGTGCCGTGGCAGCTGCTTGCGCAGCGCACCGGCGCGAAGCTGAAGTGGTTCGGGCTCACCGACGACGGCCGCCTCGACCTGTCCAACATCGACGAGGTCATCACCGAGAAGACGAAGATCGTTTCCTTCGTACTGGTCTCGAACATCCTGGGCACGGTCAACCCGGTCGAGGCGATAGTGCGCCGCGCCCAGGAGGTCGGCGCCCTCGTCTGCATCGACGCCTCCCAGGCCGCGCCCCACATGCCGCTGGACGTGCAGGCCCTCCAGGCCGACTTCGTGGCCTTCACCGGTCACAAGATGTGCGGCCCGACCGGCATCGGCGTCCTCTGGGGCCGCCAGGAGCTCCTCGAGGACCTGCCGCCGTTCCTCGGCGGCGGCGAGATGATCGAGACCGTGTCGATGCACTCGTCGACGTACGCCCCGGCGCCCCACAAGTTCGAGGCGGGCACCCCGCCGGTCGCCCAGGCGGTCGGCCTCGGCGCGGCCATCGACTACCTCAACGCCATCGGCATGGACAAGATCCTCGCCCATGAGCACGCGCTGACGGAGTACGCGGTCCAGCGCCTGCAGCAGGTCCCGGACCTGAAGATCATCGGCCCCACCACGGCCGAGGACCGGGGCGCCGCGATCTCCTTCACCCTCGGGGACATCCACCCGCACGACGTGGGCCAGGTCCTCGACGAGCAGGGCATCGCGGTCCGGGTCGGCCACCACTGCGCCCGCCCCGTCTGCCTGCGCTACGGAATTCCTGCGACCACGCGAGCGTCGTTCTATCTGTACTCCACTCCGGCCGAGATCGACGCGCTGGTCGAGGGCCTGGAGCACGTACGGAACTTCTTCGGCTGAAGGGCGTGAGCTGAGACCGTGAAGCTGGACTCGATGTACCAGGAAGTCATCCTGGACCACTACAAGCACCCGCACGGGCGTGGTCTCAGGGATGGCGACGCCGAGGTACACCATGTGAACCCGACGTGCGGCGACGAGATCACCCTCCGAGTGAAGTACGACGGCACGACGATCGAGGACGTCTCGTACGAGGGCCAGGGCTGCTCCATCAGCCAGGCCTCGGCCTCCGTACTGAACGATCTGCTGGTCGGCAAGGACCTGGCGGACGCGCAGAAGATCCAGGAGACCTTCCTGGAGCTGATGCAGTCCAAGGGCAGGATCGAGCCCGACGACTCGATGGAGGAGGTCCTGGAGGACGCCGTCGCGTTCGCCGGTGTCTCCAAGTACCCGGCCCGGGTCAAGTGCGCCCTCCTGAGCTGGATGGCGTGGAAGGACGCGACGGCCCAGGCGCTGGGTGGCGCCGACGCCGAAAGGAAGACGGCATGAGCGAGACCGTTGAGATGAAGCCGGCCTCCGAGGAGGAACTCCGCGAGGCTCTGTACGACGTCGTCGACCCCGAGCTGGGCATCGACGTGGTCAACCTCGGGCTGATCTACGGCATCCACATCGACGACGCGAACATCGCGACGATCGACATGACCCTGACCTCGGCGGCCTGCCCGCTGACCGATGTCATCGAGGACCAGGCCAAGTCCGCCACGGACGGCATCGTCAACGAACTGCGCATCAACTGGGTCTGGATGCCCCCGTGGGGCCCCGACAAGATCACCGACGACGGCCGCGAGCAGCTGCGGGCGCTCGGGTTCAACGTCTGAGATCCCGGCACACGAAAGCGGCGGCACCCTGCCTGGGGTGCCGCCGCTTCTCCATGTCTCAGCTCAGCCCGTCCACGAGGTCGAAGAAGAAGTCCTCGCGGTTGGTCGTGTTGTAGCCGTACGGGTCCAGGCGCAGCTGGAAATTCTTGTGCCGCAGGGCGTAGTTGGGGTAGTTCACCGACTGGAACAGCACGTCGTCCGAGTACGGCGACTTCTGGGGGCAGAAGGTGGCGTCCTGCTTGAAGAGGCTGCTGCCGTCGTTGCTCTCGGCGCGCAGCACGAAGTTCTGGTGGCGCAGGTACAGCCCGTCGTGCGTGGCGAAGGAGTAACAGGAGGCGTTCGCCAGGCCCTTGACCAGTTCGAAGGTCGAGTCCTCGCGGGACTCGGAGCCGCGGGGCTGGTCGAGATACACGTAACTGCCGCTTACGTGCCAGTAGCGGTCCGGGTAGTTGACCGAGCGGACCGACTTCCCGTCGGTGCCGGGCTGTTGCGCCGAGCCGCCCGAACTCCCCTTGCTGGGCGTGGCCTTGGAAGGCTTGGCGCTGGACGGCGCGGACTTCGGACCGGCGCCGGACGAGCCGGCCGTCGCCGTGCCGGACTTGGACGCGGACGCGGTCGGCGAGGTCGTCGACATCCCCGACGTGCCCTTCGGCGGTCCGGTGGTACCCGGCGCGGACGGCGAGGCGAAGGACAGCAGACCGGGGCCGTTGTCGGTGTTCGCGGTCGCCGTGGGATTCGGTGACGCCTTGTCAGGGGTGTTGTGGCTGACGGCTATCGCCGTGACGCAGGCGACGACGGTGGCTATGGCCAGCGTGCCGGCCAGCCAGAGTCTTCGGGTTCCGGGAGCCCGGGAGGTGTCGGGGGCCCAGCCGTTCTCCCAGGCGGGATGCGGCGGGGGTTGGGGGGTGGTTTCTGGCATGCGCGTTTCCTCCAGCGGCGCCAAGGCAGCGGCCGGGGATGTGAGGGTGGGGTGAGTGAAGTGTGAAGCAGTGGTGGATCACAGAGGTGCACACACTAGTGGAGACACGGGGCTGCTGGGAGCCGTTTCAGCTAGCGGTTTCTGTGAGCATTAAACATCCCTGTGTGGCGTGCGGGAGTGGAATCGGCAACGCCGACGGTGCGCACCGGCCGGAGACCGTCTGCCGCAGGGAAACCCGTTTCCGGCTGTGCGCCCTGGTGTCGCACGGTTGTGTACGCCCGTACACAACGTTGCGTACACTCGTACACATGGGATACCTGACGCTCGCCGGCGCCATAGCCGCCGAGGTCGCCGCCACGACGGCGATGAAGTACGCGGACGGATTCACCAGGCTCTGGCCCTCGTTGCTGACGGCACTGGGATACGTCGTCTCGTTCCTGCTCCTGGCCGAGACGCTGAAGACCGTGTCGATCGGCACGGCGTACGCGATCTGGTCCGGGGTCGGCACCGCCGCCATCGCCGTGCTCGGCCTGCTGCTCTTCGGGGAGGGACTGAGCACGGTCAAGATCGCGGGGATCGTGCTGATCATCGGGGGAGTGGTGGTCCTGAACCTGGGGGGCGCGCACTGATGCCCCGCCGTTACGACCCCGACCGCAAGCAGCGGATCATCGAGGCGGCGATCCGCGTCGTCGGCGAGAAGGGAATCGCCGGGCTGAGCCACCGCACCGTCGCCGCCGAGGCCGACGTCCCGCTCGGCTCCACGACGTACCACTTCAGGACCCTCGACGAGCTGATGGTCGCCGCGCTGCGCCAGACGAACGAAGGCTTCGCCAAGGCGGTCGCCGCGCACGGCGGCCTGGACGACTCCGCGACGGACCTCGCCACCGCCCTCGCCCGGATCCTCGGCGACTGGCTGGGCGGCGACCGTACCGCCGTGGAGCTGGAGTACGAGCTCTACCTCGCCGCCCTGCGCCGCCCGGCCCTGCGCCCCGTCGCCGCCGAATGGGCCGACGACCTCGCCGAACGGCTGGCCCGGCGCGCCGACCCGGTCACGGCGCGGGCGCTGGTCGCGCTGATGGACGGGATCTGCCTCCAGGTGCTGCTGACGGGGACGCCGTACGACGAGGGGTACGCGCGGCAGGTGCTGGGACGCGTGATTCCCTGACGGAACGCGTCCGTCATGACCGTCGCGGTCGTGGCCGCGGTGACCGCCGTCGCCGTCACCGCCGCCCTGCTGGTGGGCGGGACCGGCACGGGACGCGGGGCGCAGCCCGCGACGCCGGACCTCGACCCGAAAGGGACGAGTGCGGCCGACTTCCCTGATCCACCCGCGGACCTACCGGTTCATCGGCTAGCGCATGGTCTTGGACGGCAAGGCCCCCACTGTCGGCGGGCTGCTCACGACGGCGGTGGTGGACAAGGCCGGCGAGCGTCCCTGACGCCACCCGCCCAGACCCGGGAGGCCCGCACGCCGGGGGAGTGCGGGCCGCCCGGAGCATCTTCGGCCCGCCCCCTGAGACGCCCCGCACGCTGGTTCGCCTCGCAGGCCCCCGGCCGGTTAGGTTGCCCTCATGACCGACACGACTGCTCCCCGTCCCACCGGTGCCGCCGCCGCCGGCCTCGCCACGATCGCCGCCGACGGCACCGTTCTCGACACCTGGTTCCCCGCCCCCGCCCTGGTCGCCGAGCCCGGGCCGTCCGGCACCGAGACGCTCTCCACCGAGCAGGCCGTGGAACTCCTCGGCGAGGGTGCGGCCAAGGTGATCGGCCCGGACGTCCGCCGCAACGTGGAGGTCGTCGCGGTCCGTACGGTCATCGCCTCCCTCGACGACAAGCCGCTCGACACCCACGACGCCTACCTGCGCCTGCACCTGCTCTCGCACCGCCTGGTGAAGCCGCACGGCCAGAGCCTGGACGGCATCTTCGGCCTGCTCGCCAACGTCGCCTGGACCTCCCTCGGCCCGGTGGCCGTCGACGAGATCGAGAAGGTCCGGCTGAACGCCCGCGCGGAGGGCCTGCACCTCCAGGTGACCTCGGTCGACAAGTTCCCGCGGATGACCGACTACGTCGTCCCGAAGGGCGTGCGCATCGCCGACGCCGACCGGGTCCGCCTCGGCGCGCACCTCTCCGAGGGCACCACCGTCATGCACGAGGGCTTCGTCAACTTCAACGCCGGCACGCTCGGCACCTCGATGGTCGAGGGCCGCATCTCGGCCGGCGTCGTGGTCGGCGACGGCTCGGACATCGGGGGCGGCGCCTCCACCATGGGCACGCTGTCCGGCGGCGGCAACGTCATCATCGCCATCGGCGAGCGCTGCCTGATCGGCGCCGAGGCGGGCGTCGGCATCGCCCTCGGTGACGAGTGCGTGGTCGAGGCCGGCCTCTACGTCACCGCGGGCACCCGCGTCACCATGCCCGACGGTCAGATCGTCAAGGCCCGCGAACTGAACGGCGCCTCCAACATCCTCTTCCGCCGCAACTCGGTCTCCGGCGCCGTCGAGGCCCGCCCGAACAACGCGGTGTGGGGCGGGCTGAACGAGATCCTGCACAGCCACAACTGACCAACGGCGGCCGCGACCTGCCGAGCCGTCGGCAGCTGTCGCGTCGGTCGTCGCTGAGCGCCCTTCCACGGCCCGGAGACTGCCCGGGGGAGGGCGCTCACCGCGCTGCCGGGGCTCGGCGACGTAGGTGTCCGATCCGGCCCACCCGTGTGACGAGACAGCGAACGGGGAGGAGTTGAGCCTTCTGACCGCTCGGCTGGCCGGCGCCTTGCGAGACGTCCGGGTATGGCGGCGTTGACCTCGCCTGCGACAATGCGCCCATGACTGATGCCCCTGGGCCGCAGACCTTCGCTTCGCCGCTCAAGCCCGTCGACCTGCCCACCATCGCGGCTGACCGTGAGGCCTTGGCCGGGTGGCTCGACTACCACCGCGCCGAGTTGCTGAGGAAGCTCGACGGGTTGACCGAGGAACAGGCCGGCCGGCGCGTCGTTCCGTCCCTCACCACCCTGCACGGACTGGTGCGACACCTCACCAAGGTCGAGTTCGTCTGGTTTGTCGACGTCATCAAGCAGAGTGAGGAACCCGCGCCCTTCGGTTGGCCGACGCGCAGGGACGGTGACTTCCTGTTGGACGACGGCGCGACGCTGTCTGAGGACGTCGCGCGCTACCTGGCCGCCTGCGAGCGCAGCCGCCAGATCTTCGCCGGGGTCTCACTGGACGATGTTCGTACGCACCACCGATTCGGGGATCTCGACGTGCGTTGCATCATGCTCCACATGATCAGGGAATACGCCCAGCACAACGGCCACGCGGACATCATCCGCGAGCTCATCGACGGCGGTACGCCGAACTGAGTCCCCTCATACCTCCCTCCGGGCGCGGCCTGTAGCGCCGTTGGGCGGCCGGCGCACGACCCTGGTGCTCCTACCGGTACGGCGTGTGTGATCGCGCAAGGCCGCCTGCGTTCGAGCGGTTCCGCTGTGAGGCACAGGCGAAGATCATCGAACTGTGGGCGATCTGCGAGACGGTGCCATCGCTCGCGCCAGCGCACCGACGCCCGCCGCCACCGAGCTGAGCGCCTTCCCGTGTGACCGGGAGGGGCGTTCAGTCGTCGTGCGGCAGGGAAGCGTGGAACTCCGTCAGTGCGGCGAAGTCGTCCTCGCGCAGGCCGATCCGGGGGCTGACGTGATGCAGGAGGGCCGGGCCGGGGTGATGGGAGCGGACGTACAGCGTGTCCGCCGGGGTCTGTTCGTCGTCCACCCAGGCGAACGGCCGCCCCTCTGCATACGCCACGATCGCCTCGGTCTTCCAGTGGACCCCGTCCGGCCGCTCGGCCAGCAGGCCTCGCCCGAAGTCGACGTACGGCAGTTCGGGGAGGCCGACGACCGGGCCGATCCAGCGGTTGGCCTCGGCCATCCAGGTGGTCGCCCAGCACAGCTCGTAGCCGAGGGCGAGCAGCGCCGGCCCGTGGGACGGGTTCAGCCACACCCGCAGCGGGCGGCCCGGACGGACGGTCGCCCGGATCGTCGTATAGCCCTCCGGGCGTCGCTCGGGCTTGGCCGCGTACGGGTTGAGGGGGCCGTCGACGTCCAGGAACAGCAGGGGAGGGCGCACGGGGCCAACGTACGGCAGCGGCGGGCGGAGCACCGGCGAATATCCCCGCGCCGGGCAGGGGCGGCGGCGTCGCTGCGCACGCTTCGCTGCGGGGCAGGGCCAGGGGGGATTCCGACGCTTCGCCGAGCGTTGATCAGGCGGCCATGGACTCCGTGAACTCCGCGTACACCGCCCGCAGCCGGTCCGCCGTCTCCCGGCCCGCGGCGCGCAGAGGTGCGCGTACCGGGCCCGCCGGCAGGCCCGTTGCGGCGAGCAGCGCCTTCGCCGTGACCGTGCCCGGCAGGCCCGCGGCCGTCATCGCCTCGATCAACGGGACGGCACCCAGCTGGAGTTCGGCCGCTCGGGCCGTGTCGCCCGCGTCGAACGCCTCCAGGATCGCGGAGACCCGGGAGGGGACGACATTCGCCACCGTGCTGACACAGCCGGCCGCGCCCACCGCGTACAGGGCGAGGATGTGCTCGTCGCAGCCCGCGTAGTACGCCAGGTCCGTGCGCGCCAGCACCTTCTGGGTGCCGAGGAAGTCGTACGAGCAGTCCTTCACGGCCACGATCCGGGGGTGCGCGGCGAGCCGGACCAGCGTCTCCGGCTCGATCCGGGTGCCGGTGCGGCCCGGGATGTCGTACAGCATCACCGGCAGCCCGCTCGCGTCGGCCACCTGGAGGAAGTGCGCCTCCAGCGCGTCCTGCGGGGGCCTGCTGTAGTACGGCGACACCACCAGGACGCCGTCCGCGCCCGCCTTCTCGGCCGCGCGCGTGAGCTCGACGGTGTGCAGGGTGTCCGCGGTGCCCACGCCCGCGACGAGCGGCACCCGCTCGCCCACCGCCGCCCGGACGGCCGCGATCAGCTCGGCCTTCTCCGCATCCGTCGTGGTCGGCGACTCACCGGTGGTGCCGTTCAGCACCAGACCGTCGCAGCCCTCCGCCACCAGATGCGCGGCCAGCCGCCGGGCGCCGTCGAGGTCGAGCGCGCCCGCTTCGGTGAAGGGGGTGACCATGGCGCAGAGGGTGCGGCCGAAGGGGCGGGGCGAACGGGCGGTGCCGTGTGGGTTCGTCATGGGGGTAGTCTCGGCAGCGCGAAAGCTTAGCTCCACTTAATTTTTCTACGATGAATGTCTTAGGAACACTAAGCTGTTGGTTTTGATGCCTCAGGAAAGCTTTGCTTCGGGGGCGAAGGCAGGCAGTTTTTCGAGGCTGCCGCGTACGGCCTCGGCGCCGTACTCGAACATCTGCCGCTCGTAGTCGTCGACCGCGTCGAGCAGTTCCCGGCGGCCTTCGCCCGCCTCGATCAGGCGGCGGCGCAGCAGGTCGGCGTCGCGCAGCGCGGTGTTCGCGCCGTTGCCGCCGGTCGGGGAGGTGGCGTGGATGGCGTCGCCGAGCAGTGTGACCGGGCCGGACGCCCAGCGCTCACCGGGCTTGACCACCCGGATGGACAGCAGTGTGCTGTTGTCCGGGTCGGCCTGCTCGATCAGCGTGCGCAGCTCCGGGTGCCAGCCTTCCATCCTGGACAGCACGGCGTCCTGCGCGGTCAGGTCCTCCAGCGAGCCGTTTCGCGGCAGGATCATGGCCCAGCGCACGTAGTCACCGATGTCGGGCAGCGTGACGTCGGGGGCCAGTTGCTCGGCGGCCTGCTTCGGTGGGGTACGGAAGCGCATCGCGCCGAGCAGCAGGCTGACGCCGTCGCCCGTGATCTTCGAGCCGTAGGCCTGGGACAGGCCGGTGAACTCGTCGGTCAGCGGGGTGCGGCCGATGACGAACCGGACGCCGGTGTCGGTCGGGGTGGTCCGCGGCGACAACACCCCGCGGACCGCGGAGGCGATGCCGTCCGCGCCGACGAGCAGGTCGGCGGTGGCCGGGTCGCGGCGGGCGAACCGGGCCCGGACACCGCCGTCGGGCAGTACGTCGTAGCCGGTCAGCGCGGCGTCGGTGTGCACCGTGAGGCTGGTCAGCAGCCCTGGCGGTCGTCGCCACCGAGGGGTACGACGCGCTGACCATCCGCCGGGTCGCCGCCGTGCTCGGGACCGGTCCGTCGTCGCTGTACGCGCACATCGTCAACAAGGACGACATCGACGATCTGCTGATCGGCAGGCTCTACGCCGAGGTCGTGCTCCCCGCACCGGACCCGGCTGCCTGGCGTGAGCAACTGCTCGGGGTGTACACGCAGATCCGCGACCTGTACCTGAAATACCCCGGAGTCTCCCGCGCCGCGCTGGCCGTGGTGTCGACCAACCTGGAAACGCTGCGGGTCGGCGAGGGAATCCTGGCGATCCTGCTCGCGGGCGGCGTCGAACCGCGGACGGCCGGATGGGCCCGCGACGCGCTGTCCCTCTACGTCAGCGCCTATGCGCTGGAGCAGTCCCTGGTCCGGCAGCGGCGCCGGCACCAGGATCAGGAATGGGTGCTCAGCCGCGAGGAGTTGCTGGACCGCTTCACCGCACTGCCTGCCGAGAGGTTCCCGCACACCCGACGTCATGCCGCCGAGCTGATCTCCGGCACCGGTCACGACCGCTTCGAGTTCGCCCTCGGCCTGCTCATGAACAACCTGCGGCCCGCTTCCGGTTGACCCGCGGCGTGCGGTGGCCGCAGGGCGCCGGGACGCGAGCGCGAGGCCCTGTGTCCCAAACGGCCCCTCATGGGCCACTATGGGCCGGACGGTCACCGACGGCAGGTCATGGGTCATGGGAGGCACCATGAAGCTGGGCAAGGCACTGGCCACCGGGGTCGCTGAGGAGCGGCCGCTCGTCCGCGACGAGGTACCCGGACTTTCCGAACTTCCCGAAGAGACCCACGAGCTCCACGAGACCCAGGAACTCCGGGAGGCGCCCGCGTCCGAAGGGGCTCCGGCCGCCCGATGAGGCCCTGGCTCCCGGCGGAACGGCCGACGGAGCCGCCGGCCGGTTACAAGATCGCCCACCCGATGCTGTCCCAGGACGGTGCACGGGCCGGGTTCACCGGTGTGTCGCTGGGCGGCGCGCTGCCGTACGGAGTGCTGGACGATGCGTCCTGCGGCTACGGCCGACGGCACCGCCCGCCCGCGCGGCTGTGCGACTGCGGCTTCCACTGTGTGCACGAACGCGAGGTCGCCGAGGCCCTGCTGTGCACCGCGGAGCACCGGGCGGCCGTGCTGCTCGAGGTCTCCGTCCTCGGCGCCTACATCCGTTTCGAGCGCGGTTTCCGCTACGCTCGGCAGCGGGTGCGGACCGCGACCGTCGGGCCGTGCGCCTGCGGCGCGCCGGCCGTCGCGCTCGCCGACGCGGGCTGGGGCAGGCCCGGCTGGCGTGCCCTCGCGGCCGCCTGCGCGGGCTGTGTCCGCGCGCGTGCGTCCGTCTCGCTCGCCGGATTCGCCCGGCTGGCGGGGCAGGGGCTGCATGTGATCGCCGGGGGTACGGCGGCCGACGGCGGCCGGACCGTGGTGTGGGAAGGCCTCGGGGTGCCCGAACTGGTCGCGGAGGCGGCTCTGTTGCAGGCCCGCCTCGACTGGTTCCAGAGCCAGCTCGCCCGGCTCGGCGAACGGGGCGAGCAGGGCTGAGGGCGCCCGGACCGGGTACTCGGAAGGTCAGCAGTCAGAGCGGACGCCGACGAGACCAGGAGGGGCAGCACCGATGACGAAGAGGACCGCACGCGGAACGGGGGCCCGACTGCCCCACACCGCCGGTGCCCTGGCGGCGAAGGCCGACCTCAAGGGCCGTACCCAGGCCCGCGCCGCCGACCTCGTGGACAAGGCCGGCGCGCTGACCGTGCAGCTGCGCGAGGGTGCGACCAGGGCCGGTCACCAGGCCCAGGGCCGGGCGGTGAAGGGCGGCCGCACGGCACAGGAGCAGATGGCCAAGGCGCGGCACACGTTCCAGGAGCGGGCGCTGCGGACCGGACACGCCGTGCAGGAGCGGGCCGGGCACGCCGGGCACCTGGCGTCGGAGAAGGCCGCCGTGGCGGGGCACGCCGTCGAGGGCCGGGTCCCGCAGCCCGCGCGCCTGGTCGTGCGGGCCGTCGTACGGCACCCGAGGCCGGTGCTGGTCGCGGGCACCGCCGTCGCCGTCGCCGTGGCGGTGGGCGTGCTGCGCCGGGGCCGTCGCGCCTGAGATCCGCCGAGGGCCACGGCCGGGATCCGTCGAGGGATCCGCCGGGATCCAACGGGGCTCCGCCGGGATCCGTGGAAGGGCCGCGCCCCACCGTTCCACCGAAAACTCCACCCGTGTGGACAAAAAAAGTTTTCGGTGGGACGGTGGAGCCATGCTGGACGTCACCGTGATCGAGGACCCCGAGGCAGCGGCCGTGTCGCTCGACCCCATACGGGCCAGGCTGCTCGCCGAACTGGCCGACGCGCCCGCGTCGGCCGCGATGCTGGCCGGCAAGGTCGGGCTGCCCCGGCAGAAGGTGAACTACCACCTGAAGACGCTGGAGCGGCACGGCCTGGTCGAGCTGGCAGGAGAGCGGCGCAAGGGCAACGTCACCGAGCGGCTGATGCGCGCGACCGCCGCGTCGTACGTCATCTCGCCGGCCGCCCTGCCCGCCGTACAGCCGGACCCGGACCGCTTCCGCGACCAGCTCTCCGCGCGCTGGCTGCTCGCGCTCGGCGCGCGTCTGGTGCGCGACGTCGGCATGCTGGTCACCGGGGCCGCCAAGACCCGCCGGCGGCTGGCGACCTACGCGCTGGACGGCGAGGTCCGCTTCGCCTCCGCCGCCGACCGGGCGGCCTTCGTGCAGGAGCTGACGGCGGGTGTGAGCGCGCTCGTGCGCAAGTACGACGCACCCGACGCGGAGGGCGGCCGGGACCACCGGATCGTGGTCGCCGTCCATCCCACGGTCAAGGACCGGCCCACCCCCGAGCTGGAACAGTAGGCGGCAGGAGCCCCATCATGTCCAAGGAATTCGAGATCGCCCGTGAGTTCGAGGTCGACGCCACGCCCGCGGAGGTGTGGGAGGCGATCACCCACGGCACCGGCGGCTATCTGTGGCCGATGCAGCCGCCCGAGCCCCGGGTGGGCGGCACGGCGGCCTTCGGATCCACTGTCACCGCCTACGACCCGCCGCACCACCTGGTCACCCGCAGCGAGGACGTCGGCTTCCCGACCCAGAGCACCAACCAGCTGGAGCACGTCATCGAGGAGCGCGACGGCGGCCGCCGCGCCTGGGTGCGCTACGTGCACAGCGGGATCTTCACCGACGACTGGGACAACCAGTACGACGGCGCGAGCCGGCACACCGACTTCTACCTGCACACCCTGCGCGAGTACCTCACCCACTTCGCGCCCCGCCCGGTGAGCTTCGCCCAGCTGAACGGGCCGGAGGCGTCCCAGGCGCCGGACGCCTTCGCCGCCGTGGGCCGGGCCCTCGGCCTGCCGGACGACCTGGCGCCGGGCGCGAAGGCGAGCGTCCACGGGCCCGGCGGGCGGGTCCTGGACGTGGTGGTCGACTACCGCGACCCCTACTTCGTCGGGCTGCGCACCGAGGACGCCCTCGTCCGGTTCTTCGGGCGCAATCACTGGGGCGCCCCGGTCGGCATCAGCGTCCACGACTTCGCTCCGGACGCCGACGCCGAGGCGAACGAGACCGCCTGGCAGGACTGGCTGAACGGGGTGTTCGGCCAGTCCTGAGCCAAGGCCGACCGCTTACGGGCGGAAGCGCAGCACCTGCGGGTCGTGGTCGCTGATCTGGTCGTGGAACTCCGAGTTGATGTGCACGCTGTCGTACTCGAAGTCGCCCTTGCCGCGGATCTGCTTGCTGATCAGGATCTGGTCCAGGACCTGCTCGTTGCCCTGGTAGTCGTAGGTGTAGCGCTCCTTCGTCGGCAGCGACTGGATCGCCGACCAGAGCGCGCCGTGGCTCTCCAGGATCTTGGTGGTGCCGGAGAAGTCGAAGTCGTTCATGTCGCCGAGCGCGATGACCTCGGCGTCCTTCTGGACGTCGAGGATGTTCCTGACGAACGCGTTGACCAGCGTCGCCTGCGCGTGGCGCTGGGTCTCCGAGCTGCGCACCACCGGCTGGTACTGCGAGGTCAGCCCCTGGTCGCCGCCCTTGGAGTTCAGGTGGTTGGCGATCACGAAGACCGTCTTGCCCTGGAAGACGAACTCGCCGGCGAGCGGCTTGCGGCTGGCCGTCCAGGCGGAGTTCGCCGGGTCGATGCGGCCCGGGGAGGCCGTCAGCTGGGCCTTGCCGTGCACCTTGGCGACGCCCACCGCGGTGGTGGAGTCGCCGCCCGCGCGGTCGACGAAGGAGACCCGCTCCGGGTTGAACAGGAAGACCTGGCGGATGTTGCCGCCGGGCTCGCCGCCGTCCTGGTCGTTGACGGGGTTGATGGAACGCCACTGGTACGTCGGGCCGCCGGCCGCGACGATCGCGTCGATCAGCTTGTTCACCGTCACGTCGGCGGCGACCGTGCCGTCGTCCGTCGCGCCGTTGTTGTCCTGGATCTCCTCCAGGGACACGATGTCGGGCGACTGGAGGTTGTTCACGATCGCGGACGCGTGCGCGGCGAAGGTGCCGTCCGAGGGGTCGAGGTTCTCGACGTTGTAGGTCGCCACCGCCAGCTGGCCGTGCGACTGCTTCTTCGTCGTCTCGCGCTGCAGGCCACCGCTCTTCAGGGTGCCCAGCGTGCCCGCGACCAGGGTGTAGCCGCCGTACTGGTTGTAGTCCATCGGGCCGGTCGTGGCGCCGGTCAGGGTGTCGCCGACGTTCGCCACCGGGAAGTCCGCGGTCGAGCCGAGGGACTGGATCTGGAGGCGGCCGGTGTTCTGGTCGCGGTAGGAGCGGTACAGCGAGCCGCCGCGGTTGGTGCGGTTCTCGTGCGGCTTCACCGTGACCCACAGCTCCGCGTACGGGTCGGTGGCGGTGACCACGCGGGCGTCCTTGACCTGGACGTTCATGCCCTCCAGGGACTCGTAGTAGTCCAGGGCGTACTTCTTCGGCTGCAGGGTCAGGCCGTTGATCGAACTGCCGGCGGCCGTGTCACCCGCCGGGGTGTACGCGCTCGGCACCGACTTCTTGTCGATCACGACCGGCGCCGGGACCGCGTTGCCGGTGGAGACGGTGGTGATGGTCGGCTTGGTGATCTCGGTCAGCGACTGGTTGCCGGTGGAGGCGCCGCCCGGGACGTACTCGGAGACCGTGCCGGTGACCTTGACGGAGTCGCCGACCGCGACCTTCGGGGTGGAGCTGGTGAAGACGAAGACGCCCTCGCTGGTGGCCGGGTTGTCGTCCGGCGTCGGATCCTGGATCCAGAAACCTCTGGAGGAGCCGTAGGTGCGCGTGCCCGTGACGATGCCGGGGACGTCCGTCACCTTCTGGCCGGCGTACGGGGATATACGCGTGGTGCCCTGGACGTCGTGGATACGCAGCCCGTCGGCCTGCGCGGGCGAGGTGAGGGCGACGGTGGACGCCGCGCTGCAGACGGCGGCGACGGTGAGCGCGGCGAGACGCGCGGAAGACCTGCTCGGCAAGGGAATCCCTCCGGGGACATCGGAAGCGCCGGGACAAGGGCGGTTTATGGAGCGTTCATGACACGTTCATGTATGCCATGTGACGCGGATATGACACGCGTAGATACCGAGTGAACAGTTGTCCCCCCGTTTTCTACGCGCGTCAATCTCCTGCCTGATCAAGGCAGTTGTCAAGGTTTCAGCCATGTACGGGGCCGGGCGGGGAGATGAACCGGGTGGCATGGGTGGAAATCCGTCTAGGCTGAGCGGCTGAGCCGTACGGCGTCCAGGTGGTCGTACGGCCGTCGATACGGTGTCCATGTCGCCGTACGACCGTTGAGGCGTCCGAGGAGAACCAGCCGATGTCTGACAGCGCCCCCCTGCCCCCGGTGCGGTTGCGTTCCGAAGCGGAGCTGGCGCACGCCGCGCTGTCCACGCCGTTGCTCACCCGGGCCGCGCGGCTCGCCCGCTGGGCCGGCCCCGACACCCGTGTGGACGCAGGTGGCGAACTGGTCGAGGAGCAGCTCCCGGCCGCCGCCGAGGTGCTCGGACTCACCGGGGAGGACGCCGTCGCCTACGCCGGTGAGGCCTGGCGGGTCGCCGTGGACGCCGGACTGGTCGAGATCGCCGACGAGGAGGCCGGGACCGTGGCGGCGGGGGAGGAGCTGGCGCTGCTCACCGGCGGCTCGCCGCACGACGTGCTCGCGGTGTGGCAGGCCGCGCTGGAGACCGTGATCGCGGACGCGAGCGTGCCCGACCTGGACGGAATTGTCGACGCGCTCGACGAGGGCGGCGAGGTCGATTTCTCGTCACTCGGCTGGGACCCGGAGGCGGAGGCGGAGTTCCTCGACGGTGTCCTCGGCAACCTGTACCTGCTGACCGTGAGCGAGGGTGGTCCCGGCGAGGCGCCGGTGCCGCTGCCCGCGCTCGCCGCGTCGATGATCGTGCCCAGCGACATGGGGGAGCCGACCAACGACGTCCTCGAACAGGTCTCCGACGCGATGATGCGGCTTGACGACCAGTTCCGGTTGCTGGAGCCGGTCGGGCTCGTCGAGTACCAGCCGGTCGACGAGACGCTGATGGCCGACGCGGAGGAGGAGCCGGCGGCGGGGCCGGTCGACGAGGCCGACGTCTCCCGGTACGGCATGGTGCGGCTCACCCCGCTCGGCGCGTACGGGCTCCGGGCGCGGCTGCTGGAGGCCGGGTTCGAGGCACCGGCGGTCGGCGAGCTCGCCGACAAGGGCGCGGACGCGCTGCTCGACGGCACGGCCGCGTTTCCGCAGGGCGCCGCGCAGGCCGAGACCGAGCAGTGGCTGGCCCGCCGTGAGTCCCTCGCCGCGGCGCGCGAACTGCTGGCCGCCGCGCGCGGTGCGGACGCGGGTGCCCCGCTGCGGCGGCTGCGCTGCCAGCAGGCGCTGTCCCTGCTCGGCGCCGAGGCCGAGCCCGCCCTCCGCGAGGTCCTCGACGACCCCGAGCTGGGTGGCCTGGCGAGGGTCTGGCTGGCCGAACGCGGCGCCGCCGACGTGCCGGCGCCCTCCCAGGACATGATCTTCTGGCTGACCATCGACACGGTGGCCGCGCAGTTGGCCGCCGAAGGGAACTCCGAGGAGCTCCAGGCGCTGGTGGAGGGCCTCGCCCGGCAGCACGGCGGGTTCTTCGCCCAGGCGTGGCGGGTGGGGCACCCCGACACGGCCGACGTCCTGGAGGCGATGGGCCGCCTGCACCCCGACAAGAAGGTGGCCAAGGAGGCCCGCAAGGCGGCGTTCAAGGCACGGTCGCAGCACGGGGGGTAGGGGCGAAGGGGTGGGGGGTGCGCGGAGGTTGGGCACCGCCGGCTGCGTTGTGTCCGGCTGAGCGCCGTCGCGGCGGGAAAAGAGGATGCGGCGGGGCGCGGTGTCGTGGTGCGCGCCGGTGGGATGGGGCGTGTGGGTGGTTGGGCACCGCCGGGTGCCGCCGTTTGGGCTGAGCGCCGTTGCGGCGGGAAAAAGGATCAGCCCGGAGGAGAAGTCGTCGCCCTCTGCGGGGTGTTCTTGGGGCGGCCTTTGGGGCGGCGTGGGGCGGGGATTACGGATTCATGGAAGAGACGGTCGTGATGTCGCCCTGTGTTCAACCGGTGTTCAGGGGCGGCCGGGAGCGTGTGCGCCGAATTGAGGTTCGCCACCCTCCACGGCACTCCGACCGTCACAGGAGACACCATGTCGCTCACCCGCAGGGACTTCGCCGCGAAATCCGCGATCACCGGTGCCGGTGTCGCGCTGGCGGGCAGCGTCGGCGCGCTCGCCACCGCCCCGAACGCCCTCGCCGCCACCGAGACCGAAGCCGCCGACGCGGCGCACGGGCACGGGCACGGCGGCGTCGGCTACGGGCCGCTGCTGCCCGACCCCGACGGCATCCTCGCGCTCCCCGCCGGCTTCAGGTACCGCGTCATCACGTACAGCGGCAGGACCAAGCTGGAGTCGGGTGAGTTCACCCCCTCCAACCACGACGGCACGTCCACCTTCGACGGCCCGCGCGGTGCCACCCTCCTCGTCAACAACCACGAACTGGCCGGCCCCCGCGCCAACTGGGAGTACCCGGTCCCGCTCACCGAGGGGCTCGTCTACGACCCGGCCGCCGCCGGCGGCTGCACCGTCGTCGAGGTCCGCCCCGGCGGCCACGTCGCCGAGTGGGTCGGCATCGCCGGCACCGCCACCAACTGCGCGGGCGGCAACACCCCGTGGGGTACCTGGCTGACCTGCGAGGAGACCGAGGACAAGGCCGGCACCAACGGCTTCACCAAGGACCACGGCTACGTCTTCGAGGTCGACCCCGAGGACCGCCGGGCCAACCGGAACCCCGAGCCCGTCAAGGCGCTCGGCCGCTACGCCCACGAGGCCGTCGTCGTCGACCCCAAGCGCGGCCACCTGTACCTGACGGAGGACGCCTCCAACCCGAACGGCCTGCTCTACCGCTGGACCCCGCCCGAGCACTTCCACCACGGCCGCGGCAAGCTGCGCACCCTCGCCGACGACGCGGGCACGCTCCAGGCGTTCAAGTGCTTCGACTCCGGCGGCCAGTTCGTCGACGACCTCTCCCGGGCCACGAAGATCGGCACGGTCTACGGCGTCGACTGGGTGGACGTCCCGGACCGCGACGCGAGGACCACCTCGGTCCGCAAGCAGTTCACCACCGGCCAGGTCACCCGCGCCCGCAAGCTGGAGGGCATGTGGTGGGGCGACGGCGGCGTGTACATCGTCTCCTCGTACGCCCGCGCGGAGAGCCCCGTCCAGCACGACGGCTCGGTGTGGTTCTACGACCCCAAGCGCCGCACCCTCACGCTCAAGGTCCGCATCGGCGTCAACCCGGACCCGTCCGTGGAAGGCAACTTCGACGGCCCGGACAACATCACCGTCTCCCCGTACGGCGGTCTCGTCATCGCCGAGGACGGCGAGGGCCTCCAGCATCTGTTCGGCGCCACCGACAGCGGCCGCACCTACCCCATCGCCCGCAACGAGCTGAACATCGGCACCGAAGAGGAGCCCGAGTACAGCGAGTTCACCGGCGTCACCTTCTCGCCCGACGGCCGGACCCTGTACGCCAACATCCAGACCCCGGGCATCATGCTCGCCATCACCGGGCCCTGGAAGCGCCAGCAGCGCGGATAGTTAATTCACTCGCTCGGCCCGCGGACCGCCTCCTGAAGTTGTGCACGTCCAGGTGCGAAGGCAGGACCTACTTCCACTCATAATGGGGCGGCCGCGGGTTCGAGTCCCGCCACCGGTACAACGCGCCGGTGTAGCTCAGGGGTTAGAGCACCTACGTCGGTTCCGCCGACTTCGATCTCTGGACACCGAAAACTTCATGCACCTCCCGGTGCGTGTTCTTGATCTCGGGAGGCGCAGCTCATGGTGGGTGTCCGGTGCGCAGGCAGCGGTTACTTCAGGTTCTGGTCCCCGAAAGGGGGTGCGGGTTCGATTCCCGTCATCGGCCCGGGGCCGATGTGGCGAAATGGCAGACGCGCCAGGTTATGGTCCGTCGCCGATCCCTGAACTCGGACGCCCTCCTTCTGCTGCGCCTCCTCCGAAACTCCAATGAATTCGGGGGGAATTCACCATGGTGCGATTCAACACCAAGGCGGCCCGGGCGCAGCCCACTTCTCGGGTCACCTCGACGGGGCGGATCCTCCGTACCTACGAGGGCGGCCGCGGCCGGGAGCGGGACGCGCGGTCCGAGCTCTTCCTGCTCGCCGTCGCCAACTTCGTCTCGCAGCAGACCTTCTACGAGACCGACGCCGACCGCGACGACCGGTTCGCCACGCTCCTGCGTGAGCTCGCCGTCACCGACCCGGCCTGGACGGCGGGTCTGCTCGGCTGGCTGCGCGGCGAGGGCAACATGCGGACCGCCTCGATCGTGGGCGCCGCCGAGTACGTGCACGCCCGCCTGACCGCCGGGGCCACCGACGGCCCCTCGAACCGTCAGGTCGTCGCCTCCGTGCTCCAGCGGCCCGACGAGCCCGGCGAACTGCTCGCCTACTGGACGGCGACGTACGGCCGCGCCGTTCCCAAGCCCGTCAAGCGGGGGATCGCCGACGCCGTACGACGGCTGTACCACGGCAAGTCGCTGCTCAAGTACGACACCGCGTCCAAGGGATACCGCTTCGGCGACATCCTCAACCTGGTGCACGCGGCGCCGGACCCGGACAAGCCGTGGCAGGGTGAGCTGTTCCGGTACGCGCTGGACCGGCGGCACAACCCCGACACCGCCGTACCGCCCGCGTCGAGCCCGGTGCTCGGCGCCCACCGAGAGCTGATGGCGCTGCCCGTCGGGCAGCGGCGCGCG
Source organism: Streptomyces sp. NPDC028289 (assembly GCF_055565975.1). Lineage (NCBI taxonomy): Bacteria > Bacillati > Actinomycetota > Actinomycetes > Kitasatosporales > Streptomycetaceae > Streptomyces > Streptomyces sp. NPDC028289. Next base: position 126,325 of record NZ_JBVHTI010000001.1, on the reverse strand, counting down.
GTCGTCACCGGGCCCGGTGGCGCCGAGCGGCTCGCGGCGGCCGGTCTCACCTGGGAGGCGCTGGCCGGCTGGCTCCAGGGCCCGATGGACAAGGCCGCGTGGGAGGCGGTCATCCCGTCCATGGGGACGATGGCGCTCGTCCGCAACCTGCGGAACTTCGACGAGGCCGGCGTCTCGGACGAGGTCGCGGCCTCGGTCGCGGCCCGGATCGGCGATCCGGCGGAGGTGGCGCGGTCGCGGCAGTTCCCGTTCCGGTACCTGGCCGCGTACCAGCACGCGCCGTCGCTGCGCTGGTCGTACCCGCTGGAGCAGGCGCTCGGCCACTCGCTGGCCAACGTGCCCGCGCTGCCGGGGCGGACGCTGGTGCTCGTCGACCGTTCGGGCTCGATGTTCTACTCGCGGCTGTCCGAGCGGTCGGAGCTCAACCGGGCCGACGCGGCGGCGATCTTCGGCACGGCGCTCGCGCTGCGGGCGGCGGACGCGGACCTCGTCGAGTTCGGTACGACGAGCAGGCGGCTGACGTTCGGCAAGGGCGAGTCGGTGCTGAAGGTCCTGGACCGCTTCGGCGACCTGGGCGGCACCGACACCACCTCGGCGATCCGCGCCCACTACCGGGGGCAGGACCGGGTGCTGATCGTCACCGACGAGCAGTACGCGTTCAACCGGCACGGCGACCCGACCCAGCAGGTCCCGGCGCACATCCCGGTCTACACCTGGAACCTGGCCGGCTACCGGGCGGGCCACGGCCCGTCCGGCACGGGTAACCGCCACACCTTCGGCGGCCTCTCGGACGCGGCTTTCCGGATGGTGCCGTTGCTGGAGGCGGCCCGGGACGCCGCCTGGCCGTGGGAGACGGCGGCCTGAGGGCCGCCTTCCGAACGTGACCCGCACCTTCACGGGGGGTGCGGGTCACACCCCTGCCCGTCGCCCCCTTGCCCTCGCCCTTCACTGATATCTAACATTTCAGTTCATGGAGGCCCTGCGACCCGTCCCCCGCACCCTGCTCCGAGACCGCGCCTATGCCGCGATCCGGGACGCCATCGTCGCCGGTGAGATCGAACCGGGCGCGGTGGTGCGCGACGCCGAGCTCGCCGAGCGGCTCGGGCTGTCCCGGGCGCCCGTGCGGGAGGCGTTCGCTCGCCTCGTCGACGAGGGTCTCCTGGAGAGCAAGCCGCAGAGCTACACCCGGGTCACGCCGGTCGTGGCCGCCGACGTACGGGACGCGGCGGCCGTGGTCGGCGCCATGCACGAACTGGTCACCCGCGCCGCGGTACCCCGGCTGCGGGACGCCGACCTGGATCTGATGCGGGTGTCCAACGTCCGGTTCGCCGCCGCCGTAAAGGCCGGTGACGTGGACGGGGCCCTGCGCGCCGACGACGAACTGCACGACGTACTGGTCCGGGTGGCCGGCAATCGCGCGGCCGCCGCAACCGTCGCCCGCTACACCCCGCTCATCCGCCGCCTGGAGCGCCGCCGCTTCGGCGAGGGCGGCTCCTGCCGCTCGGCCGGACTGCACGACCGGCTGATCGAGGCCTGTGCCGCCGGTGACACGGAGGCGGCGGTCCGCATCACGGCGGACATCTGGCGCAGCCTCGCAGAACTGGCCGACCCCGACTGACCCCAGGAGCTCCCATGTCCCTCTCCTCCTACGACCGTTACCCCCTCCTCTTCGGCCCGTCGCCCGTGCATCCGCTGGAGCGCCTCACCGCCCATCTCGGCGGTGCCACGCTGTGGGCGAAGCGGGAGGACTGCAACTCCGGGATCGCGTACGGCGGGAACAAGACGCGCAAGCTGGAGTACCTGGTCGCGGACGCGCTCGCCAAGGGCTGCGACACCCTCGTCTCCATCGGCGGGGTGCAGTCCAACCACACCCGCCAGGTCGCCGCCGTGGCCGCCCGCGCCGGGCTCAAGTGCGTGCTGGTGCAGGAGAGCTGGGTGGAGTGGCCGGACTCGGTGTACGACAAGGTCGGCAACATCCTCATCAGCAGGCTGGCCGGCGCCGACGTACGCCTCGTCCGCGCCGGGTTCGGCATCGGCTTCAAGGAGAGCTGGGAGCTGGCGCTGCGCGAGGTCGAGGAGTCCGGCGGCAAGCCGTACGCCATCCCGGCGGGCGCCTCCGACCACCCGCTCGGCGGTCTCGGCTTCGCGGGCTGGGCGTACGAAGTCGCGGAGCAGGAGCAGCAGTTGGGCGTCTTCTTCGACACGGTGGTCGTCTGCTCGGTGACCGGGTCGACGCAGGCCGGCATGGTCGCGGGGTTCGCCGCGCTGGAGGAGGCGGGCGGCCGCGAGCGCCGGGTCATCGGCATCGACGCCTCGGCCAAGCCCGCCGAGACCCGCGAACAGGTGGCGCGCATCGCCCACCGGACCGGACAGCTGATCGGACTGAAGCGGGAACTGACCGTCGAGGACGTCGAGTTGGACGAGCGCTACCACGCAGGCGTCTACGGCATCCCGGACGACGCCACCCTGGAGGCGATGCGCCTGGCCGCCCGCACGGAGGGGATGGTGACGGACCCGGTGTACGAGGGCAAGTCGATGGCGGGGATGATCGACCTGGTCGAACGCCGCGAGATCGGCGCCGACTCCACCGTGCTCTACGCCCACCTGGGCGGGCAGCCGGCGCTGAACGCGTACAGCGCGCTCTTCTAGGGGATCGCTTCCAGGGCTGTTCCGGTAGCGGGCGAGCGAGAACCCTACTTGGCGAGGAACGACAGCAGCGCGGCGTTCACCTCTTCGGCATGCGTCCACAAGAGGCCGTGCGGGGCGCCCTCGATCTCCACGTACTCGGCCGACGGCAGCAGCGCGTGGAACGGACGCCCGGTCGCATCGATCGGCAGGATGCGATCCCCGGTGCCGTGCAGGATCAGCGCCGGGACGTCGACCTTCGCCACGTCGGCGCGGAAGTCGGTGATCCACGTCGGCACGCAGGCCACGGACGCGTGGGCGGAGGTGCCGGCCGCCACGTTCCAGCTGTTGCGGACGGCCTCCTCGCTGATCCGGCTGCCCAGCGTCTCGTCCAGGTTGTAGAAGTCCTGGTAGAACGCGGTGAAGTAGGCGTACCGGTCCTTGCCGACCGCGTCCAGGATGCCGTCGAAGACCGCCTGATCCACACCGGTCGGGTTGTCGTCGGTCTTGAGCAGGAAGGGCTCGAGCGAGGCCAGGAAGACCGCCTTGGCGACCCGGCCGGAGCCGTACCTGCCCAGGTAGCGGCCCACTTCGCCGGTCCCCATCGAGAAGCCGACCAGGACCGCGTCCGTGAGATCGAGCGTGGTGAGCACCTTGTCGAGGTCGGCGGCGAAGGTGTCGTAGTCGTAGCCGGTGGTCGGCTGGGAGGAGCGGCCGAAGCCCCGGCGGTCGTAGGTGACGACGCGGTGTCCGGCCCCCAGCAGGACCGGAAGCTGCTTCTCCCAGGAGTGGCCGTCGAGCGGGTACCCGTGGATCAGCACGATGGGCTGTCCGGTTCCGTGGTCCTCGTAGTAGAGCTCGATCGGTGCGCTGTTCTCTTCGCCAACGGTGATGTAAGGCATTGCGGTTCGGCCTTTCTCGGGTTCGGAGCGTCCAGCACACCACTGGTGCGGGACCGCAGCCAGGCAGAACTGCAGGCGGAAGTAGAGAGCGCTTGTTCTAATTGTCGTGATGACCAGACTTTCCCCATCCGATATGTCCCACGGCGCCACCGCCTTCGGTGCGATGCTGCGTTCCCTGCGCCGGGCGGCGCGGCTGACCCTGGAGGAGTTGTCGCAGGCGTCCGGCGTCAGCGTCCGGGCGCTGGGCGACATGGAACGCGGCCGCAGCCGTGGGCCCCAGCGCCGCACCGTCGACGCGCTCGCCGCCGCCCTGAAGCTGGACCGCGAGCAGTCGCAGCGGTTGCAGCGGCTGGCCGAGGCCGGCCGGGAACGGGGCGGTCCGGCCGCGCCGCCGTATCTCCTGCGCACAGTCCCGGACTTCACCGGACGGGAGCAGGAACTGGCCGATCTGGAGGCGCTCGCCCGAGGCGCCGGCGCCCGCGCGGTGGTCCTCTTCGGGCCGGGCGGACAGGGCAAGACGACCCTCGCCGCGCAGGCCGCGCGGCGGCTGGGAGAGCTCTTTCCGGATGGCTCTGTCAGTGTGCAACTGCACGGCATGAGCGACACACCGCTGTCCGCCGCCGAGGCACTGGTCCTGCTGCTGACGGGGCTCGGGCATCCGCCCGACCGGATCCCGGTGGACCCGGTGGCGCGCGAGGCCGTCTACCGGGCCACGCTCAGCACCCGGCGGGTGCTGGTCGTCCTGGACGACGCGGCCGACGAGGCACAGGCCAGGCCGCTGCTGCCGGACGCGGAGGGCGGTTTCGTACTCGTCACCAGCCGACGCCCGCTGACGGGGCTGGAGGGCGTACGGCGCATCCGGCTCGGCGCTCTCAGCGGCAGGGAGTCGGTGACACTGCTGGAACGGATCCTCGGCACGCCGCGCACCGACGGCCAGTCGGAGGCGATCGGCCGGCTGGCGGAACTGTGCGGGCATCTCCCGCTGGCCCTGCGGATCGTCGGCAACCGCCTCTCCAGCCGCCCCGCCTGGACTCCTGCCCGGCTGGCGGAGCAACTCGCAGACGAGGAACGGCGGCTGGGCACCCTGGTCGCGGGCGACCTGGCCGTACGCGGCGCGCTCGCCCTGTCCTACCGCCAGCTCACCGCTCCCCGCAGGCTGCTGCTGCGCCGGCTCACCCTGCTCCCGGGCCATGACACCGGCCCCCGCCTCGCTGCCGTACTCACCGGCGACGACGACCCGATCGCGGTTCAGGACGCCCTCGACCTGCTGGTCGAGCGGGGCCTGCTGGAGGAGACCACGCCGGGCCGCTACGCGTTGCACGATCTCGTACGACTCTTCGCGCGTGAGCGACTCCAGGACGAGGAGCCGCCGTTGTCGGCCGAAGCAGCCGCCCTGCGCATGGCGGACTGGCTGCTGCGGTCGGCCTCGGCGGCGGGCCGCTGGTTCGAGGCACCCGGCGCGCCCGAGTCGTGGCCGGGAGCCGTCCCCGCCTTCGCACCCGTGTCAGCCGAGGAGGCGGAGGAGTGGCTCAGCACCGAACGCGCCCACTGGGTGGGCGCGTTGCGGCTCATGTGTGAAGCGGAGCGGTACACGGAGATCCTGCACGCGGCGCGGACGTTGTACTGGTTCTCCGACCGCTGGGACGCCTGGCCCGAGTGGCGCACCGTGTTCACCTACGGCGTCCGCGCCGCCGCCGCGCTCGGCGACCGGGCGGCCGAGGCCCACCAGCTCAACTGCCTCGCCTGGACGTACTCGGTGCGCGGCGGACCGTACGAGCAGGCCGAGGAACACGCGCGCCGTGCGCTGGAGTCGGCGACCCAGGCCGGTGACACCGGCCAGCAGGCCTGGGCCTGGGTCTACATCGCCGGTGCCGCCATGTACCTGGACCGGCCCGCGGAGGCGGCACGGGCGGCCGGGGACGCCGTACGGCTCTTCGAGGCGACCGGTGATGGGGCCGGGCTGGCGGTTTCCCGCCGGCTGCTGGGCAGCGCCCTGCGGGAATCCGGCCGCGCGGAGGAGGCGTTGGCCGTCCATCAGGGCCTGCTCGGGACGGACGCGGGGGACGTGCCCGGTTTCCAGGAGTTCGCGCAGGCGATCCTGCGGCATGAGATAGCCCGTGACCTGCTGGCCCTTCGGCGCTGGTCCGATGCGGTGGAGGCGTATCGGACCGTCATCGCCCCGGCCACCCACGGCGGCACGGACCGCTTCAAGGCCCGTGCCCTCACCGGCCTCGCCACCGCCCTGGAGCACTGCGGTGACCCGGCCCGGGCCCGCGCCCAACTCATCGAGGCGTACCGGCTGTTCAGCTCGGTCGGTGACACGACCGCCGCGGAACGGACAGCGGCCTCGCTCGAGCGCCTCGCGGCCCGTGCGGTTGACGCAGATCATTCGGTCGTCGCGGACAACGCCGACGGCCCTGGCGGCTAGGGGCGCGCGGGTCACCGCACGGCGAGCGGGTGGCGGCTCTGGGCGTCCGAGCAGCGGAATGCGGGCCCCTGCGTCGGCTCGGCTCGCCCAGGCTGAGAAGGATCACCCGGGCGGGACCTGACCACGCGGTGACGAAGATGCAGGTCTATGCGTGTCGCCGCCGCGGGCTCGTGATCACGAACCCCGCCACCAGCCACGCGGCCACCGCGACCAGCGACCCGATGCCGAAGGCGCGGGACGCGCCGTGGGTGAGGATGTCGGCCGGAGTGCCGGTGGCGTGCCGGGTCGCCGTGCCGTACACCGTGACCAGGACCGCGAGTCCGAGGGTGCCGCCCAGCCACTGCAAGGTCTGCAGCAGACCGGACGCGGCACCCGCCTCCCGCGGCCCGATACGGGCGAGGATCGTCGCGTTGAGCGGCATGAAGCTCAGGCCGACGCCCACGCCGAGCAGCAGCAGCGGACCGAGCAGCCCGGTGGCGTAGCCGTCGCCGGGCCGCAGCCGCCACAGCCAGCCGCCGGCGGCGACGAGCAGGGCGATGCCGGTCAGCAGCACCGGCTTGGTCCCGAAGCGGGCCAGCAGCTTCGGCAGCAGGCGCACCATCGTGAACATGGCCAGGGTCATGGGCAGGAACGCGAGCCCGGCGCGCAACGGGCTGTACTCCAGGACCTGCTGGCAGATGAGGGTGAGGAAGTAGAAGGCGCCGAACATGCCCGCGGGCAGCAGCATGAGGGTGAGGTAGCCACCCGCCCGGTCCCGGTCGGCGAACAGCCGCAGCGGCATGATCGGCTGGCCGGTCCGGGACTCGATCAGGGCGAAGCCCGACAGCAGCGCAGCGGCGCAGCTGAAGCCGAGCAGGGCCCTGATGTCGGTCCAGCCGTCCTCGGAGACCCGGATGAACGCGTACACCAGGGAGGTCATCCCGGCCGTACCGGTCACCGCGCCCGCGAGGTCGAAGCGGCCGGCGTGCCGCGGGGTCTCGGCGACGAACCGGGGCAGGGCCGCGAACAGGGCGATGCCGATGGGCACGTTGATCAGCAGGGCCCAGCGCCAGGAGGCCCACGAGGTGAGCATGCCGCCCAGGACCAGGCCGACGGAGCCGCCGATGCCGGCCACGGAGGAGTAGACGCTCAGGGCGTGATGACGGCGCGGGCCCGGGGGGAAGTTGGTGGTGATCAGGGCCAGGGTGCTGGGCGCGATCAGCGCGGCGCCCACGCCCTGCAGCGCCCGTGCCGTGAGCAGCCAGCCGCCCTCCGCGGCGACCCCGCCGAGCAGCGAGGAGAGCGCGAACAGCAGCGCTCCGGCGCCGAGCGTACGACGGCGGCCGGCGATGTCGCCGACGCGCCCGCCGAGCAGCAACAGGCCGCCGAAGGCGAGGGTGTAGGCGTTGAGCACCCAGGACAGGCCGGTGCGGCTGAACCCCAGGCCCCGCTGGATGTCGGGCAGCGCGACGTTGACGACGGTGGAGTCGACGCCGACCATCATGTAGGCGGTGACGATGACGAGGAGGGCGGTGCCGAGCCTGGCGGGGTGCGCGGAGTCCGGCGGGGCGTCGGCTGCGGTGGACGGGGCGGACGGGCTGGACGGGGCGGACATGAGGTTCTCCCGGTCTGTGCGTCCCCGGCACGGGGCATGGGCAGGTACGGGCAGGCGGACTGCCCGGAGCACGTCGAGCACACGCGATAAGCGGGGACTGTCTCCGTTTAGTGTTCGATAAGATACGGAGAGAGTCCCCGGTTCGCAAGGAGTAACTGGATGACGCAGGTCAGGCCCATGCGCGCGGATGCCCGCCGCAACTACGAGCGGCTGCTGAAGGTCGCCGTCGAGGCCTTCGCCGAGCATGGGGAGAACGCGTCGCTGGACGACATCGCCAAACGGGCGGGCGTCGGCTCCGGCACGCTCTACCGGCACTTCCCGACCCGGCAGGCGCTGCTGGAGGCCGCGTTCGTGGACCGGCTGGAGGGGCTGGCCGCGAAGGCCGACGAGTTCGCCGCGGAGCTTGCGCCGAGCGCGGCACTGACCGAGTGGCTGAACGAACTGTGCCTGGCCACCATCCAGGTGCGCGGCCTGAAGACGCTGCTGGGCTCGGCCGTCACGGACGGCAGCTCCGCCACGGTCACGGCCTGCGGCGTCACGGTCCGCGGCGCGGCGACCCGCCTGGTGGACGCGGCGAAGGAAGAGGGCACCCTGCGCCCGGACATCGAGCCGATCGAACTCCTGCGCCTCGCGCACGGGCTGGCCACGGCCTCGGAACTGGCCAACGGGCAGGGCAAGGAGATCCGGCGCTATCTGTCACTGCTCACGGAGGGGTTGCGGCCGTAGCGCCCACAGCCGCACACCCGTCGCCGGACTCGGGTCAGAGCGCCTCCGCCCCCGGCTTCACCATGTTCCGTACCGTCCGCGCCTTCACGAACGAGCCCATCGCGGTCATGTCCCACTCGCCGGAGAACTGCCGGACCAGCTTCGCCATCATCACGCCCGTCTGCGCCTCGGCGTTGGTGAGGTCGAAGCGGACCAGCTCCTCGCCGGTCGCGGCGTCCAGCAGACGGCAGTAGGCCTTGGCGACCTCCGTGAACTTCTGGCCGGAGAAGGAGTTGACGGTGAAGACCAGGCCGGTGACCTCCGGGGGGATCCGGCCGAGGTCCACCGCGATCACCTCGTCGTCGCCGCCTCCCTCACCGGTGAGGTTGTCGCCCGAGTGCTTGATCGCGCCGCCCAGGATGGACAGCTTGCCGAAGTAGCAGCTGTCGACATGGTCGCGCTGCGGGCCGTACGCGATGACCGACGCGTCCAGGTCGATGTCCTTGCCCCGGAACGCCGGCTCCCAGCCCAGCCCCATCATGACCTGGGAGAGCAGCGGGCGGCCGCCCTTGACCAGGGACACGGTCTGGTTCTTCTGGAGGCTGACCCGGCCCTTGTCGAGGTTGATCTTCCCGGTGCCCGGGGCGGGGGCGGGCGGAGCGGACGGGGCCGGGGGAGCGGCGGGCGGGGCCACCACCGTGGGCGCCGTCGGCTGGGGCGCCGTCGGCTGGGGCGCCGTCGGCTGGGGGGCGGCCGGGGCCGGTTCCTCCACCGTCACGCCGAAGTCGGTGGCGATGCCGGCCAGCCCGTTGGCGTACCCCTGGCCGACCGCGCGGGCCTTCCACGCGCCGTTCCGCAGGTAGATCTCCACGACCACCAGGGCCGTCTCCGTGCCGAGCTGCGGAGGCGTGAAGGTGGCCAGCACCGAGCCGCCGTCCGCATCGCGGATCGTCGCCGTAGGCTCGATGCCCTGGAAGGTCTGGCCCGCCGCGTCCGGGCTGGCCGTGACCACGATCTTCTCGATGCCCGGCGGGACCGACGCGGTGTCGACGATGATCGCGTCGGGTGCCGTGCCACCGCCCGAGTGGTAGGTCACGCCCGCGCCCGCCGGCTGGTTGTAGAAGATGAAGTCGTCGTCGGAGCGCACCTTGCCGTCGCCCGTGAGCAGCAGGCCCGACACGTCGAGCCGCACGGGGGCGGCGACGTCCACCGCCACCCGGGAGACCGGAAGAGGGATGTTCGAGCCAGGGGTCATAGCTGTCATGCCGGGTGAACGAACGACCTGGCTTTACCGTTCCCTTAAACTTCCACGGCACCACAACTCTTCTACGGCACCACCACGATCTTCCGCCCCACGCCCGACGCGAACTGCTCCAGCGCCTGCGGGTAGCTGTCGAGTGGCAGCCGGTCGCTGATGAAGACCTCCGGATCCAGGACCCCGTTCGCGAACAGCTCCGCCGCGCGCTCGTAGCTGTGCAGGACGGCCATGGAGCCGGTGATGGTGATCTCCTGGTTGTAGATGCGGTACGGGTCGATCGTCACCCGGGTCGCGTAGTCGGCGACGCCGAACTGGAGGAACGTGCCGGCCTTGGCGACCCGGCCCAGGCCGTCCTGGATCGCCGCCGCGTTCCCGGTCGCGTCGATCACCACCTCCCAGCCCCGCGGCCGGTCCAGTTCGTCCGCGTTCGCGGCGGTCGCCGAGACGCCCAGCCGCCGGGCGGTCTCCAGGCGGGCCGGGTTCAGGTCGACCACGTCGACACTCGCCGCGCCGGTCCGCTTGGCCAGCTCCAGCATCATCAGGCCCATGGTCCCCGAGCCGTAGATGAGCACCTGCGCGCCCAGCCTCGACTTCAGGACGTCGTAGCCGCGCACCGCGCACGACAGTGGTTCTACCAGGGCCGCGTCCTGGGTGCGGACGTGCTCGGGGAGCTTGACGCAGTTGGCGACGGGGGCGACGGCGTACTGCGCGGCGCCGCCGGGTACCGTCACGCCGATCGCGGCCCACCGCTCGCAGAGGTTGTTGTGGCCGTCCCGGCAGTAGCGGCACTCGTAGCAGTACAGGGACGGGTCGACCGCGACCCGGTCGCCGATCGCCACCTCGGTCACCTGGGAGCCGACGCCGACCACCTCGCCGGCGAACTCGTGGCCCGGCACGATCGGCAGCTTGGGCGCGAACTCGCCCTGGAGGATGTGCAGATCGGTCCCGCACAGCCCGCACGCGGCGACTTCCACCACGACCTCGCGGGGGCCGGGTGTCGGGTCGGGGACCTCGGTGACGACGGCACGGCCCACGGACTCGATGACGGCGGCCTTCATTTCACGGCTCCCAACGACAGGCCCTGGACCAGCTTGTCCTGGGCGGCGAACCCCGCGGCGAGCACCGGCAGGGAGACGACGAGCGACGCGGCGCACACCTTCGCCAGGAACAGGCCCTGGCTGGTGATGAAGCCGGTCAGGAAGACGGGGGCGGTCTCGGCGACGACGCCCGTCAGGACCCGGGCGAAGAGAAGTTCGTTCCAGCTGAAGATGAAGCAGATCAGGGAGGTCGCGGCGATGCCGGGCAGGGCGATCGGGGCGACCACGCGCGCGAGGATCGTCGGCAGGCGGGCGCCGTCGATCTGCGCCGCCTCGATCACCGCGACCGGGACCTCGGCGAGGAAGGACTGCATCATCCACACCGCGATCGGCAGGTTCATGGAGGTGTAGAGGATGACCAGGAACCAGATGTTGTCCAGCATCCCGGTGTTCTTCGCGAACAGGTAGATCGGCAGCAGGCCGGCGACGACCGGCAGCATCTTCGTGGACAGGAAGAAGAACAGGACGTCCGTCCACTTCTTCACCCGCCGGATCGACAGCGCGTACGCCGCCGGGAAGGCCAGGACGAGGACGAGGAGGGTGGAGACGATCGAGGCGACCGCCGAGTTGACCAGCGCCGGCCAGGGGCTCGCGCCGCCGCCCGCGCCGAAGAACTCGCGGTAGCCGTCCAGGGTGAGGGCGGCGCCGAAGGAGGGCGGGTTGGTCGCCGCGTCCGCCTCGGAGTGGAAGGACGTCAGCGCCATCCAGGCGATGGGGAAGAAGAAGACGATGCCGACCAGCCAGGCCACCAGGCCGATGCCGAGGCCCCGGTGCTGCCGGATACGTGGGGCGATGGTGCTCATGCGCGGGACACCTCCTCGCGGAACAGGGACGACACCACGCGCAGGGCGAAGGTCGCGATGATGATCGAGCCGATGACCACCAGGACGCCGGCGGCCGAGGCGAGGCCGTTCTCGTGGGCCTGGTAGAAGCTCTGGTACACGGTGTAGGGGAGGTTGGCGGTGCCCAGGCCGCCGGAGGTGATCGTGAAGACGGCGTCGAAGTTCTGGACGATGTAGATGCAGCCGAGCAGGGCACCGAGTTCGAGGTAGCGGCGCAGGTGCGGGAGCGTCAGATGGCGGAAGATCTGCCATTCGTTCGCGCCGTCCACGCGGGCGGCCTCGATCTGCTCGGGGTCCCGGCTCTGCAGCCCGGCGAGCAGGATCAGCATCATGAACGGCGTCCACTGCCACACCAGGGCGGCCTCCACGGCCAGCAGCGGGGTGCCCGAGATCCAGTCGGGCTGCGGCCCGCCGACGTAGTGCAACAGGCCGTTGAGCAGGCCGTACTCGGGGTTGTAGAGGACGTGCTTCCAGAGCAGGGCGGCGGCCACCGGGACCACCAGGAACGGGGCGATCAGCAGGGTGCGGACGACGCCCCGGCCGCGGAACCTGTTGTTCAGGAGCAGCGCCAGCGCGAGGCCGAGGACCAGGCTGACCAGGACCACGGTCACCGTGAGCAGCACGGTCGTCCAGACCGAGTGACGCAGGTCGGCGTCGGTCAGGACCTGGCGGTAGTTGTCGACGCCGGCGAAGTGACGGGCCTTCGGGTAGAGGGCGTTCCAGTCGAAGAAGGAGATGACCACCGTGGCCACGAAGGGCAGCTGGGTCACGACGATCATGAACACCAGGGCGGGCAGCAGGGGGGCCCGGGTGGCCCAGGCGCGCAGGCGGGCGGAGGGCGGCCGCGAGGCGCGCACGGGTGTCGCTGCGTAGGGGGCTGTCGTCGCGGTCATCGTCCCTCGTACTCCTTGGAGATCTTCTCGGCGAGCTGCTGGGACTTCTCGAGGGCCGAGTCGACGGACTGCCGTCCGGCGATGGCCGAACTGATCTCCTGGGAGACCTTGGTGCCGAGATCGGTGAACTCGGGGATGTCGACGAACTGGATGCCGGGCGCGGGCCGCAGCTGAACGCCGGGGTCGTTCGGGCGGGCGCCCTCGATGGCCTCCTTGGTCATCTCCTGGAAGGCGGCGGCCGACTTCACGTAATCGGGGTTCGTGTACGTCGACGCCCGCTTGCCCGCCGGGACGTCGGACCAGCCGCTGGTCTCGCCGACCAGCTGCTCGTACTGCTTGCTCGACGCCCAGGAGACGAACTTCCAGGCCTTGTCCGGGTTGCGGGAGGCCTTCTGGATGCCCCAGGCCCAGGTGTAGAGCCAGCCGGCGGACTTGGTCTGCTCGACAGGCGCCGGAGCGTAGCCGAGCTTGCCCTTGACCGGGGAGCCGTTCGCCTCCAGGAGGCCGGCCGCGCTGGTGGCGTCGTACCACATGGCGACCTTGCCCTGGGTCATGTTGTTGAGGCACTCGGCGAAGCCTGACTGCGGGGCGCCGGACTCGCCGTGTGCGCGGACCAGGTCGACATAGAACTTCGTCGCCTTCTCGAAGCCCGACCCGGTCAGCCGGGCCTTCCAGTCCTTGTCGAACCAGGTGCCCCCGAAGGTGTTCACGACCGTGGTCAGCGGTGCCATCATCTCGCCCCAGCCGGGCAGGCCGCGCAGGCAGATGCCGCGCATGCCGGACTGCGCGCCGTCCGCCTTGGCGGCGAGGTCGGCGACCTGCTGCCAGGTGGGGTGGGCGGGCATCGTCAGGCCCTTCGCCGCGAACACGTCCTTGCGGTACATCAGGAACGACGACTCGCCGTAGAAGGGCTCCCCGTAGAGCTTGCCGTCGTCGGCGGTCAGGGACTCGCGCATCGGCTGCAGGATGTCCTGCTGGTCGAAGCCCGGGGTCTTCGCGACGTACGAGTCCATCTCGTGCAGCCAGCCGTTGCGGGCGTAGACGGGTATCTCGTAGTTGGACAGGGTGGCCACGTCGTACTGGCCGGCCTGGTTGGCGAAGTCCTGGCTGATCTTGTCGCGGACGTCGTTCTCGGGCAGGACGGTGAAGTTGACCTTGATGCCGGTCTCCTTGGTGAAGCGCGGGGCGAGCTTCTGGAGTTCCGTCATCTGGGGGTTGTTGACCATCAGCACGTTGATCGAGTCGCCGCCGGAACCGGACCCGCCCGCACCGACCCAGCAGCCGGAGAGCAGCGGGGCGAGCAGCGTCCCTGCGGCGGCCATGGCGAGGGTGACTCGCGGCCTCCGTCGGCTCGGGGTTCGCATGGATCGCTCCTGGAGGAATCGTGATATATGGGGCAGTGGTGGGTGTGGAAGGCCCTCGGAGGGGGCGGTGGTGGGTCAGACCCGGATGACCTGCGGGCCCAGCAGGGAGTAGCGGTGGGCCTCGGCCGTGGGGAGCAGGGTGCTCGTCACGATCGCCTCCAGGGCGCCGATCTCGGCGAAGCGGCAGAAGCTGACGGCTCCGAACTTGGTGTGCACGCCCGCGAAGACCGTCCGGCGGGCGGCCCGTACCGCCTGCGCCTTGACCTCGCTGACGGCGGGGTCCGGGGTGGTCAGCCCGTGTTCGCGCGAGATGCCGTTGGCACCGATGTAGGCGAGATCGAGAACGAAACCGGCGAGCATCTTCGTCGTCCAGTGGTCGACGGTCGCCAGCGTGCCGGCCCGGACCCGGCCCCCCAGCAGCAGGACCGACATGTTCTCGGTCTCGGCCAGCGCTCCCGCGACCGGCAGCGACGCCGTGACCACGGTCAGCGGCCGGTCCGTCGGCAGCGACTCGGCGATGAGCTGGGGGGTGAAGCCCTCGTCGACGAAGACGGTCTCGGCGTCGCCCAGCAGCTCGGCGGCGGCCGACGCGATCCGGCGCTTCTCCGGGACATGGCTGGTCGACCGGAAGGCGAGCGTGGTCTCGAAGCCGGCGCTCTCGACGGGATACGCGCCCCCGTGGGTGCGGCGCACCAGGCCGTGGTCCTCCAGGGCGCGCAGGTCGCGCCGGATGGTCTCCTTGGCCACGCCCAGGGCGTCGGCGAGCGCGGTGACGTCGACGGAGCCCGTGGCACGCGCGGCCCGCACGATCTCGCGCTGGCGTTCTTCCGCCGTCTGCGTGCTCATCCCGTCACCCACTTCCTCGTGGAACCGCACGGAGCCGCGTGGGGCCGCGTGGAGCTGCCCGTTCGGGCCATGCAGCAAGTTCTACAGCGGGTGTGCGGGGCTGACCAGGCCTGTTGCGGGCCCGATACTGCCCGTGTGTGCCCGTTTGCCGGGCGGAGTGCCCGCCTCGGACCTGCGCGGCTGCCGCGGGAGGGGTGGGAGCGGGCGGCCCGGATGCCCGAACACGGCGGCGGGCGGGCCCGTTCGGTGCCCGCCCGCCGCCGTGGGTGACCGTTTTCCGCCGCCCGGCGTGCTGCTCAGTACGGCCAGACGGGCGGGTCGTCGACGAAACGGCCGCCGAGGTGGGTGTGGGCGGGCTTCTCCGGGTCCAGTTCGCCGTGCTCGGCGATCAGCTTCGCGGCGAACTGCTCGGAGTCGTCCTGCGGCTCGTAGCCGAGCGTCCGCGCGGTGCTCAGGTCCCACCACAGCCGGGTGTTGGCGGAGGAGCCGTAGACGACGGTGTGGCCGACCTCCTCGGCGGTCAGCGCCGCGTGGAAGAGGCGGGCGCCGTCGGCGGGGCTCATCCACACCGAGAGCATCCGTACGTCGGCCGGTTCCGCGAAGCAGGAGCCGATGCGGACGGAGACCGTCTCCAGGCCGTGCTTGTCCCAGTACAGCTGGGCGAGGTCTTCGCCGAACGCCTTGGACAGGCCGTAGAAGGTGTCCGGGCGGCGCGGGGTGTCGACCGGGATCAGCGGGTCGCCCGCGGTCGGTGCCGGGGTGAAGCCGACGGCGTGGTTGGAGGAGGCGAAGACGATGCGCGGCACGCCGGCCTCGCGGGCGGCCTCGTACAGGTTGTAGGTGCCCTCGATGTTCGAGCGGAGGATCTTCTCGAAGGGCGCCTCCAGGGAGATCCCCGCGAGGTGCAGGACCGCGTCCACCCCTCGTACGGCCTCCCGCAGCGCGTCCCTGTCGCCGAGATCGGCGGTGATCGCGTCCGGTTCGCCCTCGACCGGACGCACGTCGAACAGGCGCAGCTCGTAGCCGTACTCCGGGAGCAGGGACCGCATCAGGGTGCCGAGTCCGCCGGCGGCACCGGTGAGCAGTAGCGTGCGGGGCGTGGGCATCCACGGTCTCCTTGGATCGGTGCCGGTCGCGTCCGTGTATGGCATTCACATTCATGGACACGCTAGGGAGATATGGCGTACCGAGTCAAGTGTGCCGTGGAGTGCGGCAATCCGCTCGACTGTTGGTCGTTTGTCGCCTTGACCGGCCCTAAGGCGGCCTCGTAACGTGGTCGCGTTCATGAATATGGACGCCGATCAGAGACATGCATCAGCAGCACGATCTGCGTCGACCGCCTCGACAGGGAGCGCCCGTGACGCCAGCCCCTCTCGCCGCCCGGCTCCGTGACCCGCGCGGGCCGCTCTTCTTCCCCGTCACCGCCTACGGCCCCGACGGCTCCCTCGACCTCGACGCCTACCGCGAGCACGTCCGCCGGGGCGTCGAGGCCGGCGCCGCCGCCGTCTTCGCCTGCTGCGGCACCGGGGAGTTCCACGCGCTGCTCCCGGAGGAGTTCGAGGCCTGCGTGGGCGCGGCCGTGGAAGCGGCCGGCGGGAGGGTACCGGTGGTGGCCGGCGCCGGCTACGGCACCGCACTCGCCGTACGCTACGCGCGTCTCGCCGCGGCCGCGGGCGCCGACGGCCTGCTCGCCATGCCGCCCTACCTGGTGGTCGCCGGCCAGGAGGGCCTGCTCCGGCACTACCGCGAGGTGGCGGCGGCCACCGAGCTCCCCGTGATCGTCTACCAGCGCGACAACGCCGTGTTCACCCCGCCCACGGTCGTCGAACTCGCCCGCACCGAGGGCGTCATCGGCTTCAAGGACGGCCTCGGCGACCTGGACCTCATGCAGCGCATCGTCAGCGCCGTCCGCACCGAGGTTCCCGGCGACTTCCTCTACTTCAACGGCCTGCCCACCGCCGAACAGACCCAGCTCGCCTACCGGGCCATCGGCATCGACCTCTACTCCTCCGCCGTCTTCTGCTTCGTCCCCGAGATCGCCCTCGCCTTCCACGCCGCCCTGCGCGAGGGGGACCGGGCGACGGCCGAGCGCCTGCTGGACGGCTTCTACCGCCCGTTCGTCGAACTCCGCGCCCAGGGCCGGGGATACGCCGTCTCGCTGGTCAAGGCGGGCGTACGGCTGCGCGGCCTGGACGTCGGCGAGGTCCGCCCCCCGCTGCACGAGCCGGCCGAGGACCATGTGAAGCAGCTCGCGCAGCTGATCGAACGCGGGTACGCACTGCTGGAGGGGAACGCGTGACGCATCCCGGAGAGAGCCGGGCAGGGCGGCTGAAGACGTCGGCGTTCGTGTACCCCTGGGACGTCAACGGGGACCCCGCGGCCGCCGACCGCATCGCCGCACTCGGCGTCGACCAGGTGACCCTGGCCTCCGCCTACCACTCCACCCGCGCCCTGACCCCCCGCCACCCCCGCCACCGCATCGTCACCGCCGAACACGCGGCCGTCTACTACCCGGCCGACGATCGCTGGACGGGCCGGGAACTGCGCCCGTACCCGGCCGGCGACTGGGCCCCCGGCGACGCCCACGGCGAGGCGGCCGAAGCCCTGCGCGGCGCCGGCCTCGAAGTCCACACCTGGGTGATCCTCGCCCACAACTCCCGCCTGGGCGCCGAGCATCCGGACACCTCCGTCATCAACGCCTACGGCGACCGCTACCCCTGGGCCCCCTGCATCGCCCAGCCCGCCACGCGCGCGTACCTGGCCGACCTCGCCGCCGAGGCCGCCGTACGCCCGGGCGCGGCCGGCACCGAACTGGAGTCCCTCGGCTGGTACGGCCTCCAGCACCTGCACGCCCACGACAAGACCGCCGGGGTCGGCCTCGGGGACGCCGGCCAGTACCTGATGGCGCTGTGCTTCTGCCCCACGTGCCGGGCCGGGTACGGCGAACAGGGACTGGACGCCGACGAGCTGGCCGCCGCCGTACGGGAGGCCCTGGAGCCGCTGTGGCGGGGCACGGGCGACGAGGCCGGCTGGCCGACGGTGGAGAAGCTGCTCGGCGCACCGGTGGCGGCGGCCACGCGCGCGTGGCGCGACGGACAGGCCCGCACGCTCCAGGAGACGGCCGTCGCCGCGGTGCGGGCGGCGGCCTCCGAAGGCTTCCAGGTGCTGCTGCACGCCGACCCGGTGACGTACCACTGCGGGGCCAACGCGGGCGTGGACCCGGCCTGGATCCTCTCCGTGGCGGACGGCGTCGTGGTCCCCTGCGCGGGCGGTACGGCCCTGCTCGCGCCCTTCGCCGGACACGCGCGCGCGGACACGGTCCTGGCCGCCAACTTCACGGTGGTCTCCGGGATGGGCGGCAGCCCCGGGACCCTCGCGGTCGACGCGGACCGCGCCCGTGCGCTGGGCGCGACCGAACTACGGCTGTATCACGCCGGGTTGGCGTCCGACGGCGACCTGGCGGCGGTGCGGGAGGCGCTGCGCTGAGCCAGTGAGCCGGCGGTGAGGAGCAGCGCCCCGCCGAAGACCGGCAACAGCAGCCGGTGGTCCACGAGTTCGACGAGGGCGGCCCCGGCGGCCAGTCCGGCCACGTTCGGTGTGAACATCAGCGTGTCGGCCGTCGCGGTCGCCCGCCCCAGCGCGGCGGCCGGGACCTCGCGCTGTACGGCGGTGTAGGCGGCGATCAGCACGCAGGGGAGGCCCAGACCGCCGGCGAGACTGCACGCGAGGAGTGCCATGTCACATGGCACCACCCGCCCGGCCACCGCCACCCCCGTCAGCGCGATCCCGCACGCCGCGAACCGCCGCTCCCCGAGCCGCCGCAGCGCGGGCCCAGCGACCAGCCCGGCGCCGACCGAGCCGACACCCTGGACGGCGTACATCACCCCCGTGTAGGCGGGGGAGTGCCCGAGGGCGTCCACGACGGCGTAGTTCATGCTGCTGCCGAGCGAGGCGAGGCACATCGTGGCGCCGCCGGCGCACACCAGCGGCCGCAGGGCCGGATGCGCCCAGAGCAGCCGGACCCCCTCGGCCGCCTGCCCGCGCCGGCTGCCGGGCGCCGCCCGTCCGGGTCGCTCGTCCCGCACCCGGAGCAGCGCGCACAGCCCTGCCGCCAGCACGAAGGTGCCGGCGTCCAGCAGCGCCACGCCCGGCCCGCCGTACGCCGTGTACAGGGCCGCGCCGGTCAGCGGAGCGACCAGCTTCATGCCCTCGCGGGCGGTCATCCGCAGCCCGTTGAAGTCGCCGAGCAGAGCCGGGTCGACGGCGGTGACGACCAGCGCGGAGCTCGCCGCGTCCTCGATGACGCCCGCCGCGCCGTAGAGCACGAGGACGGCGAGGAGCAGCCAGACGGAGGCGGGGGAGGAGACCGTCCACAGGGGCAGCAGGAGAAGCGCGAGGGCGAGGTTCGTCCGGACCACCAGGGGTTTGCGGCGGACGCGGTCGGCGAGGGCGCCGAGGACGGGGCCGAGCAGGGTGGGGGCCCAGAGGGCGGCGGTGCAGAGGGCGGCGAGCCCGTCGGAGCCGGTGAGGTCCTTGACCCAGACGCCGGACACGAGCCAGAGCGCGGAGGTGCCGAAGCCGGACACCACGACACCGGTGAGGTACAGGGCGGCGTTGCGATCACGCAGCAGGCGGGCCACGGCCCAGGAGGTGGTGGTCGTCATGCCTGGTCATCGTGGGCCTAAGGCGGGGGCGGGGGGATCGGGAAGGTGCCTTAGAAGGACGCCGGAACGACGCCGGAACGAGGCTGGAACGACGCCGGAACGGGGCGAGAGCGAGGCGGGAACGAAGCGGCGAAACGTCGGTGGACAGAGCGCGGGCCCCCTGCGGCCCGCCCGGCGGAAATCCGTCGGAACCTGTCGGCAATGCCCATGGGGCGGGTGCGGCCGCGACCCTACCGTCGGCCTCATGCGCTACATCGCACCGATCCTCATCGGCCTCGTCTACGTCCTCCTCATGTCCCTCGTCCGCGAACCGCACCGGCGCCGCCTCAACGCGGTGATGGTGGCCGGAGCGGGCGCCGCAGTACCTGAGCGGCGGCGGCCTGGGCGGCTGGGAGTTCGCGTTCACCGCACTGGCCACTCGTGTCGCCTATCGCGGCCTGGACTCCTGGACCTTCATCGGCGTCGGCTGGCTGATGCACACGACGTGGGACATCGTCCACGACATCAAGGGTTCGCCGCTGATCCCGTTCTTCCTCGACTCGTCGTTCGGGTGTGCGATCTGCGACCCGGTGATCGCGCTGTGGTGCTTCCTGGGCGGGGTGTCGGTGTGGCGGACCGATGAGTTTCGGAAGGCCGTGCGGTCCACCTCCTGACGGAGACGGAGCAGACGACCGAACCGGTGCACCGGGAGGCAGCACGATGACTGGTACGACCATGATCGACCTCGCCCCGCAGACGAGGATCGTGGCGGAACTCGCGGAGCGGGTGACGGACGGGCAGCTGGCGGTGCCGACGCCCTGTCCGGACTACGCCGTCCGCCACCTGCTGGGCCATGTGGCGGGCCTGTCCGTGGCCTTCCGGGACGCGGCCCGCAAGGATCTGGGGGCCACCACCGACCACCGCCCCGACGCGTCGCTGCCGGCGCTCGTACCGGAGTGGCGGCAGGAACTGCCCAAGGCGCTCGACGCACTGGCGGAGGCCTGGCGGGACCCGTCCGCGTGGGACGGCATGACGCGCGCGGGCGGGATCGACCTGCCGGGCGGGGTGGCGGGCGCGGTCGTCGCCGACGAACTGGTCGTCCACGGCTGGGACCTGGCCCGGGCCACCGGCCAGGAGTACGTCCCCGATCCCGCGGCCCTGGAGGCGGCCTACGGCTTCCTATGGATGGCGGCGGAGGGCGACCGCGGCCCGTTCGGCCCCCTCGTGCCGGTGCCGGAGGGCGCGCGGCTGCTGGACCGGGCGGTGGGGCTGAGCGGCCGGGACCCGGGGTGGAAGCCGTAGAAGGACGCAAACGGTGAGCGGGCGAGGACCAGGATCCGTACTCTCCTCGCCATGCCCTTGAGCCTCACCGTCCTCGGCACCGCCTCCCCCTACCCCCGACCCGGCCGCCCCTGCTCCGGGTACCTGGTACGGGGCGGTGGCGCCGAGGTATGGGTGGACGCGGGGACCGGGACCTTCGCGGAGTTGCAGCGGCACACGGATCCGGCGCGGCTCACGGCGATCTGGCTCTCGCACCTGCACGCGGATCACAGCGCGGATCTGCTGGCCGCCGCGTACGCGTACGCCTTCGGTGGCCTGACCCCGGCCGCACCGATCCCGGTCTACGCGCCGCAGGAGTGCGCGGCGCGCCTGGCGGGCTTCTTCGGCCGGCCGGACCCGGGCTTCCTGAGCGGAGTCTTCGACTTCCGGCCCCTGTACGACGGCCACGCCGTCCAGCACTGGAACCTGCGGCTCGCCGCCCGGGCGGTGTCCCACGACACGGAGGCCTACGGGCTGCGCGCCGAGTGCCAGGGGAGCGTGCTGGCGTACTCCGGCGACAGCGGCCCGTGCGCCGCCCTGATCGAACTGGCCACTCGGGCGGACGTTTTCCTGTGCGAGGCCGACCTCGATCGGCATCGCGAAGGCGAACGCATACACCTCACCCCCGAAGACGCGGGACGGATCGCCCGGGAGGCCGGAGTACGCGAACTCCTCATCACCCACGTGGGCCCCGCCCTGACCCGCGAGATGGCGGCGGCCCGGGCCGGGGCGGCATCGGGACGGCCCACCGGTGTGGCGCGGGAGGGGGAGGCGAGGGGGTTCTGAGGCGGCCGTGGCCGAAGCCGCGTCACTCTCCGCGGGCCGCCGCGCCCCGCTCCGCCCACCATGGCCGCAGGCTCCGCTCCGCGGCGCTCAGCACCTCGCCCGGAGGCAGCTCGTCCGCGCGCTCGATCACCACGACGTTCCACCCGTTCCGGGCGACCGCGGCGAGGGTCACCGCACGCTCGCGCGCCAGGTACGTCACCGCTGACGCGACATCCGTCACCGGCGGGCGCACCTCGTACCGGGCCAGCTTTCCGACATACCGGTCCAACCATCCCTCCCCCTCCCTCCCGGCGGCTCGGGACAGGGCGGACCCGGCGTTCCCGTCGAGAAAGACCATGA
The DNA here is from genome assembly GCF_055565975.1 of Streptomyces sp. NPDC028289. Classification (NCBI taxonomy): domain Bacteria; kingdom Bacillati; phylum Actinomycetota; class Actinomycetes; order Kitasatosporales; family Streptomycetaceae; genus Streptomyces; species Streptomyces sp. NPDC028289. The sequence continues at coordinate 104,683 of NZ_JBVHTI010000001.1, read as the reverse complement.
CCGGGGAAACGGGCGCGAGCACCCTGGTGAGGTCGGTCAGGAACGCGTCGATCGTCTCCTCGTCGTGGCCCATGGCCAGCAGCGTCGGCACGAACGGCACCAGGGCGTCGGCGATCACCACGTCGACGCCGCTCGCCAGGACCGAGTCGACGAACTCGGCGGTCGCCGCGATCAGCAACCCCGGGCCGACGGTGCCGGTGGTACGGAAAGCCTCGGCCACCGCCGCGAACTGGGGCCTGGTCAGGACCTCCTCCTCACGGAAATGGTCCACCCGCAGTCCGGCGTCGGCCAGCCGGCGGGCCAGTCCGCCGCACAGCGTCGACTTGCCCACCCCGGGAGACGCTCCCCACACGCTGATCAGAACCGTCATGGCAGGCGAGCCTATGGTCCGGGCTCCCTCTCCCCGGCCACCTTTGTCAGAAGCATTGACGAAACACAGCCGCCCTCCTACCTTCGTCCGCGTCGTACTTCATACGTCATATATGAGACGCGATATGCGAGATCAGATACGTCAGATCAGGCTCCGTACCTGATACGTGACCCCGAGAGGCGCGCATGACCTCTGTGCCCATGCCGATTCCGTCGCGCACGCAGTTCGTGCTGGACGCGATCAAACACCGCATCCTGACCGGGCAGCTGACGCCTGGTCAGGCCCTGGTGGAGACCGAGCTCGCCGCGCAGTTCGGGGTGTCCAAGACCCCCGTGCGGGAGGCGCTCAAGACCCTCGCCGGGACCGGGCTGGTCGTGATGAGCCAGTACAAGGGCGTCACGGTGCGCATGGTGGACGCGGACATGGCGCGGGAGGTCTACGACGTACGGCTGCTCCTCGAACCCGAGGCCCTCCGGCGGGCCGTGCAGCGCGCTGCTTCCCTCGACGCCGCCCGCGACGCCCTCACCCGCGCCGACAACGCCACCGACACCGCCGAACGCTCCCTCGCCAACCGCGACTTCCACCGCGCCCTCTACCTCCCGTGCGGCAACCCGCTCCTCGGCCGGATGCTCGACGAGGTCCGCGACCAGGCCGCCCTCGTCTCCGCCGTCGCCTGGGCCGCCTCCCCCTCCTGGGAACAGGAGGCCGGTGAGCACCGCGAGATCCTCCGGCTGGCGCTGGACGGCGACGCCGACGGCGCCGCCCGCACCCTGCACACCCACATCGCGTCCTTCGTCGACCGGGCGTTCCCCCGGGCAGCCTCCCAGGAAGGCCGGCAATGAGCAGCGTGGCGTTCGAGACCCAACGGGCTGCCCTGGCCGACGTGGTGGCCATCCCGGTGACCCCCTTCGCCGCGGACGGCAGCGTCGACCAGGACGCCCACCGGGCCCTGCTCCGCCGGCTCCTCGACGGCGGGATCCGCACCCTCACCCCGAACGGGAACACCGGCGAGTTCTACGCCCTGACCCTCGAAGAGCGGCGGCTGGTCACCGAGCTGACCCTCGACGAGACCGGGGACCGGGCGGTCGTCCTGGCCGGGGTCGGGCACGACGTCGCGACCGCCGTCGCCGCCGCCCGGCACGCCCGCGCGCACGGCGCACAGATGGTGATGGTCCATCAGCCCGTCCATCCGTACGTCTCGCAGGCCGGCTGGGTCGACTACCACCGGGCCGTCGCCGCGTCCGTCCCCGAACTCGGCGTCGTCCCGTACGTCCGCAACGCCCAGCTCTCCGGCGCCCGCCTCGCCGAACTCGCCGACGCCTGCCCCAACGTGATCGGCGTCAAGTACGCCGTCCCGGACGCCGCCAAGTTCGCCGCCTTCGCCCGGGACGCGGGGCTCGACCGCTTCGTCTGGGTCGCCGGGCTCGCCGAGCCCTACGCACCCTCCTACTTCTCGGCCGGCGCCACCGGTTTCACCTCCGGCCTCGTGAACGTCGCCCCGGCCGTCTCGCTGAACATGATTGAAGCGCTTCGATCCGGCGACTACCCGGCCGCCATGAAGGTCTGGGAGCAGATCCGCCGGTTCGAGGAACTCCGGGCCGCGAACGGCTCCGCCGACAACGTCACCGTCGTCAAGGAGGCCCTCGCCGCCCTCGGCCTCTGCCGTCGCGACGTCCGTCCGCCCAGCAGGCAGCTGCCGGAGGAAGGGCGCGCCGAGGTCGCCGCCATAGCCGCCGGGTGGTCCCTGTGAGCCGCAGCGAGAACACCCCGCGCAAGCTGCCCGAGGAACTCCGCAGCCACCAGTGGTACGGCACCGAAGGGCTCCGCTCCTTCAGCCACCGCGCCCGCACCCGCCAGCTCGGCTACCTCCCCGAGGAGCACCTCGGCAAGCCGGTCATCGCGATCCTCAACACCTGGTCGGACATCAACCCCTGTCATGTGCACCTCCGTGACCGGGCGCAGGCGGTCAAGCGGGGCGTGTGGCAGGCGGGCGGATTCCCGCTGGAGTTCCCGGTCTCCACCCTCTCCGAGACCTTCCAGAAGCCGACCCCGATGCTCTACCGCAACCTCCTCGCCATGGAGACGGAGGAGCTGCTGCGGTCGTACCCGGTCGACGGGGCCGTGCTGATGGGCGGCTGCGACAAGTCCACCCCGGCCCTCCTCATGGGCGCGGCCTCGGTGGACCTGCCGGCCGTCTTCGTGCCCGCGGGACCCATGCTCCCGGGCCACTGGCGGGGAGAGGTCCTCGGTTCGGGCACCGACATGTGGAAGTACTGGGACGACAAGCGCGCCGGTCTCATCGGCGACTGCGAGATGGCGGAGCTGGAGAGCGGTCTGGCCCGGTCGCCCGGTCACTGCATGACCATGGGGACGGCCTCCACCCTCACCGCCGCCGCCGAGGCACTCGGCGTGACCGTGCCGGGCGCGTCCAGCATCCCGGCCGTCGACTCCGGGCACGACCGCATGGCCGCCCGAGCGGGGATGCGGATCGTCGAACTCGTCCACCGCGACCGGCGGCTCTCCCACCTCCTCACCCGCGACGCCTTCGAGGACGCCGTCACCACCGTCCTCGGGCTCGGCGGCTCCACCAACGCCGTCATCCACCTCATCGCCATGGCCGGCCGGGCCGGGGTACGGCTCACTCTCGACGACTTCGACCGCATCGCCCGCACCGTGCCCGTCCTCGCCAACGTCCGCCCCGGCGGCCGGAAGTACCTCATGGAGGACTTCCACTTCGCGGGCGGCCTCCCCGGCTTCCTCTCCCGCATCCCGGACCTGCTCCACCTGGACCGGCCCACGGTGTCGTACGACACCTACCGCGAGCAGCTCGCCGGCGCCCGGGTGCACGACGACGACGTCATCCGGCCCCGCGGCAACCCGGTGGCCGCCGAAGGCGGGGTCGCCGTGCTGCGCGGCAACCTCTGCCCGGACGGCGCCGTCATCAAGCACATCGCCGCCGAACCGCACCTGCTGAAGCACACCGGTCCCGCCGTCGTCTTCGACGACTACCGGACCATGCAGCGCACCATCGACGACCCCTCCCTCGGGATCACCGCCGAGAGCGTGCTCGTGCTGCGCAACGCCGGGCCCAAGGGCGGTCCCGGCATGCCCGAGTACGGCATGCTGCCCATCCCCGACCACCTCCTCAAACAGGGGGTGCGGGACATGGTGCGGATCTCCGACGCCCGGATGAGCGGCACCAGTTACGGCGCCTGCGTGCTGCACGTCGCACCCGAGTCGTACGTCGGCGGGCCGCTCGCACTCGTCCGCAGCGGCGACTCCATCACCCTGGACGTCGAGGCACGCACCCTGCAGCTCGACGTGGACGACGAGGAGCTGGACCGGCGCAGGGCGGAGTGGACACCGCCGCCCGTGCGGTACGAGCGCGGGTACGGCGCGCTCTACGACCAGCAGATCACCCAGGCCGACACCGGCTGCGACTTCGAGTTCCTGGCCCGGCCGGGAGAAGTCCCGGATCCGTACGCGGGCTGACCCCCGTACGACGATCGTCGAAGCGCTTCAACCACGTGCATAGAGCAAGCGCTTCCCACACGCACCGTAACCGCCCACCCGTCACCCGGCCACCACCCCTCCCGGACGCCCTTCGGGCGGCCCCTGTCCATCGCGAACGGAGAACAGGTCATGGCCCAAGCCGCAGCCGTGGCGAAACCGCCCGCGCCACCCCGGCGGCGCCGTGCCTCCGCGACGCCGCGCAGACTGCCGTATCTGCTGATCGCCCCGGCGGCCCTGCTCATGCTGGGCTTCATCGCCTACCCGGTGCTCAGCGTCTTCTACTACAGCCTGCAGAACTACAACCCGACCAAGCCGTGGCGCAACGGGTTCGCGGGCTTCGGCAACTTCACGCAGGCCTTCGCGCACGACCCGCAGTTCTGGGACACGCTGACCTTCAGCGCCAAGTGGGTCGTGGTGGAGGTCGGGTTGCAGCTGCTGTTCGGGCTCGCGCTCGCGCTGATCGTCAACCAGACGTTCGTGGGGCGGGCACTGGGACGGGCGCTGGTCTTCTCGCCGTGGGCCGTCTCCGGGGTGCTGACCTCCGCGATCTGGGTGCTGCTCTACAACTCCCAGACGGGCATCACGCGTTACCTCGCCGACGCGGGCATCGGGTCGTACGGCACCAGCTGGCTCTCCGACCCCTCGACCGTCTTCCCTGCGGCCGTGGTCGCCGACCTGTGGCGGGGCGTGCCGTTCTTCGCGATCCTCATCCTCGCCGACCTGCAGTCCGTGTCCAAGGACCTGTACGAGGCGGCGGAGGTCGACGGGGCGAGCCGCCTCAAGCAGTTCTGGCACATCACCCTGCCGCACCTCAAGGACGCCATCGTGCTGTCCACGCTGCTGCGCGCGGTGTGGGAGTTCAACAACGTCGACCTGCTCTACACCCTGACCGGCGGCGGCCCGGCGGGGGAGACCACGACCCTTCCGCTCTACATCGCCAACACCAGCGTCGACGCCCACGACTTCGGCTACGCCTCCGCGCTGACCACGGTGGCCTTCGTGATCCTGCTCTTCTGCTCGATCGTCTACCTGCGGCTGAGCAAGTTCGGAGGCGAGGCGAAGTGATCACCGAGATCGCCCCCGAGGCCGAACCCTTCGTGTCCGCGCCCGCCCGGCCGCACCGGCGGCGCCGCGCCTGGGACGAGGTCCCCCGCTGGCAGATCTACCTCCCCCTCGGGATCTACCTCCTCTTCACGCTGGTCCCCTTCTACTGGATCCTGCTCTTCGCCCTCCGCCCGGCCGGCTCCACCTCGCTCGTCCCCTGGCCGGTCACCTTCGACCACTTCCAGAAGGTGTGGACCGAGCGCAGCTTCGGCACCTACTTCACCAACAGCGTCTACGTCGGCGTCGCGACCCTGCTGCTGACCACGGTCGTCGCGCTGGCCGGCGGCTACGCCCTGGCCCGCTTCGACTTCCGGCTCAAGCGCGGCTTCATGCTGGCCCTGCTCTGCTCGCAGTTCGTGCCGGGCGCGCTGCTCCTGGTCCCGCTCTTCCAGATCTTCGCCAGGCTCCAGATGATCAACTCGCTCGGCAGTGTCGTCATCGCCGAGACGGTCTTCCAGCTTCCGCTGTCGATGATCCTGATCAGCGGCTTCATCAGGAACGTGCCGTACTCCCTGGAGGAGGCCGCCTGGGTCGACGGCTGCAACCGGCTCACGGCCTTCCGGATAGTCGTCCTGCCCCTGCTGCGGCCGGGGCTGGTCGCGGTCGGCTCCTTCGCCTTCGTGCACGCCTGGAACCACTTCCTGTTCGCCCTGATGTTCCTCTCCGACCAGAGCAAGCAGACCATCCCGGTCGGCCTCAACACCCTGATGAGCGCCGACAGCGTGGACCTGGGCGCGCTGGCCGCGGGCGGGATCATCGCCGCCGTACCCGTCGTGATCGTCTTCGCCTTCATCCAGAAGTGGCTGATCACCGGCTTCAGCGCGGGGGCGGTGAAGGGATGAGACACCTCGCGGACGGACCGGGGCAAACGCTTACCCTGCACCCAAAGATCGACAACGCAGGGAGGACGCTGTGAACACTTCGCCCATCGACCTCGTTCTGGCAGGGGCGCGCGGACACGGCCGCTGGCACCTGGAGAACATCCGACGGCTCCAGGAGAAGGGCGTCGTACGCCTGGCCGGCATCTGCGAGCTGACCCCGCTGGGCGCCGACGAGCTGCCGGAAGGGCTCGGGCAGCCCGCCCAGTCCGCCGACTTCGGTGCCCTGCTCGACGCGACCGGCGCCCGGATCGCCGTGATCTGCACGCCCATCCCCACCCACACGGACCTCGCCCTGACGGCCGCCGAGCGGGGCGTGCACCTGCTCCTCGAGAAGCCGCCGGCGCCGTCGTACGCCGAGTTCCGGCGGATGGCCGACGGGGTCGCGAAGGCGGGCGTGGCCTGCCAGATCGGCTTCCAGTCGCTCGGCTCGCACGCCGTGCCCGCGATCCGGCGGCTGATCGCGGACGGTGCCGTCGGCGACGTGGTGGGGGTGGGGGGCGCGGGCGCCTGGGCCCGCCCCGAGGCCTACTACCGGCGGGCACCCTGGGCCGGCAGGCGGCGGCTGAACGGCGTCGACGTCGTCGACGGGGTCCTCACCAACCCCCTCGCGCACGCCGTCGCCACCGGCCTCGCCCTGCTCGGCACCGACCGCGCCGAGGACGTCACCCGCATCGAGACCGAGCTGCTGCGCGCCAACGACATCGAGTCCGACGACACCTCCTGCGTCCGCGTCACCACCCCGCGCGGCCCGGTCACGGTCGCCGCCACGCTCTGCGCCGAGGAACCGGGGGACCCGTACGTCCTGGTGCACGGCACCGGCGGCCGGATCACCCACTGGTACAAGCAGGACCGGGTGCTGGTGCAGCGGGCGGGCCACGGCCCGGAGGAGATCGAGTACGGCAGCACGGACCTGCTGGAGAACCTCGCCGACCACCTCACCACCGGCGCCGCTCTGCTGGTGGAACCGGACGCCACCGGCGCCTTCATGAAGGTCGTTGAAGCGATTCGACTGGCCGACGACCCGGTCGCGCTGCCCGCCGACGCCTGGCACCACCTGCCCGAGGACGGGCGCCGGGTGGTGACCGGTATCGACGGACTCGTCGCGGCCTGCGCCGACACCCTCTCCCTCTACTCCGAACTGGGCACCCCCTGGGCCCCGCCGAACGAGGTGAGCCCATGACCGATGACGGACAGACGTACACCAACCCCGTCCTGAACGCCGACTGGTCCGACCCGGACGTCGTCCGCGCCGGCGACGACTTCTACCTCACCGCCTCCAGCTTCGGCCGCGTCCCCGGTCTGCCCCTGCTGCACTCCCGCGACCTGGTCAACTGGACCCTGGTCGGCCACGCCCTCGAACGCCTCGAACCCGAGGAGCGGTTCACCGCCCCGCGCCACGACCGCGGGGTCTGGGCACCCTCCTTACGGCACCACGACGACCGTTTCTGGATCTTCTGGGGCGACCCCGACCAGGGCATCTTCCAGGTCAACGCCCCGGAGATCAGGGGCCCGTGGAGCCGCCCGCACCTGGTGAAGGAGGGCCGGGGACTCATCGACCCCTGCCCGCTGTGGGACGACGAGACCGGCGAGGCGTATCTCGTCCACGCGTGGGCGAAGTCCCGCTCCGGCATCGACAACCGGCTGACCGGCCACCGGATGCACCCCGACGGCACCTCGCTGCTCGATGCCGGCAAGGTGATCGTGGACGGGGACCGGATACCGGGGTGGTTCACCCTGGAGGGCCCCAAGCTCTACCGGCACGACGGCTGGTTCTGGATCCTCGCCCCCGCCGGGGGAGTGGCGACCGGCTGGCAGGGCGCCCTCCGCTCCCGGGGCTTCTTCGGGCCGTACGAGGAACGGATCGTACTGGAGCAGCGGGACACCGACGTCAACGGACCGCACCAGGGCGGCTGGGTGCGGACCCGGGGCGGCGAGGACTGGTTCCTGCACTTCCAGCAGCGGGGTGCGTACGGCAGGGTCGTCCACCTCCAGCCGATGCGGTGGGGTGCGGACGGCTGGCCGGTGCTCGGGGACGCCGGCGCGCCCGTCGCCGTACACCCGAAACCCGCGCTGCCGGCGCAGCCGCCGGCCGCGCCCGCCACCGGCGACGACTTCCCCGGCGGGCGGTTCGGCCGGCAGTGGCAGTGGACGGCCAATCCGGGTGCGGGCTGGGCCACCCAGCACTCGGGGGACGGTCTGCGGCTGGCGTGCGTGCGCTCGGGGGATGCGCACGACCTGCGCCGGTTGCCGCATGTGCTGACCCAGCGGCTGCCCGGGGCGCCGTGCGCGGTCGAGGTCGGACTTCGGCTGGACGGCGCCGAGCCGGGGGCGCGGGCCGGGCTCGCCGTGCTCGGGGACGCCTTCGGCTGGATCGGGCTGGAGTGCGGGCCGGGCGGCGGCGTGCGGCTCGTGCACCGGTTCGCGCAGGCCACCGCCATGGGGGCGCCTCCCACGCCTTTCGGGCCGTGGGGGAGCGAACGGGACGCCGGTCCCGCACGGCCCGCGCCCGAGGGGCGGGCCCGGCTGCGCATCGACATCGGCGCGGGGGCACGGTGCCGGTTCTCGTACGACGTCGGAGCGGGCCTCGTGCCGTCCGGACCGGTGTTCGCCGCCACGCCCTGGCGCTGGGTCGGCGCCCTGCTCGGCCTCTTCGCCGCCGCGCCCGAGGGACCGGGCGCCGCCGGGGCCGCCACCTTCACGCACTTCCGCGTCACTCCCTGCTGACCCCAGACAGAAGAGAGCCGATCAATGAAGAGCAGCATCCGCAGAAGCAGGCGCGCGGCCGTCGCCGTCGCCCTGGGTTCCGTGCTCGCGCTGACCGCCACCGCCTGCGGCGACGACGGCAGCGGCAGCGCGGGCGACAAGGGCGGCGAGGGCTCCGGGAAGGGCACGATCACCTTCTGGGACAACAACGGCGGTGTCCGCACCGACGTCTGGAAGGAGATCATCGCCGACTTCGAGAAGCAGAACCCCGACATCAAGGTCAAGTACGTCGGTGTGCCCGCCGCCAGTGTCCAGTCCAAGTACGACACCGCCATCCAGGGCGGCGGGCTGCCCGACGTCGGCGGGGTCACCACCGCGATGCTCGCGGAGGTCGCCGCACAGGGCGCGCTGGAACCGCTGGACAGCCGGCTCGCGAAGAGCTCGCTGAACGGCAAGCTCAACGAGAAGTTCCTGGAGAGCGTGAAGTCGGCGGGCGGCGACGGAAAGACATACTCCGTGCCGACCTCCGCGAACAACGGCACGCTCTGGTACCGGACCGACCTGTTCAGCGCGGCCAAGCTGGACCCGCCGACCACCTGGACGAACTTCTACGCGGCCGCCGACCAACTCACCGACCAGGCGAAGAACAGGTTCGGGTACACCATCCGTGGCGGCGAGGGCTCCATCGCCCAGGCGCTGGACGCCACGTACGGGCAGAGCGGGATCACCTCCTTCTGGAACGGTGACAAGACCACCGTCAACGACCCGAAGAACGTCACCGCGCTGGAGAAGTACGTCGGGCTGTACAAGAAGGACACCCCGTCCGCCGACGTCAACAACGACTTCACCAAGATGGTCGCGCAGTGGGATTCCGGCACGATCGGGATGCTGAGCCACAACCTCGGTTCCTATGCCGACCACGAAAAGGCGCTGAGCGGGAAGTTCAAGGGCATTCCGAATCCGACGCTGGACGACGGGACCCGGGTGCAGGTGTCCAACCCCGTGGACGGGCTCGGTCTCTTCAAGTCCGGCAAGAACAAGGCCGCCGCCTGGAAGTTCGTCGAGTTCGCCGCGGCCCACGAGGCCAACAGCAAGTGGAACGAGTCGGCGGGGCAGGTGCCGGCGAACAACGAGGCGGCACAGGACGCGTGGGTGCAGGCGTCGGAGCCGACGAAGCTGGCCGCCGAGGCGCTCAACGGGGCTACGACGAAGATCGTGCAGCTTCCTTACTATCTGCCGGACTGGAACACGATTTCCAAGGCCGACAACGAGCCGAACTTCCAGAAGGTGCTGCTCGGGAAGATGACGGCGAAGGAGTTTCTGGACACGCTGGCCGATCAGCTGGACAAGGCCCAGGCGGACTGGAAGAAGAACCACTGAGATCGGGTGGTTGCGGTTGTGGGGGACTGCGGGCTCGTTGTGGGCGGTCGCGCAGTTCCCCGGGCCCCCAAAAGAAACCTGAAAGGTGGACCCTCATGTCACTCACCCGCAGACAGGTAACCTCGGCCGCCCTCGCCGCCGTTCCTCTCCTAGGGCGTTCTCCCGAGAACAACCGGCGCACTCTCTATATCGCCGGCGATTCCACCGGCGCCCAGAAATACGCCGACGCGGCGCCCGAGACCGGGTGGGGAATGGCGCTTCCCTTCTTTCTCCGGAAAGAGGTCGCCGTCTCCAACCAGGCGGTCAACGGCCGGAGTTCCAAAAGTTTCGTCGACGAAGGGCGGCTCGACGCCGTCCTCGCGGCCATCCGGCCGCACGACCTGCTCCTCGTCCAGTTCGCGCACAACGACGAGAAGAGCGACGACCCCACCCGGTACACCGAGCCCTGGAGCACGTACCAGGACTACCTGCGGCTCTACATCGAGGGCGCCCGCGCGCACGGTGCCCGGCCGGTGCTCGCCACGCCCGTCGAGCGGCGGCGGTTCGACGCCGACGGCAACGCCGTGCCGACGCACGGCGACTACCCGGCGGCGATGCGCGCGCTCGCCGCGCAGGAAAGGGTCGCGCTGCTCGACATCGAGGCGCTGTCGCTCGCGCTGTGGCAGGCCCTCGGGGCCGAGGCGACCAAGACGTACTTCAACTGGACGGACACCGAGCAGGACAACACGCACTTCAACCCGCCGGGGGCCATCGCCGTGGCCCGGCTCGTGGCGCAGGAGCTGCTGCGTACCCGGGTGCTGGCCCGGCACGACGTCGTCCGGCTGCACAAGGACATCCCCACCTCCTGGATCACCTGGCCACCCGCAAGCTGAGGAGACCCGCACAGTGCGCACACAGAAATGTCATGGACGCGTCATAACTGCGGTGGCGGCCGTGGGCTGCACCGCTCTCGTGCTGGCCGTGACCGGAACCGCCCAGGCCGCGGCCCCCCACCGGGTCGCGCCCGACCGGCAGGTGCTGGCCGCGAACGACGGCTGGGGAGCGGCCACCACCGGGACCAGCGGCGGGGCCGCCGCCGACGCCGCACACGTCTACACCGTCACCACCTGGGACCGGTTCAAGGCCGCCCTCGCCGACGGCGGCAGCGCGCCGAAGATCATCAGAGTCAAAGGGACGATCGACGCGGACGGGCCCGGCTGTGACTCGTTCGCCGTGCCCGGCTACGACTTCGACGCCTACCTTGCCAAGTACTCACCGGAGGCCTGGGGCCACTCCACCAACCTCGACAACGAGCCCGACGACAGCCCGGAGGGGCTGCGCCGCGCCTCCCAGGCGCAGCAGGACGCCTACATCAAGGCGTACGTCCCGGCCAACACCACCATCGTCGGCATCGGCAAGGACGCCGGCTTCAAGGGCGCCAGCCTGCAGATCAAGGCCGTCGACAACGTCATCGTCCGCAACCTGGGCTTCGAGAGCCCCCTCGACTGCTTCCCGCAGTGGGACCCGACCGACACCGCCGACGGCAACTGGAACTCCGAGTACGACAGCGCGGTCATCTACGGGTCGACCCATGTGTGGATGGACCACAACACGTTCACGGACGGTGATCATCCCGACAGCACGCTCCCCTATTACTTCGGGCGGATCTACGAGCAGCACGACGGTGAACTGGACATCGTCAAGGGTGCCGACTACGTCACCGCCTCCTGGAACGTCTTCGCGGACCACGACAAGACGATCCTCATCGGCAACAGCGACAGCGCGTCCACCGCGGCCGTCGACCGGGGTCACCTCAAGGTCACCTTCCACCACAACCTGTTCTCCAACCTGGTGGAGCGGGCACCCCGGGTGCGGTTCGGACAGGTCGACTCCTACAACAACCACTTCGTCGCCGAGGACGGCTACGGCTACAGCTACGGCATCGGGATCGAGTCCCAACTCGTCGCCGAGCACAACGCGTTCACCCTCCCCGACACCGTCAAGGCGGGCTCGGTCCTGAAGAAGTGGAACGAGTCGACGCTCACTGCCGACGACAACTACGTCAACGGTGAGCCGACGGACCTGATCGCCGTCCACAACGCGCAGATCCCGGCCGAGACCCTCACCGCCGGCTCCACCTGGACCCCGACCCTGCGGACGAGGATCGACCCGGCGCAGGCCGTGCCGCGCATCGTCGACTGCGGCGCGGGCGCCGGTCACCTGCGCTGACGCGCGTCCGTCGCGGCCGGGGCGCCCACCGGAGGCCGCCCCGGCCCCACCCCACCAAGGAGTACCGCCACCCCTCTCTCCCCTGAAGGAGCACCCGCATGTCCTCGCCCCACCCTCCCCTGTCCAGACGGGGTTTCCTCGCCGCGGGCGCCGGGGCGGGCGCCGCGCTCGCACTGGCCGCCCTGCCCGCACAGGCAGCCGCCCGCCCCTTCGGGCGGTACGGCTCCCCGGAACGCCGCCGCAGTCCGCAGACCCTGTACGTCGACCCGCACGGCCGCGGCGACTTCACCACCGTCCAGGCGGCCGTCACGGCCGCCGCCGGCAGCGGCTGGATCCTGGTCCTCGCCCCGGGCGTGTACCGGGAGACGGTCGCCGTCGACACCACCCGCACCGAGGCCACCTGGATCGGCGCCGCCGAGAACCCGGGTGCCGTCGTCATCGTCCACGACCACGCGGCCGGTACCCCCAAACCCGGTGGCGGCACGTACGGCACCACCGGCTCCGCCACCACCACCGTGCAGGCCGACGGCTTCACCGCCCGCTGGATCACCTTCGCCAACGACTGGCTGCGCGCCGACCACCCCGACATCACCGCCACCCAGGCCGTCGCCCTCAAGGTGCAGGGCGACCGCAGCGCCTTCCACCACTGCCGGTTCCTCGGTCACCAGGACACCCTGTACGCCGATTCGACGGCCCTGGGTGTGTTCGCCCGGCAGTACTTCGAGCACTGCTATGCCGAGGGTGACGTCGACTTCGTCTTCGGGCGGGCCACCGCGGTGTACGAGGGGTGTCACTTCCGCACCCTGAACCGGACCGATCTGACCGCGGCTCCGTACGGGTTCGTGTTCGCGCCGTCCACGGCGGCCGCCAACCCGTCCGGCTACCTGGTGTCCCGGAGCCGGGTCAGCAGTGAAGCTCCGGACACCTACTACAAGTTGGCCCGCCCCTGGGTGCCCAGCTCCGACACCACGGCCCGCCCCTCGCTCGTCGTCCGCGACTCGTACCTCGGTCCGGGCATCGACGCCGTCGCGCCCTACACCAACATGTCGGACGCCTTCCCCTGGCAGAGCCAGCGCTTCGCCGAGTACCGGAACTCAGGGCCGGGTGCGGTGATCACCGCACCCGGGAACCGGCCCCAGCTCACCACCGAACAGGCCGGGTCCGCCACCCGGGAGGCCTACCTCGGTGACTGGACTCCCTGGAAGGAGTGCTGAGGTGCCGACCCGACGCGCACTTCTCGCCGCCGGAGCGGCGGCGCTGGCCACGGGACCGGTCACCGCCTTCACCCACGACCGCCGTGTCCTGCACGTCCGCCCCGGTGACTCCGTCCAGGCGGCCGTGGACGCGGTGCCGGGCCCCGGGTGGACGATCGTCGTGCACCCGGGGACGTACCGCGAGGTCGTCGACGTGCCCGCGGACAAGACGCAGTTGACCCTGCGAGGAGCGAGCCGAGACCCCCGGGCCGCCGTCATCGTCCACGACAACGCCAACGGGACGCAGAGACCGGACGGTTCGGGGACCTACGGCACGGCCGGCTCGGCCACCTTCACCTCGGCGGCGCCCGGCCTCGTGGTCCGCGACCTCACCCTCGCCAACGACTGGCTGCGCGCCGACCACCCGGAGATCACCGGGACCCAGGCCGTCGCCGCGTACCTGACCGGGGACCGTACGCACGTCGAGAACGTGCGGCTGCTCGCCCATCAGGACACGCTGTTCGCCGACACCACCGAACTCGGTTCCTTCGGGCGGCAGTTCTTCCACCGCTGCCACATCGAGGGCGACGTCGACTTCGTCTTCGGGCGGGCCACGGCGGTGTACGAGCACTGCCACTTCCGCACCCTGCAACGGGACGTGGCCTTCACGCCCAAGGGCATGGTGTTCGCCCCTTCGACCGCCCGTGCCAACCCGCACGGGTTCCTCGCCGTCCGCTGCCGGTTCTCCTCCGGCGCGGAGGACGGGGCGTACAAGCTGGCGCGGCCCTGGGTGCCGACGTACGAGACCACCGCCTGGCCCTCGCTGGTCGTGCGGGACAGTCTCATCGGCCCCGGGATCGACCCCGTCGCGCCCTACACGAACATGCGGGACGCCTATCCCTGGCAGTCCATGCGGTTCGCGGAGTACCGCAACTCCGGGCCGGGCGCGGTGATCACCGTCCCCGGGAACCGGCCGCAGCTCACCGCCGCCGAGGCCGCGTCGCACACCCCCGCCACCTACCTCGGCGACTGGAAACCCGTCCGCCCCCTCTGAATCCCTCTGATCGACGAAAGGACCCGCACGTCATGCGTCGTATCAGCACCTTCACCGCCCTCGCCGTGACCACGGCATCGCTCGGCCTCGCCGTGCTCGCCACCCCGGCGCACGCGGCCACCGTCGTGGTCAGCAACTCCACCGACCTGTCCAACGCCATCAAGAACGCCACCGCCGGCGAGGTCATCCAGGTCCGCGGCGGCACCTACTACCCGACGGCCACCCTCCAGTCCACGGTCAACGGCACCTCCTCCGCGCCGGTCACGCTCACCGCGTACGGCTCGGAGACGGTCAAGATCGACGGCTCCTCGCTGCCCTCCGGCCAGTGGATCTTCAAGCTGACCGCGGACTACTGGAACGTCTCCGACATCACCTTCCAGAACTCCCCGGACAGCGCGGTGGTCTGCCAGTCCTGCACCGGCACCAACTGGACCGACATCAAGACCATCAACGGCGGCGACTCCGGCTTCACGCTGACCGGGGACGGGACCGTGAACAACACGGTCAGGAACCTCGACTCGTACGGCAACTACGACGCCGCCGCGCACGGCCAGAACGCCGACGGGGTCGCCATCAAGTTCGGCTCCGGCACCGGCAACCTCGTCACCGGAGCCCGTCTGTACAACAACTCGGACGACGGGATCGACCTGTGGTCCTTCTCCTCGCCGGTCACCATCGAGCACACCTGGTCCTTCGGCAACGGCGTCAACCGCTGGGGCGACTCCGCCTTCGAGGGCAACGGCAACGGCTTCAAGCTGGGCGGCAACGGCGTCACCGTCGCGCACGTCGTCAACAACTCGGCCGCCTGGGGCAACTCCGGCAACGGGTTCACCGAGAACTCCAACACCGGCGCGATCGTCATCAACCGCACCACCGCCTACGCCAACGGCGGCTGGGGCTACTACTTCGCCACCAGCGCGGCCCGGCTCGGCAAGAACCTCGCGGTGAGCAACGGCAGCGGGCTGGTCAGCAAGGGCTCCTCGGTGGTGTCCGCCGGCAACAACTGGGACAGCGGCATCAGCACCCCGGCCTTCAAGTCGACGGACGCCTCGACGACGTACAACGCCCGCCAGTCGGACGGTTCGCTGCCGGCGACCACCTTCCTGACGACGGGGAGCACGACCATCGGGGCCACCATGAACTGAACCGGAGACAACCGGAGACAACCGGAGGGACTCCTTCCAGGGTGCTTGACCCGCTTTTTGCCCGCCGATGAGATATCGATCGGGCAACGGGTCTCGCGCCCACCCCGGTGACGCGCGTAGAACTCCTGTCATGCATAAGTCACTTCGCTTTGCGGCGATCGCCTCGGCCTGTGCGCTCGCCGGCGGTGCCCTCTACGGCGCCGGCGCCGCCACGGCCGGCCAGTCGACCGCGAACTCCACCCACGAGCCGTACAACATCGGGCTCCTGGTGAAGGACATCGACACCTACTACGGCACCGCCGCCGACGCCAACGGCGTCTACCAGGCCTCGCCGACCAGCCCGTACGCCAACGACCTGGCGCGCATCGACGCGGACGCCAAGCGCTACATCGACCGGGCCGCGCGCAAGGCGCACCGCAAGGGCGAGAAGCCCGCGGTCGTCTTCGACATCGACGACACGCTGCTGCTCAGCCTGGACTACGAGAAGCGCTACAACTACACGTACAACTCGACCACGTGGGCGGACTACGTCAACAAGGCCGACCGTCCGGGCGTGTTCGGCAGCGCCGAGCTCGTCCGGTACGCGCAGAGCGAGGGCGTCGAGGTCTTCTACAACTCCGGTCTCAGCGAGGCGCAGCGCACCGCCGCCGTCGAGAACCTGAAGAAGATCGGCGCCGACGTCAACCTCGACGCCGCCCACATGTTCCTCAAGGACAAGGCCAACCCGCCGTCCTACCTGAGCGCCTGCGCCACCCCGGGCACCTGGACCTGCACGACCGTGCAGTACAAGTCCGGCACCCGCGAGCACATCGAGAAGGACCTCGGGTACGAGATCGTCGCCAACTTCGGCGACCAGTACTCGGACCTGGACGGTGGCTACGCGAACCGTACGTACAAGCTGCCGAACCCGACGTACTTCGTGTCGTAGTCGAGAAGGACGGCAACCCTTTCCGGTCACTGCGGCGACTGGGAGACAGAAACGGGCCGGGGCGGCCCCTCCGGCCCGTTTCGCTCCCTCGTCGAACACGTCCAGCACGCCATGGACGTCAAGGAAAGGAACGGCCAGTGCGCTTCAGCACCGGACGCCACCGCAGGACGCGTACCCTCTCGATCGCCGCGGCGGTGGCCGTCGCCGCGGGGGCGGGCGGCGTCTACCTCGGCCTGTCGAACGGCGGTGCCCAGGCCGCCACCAGCACGGTCACCGTCTCCACCACCGCCCAGCTGGAGTCGGCCGTCGCCAACGCTGTCGCCGGCACCGTCATCCAGGTGCGGGCGGGTACCTACTACCCGACCGCCACCCTCAAGTCGACGGTGAGCGGCACCGCTTCGAACCGCATCACGCTCGAGGCGTACAGCGGTGAGAAGGTGAGGATCGACGGTTCCAAGCTGCCCGCCGGCCAGTGGCTCACCGGGATCTACGGCAGTTACTGGACCGTCCAGGACCTCACCTTCCAGAACTCCCCGGCCCAGGGCTTCGTCGTCACCTCGTCCACGGGCGGGATCTTCAAGAACCTCGTCACCGCGGACAACGGCGACTCCGGGTTCACCCTGCGCGGCGACAACACCGTGAACAACCTCGTCCAGAACCTGGACAGCTACGGGAACTACGACAAGGCCGGGCACGGGCAGAACGCCGACGGTATCGCCATCAAGTTCGGCTCGGGCACCGGCAACAAGGTGACCGGCGCGCGCCTGTACAACAACTCGGACGACGGGCTGGACCTGTGGCAGTTCTCGTCCCCCGTCAGGATCGAGCACAGCTGGGCCTTCGGCAACGGCAAGAACCGCTGGAACGACTCCGCGTTCGAGGGCAACGGCAACGGGTTCAAGCTGGGCGGCGGGGGTGTCGCCGTCGCGCACGTCGTCAACGACGACGCGGCCTGGGACAACACGCTGAACGGGTTCACCGAGAACTCCAACACGGGTGCGATCGTGCTGAACCGCAACACCGCCTATGCGAACGCCCAGGCCGGGTTCTTCTTCGAGACCGGCAAGGCCCGGCTGGCGCGGAACCTGGCGGTGGGCAACGGGGGCGGGGCGGACAAGCGGGGGGCCAGGGCCGTGTCCGCCGCGAACAGCTGGGACGCCGGGGTGGCCACGCCGGCCTTCAAGTCGACGGACGCGACGTCCGCGTATGCGGCGAGGCCTACGAGTGGGGCGTTGCCGGTGACGGTGTTTCTGACCACCGGGTCCACGACGATCGGCTCCACCATGGACTGACGGGTGCGTCGCGGGGTGCGCGGCCGTCGGGGCTGGTCGCGCAGTTCCCCCAGCCTTCGGCCGGGGGGACCCCCAGCGCCCCTGAAGGGCGCGGAGAGGTGCTGTTTTCCTATGAGTCGCCGTCGGCTGTCGTGTGCGTCGCGAAGTCGCCCGTCACCGCGTACTGCTTGCCGCTCGCGGTGCCCGTGATCGTGTAGGTGTCGTTCTTCGCGTCGCGGCCGCCCTGCCGGTGGTTGTACTGGCCCGCGAACACCCACTCGCCGACCGCGACCCTGCTGCCCGGCTTGAGTGTCCACGTGTAGACGAGGAAGCCGTCCTGCTCGGTGACCGTCTGCGTGAAGTCCGTCTCCGGCAGGGAGCGCCATGCTCCGGTGTTGGACACCCCACCTGTCTGGGCCACCTTCAACTGCACCGTGAGCGCCGTCAGCTGCCCGGAGGTCTTCAGGGTCACGTCGGACTGCGCCCAGAAGTCGTTGCTGTGCGGGTCCACCGAGCCGTCGGACCAGAGCGGGCCGTCCTCCTCGCCCTTCGCGACGGGTGCCGCGGGGGTGGCGGAGGTCTTCGGGGTCGACGAGGGCGTCGAACTCGCCTTGGGGGACGAGCGCGTCGAGGTCACGCCGGGAGCCGGCGGGGCGGCCGTGCGGGACGGCGGGCGGCTGGTCGCGTCCGGGGACGCGGAGGGCGTGGGCGACACCGCGACCGTCTTCTCGGTGGGCGGGTCCTTCACGGCCGAGGCGACGGCGTAGCCGCCCACCCCGAGGACCGCGGCGACCGCGGCCGTGGCGCTGACCACCCGGACCCACCCGAACACGGGCGGAAGGGTGGCCCGATGGCTCGGGCGGCCCTGTGCGGCCATGCCCCGCTCGACCCGGGCCAGGATGCGGGCGCGGTCGGGTTCGTGCGCCTCGGCCGCCTCGTGCAGCCGGGCGCGCAGCTCGTCGTGCACGTCCTGCTGCCTCATCGGTTCCTACCTCCGCTCTCGCCGGTCCGGGGCGCCATCGCCGCGTGCACCCTCTGCGGAACCCCCTGGGACCCGCCGAGCAGCCGTTGCAGCTCCGCCATGCCCTTCGACGTCTGGCTCTTAACGGTACCCACCGAGATCCCCAGGGCGAGTGCGGTGTCCTTCTCCGACAGGTCGAACGCGTGCCGGAGCACCACACACGCCCGCTTGCGGAACGGCAGGCGTGCCAGCGCCCCCTGGACGTCCACCACTCCGGCGACGTCCGGGTTCTCGGTGGTCTCCTCGCGGTGCGACCAGAACAGGGCGATACGGCGCCGCTCGCGCACGGCGCCGCGGATGCGGGTGCGGGCCAGGTTGGCGACGACACCCCGGGCGTAGGCCACCGGATGGTCGGCGGCCCGCACCCGGTCCCAGCGGTGCCACAGCGCCAGCAGGGCGTCGGCGGCCAGGTCGTCGGCGGCGTCCGCCTCGCCGGTCAGCAGGTGCGCGAGACGCGAGAGTTCGGCGTAGTGGCGTTCGAAGAAGGCATGGAACTCCGCGGAGGCGGCGTCGTCGACGACTGTGCCCACGGGTGACCTCTTCTGTCAGGGATTCTGTGTCATGTAGATGACATGCGGTGACATATGGATGTCTGGAGGAACGTTCCGGCGAGATCCGGAGCGTACCAGTGATCATTTCGTGTGTGCCGTACGGGGGTTCGGTGTGCTCCGTGCGAGGGGTCGGACGCGGTGTGGTCCACCGAACCACACCGAGCCCGATTCCGTAACACGGGGAAAACCTGAAACCGGTGCGACGCGGGAACAATCCAGCCAGCATCCGCACACGCACGCTCAGGGGACGAGGAGTTCGACCATGTCCGAGACGCAGAAGGCGGCCCGGCCGCAAGGAGCCGCGCCACCTGCCGGGAACGGCGTCGACCGGTTCTTCAGGATCTCCGAACGGGGATCCACCTTCGGCCGGGAGATACGCGGCGGCTTCGCCACGTTCTTCACCATGGCCTACATCCTTGTCCTGAACCCCATCATCCTCGGCAGCGCCAAGGACAAGTTCGGCCACACCCTCGACACCGGCCAACTCGTCACCGCCACCGCGCTGGTGGCCTGTGTGATGACGATCATCATGGGCGTCGGCGGCAACCTGCCGCTCGCCATCGCGGCCGGCCTCGGCCTCAACGCCGTCGTGGCCTTCCAGCTGGCGCCGCTGATGAGCTGGTCCGACGCGATGGGCCTGGTCGTCCTCGAAGGACTGCTGATCTGCGTGCTGGTCCTGACCGGTCTGCGCGAGGCCATCATGAACGCCATCCCGCAGCAGCTGAAGCAGGCGATCGGCGTCGGCATCGGCCTGTTCATCGCCTTCATCGGCTTCGTCGACGCGGGCTTCGTCAGCCGGATCCCGGACGCCGCGGACACCACCGTGCCGGTGCAGCTGGGTGCCGTCGGGCGGCTCACCGGCTGGCCCGTGCTCGTCTTCTGTATTGGCGTGCTCCTGACCATCGCGCTGGTCGCGCGGAAGGTGAAGGGCGCGATCCTGATCAGCATCGTCACGATGACCCTGGTGGCGATCGTCATCAACTCCGCCGCCGACATCAAGAGCTGGGGCCTGACCACGCCGAAGATCCCCGACAAGGTCGTGGGCACGCCCGACTTCGGGCTCATCGGTCACTTCAGCCTGTTCGGCGGCTTCGGCAAGGCCGGTGTCCTCACCGCCGTGCTGCTCGTCTTCACCCTGATCCTGTCCGACTTCTTCGACGCCATGGGCACGATCGTCGGCATCAGCGCGGAGGCCGGGCTGCTCGACGAGCAGGGGCAGGTACCGGGCATCGGGCGGGTGCTGTTCATCGACGGCGCGGCGGCGGTGGCCGGCGGCCTCGGCTCGGCCTCCTCCAACACGGCGTACATCGAGTCGGCGGCGGGGGTGGGGGAGGGTGCCCGCACCGGCTTCGCCAACCTGATCACCGGCGGCCTGTTCGGTCTCGCCCTCTTCCTCACGCCGCTGCTGACGATCGTCCCGCTCCAGGCGGCGGCGCCCGCGCTGATCGCCGTGGGCTTCCTGATGATGACCCACGTCAAGCACATCGACTGGGACAAGTACGAGATCGCGATCCCGGCGTTCCTGACGATCGCCGCGATGCCGTTCACCTACTCCATCACCGACGGCATCGGGGCGGGGTTCCTGGCGTACGTCGTGATCAAGGCGGTGCTGGGGAAGGCGAAGGAGGTCAACTGGCTGCTGTGGGCGGTGTCGGCGCTGTTCCTGGTGTACTTCGCGATCGATCCGGTGGAGCAGGTGCTCGGCGTGAAGTGAAGCGCCCCGAAGGGGCGCTGGGGGGAGGAACTGCGCGATCGGCCACGACGAAACCCGCGGCCGATCGCGCAGGGAACCCCCTAGTTCTTCAACGCCGCTTCCATCATGGCCTTGGCCACAGGCGCCGCCAGCCCGTTGCCGCTGACCTCCGACCGGGCCGCGTCCGACTGCTCGACCAGGACCGCCACCGCGACCTCCTTGCCGGTGCTGTCGGACTTGCCGAACGACGTGAACCAGGCGTACGGCGTCTTGCTGTTGTTCTCGCCGTGCTGGGCCGTGCCCGTCTTGCCGCCCACCGTCACGCCGTCGATCTTCGCGTTCGTGCCCGTGCCCTCCTCGACGACCGTCTGCATCGCGGACTGGAGCTGCTCCGCGGTCGAGGAGCTGACGATCTCGTTGCTGCTCGTGTCGTCGTCGTAGTTCTTCAGCACGTCGCCGCCGCTGTCGGTGATCTGCGAGACCATATGCGGCGAGACCAGCTTGCCGCCGTTGGCTATGGCGGCCGACACCATGGCCATCTGGAGCGGGGTCGCCGTGACGTCGAACTGACCGATGCCGGAGAGGCCGGTCTGGGCCTTGTCCATGTCCGACGGGTAGACACTGGCGTAGGCGCGCACCGGCACGTCCTGCTTGGCGTCGTTGAAGCCGAACTTCTCGGCCATCGCCCTGACCTTGTCCTGGCCGAGGTCGACGGCCATCTTGCCGAAGACGTTGTTGCAGGAGTAGCGCAGGGCGGTGCGGATGGAGGCGTCCTCGCAGGGCGCCGAGGTGCTCTCGTTCTTCAGCGGGGTCGTCGTGCCGGGCAGGGTGTAGGGGTTGGGGCTGTCGGTCTTGGCGTCGACGTTCGCGTAGAGACCGTCCTCCAGGGCGGCCGCCGCGACCACCAGCTTGAACGTCGAGCCGGGCGGCAGGGGCTGGCGCAGCGCCCGGTTGGTGAGCGGCTTGTCGCTGTCGGCGTTCAGCTTCTTCCAGGCCGTACCGGCGGTGTTCGCGTCGGTGAGCGCGGAGGGGTCGTACGACGGGGTCGACGCAACCGCGAGGATCTTGCCGGTCTTCGGGTCGATCGCGACCGCCCCGCCCTTCTTGCCGCCGAGGGCCTGGTACGCCGCCTTCTGGACGGCCGGGTCGATCGTCGTGATCACGTTGCCCGGTTCGGCGCGCTGGTCGGTGACCGTGTCCATCACCGTCTTGAGCCGGCTGTCGGTGCCGTTGAGCAGGTCCTGGTATACGCCTTCCAGCAGGGTCGGGGCGTAGGCCTGCGAGGCGTAGCCCGTCACCGCCGCGTACAGCTTGCCGTTCGTGTAGGTGCGCTTGTACTTGAGGTCGCTGTTGCTCAGGGTCTGTGCCGAGCCGGTGATCGACTCACCGGCCACGATGATGTTCCCGAGCGGCTGCGAGTACGTCTCGATCGCATTGCGCCGGTTGTCTGTGTCGTCCGCGAGGGCCTGACCGTCGTAGAACTGCACCCATGTCGCCCTGACCAGCAGAGTGACCACGAGCAGCAGCGCGAAGACGGACGCCCGCCTGATCGTCTTGTTCATTCCGCTCAGACAGACGATCGAAAGCGGGGTCCTCGTTCCCGTACGACCGAATTCTCATCGGCCGCTCATCCGGGGGGCCGGAAACCTAGAGCCGCCGCGTGGCCAGCGTCAGGCGGTCCCGGGCGTCGAACAGGGCGTCCTTGATCATCTGTTCGTGGGCGGGGGTGAGGCGGGCCACCGGGACCGAGCAGCTGATCGCGTCGCGCGCCGGGGTGCGGTAGGGGATCGCCACGCCGAAGCAGCGCAGCCCCAGTGTGTTCTCCTCGCGGTCGATCGCGAAGCCCTGCTCGCGGATCTGGCGCAGCTCCTCGATGAGCTTCTCGCGGTCGGTGATGGTGTGCTCGGTCAGCGCCGGCAGGGTCTCCGGCAGCAGCTTGCGGACCTGCTCGTCGGTGTGGGTGGCGAGCAGCGCCTTGCCGAGCGAGGTGGAGTGCGCGGGCAGGCGGCGGCCGACCCGGGTGAAGGGGCGCAGGTAGTGCTGGGACTGGCGGGTGGCCAGGTAGACCACGTTCGTGCCGTCGAGGCGCGCCAGGTGGATGGTCTCCGTGGTGTCGTCGGAGAGCCGGTCGAGGGTCGGGCGGGCCGCCGCGACCACCTCGTCGCCGTCGATGTACGACGTGCCGACCAGCAGGGCCCGTACCCCGATGCCGTACCGGGTGCCGGTCGCGTCCGTCTCCACCCAGCCCAGCTCCACCAGGGTGCGCAGCAACATGTAGAGGCTGGACTTGGGATACCCGACGGCCTCCTGGACGGCCGCGAGGGAGTGCATACCGGGCCGGCCCGCGAAGTACTCCAGCAATTCCACGGTCCGAACCGCGGACTTGACCTGTGCCCCGCCGCCTGTCTCGCCTGCCGACATCGCCCTTGACCCCTTCGTTGGACGAGAAACCGAGGTTATAGTCTCCAACAGCATATTCATCATCAGAGACAACGTTCAGTATATCGAACGTCCCTGGTGAATGACCCGGATATGACCCGGGTACTGCGGCAGAACGCAACTCATGGAGGGACCCGCGGTGGCAGCAGCACCAGTCTGGAGCGTCGACCCGCGCACCGGGAAGCAGCGTGAACAGGTTGCGGTGGAGGCCACAGCCGAGGAGGTCGACGCCGTCGTCACGGCCGCGCACGCGGCCCGTGGCTCCCTCGCCGACCGCACGGTCCGCGCGGCCTTCCTGCGCTCGGCCGCCGCCGGACTCGAGGCGGCCAAGGACCGGCTGGTGGAGGCCGCCGACGCGGAGACCGCGCTCGGTCCCGTCCGGCTGACCGGTGAACTCGCCCGCACCGCCTACCAGCTGCGGGCCTTCGCCGACATCGTCGACGAGGGCGCCTTCCTCGACGTCATCATCAACCACCCCGACGCCACCGCCACCCCGCCCGTTCCGGACCTGCGCCGCTACAAGGTCCCGCTGGGTGTCGTCGCCGTCTACTCGGCCTCCAACTTCCCCTTCGCCTTCTCCGTCGCCGGCGGCGACACCGCGAGCGCGCTGGCCGCCGGGAACCCGGTCGTCGTCAAGGCCCACCCCGACCACCCGGCCCTGTCCGAACTGGTCGCCAAGGTGCTGCGCCGGGCCGCCGCCGGGCACGGCATCCCCGAGGCCGTGGTCGGTCTCGTGCACGGCTTCGAGGCCGGCATCGAGCTGATCAGGCACCCGCTGATCGCCGCCGCGGGCTTCACCGGGTCCGTCCGGGGCGGGCGTGCGCTCTTCGACGCGGCCGCCGCGCGTCCGGTGCCGATCCCCTTCCACGGCGAACTGGGCTCCCTGAACCCGGTTCTCGTCACCGAGGCCGCGGCCACCGAGCGGGCCGAGGAGATCGGCACCGGGCTCGCCGGCTCGATGACGCTGGGCGTCGGGCAGTTCTGCGTGAAGCCGGGCCTGGTGCTGGTGCCCGCCGGCGCCGCAGGTGACGGCCTGGTCAAGTCCCTCACCGACGCGGTCAGCAACACCGACGCGGGCGTGCTGCTCGACCACCGGATGCGGGACAACTTCGTCGCCGGGGTCGCCGAGCGCGCCGGACTCCCCGACGTGGAGAGCCCGGTGACACCGGGGGCGGGCGGCGAGCACACCGTGAGCGCCGGGTTCCTGACGGTGCCCGCGGGCAGGCTGGCCGAGGCCGGGGCGTACGACCTGCTCCTGGAGGAGTGCTTCGGGCCGGTGACCGTGGTGGTCCGCTACGAGGACCGGGGCGAGGCGACGGCGGTGCTGTCGCGGCTGCCGGGGAACCTCACGGCGACGGTGCACGTCTCCGCCGAGGAGGCCGCGGGGGAGGGGCTGGGGGCGGAGATCCTGGCGGAGCTGACGCCGCTGGCGGGACGCGTGCTGGTGAACGGCTGGCCGACGGGGGTCGCCGTGGCCCCGGCCCAGCATCACGGCGGCCCCTACCCGGCCACCACGTCCACGTCGACTTCCGTGGGCGGTACGGCCATCGAGCGGTGGCTGCGGCCGGTGGCCTATCAGGGGGCGCCCGCTGCGTTGCTGCCGGCGGAGCTGCGGGACGAGAACCCGCTGGGGCTTCCTCGGCGGTTCAACGGGGTTCTGGAGCGGTAGCGCAGTGGGGGCGTGGGGTGGTTCGGCGGCTGCGGGTTGTCCGTGGTCGCTCGCGCAGTTCCTCCCCCAGCCTTCGGCCCGGGGGACCCCCCAGCGCCCCCTCCGGGACGCGTGCACCTGACACAATCCGACCATGGACGTCGAACTTCCCGAACTTCCTTTTCTTCTCCGTACCTACGGGCCCGACGGGCACTGGTTCCATGAGGACGGGGTGCTCACCGGGTGGGCCGGGGCCCGGCAGGATCGGTTCGTGCCACCGACCGGGGAGGCGCTGGATCCCGCCTCGGACGCGCCCCGGCTGCTGGGGGCACCCGAAGGGGACTTCCAGCTGATCGCGCGGGTCACCGTCGGGTTCGGTGCCGCCTTCGACGCCGGCGTGCTGTACGTCCACGTCGGCGACCGGGCCTGGGCCAAGCTCTGTCTGGAGAACTCCCCGGACGTGCCCACCGTCTGCACGGTCGTCACCCGGGGCCACTCGGACGACGCCAACGCCTTCACGGTGGAGGGCAGTTCGGTCTGGCTGCGGATCAGCCGGACCGGCCGCGCGTTCGCCTTCCACGCCTCCCGGGACGGGAAGAAGTGGGTCTTCGTCCGGCTCTTCACCCTGGGCGGCGAGAAGGAGACGGAGGGCGCGCTGGTCGGCTTCATGACCCAGTCGCCGATGGGGGAGGGGTGTGTGGTGACGTACGACCACATCGAGTTCAGGCCCGACTGGCCGGCCGACCTGCGCGACGGCAGCTGATCACGAGGCTCTCCGCGAACGACCCGAGGGGCGCCCCTTACGGGGCGCTGCAGAACCGAGGCGACTCCCCCCGCGTCCTCAGTTGCATGATCAGTGACCACGTGAAAGGGCCCCGGGTGATCCGTACGGCCCTGTCCGCCGAGGCGGGGACCATCGCCGCACTGCACCACCGGGCCCGGTCGACGTACTACCCGGACGGCCTACCGGACGACGGCGTCGACTGGACGGCCGCCTGGCGCGGGGCCGTCGAACGGCCGGACGGGCAGGTGCTGTGCGTGGTGGAAGGGGGGACGATCATCGGGGTCGCCTCCTTCCGCCCCCCGGAGGGCGCCGCCGCCGAAACGGTCAAGCTGTTCCAGTTCCACGTCGACCCCGGCCGCTGGCGGGCCGGTGTCGGTACCGCCCTGCACACCGCCTGTGTGGAGCAGTGGCGGGCCGACGGCAGGCGGACCGCCGTGCTGGACGTGCACGTCGACAACCGGCGGGCCCAGGCCTTCTACGCCCGCCAGGGCTGGGTGCCGGACCCGGAGAACCCGCCGGCCGAGGGGGACCACCACCTGTACCTGCGGTACGCGGTGGGCGGGGAATGAAGCGGGTTGTTTGAAGGTTCAGGTAGTTGAGAGAGCTGTTGTCGCTACCTGGAGAACCCACATGCGCGTCGAGATCTGGTCCGATATCGCTTGCCCCTGGTGCTATGTCGGAAAGGCGCGCTTCGAGAAGGCGCTCGCCGCCTTCCCGCACCGTGACGACGTCGAGGTCGTGCACCGCTCCTTCGAGCTGGACCCCGGCCGCGCCAAGGACGACGTCCAGCCGGTGCTCGCCATGCTCAGCAAGAAGTACGGCATGAGCGAGGCCCAGGCCCAGGCGGGCGAGGAGAACCTGGGCGCGCAGGCCGCCGCCGAGGGGCTCGAGTACCGGACCCGGGGGCGCGACCACGGCAACACCTTCGACATGCACCGGCTGCTGCACTTCGCCAAGGAGCAGGGCCGCCAGGACGAGCTGATCCAGATCCTGTACCGGGCGAACTTCGCCGAGGAGCGGTCCGTCTTCAGCGAGGGCGAGGACCGGCTCGTGGAGCTGGCCGTGGAGGCCGGGCTGGACGCGGCGGCCGTGCGCGCGGTGCTCGCCGATCCGTCCCGCTACGCCGACGAGGTCCGCGCCGACGAGCGCGAGGCCGCCGAGCTCGGCGCGAACGGGGTGCCGTTCTTCGTCCTCGACCGGAAGTACGGGGTCTCCGGGGCCCAGCCCGCCGAGGTGTTCACGCAGGCGCTCAGCCAGGCCTGGGGTGCGCGTTCCCCGCTGAAGCTGATCGACGAGGGTGGCGCGGAGGCCTGTGGGCCGGACGGGTGCGCGGTGCCGCAGAACTGAGAGAAGGTGCAGGTCAAGGGCGTCGTATAAGCGTCGCTTAGCGGATCCAGGTAAAAATCCGCAATGGACGGGGGATTCCCCGGACCGCAGAGTGGACGCATGGAGACCACGGAGACGTTCGAGAGCCTCGTCCGCGCCGAGTTCGCCCCGAAGACCACCTACCTCAACACCGCCAGCAACAGCCTGCTGCCCGCCCGTACCGTGGCCGCCCTGCACCGGGCGGCCCTGCTGCGGGCCGAGGGCCGGCCCCTGACCTCGCTCTACGAGGACGTGGAGGCGTGCCGGGCCGCCTACGCCCGGCTCGCCGGCGTCCCGGCGACCCGGGTCGCGGCGGGCGCCTCGGTCGCCGCGCACTCCGGCGTGATCGCGGCCTCGCTGCCGGCCGGCGCCGAAGTCCTGACCGCCGAGGACGACTTCACCTCCGTACTGAACCCGTTCCACGTCCGCGGCGACCTGAAGGTCCGCGCGGTGCCGCTGGAGCGCATCGCCGAGTCCGTGCGTCCGGACACCGCCCTCGTCGCGGTCAGCGCGGTCCAGTCGGCGGACGGGCGGCTCGCCGACCTGCCCGCGCTCCGCGAGGCCGCCCGCGCGCACGGGACCCGCACCTACGTCGACTTCTCCCAGGCCGCCGGCTGGCTGCCGATGGACGCCGACGCGTACGACTTCACCGCGACCGTCTCCTTCAAGTGGCTGCTCGGCCCGCACGGCGTGGCCTTCCTCGTGCTCCCCGAGGACTTCGGCGGGCTGACCCCGCTGCTCGCCGGGTGGGTCGCGGGCGAGGAGCCGTGGGACAGCTGTTACGGCCCGGTCACCGAACTCGCCCACTCCGCACGGCGGTTCGACCTCACCCACGCCCTGTTCACGTTCGCCGGCCTGCGCCGCTCGCTCGACCTGATCGAGGAACTCGGCGTGCCCGCCGTACACGCCCACGACGTGGGCCTCGCCGACCGGTTCCGCGCCGGGCTCGCGGCCCTCGGGCACGAGCCGGTGCCCGCCCCCGGCTCGGCGATCGTCTCGGTCCCCGGGCTCGGCGCCCGCCAGCCCGAACTGAGCCGGGCCGGCATCGAGGTCTCCAACCGGTCCGGCAACCTGCGCGCGGCCTTCCACCTCTTCAACACGCCGGCGGACGTGGACCGCCTGCTCGGCGCCCTCGCGGGCTGACCCGGGGGCACGGTGAAACGCCGCGGGGGCCGCCACGTCAGACGTGGCGGCCCCCGCGGCGAACGACGCGCTCAGCGGATCGGCGTGAAGTCCCGCGCCCCGATGAACTCGGGCCTGCGCACCGGCGCCGCGAACGGCTCCACCGCCGTGTTCTCCACGCTGTTGAACACGATGAAGACGTTGCTGCGCGGGAACGGCGTGATGTTGTCCCCGCTGCCGTGCATGCAGTTGCAGTCGAACCAGGTCGCCGACCCGGCCCTGCCGGTGAACAGCCTGATGCCGTGCCGCGAGGCCAGTTCCGTCAGGGCCTCGTCGGAGGGCGTGCCCGCGTCCTGCATCTGCAGCGACTTCTTGTAGTTGTCCTCGGGCGTGGCGCCGGCGCAGCCCAGGAACGTCCGGTGCGAGCCCGGCATGATCATCAGGCCGCCGTTGGTGTCGTGGTTCTCGGTCAGGGCGATCGAGACGGACACCGTGCGCATGTTCGGCAGGCCGTCCTCGGCGTGCCAGGTCTCGAAGTCCGAGTGCCAGTAGAAGCCGCTGGCGCCGAACCCGGGCTTGACGTTGATCCGGGACTGGTGGACGTACACGTCCGAGCCGAGGATCTGCCGGGCCCGGCCGACCACCCGCTCGTCGTGCACCAGGTTCGCGAACACCTCGCTGATCCGGTGCACCTCGAAGACGGACCGGATCTCCTTGGACTTCGGCTCCACGATGGAGCGTTCGTCGGCCCGGATCGCCGGGTCGGTGATCAGCCGCTCCAGCTCCCGCTGGTAGACGGCGACCTCGTCGTCCCCGATGAGCTGGTCGACGGTGAGGAAGCCGTCGCGCTCGAACGCCTCCAGCCGGTCCGTGGCGATCGGGCCGGGAGCGCCGGGTGCCGACCAGACGACGGGGTCCTTGCGGGGGACCGAGACCTCGACGGGGCCGCGGCTCGGGTAGAGGTCGGTGATCGTGGTCATGGTCAGCCCTCCTCCGTCAGCAGGGGATAGACGCCGTTCTCGTCGTGGTCCTCCCGGCCGGTGACCGGCGGATTGAACACGCAGATGCAGCGGAAGTCCTCCTTGACGCGCAGCGTGTGCCGCTCGTGCCCGTCGAGGAGGTACATGGTGCCGGGCGTGATCGTGTACGACGTCCCGGTCTCGCGGTCGGTCAGCTCGGCCTCGCCCTCGACGCAGACGACGGCCTCGATGTGGTTGGCGTACCACATCGACGTCTCGGTGCCCGCGTAGAGGATCGTCTCGTGGACCGAGAAGCCGACCCGCTCCTTGGCGAGGACGATGCGTTTGCTCTCCCAGGTCCCGGACGCCGCCTTCACATGGCGGTCGGTGCCTTCGATCTCCTTGAACGAACGGACGATCACGGTTCTGCGATGCCTCCTAGCTGGTGTTTCAGATGGTTTCCCGGACGGCCCGGGCGAGGATGCTCAGCCCCTCGTCCAGTTCCTCCGGGGTGACGGTCAGGGCGGGCAGCAGCTTGACGACCTCGCTCTCCGGCCCCGACGTCTCGATGAGCAGCCCGAGTTCGAAGGCGCGCCTGGCGATCCGCCCGGCCCGCTCCTTGTCGTGGAACTCCAGGCCCCACACCAGGCCCCGCCCCCGGTACTCCCGCACGTCGGCGAGGTTCTCCTCGACGATCGCGATGAGCCCCTGCTCGACCTGCTCGCCCTTGGTCCGGGTCTGCTTCTCCATCGCCGGGCCGTCGGCCCAGTAGCTCTCCAGGGCAGCGGTCGCGGTGACGAAGGCGGGGTTGTTGCCGCGGAAGGTGCCGTTGTGTTCGCCCGGCTCCCACACGTCCAGCTCGGGCCGGAACAGGCACAGCGACATCGGCAGCCCGTACCCGCTGATGGACTTGGACACGGTGACGATGTCCGGGACGATGCCCGCCTCCTCGAAGGAGAAGAAGGCGCCGGTGCGGCCGCAGCCCATCTGGATGTCGTCGACGATCAGCAGCATGTCCTGCCGCTCGCAGAGCGCCTTGAGGGCGCGCAGCCACTCGGGCCGCGCGACGTTGATGCCGCCCTCGCCCTGCACGGTCTCCACGATCACCGCGGCCGGCTTGTTGAGCCCCGACCCCTGGTCCTCCAACAGCCGCTCGAACCAGAGGAAGTCCGGCACGGTCCCGTCGAAGTAGTTGTCGAACGGCATCGGCGTCCCGTGCACCAGCGGGATCCCGGCCCCGGCCCGCTTGAAGGCGTTGCCGGTGACGGCGAGCGAGCCGAGGGACATCCCGTGGAAGGCGTTGGTGAACGACACGATCGCCTCGCGCCCCTTCACCTTCCGGGCGAGTTTGAGCGCCGACTCGACGGCGTTCGTCCCCGTCGGCCCCGGGAACATGACCTTGTACGGCAGCTCGCGCGGCCGCAGCACCAGGTCCTGGAAGGTCTGCAGGAACGACCGTTTGGCCACCGTCGACATGTCGAGGCCGTGGGTGACGCCGTCCCGTTCCAGGTAGTCGAGCAGCGCCCGTTTCAGTACGGGGTTGTTGTGGCCGTAGTTGAGTGATCCGGCGCCGGCGAAGAAGTCGAGGTACTCGTGGCCGTCCTCGTCGTACATGCGGCTGCCCCGCGCCCGGTCGAACACGGTCGGCCAACCGCGGCAGTAGCTGCGAACCTCGGACTCCAGGGTCTCGAAGACGCCGAGGTCGGGCTGGATGATGGTCACGGCGGGGCTCCTCAGTGCGATGTGGGGGTCAAGGGGCCTATGCGGTACAGGACTTCGGGGTCGTGCGGACCGTCGGGGAACTCACCGGCCTCGAACAGCACCGAGCGCTCGACGACGGCGCCGTGCCGGGCGGCGTACGAGGTGAACAGGCGCTCGGAGGCGGTGTTGCCGGGGGTGATGGTGGTCTCGACGGCGGTGAGCGGCCGGTCGGCGGCCACCTGCGCCGTGAGCCCGTCCAGCAGTCGCGCCGCGATGCCGCGCCCGCGCTGCGCGGCGTCCACGGCCACCTGCCAGACGAGCAGCGTGTCCGGCCGGTCCGGCCGGGTGTACCCGGTCACGAACCCGACGGGCTCGCCGTCCGCGCCACGCGCCACCGCCGAGGTGCCGGCGAAATCCCGGCACCACAGCAGATAGCTGTACGAGGAGTTGAGATCGAGGCTTCCGGAATCCTTGGCGATACGCCAGAGAGCGGCACCGTCGGTCACCAGCGGACGGTCGACGATCAGGTCTGCTTGTGGGGCAGTCATGCGAATTGAATTTAGCGAGGCAAATGCAAAAACGCACGGTGGGTGTCGGTGGTGGCTGAATCTGGACTGGCGCTATGTCCCGATATATCCCGCCATAAATCGGGCAAATTGCCCGGCTGTGTGGA
Organism: Streptomyces sp. NPDC028289; assembly: GCF_055565975.1. Lineage (NCBI taxonomy): Bacteria > Bacillati > Actinomycetota > Actinomycetes > Kitasatosporales > Streptomycetaceae > Streptomyces > Streptomyces sp. NPDC028289. The sequence goes on along the minus strand of NZ_JBVHTI010000001.1, from coordinate 72,977 downwards.
GTGTGTCACAGGGTTGAAACCCGGACGAAATTCCCCCTGTTTAGCTGCGCAAAAAGCGGGCAGAAGAACTCGGGTAAGCCATCCACTGAAAAGGAATTCGAGATTTCCTTGAATTCAGGCGCCGGTAACGTTGTCTATACGCTCCCGAGGCCGGCCGCCCCGCTACCGCCAGGCGGAATCGACCGCCCGCCGGGCGCCCTCCGGGTCCACCGTCAGCCCCCGCTTCGCCAGCCCCGCGCCGATCGCCGCCAGGCTCGACCGGACGGCACCGGCCGTCGCGTCCACCCCGTAGTGGTTGACCCGGATCATCTCCCCGGCCAGGGCGCCCCCGCCCGCGGCCAGCGGCAGGGTGCCGTCGCCCGCCAGGGCCTCGGCGACCAGTTCCGACGCCACCACACCCGACGGCACCCGCAACGTCGTGGCGACCGGTGCCGCGTCCGACTCCGCGTACACGTACGGCTCCAGGCCGCCGCCGAGGGCCACCGCCCCGGCCCGGGTGGCCAGCGCGGCCGTACGGTGCCGGGCCATCACGGTCTCCGGGCCGTCCGCCTCGATCCGCTCGACGCACGCCTCCAGCGCCAGCATCTCCAGCTGCGCCGGCGCGTGCAGCAGCACCTTGCGGCCGCCGTCGACCCAGCGCTCCTTCCAGTCCAGCAGGGAGAGGTAGGAGCGGCGCGGGGCGCTCGGGTTCGCCGCCATCCGGGCCCACGCCCGCGCGCTCACCGACACCGCCGAGACGCCGGCCGGGCCGCCCATCGCCTTCTGGGCCCCGATCACGCACAGGTCCACGCCCCACGCGTCGGGCAGCACCGGCTCGGCGCCGACCGAGGCGACCGCGTCCAGGTAGAAGAGGGCGCCGTGGGCCCGTACCACCTCGCCGATCTCCGCGACCGGGTTGGTGTTGCCGGTCGCCGCCTCCGCGTGCACCAGGGAGACGAAGTCGATCTCCGGGTGCTCGGTGAAGGCCTCCCGGATCTGCGCGGCCGTCACCGCCGTGTGGAACGGCACGGAGAGGTCGATCACCGTCGCGCCGCAGTCCCGCAGCCAGTTCCCGAACGTCTGCCCGTACGGGCCGGTGATCACGTTCAGCGCGGTCGTCCCCGGCCCCGCTGTCGCCCTGATCGCGCCCTCCAGGGGCAGCAGTGCCTCGCCCTGCATGATCACGACGTCCTGGCGGGTGTCCAGCAACCGGGCCACCCGGTCCTCGATCGCGGCGAAGCGGGCGGCGGTCAGCGGGGGCAGGTCGAGGAAGGGGTGGGTCACGACAGTGCTCTCTTCGCTCATGGGCTCATGGAGGGGCGTACGGGGCAGATCAAGACGAGCGTAACCGGCACCCGCCGCACCGCCCCGACCGGCGACTTCTTAGGCCGGACAGGCCCACGGCCATCGGTTTGGTTTGAGAGGCCCAAACATCTCCTTATAATCGGAACCCGCAGAACCGGAATCCAAAGCTCCCTCACAGATCGTCGGGAGCTTCCCCACAGACTCACGGGAGGTCTCGTGACCACGCTCCTCGGGCGCCGCCGGGCTCGCGTCCTGGCCGCCGCCACCGCCGCGGCCGGGCTGGCCCTCGTGGCCGGCTGCACGTCGAGCGGCAACGGCTCCAGCGCCTCCAGGACGGCCGCAGGCGGGGTCGAACTCGTCAAGGCCGGGCAGCTCACCACCTGCACCCACCTGCCGTACCCGCCGTTCCAGTCGGAGATCGACGGCAAGGTGCAGGGCTTCGACGTGTCGATGATCGACCTGGTCGCCAAGAACCTCGGCGTGAAGCAGCAGATCCTCGACACGCCGTTCGAGAACTTCAAGACCGGCGCCTTCCTCAACTCCGGCGAGTGCGACCTGGCCGCGGCCGGCATGACCATCACCGCCGAGCGCAAGAAGAACGTCGACTTCTCCGCCCCGTACTTCGACGCCACCCAGGCCCTCCTCGTCGACAAGAACAGCGGCATCACCTCGCTCGCCGACGCCAAGGCCAAGAAGGTCCGGCTGGGCGCCCAGGCACAGACCACGGGTGAGGACTACGTCCGGAAGCAGGGCTTCGATCCGGTCTCCTTCGAGTCCTCCGACGCCGTCCTCAACGGCCTGCGCACCGGCCAGGTCAAGGCCGTCGTCATCGACTACCCGGTGGTCCAGGGCTGGCTGAAGGACAAGGCCAACGCGAGCGCCTTCCAGGTCGCCGACAACATCAACACCGGCGAGCAGTACGGCTTCACGGTGAAGAAGGGCAACACCAAGCTCCTCGCTGCCGTCAACAAGGCGATCGCCGACGCCAAGGCCGACGGCACGTACAAGAAGCTGTACGAGAAGTGGATCGGTCCCTACGACGCCTCGGCCGCGTCCCCCGCCGCCTCATGACCACGGACACGGACACCGCACTCCAGCCCCGCAGGAAGGGCCTGACCCGGCGACAGAAGCGCCGCCTGTCGCGCGGCGCCCAGTACGTCGTCTTCGTCGCCGCCGTCATCGCCTTCGCGGTCGGCGCCGACTGGGGACGGCTGCAGAACCAGTTCGCCCAGTGGGACATCGCGAAGCAGATGTTCCCGGACGTCATCACGCTGGCGCTGAAGAACACGGTGCTCTACACCCTGTCCGGCTTCGTCGTCGGACTGGCCCTCGGCATGGTGATCGCGCTGATGCGGCTGTCGTCGGTCGGGCCCTACCGCTGGGTCGCCGGCGTCTACATCGAGATCTTCCGCGGCCTGCCCGCCCTGCTGATCTTCATCTTCATCGGGGTCGCCGTCCCGCTGGCCTTCCCCGGCACCGAGATCATCGGCGGCACCTACGGCAAGGTGGCCCTCGCACTCGGCCTGGTCGCCGCCGCCTACATGGCCGAGACGATCCGCGCGGGCATCCAGGCGGTGCCCAAGGGGCAGATGGAGGCGGCCCGTTCGCTGGGCTTCTCACCCGCCCGCGCCATGGTCTCGATCGTCATCCCGCAGGCGTTCCGCATCATCCTCCCGCCGCTGACCAACGAACTGGTCCTGCTCTTCAAGGACTCCTCCCTGGTCCTCTTCCTCGGCGTCACCCTGGAGGAGCGCGAACTGTCCAAGTACGGGCGCGACCTGGCCAGTACGACCGCCAACTCCACGCCGATCCTCGTCGCCGGCCTGTGCTACCTGCTGGTCACGATCCCGCTCGGCTTCGTCGTCCGCCGCATGGAGGCGAAGGCCCAGGAGGCCGTCAGATGAGCCGACCCGAGATCGAGGTGAAGGGCCTGCACAAGTCCTTCGGCGACAACGAGGTGCTGCGCGGCATCGACCTGGAGATCGGCCAGGGCGAGGTCGTCTGCGTGATCGGCCCGTCCGGCTCCGGCAAGTCCACCCTGCTGCGCTGCGTCAACCTGCTCGAAGAGCCCACCCAAGGGCAGGTGTTCGTCGGCGGCACCGAGTTGACGGACCCGGACGTCGACATCGACGCCGTGCGCCGCAAGATCGGCATGGTCTTCCAGCAGTTCAACCTCTTCCCGCACCTCACGGTCACCGAGAACCTCACCCTGCCGCAGCGCCGGGTGCTGCGCCGGGACAAGGCGACGGCAGCACGGGTCGCCGCCGAGAACCTCGCCCGCGTGGGTCTCTCCGAGAAGGCGGACGCCTACCCCGCCTCCCTCTCCGGCGGCCAGCAGCAGCGGGTGGCGATCGCCCGGTCGCTGTCCATGGGCCCCGAGGTGATGCTCTTCGACGAGCCGACGTCCGCCCTCGACCCGGAGCTGGTCGGGGACGTCCTGGCGGTCATGCGGATGCTGGCCCGGGAGGGCATGACCATGATGGTGGTCACCCACGAGATGACCTTCGCGCGGGAGGTCGCCGACCGGGTGGTCTTCATGGACGGCGGGGTGATCGTGGAGGACGGCGCACCGGACCGTGTCATCGGCGACCCGAGCCACGAACGGACCCGCCACTTCCTGTCCCGGCTGCTCGACCCGGCCATGGCGCAGGTGGAGGAGGAGTCCTCGGACTAGGCGGGCGAGGCCCTGCTGTCAGTGCCGTGTGCGACCGGCGAACTCGTCCTGATCCACGACGATCTGCGGGCCCGGGTCACCGTCCTGTCCGGCGAGTTCAGCCCGGACCTCGTCGGCGGCACGCTGCACGGCGCCGTCGTCGCGCCCGCCTACCTCGACCTCGCCCAGGACGTCGACCCGGCCTCGGTCCTCGTCCCCGAGGTGCCGCGCGGCGACGGCGAGGACGACTGGCGCTCCTTCGACGCCCCGCGGGTGCACGGCGGCCGGCTGCTGGGCCGCATCGATGAGGGGCTCCCGGTCGTCCTAGGCTGAGGCCCATGAGCGATCAGGCGGTGCTGCACGTGAGGGGCAGGGTCCTCGTGGGACCCGAGGACGTCCGCGACGAGCTGTGGGTGGTGGACGGCCGGGTCTCCTACGACCGTCCCGCCGGCGCCCGTGACATCCGGACCGTGGAGGGCTGGACGCTCCCCGGTCTCGTCGACGCCCACTGCCACGTCGGCCTCGGCCCGCACGGCCCGGTCGACGCGGCGACGGCCGAGAAGCAGGCCCGCACCGACCGCGAGGCCGGCACCCTCCTCATCCGGGACGCCGGCTCACCGTCGGACACCCGCTGGGTCGACGACCGCGACGACCTCCCGAAGATCATCAGGGCCGGCCGGCACATCGCGCGCACCCGCCGCTACATCAGGAACTTCGCCCACGAGATCGAGCCGGCGGACCTGGTCGCGTACGTCGCCGAGGAGGCCCGGCGCGGCGACGGCTGGGTCAAGCTGGTCGGCGACTGGATCGACCGCGACCTCGGCGACCTGGCGCCCAGTTGGCCCCGTGACGCGGTGGAGGCGGCCATCGCCGAGGCCCACCGGCTCGGCGCCCGGGTCACCGCACACTGCTTCGCCCGGGACTCGCTCCCGGACCTGGTCGAGGCCGGCATCGACTGCATCGAGCACGCCACGGGCCTGACGGAGGACCTGATCCCCCTCTTCGCCTCCCGTGGTGTCGCGATCGTCCCCACCCTGGTCAACATCGCCACCTTCCCGGACCTGGCGGCGGGCGGCGAGGCCAGGTTCCCCCGCTGGTCGGCCCATATGCGCAGGCTGTACGAGCGCCGCTACGACACGGTCCGGGCCGCCTACGACGCGGGGATCCCGGTGTACGTCGGCACGGACGCAGGGGGCAGCCTGGCCCACGGCCTGGTCGCGGGCGAGGTCGCCGAGCTGGTGACCGCCGGGATCCCGCCCGTCGACGCGCTCGCGGCGACCAGCTGGGCGGCCCGCGCCTGGTTGGGCAGGCCCGGACTGGAGGAGGGCGCACCGGCGGACCTGGTGGTGTACGAGAGCGACCCGCGCGCGGACGTGCGCGTCCTCGCGTCCCCCCGGAGAGTGGTGCTGAACGGGCAGGTCGTGGAGTAAGGGAACTGCTGTGCCTGCCGACTCGAATAGATGCGCGGAAAGTCCACTATTGAGTGAAGTAACGCAGGATTGCTGCCCGTTCACCCACAGTGCGTAATTCTTGGCGGGTCCCGAGCACGTTTCCTCTGGGGGTCCCACCACCTTGAACAGCGACACATTCCGTATGCCCGCACGCCGTCTCGCGACCTTCGCGACGGCCACGGCCCTGGCCGCCGGTCCCGCGGCCCTGGCCGGCGCGGGCACCGCACACGCGACCACCGGCCACGGTCGCGCGAGCGCGGTCGTCCTGCGCACCGGCCTCGACGTCTCCCTCCTCAGCAAGACCGTGAACGTCCCGCTCGCGGTCTCCCTGAACGAGGTCCGGGCACCGCAGAGCGCCGACCGGACGGCGCTGACCGCCACCCTCGACGGAGTCGACGGCGGCAAGCCCTTCAACGTCCTCGGCGCGGACGTCGCCTCGGCGAAGGCGACGGTCTCCGCCGACCGCGCCGAGGCCGCCGTCCACCTCGCCCACGCCCGGCTGCACCTGCCGGGCCTGCCCCTGCTGTCCCTCGTCGAACTCGACACGGTCACGTCCAAGGCCACCTGCGAGACCGGCGAACAGCCGCGGGCCTCCGCCGACGTGCTCGGCGCCGTCACCGTGCTCGGCAAGCGCGTGACGCTGAGCGCGGGCGGCCCCACCGACGTCAAGGTCCCCGGCGTCGGCGAGGTCCGTCTCGACCTCTCCAGGCGCGAGACGACCTCGACCACGGCGGCGGCCGGCGCCCTCGAACTCAAGGTCTCCATCAACCCGTTGAAGCTCAACGTGGCCGAGGTGACGGGAACCCTGACCCTGGCGAAGACGACCTGCCAAACACCGCCCGACCCCGCGGCGGCCCCGGCCGATCCCGCGGATCCCTCTGATCCCGCCGACCCGGTGTCCGACGTGAAGGTGCAGGGCGCCCCGGTGAAGGAGACGAAGCTGGCGGAGACGGGCGGGAGTTCGGTGACGCCGTATGTCGTGGGAGGAGCGCTCGCCTTGGTACTGACGGGCGGGGGAGTGGTTCTCCTGGCGCGCCGCAGGCGTTCTTAGAGGCGCCCACTGAAGCGCCCCGAAGGGGCGCTGGGGGTACCCCCGGCCGAAGGCTGGGGGAGGAACTGCGCGACCAGCCACAACGCACCCGCGCTCGCCCACGGTCCGCAGTTCCCCAGCCCTTCCCCTCACGCCCGTGTCAACATCAACGCCTGATCAAGCGCCTGCAGGAACCGGTTCACCGTCACCCGGTCCCGCACCGCGATCCGCACCCACTCCTCGTCCAGCCCGGGAAACGTGTCCCCCCGCCGCACGGCGTACCCCAGCACCCGCAGCTGCCGCCGCACGGCCGCCGCCCCCGCCATCCGGACGAGCACGAACGGCCCTTCCGCCGGCCCCGCCACCCGCACCCCCTCGGGCGCGAACTCCTCGAGGCCCGCCACCAGATGGGCCCGGTCGGCGGCGACACGGTGCGCCGCATGCGCCGCCTCCGCCAGCGCGCGCGGCGCCACACACGCCTCGGCCGCGGCCAGCGCGGGTGTGGACACCGGCCACAACGGCTGCGCCCGCTCCAGCTCCGTGATGATCTCCGGCTCGGCCAGCACGTACCCGATCCGCAGCCCGGCCAGCCCCCACGTCTTCGTCAGGCTCCGCAGCACCACCAGACCCGGCACATCGGCCCGCCCGGCCAGCGCCTCCCGCTCGCCCGGCACCGCGTCCATGAACGCCTCGTCGACCACCAACGTCCGCCCGGGACGCGCGAGTCGGGCGATCACCCCGGCCGGATGCAGCACCGACGTCGGGTTCGTCGGATTGCCGATCACGACCAGGTCGGCGTCCTCCGGGACGGCCGCCGGATCCAGCCGGAACCCGTCCGCCTCCCGCAGCAGCACCCGGTCCACGGTGTGCCCGGCGTCCCGCAGCGCCGCCTCCGGCTCGGTGAACTGCGGGTGGACCACCACCGGCCGGCGCACCTTCAGCGCCCGCGCCAGCAGGACGAACGCCTCCGCGGCGCCCGCCGTCAGCAGCACCCGCTCCACCGGCAGCCCGTGCCGCGCCGCGACCGCCGCCCGTGCCGCCCGCCCGTCCGGGTAGGCCGCCAGCCCGCACAGCGACTCCGCTATCCGCTCCCGCAGCCAGACCGGGGGAGTGCCGGTGCGCACGTTGACCGCGAGGTCGACGAGCGCCGGACCGCCGTCCCGGACCTCGGCGTCGCCGTGGTGCCGCAGATCGTGCCCGCCCGGGGCACCTCCGGGGTCTTCGGGGCCTCTGTCGCCTCCTGGGCCGCCGGGACCGTCCTCAGTGCGCATGCGCGTGCCCGCCATGGTGATGGTGTCCGTGTCCGTGGTGGTGGCCGTCGTCGTCCGGGTGGAAGTGCGGCTGCTGCGGCAGCCCGACCTTGTCCTCGAAACCGGGCAGCGCGATCCGGTAGACGCACGAGTCGCAGTTCATCCGCAGATCACCCTCTACCGCCTCCCGGTACCGCTCCATCACCAGGTCCAGCAGTTCCGGCTCGGGCCCGATGACGTCCGCCGAACACACCTCGATCTCCGGGTGCGCGGCCGCCCAGCCCTCGGCCTGCTGGCGCACCCGGTCCGGCAGGATCCCGGTGAAGAGAAAGTACGGCAGGACGACGATCCGGCGCGCCCCCAGTCTCAGACACCGGTCGAGGCCGCTCGGCACGTCCGGCGCCGCCAGCGACACGAACGCCGTCTCCACCCCGGCGTACCCGCGGCCCTCCCACAGCAGCCGGGCCGCCTTGTGCACCTCGGCGTTGGCGTCGGGGTCCGTCGAACCGCGGCCCACCAGCAGCACGGTCACCTCGGCGCGGTCCCGTGCGGCCCGCGAGGAACCGCCCAGCGCCTCGTCCAAGCGCCGCTCCAGGACCGACAGCAGGGAGGGGTGGGGTCCCAGCGGACGGCCGTAGGTGTACGAGATCCCCGGGTGCCGCTCCTTCTCCCGGGCGAGCGCCGCCGGGATGTCGCCCTTGGCGTGCCCGGCGGAGACCAGCATCAGCGGTACCGCGGCGAACCGCCGTACGCCCTGCTCCACCAGCTCGGCCACGGCGTCGCCGAGCGGCGGCGGGGACAGTTCGATGAAGCCGCCCGCGACGGGCAGTTCGGGGTGGCGGCGTCCCAGCTGCCGCACGAAGTCGCGGAACGCCTCGGCCCCGGCTTCGTCCCGGGTGCCGTGGCCGGCGATGAGCAGGGCGGGCGGGGTGGTCACAGGGTCTCCTCGGAAGTGGGGTGGTACAGCAGGGCGTTGAGCGCGGCGGCGGCGACCGCCGAGCCGCCCTTCTCGGACACGTTGCTCACGGCGGGCAGCCCGCTCGCCCGCAACGCGGCCTTGGACTCGGCCGCGCCGACGAAACCGACGGGCAGACCGATGACGAGCGCGGGGGCGGCGTCCAGCGTCAGCAACTCCTCCAGCGCGGTCGGCGCGTTGCCGATCACCCACAGGGCGCCGGGCCCGACCTGCTCGTAGGCGAGCCGGATCGCGTGCGCCGAACGGGTCAGACCGGGTTCGGACCCGGCGTCGCGCAGCCGGCACACCGTCTCCCTGCGGGTGATCCCGGCGGCGACCATCTCGACGTCCACGACGACCGGCGCCCCGGCGTGCAGCGCCGCGTGTGCCTTCACCAGGTCGGCCTCGTCGGTCACCAGGTCGGCCGCGTACTCCAGGTCGGCGGCGGAGTGGATGACCCGCTCCACGACCGCCCGGGTCAGCGGCGGGAAGTGCGAGGTGTCCAGGCGGGCGCGCAGCCGCCGGTAGGACTCCTGCTCGATGGGATGGACGACCCGGTTCACTTGCCCTCCTCCTGAGCGCTCGCCTGCCAGCGGTAGCCGCGCGGGGTGACCATGCGCCCGGCGATGTTCCGGGTCGCCGTGTTGCCCACGGTCACGACGGTCATCATGTCGACCCACGCCGGGTCCAGCGCACCCAGGGTGGTCAGCCGGCTCGACTCGTCGGGGCGCGAGGCGTTGCGTACGACACCGACGGGCGTCGCCGGCTCCCGGTGCCCGGCGAGGATGGCGAGCGCCTTCGGCAGCTGCCAGTCGCGGCCCCGGGAACGCGGGTTGTAGAACGTCACGACGATGTCCGCCTCGGCCGCCGCGCGCACCCGGCGCTCGATGACCTCCCACGGCGTGTGCAGGTCGGACAGGCTGATCGAGACATGGTCGTGGCCGAGCGGCGCGCCCAGGATCGCCCCGGCCGCGAGCGCGGCCGTGACACCGGGGACGCCGATCACGTCGATGTCGTCGGAGGCCTCGGCCAGCGCCGGGGAGGCCATGGCGTACACGCCCGCGTCCCCGCTGCCGATCAGCGCGACGGCCTGCCCGGCGCGCGCCTCGGCGACCGCGGTACGCGCCCGCTCCTCCTCCGCGCCGAGCCCCGACTCCAGGATCCGGGTGCCGGGCCGCAGCAGGTCACGGATCTGGTCGACGTACTGGTCGAGGCCGACGAGCACCGCAGCGCGCCGTAGTTCGGCCCTGGCGCGCGGGGTGAGCAGGTCCCGGGCACCGGGACCGAGGCCGACGACGGCGAGCCGCCCGCGCGCCGGACGCCGTACGACGGCACAGGTCGCCATGGCGGGCCGGTCGTCCTCGCGCTCCGACTTCCGCTTGGGGACGAGGAGTTCGCCGCCCCGCGCGAGGGCCGCCGCCTCGGCGACGGAGGGGGTGCCGACGGCGGCGAGGGGGGCGTCCGAGGGGTTGGGGACCCGGACGCCGGCCAGTTCCTCGGCGGAGTACGTCACCAGCGGGACCCCGAGCCGCGCGGCCGCCGCGACGATCCCGGGTTCCCCGGCCTTGGCGTCGACGGTGGCGAGTTCGGCGATGCTGCGCGGCGACAGCCCCGCGTCCCGCAGCGCCGCGTCGACGAGGCCGAGCACCTCGTCGACGGGGGCGCCCTTCGAGGCACCGACGCCGACGACCAGGGACGGCGGCCGCAACAGCACCTCGTTCTCGCCGGGTTCGACCGCGCGGTCGGTCAGCCGGACGTGGTGGGCGCCCTCCTCCGCCAGCGGCAGCGGCGGCAGCGGCCACGCCGACTCGGCGTGCAGCGCCACCGGTTCGCCGTCCAGCAGGGCCCGCGACACGGCCGCCACCGAGCCCTCGACCGGGAAGCCGAGGGTGTCGAGCCCGGGCAGCCCGACCGAGTCGGTCGCGGTGGTCACCACCGGCTGCGCGGCCAGCACCTCACCCACCTCCCGGGCGAGTTCGTTCGCGCCGCCCCCGTGCCCGCCGACCAGCGACACGGCGAACCGCCCGCCCTCGTCGACGCACACCACACCCGGGTCGGTCGCCTTCCCGCCCAGCAGCGGGGCGATCAGCCGGACCACCGCACCCGTGGCCAGGAAACACACCAGCTGCTCGCACTCCGCGAACGCGGACCGTACGGCGTCCTTGACGGGACCGTCGTACACCCGCGTGCGGTCCGGCCACGCCGCGGCCAGCCGGTCGCGCGCCGCCGCCCCCGCCGCGGTGGCGGAAATGAGGCCGATCACAGAGCAACTCCTTCGTCAGACAAGGGGGTTCGCGTTCCCCACAGCAGGAACACGGGATTGGTCGCCGCCAGCCGGGTCACCTCGCCCGGCAGCGGCGCGAGACGGGAGGACTGCAGCAGTACCCCGTCACAGGAGAACCCGGCACCGGTGAGCGCCGCACGCGCCGCCGGTACCCGGTCCAGCGCGGCCATCGCGACCACCACCGTCCGCCGGGCGCGCGCGGCGCAGGTGCCGACGATCGCGGGCAGTTCGGCCCCGCCCCCGCCGATGAACACGGCGTCGGGGTCGGGGAGGCCGGTCAGAGCGTCCGGTGCCATGTCACACACCACATCCACGTACACCCCGTGCGCCCGGGCGTTGGCCGCGATCCGCTCCACCCCGTCCGCCGCCTTCTCCACGGCGACGACGGCGGCGCCGAGGCGTGCGCACTCCACCGCCACCGACCCGGAGCCCGCGCCGACGTCCCAGACCAGGTCGCCGAGGCGGGGCCCGAGCCGGGCCAGCGCCAGCGCCCGTACCTCGAACTTGGTGATCATCGAGTCGCGGTGCGCGAACTCGTCCTCGCCGAGGGCCCACCCGGCGGGTTCCGCCCGGCCCCCCGCCACCGTCCGCACGGCGCCCGGCGCCCGCGTCCGCGCCTCGTCGAGGCACAGCACCACGCTGACGTCCGGCCCCCAGTCGCGGTCCGCGGCCTCGGCGGGCGTGACCCGCTCGACGCGCTCCCGCGCGGAGCCGAGCGCCGAGGCGACGACGAGGACGCGCGCGTCGGACCCGCCCACGGGCCCGCCCGGTGGCGTGCCCGGGGGTGTGCCGATGGTCTGCCGCAGCGCCGCCCCCAGCTCCGCCGGACCCGCCCCCGGCCCCGTCAGCACCGCGACCTTCGGATGCGCCCGGCAGACGTTCACCGCCGTGCGGGGGTCGCGTCCGTGCGCGCTCACCACCACGGCGTCGTCCCAGGGCAGCCCGATGCGGGCGAAGGCGACGGCGACGGACGACACCCCGGCCCGCACGTCCAGCCGGTCCGTGCCGAACCGCTCGGCCAGCACCCGCACGATCCCGAAGAAGCCGGGATCCCCCGAGGCCAGCACGGTCACGGGCAGGTCCTTGCCGACGTACTCCCCGATGGTGTCGAGGGCGGGCGCCAGCGGCCCGAGGACGACCCGCTCGGCCCCCTCCGGCAGCCGTACGGCGTCCAGATGCCGCCGTCCCCCGACGACCAGCCGGGCGCCGGCGAGCACGCCGGGCGGCAGCGGGGTGCCCGTCCCCGTACCGACGACCGTGATCATGTACTGGCCCCCCGCTCGCGCAGCTCCCGCCGGGCCTGCGGATCGGCTTTGCGGAAACCGTGGAAGTGGCCGGGGTGGTAGAGGTGCGAGCGGGTGCCGTGGGCGGCCAGGGCCGGGCCGACCAGGAAGAGGGTGTGCTTCCAGAGCTTGTGCTCCTTGACCGTCTCCTCCAGCGTCTCGATCGTGCACCGCACGACCAGCTCCTCCGGCCAGGTCGCCTGGTAGGCGATGACGACCGGGGTGGACGTGGGGTAGCCGCCCTCCAGCAGCTCGCGCACCAGCTGCCCGCTGCGCGCGGCGGAGAGGAAGATCGCCATGGTGGTCCCGTGCCGGGCGAACTCCCGCACCTCCTCCCCGGGCGGCATCGGCGTCTTGCCACCGCCGAGCCGGGTGAGCACGACGGACTGCGCCACCTCGGGAATGGTCAGCTCGCGCTGGGCCAGCGCGGCCACGGCCGAGAAAGAGGAGACACCGGGCACGATCTCGACCTCGATGCCGATCCCGGCACACCGGTCGACCTGCTCCTGGGTACCGCCCCAGAGCGCCGGGTCCCCGGAGTGGATACGGGCCACCCGCAGCCCCTCCGTCCGGGCCCGCTCGTAGACGGCGACGACGTCTTCGAGGGACATCGTCGCGGAATCCAGAACCTCCGCGTCCTCGCGCGCGTGCTGGAGGACCTCCGCCTGGACCAGGCTCGCGGCCCAGATCACGACGTCGGCGTCGGCGATCGCGCGCGCGGCCCGGAACGTCAGCAGATCGGCTGCGCCGGGGCCGGCACCGACGAAGGTCACCTTGCCGGTGGGAGCGTCGCCGGCGGCAGCGGCGGAGGCGGCGGCATCGGCCATGGAAAATCGGTCCTCTCTGGACAAAGGGTGTTACTCGTGGTGCTGGATGTGCGCTGAGGCGGGTCGATCGGATAGCAAGGGCACATGGCGGTCTTCGTCGCGCTCGGCGCGTTCCTGATGACGCTGGCCGGCGGCTGGACGGCACAGCGTGTGACCGACCGTCGTCACCTGGTCCTCGGACTGGCCGGCGGTCTGATGCTCGGTGTGGTCGGCCTCGACCTGCTGCCGGAGGCGCTGCGCGCGGCCGGCCGCGAGGTCTTCGGCGTACCGGCCGCCCTGCTCCTGTTCGTGGCCGGCTTCCTCCTGGCCCATCTGGTGGAACGCACCCTGGCCCTCCGCCAGGCCGCCCACGGCGCCGACGAGCACGGCCACCGGGCGCCCGAGGTGGGCCTGACGGCGGCCGGTGCGATGGTCGGCCACAGCGCGATGGACGGTGTGGCGATCGGTGCGGCCTTCCAGGTGGGTGGCGGCATGGGCGCGGCCGTGGCGCTCGCGGTCATCGCGCACGACTTCGCGGACGGCTTCAACACGTTCACGATCACGAGCCTGTACGGCAACGCGCGCCGCCGGGCGATAGCGATGCTGGTCGCCGACGCCTGCGCACCGGTCCTCGGCGCCCTCTCCACGATCTTCTTCACCATCCCGGAGGGCCTGCTCGGCGGCTATCTCGGCCTCTTCGGCGGCGTCCTGCTCTACCTGGCCGCCGCCGAGATCCTCCCGGAGGCCCACCACGAGCACCCGGCCCGCTCGACGCTGCTGTGCACGGTCGCCGGCGCGGCCTTCGTCTGGCTGGTGGTGGGCATCTCCGGCTGACGCCCGACCGCTCACAGCTTCCCGCCTCTGCCGCCGTCCCGGCGCGGGGGTGCGATGAGCGTGGAGAGGTACGGCAGCGGGGAGCCGTCGAGCTCGGCGGCGGGCCGGACGGACTCCTCGGTCAGCCCCAGCGCCGACCCCCACACGGCGTCCTCGATCCGCCCGGTCTCCCGCAACGCCTCCAGGACCGCCCCGGCCTGCCGCCCGAACTTGTACGCCACGACGGTCCCCGGCCCGCTCAGCGCGTCCTTGAGCACCTCGGCCCCCGCCGTCACCGGCACCAGCGTCAGCGGCTCGGTCCCCTCGGTGAGCACGGCCCCGGACCGGGCGGCGAGATCCTGCATGGCCGTGATCCCGGGCACGGTCTCGACGACCACGTCCGGCACCAGCTCGGCGATGGTCTGCGCGAGATACGTGAACGTCGAATAGACATTCGGATCCCCGATGGTGGCGAAGGCGACCGCCCCGTTGCCCCGCAGCAACTCGGCGACCCGGGCCCCCGCCGCGTCCCAGGCAGCCTCCCGCCGCCCCCGGTCACTGCGCTCGTTCAGCGCGAAGACGACCCGTACGACCTTCTCCGCGCCGACGTAGTGCAGCACGGTGGCCTCGGCCCGCCCACGCTCACCGGTGTCCATCACCGGCACCACGACGACATCGGCCGCACGCAGGGCGTTGACCCCCTTGACGGTCACCAGCTCGGGGTCACCGGGCCCCACCCCGACTCCGATCAACCTGCTGCTGCTCATGACGTCCGGCACCTCTCCACGAACCTTCGGGCCACACCGGGTTCGGACGCCCAGTGCGTGTGCAGATAACTCGCGTGCACACCCCGCTGTACAAAACCTTCGACCCGCGGCCGGGGCGCACGCACCCCCCACGCGGGAGCCGCTCCCGCCCCCGGCTCCACCACGGTCCGGTGAAACTCGTGCCCCCGCATCCGCGTCCCCGCGACGGCCAGCACACTGTCACTCACGGCAACGGCGTCCCGGTACCCCAGGGTCAGCCGTTCCGACATCCGCGCGCTCGCGTCCAGCACCCCGCACATGGGCAGCCCGTCCAGCTCCCGGCACAGGTAGAGCAGCCCGGCACACTCGGCGGCGACGGGAGCACCGCGCTCCGCGAGGGCGGCGACGTCCTTGCGCAGCACCTCATTGGCCGACAACTCCGCGCCGTACACCTCGGGAAACCCGCCCCCGATCACCAACCCGTCCGTCCCGTCGGGCAGCCGCTCGTCCCGAAGCGGATCGAACACGACGACCTCAGCCCCGGCAGCGGCAAGCAACTCGGCATGCTCGGCGTAGGAAAAGCTGAAGGCAGCCCCGCCGGCAACAGCGACGCGCACCCCCACCAGCCCGTCCGGCGTTTGAGGACGAGGCCGTTCAGGCCGAAGCGGGGGTCCGGGGGCGGCAGCCCCCGAAGGCGGGGTCGAAGGGGCGGCAGCCCCTGGTGACGGGACGGGTAGGGGCGGCGGGGGCGAGGAAACCAAGGCCGCACCCGCATCCCACGCCGCACCACCCGGCACCGCCCCGGCCCCCCGCGCCAACCCCATCAGCGCCTCCAGGTCACACCCGTCGGAAACCTGCGCGGCCATCGCCGCCACCGCATCCACGGCCGCCCCCCGCCGCTCGGCGACCGGCACCAACCCCAGATGCCGAGACGGCGTACCCACCTGCGCCACCCGCCGCAACACCCCGAACACCGGCACCCCCGCAGCGTCCAGCGCCTCCCGCAGCAACTCCTCGTGCCGGTCCGACCCCACCTTGTTCAGGATCACACCCCCGACCCGCACCTCCGGATCCCACGACGCGAACCCGTGCACCAGCGCCGCCACCGACCGCGACTGCGACGACGCGTCCACGACCAGCACCACCGGCGCCCGCAACAGCTTCGCCACATGCGCGGTGGACGCCAGCTCCCCTTCCCCCGCGGCCCCGTCGTACAGCCCCATCACGCCCTCGACGACGGCCAGGTCACAGCCCCGCGCACCGTGCGCGAACAGCGGGCCGATCAGCTCCGGCCCGCACAGGTACGCGTCGAGGTTCCGCCCCACCCGCCCGGTCGCGAGCGCGTGGTACCCGGGGTCGATGTAGTCGGGCCCCACCTTGTGCGGAGACACGGCGAGCCCGCGGGCGGCGAACGCGGCCATCAACCCGGTGGCAACGGTGGTCTTGCCGCTGCCGGACGACGGCGCGGCGACGACCAGCCGGGGCACGGACGAGGACATCACCACTCGATGCCCCTCTGCCCCTTCTGCCCCGCGTCCATCGGGTGCTTGACCTTGGACATGTCGGTGACGAGGTCGGCGAGGTCGACGAGCTTCCCGGGCGCGTTCCGCCCGGTGATCACGACATGCTGGGTCCCCGGCCGGTTCCGCAGCACGTCGACGACCTCATCGGTGTCGACCCACCCCCAGTGCATCGGGTACGCGAACTCGTCCAGCACGTAGAGCCGGTAGGTCTCGGCCGCCAGATCCCGCTTGACCTGCTCCCAGCCCTCCCGCGCCTTCTCCTCGTTGTCCATCTGCGCGTCGCGCTGCACCCAGGACCAGCCCTCGCCCATCTTGTGCCAGTCGACCGTCCCGCCCTCGCCGGAGGCGCCCAGCACCCGCAGCGCGTTCTCCTCGCCGACCTTCCACTTCGCCGACTTGACGAACTGGAACACCCCGATGGGCCACCCCTGGTTCCAGGCCCGCAACGCGAGCCCGAACGCGGCGGTGGACTTGCCCTTCCCGATCCCCGTGTGCACGACGACGAGCGGCCGATTACGGCGCTGACGAGTCGTCAGCCCGTCGTCGGGCACCACACTCGGCTGTCCCTGCGGCATTACGCGGCCCTCCTCGAACGCCCCTGAACGTCCTTCACCAGTCCGGCGATCGAGTCCGCCCGCAGTTCGTCGAGCGTCACCGCGGTACCGCCCAGCTCACCTGCCAACTGCCCGGCGAGCCCCAGCCGCACCGGCCCCGACTCGCAGTCCACGACCACCGAGGCGACCCCGCCGGCGGCGAACAGCCGCGCCGCGCGCCCGGCGAGCGCGACCGGCTCGGGGCCACCGGTGGCGCGGCCGTCGGTCACCACGACCACCAGCGCCCGCCGTGCCGGGTCCCGCAACCGCTCCACCCGCAGCACGTCATGCGCCTTGAGCAGCCCGGCGGCGAGCGGCGTGCGCCCACCCGTCGGCAGCGACTCCAGCCGGGCCGCCGCCGCGTCCACCGACGAGGTCGGCGGCAACGCCACCTCGGCCGCGGCCCCCCGGAAGGTCACCAGCCCCACCTTGTCCCGCCGCTGGTAGGCGTCGAGCAGCAGCGACAGCACGGCACCCTTCACCGCACCCATCCGCTGCCGGGCCGCCATCGACCCGGACGCGTCGACCACGAACAGCACGAGGTTGCCCTCACGCCCTTCCCGGGCCGCCTGCCGCAGATCGTCCCGCCGGAGCACGAGCCCCGGCCCCGACCGTCCGCGGGCCCGCTGATGCGGGGCGGCGGCCTGGACGGTCGCCGCCAGATGCAGCTTGGTCAGGGCACCGCGCGGCCGTCGGGCACCCGTCGTCCGCCCGTGCTCGGTCCGCGCCCGGGACCGCCGCCCGGCGGCACCCTCGCCGATCCCCGGCACGCTCAGCACCTTGGTCCGAAAGGGCTCGGCCGCCCGTACGGGCGCCTGCTCCCCGGCACCGGCCTGCTGCGGCACGCCGTCGCTCTCCCCGGCCTCGGGCCGGGCGGCGTCCCCCGTCGCACCGTCGCCCTGCGGCCCCTCGTCGGGCTGCGGCTGCCCGCCACCCCCACCGGGACCGTCCGGATCCGGATCGTCGTCCCCGGACTCCCCGGAGAACTCCTCCAGCGTCTGGTCCAGCTTGTCCTCGTCAAGTCCCGGCGCGTCGAAGGGGTTGCGGCGCCTGCGGTGCGGCAGCGCCAGCAGCGCGGCCTGCCGTACGTCCTCGGCGAGCACCTCGGTCCGCCCGGCCCACGCGGCCAGCGCGGTCGCCGTCCGGGCCATCACGATGTCGGCGCGCATCCCGTCGACCTCGAAGGCCGCGCAGGTCGCCGCGATCTGCCGCAGCGCCCCGTCGCCCAGCCGCACCGACGGCAGCAACTCCCGTGCCGCCGCGATCCGCTGCCGTACGGCGGCCTCCTCGCCGGCCCAGCGCGCCGCGAAACCCGCCGGATCGTCGTCGTACGCGAGCCGTCGCCGTACGACCTCCACCCGCTGGTCGGGCTCACGGGAGGCGGCCACCTCGACCGTGAGGCCGAACCGGTCGAGCAACTGCGGCCGCAGCTCGCCCTCTTCGGGGTTCATCGTCCCGACGAGCAGGAAGCGCGCCGCGTGCCGGACCGACACACCCTCGCGCTCGACGTACGACGCGCCCATCGCGGCCGCGTCCAGCAGCAGGTCGACCAGGTGGTCGTGGAGGAGGTTGACCTCGTCGACGTAGAGGATGCCCCGGTGCGCGTCGGCCAGCAGACCCGGCTCGAAGGCCTTCACGCCCTCCGCCAGGGCGCGTTCGATGTCCAGCGCGCCCACCAGCCGGTCCTCGGAGGCCCCGACCGGCAGTTCGACCATGCGCGCCGGGCGGGTCTCGAAGGCGCCGGGCGGGTTGTGCGGGCCGTCCGGGCAGGCCGGGTCGGGCGCGGCCGGGTCGCAGGAGAAACGGCAGCCGGCGACGACGTCCACGGCCGGCAGCAGCGCCGACAGGGCACGTACGGCGGTGCTCTTCGCGGTGCCCTTCTCGCCGCGCACCAGCACCCCGCCGACCGCCGGCGAGACGGCGTTCAGCAGCAGCGCGAGCCGCAGGTCGTCCTGGCCGACGACGGCCGTGAACGGGAACGGGGTACTCACTGGTCGTCGCCCTCCGAGTTGCCTTCCAGGTCGCCTTCGAGCTCGAGGTAGGTGGCGCGCAGCCGCTCCAGGGTGTCCGCGTCCGGCTCGGCCCACAGGCCCCGGTCGGCGGCCTCCAGGAGCCGTTCGGTGATGCCGCGCAGCGCCCACGGGTTGGACTTCTTCATGAAGTCCCGGTTCTCCGCGTCGAAGACGTACTCCGCGCTGAGTTTCTCGTACATCCAGTCGTCGACCACGCCCGCCGTGGCGTCGTAGCCGAAGAGGTAGTCGACGGTCGCCGCCATCTCGAAGGCACCCTTGTAGCCGTGCCGGCGCATGGCCGCCATCCAGCGGGGATTGACCACCCGGGCCCGGAAGACGCGGTGCGTCTCCTCGCCGAGCGTCCGGGTCCGCACCTGGTCCGGCGTGGCCGAATCACCCACGTACGCCTCGGGGCTGGCGCCGGTCAGATGGCGGACCATGGCGACCATGCCGCCGTGGTACTGGAAGTAGTCGTCGGCGTCCACGAGGTCGTGCTCGCGGGTGTCCACGTTCTTCGCGGCGACGGCGATCCGCCGGAACGCGGTCTCCATGTCCCCGCGCGCCGCCCGCCCGTCGAGCCCGCGGCCGTAGGCGTAACCGCCCCACACCGCGTACACCTCGGCGAGGTCGGCGTCGGAGCGCCAGTTGCGGGCGTCGATCAGCGGGAGCAGGCCGGCACCGTAGGCACCCGGCTTGGAGCCGAAGATCCGGGCGGTGGCGCGCCGCCGGTCGCCGTGCTCGGCGGTGTCCTCGTCGGCGTGCGCCCGCACGTAGTTGGACTCCGCCGGCTCGTCCAGCTCGGCGACCCTGCGCACCGCGTCGTCGATCAGCCCGACCACGTGCGGGAACGCGTCCCGGAAGAAGCCGGAGATGCGGACCGTGACGTCGATGCGCGGCCGGCCCAGCTCGTCGAGCGGGATCACCTCGAAGCCGGTCACCCGCCGCGACGCGTCGTCCCAGACCGGACGGCAGCCCAGCAGCGCCAGGATCTCGGCGATGTCGTCGCCCTGGGTGCGCATCGCGGAGGTGCCCCACACCGTCAGGCCCACGGACTTCGGGTAGGCGCCGGTGTCCTGGAGGTACCGCTGCACGAGCGAGTCGGCGAGCGACTGGCCGACCTCCCAACTCAGCCGGGAGGGAATCGCCTTGGGGTCGACCGAGTAGAAGTTGCGGCCGGTGGGCAGGACGTTGACCAGGCCTCGGGTGGGGGAGCCGGACGGGCCGGCCGGGACGTAACCACCGTCCAGAGCCTTCAGGATGTGCCCGATCTCGTCCGTGGTGCGCGCGAGCCGCGGCACGACCTCGGTGCACGCGAACTCCAACACGGCCACAGCGTCCGGGAGTTCGGTGCCGAGGACCTCCCGCACCAGGGTGCGGCTCTCGGCGGCCGCCCAGTCCCGCTGCTCCATGCCCTCCGCGACCCGGCGGCACAGCTGCTCCAGCAGGTCGATCGCGTCGGCCGCGGTACGCGACGGACCCTCGACCAGATCCGACAGCTCGACCGGCACCTTCACCGGCGCGCCCGGCTCGGCCAGCAACTCCTTCTCGACCAGACCGAAATGCGCGGCGAAGGCGGCGCGAAGCCCGGGCAGCGCGTTGGCCTGCCCGCCCCACACCTGCGAGGCGCGCAGCACGGCCAGCACCAGGTTCACCCGCGGCTCGCCGACCGGTCCGCCGCCCAGGATGTGCAGGCCGTCGCGGATCTGCACGTCCTTGATCTCGCACAGATAGCCGTCGATGTGCATGACGAACTCGTCGAAATCGCCGTCCTCCGGCTGCTCGTCCACGTGCAGGTCGTGGTGGAGCTCGGCCGCCTTGACCAGCGTCCAGATCTGGGCGCGCACGGCCGGCGCCTTCGTCGGGTCCAGATCCGACACCAGCGCGTACTCGTCGAGCAGCTGCTCCAGTTTGGCCAGGTCGCCGTAGGTGTCGGCACGGGCCATCGGCGGCACCAGGTGGTCGACGACCGTGGCGTGCCCGCGCCGCTTGGCCTGGGTGCCCTCGCCGGGGTCGTTGACGATGAACGGGTAGATCAGCGGCAGGTCGCCGAGGACCGCGTCCGGCGCGCAGCCCGCACTCAGGCCGAGGCCCTTGCCCGGCAGCCACTCCATCGTGCCGTGCTTGCCCATGTGCACGATCGCGTCCGCGCCGAAGGAGTTCTCGAGCCACCGGTAGGCCGCCATGTAGTGGTGCGACGGCGGCATGTCGGGGTCGTGGTAGATCGCGATCGGGTTCTCCCCGAAGCCGCGTGGCGGCTGGATCATGACGACGACGTTCCCGAACCGGAGGGAGGCGAGCACGATGTCGTCGCCGTCCACATACAGGCTGCCCGGCGGCTCGCCCCAGGCCTCCGTCATCGCGTCCCGCAGCTCCGGGTCGAGCTTCTCGAACCACGCCCGGTAGTCCGCGAGCGGCACCCGCGCGGGCGCGGCGGCCAACTGCTCCTCGGTCAGCCACTCGACGTCGTGCCCACCTGCCTCGATGAGACGGTGGATCAACTCGTCGCCGCCGGAGGGGTACTCGGTGACGCCGTACCCGGCGTCCTTGAGGGCGTCCAGCACCCGCACCGCGGACGCGGGCGTGTCCAGGCCGACCGCGTTGCCGACCCGCGAGTGCTTGGTCGGATAGGCGGTGAAGACCAGGGCGACGCGTTTCTCCGCGTTCGGCTTGTGCCCCAGCCGGGCGTACCGCACGGCGATTCCGGCGACGCGTCCGGCCCGCTCGGGGTCGGCGACGTACACCGGGACGTCGTCCGGCCCCTGCTCCTTGAAGGAGAAGGGGACCGTGATCAGCCGTCCGTCGAACTCCGGGATCGCGACCTGCATCGCCGCGTCCATGGGGGAGAGGGCGGCGTCGGACTCGTCCCAGGCCGCGTGCGGAGAGGTGAGGCAGAGCCCTTGCAGGACAGGGATGTCGAGATCGGCGAGAGCGCCGATGTCCCAGGCCTCCTCGTCACCGCCGGCCGAGGCCTGGGAGGCGTGGGTGCCGCCCGCGGCCAGGACGGTGGCCACCAGCGCGTCGGCCCCGGCGAGGATCTCGTACAGCCCGGCGTCCGCCCCGCGCAGCGAACCGCAGTACACCGGGAGGGCGTTGGCGCCGCGCGCCTCGATCGCGTCGCACAGGGTGTCCACGAAGGCGGTGTTGCCGCTCAGTTCGTGGGCCCGGTAGAAGAGCACCCCGACGGTCGGGCGGCCTTCGACCAGCGGACGCTCGCCGTGGACGCCGTACTCGGGCATCTTCTGCGGCTCGTCGAACCCCTCGCCGGTCAGCAGCACGGTGTCGGAGAGGAACCGGGCCAGCTCGGTGAGGTTGGCGGGGCCGCCCTCGACGAGGTACCTGAGGGCTTCGGCCACCACACCGGCGGGGACCGACGACTCGGCCATCAGCTCGGCGTCCGGCACCGCCTCGCCGCCGAGCAGCACGGTCGGGATCCCGGCGGCCTTCAGGGCGGCGAGCCCGTCCTCCCAGGCGCGCTTGCCGCCGAGCAGCCGTACGACGGCGATGTCCGCGCCCGCGACGAGCGCGGGCAGCTCCTCCGCGACGTCGACGCGCGTCGGATTGCCGATCCGGTAGTCGGCACCGGAGGCGGCCCGGGCCGCCAGCAGATCGGTGTCGGCGGTCGACAACAACAACACAGTGCTCATGCGGGCGCTCCCGGTGGGATGAAAGGCAGTCCTTGCGGCGCGCCCGACTCGATGAGCCGCCAGAGCGCGTCCGTGTCCGCGTGCTGTTCGATCAGGTCGCCGAGCCGGTCGAGCTGCTCCTCGCGCAGCGCGGCGAACGAGGTGTCGGGGGCCGGTACGAACCGGCGGCCCGCGGCGGCCGCCACCTCGCGCAGGAAGGCCCGGCGGAAACCGTCCGACTCCAGGGAGCCGTGCCAGTGCGTGCCCCAGGTCTGCCCGACCCGGCAGCCGTCCAGGCTGTGTCCTCTGTCATCAGAGATGAAGGCATCGCCGCCGACGACTTCGGCGACCCCGTGATGGATCTCGTACCCCTCGACCCGCTCGCCGAGTGCCGTCCCCTCCGGCCGGGTAAGGATCTTCTCGGGGGCGAACCGCACCCTTAGGGGCAGCACCCCGAGACCCTCCACCCGCCCCCGCCGGCTCTCGACCTCGTCCTCGATGTGCTCCCCGAGGATCTGGAAGCCACCGCAGATGCCGAGCACCGGCCGTCGTTCGGCGGCCCGGCGCCGCAGCGCCTCGGCCAGCCCCCGCTCCCGCAGCCACTCCAGGGCGCGGACCGTCCCCCGGGTGCCGGGGACGATGACGAGGTCGGCGTCGGCCAGCTCCTCCGGCCGGTCCACGAACCGCACCACGACGCCCGGTTCGGCGGCCAGCGCGTCCACGTCCGTGAAGTTGGACATCAGGGGGATCGCACAGACGGCGACCCGCAGGACGTCCTCCCCGACGGGCGGGGCGACGTTCGACTCGCGCACGGTCCCGCGCAGGGAGACCCGGAGCCCGTCCTCCTCGTCGATGCCGAGGCCGTGCCGGAAGGGGAGGACGCCGTAGGTGTGGCGCCCGGTGAGCCCGTGGAGCATGTCGAGGCCCGGCTCCAGCAGCGAGACGTCCCCGCGGAACTTGTTGACGAGGAACCCGGCGACGAGGGCCTGGTCCTCCGGCGAGAGCAGCGCCACGGTCCCGAAGAACGAGGCGAAGACACCACCGCGGTCGATGTCACCGACGACGAGCACGGGCAGCCCGGCATTCCGGGCGATCCCCATGTTCACGATGTCGGTCCGGCGCAGATTGATCTCCGCCGGACTGCCGGCCCCCTCACAGATCACCGCGTCATACGTGCCCCGCAACTCGGAGAGACAGTCGAGCACGGTTCCGAGCAGCTTCTGCTGCCGCCCGCCGTGGTAGCCGCGCGCGCTCAGTTCGCCGACGGGCTTGCCGAGCAGCACGACCTGACTGCTCTGCTCGCCGCCGGGCTTCAGCAGCACGGGGTTCATGAGCGCGGTCGGCTCCACCCGGCAGGCCTGCGCCTGCATGGCCTGCGCCCGCCCGATCTCGGCACCTTCGCGCGTGACAAAGGAGTTGAGGGACATGTTCTGCGCCTTGAACGGCGCGACCTTCACACCCTGCCGCACCAGCCACCGGCAGATACCGGCGGTGACCACACTCTTCCCGGCGTCGGAGGTGGTACCGGCGACGAGGAGGCCACCGCTCATGACGTACGTCCCTTCGCGACGAGGCGCGCGGCGACGGTCACGCCGAGCGCGAGCAGACCGACACGACGGGAGAGCCGCACCGCCCGCCCGATGTCCACGACCTCCACGGCCCGCCCCTTCTGGTTCAGCACGGGCCGGTGCTCGACCCGCCCCGCATACGACAACGTCCCCCCGAGCCGCACCCCCAGCGCCCCCGCGAACGACGCCTCCACGGGCCCCGCGTTGGGACTCGGATGCTTCGCCGCGTCGGCCCGCCAGGCCCGTACGGCCCCCCGCCGGTCGTCCCCGGCCACCGCGGCCAGCACGGCGGTGAGCCGTGCCCCCGGCCACCCGGCCAGGTCGTCCAGCCGCGCGGAAGCCCACCCGTACCGCCGGTACCGGGCCGACTTGTGCCCCACCATGGCGTCCAGGGTGTTGACGGCCCGGAACCCCACCAGCCCGGGGACGCCGGCCACGGCTCCCCACACCAGCGCGCCCACGACCGCGTCGCTCGTGTTCTCGGCGACGGACTCCACGACCGCACGGGCGATCCCGTCGGCGTCCAGGGCCTGCGGGTCCCGTCCGCACAGATGCGGCAGCCGGGCGCGGGCGGCCTCGACATCGTCGGCCTCCAGGGCCCGCCCGATGCCGTGGGCCTCGCGCGCGAGCGAAGTACCGCCGACCACGGCCCAGGTGGCCGCGCCGGTGAGGACCACGGACGCGGCGGTGGACGGTCGTACGATCCGCTGGGCCACGGCACCCAGCGCCACGGCGCCGCCGGCGCACACGGCGGTGTGCAGCGCGCCCCACCCGCGGTGGTCCCGCCACAGCACCCGCTCCACGGCCCCGGCCACCCGTCCGAACACGGCGACCGGATGCCCCCGGCGCGGATCGCCGAGCAGCAGATCACCGAGAAGGCCGGCGGCGGCGCCGTACGCGAAGACGCGATCGGCACCCATCGGCTCAGCCGGCCGCGGGGTCGGGAACGGGCCGGGTACTCAACCTCGATCGGCAGCCGCGCATGGCGTTATGTCCTCACTCAGGGTGTCCGCGCCCTGGTTCGACGAGACCGGCGGTGAGAGTTCCTGGCTCCCGGGGATTGCTACCCCGGTGACAGTGGCGGGACCGCGCCGGATTCACACCGGCTTCCTCTCTTGCCGCCGTACATGGCTCCGGAAGTCCACCACGCCCCCGGAAGACCCGTCAACCTGGCGTTGACCTGCGAGGGGAGTGTGTGGGAAGGCCCACACCAGTTGCCCGGCGGGGCCTGTGGGGAATGCCGAAGGCTCCTCTCCGGGGGATGGAGAGGAGCCTTCGCGGTGCCGACGAGGCCCTTTGCGCCGGGCCTTCGAGCGACGGGCCTTCTCGTGTCAGGCCTTCGCCACGATCAGGTGGATGCCGTACGCCACGGCCGCCGCGCAGGCCGCGAAGCAGAGGTAGGCGGCCGTGACGGCCAGGGCCGCGGAGCCGCCCTGGGCGGTGGCGCGTTCGCGGGCGGAGAGGCCCTTGATGCCGAGGGTGAAGAGGGTCACCAGGCCCACGGTGGCCACGAGGCTGACGCCGAAGACGGAGCCGATGGCTGCCCAGTCGATGTTCATGTCGGTTCTTCCTCGGGGTCAGACGGTGGCGGCCGGGTCGGTCGCGGGAGCGGCCGGGGCGGAGGTGGAGGCAGGGGCGGGGATGGTGGCGGTCAGGTCGTCCGTGACCGTGACCGCGACCGTGCCCGCGGGCGGCGGGGTCACGGCGGCGATCGCCGTGGTCACCACACCGGCCGGCTCCTCGGTGCCGACGACGTTGCTGCTGTCCACGACCTCGCGGCGGGAGAGCTTCCAGATCGCGGCGCTGGAGGCGACGAGGAAGACGGCGACGACCGCCGTACCCCAGTCGCCGAGGTCCGTCACGGACTCGGCGAGCGCGCCGACCAGCGCGGCGGCGGGGAGGGTGAGCACCCAGGCGACCATCATGCGGGTCGCGGTGGACCAGCGGACCGTGCCGCCCTTGCGGCCGAGGCCCGCGCCCATCACGGAACCGGAGACGACGTGCGTGGTGGAGAGGGAGAAACCGAGGTGGGAGGAGGCCAGGATGGCGGTGGCCGCGCTGGTCTGGGCGGCGAAGCCCTGCTGCGGCTGGAGGTCGGTCAGGCCCGTGCCCATGGTGCGGATGATTCGCCAGCCGCCGATGTAGGTGCCGAGCGCGATGGCGAGGCCCGCGGAGAGGATGACCCAGGTGGGAGGGTTCGAGCCGGGAGCGATGGCACCGCCCGCGATCAGCGCGAGGGTGATGATGCCCATCGTCTTCTGTGCGTCGTTGGTGCCGTGCGCGAGCGAGACCAGGCCGGCGGAGGCGATCTGGCCGGCGCGGTAGCCCTTGCGGGTGGCCTCGTCCTCGGCGTTCTTCGAGAGCGTGTAGGAGAGGCGGGTGGAGAGCGTCGCCGCGAGGCCGGCGACGACGGGGGCGGCGACCGCCGGGAGCAGGACCTTGGTGACGAGCACGTCGCCGTGGACCGCGCCGAAGCCGGCGGAGGCGACGGTGGCGCCGATCAGACCGCCCATGAGGGCGTGCGAGGAACTGGAGGGCAGGCCCACCAGCCACGTCACCAGGTTCCACAGGATGGCGCCGACGAGGGCGGCGAAGATGACCTCGGGACGAATGCCGTTCTCGTCGACGAGACCCTTGGAGATCGTGTTGGCGACCTCCACCGAGAGGAAGGCGCCCACCAGGTTGAGCGCGGCGGACATGGCCACCGCGATCTTGGGCTTGAGCGCACCGGTCGAGATGGTCGTGGCCATCGCGTTGGCGGTGTCGTGGAAACCGTTCGTGAAATCAAACGCGAGTGCGGTTACCACCACAATCGCGAGGATCAGCGAGAAGTTTTCCATTTACCCAGGCAATCTTTCGAGGTCATTGGCTGTTGGACCGTAGGCAACCTGAATGAACGGAAGGTGAACTGGGGCAGTCCTGGTGGTGTATGAGATCGACTTTCGGGGTGACCGTGGGCGGGGTGGGGCGAGGCCGCCGTCCCGGTTCCGGTCCGGCGGCCCAGTCGCCCGTTGGTCAGAGGCCCAGGGCGAACGACTTCAGCCGTCCCGCCGACCCGTTGAAGAGATTCTGGTCACCCGGCAGGCTGCCGCTGTTGTCGTACTGCCAGAAGGTCCACGACGACCATCCGGCCGGCAGTGTCCCGGCGTCCGCGGAGCCGTGGCGGGCGATCCACAGCGCGTGGTCGGCGGCGAACGCGCTGCTGCCGCCGGTGCAGAGGTCCCACCAGTTCGTGGTCGTGTAGATCACCGGCCGCCGGCCGGTCTCCCGCTTCAGTTCGTCACTGAAGGACCTGATCCACCGGACCATCCCGGAGTGGCTCAGTCCGTAGCACCGGTGCTTTTTGTCGTACGGGTTGTACTCGACGTCGAGCGCGGGCGGCAGCGTCCACCCGTCCGCCGTCCAGGTGCCGCCGTGGCCCACGAAGTACGCGGCCTGCCGGGCGCCCGACGACTTGTCCGGCAGGGCGAAATGGTACGCGCCCCGCCTGATGCCGGCCTCGCGGGAGCCGTTGTACTGCTGCTCGAAGTACGGGTTGCGGTAGGTGGTGGACTCGGTGGCCTTGATGTAGACGAACCTGGCGCCGTTCGCCCTGGCGCTCGTCCAGTCGACGTTCTTCTGGTGCGAGGAGACGTCATGCCCCTTCGGCAGGCTCGCCGCGGACGCCGGTGTGCCGGCGAACGCGGTCGCGGTGCACGCGAGGGCGAGCGCCGCCACGGACGCCGCGAGGGCGCGGACGCGGTGGCGGGACGGCGGAATACGGTCACGGGCCATGTTTCCCCCCGGAATGGCGACGTGTACGAAAAATCGTCCAGAGATTATTGGAAGATCGGCGTATCCTCGGCGATCTTCAGCCAAGCCGGGAAATGGAACTCTTTGTGGCGGTTTGCGCTCTACTGGATTCGGGACGTCAGGCCTAAAGTGCCCTGCCGCGCAGGCCGGTTGGGGCGTCGCCTGACAGGATCGGGCCATGGCTGAGCAGCGGCGGGACGAGCGCGACGGACGGGACGGACGGGCCGGCGCACAAGATGTGTCGGAGCCGCGAAGGCGGGATGTGCGCGCGGAGGAGGCGGACGCCTGGCTCGAACTCGTCGCCACCGCCCGCCGCACGGTCTCCGACGGACTCGTCGTCGGCACCTCCGGCAACGTCTCGGTCCGCGTCGGCGACACCGTGCTGGTCACACCGTCGGGTGTGCCCTACGACCGGCTCGCTCCGGACGACGTGACGGGCGTGGACCTCGCCGGCCGCCAGGTCCTCGGCACCCTGGTCCCGACCAGCGAACTGCCGATGCACCTCGCGATCTACCGCAGCACCGACGCCGGGGCCGTCGTCCACACCCACGCCGTCCACGCGACGGCCGTCTCCACGCTCGTCCCCGAGCTGCCGGCGATCCACTACATGTCCGGCGCCCTCGGCGGCGCGGTCCGGGTTGCCCCGTATGCGACGTACGGCACCCGCGAGTTGGCCGAGAACATGCTCCGCGCCCTGGCCGACCGCTCCGGCTGCCTCCTCCAGAACCACGGCACGATCACCTACGGCACCACCCTGACCCAGGCCTACGACCGCACCGCCCAGCTGGAGTGGATGTGCCGCCTGTGGCTGACGGCGTCCGCGGTCCCGGGCCTGACCCCGACCCTGCTCTCCCCCGACCAGGTGACGGAGGCGGGGGAGAAGCTGAGGGGATACGGGCAGCGGGAGGGGTGAACCCCGGCCGGGCGGGAAGGCGGATCCAGTGGCTTCGTCGATTTCTCCCTCCTCCACTGGCCGACACCGGAGTCCGCCCGGACACTGGACAGGTGCGCCCAGTCAAAGTCACGGTCGCTGCCGTCGGTGCCGTACTCGCCGCCGGTGCGGCCGGTGTGGCCGCGGGGCGGTTCGCCAGTGACGCCGCGCTGAAGGCACCGCCCGGCCGCCCTCTGCCCACCGAACCCCGGCTCACCGTGCACGGCACCGCGGCCGGCCGCATCACCCTCACCCGCGACCTCGCCTCGCTGCGCCCCGGCACCTACGGCCTGGCCGGCGACGGCTCGCACGCGGTCGTCGGCGCCGTCCTGGAGTCCGCCGCGAGCACCGCCGACACCGTCGTACGGCGGCTGGAGCGGGTGACCCACGGCACCTTCGAGACCGGCGACCCGGCCTGGCTCACCGCCAACGTCCATGTCGGCAACCCGGGCACGGCCCTGGGCCTGGAGTACGCCGACATCGACCTGCCCGGCGAACTCGGCCCGCTGCCCGCCTGGTTCGTGCCCGGCCACCGGGACACCTGGGTGATCGCGGTACACGGCCTCGGCACCACCCGCGAGCACCCCATGAACGTCATGGCGTTTCTGCACGCCCGGCGCCTGCCGGTCCTCGCCCTCGCCTACCGCGGCGACCTCGGCGCCCCGCGACCCCCGGACGGCCTGAACCACCTCGGCGAGAGCGAGTGGCGCGACCTGGACGCGGCGATCCGCTACGCCGTCCGCTACGGCGCCCGCCGCGTCGTTCTGCACGGCTGGTCCACCGGCGCCACCATGGCGCTGCGCGCCGCCGCCCACTCGGCACTGCGCGATCGGATCTCCGGGCTGGTCCTGGACTCCCCGGTACTCAGCTGGGAGGCCACCCTGCGCGCCCTCGCCCAGGCCCGGCACACCCCCGAACCCCTGCTGCCGCTCGCGGTACGCGCCGCTCAGGGCCGCGTCGGCCTGCACGCCGACCACGCCGCCGACCCCGTCGACCCGGGACAGCTGACCGTGCCCACCCTGATCGTGCACGGCCCGGACGACACGGTGGCCCCCTGGGTGTACTCCCGCAGGCTCGCCGAGCGGCGCCCCGACCTGGTGGCCCTGCACACCGTCCCGGACGCCCCGCACGGCGCGATGTGGAACGCCGACCCGGAGGAGTACGAGGAACGGCTGCGCCGGTTCCTCACGCCCCTGATGTGACGGTGCCCCGGCGCACGCGCCCCGGCGCCCCCTCTGTCGAGCGGTCGCTGACGAGCGCGTCCGGCATCCGCCGGCACCCCCGATGTGATTCTTCCCGCACCCGCCGGCCCTTCCCCTCCGCGGCCGCGGCCGCTCCCCGTCCCAAGCCGGAAACCCCGGTTCCGGCCGGTCCCGGAGGTTCCGTTTAACGCCGTACCACTGGCCTGAACATGTCTCCTCGCCTCGCCTCACACCCCGTGCGTTGGCCAGTCCCGTCGCCCGCCGTGACATTCCGTTTGGGTTTTCGGACCGTCAACCGGAAGACTGCACCCGTGACGTCCCGTATCCCGCGCGACTCAAGGCTTCGACTCGTCCGAACGCGACCCCTGGCCGCCGCCCCCCGAGCGATGAACCAGCGGCCCGCGCGCCGCCC
This sequence comes from Streptomyces sp. NPDC028289, assembly GCF_055565975.1. Lineage (NCBI taxonomy): Bacteria > Bacillati > Actinomycetota > Actinomycetes > Kitasatosporales > Streptomycetaceae > Streptomyces > Streptomyces sp. NPDC028289. Next base: position 42,766 of record NZ_JBVHTI010000001.1, on the reverse strand, counting down.
CGCACCCCGCCCGCCCGAGGGCACCCCGGCCCCCGCCGAGCTGGCCAGAATGGCACGCTCCGGCCTGGCCGGCGCGGCCCGCGTCGCCCACTGGGCCGACGCCGCCCTCGGGCCGGGCAGCGACGGCGCGACCGCCGACGGCAAGGCCACCCTCTCCGACGCGTCCGCTGAACGCGCGTCCGACGACCTGGGCCTGACCGCCGCTCAGGTCCGCGCCGACTGGGACACCGCCCGCCTCGCCGGTCTGGTCGAGGTGCACGGCGACAGCGCGCGCCCCGGCTGGCGCCTGCGCGCCTGGGACCGCGACGACAGCGCCGTGCTGCGCGGCTGGGTCGCCCTCTTCGACGCCTGGTCGCTCGCCCACCCGGAGCCCGCCGAGTTCGAGGCGGCCGCCGTCGCCGAAGTCGTCTCGGCCATGCCCCAGGTGCTCTCCTTCCTCCAGCTGTCCGCCGGTCCCGTCCCGGTCGAGCAGCTTCTGGACCTGCTGGGCCAGCGGGTCACCGAACTGCGCACCGAGCGCTGCGAGGTCCCCTACGACACGGAGAACGGCACCGGGACCGCCAGACCGCTCGCCGCCGTGCGCTCCGCCGACGCCGACCCGGCGGACCACGCCCCGGCCGAGGACCCGGCCCCCGCCGACGAGGCCGAGCTCGCCCCGCTCCTCGACTGGTCGCTGCACGCCCTCGCCTCCGTCGGCGCGCTGACCTACGGCGACGGCCAGGCCACCCTCACCCCGCTGGGCAGCTGGGCGGTCTGGGTCAAGCTGGAGCAGATCTGCGTCGCCGCGCAGAGCCCCGCCGGCAACATCGAGGTCGCCGCCGAGGAGATGCTGCGCGGCTGCGCCCAGCTGCGCCCCAACGCGGCCCGCGCCGAGTACCGCGCCTGGCTCGCCGCCCGCCCCGTCGGCGGTGCCGTCACCGAGCTCGTCGACGCCGCCCGCGGCGAGGACGCCCTGCTGCGCGGCCTCGCCTTCGAGGCGCTGCGCGTCGTCGGCGCCCCCGCCGAACCGGACGTCCGCGCGGTCGTCGACGAGCCGACCCTGCGGCCGTACGCCCTGCTGTGGCTGGCCGAGCACGACGGAGTCGACCCCGAGGACGCCCACGAGGTGCTCACCCGGGAGGAGGCCACCTGGCTCTGGGTCGACACGGCCGCCGCGGTCGCCGACCACGGTGAGGCCCCGCTGCTCGTCCGTCACCTGGAGTCGGCGCTGCAGCCCACCGTCCCCGCGCTGCTCGACGAGGTGCGCGCCGTCGGCCACCCGCGCACCGTGCAGGTCCTGGTCGCCCTCGCCGCCGCCCACCCCGACCCGGCGCTCGCCAAGGCCGTCCGCCGGGCCGCCTTCCAGGTGCACACCGGCGGCTAGCGGAAGGGCGGGCCAGGCGGGTCAGCCGGCTATCTCCGGGGCGTACGTGCCGAAGCTCCAGATGTTGCCCTCGACGTCCCGGGCCATGTAGTCCCGCGAACCGTAGTCCTGGTCCGTCGGGGGCATCAGGATCTCGGCGCCGTGGTCGACGGCGCGCTGGTGGTGTGCGTCGACGTCGTCCACGACGATGTACACCCCGGTCGGGCCGCCGCCCTCCATCGCCGCGTCGAACCGGCCGCCGCGGCCCCTGGAGCCCAGCATGACCGCACCGTTGCCCTGCACCAGCTCGGCGTGGAGCACCATGCCGTCCTCGGCCTCGTACACCGACAGTTCGGTGAAGCCGAAGGCCTCCGTCAGCTGCTTGATCGCCGCCTTCGCGTCCGTGTACAGCAGCGACGGATAGATGCTCGGCCGCCCGCCACTCGTGCCCGCCATCCCGATCACTCCCTCGTGCGTCGGTCCCCCGAAAGCCGTCGTTCCGGCCTGGTCCCAGTCTTGCACCCGGCACTGACAACGCCCCCGGTCTGTAACGTCGTTGCAGGTCAGCCGCTCATCGGAAGGTGTTGCAGCGCGCCAAGTCACCGCTCCGGTAGCCCTGGTAGAACCACTGCTGCCGCTGCTCGGCCGACCCGTGCGTCCACGTCTCCGGCGTCACCCGCCCCTGGAACCGCTCCTGGATCCGGTCGTCACCCACGGCCGCCGCCGCGTCCAGCCCGTCCTGGATGTCCGCGGCCGTCAGGCTGGTGATCAGCGGGCGGCCGGTCGACTCGTCCTTCGTGGTCGTGGCGTGGTGCGCCCACACCCCGGCGTAGCAGTCGGCCTGCAGCTCCAGCCGCACCGAATTGCTGTTCGCGCCGGTCAGGTTGGACTGCGACCGGCTCAACGTGCCCATCAGGTCCTGCACATGGTGCCCGTACTCGTGCGCCACGACGTACGCCTGGGCGAACGGCCCGCCGCTCGCGCCGAACTTGGACCGCAGGTCGTCGAAGAAGCCGAGGTCCAGATAGACCTTCCGGTCGCCGGGGCAGTAGAACGGCCCCACCGCCGAGGTCGCCGTCCCGCACGCGGTGCCGACCCGTCCGCTGAAGAAGACCGTGGGGGCGGCCGTGTAGGTGCCGTGGCGGTGCCGGAACTCCTGCGTCCAGTAGTCCTGCACGCTGTTGACCACCGCCACGATCCGGCAGTCCTCCTTGCTGTTCGCGTCCTGTCCGGTACGGCAGCTCTGCTGCACCTGGGCCAGCGAGGAGGAGGCGGGTGCGGGCGAGCTGTCCCCGGAGGAGAGCCCCAGCTGGTCCGGGCCGACCCCGAGGAACAGGGCGAGGAGCAGCGCGATCAGGCCGGCCAGACCGCCGCCGACGGTCTTCCTCCCGCCCGGGATCCGGCTGCCCCGCACGTCCTGCACCTCGGAGGTGTCCAGGTTCGCGTCGTCGTCGAACTGCATGGGGCACCGCCCTCTGCTCGCACCGTCCCCCACGACCACCTTGCGGCATCCGGGCCGCCACTTCGCGCCGATGACCGGGCCGACGCCCGAACGGGCGACGTCCCGTCCCGCCCCCGCGTCACGCCCGGCCGCCCGCCACGGGCGTGGCTACGCTCTGCGCCTGACCCGTGGCACAGGAGCGCCCGGCCGGGCGCCGAAGGGGGAAAGGGAAAGGGCTGCCGTTCTGCACCACAGGAGAACCGGGCCACCCGACGCCGAGCCGTTTCCGGAGCAGTGCGCGACGGCCCGCCGGGAGCAGCCTCCGGCCACCTTCCCGCACCGGCCCCCGCGTGCCCTCCCGCGGACACCCCCCGTCCGCGGACCCGTCGGGCGACTCCTCGCCCTCGCCCTGCTCCTCGCGGCCGGGCTCCTCGCCGCCGCCCACCAGATCCGCCCCGCCCCCTACGGCGACCACCTCACCTCCGGCCCGCCCGCACCCACCGCACGCGCGCGGGGCGGCGTCGTCGAGGCGTACGACGGCCGGACCCTGCGCTGGCGGTACGCGCGTCCGGGCCGGCGCCCGCTCAGCGTGCTGCCCACGGGCGGGCAGGCGATCACCGTCTGGGACGACGGGCTCGTCACCGACACCGACGGCCGCTCCGTGCGCTGGCACCGCGCCCTGCCCGCGGCGACCGACTGGCTGCGCGCCCGGGGCGGCGCCGGCGTCCTGCGCCCCCTGGGCCGCGGCATCCTCGCGGTCGTCACCCCGGACCGCATCGCGGCGTACCGCACCGCCGACGGTGACCTGCGCTGGGTGCTGCCCGCCCGCGCGGGCTGCGCCTTCCACCCCGAACGTGCCGTACGTCACGGCCACGCCCTGCTCGTCGCCCAGCCCTGCGCGCAGGGCGCCTGGACCGCGCAGCTCGTCGCCGTGGACGACCTGGGCGGAATCGCCCCGCACCGCACCCCGCTGGGCAACGAACCGCCCCGCGCGGGCCGTCCCGAACACCCGCGCACCGAAAAAGCGCTTGCGCCGCCCCGTTAGACTTGGCCCATGGCCATTCTCCTCGCGCATTAGACGGCGGGAACGTCCTCAGCCGCCCACCCGTCACTATCCGTACGCTCTGGAGTCTGTCCGTGATCTCCGCAACCGGTATCGAGCTGCGCGCCGGTGCGCGCGTCCTCATCGAGAACGCCACCTTCCGCGTCGCCAAGGGCGACCGTATCGGCCTGGTCGGCCGCAACGGTGCCGGCAAGACCACCCTCACCAAGGTCCTCGCCGGCGACGGCATCCCCGCCGCGGGCTCCGTCACCCGCTCCGGTGAAGTCGGCTACCTCCCGCAGGACCCCCGCACCGGCGACCTCGACGTCCTCGCCCGCGACCGCATTCTCTCGGCGCGCGGCCTCGACGTCCTGATCCGCAAGATGCGCGAGAACGAGCAGCGCATCGCCACCGGCAAGGGCGCCACCCGTGACAAGGCGATGAAGCAGTACGAGCGCCAGGAGACCGAGTTCCTCACCAAGGGCGGGTACTCCGCCGAGGCCGAGGCCGCCACCATCGCCGCCGCGCTCAACCTGCCCGACCGGGTGCTCGGCCAGCCCCTGCACACGCTCTCCGGCGGTCAGCGCCGCCGTATCGAGCTGGCCCGCATCCTGTTCTCCGACGCGGACACGCTCCTGCTCGACGAGCCGACCAACCACCTGGACGCGGACTCGATCGTCTGGCTGCGCGACTACCTGAAGACCTACCGCGGCGGCTTCATCGTGATCTCCCACGACGTCGACCTGGTCGAGACGGTCGTCAACAAGGTCTTCTACCTGGACGCCAACCGCTCCCAGATCGACGTCTACAACATGGGCTGGAAGCTCTACCAGCAGCAGCGCGAGGCCGACGAGAAGCGCCGCAAGCGCGAGCGCGCCAACGCCGAGAAGAAGGCCGCCGCGCTGCACTCCCAGGCCGACAAGATGCGCGCCAAGGCCACCAAGACGGTCGCCGCGCAGAACATGGCCCGCCGCGCCGACAAGCTGCTGGCGGGACTGGACGCCGTCCGCGTTTCCGACAAGGTCGCCAAGCTGCGCTTCCCGGAGCCCGCGCCCTGCGGCAAGACCCCGCTGACCGCCGAGGGCCTGTCGAAGTCGTACGGCTCGCTGGAGATCTTCACCGACGTCGACCTGGCCATCGACAAGGGCTCCCGGGTCGTCATCCTGGGCCTCAACGGCGCCGGCAAGACCACCCTGCTGCGCCTCCTCGGCGGCGTCGAGCAGCCCGACACCGGCGAGGTCCTCGAGGGACACGGCCTGAAGCTCGGCTACTACGCCCAGGAGCACGAGACCCTGGACCCGGACCGCACGGTCCTGGAGAACATGCGCTCGTCGGCGCCCGACATGGACCTCGTCGAGGTCCGCAAGGTGCTGGGCTCGTTCCTGTTCTCCGGCGACGACGTCGACAAGCCGGCCGGTGTCCTCTCCGGCGGTGAGAAGACCCGCCTCGCCCTCGCCACCCTGGTCGTCTCCTCCGCGAACGTCCTGCTCCTGGACGAGCCGACCAACAACCTCGACCCCGCCAGCCGCGAGGAGATCCTCGGCGCCCTGCGCACCTACAAGGGCGCGGTCGTCCTCGTCACCCACGACGAGGGTGCCGTGGAGGCGCTCCAGCCCGAGCGGATCATCCTGCTGCCCGACGGCGTCGAGGACCTGTGGGGCTCCGACTACGCGGATCTGGTCGCCCTCGCCTGAGAGCCGGTCCCGTCGCCGTCGTTTGATCGAATGCCTGATCCACTGGCTATGGATCATTCGGCCTATCGGTGATCCATCATCTGTGTGAGATCTCCTCGTATCGAGGTGTGTCCTACATCGATTTCGCGGCCGATCCCTTTGTCGACAAGGGATCGGCCGCTTTGCGCGCCTGACCTGGCACTTCACGGAAGAACCCGTTCGGCCGCACGGACAACCCGCGCCGGAATCACAGATTCCGTATGTGGGGATGCACTCCTGTCGTCACAACGATGTCTCACGGACCTTGCCGAATGGGTGGCCATCACGCCCCGGAGGGGTGATCATGAGGGGACCAGAGCGCACTTCCCATGAGGAGGCACGGGTGGCCGAGACTCTGAAGAAGGGCAGCCGGGTGACCGGCGCCGCGCGCGACAAGCTCGCGGCAGACCTGAAGAAGAAGTACGACTCCGGTGCGAGCATTCGGGCACTGGCCGAGGAAACCGGCCGCTCGTATGGCTTCGTCCACCGGATGCTCAGCGAGTCGGGTGTCACGCTGCGTGGGCGTGGCGGGGCGACGCGGGGCAAGAAAGCCGCGTCCTGACCCCGGGCGGCCCATCGGCTTCGATGGTGGCCACCCGGTCGGTCGAGTGATCGGCCGGGTGGTTACTGTGCAGTCACTTGGCATGCCGTACGGCAATGCGTGATGACCGCACACATCGGAGGCGCCCCATGGCTTCGCCCGACCAGGACCTCGCTCCTGTTCTCGACAAGGACGGCGTACGGCTCACCGTCGACGACGCGCTCGCCACGGTGACGCTGACCAACCCGGCCAAGCGCAACGCCCAGAGCCCCGCACTGTGGCGGGCGTTGGCAGAGGCCGGGCGGTCGCTGCCGGGGTCGGTCCGGGTCGTCGTGCTGCGCGGTGAGGGGCAGTCCTTCTCCGCGGGCCTCGACCGGCAGATGTTCACGCCGGAGGGGATCCCGGGCGAGCCGACCTTCATCGAGCTCGCGCGCCGTGACGACGCCGACCTTGACGCGGCCATCGCCGGATTCCAGGAGGCGTTCACCTGGTGGCGGCAGAGCGACATCGTGTCCATCGCCGCCGTGCAGGGGCACGCCATCGGGGCCGGCTTCCAGCTGGCCCTCGCCTGTGACCTGCGCGTCGTCGCGGACGACGTGCAGTTCGCCATGCGCGAGACGAGCCTCGGGCTGGTGCCCGACCTGACCGGCACCCACCCGCTCGTCTCCCTGGTGGGCTACGCCCGCGCGCTGGAGATCTGCGCGACCGGACGCTACGTCCAGGCCGAGGAGGCGGTGGCTTCCGGGCTGGCGAACGTTGCCGTGCCGGCGGGCGAACTCGACGCGGCGGTACGGGACCTGGCCGGGGCGCTGCTGGCTGCGCCGCGGGATGCCGTCGTGGAGACGAAGGCGCTGCTGCGGGGTGCCGCCGGCCGTACCTACGACGAGCAGCGGGCTGCGGAGCGGCAGGCTCAGGCTCGGCGGCTGCGGGACCTTGCGGGGGTGGGCGAGTAGGTCGCCGCGGGCGGGTGGGGGGCTGGTCGTGCGGTTCCCCGCGGGCCGGTGGGGGCTGGTCGTGCAATTCCCCGCGGGCCGGTGGGGGCTGGTCGCGCAGTTCCCCGCGCCCCTGACGGGGCGCTTCAGCTGACGTAAGTCACCAGTACCGCCACCGTCGGCCGGTCCTCCAGTGTCTCGCCGACCGCCGTACGGACCCCTCGGGCCACCTCCACGGCCCGGGGGCCGTCGGTCACCGCCACCTCCACGCGCACGTGCCGACGCGGCAGCGCGGCGTCGAAGTGGACCTCCCGGCTGAGCGCCCCCGTCACCCGGGCCACCCCCGGCACCGCCAGCGCCGCCGCCGTCACCCGGGCTCCCTCGGGATCCGTCCCCTCCCGGACCGACGGCGGCCGAGGCGCGGGTGCGGGCTCCGGCTCCGCCGGCTCCTCCTCCAGCAGGTCGGTCACCCGCAGGTCCGCCTCGATCACCACCAGCCCCAGCCGTTCCGTGGCCGTGGCAAGGGCCCGGCGCAGCCGGGACGCCGTCGCAGGCAGCGGCTCGGCGGCCGTCGCCGCGAAGTCCGCCGACAGCCGCAGCGGCCCCGGGGGCACCGCCCCGGGCGGCGCCGGTACGACCGCCTCCGCCACGTCCGCCGGATCCGCCAGGGCGATCCGCACCGCACCCAGCCGCACCCCCGCCACGCCGGCCGCCGCTCGCCGCAGGACCGCGTCCGCCGCCGCCTCCGCTAGCCACGCCCCGTCCTGCGGCCCGCCCAGCGGAAGGAGCCTGCCCAGGCTCAGAAGGTGCCGTACCGTGTCAGTCCGTCGGTCCGCCGTCATTCCTCCAGCCTGCCGCATCTTCGGGGCACGACAGGACATCCGCACGTACCGTTGTCGCAGGACGGCCACGGGAAGGGACGCACGGCGATGACCGAGATGGCGGCGGAGCCCGAGAAGGACCCGGCGGTACAGACCCGGAAGACCGTCAGACGCGGCGGCGGCGACCCGGCGACCCGCGGACGGACGACGATCGCCGACGGAGTCGTGGAGAAGATCGCCGGACTGGCGGCCCGGGACGTCGTCGGCGTGCACGCGATGGGCAGCGGCCTCGCCCGCACCTTCGGCGTCGTGCGCGACCGGGTGCCCGGCGGCTCCAAGTCCGTGAGCCGGGGCGTGAAGGCCGAGGTCGGCGAGGTGCAGACCGCGCTGGACCTGGAGATCGTCGTCGACTACGGCGTGTCGATCGCCGACGTGGCCCGCGCGGTCCGGGAGAACGTGATCGCCGCCGTGGAGCGCATGACCGGTCTCGAAGTGGTCGAGGTCAACATCGCGGTGAGTGATGTGAAGCTTCCGGAGGAAGAGGAAGAGGAGCCGGGGTCCCGGCTCCAGTGACCGCCGACCGGGACCGCTGACCGGGACCGCTGAGGGGAGCGCACCATGAGTATGGCCGTCGTCGGCATGATCGCCGGCATGGCGCTGGGCTTCGCCGGGTACTTCGGTGGGTTCGGCGCCTTTCTGCTGGTGGCTGCGCTCGGGGCCATCGGGTTCGTCGTCGGCCGGTTCGCGGAGGGGGACCTCGAACTCGGCGACTTCTTCCGCACCCGTGACGACCGGCGCGACCGCCGGCGATGACCTCCGCGAGCGGTGGGACACGCGGCGCCCCGACGGCCGTGGCGCCCGGCGAGCGCGGCGCCGTCCGGATCGCCGACCGGGTGGTGGCGAAGATCGCCGCGCAGGCGGCCCGCGAGGCGCTCGGCCCCCTTCCGAAGGACGCCGTACCTCCGCACGCCACCGTGGTCACGCACCATGACACGGCCCGCGTCCGGGTCCACCTCGAACTGGACTACCCGTCCGACATCGGCGCCCGGTGCGCGGCGGTGCGTCGACATGTGGTCGAGCGGGTAGGCGCGTTGGTGGACATGGACGTCCGGGAGGTCGCCGTCCACGTCGAACGGCTGCACCCGGTCCAGACCCAGGGGAGGGCGTGATGAGCACGGAGCAGACACCGGTCATCGACAAGCCACCGCCACCGGCGGCCGCACCCCCGGCCGGCCACGAGCCCCGCTTCTGGTCCCCGCGCCGCGCCCCCGCCACCCTGGTCGCCGTGCTCGTCCTGGTGACCGCGGGCGCCTTCCTGTACGACATCGCGGCGGTACGGGCCCACCACCCCGCCATGCACTGGCGCCGCGAACTCGCCCGCCAACTGGCTGCGCGGCCTCTCGACGACACCTGGGTCCTGGCGGGCGCGGGCATTGCCGCCGCCCTCGGCCTGTGGCTGCTGGTCCTGGCCGTCACGCCCGGCCTGCGGGACCTCCTGCCCATGCGGCGCACCCACCCCCACGTCCGCGCCGGGCTGCGCCGTGACGCGGCCGCCCTGCTGCTGCGCGACCGGGCCATGGAGATCTCCGGCGTGCGCCGGGTGCGGGTACGACTGCACCGCTCCCGCGCCCACGTCCTCGCCGTCTCCCACTTCCGTGAACTCGACGAGGTGCGGGGCGACCTGGAGGCGGCGCTGACCGACGCGATCCACGCCATGGGGCTGGCCCGCCCACCCGTCCTGACCCTTCATGTGATCCGCCCCGGCCGGAAGGGGTGACACCGTGCTCGGCACCGTCAACCGCGTCCTGATCGCCCTCACGGGCCTCCTGCTCCTCGCCCTCGGCGGCTCGGTCCTGGCCGTCGGCCTCGGCGCCCCGCCCCCGTCCTGGTGGATCCACGACGGCCGCCACAACGTCCTGCTCACCCCGGCCGAGCGCACCCACTGGGCCGCCGCGGAGTGGTGGTGGCCGACGGTCCTGGCCGCACTGGCCGTGCTGTTCCTGCTCTCCCTCTGGTGGCTGACCGCCCAGCTGCGCCGGCGCCGCCTGACCGAGGTCCTGGTGGACACGGGAGACGGTGAGAGAGCGTTGCTGCGCGGCAGGGCCCTGGAGACCGTCCTGGCGGCGGACGCGGCCCACCAGGAAGGCGTCTCCCACGCCCAGGCGGTCCTGAGGGGCACGCGTACGGCTCCGGAGGTACGGGTGTGGCTCCAGCTGGAGCCGGACGTGGCCCCGGAGGATGCTCTGCGGGACCTGACGAACCAGGCCCTGACCCACGCCCGGAACTCGGCGGCGCTGGAGAAGCTCCCCGCGGAAGTCCGGCTGACGTCAGTCAAACACCGTGCAGAAAGGGTGACTTGAAGCGCCGCCGAGCCGACCCACCTGCTTGGGGGCGCGGGGCTGTGTCGATATGCGGCTGCCGCCGCGTGGGCGCGACCAGCCCCCACTCACCCGCGCCCCAAGCACCGACCGTCAGAACCCGTGCCTCATCCCCCCGTCCACAGGCACCATGATCCCGGTCAGATAAGAAGCGGCCGGCGACAGCAGGAACGCCCCCACCCGCCCGAACTCCTCCGGAGTCCCGTACCGTCGCAACGGAATCCGCGACTCGTGCTCGGCCCGCGTCGCCTCCGGGTCGGCGGACATGGCGTCCAGCTCCCGCACCCGGTCCGTGTCGATCCGGGACGGCAGCAACCCCACCACCCGGATCCCGCGCGGCCCCAGCTCGTCCGCCAGCGACTTGGCGAACCCGGCCAGGCCCGGCCGCAGCCCGTTGGAGATCGTCAGCCCGGGAATCGGCTCGTACACCGACGCGGACAGCACGAACCCGATGACCCCGCCGTCCTCCAACTCGGCCGCGGCCGCGCGGGCGAGCCGTACCGCACCCAGGAACACCGACTCGAACGCGGACTGCCACTGCTCGTCCGTGTTGTCGGCGACGAACCCGGCCGGCGGCCCGCCCACGCTCACGAGGATGCCGTCGAACCCTCCGAACCGCTCACGCGCGACGGCGATCAGCCGCTCCGGCGCCGCGGGGTCCGCGTTGTCGACGGCCACGCCCACCGCGTTCGGCCCCAGTTCGGCCGCCACGTCGGCGGTCCGCTTCTCGTCCCGTCCGGTCACCACGACCTTCGCCCCGTCCGCGACCAGCTCGCGCGCGGCCGCGTGGCCCAGCCCGCGGGTCGCTCCGGTGACGACGTACACCCGGTCCTTCAGCCCAAGATCCATGGCCCTATCCTGCCTGCTCGCCGTCGAAGAGCGTGAGGGCGGTGTTCACCAGCCCGATGTGACTGAACGCCTGCGGGAAGTTGCCCAGCTGACGCCCGGTCTCCGGGTCGTACTCCTCGGACAGCAGTCCCACGTCGTTGACGAGGCCCACCAGCCGTTCGAACAGCTCCTTCGCCTCGTCGGTGCGGCCCGTCATGTGCAGCGCGTCGGCGAGCCAGAACGAGCAGGCCAGGAAGGCGCCCTCGCCGCCCGGCATCCCGTCGACGCCGATCGCGTCGGTGTCGTAGCGGCGCAGGAACCCGCTCCGGCCCAGGTCGTCGCGGATCGCGTCCACCGTGCCGACCACCCGGGGGTCGTCCGGGGGCAGGAAGCCGACGCGCGGGATCAGCAGCAGGGAGGCGTCGAGTTCGCGCGAGCCGTAGTACTGCGTGAAGGTGTTGCGCTTCGGGTCGTACCCCTTCTCGCAGACCTCCCGGTGCACCTCGTCGCGCAGCGCCCGCCACCTCTCCAGCTCGCCCTTGAGCTCCGCGTGGTCCTCCAGGGTCTGTACCGCCCGGTCCGCGGCCACCCACACCAGCACCTTGGAGTGCACGAAGTGGCGGCGGCCGCCGCGCACCTCCCACAGGCCCTCGTCCGGCTGCCGCCAGGCCTTCTCCAAAAACTTCATCAGCGCGCACTGGATGGACCACATGTGCGGCTTGGTGGGCAGACCGGCGGTGCGGGCCAGCGACAGCGAGTCCATCACCTCGCCGTACACGTCCAGCTGGAGCTGGTCGACGGCACCGTTGCCGACGCGCACCGGCCTGGAGCCGGCGAAGCCGGGCAGCCAGTCCAGTTCGAACTCGGGCAGCCGACGCTCGCCCGCGAGGCCGTACATGATCTGCAGGTCCGCCGGGTCGCCGGCGACCGCGCGGACCAGCCAGTCGCGCCAGCGCTCGGCCTCCTTGTGGTAGCCGGCGGCGAGCAGGGCGCCGAGGGTGAGGGTGGAGTCGCGCAGCCAGCAGAAGCGGTAGTCCCAGTTGCGCACCCCGCCGAGTTCCTCGGGCAGCGAGCTGGTGGCCGCGGCGACGATGCCGCCGGTCGGCTCGTAGCTGAGCGCCTTGAGGGTGATCAGGGAGCGTACGACCGCGTCCCGGTGGGGGCCGTGGTAGGTGCAGCGGGCAGTCCAGCGCCGCCAGTCGGTGACGCTGGACCGCAGCGCCTGGTACGGGTCCACGAGCGGTGGCCGCTGCTCGTGCGAGGGGTGCCAGGTGAGCACGAACGCGACCCGCTCGCCCTCCGCGACGGTGAACTCCGAGTGCGTGCCGAAGTCCTCGCCCCAGGTCCGCACGGACGGTTCGCTGCGCAGCCACACCGAGTCCGGCCCGGCGACCGCGACCCGGTGGCCGCCGGAGCGGCGCATCCACGGGATGACCGAGCCGTAGTCGAAGCGGAGCCGGAGCGTGCTGTGCACGGTGACCCGACCGCTGACGCCCTCGACGATGCGTACGACGTCCGGCGCGTGTTCGCGCTGGGGCATCAGGTCGGTGACGCGGACCGTCCCCTCGGCGGTCTCCCACTCGGTGTCCAGGACCAGGGTGTCGGGCCGGTAGCCGCGCCGGGTGCAGGTGGTGGCGCCTCGGGGGGCGATCCGCCAGTGCCCGTGGTCCTCGTCGCCCAGGAGCCTGGCGAAGCAGGCGGCCGAGTCGAAGCGGGGCAGGCACAGCCAGTCGATGGAGCCGTCCCGGCCGACCAGGGCCGCGGTCTGCTCGTCGCCGATGAGCGCGTAGTCCTCGATGCGTCGGTCCACGGGAGCCGGTTTCCCTGACTGCCGGGGGGCCAATCAGGGGGTGGGCCGGGGGAGTGACACCGTCAGACGGTGGCCGGTTCCGCCTCCGCGGCCGTCTCCTGCTCCGCCGCCTCCGCACGCGTGCGTGCCTCGCGGCGGGTCAGCACGAAGAAGCCGTAGGGGACGCCCGCGGCGAACAGCCACCACTGGATCATGTACGCGTAGTTCAGCGGGGCGTCTTCCTTGCCCGGGTCGGAAATCTGTTCCGGGGTGTCGCCCTTGGGCTCGGGTGCCGTCTGCTGGATGTAGCCGCCGAGCACCTGCTTGCCGAGCCGGCGCGCCTGCTCCTCGCTGTTGATCAGCATGATCTGCCGGGCGGGCAGGCCCTTGAGGTCCTTGATGCCGCTTGCCGCGGTGGTCTCGTCGGGCATCAGCCGGCCCTGGACGGTGACCTTGCCGGCCGGCGGCGCCGGGATCTTGGGGAAGGCGGTCTGGCTCGGGCCGTCGGACGGGATCCAGCCCCGGTTGACCAGCAGCACCTTGCCGTCGGTCAGGACGAAGGGGGTGAGGACGTGATAGCCCACCTCGTCGTCGGAGTTGGTACGGCGGCGGACGACGACCTCGTCGGCGGTGTCGAAGGTGCCGGTCGCGGTGACGGTGTGGTACCGCTCCTTGCGGGTCACGGCGTGCCCCGGCTCGGTCACCTCCTCGGCCGGCACCGGCTTGGCACCGAGGGCGTCGGCGACCAGCTGGTTACGGGCGCTGCGCTCCTCGTACCGGTGCTTCTGCCAGAACCCGAGCCGGATCATCGTCGGGATCAGAAGCAGCGAGATGAGGGTGAGGATCACCCACTGCCGAGTCAACAGGAAGCGGTACACCCCACGACCGTACAACTCGGTCGTGGGGCGCGTTCGGGCGGGTACCGGGTCAGACGCGGTCGACGATGCCCGCCTTCCCGGCCTCGCGGGCGCAGTGGGCGCCGCAGAACCACTGGTTGTCGGCCTCGACGCCCTGGCCGATGATCGAGACCTTGCAGTGCTCGCAGAGCGGGGCCATGCGGTGGATCGCGCAGGAGAAGCAGTCGAAGACGTGGACCGCGCCCTGCGCGTGCACCTCGAAGGTCATTCCGTAGTCATTGCCGCAAACTTCACATTTCGCCATGCGCCACAGGGTGGGCGGTCGGCCGCGCGCGGGCGAGTGGGCGCCGGGCGAGTCGTACGGCAATCACCCGTCCGTACGGCCCGTGCGGACGGGTGTGCGGCCCGCGCGGGCGGTCACTTCTCCGTGGCCGGCGCCACGTCCCGCAGCAGCTGTCCGAAGGCCGCCTCGTCGACGACGGGCGTCCCGAACTGGCGGGCCTTGAGGACCTTCGAGGTGCCCGAGTCGGGGTCGTTGGTGACGAGCAGACTGGTGAGCCGCGAGATGCTCGTCGAGACGTGCAGACCGGCCTCGACGGCCCGGTCCTCCAGCAGCTCCCGCTCGATCGAGGTGTCCCCGGAGAACGCCACCCGCATGCCCTGCTCCAGCGGGCTGCCGTCCTCGTACCGTCCCGGGTTCGGGTAGGGGCACGCCGGCCGCTTGCGGGACGGCCGCCAGCCGCCGGGCCGGTAGCCGCCGTGCCCGCCGCTCGCCTGGGGCCCGATCCGGGGCGTGTCGGACCACTCGGTGAGCGGTCGGCACTCGAGGAGCGGCAGCCGTACGTTGCCCGCCGCCGCGGCCCGCAGACTGGGCCGGAACGCCTCCGCGAGCACGCGCGCGTCGTCCAGCGCGTGGTGCGCCCGCCGCTGGACGACACCGAAGTGCGCCGCCAGGGTCTCCAGTTTGTGGTTGGGCAGCGGCAGGTCCAGCTCCTTGGCGAGCGCGATCGTGCACAGCCGCTGCCGCACCGGGGCCTCGGTCTTCGCGCGCGCGTACTCCCGCGCGATCATCTGCCAGTCGAAGACCGCGTTGTGCGCGACCAGCACCCGGCCGTCCAGCCGGGCCGAGAACTCCTCGGTGATGTCGGTGAAGAGCGGCGCGCCTTCGAGCACCTCGCTCGTCAGGCCGTGGATCCACACGGGACCCGGATCGCGCTCGGGGTTGACCAGCGTGTACCAGTGGTCCTCGACCTCGCCGCGCTCGTCCAGCCGGTAGACGGCCGCGCTGATTATCCGGTCGTCCCGGGCCAGTCCGGTGGTCTCCACGTCGACGACCGCATACCCCTTGGGGTATGCGGCCGGCCACGGGGTGCCGGGGGACACTGCGGTCGTACGGTCTTCGAGCATGGTCATTGAGGATACGGGCCCGGACCGACAGCCCGGTCCGTCAGGTGGCCCGCCGCAGCCGCCCGTTCGAATGCCCTGACGCCTCCGTCCCGATGCGGGGTCCTCCTGATGGGTCGTCCGTCCTGACGGTCCGTCGCACGGCCGTGGACTTTGTCCTGATTGCCCTACGCCTGCCTATGGACCTTTTCACCGCCCGGTGCAAGCGTGCACCCCGCCCGGAGCACGGACGGCCGACGGAAGGACGGTACGGCGGATGGCACGCGTACGGTACGGCGCTCGGACCGGGGCGGAGATCGCGGCCGCGCGCACCACGAAACTCCCGGACGTCTGGTCCACCGGCGTGGTGGCCGTCTGGGAGACCGACCCGGACGCGGTCGCGGCCGTCCTGCCGCCGCCGCTCAAGCCGGCCGGCCGGCCGCTGGCCAGGGTCAGCATCAGCAAGGTCGAACTGCCCGGATACCCGCTGGGCGCGGGCTCGTTCGCGGTCGCCGCCGCGCACGGCACGGTCGAGGGCTGGTACCCGCTGGTCATGCCGATGACCCACGAGCGCGCCCTCACCGGCGGCCGCGAGGTCTTCGGCGAGCCCAAGAAGCTCGGCGAGGTGACCGTCGAGCGGGACGGCTCGCAGGTCCACGCGGCCCTGGCCCGGCACGGCGTCGCCTTCGTCGAGGTGCGCGGCACGGTCGACGGCCCGTTGGCGCTGCCCGAGCCCGCCCCGAAGACCGACTTCTACTTCAAGTTCCTCCCGGCGGTCGACGGTTCGGGCTTCGACGGCGACCCGCTGCTGGTGCACTGCGTACGCGAGGAGAAGATCCGCCGGCTGGAGCGCGTCACCGGGGAGGTCGTCCTCCGCGAGTCGGCGTACGACCCGGTCGCCGACCTGCCGGTGCTGCGCCTGCTGGAGCTCACCCTCGGCGAGAAGACCAGCGACCAGCGCGGCCGGATCGTCGAACGGGTCGACGCGCAGGCCCTGTTGCCGTACGTCCACCAGCGCTACGACGACCCGCGCCAGATCCACGACGCGCCGCCGGAAGAACGCGAAGGGAGCGAGGCCTGATGGAGCTCCGTGCCGGACAGGTCGCCGTCGTCACCGGCGCGGCGAGCGGGATCGGGCTCGCGATGGCCGGGAGGTTCGCCGCCGAGGGCCTGAAGGTGGTCCTCGCCGACGTGGAACCGGCCGCCCTGGAGAAGGCAGCCGACGGGCTGCGTGCGGAGGGCGCCGACGTGCACGCGCGCGTGGTCGACGTCGGCGTCCGCGACCAGGTCCTGGAGCTGGCCGAGTCGGCCTACGACACCTACGGCGCGGTGCACGTCCTGTGCAACAACGCCGGGGTCGGCTCGGGCGCCGAGGGCCGGATGTGGGAGCACGAACCGAACGACTGGAAGTGGGCGTTCGAGGTCAACGTGTGGGGCGTCTTCCACGGCGTCCAGGCTTTCCTGCCCAGGATGATCAAGTCGGGTCAACCCGGTCATGTGGTCAATACATCCTCCGGTGACGGCGGTATCGCCCCGCTGCCCACGGCTTCCGTGTACGCGGTCACGAAGGCGGCCGTCGTCACGATGACCGAGTCCCTGTACGCCCATCTCCGGGCGGAGCACGCGCGCGTGGGCGCCTCGGTGCTCTTCCCCGGGCCGCACATGCTGCGCACGGGCCTGTGGGAGTCGCACCGCAACCGCCCCGACCGCTATGCCAAGGAACGGCCGCGCCGGACGCCGTACCGCAGTCTCGACCAGTGGGAGGCGGCGATGCGGGCTGCGGGCAAGGAGGTCGCCTTCACGCCCGTCGAGGAGGTCGCCGACTTCGTCGTGGCGGGCATCCGCGCGGACCGCTTCTGGCTGCTCCCGGAGAGCGGGCACAGCGACGCCCAGATCCGGGCGCGGGCGCGTTCGATGCTGGACCGGACGAACCCCTCGTACCTCGAAAGCTTCATCCTGGACTGAACAGGGGGCAGTGGTGACCGCGTACGACGACCCATACCTGATCATCTCCTCCGACTGCCACGCCGGTCTCCCCACCGAGGAGTACCGGCCCTATCTGGACACCCGGTTCCACCGGGACTTCGACGAGTTCCTCGCGGGGCGGGAGCGCCGCCAGGAGGAGATGACCCGGCTCGGCATCCGGAACGAGGCGTTCGCGGCCAAGTGGTTCCAGGACAACGAGGAGGGGCTGCGCGGGGGGTGGGACGCCGCGCAGCGGGTGAAGGAGCTGGACGGCGACGGGGTGGCCGCCGAGGTGGTCTTCCCGGACGCCGACGCGGTCGACAGCCGGACCGCGGCGCCCTTCGGCGTCGGCCTCGGCCTGTCCGGGGACCACGACCCGGAGCTGGGCATGGCGGGAGCACGGGCCCACAACCGCTGGCTCGCGGACTTCGTGTCGGAGCACCCCGAACGGCACTGCGGGGTGGCCCTGTTGCCGGTCACGGCCCCGACGGACCGCGTGGTCGCCGAGGTGTACCGCGCGAAGGAGTCCGGTCTCGGCGCCCTGATGATCCCCGCCATGTGGGTCGACAAGGAGCCCTACCACGACCGCCGTTACGACCCGGTCTGGGCCGCGGCCGCCGAGTGCGGGATGCCGGTCCTCACCCACTCCGGCGCGGCCCCGCGCGACGAGTACGGCGACCATCTCGGCATCTACGTCAGCGAGGTGACGTGGTGGCCGGCCCGCCCGCTGTGGTTCCTGCTCTGGTCCGGCGTCTTCGAACGCCATCCCGGACTGCGCTTCGGCGTCGCCGAGTCGGGCTGCTGGTGGCTGCCGAACCTGCTGTGGTTCATGGACCGCCTCTACCTCGGCGCGCACGGCGGCAAGAAACTCTCCCCCTTCGAGGAGCTGACCCGCCCGCCGCACGAGTACCTGGACCGGCAGGTCTTCGTCTGCGCCACGAACACCAAGCGCCGGGAACTCGCCCAGCGCTACGAGATCGGCGTCGACAACATCCTCTGGGGCAGCGACTTCCCGCACCCCGAGGGCACCTGGCCGGACACGCGCGCGTGGCTGCGCCGCACCTTCCACGACATCCCGGTGACCGAGACCCGCAGAATGCTCGGCCTCGCGGCCGCCGAGGCCTTCGGCTTCGACGTGGAACGCCTGACACCGCTCGCCCGGCGCATCGGCCCGGCCCCGTCCGACCTCGGCCAGCCGGCCGACCAGGCGGCGGTGGAGGCGTCCTGGGCCCGTTCGCGCGAGGTGGGCCGCCACTGGCTGACCGAC
This sequence comes from Streptomyces sp. NPDC028289, assembly GCF_055565975.1. Lineage (NCBI taxonomy): Bacteria > Bacillati > Actinomycetota > Actinomycetes > Kitasatosporales > Streptomycetaceae > Streptomyces > Streptomyces sp. NPDC028289. The sequence continues at coordinate 24,468 of NZ_JBVHTI010000001.1, read as the reverse complement.
AACGACTTCCCGGTTCTGGGGGTGACGTCGTGAGCGACGACCGCTACACGGTGATCTCGGCCGACTGCCACGCCGGGGCGGACCTCCTCGACTACCGCCCCTACCTGGAGAAGCGGTACCAGGACGACTTCGACCTGTGGGCGGCGACGTACGTCAACCCGTACGAGGACCTGCTCGCCGACTCGGCGGACCGGAACTGGAACTCCGCGCGGCGGCTCGCGGAGCTGGAGGAGGACGGGATCGTCGCGGAGGTGATCTTCCCGAACACCATCCCGCCGTTCTTCCCGTCCGGCTCGCTCATGGCCCCCGCGCCGACGGCCGCGGAGTACGAGCGGCGCTGGGCGGGCCTGCGCGCCCACAACCGCTGGCTGGCCGACTTCTGCGCCGCCGCGCCGGGCCGCCGGGCGGGCGTCTTCCAGATCCTCCTCAACGACGTCGAGGAGGCCGTGAAGGAGATCCGCCGGGCGGCCGGGGCCGGTCTGAAAGGCGGCCTGATGCTCCCCGGCACCCCGCCCGGCTCGGGCCTGCCCGAACTGCACGCGCGCGTGTACGACCCGATCTGGGCCGTCTGCGCGGAACTCGGCGTCCCCGTCAACCACCACGCGGGCTCCGCGTCCCCGCCGCTCGGCGACGAACCGGCCGCCCGCGCGGTCTTCATGGTCGAGACGACCTGGTTCTCGCACCGCGCGCTGTGGCACCTGGTCTTCGGCGGTGCCTTCCGCCGCCACCCGGACCTGAGACTGGTCCTGACCGAACAGGGCTCCGGCTGGATACCCGGGGTCCTGGCGATGCTGGACTACTACCACGGCCGGCTGCTGGCTGCGGCGCAGGCGACGACCGCGGAGGCGAAGTTCGGGGTGGGCCTCGCGGAGTCGATGGGCAGGCCGCCCTCCGAGGTGTGGCACGAGAACTGCTTCGTCGGCGCCAGCTTCATGCGCCCGCACGAGGTGCCGCTGCGCGACCGCATCGGCCTGGACAAGATCATGTGGGGCAGCGACTACCCGCACGACGAGGGCACGTACCCGTACACCAGGGAGGGCCTGCGCTTCGCCTTCGCCGGCGTCCCGCAGAACGAGCTGGCCGCGATGCTCGGCGGCAACGCGGCCCGCGTGTACGGCTTCGACCTGGATCTCCTGGACCCGATCGCGGCGAAGGTGGGACCGACGGTGGCGGAGATCGCCGAACCGCTGCCGGAACCGCCGGCCGACGCGACGAGTCCGGTGTTCGCGCGAGGGGCTTCGGTACGGGTCTGGTGACGTCGGTACGGCGCCCATGGGCCTCGGGGTGCGATCCTCCCTGCTGTGACCGAACCCACGCACGACAACGAGGCCCACGGCGGAGCCCTCGGCTCGCGGCTGAACTGGCTGCGGGCGGCCGTCCTGGGCGCGAACGACGGCATCGTGTCGACGGCGGGCATCGTCGTCGGCGTCGCGGGCGCCACGGCCGACCGCAACGCCCTGCTGACGGCGGGTCTGGCGGGCCTGCTCGCCGGATCCATGTCGATGGCGGCGGGGGAGTACGTCTCGGTGTCCACCCAGCGCGACTCCGAACTCGCCGCACTGGCGCAGGAGAAGCGCGAGCTGAAGGAGCAGCCCGAGGCGGAACTGGAGGAACTGACCGAACTGCTGGAGCGCCGCGGCCTGTCCCGGGAGGTGGCCGGCGAGGCGGCGGTCCAGCTGACGGAACGCGACGCCCTGAAGGCCCACGCGAGCGTGGAACTGGGCATCGACCCCGACCAGCTGACCAGCCCCTGGAACGCGGCCCTCGCCAGCTTCCTGGCGTTCACCGTGGGGGCGCTGCTCCCGCTGCTCGCGATCGTCCTGCCGCCGTCCGGCTGGCGGCTCCCGGTGACGGTGGGCTCGGTACTGGCGGCGCTGGTCCTGACCGGCTGGGCCAGCGCCCGCCTGGGAGCGGCCGAGGTGCGTCCGGCGGTGCTGCGCAACGTCCTGGGCGGCGCGCTGGCCATGGGGGTCACGTACGCGGCGGGGAGTCTGCTGGTGGCGGCCGGGGTCTAGCTCATTGGCGGAGATCGCCAACAAGCAAGCGCATACCGCCGTCAATACTTGTGGGTAACAACGTCTAGCCGCGGTCGGCGGGCGGTTCTACGGTGCCCACATGCCGAACCTGCCCGATGTCGTGCTGTGGTCGATACCCGCCTTCGTGCTGCTCACCGTGATCGAGGTGATCAGCTACCGCGTCCATCCCGACGACGATGCCGCCGGGTACCAGGCCAAGGACGCCGCCACGAGCATCGGCATGGGGCTGGGGTCGCTCGTCTTCGACTTCGTGTGGAAGATCCCGATCGTCATGATCTACACGGCGGTATACGCACTGACCCCGCTGCGCGTGCCCGTCCTGTGGTGGACGGTCCCGCTGATGCTGCTCGCGCAGGACTTCTTCTACTACTGGTCCCACCGCGGTCACCACGTGATCCGCATCCTGTGGGCCTGCCACGTCGTCCACCACTCCAGCAAGAAGTTCAACCTCTCCACCGCGCTGCGCCAGCCCTGGACCTCGCTGACCGTCTGGCCGTTCTACGTCCCGCTGGTGGCCGTGGGGGTGCACCCCGCCGCGCTCGCCTTCTGCTCCTCGGCCAACCTCGTCTACCAGTTCTGGATCCACACCGAACGCATCGACAAGATGCCCCGGTGGTTCGAGTTCGTCTTCAACACGCCCTCCCACCACCGCGTGCACCACGCCTCCCAGGGCGGCTACCTGGACCGCAACTTCGGCGGGATCCTGATCATCTGGGACCGGCTGTTCGGGTCCTGGGTGCCGGAGACCGAACGGCCCGTGTACGGGTTGACCAAGAACATCAACACGTTCAACCCGGTCAAGGTGGCCACCCACGAGTACGTCGCCATCGCCAAGGACATCCGGGCCGCAGGCAGCTGGCGGGAGCGGGCCGGGCGGGTGTTCCGGGGGCCGGGCTGGGCGCCGGCGCCCGCCGTGGAGCAGGCAGAGGAGTCCGTGGCCGCGTGAGAGCGTCCCGGGCGCTGCTCGCCGCCTTCGCCCTCGCCGTTCTTCTCGACCTCGCCTTCCTGGCCGTCGGCCTCCACACCGGGCACGCCGTCGCCAAGGTGCTCCTGATGCCCCTGCTCGCCGCGTCCGCCGCCCGCGCGGGTGCCCCACGGCTCCTCGTCGCCGCCCTGCTGTGCGGCTGGGGCGGCGACGTCCTGCTCCTCTCCGACGCCGATCCCGCCTTCATGGCGGGCATGGCCTCCTTCGCCGCCGGACACGTCTGCTATCTCGTCCTCTTCCGCCGCCAGGGCCCGCCACGCGCGCGTGCCCGTCTCCTCGCCTTCGCCTACTCGGCCGCCCTCGTCGCCCTGGTCGCCCTGCTCTGGCCGGACCTGCCGAGCGGCCTGCGCGTCCCCGTGGCCGGCTACAGCACCCTGCTCACCGCCATGGCGTACACCGCCGCCACCCGGCTCGGCCCGCTCGCCGGGCTCGGCGGCGCGCTCTTCATGCTCTCCGACACGCTGATCGCGACCGGCGTCGCCGACTGGCCGCAGCTGCCGCGACCCGACTTCTGGATCATGCTCACCTACACGGCGGCACAGTTCCTGCTGGTCCGCGGCACCCTCGACGCGCGCCCCGCACCGGCCACGGCGTACCGTGAAGTGCGCTCGACCACCCCGTGAGCGCATCCACGCCACAGCACGAGAAGGACCCTCGCCATGCGCGCCACCACCATCCACGCCCCGTTCGACATGCGCGTGGAGGACGTGCCCGAGCCCGTGGTGCAGCTGCCCACCGACGCCGTCGTGCGGGTGCTGCGCGCCTGCATCTGCGGCAGCGACCTCTGGGCGTACCGCGGTGAGTCGGCCCGGCAGCCGGGGCAGCGCATCGGCCACGAGTTCCTCGGCGTGGTCGAGGAGACCGGGTCCGAGGTGGGCACCGTGCGGCGCGGCGACCTCGTGGTCGCCCCCTTCATGTGGTCCGACGGCGTCTGCGACTACTGCCGTGAGGGCCTGACCACGTCCTGCGAGCACGGCGGCTTCTGGGGCTCCGTGGGGTACGACGGCGGCCAGGGCGAGGCCGTGCGGGTCCCGTTCGCCGACGGCACCCTGGTCCAGCTGCCCAAGGACGCCGCCTCCGACGACCACCTGCTGTCCGCACTGCTGACCCTCTCCGACGTGCTCGGCACCGGCCACCACGCGGCCCTCGGCGCGGGCGCCCGGCCCGGTGCCACGGTCGCCGTCGTCGGGGACGGCGCGGTCGGCCTGTGCGCCGTGCTGGCCGCCAAGCGGCTGGGCGCCGAGCGGATCATCGCGCTGGGGCGGCACGAGGTGCGCACCGACATCGCGCGCCGCTTCGGCGCCACCGACGTCGTCGCCGAACGCGGGGACGCGGCCGTGGACGCCGTACGCGAACTCACCCGGGGCCAGGGCGCGCACGCCGTCGTCGAGGCCGTGGGCACCGAGCAGTCGATGCGTACGGCCGTCGACATCAGCCGTGACGGCGGCGCGATCGGCTTCGTCGGCGTCCCGCACGGCAGCGGCACCGGCCTGGACCTCGGCGTCATGTTCGACCGGAACCTCGCCCTGCGCGGCGGTGTCGCCCCGGTCCGCGCCTACATCCCCGACCTGCTGCCCGACGTCCTCGACGGCACGATCGACCCGTCGCCGGTCTTCGACCTCACCGTCGGCATCGAGGGCGTGCCGGACGGCTACAAGGCGATGGACGAGCGCACCGCCCTGAAGGTGCTCGTCACCAACGGCTGACCGGGTCACGTCCACCTGATCGGCAGCGGCAGAGCCGTCAGCAGCCCCGACACCGCGACCACCACCCCCAGCACGGCCACCTCGGCCCGCGCGGGAACGTACGCGGTCAGCGGGTCGGCCGCCCGGCGCAGCCGGAACCGCGCCCACAGCGCGAGCACGGCGACGGCGGCGACGAGGATCACCTTGGCCAGCAGGGTGCGCCCGTACGCCGTCGTCGTCAGCTGGTCCAGGACCGTGTCCGGGGGCATACGCCGCAGCGAACTCCACACTCCCGTCGCGGTGATGGCCGCAAGCAGTACGGCCGCCACACGCGCGTAGAGCCCGAGCAGCGCCGCCCCGGCCTCCCGGCCGCGCCACCGGCGCAGCATGCGCAGCGCGTGCAGCAGACCGCCCACCCACAGCGTCGCGCACGCAAGGTGCACCAGGGTCAGCGCGGAGCCGGGCAACGGGTCGTGCTCGGGCGCCGGATGGGCGCGCAGCGCCTCGGCGACGGCCACCGCCGCCAGCGGCCACACCTGGGTCGCCGGGCGGCGCGAGCGGGCGCACAGACCGGCCAGCAGAAAGGCGTTGACCTCGATCAGGGCCAGCCTGCCGTCGCGCGACCGGTACAGGCCGCCCACGTCGATGTCGGCGAGGGAGCGCGGCACCAGGTTGCCCGTCGACACGACCGACGCGAGCCCCAGCGCGGCGACGAAACCGGCACCGGCCGCGAACACCGTCCAGCTCGGCGGCCGTTCGGGCGGCGGGTCCGGCAGCCGGCGGGCCAGCCGGTCCACGAACAGCTCACCGGCCGGCACGCACAACGCGGCGAACAGCACCCCGCGCAGCAGGGCGATACCGCCCACTCCGGGCGCCGCGGCCTCCCCGGTGCCCCGCAGCGCGACGGACGGCCCGACCAGCGGTACCAGCGCGGCCACCGCCGCCAGCACCAGGACGGCGACGGCCCGCCAAGTCCCCGGGCGTCTCGCGGGGCCGCTCGCGGCCACCTCGGCGGTCGGTCGTGTCAACGGCCCCCCTGAGCTCCACCAGCCATGACAGAAGCGGGCAAGTACAGGAAAACAGCTGACGGAACGGCATACCACCCATTCGTACGTTTCCGGCCACCCCGATGTGCGCGCACGCCCGACGAGCCGTGGCCGCCCTACCTTCGATCCCGGCGGCTACGCCCAACGCGGAGCATCCGACCCCCACGGCACCGGCGGCCGCGCCCAGTCGGCCGGGCCGCCCGCGAAGGACAACGGCGGACGCGCGTATCGCAGCCGCCCCAGCGCGCTGTCCGTCTCGGCGAGCCAGGCGTCCGGGCCGTCGTACGGCTCGCCGGCCCCGGGGTCCGGCTCCAGCTCCTCCGTGAGCCACCGCGCGGTCCGGGCCAGAGCCAGCCGTACGAACCTGCTGCCCCCGTCGGACGACTGCTCGGTCAGCGCCCGCAGCACGCCGGCCGCCAGCAGATAGCCGGTGCCGTGGTCCAGCGCCTGCGCCGGCAGCGCGCCCGGCCGGTCCGGCGCGCCCTCGGTCTCCGCGATGCCGGTGGCGACCTGGACCAGGCTGTCGAAGCCCCGCCGCCCGCCCCACGGCCCGTACGCGCCCCACGCCGACACCTGGGCCACGACCAGCCCGGGCCGCCGCTCGGCCAGCGCCTCGGGGGAGAGCCCGAACCGGTCCAGGGCGCCCGGCCGGTAGCCGGTGACCACGACGTCCGCGGAGGCCAGCAGCTCCTCGAAGGCCGCCCGGTCCGTCGTCAGGCCGAGCTTCGCCGAGCGCTTCCCGAAGCCCGTGTCGGCGTGCTGGTCGGGGAGTTCGGGCAGCCACGGCGCGTCCAGGCGCAGGACGTCGGCGCCCAGCAGTCCGAGGGTGCGGGTGGCGACCGGGCCGGCGAGGACCCGGGTCAGGTCCAGGACGCGCAGGCCGGCCGCGGGCAGCAGGGGAGCGGTTCCGGCGTCGAGCGGCGGCAGCACGCGCGCGTGACCCGTGTCCACGCGGTCGCGCTCGACCAGGGGCCGCGCGGCCACCGCGACCGCCTGCTCGTGCCCGGCCCACTGACCGGGCGAGCGCAGCGCCACGGCGAGTCCGCCGGCACCGTAGACCGCGTCCTCCACGTCCAGTGCGGGCAGCTCGGAAATCCTGGCCGCGGCCTGCTCCGGGGAGGCGCTCTGCGGCAGGCCGAGCGCGCCCAGCAACCGGGTCCTGTGGTGGGGGTAGTTGGCGTGCGTACGCACCCACCCGTCCGCCGCACGCCAGAACCTGGACAGCGGGGCGAACTGCACGGGTGCCCGCCCGTCGACCAGCAGGTGGCGCTCGCTGGTGAACGCCGCCGCCACGGCCCCGTCGTCCACCCGGACCCCGGGTACCTCCGCGGCACCGGTCCGCCGGGCCCCGAGCTCGGCGGCGGCCAGCGCGCACACGCCGACGCAGGCGCGGGCGAGCTGCCGCACCGGAAGGTGCGCCGGGAGCGTGCCCGTGCGCGTCACGGTCGTGACCCGCGCGGGCAGCGACGGATCGCCGCCCAGCGCGGACCATGCGTACTTGATTCCAGTCATGACTGCACTATGCATTATTGACCGGATCAATATATATGCTCGGGGTTGACCCGGCTACCTGGTCACGGCCGCCAGCGCGTCGGCGGTGCCCCAGCCGTAGAAGCCGTTGTGGTTCTTGGAGCCCTCGCACACCGCGTCGACCTTGCCGTCGCCGTTGATGTCGTACGGGTCGGTGCACGGCGTGGCGGTCGCCTCGGCGTACAGCAGGGCCTTCACCAGGGCGGCGGAGGCATGCGGATGGGTTGACTTGATCAATGCGGCGACGCCGACGACGTGCGGGGTCGCCATCGACGTACCGGCCATGTAGCCCCATTTGCCGCCCGGCAGCGGGCCCAGGATCAGGCCGCTGGTGGCAGGGGGCGCCGGCGCCTGGTAGGCCGTCGAGTCGCCGCCCGGCGCGGCGATGTCGATGACTCCGAGGCCGTAGTTGGAGAACGACGACTTGAGGCCCTTCGCGCCGGTCGCCGCGACCGTGACCACACCCGGCAGCTGGGTCGGAATGTCGAAGCAGTTGTGCGGGTCGATCACCCGGTCGACGGGCGTGCCGTCGTTCGGCGAGACCGGGTCGGTGATCGAGTGGGAGGCCAGGTCGTAGCTCTCGTTGCCGGCCGCCGCGACGTTGACCGTGCCCTTGCGCTCCGCGAACTGCGAGGCCCGGGTGATGGCGTCGACGAGCGCCTTCTGGTTCGGGTCGTCGGTGCAGTTGAAGTACCAGGGGTCGGTGTAATAGCTGTTGTTGGTCACGTCGATGTGGTGTTCGGCCGCCCACACGAAGCCGCAGACCACGGCCTCCGTGTAGAAGTACCCGGCGGTGGTGGCGACCTTGATGCCCGCCACCTTGACGCCCGGCGCCACACCGGTGATGCCGATCCCGTTCTTGGCGCCCGCGATCTCGCCCGCCACGTGCGTGCCGTGCGGGCTCTCCGCCGCGGTGGGCCGCCAGGCCCCGTAGGTCGTGTCCGGCTTGCCCGAGACGCAGTTGGTGGACTGCGCGGCGGAGAAGTTGGGGGCGATGTCCGGGTGGGTGTCGTCGACGCCCGTGTCGATGACGGCGACCGTGACCTTCGAGCTGCCCAGCGTCTTCTCGTGCGCCTTGTCCGCCTTGATGGCGGGCAGGTCCCACTGCAGCGGCTCCAGCGGGTCCTGCCCGTCGGTCGCCTGGGCGTCCGCCTCCGCGACCTGCTCGGAGCTGAGCACCTCCGGCGTGCCCACGTCGGTGGTCGACTGGGCGGGCAGCGGCGCGTTGCGGGTGTTCCCGGCCGAGTCCACGCCGGGCACCTTGCGGATGATCATGGCGAAGTCCGGGTTCGCGGAGTGGACGACGATCACGCCGATCTCGTCGTACGCGATCACCACCGAACCGCCGGCCTGCTCGATCGCCTTCTGGACGCGTTCGGAAGTGCGCTGTCCGGGACGGACGTTGACGACATAACTGAGGGACGTCGGGTCACTGGCGGCGGCCGTCGACGCGGCGGCTGCCGTGGCGACGCCGGTCTCGGCCGCGGACGCCGAGACGTTGGGCAGGAAGGCGAGGGCCGTGGCCATGGCCATGCCGAGCGGGAGGGCGAGGACGCGACGGTGGCGTGACTGGGGCGCGGTCATCTGAGGTCTCCAGTTCGTTCGCGGAACGGGCATGCCGTGCGGGAAGTCCTGCTCTGCGGTGACTACTTGACCGCGCGGAGCGCGTTGACGACACCGGAGCCGTAGAAGCCGTTGACGTGCTTGCCGCCCACGCAGGTGGCGTCGACGACGCCGTCGCCGTCACCGTCGTACGGGCCGGCCGGGCAGCCCGGGTTGTCCGCCTCGGCCTTCAGAAGGGCCAGCAGCCGGGCCGGAGTGGCGTGCGGATGCGTCGACTTCAGCAGCGCGGCCACCGCGGCCACGTGCGGGGACGCCATCGAGGTGCCCTGGAGGAAGCCGTACTGGTCGTTCGGCAGGGTCGACAGGATGCGGCCGTTCTTCGACGGCGTGTCCGGGATCTGGTACTTGTCGCCGCCCGGGCCCGCCACGTCGACGACGCCCTGGCCGTAGCTGGAGTAGTAGGACTTCGTGTCGTTGACGCCGACCGCGCTCACGGTGACCACACCGGGCAGCTGGGTCGGCACGTCGAAGCACTCGTGCGGGTCGACCGTCCGGGTGGTGGCCGTCGAGTCGTCCGGGCTGGAGGTGTCCGTGAGGGCGTGTGAGTCGAGGTCGTCGTTCGAGTTGCCCGCCGAGGCCACGTTGAGCGTGCCCTTGCGCTGCGCGTACAGCTGAGCCCTGTTGACCGCGTCAACGATGGCACGTTGATCAGGGTCGTCCATGCAGTTGTACAGCCACGGATCCACGTAGTAGCTGTTGTTGGTGATCTCGATGCCGTGGTCGGCGGCGAAGACGAAGGCGCAGACCACGCTCTCCGGGTAGAACAGCTGCGTCGCGTCGGGCTGGGCCACCGTGATGCTCGCGACCTTCACGCCCGGTGCCACGCCGGCCACGCCGATCCCGTTGCGGGCCGCGGCTATCTCACCGGCGACGTGGGTGCCGTGGTAGTGGTCGGCGTCCACCGGCCGCCAGGCCCCGTACGTCGTGTCCGCCTTGCCGCTCACGCAGTTGGCGGACTGCGAGGCGGAGAAGTTCGGGGCGATGTCCGGGTGGGTGTCGTCGACACCCGTGTCGATGATGCCGACGGTCACCGAGCGGCTCCCCGGGTCGATCGCGGCGGCCTTGTCGGCGCCGATCGTCCGCAGATCCCACTGGTCCGCTTCAAGGGGTTCCTGGCCGGCCGTCGACCTCTGCTCGACCCTCGCGGCCTCCGCCTTCGACAGGACCTGCACCGCGCCCTCGTCCGTGGTCCCCGCCGCGCTCAGCGGAGCCGTCCGGGTGGCGCCCGCCGACTGCACCCCGCGCACCGCCCGCAGCGCCGTGCCGAAGTCCGGGTTCGCCGAGTGCACGACGATCACGCCGATCGTGTCGTACGTCGCGATGATCGTGCCGCCGTTGCGGGTGATCGCCCGCTGCACCGACTCGATGGTGCGGTGGTCCGTCCTGGTGTTGACGACATAGGCCAGGTCCGGCCCGTCCGCCGACTGCGTCGCCCGGGCGGGCAGCGGGACCGCGGAAGCCGCCGCCGGCAGGAGGCCGAGCGAGGCTGTCAGTGACAGGACCACCGGGACGGCGAGCGCCAGTCCGCGTCTGGAACGCAGATGAGCCATGGGGTCTCCACATCATCCGGAACATCGACCGAAGGACATCAGCCGAAAAACGGGCCCGCCCAAGACGCGAGTGGGCGCTTGGGCAGGTACATGACGGGTGGTGCAGGGCCGAAGCTATCTCCCGCACTCACCGGCCAGCAATGACCGGAGGTGACTTGCGCCGACGACTTCCGAAAGAACCCCGGCGAGTTGAACCTGTCCACGCGTGGCGCCGTGACCTCGGGGAGGGAGCCACAGCAGGATCGAGGCCCCCCGTCGGAATCACGCACCGGAGTCGCCCCACTACTTCGCGTGCGTGGTCCACATGTCTGTGAGGTCAGAATCCGCATGTCCGTATCGCGAGGAGACTCCGTGGCCACCGAGACACCACCGCCCTCGAACACACAGACCCGGCACCCCTCCGGCGAGGAGTTCGCCGAGGTGCAGCAGAGTCCGGAGTTCGCCGAACTGCGGCACTCCCACCGCTCCTTCGCCTTCCCCCTGACCATCGCCTTCATCGCCTGGTACCTGCTGTACGTCCTGCTCTCCAGCTACGCGGACGACTTCATGGGCACCAAGGTCGTCGGCAACGTCAACGTGGCCCTGGTCCTCGGCCTCGCCCAGTTCCTCACCACGTTCCTCATCGCCTGGTGGTACGCCCGGCACGCCGCCGCCAGGCTCGACCCCCAGGCCGAGGCCATCAAGTCCCGGATGGAGGGCGGCGCATGAGCCCCGCGATCACACTGGCGGCCGGCGAGGCGAGCGAGCACCGGACGCTGATCATCACCCTGTTCGCGGTGTTCGTCGCCGCGACCCTCGTCATCACCGTCTGGGCCGGCCGCCAGACCAAGGACGCCGCCGACTTCTACGCGGGCGGCCGCCAGTTCACCGGCTTCCAGAACGGCCTCGCCGTCTCCGGTGACTACATGTCCGCCGCGTCCTTCCTCGGCATCGCCGGCGCCATCGCCCTGTTCGGCTACGACGGTTTCCTGTACTCCATCGGATTCCTGGTCGCCTGGCTCGTCGCCCTGCTCCTGGTCGCCGAGCCGCTGCGCAACTCCGGCCGCTACACCATGGGCGACGTGCTGGCCTACCGCATGCGCCAGCGTCCGGTCCGCACCGCCGCCGGCACTTCCACGATCGTCGTCTCGATCTTCTACCTGCTGGCCCAGATGGCGGGTGCGGGCGTCCTCGTCTCCCTCCTCCTCGGCATCACGAGCGACGGCGGCAAGATCGGCATCGTCGCCCTGGTCGGCGTCCTGATGATCGTCTACGTCACCATCGGCGGCATGAAGGGCACCACCTGGGTCCAGATGGTCAAGGCCGTGCTGCTCATCGCGGGCGCCCTGCTGCTGACCTTCATGGTGCTGGCCAAGTTCCACTTCAACGTCTCCGACCTGCTCGGCAAGGCCGCCGACAACAGCGGCAAGGGGTCCGCCTTCCTGGAGCCCGGCCTGAAGTACGGCGCCACCGGCACCAGCAAACTGGACTTCCTCTCCCTCGGCATCGCCCTGGTCCTCGGCACCGCCGGCCTGCCGCACATCCTGATCCGCTTCTACACCGTGCCCACCGCCAAGGCGGCCCGGAAGTCGGTCCTCTGGGCGATCGGCCTGATCGGCGCCTTCTACCTGATGACCCTCGCCCTCGGCTTCGGCGCGGCCGCGCTGATCAAACCCGACGAGATCATCGCGTCCAACAAGTCCGGCAACACCGCGGCGCCCCTCCTCGCCCTCCACCTGGGCGGCGTCGACTCCACCTGGGGCGCGATCCTGCTGGCCACGATCTCGGCGGTGGCCTTCGCGACGATCCTCGCGGTGGTCGCGGGCCTCACCCTGGCGTCCTCGTCGTCCTTCGCGCACGACATCTACGCCAACGTCATCAAGAAGGGCCAGGCCACCGAGAAGCAGGAGATCAACGCGGCCCGGTACGCCACCGTCGGCATCGGTGCCGTCTCCATCCTCCTCGGCGCCCTCGCCCGTGACCTGAACGTCGCCGGCCTGGTGGCCCTCGCCTTCGCGGTCGCCGCCTCCGCCAACCTGCCGACCATCCTCTACAGCCTCTTCTGGAAGCGGTTCACCACGGCCGGAGCCCTCTGGTCGATCTACGGCGGCCTGGTCACCGCGGTCGGCCTGGTGCTGTTCTCACCGGTGGTGTCCGGCAAGGAGACGTCGATGTTCCCGGACGTCGACTTCCACTGGTTCCCGCTGGAGAACCCGGGCATCATCTCGATCCCGGTCGGATTCCTCCTCGGTGTCGTGGGCACTCTGCTCTCGAAGGAGGTCCCGGACGCCGGCAAGTACGCGGAGCTGGAGGTGCGGTCCCTGACCGGCACCGGAGCGCACTGAGCTTCGTACGACTGGCCGCGTCGACGGGATCATAGGATCCTACGACGCGGCCGCGTCGTACCTCGTGGTATCGGGCCTCTCACGATGTCGGTGCCGTCACGTAGGCTCGCATGTGACGGCAGAGATCTGATCCGCGACGAGGGAGGGGGCCCGCGTGCTCATCGACACCTATGGCCGGGTGGCCACCGACCTGAGAGTCTCGCTGACCGACCGGTGCAACCTGCGCTGTACGTACTGCATGCCCGAGGAGGGCCTGCAGTGGCTGGCCAAGCCCGACCTGCTCACGGACGACGAGATCGTCCGGCTGATCGACATCGCCGTCCGCCTGCTGGGTGTCGAGGAGGTGCGCTTCACCGGCGGTGAGCCGTTGCTGCGCCCCGGCCTGGTCGGCATCGTGGAGCGGGTCGCGGCCCTGGCCCCCCGCCCCCGGATGTCCCTGACGACCAACGGCATCGGCCTGCGCCGCACCGCGACGGCCCTCAGGGCGGCCGGCCTGGACCGGGTCAACGTCTCCCTGGACACCCTCCGCCCGGACGTCTTCAAGACCCTGACCCGCCGCGACCGCCACCAGGACGTGCTGGACGGCCTGCGGGCCGCCCACGACGCCGGTCTCACCCCGGTCAAGGTCAACACGGTCCTGATGCCGGGACTGAACGAGGACGAGGCCCCCGACCTCCTCGCCTGGGCGTTGGCCCACGACTACGAACTGCGCTTCATCGAGCAGATGCCCCTCGACGCCCAGCACGGCTGGAAGCGGGACAGCATGGTGACGGCCGGCGACATCCTCGCCTCGCTCCGCACCCGCTTCGACCTCACCCCTGAGGGCGCGGGCGACCGCGGCTCGGCCCCGGCGGAGCGCTGGCTGGTCGACGGCGGCCCGCACCGCGTCGGCGTCATCGCCTCGGTCACCCGCCCGTTCTGCGCGGCCTGCGACCGCACCCGCCTCACGGCCGACGGCCAGATACGGACCTGCCTGTTCGCGCGGGAGGAGACGGACCTGCGCGGTGCGCTCCGCTCGGGCGCGGCGGACGAGGAGATCGCCCGCAGGTGGCGGCTGGCGATGTGGGGCAAGAAGGCGGGGGCAGGACTGGACGACCCGCAGTTCGTGCAGCCGGACCGGCCGATGTCCGCGATCGGCGGCTAGCCCGGCCTACCGGGCCAACCAGGCCTACCCGTCCTGCTCGGGCGACTCGGGCGATTCCCACTCCCGCAACAGCACGACGTCCTTCAGGAACCCCCGCACCCCCAGGAACTGCGAGAGATGCTCCCGGTGCTCCTCACAGGCGAGCCAGGTCTTGCGCCGCTCCGGCGTGTGGATCTTCGGGTTGTTCCACGCCAGCACCCACACCGCGGCGGCCCGACAGCCCTTCGCCGAACAGATAACGTCACTCATCGCTTCGTCTCGCACCGCGTCGTCTCGCACAAAAGCCCCGTAAACAAGGCGACGCCGAGCAGCCACGGGGGGAGCTGCCCGGCGTCGGTCCGTCGCTCCGACGGGGGATGCGGAGCGCGTACGCAGTATGTCACGGGTCACCCTTGGCCCGGCACTGGAACAGCACGATTGATCTGAGCATTTCTTGAGCTTCGGGCGGAGTCCCCGACCGTCCGCACCACGTCCCCGGCACTCAGACCGACTCCGGCCGCTCGCCCCGCACGGCGCCCGCCGCGGGATCCGCCACCACGTCCTCCGGGACGGATTCCGCCTGCGTCTCCTCCGCCCGCGGCGGCGCGATCATCAGCCGGGTGGGCGCGACCCCGAAGGTCGACGGAAGCGACTGCGGCCGCTCCCGTCCGGCGTTGGCGACGACGACGGCGACATAGGGGAGCAGCGCCCCCAGCACCAGGGCCACGACGGCGACATACCGTTCGACGTTCCACAACGTCACCGCGAGGATCACCGACATGGTCCGGATGCCCATCGAGATGACGTACCGCCGCTGCCGGCCGCGTACGTCCTCCGCCAGGCCGGTACGGGCTCCGGTGATCCGGAACACCTGGACGTTGCCGTCGCCGCGCTGTTTCCGCATCACATTCCACCATCCGCCCGCATCGGACACTCCCCGGCCCGTACCCGGTCCGCACCCGCTCGGGGAACCGGGCCAGGACCCTTCCCACGGTACGCCGCGCCTGCGCCGCCTTCGAGACCGGGTCGCCCCCTGCCTGCGTGAACGCCCTGCGCCGTAGCGCGTACGGCGGTACCGACATGCGCCGTACGACGTACGGGCCGAGACTTGGCGTAATGCTCACGTCGAGCCGTACGAGGAGGCAGTCATGGGCTGGTTGTGGGCGATCATCGTGGGTTTCGTGCTGGGCCTGATCGCGAAGGCGATCATCCCGGGCAAGCAGCACAGCCCCCTCTGGCTGACGACCATCTTCGGCATCCTGGGCGCCATCGCCGGCAACGCGGTCGCCCGCGCGGCGGGCGTGGCGGCGACACCGGGCATCGACTGGACCCGTCACCTGTTCCAGCTGGTGGCGGCCATCATCATCGTCTTCCTGGGCGACATGGCGTACATGGCGACCCTGGGAAAGCGAAAGCAGCGCATCTGAGACGCCCCGAACGTCACAGCGCCCGGCACTTCACGGCGCCCCGAACTCAAGCGCCCCGAAAGGGGCGCGGGGAACTGCGCGACCAGCCACGTCGAACCCGCGGCCGACAACGCACCCCGCACCCCTACGGCGTCTACGAACCGACGACCTCCACCGCCGCCAGATTCTTCTTCCCGCGCCGCAGCACCAGCCACCGCCCGTGCAGCAGCTCCGCACGATCCGGCACTGCATCCTCGGCGGTCACCTTCACGTTGTTCACGTAGGCCCCGCCCTCCTTCACGGTCCGCCGCGCAGCGGACTTGGAGGCCACCAGCCCGACCTCGGCGAACAGGTCGACCACCGGACCCAGCTCGGCGACCCGGACATGCGGCACCTCGGACAGTGCCGCGGCCAGCGTCCGGTCGTCCAGCTCCGCCAGCTCGCCCTGCCCGAAGAGGGCACGGGACGCGGCCATCACGGCAGCCGTCTGGTCGGCCCCGTGGACGAGCGTCGTCAGCTCCTCGGCCAGCGCCCGCTGCGCCGCCCGCGCCTGCGGACGCTCCTCGGTCTGCTTCTCCAGCTCCTCGAGCTCCGTACGGGACCTGAAGGACAGGATCCGCATGTACGACGAGATGTCCCGGTCGTCCACGTTCAGCCAGAACTGGTAGAACGCGTACGGCGTCGTCATCTCGGCGTCGAGCCAGATGGCTCCGCCCTCGGTCTTGCCGAACTTCGTGCCGTCCGCCTTGGTCATCAGCGGCGTCGCCAGCGCGTGCACACTGGCGTGCGGCTCCAGGCGGTGGATCAGGTCCAGCCCCGCCGTGAGGTTGCCCCACTGGTCGCTGCCGCCCTGCTGGAGCGTGCAGCCGTACCGCCGGAACAGCTGGAGGAAGTCCATGCCCTGGAGGATCTGGTAGCTGAACTCCGTGTAGCTGATGCCCTGGTCGGACTCCAGGCGGCGGGCCACGGAGTCCTTGGTCAGCATCTTGTTGACGCGGAAGTGCTTGCCGATGTCCCGCAGGAACTCGATCGCGGACAGGCCCTCGGTCCAGTCGAGGTTGTTGACCATGACGGCCGCGTTCTCGCCCTCGAAGGACAGGAACGGCTCGATCTGGGCGCGCAGCCTGCCGACCCAGCCGGCGACCGTCTCGGGGTCGTTGAGCGTGCGCTCGGCCGTCGGGCGCGGGTCGCCGATCAGACCCGTCGCCCCGCCCACCAGCGCCAGCGGCCGGTGACCGGCCTGCTGGAGCCGGCGCACGGTGAGCACCTGCACCAGGTGCCCGACGTGCAGGGACGGCGCGGTCGGGTCGAAACCGCAATAGAACGTGACGGGACCGTCCGCGAGCGCCTTGCGCAAAGCGTCCTCGTCAGTGGACAGGGCGAACAGCCCCCGCCACTTCAGCTCGTCGACGATGTCCGTCACGGTTCTCGTATCTCCTTGGGTGGTCTCGTAATCAGGTACGAGGTTATACGCCCTGGCTGACAGAGCTCATATTGAAGTCGGGCACCCGCAGCGCGGGCATCGCAGCCCTAGTGAACCAGTCGCTCCATTCCCGCGGCAGCGTCTTTTCCGTGCGCCCGGCCTCGGTCGCCCGCCCCAGCAGGTTCACCGGCGACTCGTTGAACCGGAAGTTGTTCACCTGCCCGGTGACCTGGCCGTTCTCCACCAGATAGACGCCGTCCCGGGTCAGGCCGGTGAGCAGCAGCGTCGCCGGGTCGACCTCGCGGATGTACCAGAGGCAGGTCAGCAGCAGCCCCCGCTCGGTGGCGGCGACCATGTCCTCCAGCGAGCGGTCCCGGCCGCCGTCCAGGATCAGGTTGCCGCCCGCCGGGGCGACCGGAAGCCCGGTCAGGCCGGCCGTGTGCCGGGTGGTCGTCAGGTGCTTCAGCTCACCGCCCGACACCCACTCGGTGCCGCCGACCGGCAGCCCGTTGTCGAAGACAGACTGGTCGCCGCCGGAGGAGTGCGCGACGACGAAGGGCGCGGACTCCAGGCCCGGCTCGTTCGGGTCGCTGCGCAGGGTCAGCGGCAGATCGGTCAGCTTCTCGCCGACGCGGGTGCCGCCGCCCGGCTTGGAGAACACCGTCCGGCCCTCGGCCGCGTCCCGCCCGGACGCCGACCACAGCTGGTAGATCAGCAGGTCGGCGACGGCGGTCGGCGGCAGCAGCGTCTCGTACCGGCCGGCCGGGAGGTCCACGCGCCGCTCGGCCCAGCCGAGCCGCACCGCGAGCTCGGCGTCGAGCGCGCCGGGGTCGACGTCCTTGAAGTCCCGGGTGGAGCGTCCGGCCCAGGCGGAGCGCGTACGGTCCGGAGACTTGGCGTTCAGCTCCAGCGTGCCGGTGGGCTGGTCGTGCCTGAGGCGCAGCCCGGTCGAGGTGCCCACGTACGTCGACACCAGCTCGTGGTTGGCGAAGCCGTACAGCTCGCGGCCACCGGCACGCGCGCGTGCGAAGGCCTCGCCGAGCGCCGGGGCGAAGTCGGCGAACACGGCGGAGGAGGTCTCGGCGGGTGCGTCGGTGAAGTCCGGCGCCTCCGGCACGCCGGTGACCAGCGGCTGGGCGTCCTCGGCGGGCCCGGCACCGCGCGCGGCGGCCTCGGCGGCCCGCACCAGCGGCTCCAGGTCGTCGGCGGTCACGGCCGACCGGGAGACGACACCCGACGCCGTGCCCTCCTTGCCGTCCACGGTGGCGACGACGGTGAGCGAACGGCCGCGCGTGACGCCGTTGGTGGTGAGCGCGTTGCCGGCCCAGCGGAGGTTGGCGGTGGAGTGCTCGTCGGCGATGACCACGCAGCCGTCGGCCCGGGACAGTTCCAGAGCGCGCTCGACGATCTCGTGCGGCTTGTTGCTACGGGCGCTCATCGACCGGCCTCCTGCGTGGTGTTGAGGATGTTGACGCCCTTGAAGAGGGCCGAGGGGCAGCCGTGCGACACCGCGGCGACCTGTCCCGGCTGGGCCTTGCCGCAGTTGAAGGCGCCGCCGAGGACGTACGTCTGCGGGCCGCCGACGGCCGCCATGGAGCCCCAGAAGTCGGTGGTCGTCGCCTGGTAGGCGACATCGCGCAGCTGCCCGGTGATCCGGCCGTTCTCGATCCTGAAGAACCGCTGTCCGGTGAACTGGAAGTTGTAGCGCTGCATGTCGATCGACCAGGAGCGGTCGCCGACCACGTAGATCCCGCGGTCGACCCCGCCGATCAGGTCCTCCGTCGCCAATCCGGCCGGGTCCGGCTGCAGGGACACGTTGGCCATGCGCTGCACGGGGACGTGTCCGGGGGAGTCGGCGTACGCGCACCCGTTGGAGCGGTCGAAGCCGGTCAGCCGCGCGATCCTGCGGTCCAGCTGGTAGCCGACGAGCGTGCCGTCCTTGACCAGGTCCCAGGACTGGGCCGCGACGCCCTCGTCGTCGTACCCGATGGTCGCCAGGCCGTGCTCGGCGGTGCGGTCGCCCGTGACGTTCATCAGGTCGGAGCCGTACTTCAGCTTGCCGAGCTGGTCGAAGGTGGCGAAGGAGGTGCCGGCGTAGGCGGCCTCGTAGCCGAGCGCGCGGTCCAGCTCGGTGGCGTGGCCGATGGACTCGTGGATGGTCAGCCACAGGTTGGAGGGATCGACCACCAGGTCGTACAGACCCGCCTCGACGCTGGGCGCCCGCATCTTCTCGGCCAGCAGCTCCGGGATCTGCTCCAGCTCGGCGTCCCAGTCCCAGCCGGTGCCGGTCAGGTACTCCCAGCCGCGGCCGACCGGCGGCGCGATGGTCCGCATCGAGTCGAACTCGCCGCTGGACTCGTCGACCGACACGGCCGTCAGCTGCGGATGCAGCCGCACCCGCTGCTGGGTCGTCACGGTCCCGGCCGTGTCCGCGTAGAACTTGTTCTCGTGGACGGTGAGCAGCGAGGCGTCGACGTGGTTGACGCCGTTCGCCGCCAGCAGCCGCGCGCTCCACTCCGCGAGCAGTGCGGCCTTCTCCTCGTCAGGCACGGCGAACGGATCGATCTCGTACGACGAGACCCACGTCCGCTCCTCGTGCACCGGCTCGGCGGCCAGCTCCACCCGCTCGTCCGAGCCGGCCGCCTTGATGACCTGCGCCGAGAGCTTCGCCATCGCCACCGCCTGGGAGGCGACCTTGGCGGCCGCGTCCAGGGTCAGGTCCACCCCGGACGCGAAGCCCCAGGTACCGCCGTGCACGACCCGGACCGCGTACCCGAGGTCGGTGGTGTCCGACGATCCGGCGGGTTTGGCGTCCCTGAGCCGCCAGGACGCGCTGCGCACCCGTTCGAACCGGAAGTCCGCGTGCTCGGCCCCCAGCGCACGCGCGCGTGCCAGCGCGGCGTCGGCCAGGGCCCGTAGCGGAAGCGCCGTGAAGGCTTCGTCGATGGAATGAGGCACGGAGGTCTCCCTGCTGTCGTGGCCTGTCCGTCCGATCATGTCGCGCCCGCGGGCGTACGGACCACAGGTTTCGGCCCGGCGCCGGGCCTTTCTGTAGGGACCCGACAGTGACACCCCCGAGCCACTGTCGGTGCCCGCTTGCCCGCGGCGATGGCGGGACCGATAGGTTTTCGATGAAGCCGCCTGTCATGCCAGCTGTTCGGGCGGGTTGTCATACCGAACGAAAGGGTGATCCGTTGAGCCGCTCGGTTCTCGTCACTGGAGGCAACCGGGGCATCGGCCTCGCCATCGCCCGTGCTTTCGCCGACAACGGCGACAAGGTTGCCGTCACGTACCGCTCCGGTGAGCCGCCGGCCGTCCTCAAGGAACTGGGCGTCCTGGCCGTCAAGTGCGACATCACCGACTCCGAGCAGGTGGAGCAGGCCTACAAGGAGATCGAGGACGCGCACGGCCCGGTCGAGGTCCTGATCGCCAACGCCGGCATCACCAAGGACACGCTCCTGATGCGGATGTCCGAGGAGGACTTCACCTCGGTCGTCGACACCAACCTCACCGGCACCTTCCGGGTCGTCAAGCGCGCCAACCGCGGCATGCTGCGCGCCAAGAAGGGCCGCGTCGTCCTCATCTCGTCGGTCGTCGGCCTCTACGGCGGCCCCGGCCAGGCCAACTACGCCGCCTCCAAGGCCGCCCTGGTCGGCTTCGCGCGGTCCCTCGCCCGTGAGCTGGGCTCGCGCAACATCACCTTCAACGTCGTCGCGCCCGGCTTCGTCGACACCGACATGACCAAGGTGCTCACCGACGAGCAGCGCGCCACCATCGTGTCGCAGGTGCCGCTCGGCCGGTACGCGGAGCCCGAGGAGGTCGCCGCGACGGTGCGGTTCCTCGCCTCGGACGACGCCTCGTACATCACTGGAGCCGTCATCCCCGTTGACGGCGGACTGGGAATGGGTCACTGATCACCATGAGTGGAATCCTCGAGGGCAAGCGCATCCTGATCACGGGTGTGCTGATGGAGTCCTCCATCGCCTTCCACGCGGCCAAGCTGGCCCAGGAGCAGGGTGCCGAGATCATCCTCACCGCGTTCCCGCGGCCCACGCTGACCGAGCGCATCGCCAAGAAGCTGCCGAAGCCCACCAAGGTCATCGAGCTCGACGTCACCAACGACGAGCACCTCGGTCGCCTGGCCGACCTCGTCGGCGAGGAGCTCGGCGGCCTCGACGGCGTCGTCCACTCCATCGGCTTCGCCCCCCAGGACGCCCTCGGCGGCAACTTCCTCAACACGCCGTTCGAGTCCGTCGCCACCGCCATGCACGTCTCGGCGTACTCCCTGAAGTCGCTGACCATGGCCTGCCTGCCGCTGATGCAGAACGGCGGCTCGGTCGTCGGCCTCACCTTCGACGCCCAGTACGCCTGGCCGCAGTACGACTGGATGGGCCCGGCCAAGGCCGCCCTGGAGGCCACCAGCCGCTACATCGCGCGCGACCTCGGCAAGCAGAACATCCGCTGCAACCTCATCTCCGCCGGCCCCATCGGCTCCATGGCCGCCAAGTCCATCCCGGGCTTCAGCGACCTGGCCGCCGTCTGGGACCACCGCTCCCCGCTGGAGTGGGACCTCAAGGACCCCGAGCCGGCCGGCAAGGGCATCGTCGCCCTGCTGAGCGACTGGTTCCCGAAGACCACCGGCGAGATCATCCACGTGGACGGCGGTCTGCACGCCATCGGCGCCTGACCCGCACGGACTCTTCGAGGCCCGCATCCCGCGAAGGGTGCGGGCCTCACCCGTTCGGCCCACCGGCCGGGCCGTCGCCCGCCGGGCGGCGCACCCTGGAGACGCGGCGGCGCACCCTGGTTGCGCGTGCACCGCGCGATGTCCCTCCCCAGCCCGGCCGAGGAGGTCCCCCTTGTGCGCCTGTCCCGCAGCCTGGCCCCGGTGACCCTGGCCCTCGCCCTCGTGGTGTCGCTGCCCTGCGACGCGGAGTCCCACGCGCGCGTGCCGAGCGGACACGGTCCGGCCCCGCAGCTGTTCGGCGCGGCGTGCCGGACCACCGTCCGCGGCTCCCACGTGGTGGCCTACTGCCACAACCCCTACGTCGACACGGACCGGGTCCGGCTGCACATCGAGTGCGCCCAGTGGTGGGACATCGACACCGACGGCTCCCCGGTCGACACCGGCCCGGCGATGACCGTACGGCTCTCCGGCCGCTGCTGGCAGGACGTCCGCGCGGTGTGGATCAGCCACCAGAAGGTGGGCTGAACCGGTCCGGACGGCACTGGAACGGATAGCTCGCCGCCTCTTTCGCGGCCGCGTCCGCGTCGCCCGCGCGGATCGCCTCGACCAGCCGGGTGTGGTCCATGTACGACTGCGGCGTCAGCTCGGCGCCGACGTCCGCGCGCAGCCAGTCCCGCAGCACCTCGCCCAGGTCGGCGTACATCGCCGTCAGCACGTCGTTGTGCGAGGCGGCCACCACGGCCAGGTGCAGGGTCGCGTCCGCCGTCACGAAGGCCTCCGCGTCGCCCGACCGCCAGGCCTGCTCGCGGCGTGCCAGGAGGGCGTCGAGCTGCCCCAGGTCCTTCTCGGTGCGGCGGGCCGCGGCCAGCCGGGCGGCCGACGACTCCAGGGTGGAGCGCAGCTCGGCGACGTGCCGGGGGTCGGCCCCGGCGAACCGGCGGTGCATCACCCCGGCCAGCTCACTGGTGGCGGAGACGTACGTCCCCGAGCCCTGGCGGATGTCCAGCAGGCCGTTGTGGGCCAGCGCCCGGACGGCCTCCCGGACGGTGTTGCGGGCCACCCCGAGCTGCTCGACCAGCTCCGGCTCGGTGGGGATGCGCGAGCCGACCGGCCACTCGCCCGAGGTGATCTGGTTCCGCAACGCGGCGATGACCTGCTCGGACAGCGCCGAGCGGCGCGGATGGCTCAGAGGCATGACACACCTTCGCACGCGAGGGCCCGGCGGGACCGGCCGGGCCTGCCCGGGGATGGACAACCATTCATCCTATGATTCTATGATGGCCTCATGGCAGGCAGGGAAAACGGCACCACGGCCTCTGGAACATCCGAAATATCCAAGACATTCAAGACATTCGATACAACCGAGACGCCTGGGGTATCCAAAACAGCCGAGACGGCTGAGACAGCTCGGGCGACGGCATCCGGCGGGAGCCCCGCGACCCCCGCGCGCGCGTGGACGGCACGGCTGGTCGTCGTCGGCATCGTGCTGTCCGCCGTCAACCTCCGGCCCGCCATCGTCAGCCTCGGCGCCCTCCTGGAGGAGGTCCGCGACGGCCTCGGCATGAGCGGCAGCGTGGCCGGACTGCTCACTTCCGTGCCCCCGCTCTGCTTCGCCGTCTTCGGCGTCATGGCCCCCCGCCTCGCCCGCCGCTTCGGCCCCGCGGCCGTGGTCTGCGCGGGCATGGCGGCCGTCACGGCCGGCCTGCTGATACGGCCGTACGCCGGGAGCACCGCCGGGTTCCTGGCCGGCAGCGCGCTCGCGCTCATGGGCATCGCGGTCAGCAACGTGCTGATGCCGGTCATCGTCAAGCGCTGGTTCCCCGACCGGGTCGGCTCCATGACCGGCCTGTACTCGATGGCCCTCGCCGCCGGCACCTCGGTGGCCGCCGCGGTGACCGTGCCCCTGACCGACGCCCTGGGCGGCAGCTGGCAGACCGGGCTGGCGGTCTGGGCCGGGCTCGCGGCGATCGCGGTGCTGCCGTGGATCCCGCTGGTGCGGGACCGCGGAACGGCGCCGGCCCCCGAGAGCGAGGCCGGGGCACGCGCGCGTGCGGAGCGCAGGCCGCCCGCCCTGCGGATCACCCGCAGCCGTACCGCCTGGGCGCTGGCCGTGTTCTTCGGACTCCAGGCCACCGCCGCCTACATCACGATGGGCTGGATGGCGCAGATCTTCCGGGACGCGGGCGTCTCCGCGAGCACGGCCGGACTGCTGCTGGCCGTCACCATGGTGATGGGCGTACCACTGGCCTTCGTCATCCCGCGCGTGGCCACCCGGCTGCCGCACCAGGGCCCGATCGTGATCGCGCTCGGCGTCTGCGGTCTCGCCGGATACGCCGGCCTGTACCTGGCGCCCGCCGGCGGCGCCTGGGCCTGGGCCGTGCTGCTCGGCATCTCGAACTGCGCGTTCCCGCTGGCCCTCACCATGGTCGGGATGCGGGCCAGGACCGGCGCGGGCGTCGCCCAGCTCTCCGCCTTCGCCCAGAGCACCGGATACCTGATCTCCATCCCCGGCCCGCTGCTGGTGGGCGTGCTCTACCAGCACAGCGGCGGCTGGGGCCTGCCGATCGCCCTCATGGTCGGCCTGATGATCCCGCAGATGGCCGTCGGCGTCCTGGCGGGCCGGGACCGCATCGTGGAGGACGAGGCGGCCGCGACCGCCTGACCCCGCACCGGCTCCGCCGGCCCCCGCGCCCCCTGGGAGCCCCCGCTACGCCTTGGCGCCCCCTGTCGGCCCATGCCGGCCCGTGTCGCGGCCACCCCGCTCGGTCCGTCGCCTCCCGGGGGTGCCAGACTGGCCCCATGCCAGTGCTCGACCCGAACCCCCAGAACGGTCAGAAGAAGATGCTGATCGTCTTCGGCTCGTTCTTCGCCATCTTCGTCGTCATCGCCGTCATCGCGACCCTCGCGTCACCCTGACCACAGCCGGCCACCGCTCCCGCGGCCCGGTGGTGGGGCTAGGCAGTGTCCGGGCGATCATGAACGGAGCCAGATGACCAGGGCTGCGACGGTGACGGTGCCGAGGAAGATGTATGCGCGTTTTTCATAGCGCG